>JBGALR010000069.1:0-6944 GCA_044223735.1 Limisphaerales bacterium | reverse complement strand
CTGTCCTTGAGGATTTTAGCGATCAAGGGTGAAACCCATTTTTTGCCCGCCATGTCTTTTTGCGGAATGGGTTTCAATCGAAAACCGCGCTCTTCATCCTGTTCCAGAATGCCGCGCTCGACCATGGACGCGAGGACCGGCCGCGCCCAGTCGGGATTGGCCCGGAACCGGCGTTTACCCCCGGTGCGTCGGGCGATTTCTCGCATGGGGATATAGTCACGGCGACGCGCTTTCAGATAGTAATAAATATCACGTTCTTGCGCCGTCATGCAGGGCAAACCTAGCAGGGTGTCCGATGGAGTGGAATAAATAATCTTGTCGGCGACGTGTGGAGAGATTCCCATACTTTCCCCTATTCCACTCCCGCTCCTTTGTTCCTGGGCGAAAAGCAAGTGCCAGCACTTGTGGTAACTATTTAGGCTCCGGTGCCGTGGGTGTGGCGTTGGTCTCGCCGACCGATGGTTGCTTCAGCGGAATACCCGGCTCAGGAGTGGGGGCAGGGGTGTCGGCGCCGGCCATTTCGTCGGCTAGGATCGTCAAGGCAATGCGGCGATTTCTCGCGCGCCCTTCTGCCGTGGCGTTGTCCGCCACCGGACGAAACTCTCCGTAACCCACCGCACCGAGACGCTTGGGATCCACGCCCGCGCTTTCCGTCAGGAACCTTACGGCGGCGGTTGCCCGCGCGGTGGAAAGTTCCCAGTTGCTCGGGAAGCGGTTGCGAGCGCCGGCCCGGATGGGAACGTTGTCGGTGTGTCCGACGACATGAATTTTCAATTCCGGATGTTGCGCAAGCACGGCGGCGACTTTTCGCAAGACCGCCGAACCATCCGGCTTCAATTCCGCTTCGCCGGAGTCGAACAAGACGCGATCCAGGATTGTGACGGTCAGTTTGCCCTGCAATCGGGAGATGGCGACATCCTGCGATTCGAGTTTTGCGCGCATTTCGTCTTCGAGGCTGGTGTGAGTCTGGACGATGGCATCCTTTTCTTTTTCCAGTTCGCCAATTTTGGCGTCGCTCTGCTCCAGCTTTCCCTTCAATTCCGCCGAGGTAGCGGAGCTTTTCATGGCCTCTTCACGGGCGGCGGCCAGTTCATTGCGCAACTGTTCGACTTCGCTTTTTTTCTCCCACGACGCGTAGCCCAGCAACAGCAGGAGCAGGGCGATCGTGAGCCCGCAACCGATCATCCAGGTTTCCTTGGGCATAAGATCAATTCAATTCTTCAACGGCAAAATAATTTCCAACGCATTACGCGTTCGTTTTCGGAGAGAGAGTTAGGGGGTTGGTGTCGTCGGTGCAAGCGAAAGCAAACGCGTTTTCCGCCCGAAATTGAGCGAGCCGGCTGTTCTTTTTTCAATTGTTGTCATGCAGAGAATTTCTTTTCGGAAAAATCCACCCCGCTGCTGAAGTTTTTTTTTCTGATTGTTTAATTACGACCATCAAAAGGCGCCTCACTGGATGTGCTGCGATATTTTGTGGTGTTGGTAGTCAACGGGTTAGGAATGTTTTTAAGGTCGTATAAGGGCTTGGCACGAAGAGTGCGTTAGGGCGTCTCGCAATCGCAAATCCGCATCGCGATGGCTCACTCAAGGGCGAGTGAGGTCGCGGAAGGATCGATGGCAATAGTTCCGATAACCCAAGCGCTAAATGAAAAAGATCGAAGCAATCATA
Source organism: Limisphaerales bacterium (assembly GCA_044223735.1). GTDB lineage: Bacteria > Verrucomicrobiota > Verrucomicrobiia > Limisphaerales > UBA8199 > JBGALR01. The sequence goes on along the minus strand of JBGALR010000069.1, from coordinate 5,275 downwards.
AAACCATTCAAGCTCGAAGAGGTCAAAGATGCCCTCGGCGAAATTGGCATCGAAGGAATGACGGTCAGTGAAGTCAAGGGGTTTGGTCGTCAAAAAGGCCATACCGAAATCTATCGCGGCAGTGAATACACCGTGGACTTTCTGCCGAAGATCAAACTTGAGGTCGTCCTCTCCGACGAGCTCATGGAATCGGCGGTGGCGGCAATCGTGAAGGCCGCCAAGACCGGAAAGATTGGTGACGGCAAAGTGTTCATTTCCCAGGTTGACGAAGCGGTTCGCATTCGCACCGAGGAAAAAGGCGCCGCCGCGGTATGAACGGAATCGAAAAAATCTTTTACCCCCTGACTCGAATGAAGAAAATTTTTGCTCTCCCTCTGTTGTTGTTAGCTCTGACCATGATTTCGCCGCTCGCCTCCCGGGCGGCTGATGCCGCGCCGCCGAAGCCCTCGGTCGAAGACCGTCTGGCTGATTTGGAAGCGTATGTGAATAACGGCGCGCGTCAGACCAATGCGGCCACCCCGATCGCCACGAGCGCGGGCCCGGGCCACAACGCCTGGCAGATGACGTCGGCGGCCCTGGTGTTGTTCATGACGCTGCCGGGTCTTGCGCTCTTCTACGGCGGTCTGGTTCGCCGTAAAAACGTTTTGTCTGTCCTCGCTCAATGCCTTGGCATCACGGGCCTGGTAACCATTTTGTGGTGGCTTTGCGGTTATAGCATCGCGTTCCACAGTGGCACGCCTTTTCTTGGCAAGCTCGACTGGAAATTCCTGAATGGTGTCGATTCGACGCCCAATACCGACTACGGAGCATGGGTGTCGCATAACGTCTTCTCGATGTATCAGATGATGTTCGCGATCATCACCCCCGCGCTGATTGTCGGCGCGATTGCTGAGCGCATGAAGTTCTCGGCGATCCTGCTGTTTGTGACGATCTGGATGTTCGTGGTTTATTTCCCGCTGGCGCACATGGTGTGGGGCGTGGACGGCTTCATGAACGGTGTCTGGAATGCCAGCGCGACAATCAAGGCTGTTGACTTCGCAGGTGGCACGGTCGTGCATATGTCCTCGGGTTGGTCGGCTCTGATTCTCTGCATCATCCTGGGCAAACGTTTCGGATTCGGCAAAGAGCCGATGCCGCCGCATAACCTCGTGCTTTGCATGGTCGGCACCGGCATGCTCTGGGTCGGCTGGTATGGATTTAATGCCGGTAGCGCCGTCGCGGCCGACGGCGTTGCCGCCAACGCTTTTATGACCACCACGCTCGCCACCGCGGTCGCCTCGTTCGTGTGGCCGATGGCGGAGTGGATTCTGAAGGGCAAGCCGAGCGTGCTCGGTTTCTGCTCCGGAGCCGTCGCCGGCTTGGTGGTAATCACCCCGGCTTGCGGGTTTGTAACGGCAGGGGGAGCGGTCGCCATCGGCATTGCCGCCGGCATCGTTCCGTTCTTCTTCTGCTTCAAGGTCAAGGGCTGGTTCGGCTACGACGATGCACTCGACACGTTCGGCGTGCACGCGGTGGGCGGGACGATGGGTGCGCTCCTCACCGGGATGCTGGCGCGTAATGCCGCGAACGGCAATCTCGCGCTGAATCTCAAGGACTACGTGAAGGACACGATGTTTCAGCCGCTGCTCATCGAGCAAATCAAGGCCATTCTCCTGACCCTCGTCCTGGCGATTGTAGGCACAGTTGTAATCGCCTTCGTGGTGAAGGCGGTGGTTGGGTTGCGTCCGAGCGAGGAAGTCGAAGTCAACGGCTTGGACCTTGCCGAACATGGCGAGGAAGGGTATCACGGTGGCGCGCAATGATTTTCGCTGACGAGGGCGCCGGCTTGCTGCTGGGGGCAGCGGCCGGCGCCAGTCAGCGAGGAATAAGCGCGTAATAAAAACGAAAACTGTGAAAAAAAACACACCCAAGAGCGTAATTGACTTAGCAAAGAAAAGCGGGGCCAAGATGGTCGACATCAAGTTTGTCGACACCTTCGGCACCTGGCAGCATTTTAGTTGTCCGGTTCGGGAATTGACCGAGGATGTGTTCAGCGAAGGCTTTGGTTTCGATGGCTCCAGCATCCGTGGCTGGAAAAGCATCGAAGCCTCCGACATGCTCGCCATGCCGGATCCGGATACGGCCTTCATCGACCCGTTCTGCGCGGTGCCGACATTGTCGCTGACCTGCACGATTGCCGAAACCGGCACCAAGGAAGCCTACACCCGCGATCCGCGCGGCATCGCCCAGCGCGCCGAGCAATATCTCGCGAGCACCGGCATTGCCGACGAGGCGGTGTTCGGCCCCGAAGCCGAGTTCTTTATCTTCGACAATGTTCAGTTCGACAGCAAGCCGAACGGAACGTTCTACACCGTGGATTCCGAGGAAGCTGTCTGGAATACCGGCAAGGATGAAATGCCAAACCTCGGCTACAAGATCCGTTACAAGGAAGGCTATTTCCCGGTTTCTCCCTCCGACACGCAGCAGGACATCCGGACCGAAATGACCCTTGCCACCGCCGGCCAGGCCGAAATCGATTATCGTTTCGGGCCGCTGGTCGCCTCGGCTGACGCCATGATGGTTTACAAGTACGTGGTGAAGAACGTGGCTCGCAAGTATGGCAAGTCCGCGTGCTTCATGCCCAAGCCGCTGTTCGGTGACAACGGTTCCGGCATGCACACCCATCAATCTTTGTGGAAGAAGGGCAAGCCGCTTTTCGCCGGCAACGAGTACGCGGGCCTCTCCAAGATGGCCCTGTATTATGCCGGTGGCTTGCTCAAGCACGCCCGCGCCCTCTGCGCGATCTGCAATCCGACAACGAACAGCTATAAGCGTCTGGTGCCTGGCTATGAAGCTCCGGTGAATCTCGCGTATAGCTCACGCAATCGCTCGGCGGCGATCCGTATTCCGACCTACAGCGAAAGTCCCAAGGCCAAGCGCCTTGAATACCGCCCGCCCGATCCAGCTGCGAATCCCTACCTGGCGTTCGCCGCGCTGCTCATGGCTGGTCTCGACGGCATCCAGAACAAGATCGATCCGGGCGAGCCCCTGGATAAGAACATATACGAATTGCCTCCGGAAGAACTGAAGAAGGTCCCCAATGTCGCCGGCAGCCTCGCCGAAGCGGTGGATTGCCTGGAGAAGGACAACGAATGGCTCCTCAAGGGCGACGTCTTCACCAGTGACTTTCTGGAAATGTGGATCGCGAACAAACGCAAGGAGCATGACGCCCTGCGTCTCCGCCCGCATCCATATGAGTTTTTCCTCTACTATGACGTGTAGTAGAGGACGCTCGGGGTAAGCGGAACGACGGCGTGGTCGCAAGGCCACGCCGTTTTTCTTTATTTCTGCAATCGCTCAGCCAGTGCTGACTGGCGCAGCGGGCCAGACGTTCGATCAACCGAACTTCAGGGGCAGCGATACAAGGCCGCGCAAATTGAAATTCTCCCGATAAACGAATTTGTCGGTATCCAGGCGGAGCTGGGGGAGGCGTCGCAAAATGGTGGCAAACGCGATCTGCGCTTCCAGGCGCGCGAGCGGCGCACCGAGACAGAAATGATGTCCGAGCCCCATCGCCACGTGTTTGTGCTCTTTGCGCGTGACGTCCAGGCGGTTGGGATCCGGGAAATGGTCCGGATCACGGTTGGCGGCGCCAAGAAAGAGAAAGACGAACTGTCCCTTTCGAATGGTTTTTCCACGGACGGTTATATCCTCAAGGGCGATGCGATTGGTGAATTGTACCGGCCCCACCAGCCGCAGAAATTCCTCCACGGCATTTGGAATGAGTCCCGGGTCGTCCAGCAGCAGTTTCAATTGCTCTGGATTTTGAAGCAAGGCGAGGGTGCCATTGCCAATCAGTCCGGTGGTGGTTTCGTGGCCGGCGATCATCAGCAGGTTTGCATTGGCGAATAGCTCTTCTTCAGTGAGGCGGTCGCCGTCATGAGCCGGAGTTTCCAGCAAATGCAAAAGGCAGGAGCGTTTGCGCGCCTCGGGCATTTTCGAACGGAAATAGGCCACCATTTCCTGCATCGCCGTCATCGATCGCCGATATTGGTCGAGCGACACATTGGCCGGGTGCGTGCCGAAATAGGCCACAAAATCATCCGACCATTTTTTCATCTGGTCGCGGTCCTCGGCCGGCACGCCGAGAATTTCCGAAATGACGGTGGCGGGCAGGGGAAACGCGAGGTCGCGAATCAGATCCGTATGACCCGTCGGCACGACCGGATCGAGAAAGCCATCCACCAGTTGCTGAATGTGGCCGCGCATGCCGTCCACCATGTGGGGAGTGAAGGATTTGCTGACCAGCCCGCGCAAGCGGGTGTGCTCGGGCGGGTCAACCAGGAGCATGCGTTTCCTGAGAAAGGAGAACAACGGCGCCAATTCATCGGTGCCTGCAATTTTCTGAAACGTGGAGGAACGATCGTTGGAAAGCCGGGCGTCGTTTAATCCGGCGAAGACATCATCATAGCGCGTCAAAATCCAGGACTGGTATTTTTCGCTCCAATGCACCGGATCCTCGCGCCGCAAGGTGTCGTACAGTGGATAAGGATTCGCCAGCATTTCGGGGCCAAACAGGGGAACTGGATCAGTCGGTGGGGTGCTGGTGTTATTCATGAGCGCGTTTGGTTTTCTGATGTGAAGCTCCCGGCCTGCCCAAGTCTCAGGGTGGTTCCGTGGTTAACGACGTAAACAACTGGCCGCCAACGGAACCTCAAAGCGAAGGTAAGGCCAAGCGTTCTCACGACGTCATATTCCTAGGTGCTAATGGGTTATGGAGCCGATTAGAAGCGGCGAAGACAATGTTGTCGAGGCGATTTTGTTGGATACAGGCATTGTCAGGCGCGAAGAACGAGCCAGGAAGATTAAGGCAGTGGCACGGCGCGATATAATCGTGGTTTTTTGGCCGGAATGAGTGGACGGGACGCCGCCGGTGGAGATGGAAGAAGCCAATGCGATCCACCGGTGGGAAAAAGAGTTTTGAAAGTGGACGGAGCGGGAGGATATTCATTCGAAGCTCTATCCAGATTAATCGGGCGTGCTGACACCGGAAGCGCTAAAGATTGTTGAAGAAACGGCCCAGGTGATTCGCGCCAATTCGCACCTGTTAGCACCAAATCGCAACGAAAAGATTTCAAACCTAAACTATGGCGAGATTCTAGATGAATGGGAGACCCCCCGGCTTTGCCGGGGAGGCTCCCGGAGTTTGACAACTCCGGGAGTGACTTGAGAGACCGTGTTGTGAACCGCTCAAGGTCAACAACAGGAAACTCAAGAAATGAACGAATATGAGAGT
>JBGALR010000044.1:0-50389 GCA_044223735.1 Limisphaerales bacterium | reverse complement strand
TTTTGCAGATCGGCGAGGCTTTCGGCGGTGTGACCGCGGTAATGTTTGAGAAGGGCGGCGGCGGTGTGCTCGATTTCGTTCCCTTCCACCCAGACGCAATAGTCGCGCCACGGGATCAGGGATTCATAGGGCAGGGCGCAATCGGTGTTGATGAAAACCGGGATGCGGCCGAGACACAATGTCTCGTAAAAGCGATACGACCAGTTGCCGCCGCCGCGGGGACATAGCGTGTAGTGACTGCCGAGCACATTCTCGCGAAATTCGCCGAACGAGCGACGCCAGTGCTCGCGCTGTTCCTTCTCCGGCACCAGCAGCGTGCCGTTGAGAAATTGTTCCCGGATTTGATAATTCTTGCGAATTTCCGCGCAGCGCGCGACCACGCCCAACGCCTGATAGCGGGTGCGTTTGCCTTCGTGGCGGGTGATGCGAATGCCGCACCGGCGCAGAAAACGATCGACGCCCGGGCGCGAAAGCAGGCCCCAGTATAAGGCCCGATTCAGTGTGCGTTTGAACGGCACGCGGGAGTTGGCCTCGGTGTCGATGTTGCCGCAAAAGCCGGCGATGGGCGCATCCGCCTTCGGCAACGGGCCGATGGTTTCCAGCGGAAAGGGGATGCCGATGTGGTCGAGAATGAACGCCGGCGCGGGAAACCTGCAACTGCGCGGAACGGCGCAGGCTCCCGCGAACGCCAGCACGCTGATTGAAACGGCGCCTCGGTGTCGGCTTCGCAAAACCACCAGGGGCTTGTTCCATTTTTTCGCCTCGTCGGCGAACCTGTTGCACGAGCGCGGTGTGGCTCCCCATTTTGCCACGTGAACGGGCAGACGATGAGATCGTGTCGATCGGCGAGGTGCGGTGAAAATAACTCGCCCGGACGTCAACGATCTTCTGAAATCGCCCGCAAACTCTGCGCCCCACGGCGTCAGCAGAAGGGCAAGCTGGCGCTCGCGGCTGAACCAGGCCGGATCGAGAAAATGCGAAGCGTCATTGCGCGCGACGGGATCGATCCGGCGGGCCGGGGCTCATCGCCGCGACGGGCGCTGCGCGGCGGGACGGTTTGCGGGATGGATGCGGTCACCCCGCAGTTTTAGCGGTGGCTCAGTTGAAGTCAAACGCACGCAGGTCGGCACCGCTCGGTTTTTGTTTGAGAGCCGGGAGGGCGCGTGCTATGCAATGGCTGGATTATTTCTTGATGAAAACTCCGCCCGCGCCATTGCGCCAGTCATGGCGACGCCGCGCGCAAGCCATCGCATTGACTTCTGCAACTTCGGCGCGGGTTATCCGAAGACCAATAATTTTTTCTACAACCTGCTGAAAACCCGCTTCGACCTGGAGATCGTGGATCAGCCGGAGTTTCTCATTTACACGAATCCCGAGACGCACATTCATCGCATCCATGACTGCGTCAAAATTTATTTCGGCATCGAACCTCGAGTTGCGTTCATTACCTCGACAACCCGCCGGACTGGAACGATTTCGGCACGCGATGGAACGAGTGCGACTACGCGATGACGTGTCATTACCTCGACAACCCGCGGCATTTGCGACTGCCGTATTACGCGCTCTACGGTCCGCCCCGGCCGCTCGACAAGCGCGAGGATGACCTGGAGAAACTGCTCGCGGCGAAAACGCGGTTTTGCGGCTTCGTGGTGACCAACGCGGGGAAGCGCAAGACGCAGAAGCGCGTGGACTTTTTTCACAAGCTGTCGAAATACAAGCGCGTGGACAGCGGCGGCCGGGCGTTCAACAACATCGGCGGTCCGCTGCCCGAGGGCCCGCGCGGGAAGCTGGATTTCCTCCGGTCGTGCAAATTCAACATCGCCTTCGAAAACAAGGCGTTGCCGGGCTACACCACGGAGAAAATCCTGGAGGCCATGTGGGCGCGCGCGCTGCCGATTTACTGGGGCAATCCGCGCGTGCAGGAGGAGTTCAATCCGAAAAGCTTTCTCAACTACGACGATTTTCCGAACGAGCAGGCGTTGATCGACCGCATCATCGAACTGGATCGCGATGACGCGAAATATCTGGAGGTCATGCGCCAGCCCTATTGCCATAACAACCAGCCGAACGAGTTTTTCAACCTCAACCGGGTGCTGGATTTTTTTGAAAAGGTGTTCACGACGAAAATCACGCCGGTGTCGCAGCGGCGGCGTTTCTTTCCGATGGGACGCTGGCTGTTCGTGAAGCGGAACAAGCCGCACGGGCCGTAAGGGAATCCAGGGTTGAGTTTTCGCCGCCGGACGGCAAATTCGTTTCCAGTCATGCTGTTTAATTCATACCTGTTCATCCTGGCATTTTTGCCGGTGACGCTGGGCGTGTACGTGCTCATTGTGCGGCAGGGATGGCGGAAACAGTCCTTCGACTGGCTGGTGCTGGCGTCGCTTTTCTTCTACGGGTGGTGGAAGTGGACGAATATTCCGCTGCTCCTCGCGTCGCTGCTCTTCAACTACACCATCGGGACGTGGCTGGGAAAAGTCACGCCGGGTCACAAGGCGAAGGCGTTGCTGACCTTCGGCCTCGCGGGAAATCTTTTGTTCCTCGGCTATTTCAAATACGCGAATTTTTTCATCGATAATGCGAACCATCTGTTCGGCGCGGGCTGGACGTTCACGCATGTCCTGCTGCCGCTCGGCATTTCGTTCATCACGTTTCAAAAAATCGCCTACCTCGTCGATTCCTACAAAGGGCAGACGCGCGGCTATGGGTTTCGCGACTTCTGCCTGTTCGTCACTTTTTTCCCGCAGCTCATCGCCGGGCCGATTGTGCATCACAGCGAATTGATGCCGCAGTTCCGCCGGCCAAACGCCGGGCCGAGCTGGGAGGACTGGGGCGTCGGCGCGACGATGTTTGTGATCGGTCTGGGCAAGAAAGTGCTGATTGCGGATCCGTTTTCCGGCTTTGCCTCGCCCATGTTCAATGCCGCACTCAAAGGCGATACCGTGACATTCGGCGCGGCCTGGATCGGCACGCTGGCGTATGCCATGCAAATCTATTTCGATTTTTCCGGCTACACCGACATGGCGATCGGGTTGGGGCGGCTGTTCGGCATCCGGCTGCCGTTGAATTTCAACTCGCCCTACAAGGCCAACGATATCGCGGAGTTCTGGCATCGCTGGCACATGACGCTCTCGCGGTTTCTGCGCGATTATCTTTACATCCCGCTGGGCGGGAATCGCAAGGGACCGCGCCGTCGCTACGTCAATTTGATGCTGACCATGCTGCTCGGCGGCTTCTGGCATGGCGCGGGGTGGACGTTCGTGGTTTGGGGCGCGCTGCACGGCATTTATCTGTCGATTTTCCACGGCGTTCATGACTGGCGCAAACGCACGGGCCGGGCGAAGCCGGTGCCGACGACGGCCGGGCTGTGGACGGGACGCATCGTCACGTTTCTGGCGGTGTTACTGGCGTGGGTGTTTTTCCGCGCGGAAAGTTTCACGTCCGCGATACGGATTTTGGAATCGATGGTGGGCCTGCACGGCTTCTCCCTGCGCGTCGGCACGTTGAATATCAACCTGACGGAAGCGACGAAGATGGTGGCAATCTTCCTGTTCGTCGTGTGGTTTTTCCCGAACAGCCACGAGATCCTCGCGTCGCACAAGCCGGCTCTGGAATACGACCAGTACCCGCCCAAGGTTTCGCTGGCGCCGACGCCGCGCTGGCTGACCCGCCTGCTCACGTGGCAGCCGAACCTGCTCTGGGCGCTGCTCCTCGCGGCGCTGATGGTAAGCGGCATCCTCAACCTGTCGCGGCCCACCGAGTTCATCTACTGGCAATTTTAAGCGCGGATGCAAACGGCCTATCCACGTTTCGTCAAAGTGTGGCTGGCTGCGACCCTCGTCGGGATCGCGGTCATCGCCGCGTTGAACGTGCTGGTCGATCCCGCAGGCGCATATCCGCGATGGCATCTGAAATTGTTCGATTCCGTGCGCTATCTGAATCTGGATCGCGTCACCAAGGCGGAGATGGCCGGTGGCGGTGACTGGGAGATTATCATTCTCGGGTCGTCGCGCGCGGAATCGGGCATGCCGGCGGCGCATCCCTTTCTGGCGACCAATCGCACCGCCAACTTGAGTCTCGCCGCGGCGCGTTTTCCCGAATTGACCGCGGTGTTCGACTACGCGAGCGCGCACAACCGGCTGAAACACGTCGTCCTTTGTCTCGATCTGTATATGTTCGCGGGCGGCCAGCCGTGGATTGAAAACTTCGGCGATTCCCGTTTCAATCCGCAACTGTCGCTGTTTCCCTATTACTGCAAACAACTGATCGGGCGCGCCTCCACCGACCGCACGTGGGAGGCGATTCGGAAAAAAATCCAGGGCTTTCGCCCCACGCCGCAGGAAAGCCGGGGGTTTCACCAGCATTCCCTCGATGCCCACACGAGCCAGCATGAATTGTTCAATCGCGTGATGGAGATTTTAGGCGCGGGCTATCGCACGCAAAATGTCGATCCGGCCTACATGGAAATGTTTCGTCACATCGTGCAGGTCTGCCGCGACCGGAACATCGATTTGCAGGTCGTCATCATGCCGGTGCACGCGCTCGATTTGGAGCTGGTTCATGCCGGGGGACGCTGGGCGGAATTTGAAAAATGGAAGGGCGACCTCGTCAATATTCTGGCCGGGGAAGGCGTCGAGGGAAAATTCAATCTGTGGGATTTCACCGATTACGCCGGGCCGCCGGCGGAAGCCGTGCCTCCCGCGGGCGACACGACGAGCCGCATGAAGTATTATTACGAGAACAGCCATTGCACTCCCGTGCTCGGCGCGATGATGATCGACGAGGTTTTCGGCCAGCCCGGCACCAATCAATTCGGCGTGAAACTGACGCAAGCCAACGTGCAGGCGCATCTCGCGCGGATTGTGGCGGACCGTGACGCTTACGTGCGCACGAACGCGGCGGACATCAAATGGGTCGAGGGCATCATCGCCAACGCGGCGCGCAAAAAACCGAAATGAACGGAGCGGCGATGCAGGCGACTTTCAAACGATTCGTCACGCTCTGGTTGAGCCTGACGCTCCTCGGACTGGCGGGCCTGGCGGCGTTCAACATTCTCGTGGACCCGAGCGGCGCCTACACGAAACTCCACCTCGCGGCGTTCGAGCCGTTTCGCTATTTGAACCACGACCGGCCGCACAAGGCCGAGATGGCCCGGCGCGGCGACTGGGAAGTAATCATCTTGGGTTCCTCCCGTCCGAAGGCGGGTCTGCCGGCGACGTATCCTTTTTTTACCACGAACCGCACCTGCAACCTCAGCATGGACGGCGCGAAATTTGTGGAACTGCAGCGCGCGTTCGATTTTGCGCGTGAGCGCAATCCGATCCGGCACGTCATCCTGTGCGTCGATTTGTATATGTTTTCCTCCGACACACGCTGGATGGAGAATTTCGCCGAGGCGCGGTTCAATCCCGATTTCAATCGCTTCACGTATTACAGCAAGCAACTGCTGGGGCGCGCTTCGACGGATGATTCCTGGGAGGCGTTGCGCCGCGAATTGAAGCATGACCTCCCGGCGCCGCAATCGCAGCGCGGCTTTTACAGTCACAACATCGGCGTCGGCAACAGCCAGCGGGAATTGTTCGATCGCGTGCTGCGCATCATGTGGGCTTCGTATAAGTCGCAGGCCGTGGATCCTGCGCAACTCGAGTTATTTCGCCAGGTGGTGCGGACGTGCCGGGATGGGAACATCGATTTGCAAATCGCCATCATGCCGACGCACGCGCTCGATTTGGAGACGCTGTATGCGGGCGGTCGCTGGGCGGAGTTTGAAAAGTGGAAGGGCGATCTCGTCACCGTGCTCGCGCAGGAAGGCGTCGAGGGAAAATTTAATTTGTGGGATTTCAGCGGCTATTCCGGGCCGCCGACGGAAACAGTTCCGCCGCCGGGAGACACGGCCACCCGCATGAAGTTTTATTACGAGAACAGCCACTGCACCACGATAGTCGGCGGTTACATCATGGATGCGCTCGTGGACGGACGCGCGGCTCCGATCGGAAATTTTGGGGTGAGGCTGACGCGCGACAACCTGCGCGAACATCTTGCTCGTATCCTGACTGACCGCGAAAATTACGTTCGTCAAAACGCGGCGGATATCGAGTGGGTTCACCGGATCGTGGCGGAGACCGGCGACAAATCCTCCTGAGCATCCGCCTTGCAAGCTGGGGCCGCGCCGTTAGACTGCGGCAAACCAGAGTCGCTCGGAAAAGCGGTCAGCGCGGTGTGTGTGTTATGCCAGAGACATTATCGAAGCCCGAAATTTTGGAAGGATTGGCCAAACTGCGCCCGACGTGGCATTCGCCCGTTGATTTGGGCCACGGCGTCGTGACCAAGGACGAACGCGCGCAAAAGCGTTTCGCGCGGCGGTTGCGCCTGCTCAAAATCCCCGAGAGCCTCAAGGGCAAGACCGTGCTCGATATCGGCACGTGGGACGGCTTCTTTACGTGGGAATTTGAAAAGCGCGGCGGCCGGGTGCTGGCCATCGACATGTGGGACGAGGGAGCGCTCGCGCAATTTCTGTTTGCGCGCAAAATCAAAGGCAGCCAGGTGCGCTACAAACAGCTCGATGTCGTGGATCTGAATCCGGAAAACGAAGGGGTCTTCGATCTGGTTTTCTGCGCGGGCGTGCTGTATCATCTGCGTTATCCGCTCGCCACGCTCGAAAAAATCCGCAAGTGCTGCAAGGGCCAGTTGATTCTGGAAACCGTCTGCATGGTCCCGGCGTTTCACAATAATTTTCCGATGATGGCTTTTTTCCCCGGCGACGAGGAAGCCGATCGCGTGGGGCGCCACTGGGGCATTTCCGGCGCGGCCACCGTGCCGTGGATCACCGAGGCGCTGCTCTCGGCGGGCTTCAAACGCGTGGAAGTGGTGCACGAACCCTCGTTCCGCTGGTGGAAACAGATCGTCGCCTTCTTCCGCGGCCGGCCGCAGGGCGGACGGACCATCGTTCACGCGTTCGTCTGACGGCTGGCGTGCAGTAATTTCAGGCCGGCTTCCTTGAGCTGCGCCACGTCGCGGGTGCGCGCATTGCGCTGCCAGCGCGCGTTCCACGCCGCCGGATTCAACGACCAAAGTTTCCCGCTTTGCCGACACAGTTCCAGCTTATGCTGGTAATTCATGCGGCTCTCCAGCAGCGCGATGATTTCCTCCACGCGCAATTTTTTCGCCACTGCGGCGAATGCCGGATCGCGGGCGATCTGTTCGCGATACGTCAGGCAGATGCGGTCGAACATTTTTTTTCCGAGCTGATCGACCGCGTATTCGGCGCGGCTGTAGGCCTTGGGATGTTCCCGGAAGGTGGAAAATTTTCGCGGCGTCACGCCGAGCCGGATGTCGAGGCAATGCGTCAATCCCCAGCCGCCATCGCCGGCCGTGCCGTAGTCGGTGGGAAACGGTTTGCCCTGCACACAACGGGTGCGATACAGGTTGCTCGCCGAGCTGCCCAAAATCGCCTCGCGATAATTCACGAGCGTGAAGAGAAAAAGTTCGGGCCCCTCCAGCGCCGCCGGTTCGCGCAGGCCCAGCGTCTCGACCATGTCATCCACCGGCCAGCGCGTGGACGCCATCGGCGCGCCTTGCTCGGTGATGAAGTCCGGTTTGCTCACGACGACGTCGCATTTCAACCGGTCCATCGTTTCCGACAAATGCCTGATGCCTTCGCGCGTGATGGATTCGCCGACGGTCGAGACGTAGCAATAGTTCGACTGGATTTGCCCGATGCCGTGGTTCCAGGATTGATAAAGCCCCGGCGGATGCTCGAGATACCGCACGTTCGGATGGTTCAGGCCCGCCTTGATGAGGTCCACGGTGCCGTCCTTGGAATGACTGTCCACGACGACGACCTCCTGCGCCTCGCCGATCCACTTCGCCAACTCGGCCATGTGCTGCGGCACGTAGGGCGCCGAGTTGCGCGTGGGAATGAGAACGCCGATGGGCAGCATACGCGTTTAATTAATTGTCGCGATCCGTCCACAGCCCCTGCCGGGAGCCGAAGCCGAAGGCCTCGCAGATTTTCGCCTTGGTGTCGCGCACGACGCCGCGCTGGCGGTTGCGCGCGGCGCGGGCCTTCCACGCCTCGGCACGAACAATCCACGGCGTCGCTTCGTGCCGGAGCTTGTCATATTGATCCTGCAGTTCGCGCAGTTTTTGCAATTCCACCGGCAATTCGTGCAGGAGCGGCAGCGCTTTGGCCGGCACGGGCGCCGCGCCGGGCTGCTTTTGCAATTCATCCACGGAATCGCGCGCGAGGTCGAACATCTGGCTGGCGAGCGATTTCTTTTTGTCACCGACCAGTTTGCCCGTCGGCGGATGCAGCAAAAACCGCGAGAAAATTTCCGGTGTGACCGCGAGCGAAATGTGGAACGCATGCCGGATGCCCCACGCCGTGTCGCCCGCGTGACCGAAGTCGGTGGGAAAGGGAAATCGCTTGAGGGTTTCCCTGCGATAAAGATTGCTGGCGGAACTGCCGAGGATGCCTTCCGGAATGTCGAGTGTCGCCAGCAAAAAGATATGCCACGGTTCGACGCTCGCCGGCTTGGCGAGGGGCCGCCACTTGAGCAGATTATGAATCGGCCAGAGGCGGTTGGGCGCCTTGGTGCCGTCCGGGTTCAGAAATTCCGGGCGGCTGATGACGACGTCGCTGTGCAATTCCTCCGCTGCCGCAACCAGATGCCGCAGTCCGTCGGCGGTGATGGTGTCGCCGGTGGTGGAGATGTACGCGTACCGGGCGCGCAGTTGCTGGATGCCGAAATTCCACGATTGGTAAAGGCCGCGCGGATGTTGCAGGATCCGCACATTGGGAAAGCGCAGTTGTTCCTTGAGAATTTCCGCGGTGCCGTCGTCGGAAAAACTGTCCACCGCCACGATTTCCTCCACCTGTTCCGCCCAGGCGCGCATCGAATCGATATGGCCGGGCAGCGAATCGGCGCAATTAAAAGTGGGAACGAGGACGGAGATCGGCAGCGTCGTCATTTCTTCTTTTTGAAATAACCGCGCAACGCCTTTTCCGCGCGCTTCAAAGGCCGTTTGGCCGCGCGCTTGCGGGCCGCCTCCTTTACCGCCTCGGCGTCCATCGCGAGCCGCGCATACATCGAAAGCAGCAGCCAGTCCGTGCCGTTTTTATGCGCGTATCCCGCCATCGCGGCCTGCAATGCCTGGGGATAAAAAATGATGACGTCGTTGAAGATCAGCAGCCGGTGGGTCGTGCTGAGTTTCAACAGCTCCGTGACGATGGCGTGGAGATCCGGCCAGTTGTCGAAACGATGCGGCGCGGGAGGGGCGCACAAATAAAGCCGCGCGTCGTCGATCAGCACCACGCTGTCGCGGTGCAGCGTGCCGATGGCGGACAGCTCGCCGAGCAGCGGACTTTGCGACGACTCGCCCGAGGTCTGATCGGCGTTGCACCAATGGGCATCGAGCCAGAACAGGGTCGCGTGCTGCGAAAATTCCTTCTGATGCTGGCGCAGAAATGACGGTGAATCGCCGAGGTGAAGCTGCACGTCCCTGACCGACTTGAAGCGTTCGCGCGCCTTCTCATGGAGCGGCGCGGAGGCTTCGACGGAGTAGGCGCGTTCGAAATATTTTCGCGCCATTTCCAGGGAATCGCCCTTGAACGTGCCGGTTTCGGCGAACAATTTCAACGGCAGCTCGCGCTTGAAAAAAGCGAGGAGCTTTTCGTCGAGGGAAAAACTGATGGCGCCCATGTGGTGGCCTATTTGAGATAGCCGGTGCGGCGCAGCGTGTCGCCGGCCTCGGCCACGAACGCCTCGATCACCGCCGCGGGCATTTCATCCTTGTGCGACCCGACCTCGCCGCGCCGGACGAATTTTTTGCTTTTCGGGATCTGCGGATTCTCCCACGAGAAGGTCAGTTCGCGCTTTTTCATGGAGGAAAACGAGGATTGCTCCGCCGCCTTTTCCAGCACGGCCTGCTCCCGCGGCAACCCGGCAAATTCACAGATGCGGCGCAGTTCGCCGACGGTATCGCGCTTCAAATCCTCGTAGCGCACCGTGATCATCTGTGCCCGGTGCGGGTTCGCCGTCCATTGCTCCACGTGCTCGTGCCATTTGCTGGGGAAGAGACCTTCCTTCGCCTGGATCAACTTGAGAAAATCGATCTTCTCGCCGGTCAGGCCTTCGATGTAGTGCAGGTAGGAAACCATCGCGTCGCGGCCGTCGCGTATCAGGTAAACGACCTTTTTATAATCCGGGCGCGGGAGAAAGTGCGATTTGAAAAAAGTGACGGGGAAATAGCGTTTGTAAAAACGCTTGAAATGCACATCCGGCACGAGGTCCTGAATCAACGCGTCGGGCGAGGAGGTGACATCGATGCCGTAAATCGCGCTCGCCATCAGATACTGCATCCAGGTGTTGCCGGATTTGGGATAACCGACAATCAAAATGTCCTCGGGCTTGAAATCATCGATGACGTGCATGCCCGTGGCGGCGCAAAACTCCTTGCGGGCGGACTCGGGAATGGGCGAAGCCGTGGGCTCCGAGGCCGGCGAAAAGATATTTCTGAGCTGGCGAAACGACATCATGTGCCTTGCAGGCTAATCGCAGCGAACAAGGACCCGCAAGTGTATTGCGCTTGGATTTCGGCCGGTGGCAGGAGAAGGCGAAAGCGGTACGCAACCACGCAAGAAACGGGACAGTTCCGGTGAATACCGCGCCCACTACAGATTATAGAGCGTTGGTCCGTGTTTTGCTTTGGGGGCTCCATGCACGAATCTCGTTTCAAAGCCCTTACCGCCATCTTTTGCGCCGCCGGATTTTTGACCGCCTTGCCGGCGTCGGCGGCGGTCACCACCACTTACAACGACACCGTCATCGCCATCAACGGCACGGGAAACCCGAATGGTTTCTGGAATTCTTATCTGGATACGGGGCTGAATCTTGAACTTTCGCTCCGCGCGCAAACGACCATCATTGGCACCGTCCCCACCAGTCCGAACAACGGCGCCGGCACATTTACTTTTCCCGTTGGCACCAAGCCCGCCTCCACCAAGGCGACTTGGAGCTATTGGTTTTCCGTGAACACCAACCCCAGCGGCGCGGGCGCGAATAATCTGAATGCCTACGATTTTTACCTCACATTCGATACGCCCGCCTCGCCCGGGACATTTTTCACGCCGGTCAACATCCTGACAGCCTTTAATGACAACGCCTACGGGAACAACGCCACGTTGAACGGTCAGGGAACTATCGGCACGTCCGTCACTTCGCCTACTCTGGCGTTGAATAACAATATCGCGCAGAACGCGCAGAACATTTCCTTTGCGGGTCTTCCGACGAGCCTGGTGGGTAACTACGATTTCCAACTCTACGCCGTTGCCGTGGGTGCCGGCGCCAATGCCGCCCGTTTGGGTGAGATAGACATGATCGTCAATGTCGTCGCCGTGCCCGAACCGTCGACCTTTGCCCTTGCTGGCCTCGGCCTGTGCGGTCTCATGATCCTGCGTCGCCGGGCGTAAGCTTCGCCGGGAAAATCTCCATCGCTTCTGTGGGGTTGTCGGGCGCGTCCGGAAATGGGAGCTTGCCTTACATGCGCTTCAGTTGGAGCAGCGTCGTGCTTGAACATTTCGCACCGGCAAATCCCGCTTTCAAATCCCACCGAAGTCCTTATGGTGGGTTGCGGTTGTTTTTGCGATGGACCATTTGTCAAAGTTAGAGAATCAGAGCGTCTATATCCTTCGGGAGGCGTTCAACAAGTTCGAGCACCTCGCGATGCTGTGGAGCATCGGCAAGGATTCGACCGCGATGCTCTGGCTCGCCCGCAAGGCATTCTTCGGTCACGTCCCGTTTCCCCTCGTGCACGTGGACACGACCTACAAAATCCCCTCCATGATCCAGTATCGCGACCGGCTCGTGAAGGATTGGAAGCTGGAATTAATCGTGGGCAAAAACGAGGAAGTGCTGAAGAGCGGGGCGACGTTCCCCAATGGCAGGGCTTCCCGCGTTGAATGTTGCGGCACATTAAAGAAAGACGGCCTCAAACAAATTCTGGCGAAACACCATTTCACCGGCGTGATTGTCGGCGTACGGCGGGATGAGGAGCCCACGCGGGCGAAAGAGCGTTATTTCAGCCCGCGCGACAAGCACATGGAGTGGAATGTCGAGGACCAACCGCCGGAATTGTGGGACCAGTTCAAGACGAATTTCGACAAGGGCACCCACATCCGCATTCATCCGCTACTGCATTGGACGGAGTTGAACATCTGGGAGTATATCGAGCGCGAAAACATTCCGGTGAGCCCGTTGTATTTCGCGAATGGAAAAGGCGAGCGCTATCGCAGCCTCGGTTGCGGTCCCTGCACCCTGCCGATCAAATCGAAGGCGAAGACGGTGCGGGAGATCGTTAAGGAATTGCGCCAGACGAAAACGCCTGAGCGGGCGGGCCGGGCCCAGGATTCCGAGAGCGAGGATGCCTTCGAGAGGCTGCGGCGCGATGGCTACATGTAAGCCCGGCGTATGAGTTCGGATCTGCCAGGGTATTATTCTTCGCTGGAGCCGTTTCAAAAGGTCTTCGCCTCGGGTAATCCGATCCTCACTTATCACAAGCTGGGACCTCGTCCCGCTGGCGCGCGACTCAAAGGGATGTATCTGGGCGAACGTCTTTTCGCCCGGCAATTGGCTGAACTCCGCGCCGCCGGATTTGCCAGCGGCTCACTTGATGCCTGCGCCGGGCCGGTCACCCGGCGTAACGTGACGATTACTTTCGACGACGGTTATGTGAACGTCCTTCGCCACGGTGTTGCGCCGCTGGCGAAAAACGGTTTCACCGCCATTCAATATCTGGTGGCCGATCTCATCGGCAAGCGCAACGAATGGGACGTCGCGCAGGGCGAAGCGCCGGAGATGATGATGGATTCCGCGCAAGTGCGCGAGTGGCTGGCGGCGGGTCACGATATCGGTTCGCACACGTTATCGCATCCGTACCTCACGAAGATTTCCCGCCCGCAGGCGCAGGAGGAAATCATCTCCAGTCGTAAAAGGCTGGAAGATATGTTCGGGCGGCCCATCCGGCATTTTTGCTATCCGTATGGCGATTGGAATGAAACGGTGCGTGATCTTGTTAAGGCAGCGGGTTACGCGACGGCGTGCACGACCAACCCGGGGGTGAACTCCAGCGCGGTTTCGCCGTTCGAACTGAGGCGTTTTACCGCGCGATATGCGTCGCGGAATTTGAAGGCGATGTGGGGACGGGTGAAGGCGCGATTAGCGGGAGCTTAGACGGAGTTTCGCCGAGCGCGGCTTTCAAATCGGGAATCAACTTCCGCGTGCGTGCAAGCGCGCTTTCCTCCGTCAGGTGATACATCGTGTCGAGAAATTGATCCTCGGGGAGCAAGGCGTTCGTGTAATTCCCAACCACCGGCACCTGAATGCTCGCAAAGAAGTCCTCGATGATGCGTGCTGAATTTTTTCCAACGGCTTCATGGTATTCCGGGCGGTCGCATAGATTCGGAAAGGTGGCAAGCACGCGAATGTTATTCGTTTTCGCCCACTGGCAGAAGGCGGCGATGGTGTCGAATCCGTCCGGATGTTCCGGCAGGCCGCGGCCCAGCGCGGACTTGCTTCGCAAAATCGGCTCCCGATTTTTCAAACGTTGCTCGCGCGTGTGGTGGGTGAGGTCGCCCCATTGATTGAGATGGCGCACGCTGTAAGCCCCAAGGCCGGCGTCCTCATACGGCGGTTCGGCGCGAAAACGATTTTTCAAGCCCTCAATCAGCCGGCTCGTTGAGGTGAGCATGAATACGGTCCACTTCTCGGAGAAGGTCAGGCTGCGAAAATATGCCGGGTCGCGCGCGACCAGATAATCCACGAGGAGATTGTGCGCCCAGGATTGTTTCACCCGGCCGTATTTGTAGAGTTCGTACTCCAGGACGAGCAGGATGGTGTCGCCGGGTTTGGCGTCCTGTCGGGTGACATGCAAAATGCAGGCGGTGCCGAGCGCGGCATGCGTGCCCAGATTGATGGTGTGATAGCCGGTTTGCTCCTGGATTTCGCGCGCGCTGATGCCAAACAACGTCCCCGAGCCACCGGCGATCAACAGCCGGGGCGCGGGTGCCTGTTCGGCCAGAAGATGCTTGCGGCGGTTGAGTTCGTAGGCCCAGCGCGTCGAGCCGCTGGGCACGCCGAGGTTCAGCCAGAAGGCGAAGAGCATGAAACCGAGGACCAAAAGAAACCCGGTCACCAGCCCCGCGAGAAATTTCCAGGACACTTTCATGGCTAGAAATTAAAATATAAAAACGGTGTCGGTGCGGCCACGTAGAAGCTGCGCACCACCCAGAAAAAGGCGCCGCCAAACGCAATGCCGGTCACCCAGTTGAGTTTCAGGCGGAAGAGCCGCGATGCCTCTGTTTTCTCCAGCGCGGGATCGTAAGTGGCGAGGAGTTGCTGCGCGTTGGGCATGAACCACGCGATGAGCAGCGTCAACCCGCAGAGTTGCATGAGCTTCGTGTAGGATTCCACGTCGAAGGTTGGCGGCACGAACTGCACTCCGACCTTGGACCACCAAAGGCCCGGGATTTTTTCCGGATTCGTCACGTTGTTGTTCATGGTCAGGCCGTGCCTGCCAACCATGCTGCCCAGGACAGAACTTGCGGCCGGAAGGGAGGCCGCGCGGAAAAATACCCAGGCGAACAGCACAAGTGTGAACGTCAGTCCCACCGAGAGCGGTCGGTGCCACCAATAATCAAATTTCCATCCCCGCCATTTGCGGCAGCGCTGCCACTGATGCGCAACGACGAGATAAAAACCGTGCAAGCCGCCCCAGATGACGTACGTCCACCCTGCGCCATGCCACAAGCCACTGAGCAACATCGTGATCATGATGTTCAACACGTGCCGCCACGGGCCGCAGCGATTGCCGCCCAGCGGAAAGTAAAGGTACTCCCGCAGAAACCGGGTGAGCGTGATGTGCCAGCGAGTCCAAAATTCGTTGATGGAGGCGGCCTTGTAAGGCGAGGCGAAATTGATGGGGAATTTGATGCCGAACATCCGCGCCAACCCAATGGCCATGTCCGAGTAACCCGAAAAATCGAAATACAGTTGCAAGGCGAACGCCAGCGTGCCGAGCCACGAATCGAACCACGTGATCGTGACGCCCTGCGCGGCCGCATCGTACACGCTGGCGATATAGGGCGAAAGCGGATCGGCCAGCAGAATTTTCTTGTACAACCCAATGAGAAACAGCGCGAACCCCACGCTCAAGTCGGCGATGTTCGCCTTTAGGACGCGCTCGGCAAATTGCGGGATGATCTCCCAATGGCGCACAATCGGCCCGGCGATCAGGTGTGGAAAAAAAACGACGAACAACGCGTAATCGAGGAAGCGATAATGCAGCGATTGGTTGCGATAAACGTCCACGATGTAGCCGATCTGCGTGAACGTAAAAAACGATATCGCCAGCGGCAGAATGATGTCGAAGTGCCCGAACTTGTGCTCCGACACACGTCCCAGAAACTGCAGCAGAAAATTGGTGTATTTGTAATAGCCCAGTAACAACAGGTTGAGCGAGACGCCGGCCACGATCGCCACGCGCGCGGCGGGGTGATGGCGATGCCGGGTGATAATCTCCGCGATGATGTAGTTGAAGCCGATGGAAAAGAGCAGCAGCGGGATGTATTCGATTTTCCAGTAGCCGTAGAAAAATAAGGACGCAACGAGCAGCCAGATTTTGCGCGGCCACGCCGGCTGCGGCGGAATCAGGAAAAAAACGGCGAGCGAAACGGGCAGGAAAAGAAAAATGAATTGCCAGGAGCTGAAAAGCATGGCGCGGCCGCTAACAGGGTTTGGTCGGGCCTGCGAAGGGGGCAGGGCGGGGTTGCGCTTGCGCGAGGGCTATTGTGGTGCAGCCAGCTTCGGTTGAAGCCTGTGAGGTCACAATTTCCTTCAACTCTTGTTCCGCTTCGTGCCGACGAACGCGTAGCGCGCGTGCGTCAGACCGTTGACCATGGCGTTGACGTAATAGCGGAAACCGCTCGAAAGGTTCACGCGTTTGACCTCCAGCGGCAGGGCGGCCTGTTTGAAAAATTCCTTGTAGTCGCTCAGCGTGTAAAAGTGCTCGTTCACGCCCGTCTCGAGCAGCTTCGCCAGCATTTTGGAGCGCGACTTGATTTTCACCAGCGGCCAGACCGGCTCGCGGATTGCCACCAGGCGCCCGCCGGGTTTCAGCACGCGTTTGGCCTCGCGCAGCACCTGCACGATGTTTCGCGCGTGATGCAGCACGGCGGACGAAAGGACGAAATCAAAATGGTTCTTGGGAAAATCGAGCAAATGATAATCGCCCGGCATGCGCGTGATCTTCGCCGTGTTGGCCTTGGTCATCTTGAACACTTTCGGCGCCAGTTCCTTGAGTTTTTCGGGCGAGGCGTCGATGGCGGTGATTTCCACCACCCGCGGAAGCTTGGATATCTCGCCGGTGAACCACGCGCCGCCCGCGCCGATTTCCAGGATGCGTCCGCTAAATTCGAGGCCGCAATTCTTCGATAAAAACGGAATGAATTTCGGAAAGCTTTCGCGGACGTGGCGCAGCCATTCCTCCTCACTGCCAAATTCCGTTTCGATGCTGCGCGCCGAGCCGCGCAATACGGGTGTCCCTCCGTTCGCGCAACGCGCGGCGTAGGCACGATTTTCGACATATTTGGACTCGGACATGTTCATTAAATCTGCGACAGATTAGGGGGCGGGAACCGGCGGCGCAACGGCGTTTTGCCGTACTTTCCCCAGTGATTGGCCAATTAGTACGGAGTAATACAAAAAACTTTCGATTACCACTTGCTTGACGCCAATAGTTGTGGTTTGTTCTGGCGAATTTTTTAAAAAATTTGCCCGAGCAAATACCTAGTGTACTGTGGAACATTAATAACTGATTACTGATGCACCAAACACGACCTTCCTTACCCGGCCATTATTCGGCGAAGAAAATTGCAAAGCCCGTTAACTTCATCTGTACCGCCCCCGAAGCGAAGGAAGTTTACCTCACTGGCGATTTTAACGACTGGCATCCCGTGGCGCACCCCATGAAACGCCAGACCGATGGCGCCTGGTTGCTGCAAGTAAATCTGAACCATGGCCATCATCACTACCGCTTTTTGGTGGATGGCAAGCCGGTGCTCGATCCGCGCTCCATGGGCACCTCGCGCGACCATCTGAACGAGAAGGTTTCGCTCATCGCCGTCAGTTGATGGCGATGGCATGATTGGATGTGCGCCCCCGTCCGGGGTTACCGGGCGTTGGCGTTCAATTCGATTCAGCCGGGTTGCGGCCCTCCGGATCATCCGGATTTGCCTTCCGGGCCCTGGCCAGCCGTTGCTCCGCGAAAAAGGTTTGCAGGAGCGTGCGGCATTCGTGTTCCCGCACGCCGCTGGTGATGGCACTGCGATGATTCAGTCCCGGGAACTGCAAGAGATTCAACGCACTTCCGGCCGCGCCGCCCTTCGCATCGCTGGCGCCAAACACCACCCGCGCCAGCCGCACGTGCACTATCGCTCCCGCGCACATGGGGCAGGGTTCTTTGGTTACGTAAAGTGTGCAGTCTGACAAACGCCAGTCTCCCATCACTTCCTCCGCCTGCGTGATCGCCAGCATTTCCGCATGAGCGGTGGCGTCGTGCAGCAACTCCACCTGATTGTAGGCGCGTGCAATGATGCGCCCTTCGCGCACGATGACCGCGCCCACCGGGACTTCCTCGGCTTCATAGGCCCGCGCAGCCTGGCGGAGCGCTTCACCCATGAAATAATGATCGCTCTGCAGATCGATGATCGATTCAGACATACGCCTCCTCCAGAGTCCAAACATCCCGTCCATCGGCATGACAATGGCAATGCGCAGCAAAAAATCCGCCGCGATATTCCCAGAACCACGGCCAGATGCGTTCTCGGTCGGTCCTGGGAATCTTGAGGTCACCGAGCGCTGCGCGCGTGAAAAATTGAAACCGGCCTTCGCGATGCGCAGGCGGCAGCGCGGTCAATTTGCGCTTCACCTCAAAGAGAAACATCAGCCAGTGGGTTTGCCCCTGATATCCGTGTTCGCTGATCATGCCGGTCAGATGCAGATCGGCGGCCGCGAGTTGGATGCCCAATTCCTCGTGAGCTTCGCGGCAGGCACACGCATACGGTGATTCGCCGACGTCAGTGTGCAGCTTGCCGCCGGCGGGGCTCCAGAACCCGCGATTAGGCTCCGCGGCGCGTTCCAGCATGAGCGCCTCGTCCCGGTCGTTGAAACAATAAAGGAGCGTCGCGACTTTATAGGGCAGGGGCATGGTTACGACTTGCCGATGCAGTAAAGATTCTTCGCGGTGCGAATAAAAAGCTGTCCCTGCGATATTGCGATGGATGAGCGGACGGGTGATTCGCCCATGCGGATCGTGGAGAGGACTTTGAATTCCGCGCCGGCATCAAGAACCACCACCGTACCGGCCTCACCCAGGCAATAAATCTTGCCATCAGCGCCAGCCGGCGAGCCGCGGAATATTTCCTTCACACCGAGGTTCCCCTGCCATTTTTTTTCGCCGGTCTTGACGTCGAGACAGGTCATGACCTGTTTGTCGCCGTCGAGGACGAACAGTTTATTTTGATAAAAAAGCGGGGTGGTGCAATCCGAGGGAAATTCCTTGAACCGCCAGGCGATGTTCGAAGCGGTGACATTTCCCTTGCCGCCGTCCTTGATGCCGAGGACGGGATCGCGCCGCGGGCCGCACGCGATGATCATGCCGTCCGCCGACACGGCCGACGGGACGAGCCGCCAGGGGAGTTCGTGACGTTCGTTAAGCCCGGCGCAACGCCAGAGTTCGGCGCCATTTTTGGGAGAGTGAGCGGTGGTGTAATCGGCGCCAACGAGGATGATTTCCGAGCCGTCCGTCGAAGGAATGGGCGTGCTGTAGGATTCCTGCGCCTCGTCAATGGAACCCGTCGCGCGGACGTGTTTCCAAAGCGTTTCGCCAACGCCCGGATCGAGACAAAGCAAAAAGGACTCGCGGTCTGGATTCCCGTCCTGCGCCTCCGAGTAGCCTTCGGGAACTGGATTGCGTTGCAGCACCTGGACGTAGAGCTTGTTCTTATAAAGCAGCGGACTGGAGCCGTAGAGCCAGTTGATGGAGAACTTGCCGCCCGGTTGTGTCAGGTTGCGCTTCCATAATTCTTCGCCGGAGAAATCATAGCCCGCGATCTCGCCGGTGCCGAACATCACGAACACATGTTGGCCGTCGGTCACGGGCGAAGGTGACGCCATGTTGTTCCGCCCTTTTTCATGATCGCCTTTGCCGACGACTTTTTGCCAGCGGACTTTTCCGTCCTTGCGATTCAGGCAGATGAGCAAAAGATTTTTCTGATCGTCGGGACTGGAAACGAAAACATGATCGCCCCAGATCGCAGGCGTGGCGGCGGAATAGCCCGGCAACGGTGTCACCCACGCAACGTTGTTGGTTTTGCTCCATTCCACCGGCAATCCGTTTTCGGTGGTGGAACCGTTGAAGAAAGGCCCGCGCCATTGCCCCCAGTTTTCCGCCTGTGCGCCAAACGCCGCGAGTATCCCCAAAGTGAAGCCGAGAAGACGTGTTTTCATGCCGGTAGTTTTGTTGCTGACCCGGGCGATTGCGAATCGCTCCGGCAAAACGATGCCTAGAATGCGAAGGCTTGGCAACTCCCGGCCGCTTTCAACGAGTGCGCCGGAACTGGAAAATCAGCCACCCCGCCAGTGCGCCCAGCACGCCGCCGCCGTGAGAGACGGCGACCGGTTCACCCATGAGTCCAAAATGAAGAAAGGTTAAGAACATGTGTCCGGTGAGGGCTTCGAGCGTGGCCTTGCCGGCCACGAGGAGAAAACTGATCAAACCAATCCGCCACTCCGCCGACCCGGCGGGAAAGAACAGCATCATTTCCAGTGCGGAAATCGCCGTCAACCCGTGGGCGATGCCTGAAAGACCGCACAGACCCGCATTGGATATGGCCGGATAGGCCAGCCACGCCGCCAAAACGCTGCCCGCAACGGACGCAGCTAGGTAGGCCATGCGGCGCACCAGTTTTTTCTCCAGCAAACTGTGATAGAGGATGAGAAATACCGCGCCATCGAGCAGCAAATGATACCATGTGACATGGATGAACGGATGTGTGAAGAGACGCCAGCATTGACCGGTGGCAACTGCGTCGGGTTGAAATACGAGCGCGCCGGCGCACGCACCCGACCACAAGGGAAAATTCAAGACGAGGAGTGCAACGAGGAACAGGAGTGTTTCGGGCCTTCGCCGAAAAGCATCCCTCATCGACCTGACCGCTGCGAAGACACAACCCCGCGGGGATGACGAATGGTGAAGCGAGAGGACTACCGGGGCAGCTTTGGGATTCCTACTGGAGGATGATGAAATTGTGAAAAATGGCGGGACGGGCCGATCCCGTCCCGCCCTCCCTGGCGTCCTCTTACGAGGCTTTTTGTTTGCGACGCGCAAGCCACGCGGCGGCGAGCACGCCCAGCGGTCCCACGGGACCGGAGCCACCACCACCGCCACCGCCGAGGCTCGGCAGTTGAAAGTTCCAGCTTTGCTTTTTGTTTGAAGGAGCAGGGGGCGGCGGATTCGGCGCGGGCGCGATGGCCGTGGGCGCCGGTTGCGGCTGCGTTTGCGACGCGGACGCGAGGCGCACCGGCGACCCTGTGGCGGCGGGCATCACGGCCTGCGGCCCGATGTCGGCGAGCGCCTTCTTGCGGATGAGGTCCATTTCCTCGCGGCGGCTGGCCTGGGCGGCGCGGTCGCGTCCCGTGAGTTCCTGGTTGCGGCGCGATATTTTCCAGCGCTGATATTCCGCGTCGTTTTCGAGGACGAGAAACGAAGTGTATTCGGTGACGATGGAAAAATCCTCGCCGAGCCGCACGATGTCCGGAATGACTTGCGAGCGGTCGCCGCGACGGTCGGCGGTTTTCTGCAAGCCATCGATGCGATGCCACGCCCACATGCGGTTCAATTCCGGATTGGCCGCGTCGGCTTTGGGAAATTCCATTTCCGCCACCTGCTTCGTCTCCACGCCTTTGATGCTCCCGCGCAAGTTGACTTCGGCCTTGCCGCCCCCTTTATAGCGGCCGTAGATGCGGACCGGCGCGCCGAAATAAAGATTCGGCACCACGGCGGGTTCAAGTTCCGTGACCTCCACGCCCGTGATTTTCAATTCCAGGCCGGTGGCAAAGGGACGCATCAATTTCTGGCGAAAGGCCTTTGCCTGGCGCGGGAAGTTGTCGCCGGCCGAAACGAAGGCCGAGAGACCTCCCGAATCCGCCGCGAGTTGTTCAAGCAGGGGGCGATTCACGTCGTTGCCCACGCCGATGCAAAACACGCGGGCGTTGCCCGGACGCGCCTGGATTTGTTGCAACAGCGTCTGACGTTCCTGCTGCTCGGTCAGGCCATCGCTGAGAATGACCACATTCATCGGATGATCCGCCGTGGCGTATTTGTAGGCGGTGGTGATGGCGGGTTGCAGCACGGTGCCGCCGCGCGCCGATTCGCTGGCGAGACCCGCGATGGCCGCCTGCTTGTTGGCTTCGGTCGCCGGGCGCAACTCATTGAAGATCGTGTGCGGTTGATTGTTGAAGGTCATGACCTCAAAACGATCCTTTTCGCCCAGCTCGTTCAGGAACGCCGCGACGGAATCCTTGGACGCGAGCAGTTTTCCCTCGGCTGCCATGCTGCCGGAGACATCGACGACGAAGACGTAATCCATGCCTTCCTCGATCTTTGCGACATCGGCTCCGGCGATAAGCGAGAGGCAAAAGAAACCATCCTCGCCGTCGCGCTTCGAAGTGACGAGATCCATGCCGGTCTGCGGGCGCGTCGCCTGGCAGGTAATGACGATATCGCGGGCGAGACTGCCGCCGGCGGTTTCAAGATTGGCCTGCCAGTAGGAGGGGGAATGTTTCGCGACCGCAAAGGCGGCGCCGTGGCTGGGGCTTTGCACGTCGGTGATGGGCACCGCCGATTTGATGTCGAAGCCGATCGCAAATTTGCCCGTCGCCCGCGAATCGATGCTTTTGCGGCTCACGGTCGCGAGCGGATAAATATAGGTGGCCGTGTCAGCGTCGAAGTCGAGTTCCTGGTAATAGGTGATCTGCACCTTTTGGTCCGCCTCCGGCGCGATGGGAAATACCCGCATTTCAAACGTGCGGTAGTCCGTCTGTTCGAGCAGGCCCGGGTCGCGGCGTTGTTCCTTGTAGCTGTTGTAAATTTCGCGCGCGCGATTTTTCTCGAGCACTTCACCCACCATCTCCCTGCCGCCGATCCACATGCTGAAGTTGGCGACGGAAGCGCCGCGCGGCACGGGAAAGGTGTAGAGCGCCTCGACCTGCCGCTTTTCCGTGTTGTGAAACACCTGCGTCACGCGCGTGACCGCGATGCCATTGTTGATCGTGACCTGAACTTCATGCTCCTTCACTTCGAGCACGCCACCGAGGCCGCCGTCGGCGATCAATAATCCGGCCGCATGGCTGGCAGGAGGCGAGAGCATTGCGAGAAGCGCGAGCGCCGTGAAGCCCACGCCGAGAAGTTTTCGGAATTTCGATAATTTGGTTTTCATAAATGCGTTTCTTGGTTCCGATGATTCGTTTACGTAAAACTCCTATTACATGTTTCATGCCGGATGGTGGTTGGATGTCCTAAGCACCTAAGACATATCATGATAGGGCTTTTTGATTGATCCAGCGGACGTTACAAACGGGAATTAGTTCGACAAAAAATGCCAGGGTAACGTACAAATAATGTATGGCGACCCTTGTGCCGATAAAGCCGGACGACCGGGAGTTCTTCTCAACCATCGCGGAGACGGCGTTCTGCAATCCTTTCACCGAACGACGAAGGGAACTCGACTCACGGATCGTTGGGCATCCGGCGGATCCATTTCTCGAGAAGAATGTGGAGGAGATGACCCAGGTCATTTGCGCCCGCGTAAAAATTCTGGAAGCGCAGGGACTCGCGAACGTGCGGCGCTATGCGGATCGGGACCGGCCATTGATGGAGACCGTGTTCCTGTTTGAATTGTTTCACGTGTTTCGCAGCGCCTTCGACGAATTGATTCTGGAACAGTTGAAAGCCGGGACGGAATCCGTGCGTGTCAGGTTTGCCACGACCGCGCTGGAGCAGATGCGCAGCCGGGGCATCGGCGCGTCCGAGGCGGTGCGCTATTTCGGAATCTTCTATCAGTTGCGCCGGGCCTTTCATTTCATCGTTCGCGGGCTGGTTGGCCGCAGCGCGTGCATGCGCGAACTGCGCCGGCATCTCTGGCAGAATGTGTTTACGGAGGAGGTAAGTCTTTACGATCGCTATCTCTGGAGCCGCATGGAGGATTTTTCGACGTTGCTGCTGGGTGAGACTGGCACCGGGAAGGGCACGGCGGCAGCCGCGATTGGGCGGTCAGGCTACATACCGTTCGACGAAAAACAGGGACGTTTTGTTGAAAGCTTCACGAAGAGTTTCATTGCGCTAAACCTCTCGCAATTTCCGGAAGCGCTGATTGAATCGGAACTGTTCGGGCATCGCAAAGGGGCGTTCACGGGTGCGGTGCAGGCGCACGCGGGCATGCTCTCGCGCTGCAGTCCGCACGGCGCGATTTTTCTGGATGAAATCGGCGACGTTCCGGTGCCGGTGCAAATCAAGCTGCTGCAAGTCCTGCAGGAGCGCACCTTTTGCCCCGTGGGCAGCCACGAACCGGCGCGCTTTCGCGGCCGGGTCATCGCCGCCACCAACCGGCAGCTCGAAGTGCTGCGGGAAAAGAATCTTTTCCGCGACGATTTTCTTTACCGGCTTTGCTCCGACATCATCGAAGTTCCGCCGTTGCGCCAGCGGTTGCGGGAGGAACCGGCGGAGTTGCCGGAATTGCTGCAACACATGATCGCCGCCATGGTCGGCGAAGCGGCGCCGGATCTCGTTACAAAAGTGGAGGCGGTGATTCGCAACACTGTGGGCGAACAGTATCCCTGGCCAGGAAACGTCCGCGAACTTGAGCAGGCGGTGCGCCGTATCTTTCTCACAGGCCGTTACGTGGGCAGTGCGCGCACGGCTCCGACGGATGAACGAGCGAAACTCTCCGCCGGTATTGCCGATGGCTCGCTGGATGCGGAAGCGTTGCTGGCAGGTTATTGCCGCGTGCTCTACGAGCAGGAGGGAAATTACGAAGCCGTTGCGCGGCGCGTGAAGCTCGACCGGCGTACGGTGAAACGGTACCTCAGTGTAACTTCAGATTGAAATCATTCAACACTTGCCAAGGTGGAAAGACCGATGTATATTATTTCTGTAATGACAGAAACAACAGAAAATACCTAAAAAGGCTCTTATATGAAACCGATTCTGGCAGACGTCGCAACGATGGGTAATCCGGCCGCGACCGTTTGGACTTACCTGGTTTATTTGGGAATTAGTGTCGCTCTCACCGTATGGGTGGCAAGAACCCTGCATAAAAACGGGCGCATTTTCCTGGTCGACAGCTTCCGGGGAAATGAGGCGCTGGCCGACTCGGTCAATCACCTGCTGGTGGTGGGGTTTTATCTGATAAACATCGGGTTCGTAACTTTGGCGCTCAAATACGGGGATAAGGCGGCGGACGCTCAAACGGCGCTGGAGACTTTAAGCAGCAAGATCGGACTTGTCCTTGTGGTTCTGGGCCTCATGCACTTTATGAACCTTTATGTGTTTGCGAAGCTGCGTCGCCGGGCCACCGCGCCCAAGCCCGTGCCCCCGGTTATGCCGTCGAGCCACATGCGCCCCGTGTAGGGCCGGGCTCATAAGGATCGTTGCGGCAAATTCACCAACCGGCAAGGAGTCCTGCCGGTTGGCAGCCTTGGAATCGGACGCGGAGGGTTGCCGGCGGGATCAACGTTTTCCGAGCCGGTCCAGCAATTTGACGTGGATGTCGCCAAAGCCGCCGTTGCTGAAGACACAAATGACGTCGCCGCCCTGCGCGCTTTTTGTCATGTGGTCCACGATGGCATCCGCGTCCGGCAGATAAGCGGTGTCCTTGCCGCCGCTTTTCAATTCTTGCATCAACATCACGGGATCGAGCCGCTCCTCGGGCTTGAGCAATTCCAGGCGGGCGATCTGCGAAACGACCACGCCGTCGGCGTCGGCAAAGGCCGAGACGAGTTCGCTTTGAAAAATATTCCGGCGCGTGGTGTTGGTGCGCGGTTCGAAAATGGCCCACACTTTTGACGTGGGATACTTGATGCGGAGCGCCCGCAAGGTTTCGCGAATGGCCGTGGGGTGATGACCGAAGTCATCCAGTATCGTGATGCCGCCGGAAATGCCGCGCACCTCCATGCGGCGCTTGATGCCCTTGAACGTGTCGAACGCCGACTGAATCTGGTGGTTTTTGAGGCCGCAATGTTTGGCGCACGCCACCACGGCGAGTGCGTTGCGCACATTCAGTTCGCCGACAAAACTGGTGCGAAATTTGAAGCTGGGAATTTCAAAATGCGTCGCCGTCGAGCCGTACTGGATGTTGAACGCCTGCACGGCATTGCCTTCGTCCAGGCCGAAGCGTTTGATGGGACAGTGGGTGATGTTCAACAACGAGGCCAGGTTGTGGTCGTCGCCGTTGGCGATCAACATGCCGTTGCGGGGAATCAGCCGAATGAAGTGCTTGAAGGACGTTTTGATGACGTCCAGGTTTTCAAAAATATCGGCGTGATCGAACTCAAGATTGTTGATGATCGCGATTTCGGGGAGGTAATGGACGAACTTGCTGCGCTTGTCGAAAAACGCCGTGTCGTATTCGTCACCCTCGATGATGAACCATTCGCTGTCGGTAAAGCGCGCGCCCTGGCCGAGATTCGTCGGGATGCCGCCGATCATGTAGCTCGGGTTCAGGCCGTTGTGCTCGAACACCCACGTCAGCAGCGCGGTCGTGGTGGTCTTTCCGTGCGTGCCGGTAACCACAATGGAGCGTTTGCCGCGAATGAAAAACTCCTTCAGCAATTCCGGCAGCGAGCAATATGGCAGCTTGTGGTCGAGCACATATTCCGCCTCCGGATTGCCGCGCGAAATCGCGTTCCCGATGACGACGAGGTCGGGCTTGTGCGCCAGATTCTGTTCGGCGTAACCAGCAACGACATTGATGTTGCGGCTGGCCAGGAACGTGGACATCGGCGGATAGACGTTCTGGTCGGAGCCGGTGACCTTCACGCCTTTTTCCTGCATCGCGGCGGCGGCGGAGGCCATGGCCGTGCCGCAGATACCGACGAAGTGAACCGATTGAATGCGCGCAAACATTTGAAATGAAGGGAAGCAGGGTGACGCCGTTATTGAAACTTAAACTCCGCGACCACCGGCACGTGGTCGGACGCCTGGGACATTGGCACCCACGCCTTGACCGGCGCGAAGGGCGCGTCCTTGCTGATCCAGATATAATCGATGCGCTTGCGCGGCTTCTCGGCGGGAATCGTCCAGCCATCGCCCACGCCGATCAATTTCCAGGTGTCCCTGAAATTCGCCGCGACTTTTTCATAAGTGTGACTGCCGGGCGTGTCGTTGAAGTCGCCGCACATGATCATCGGCTTGCCGGCGTACTGCTTTATCAGCTCGTTAATCTGATCAATGTTAATCAACCGTTCCGAATCATCGGGCCGAAAGTCGATATGGGTGGCGAGAAACACGACGTCGCGGCCGTGGACGTCGAGGATGAGTTGCAGGATGCCGCGCTGCTCGCCGGTGCGCAGCATGCGATAGTGGCTGTTGGTCCAGCTTTTGACTGGAAAACGCGTGAGCACGGCGTTGCCGTATTCGCCGCCCTGGAAATGGTAGTTATTGCTGAACACCGCCGTCATGCCGGTGAGCGCGGCAAACTCCGCGGGCAAATCGCGGCGCTTCGTCCGTTCCACGCCCTTGTCCACCTCCTGTAACGCGACGATGTCGGCGCGCTGTGCCTTGATGAGGTCCGCGATGCGTTGCAAATCCACCTTTTCGTCCAGGCCTTCGCCGTGGTGGATGTTATAGGTCATTACGCGAAACATGGTGTTGGTATCCTGCGCGCCGTGGCAACGGATGCCGCCGGTCACAATCAGCGCGGCGACAGCAGCCTGAAATATCGATACCAAATAAAATCGGATTTTCATGCGGTCCACCTTGGTTTTCTACACTCCAGTCAGGGCAATCCTTAAGCGCGCAGTTTGCGTTCCAAAATTTCGCCGGCCATGGCGGGGTTCGCCTTGCCCTTGCTGAGTTTCATGACCTGGCCTTTCAGGAAATTCAGCGCCGCGCCTTTGCCCGCCTTGAAATCGGCTGCCGGGCCGGGATTGGCCGCGATCACTTCATCGCAAATCTTTTCGATCGCGCCCGTGTCGCTGACCTGCGCGAGGCCTTTTTGCTCGACGATTTTTGCGGGCGATTCACCGCTCGCGAACATGTCGGCAAAAACATCCTGCGCGATCTTGGTGCTGATCTTGCCGCTTTCCACGAGTTCCACCAGTTCGAGAATACCTGCTGGGTTGAATTTCAGGTCGGCAATCGCCGTGCCTGCCTCCGTCATTTTCGCCCGCAGATTGTTAATCACCCAATTGGCCACCGTCTTGGGATTTTTCGCCTGTTTGGCGGCACTTTCGAAATAATTTCCCAACGGCAAATCCCACACAAACGCCTGCGCATCCGAAGCCGGCAATTGATAATCCTGCATGAACCGCTGCTTGCGTTTCAGCGGCAATTCAACGACCCGGCTCGTCACTTCGGCCACCCACTCGTCGGACGGTTCGAATGGCATGAGGTCGGGTTCGGGAAAATAGCGGTAGTCGTGGGCGTCTTCCTTGGAGCGCATCTCATCGGTGATACCGGCCGCGTCGTCCCAGCGCACGGTGGTTTGCCGGAGCGTTCCGCCCGCTTTCAACACGCCGATCTGGCGCGGAATTTCGTACTCCAGCGCTTTGCGCACGCCGCTGAAGCTATTCATGTTTTTGATTTCGATCTTGGCGCCGAGTTCCTTCTGGCCGACGGGCCGCACGCTGATGTTCACATCGCAACGGACCATGCCCTTCTCCATGTCGCAATCGCTGATGCCGCCATAGACCAGGATATCTTTGAGGGCGTTAAGATATTCATACGCCATGTCCGCGCTGGTGATGTCCGGCTCGGAAACGATTTCCATGAGCGGCACGCCGGCGCGATTGAAGTCGACACCGCTGTTGCGACCGAAGTGAAAATTCTTGCCGACATCCTCCTCCAGATGCGCGCGGGTGATGCGCACGCGGGAGAGACCGCCGTTGAACTCGAACTCCACGTGGCCGTTGAGCGTGGAAGGCCTGTCATACTGGGTGACCTGGTAATTCTTCGGCATGTCCGGGTAGAAATAATTCTTCCGGTCGAACTTGGCGTAACGCGCCACGGTGCAGTTCAGGAGGAGGCCGGTTAGCGCGGTCAACCGGAGCGCCTCGTCGTTGGCGACCGGTAGCACGCCGGGCAGCCCCAGACAAACGGGGCAGACGTGGGTGTTCGGGTCCGCGCCGAACTCATTGGCGCAACCGCACCACATCTTCGACTTCGTTTTGAGCTGGACGTGTGTCTCCAGGCCGATGACTGCTTCGTAATCCATAGTGCCGGAGTTTTAATAACACGAACGTCCGGCGATGACACGGAATTTTGATTGCCCGGAGCGAAGCGGGCGAGAAGCCGCTTGACCGCATATTCCCGCGCCATCAGTCTGGATTTGAGCATGGGGATTATATGGGAGAGCATTATCAAATTGCCGCGGACCTGGATGCCGATGGGCAAACCGCGGGCGCGGTGGCTGCTCGTCTGCGAGATTGGATGATTTCGGAGGAAGTCATCGTGGCGAATCCCTCCAACTGCGTCTTTGACGACGTGGACGGCTACGCGCCGGGGTGCAAATATATCTCTGCGGTCGAGGAGCGGTATCCCACGTTGTTTGAGTTGAAGACGAACGGTGTCGCCTTCATCGCCAAACGCACGGTGTTTTATTCGGGAGGCATCGGTGACCCTACGGTGGAGTGCGCGGATTGCGGAAAGCGCTTCAAATGGAACGACTCCTGGTCTGCCGCGGTTGAAGAGTGGTTCGACAACCGCGGCCCGGGTGTGCTGGCGTGCGAGCATTGCGGCGTTCCGCTTCCCATCACGGAATGGCGGCACGATCCGCCGTGGGCATTTGGAAATGTCGGCGTCAAGTTTTGGAACTGGCCGCGGCTGCGGCCGGACTTCGTAAAGGCCATGAGTGATTTGGTCGGTCATCGATTTCGCATGGTTTATGGAAAGTTTTGAAACTGGCGATTCCGGCCCGTGCCCGGTGGCGAAACCAGCGACCTCGCGGAGCCGGCCGCGATCCACACAGACACCACGTTCGTCGAGCAATTGACGACCTTGCGTGCGACGCCACGGGAACGCGTTCAATACCAATTGTGGTGCCGGTTTTTTTGATGGGTTGAAAGTCCCGCGACGAAGCCGCGAGGTTCCAGGAATGTTTCTCCAAAAAAAAGGGACGGCGCGAAGGCCGTCCCGGTGAAAGGTATTGATGAGGAAAAACTTATTCGCTCTTCTTCTTTTTCTTTTCGCCGCCTTTTTTGCGCATGTCCTGGAGCATCTTCTCGTACGTGTCCCACTGACTCGGCGTCAGGATCTCTTTGAGCTTTTTGTTCTGCTCATCCATGATGGACTTGCCCTTGGTACGGCGATCTTCCTGGGGGATGTCCTTCATCTGCTTGGCGGTGTCTTCGAGTACCGCTTTGACCTTCGGCTTCTGGTCGTCGGTCAGTGAGAGCTTGGAGGACATGTTTTCCAAGCGCTGTTCGGGCGACATGTTGCCGCGTTTTCCGCCTTTGCCGGGCGAGTTGGTGTCCTGCGCGGTGGCCAGGGTGGAGCATGCCAGCAAGCCGCCGAGCACAAGAGCTGCGATTAAACTGATCTTTTTCATTTTCAATTGTCTTCTATTATTTTTTTGTTCGTTGCCGGCCGTCTTTGCGGATCGAACCGGTGGTTCATTACATAAGGACAAGACGCCAGCCCGGCGAAATGGTTACACCGAATCGGGCTAACGGTTGCGCCGCTGTTGAATTTCCGGTTTATTTATAGTTACATAGCCTATTGATTGAAAACGAGTTATGCCTGTTCTTAGCGCTGCTGAAAGAGGTTGTTCTTTCGCCGCTTGCTCCCGTGTGTGAACACTTGTTCGGCGTTTTTCGAACTTTATGTGACACCGGTTTTTGAAGCGTCGCTCGCTCAGCGTCCTTGAGCGGGCTGTGCTACATTGGCGCGTCGTTTGACCTGAGAAAAAGTCGATGCTCACAACGGAAAAAAATATTCGGGAGCCCGCACTGCCCGGGCGGCTGGGCGAATTACTGCCGCGCTGGCTGCGTGAGGTGCCTTTGTATCAGCGCGAGTCCCGTCGTGCGCCTGCGGTTGAGGCCAAACTCTCCCTGGGTGAATTGCGCTTGCTGCCGTTCATCACAAAGCAGGATATTCGCAACGGCTTTCCGGAAAACTTTTTGCGCGCTGGCGTGAAGCTCGATTCGTTGGTCGCGGATGAATTGGTGGAATTGGAACAAACCTCCGGCACCTCGCAGGAACGCACGCCGCTGATGCTGGGGCGTGGCTGGTGGGCCGAACAGGAGGAGCGCGCGTTGCGGGTCAATCAGTTCGTCGCGCAAGTGCTCGATGAATTTCCCGGCGCCCGGCGTGTGACCATCAACTCGCCGATTTGCAGCGGCGATATTCGCTACACCGGCACGCCCTCGCGATCCGATCGCATCGTGGAGAATTCGCTGTTTGTCAGCCTCTCCCGCCTCCCGTTTCTTTGGGGCGAAACCGAGCTCGCGCGGATGGCGGCCGAAGCGGTTGAATGGCAGCCGGTATTTTTGGACGTGGACCCGGTTTATGGCGCGTTGTTCGCGCTTTATTGTGAGCGGCAGGGCATCTGTTTGCCGTCGCTGCAATTCATCGTCGCCAGCTACGAATTTGTGAGCGTGGTGCATCGTCGCATCCTCGAGCGCGTGTTCGGCGTGCCGGTGTTCAATCTTTACGGCTCCACCGAGACGGGGCATTTGCTGATGGAAACCACGCGTGGCGTTTTGCGGCTGAGCGAGGAAACGGCCTTCGTCGAGTTCCTGAATGCCGACGCGCGCGGCATCGGCGAACTGGTCGTCACGACCCTGACGAACGATTTCATGCCGCTGATCCGCTACCGCATCGGCGATTTGGCGGAGCGGCACGCAACGCCGCAGGGCCTGGATTATGTGGTGCATGGCCGCATCGCCGACGCGTTCACGCGAGCCGATGGCCGCCGGGTGACGACCCTGGAGGTCGACCGGTTGTTTGAGGCCGTCACCGGCGTGGCGCATTATCAATTGCAGGAGCGAACGGCGGGTGGGTTTCTGTTGCGTTATGCGCCGTGCGGGGCCGGCCCCACCGCAACGGAGATTTCAGATTTGAAGGAGCGGTTGAACGAATTGCTCAAACCCGCCGTGGGATTGTCGGTCGAACAGACTGACTTGTTGCTGCCCGAGAGTTCGGGGAAATTTCGGTTGGGGTATCCGGTGAAATAATTTCGGAGGGCGGGTTGCACCGTGGAGAAGCGGAGGTTGAAAAATGGACTCCTAGCTAGGCAGGAAGGGACTGGAATTTAACCACAGAGTGTGAGTTTTGCGTGGAGGCAGGGCGCTTTCGGAGAAATCGCCCTTTCGTGAAATCACTGAAAGCGGTTGTTTGCAGACACAAGCGCCTCCGACCAGGAACGGTTGCGGGTGGTGGGGCGGTGCCCACGCCGCGGTCCAGGGGCAAAAGAGACATCCGGGACGACGGAGGAGGTCAGGCGGACACGGAAATACGGAAGTGCGGCTGACCAAGGCCACCGCGGAAAACCGACAGACGAACTGATAATGGTGCTGAGTTGCCACGGGCATATGCCTTCAGGAGCCTTCGCGCTCGGGCGGGCGTTCAATCAGGGTCTTCCACCCGATAGGCAACCGGCGCGCCGTTTTGAAGTTCGTACAAAATGGTAACTGTGTCGCCCGGCTTCACATTCACCAAAGTTCCGCTTTTACCGCCGTGGAGGGTCACTTCGCAACTCTCATCCAATCGGAATGTCCGGGCGGTCCCAATCAGTCCCCAGACGGACTTTGTCTCCACCGTGACCAACCCGTCCTTCGAATCGATGCTCCGCACGCTGCCAGTGTAGCGAAGGACTTTCTCGGAGATGGAATCAGCAACCAATTCCCCATTCTCACGCTGATAGCGGATGACCACTTGCTCGCCGGGTTGCAAGTCGTTCAAGGTCCCGGCCTTGTTATCTCCGGTGATAATCGCGCAATCGGGGCTGAGTTCAAAAGTCCTGGTTTGCAACGCATCGCTCACGGTGATGGTTTTGGCTTCGCGCACCGACGTGAGGGTTCCCGCCCAACTCGTTCCTTTCTCGGCTGCTCCCGCGACCAACGGCAGCGTTACGCCCAGAACGAGAAGGTGAATAGCTTTGATGGTATTCATAAGATAAACTACAACACCATTCCGGTGCGGGCCAGGTGGGTGAACACCCCACTCGCGCCTTCAGGGGACATGGCCCAGGTTAAAATTGCTCGAAGATCAAAGACTCGATTGTTTAAAAGGATTAACGAGACACCACTTCTTCGGGCACTTTTCTTGTCTCTCACCCTCCATCGGCGATTTTCGAATAAATCGAGGCGATATGTTGGACGGCGGCCTGTTTTCGCCACTGGAACTGATTTTGGTAGTTGTGGCGGTCGGAAGGAGCGGCGGGGCCGTCCGCATACAAGGCGTGCTTGCGGGGTCGGGCGAGTTCATCCACCGCAATTTCATTATGGTGGGGCAGCGATCCTCGAAGCTTAAAACCGGGTTGCGAGGCCAAACTTTGCGGGATGCTGGTGAACCCTTCCCAAAAGGTGGCTTTGGGATCGTAGCGTTGGGCATAGCGACCAGAGATGAGCTTGCCTTTCCAAATGGCCGCCGCTTGTTGATGCGTGCCGTTCCATTCCTCGGTATTGATTGAAAACTTGTCAGAAGTGAGGTCGAAGGCGGGCAACGCTGGGTCGGCGGGCGTTGACGTATAACCGGGCTCAACCTGTAACGGCTGGCCGGGCTCGTAGGGCACAATGAACCCATTTTTCATCGGAGCGAAGTGGGCGTATGAGGAGTGGGCATAGAAATCCGCGATCCCATGTGCCGCCGCGCCAAAACTCGACCACCTCGTCTGGTTGGTTCGGAAATCGTCCAGGCGCTCGTTCACCACCTCCCAACCCGCGTCGATATAACCGTTGTCGAAATGGTCTCTGGGATCGTAGGTAAGTATGTTGGCGTCCAGATACAGGCTTTCCCTTTTCATCGCCGCGATCGCGCCGTCGGGCAGACCCATGGTTCCCAGGGCTTCATCAATAATATCGCGGTGAACGCTCGCCGCGAAACTGGGATCAAACTTGTTCCAAAACCGCCGCTGATGGCAGTAATCGAGAAAATGGGGACGGTCCTTCGAATGTTGCGTGTCGATCTGCCAAAGGTGATCGGTGTTGAACACGAAGTGGGGGACATATTCGGTGCGGGGAACGGGGCGAAATTTGCCGGGTAGTTTGGCCTTCGCTTTTACCGTCGCCGTCAAATGAAGCGGCTCCAATACTTCCCAGACGCCGCGTTCGTTTTGATACATCACCCAGCAATGATCGTGCTTTAAAATTTTACCGTCCGATTGGGTGAGGTGCAACGCTCCCAGGGCGACGCGCACACAATAGCCGCTGATACCCGCTGCCAACAACAGCGCGGCCAGCACCAGGGCAAGGTCCTCGCAATCGCCATGGCGTTGCGATAACGTTTCGTCCGGGAAAAGCCAGGCCTCGGGCGCTCGTTTCTCCCGATTTGCCGGGGCCTTGTATTTGAGGGTGCTGACAAACGCCACGACTTTGTCAGCGCGCAAATCAAAGCTGCCAGGCGAATGCGAGCGAAAGAGTGCCTGGTCGCTCGCCGACAGTTGGCGGATCAGTTCACCCAGATGACGATGGACGACTGCGTTGTTGGTGGTGGTGAGAAATTCCCGGATATCGATGTCGTAACGCTTCGACGTGCCGGGGATGTTGCGGGAGGCTCGAATAATGGGCGTGGGAATAATCTGGTCGCCGCTCCAATTCCACGAGTCCCAGGGCATCACCGCGGATTTTTGCACGCACATAAATTTTGGGGTGGTCAAAGGGCTTTTAGTTCTTCCACCACCCACAGTCAATCCCGTCGTTATCCGGCAGTTTAAAGCCGTGCGGCGACCCGCCAGGACCAAATCCAAAACGCTGATTGTCGTTGGGCGCCGGTGATGAATGCGGGACGGGCCGGGCGATGATGCCTCAAATTGCGGTTGGACCATTGGACAGCATTTGTCCAACCCCCTCGTGTAGGATCGCGGGGTCGGTGAAATTGTTCTTTGAAAATAGCCGGTGAGGCGGGGCGGCTTGGCAGCCGGTCACGACCTGGCGGGAGACTGGAGCGTCGGGCCTGCCATGGCAGGGCATGGGTATGCCTTGGTGGCGGCGGGGTTCGGCTGAGTCACGGAGTGTTACGGCATGGTGCGCGTTGTTGCCCGCCGTGGCGCCGCACGTTTTTTTTTGAGACTTAGGGGAACTTCACCAAGGGTGTTTTCTCCCGGTTCGCGACTCTTCAAACCCCTTCTCGCCGATCCTGTCGGATGCAAGGATTTCTTGACTTATGTGCTGCGGACCGTTATGCAATTTGTTTGGGTGCGGTTTTTTCGCACACACGCATGGACCTGGAAACCAAACAGTTGCATCCGAGCCGGGGTGGACGAAGCCGCAAAAGCTGATGAGTTCGCTCTTCAACTTCCTCCGCGGTTCGTCCGACGAACCCGGCTTGCAGTATCTCAAAGGGTTGTCCCTGTTTAAAAAGCTTTCGATGCGCGAATTGCGTGAGCTGGATGAGTTGCTTCACGAACGTTCGTATCAAAAGAACGAGGTGATTTTCGATGAGGGTGATCCTGGTCTCGGACTCTACATCGTGGTGAGCGGCAAAGTGAAAGTGGCATCGAGTCATGCCGCGCTGCAGCGTCTCGCGCCGGAGTTTGGTCCCGGCGATTTTTTTGGCGAGCTGGCGCTGTTCGAGGAATCGCAACGGACGGCGCGCGCGCTCGCCATCGAACCAACGGAGTTGCTGGCGCTGTTTCGCACGGAGTTTTTCTCGTTGCTGGAACGGGACCGCAGCATCGGCGCGAAAATACTTTTTGAACTGTCGCGAACGGTGGTGTTGCGTTCGCGCAAACTGCTGTCGAATCAGCAGCATCTGCCGACCGTATGAAATCGGAGTCGCAGGCCGGCGTGTTGACCTGGATGGTGGTTATCCTGGTGACGTGCCTGGTTTTATTTCTCTTTCAGAAAATCCTGTGGCTGGTGGTGCCGGGGTTGCTGGCGCTGATATTCTATTATTGTTTGCAGCCCGTCGTGCATGTGTTTGTGCGGGCGGGCTTGAAGCATCGCACGGCGGCGAAGGTGGTGGCGGGGGTGCTCTTTTTGGTGATGGTGTTGATCGTGGTGCTGGTGTTTTCCGTGGCCGCTTCCCACGCGACGGAATGGAAGGACCTGGCGATGCGTTATCTGCAAGGCGGCCTGAATTTTCTGCGGAGCACGGAGGAATCGCTCGCGCAAAAAATTCCGTCACTGCGGAAATCGACATTTGTCCAGGGCTCGCACGCGAATCTGGATGCGCTCGGCGAGCAATTCGCGGAAAAATATCTCGGCGTGTTGCTCTTGCAGATGCTGCACTGGCTCCCCTCGTTGCTGCTGGCGCCTTATCTGACTTATTTTTTGTTGCAGGACGGAAACATGCTGAAGAAACGTTTCATCCGGAGCGTGCCGAATGCGTTTTTTGAAAGGACGCTGCTGCTGGTGGATCGCATCGACCAAAGCTTGCAGGGCTTTTTTGTCGGCCTGATCAAGCTCACGTTTCTCGACACGATTTGCCTGGGGTTGGGCTTGTGGTTCCTGGGTATCTCGTTTCCGTTGATGCTGGGACTGACCGCGGCGGTGTTGGCGTGGCTGCCGTACCTTGGATCGATTGTCGGCTGCGTGCTGGTGGTGCTGGTGTCCGCCACCGACTATCCGGACAAGCCGATGATTACGTACGGGTGCGTGGCGCTGTTTTTGTTCGTGCGCCTGCTGGATGATTTCGTGTTCCTGCCGCTGACGGTGGGACGCAGCTTGCGCATCCATGCGGTACTGAGCGTGCTCATGCTTTTTCTCGGCGCGGCGGTGGCGGGTTCGACGGGGCTATTGCTCGTGCTGCCGGTCATGGGGGTGGTGGTGGTGATCACTGAGACGTTGGGGCAGATCCTCACTGACCAGGGATTGCGAGCGCGTTTCCGACATGCGAAGAAACTCAGCCATCGTCTGATTGAGATAGAAATACATTAGTTTACTTCGCCAACTTGGTAACCAGGCCATGGGGATCGGCGTCCAATAAGAGTATTGATTTCAATGCCGGCCGTGGCATTGGTTATAGCGTGTGGCAGTGGCGGGCCGTTTGGCGAGAGTTGTATGAGTAACGAAAAATATTCCTGGTGCGGCGGCGCCGACCATATGTGGCGGCCCAATCGGCGCGAGTTTCTCTTTGTCGGCCTGGTGGGCAGCCTCGGTCTGACGCTCGGCAACGTGCTCAAATTACAGGCGCAGTCTCCCTCCCCAAAAGCCAGGGCGCAGTCGGTCATCAATATCTTCCTTCCGGGCGGTATCGCCGCGCAGGAATCGTTCGATCCCAAACCACTCGCGCCGGTCGAATATCGCGGGCCGTTGGGCACCGTGAAAACGAAGCTGAGCGGCATTTGTTTTTCCGAACAACTCAAGCACACTGCCGATATCGCGGACAAGATTTGTGTCGTTCGTTCCATGACGCATGGCG
Source organism: Limisphaerales bacterium (assembly GCA_044223735.1). GTDB lineage: Bacteria > Verrucomicrobiota > Verrucomicrobiia > Limisphaerales > UBA8199 > JBGALR01. The sequence continues at coordinate 13,543 of JBGALR010000044.1, read as the reverse complement.
AGGCGGATCACGCGCGCGGTACTCACAACATGTTCACCGGCTGGCGGCCCAGCCCGGCGGTGCAGTATCCGAGCCTCGGCAGTATCGTCTCGCACGAATTGGGACCGCGCAACGATTTGCCGCCGTATGTGTGCATTCCCACGCAGCCTAACGAATTTGCCGGCACGGGTTATTTGGGCTCGGCTTACGGCCCGTTCAGTCTTGGCGCCGATCCGGCGAACGGCGGTTTCAAAGTTCGCGACCTGACGTTGCCCAAGGGTGTGGATGAAAAACGTTTTGCCGAGCGACGCCAGATGCGCGACGTGGTCGAAGCGCATTTCAGCGCGATGGAAAAAGCCGATGCCCTGGACGGCATGGATTCTTTTTATCAACGCGCCTATGCGATGATCAGCTCCGACAAGGCGCGGTCGGCATTCGATCTCGGCCAGGAAAAAGCCGGACTCCGGGAGGAATACGGCCGCAACGCGCCGGGGCAACGGATGTTGCTGGCGCGGCGGTTGGTGGAATCCGGCGTGCGCTTTGTCTCGATGACCTATGGCGGTTGGGATCATCACGACAACATCAAGAACGCCGTGACGAATCAGATGCCTTCGTTCGACCAGGCGTTTGCCACGCTCATTCGCGATCTGGACCGGCGCGGCATGCTGGACTCCACGCTGGTATTGGTGACCACGGAATTTGGCCGCACGCCGAAAATCAATCGTACCGCGGGTCGCGATCATTACCCGAAGGTTTTCAGCATTGTGATGGCCGGCGGCGGCGTGAAAGGCGGAGTGGTTCACGGCTCCACCGATCCGACGGGCAGCGAGCCGGATGAAGATCCGCTGACGGTGCCGGACTATGCCGCAACGGTGTATCAGTTGCTCGGCGTCGATTGGGATAAAACGTTGATGGCGGGATCGCGGCCGGTGAAAATCCTCAAGGACGCGGAGGTCGCAAAAGGTTTGCTGGCGTGATGCGGTTGGGCCCGTTCCATTCGTTCCTGGCGGCGACCGTCATTTTGTGCGCTGTGGCGACGGCCGCGCAGGCGGTCGCTCCCAAGCTGACATTGATTTCTCCCAGTGGTGGCAAGCGCGGCACGGAATTGAAAGTGAATTTTTACGGCGAGCGGTTGCAGCACACGGAGGAAGTCATTTGTTACGAACCGGGCCTTGAGATTCTGAAGTTCGATTCGGTGACCAACAAGGTGGTCAAAGCCCGGATCAAGATCGCGCCGGATTGCCGGCTCGGCGAACATCATTTGCGGCTGCGTGCGGCGGACGGCTTTTCGGAATTGATGACCTTTTTCGTGGGGGCGTATCCCGTCGTCGCCGAAGTGGAGCCGAACTCCGAAACCGCCAGAGCGCAAAAGATCCAGCTGAATACCACCGTCACCGGGGTCATCACCAACGAGGACGTGGATTGTTTCGCCGTTGATCTCAAAAAAGGCCAGTTGTTGTCCGCAGAAGTCGAAGGCATGCGATTGGGGCGTGGGGTGTTCGATCCGCGCCTTGCGGTGCTGGATATAAAAGGCGAAGTGTTGGCCGACGTGGACGATACGCGGTTGACGCAACAAGACCCGTTCATCAGCCTCGTGGCGCCAGCGGATGGCACCTACACCATTCGATTGCGCGAGGCTACGTACGGCGGCAAGGAGAACTGTCACTATCGCCTGCACATCGGGAGCTTTGCGCGGCCGACCGTGATATTTCCGCTCGGTGGCAAGACGGGCGAGACGGTTACGTTTGCTTTTTATAGCGAGGCCATGGGTGAGTTCACGCAGGCCGTTAAGCTTCCCGTAAAGGCGGAGGAGAAGTTTGGTGTATTTGCGGAAAAGGACGGCTTGATTGCGCCGTCACCCAACTGGATTCGTGTCTCGGAGTCTTCCGATGTCACCGCGTCGGGTGCCAATCAGAATCTCGCCCACGCCACCGTCGCGACCGTTTGTCCGCCGCTTGCATTCAACGGAGTGATTTCGGAGAAAGGCGGGGAGCATTGGTTTCGCTTTCCCGCCACGAAGGATGTGGCCCTGGAGGTGAATGTGTTTGCCCGCCGCCTGCGGTCCTCCCTCGACTCGGCGGTGGAGGTTTTCGATGCCGCCGGCAAAAGCGTGGCGAACAACGACGATACCGCCGGCGCCGACAGCTATCTGAAATTCACGCCGTCCGCCTCGACGAATTACTACGTGCGCGTGCGCGACGCGATGCGGCGCGGCGGACGGGATTTCGGCTACCGTGTCGAGATCACTCCCGCTGATGCGCGAGTGGCGTTGAAAATTCCCGAGGTGGCGCGCAACGACACGCAATCACGCCAGTTCATCGCCATCTCGCGTGGCAACCGGTTTGCCACCCTCATCAATGCCAAGCGGGCGAATTTTGGCGGCGAACTGACGTTCAGTATCACAAATCTCCCAACGGGCGTGACGTTGCAGGCGGACACGATGGCAAAAAACATCGATTCGATGCCGCTGGTTTTCGAGGCGGCTGCCGATGCGCCCGTTCAAGGAGGATTGCGGGATTTGACAGCGTCCGGCTCGAATGGCAATCGCACGGTGACCGGCCATTACAGCCAGGAAGTCGAGTTGGTGCCGGGACCGAACAACACGGTCTATTACGCCACGAGTGTGGATAGAATTGGTGTGGCCGTGACGAAGGAGGCGCCGTTCAAGATTGCGATTGTCCCGCCCGAGGTGCCGCTGGTGCAGGCGGGTTCGATGCGGCTGGAAGTTAGGGTTGAACGAGCGGAGGGATTTGAAGAGCCAATCAAATTACAGATGGTATGGAATCCGCCGGGTGTGAGTTCGCAATCGGAGGTCCTCATTCCAAAGGGCGCAACGAATGCGTTTTATCCGCTTAATGCGGCGGCGGGCGCGGAAACGCGTTCCTGGGGAATTGCCGTGCTAGGTCATGCGACCTTGGACGACGGAAAGCAGTTTGTCTCCTCGCAACTCGCGCGCCTCGAAGTGGCCGCTCCGTATGTTACGGGTAAAATGGAAACGACGTGGGCGAATCCCGGCAAGCCGGGACATCTCACCGTGGCCTTGGAATGTCCAAAAGCTTTCGACGGGAAGGCGACCGTGAAGTTGTGCGGGTTGCCGGATAAGGTCACCGCGCCCGACAGGGAAATCACCAAGGACGACAAAGAGGTAATTTTTGACCTGACCGTGGATCCGAAATGTCCGCTGAGCACGTTTAAGAATTTGTTTTGCGCGGTTGACGTGCCGGAGCGTGGCCAGACGATTTCACATACGATTGCGTCAGGCGGGATTCTGCGCGTGGCGCCGCCGAAAAAAGAAGTGACGCGCCTTGCGGGCGCGGAAAAGGCCGGAAAATGAAGCGCATTGGCGGCCATTTTTTTTGTGTCTGTCTGATTGGTTTTGGCCTGGTCTTTGCCGGATGTGCGCGGACACCGACGGCGATCACCTGTTTTCCGCCGCAGGTCAATCTCAGCACGAGCAAGGGAAGCCAGCGCCTCGTGGTGCAGGCCACCTATGCTGACGGAACCACCCGGGACGTCACGGATCAAGCGCGTTACGCGATGAGGAACAGCCGGTTTGCCCGGCTGCAAAGAGGCGTGGTGTTTCCGGTGGCGGACGGAAAAAGCGATCTGCAAGTAAGCTTCGCTGGAAAAACGTTATCGGTGCCCGTGGAGGTGGCGCAGGCGAGCGCGACACCGCCGATGAGTTTCAAGCTGGATGTGATGCCGGTGTTCACGAAGGCGGGCTGCAATACGGGCGGCTGCCATGGTTCATCGAAAGGAAAGGACGGCTTTCGGCTTTCGTTGTTTGGCTACGATCCGGATGGCGATTACTTCCGGCTGACACGCGAACAAATTGGGCGGCGCATCAATCTCGCGATTCCCGAGGAGAGCTTGATTGTGCAAAAAGGCCTGGGTGCGGTGCAACACACCGGCGGCGTGCGGTTCGGCACGAATAGCCAGCTCTGTCATACGCTGGTAGCATGGCTGAACGCCGGGGCGCCGAATGATCCAACCAATGTGGCTTCGCTGACGGGTATCGAGATTTTCCCCAAGGCGGCGGTGCTCGAAGGGCCGAACGCGGCGCAACGATTGATTGTACGCGCGCGTTATTCGGACAGCACGGAGCGGGACGTGACGCCATTGGCGGTTTTTCTGAGCAACAACGACCCGACCGCGAAGGTCAGCGATGACGGCGTGGTTACGGCCGGAGTGCGGGGCGAGGCGTTCATCCAGGCGCGGTTTGGGGAGTTCAATGTTGGCGCACAAATCATTGTGGTGCCGCAAGGTGGGAAATTCGCCTGGCCGGCGGTGGCCGCGAACAACTACGTGGATGAGGCGGTATACGGAAAACTGAAAAAAATGCGACTGGAGCCGTCCGCGCTCTGCGATGACCAGACGTTTATTCGCCGCGTGTGGCTGGACCTTGTGGGCGCGTTGCCGACGACGGAGGAAACGCAAAAATTTGTGGAGGATCATGGCGCGCGCAAGCGCGAGCGTTTGGTGGATGAATTGCTCGGACGACCGGACTTCGCGGAATTGTGGGTGATGAAATGGGCGGAGCTGTTGCAGATTCGCACGCTCGAGAACGTGGTTTCGCCCAAAGGCGCCGCGCTGTATTACGAGTGGCTGCGCGACGAATTACTGACCAATGCGCCGCTGGACCAGGTCATCCAAAAATTGGTGACCGCCTCGGGCGGCAGTTTTGAAAATCCCGCGGCCAATTATTATCAGATTGAGCCGGACACATTGAAAATGGCGGAGAACACGGCGCAGGTTTTTATGGGCATGCGGATACAATGCGCCCAGTGCCACAATCATCCCTTCGACCGCTGGACGCTTAACGACTACTACGGCTTCGCCGCATTTTTTGCACAGGTGGGCCGCAAGCCGGGCGATGATCCGCGCGAAACGGTTTTCTTCGATCGCGGCGATGGCGAGGTAAAGCATCCCGTCAGCGCGGCGGTGATGCGTCCGAAATTTCTGGGCGGCCCTGCGCCGGAATTGAAAGGGCGGAGCCGGCGCGAAGCGCTCGCGCGGTGGCTCACGTCGCAGGACAATCCCTATTTCGCCCGCAACGTCGCCAATATCATTTGGGCCCACTTCCTCGGACGCGGCATCGTGGAGCCGGTGGATGACGCGCGGATCAGCAATCCGCCGTCCAACCCGGAACTGCTGGATGCGCTTTCCGCGAAACTGGTGGAGTATCATTACGACTTTAAACTGCTCGTGCGGGATATCTGCAATTCGCGCACCTATCAACTCAGCACGATGGCGAACGCGTCGAATCGCCAGGACGACCGCAACTTCAGCAAGGCCGCGTTGCGCCGCATTCGCGCCGAGGTGTTGCTGGATTGCATCACGGAAGTCACGGACACGCAGGACAAGTTTCCCGGGCTGCCGCGCGGCGCGAAGGCCGTGGAAATCGCTGACGGCAACACCTCCACTTATTTCCTGACGACATTTGGCCGCGCCAGCCGCAAGACGGTCTGTTCGTGCGAGGTGAAAGTGGATCCCAATCTTTCGCAGGCGCTGCATCTATTGAACGGCGAAACGTTGCAAAATAAAATCGAGCAGGGCGGACTGGTGAAGCAATTATTAAAGCAGGGCAAGACCCCGCCGCAGGTGATCGAGGAGCTTTACCTGCGTTGTTTCTGCCGTCAGCCCACGGCGGACGAACTGACAAAATTACAGGTATTCCTCAGGCCCGACGCCAAACCTGAACAAGTGTTGAACGATGTGTTTTGGTCGTTGCTTAACGCGAAGGAATTTGTTTTCAACCATTGAACTCCTCGCGCCACCATCTTGTTTGGTTGGCCGTGGCAATGCTGGCGGGAGCTTCGGCGGGCAGGGTTTTCGCGGACGACAAGACGACCTATCAGGATCATGTGTTGCCCCTGGTCGAGGCCAATTGCGCCAAGTGCCATAATGCCGACAAGAAAAAGGCCGACCTCGATCTCACCAGTTATCAGGGCGTGCTGATTGGCAGCGGATCGGGTGCGGTGGTGGCTTCGGGGAACCTGGATGGGAGTAAATTGTGGAAGGCCCTTACCCACGCGGAGGAGCCGTTCATGCCGCCGAATCGTCCCAAGCTGAGCGACAAGGATTTGGAGGTTTTCAAAAAGTGGATTCAGGAAGGCCTGCTTGAAAATTCGGGCGGCAAGGCTGTGGCGGCGAGCGCGCCCACGACCGACCTTACGCTGAAGGCTGACACGGAAGGAAAGCCGGAAGGACCGCCGCCGATGCCGAAGGATTTGCCGGCCACGCCGGTGCTTCACACGGAGCGAACGACGGCGATCACAGGGCTGGCCGCAAGCCCGTGGGCGCCGTTGGTGGCGGTGGCAGGACAAAAACAGGTGCTGCTTTTTCAGAGTGATACGCTGGAGTTGCTGGGAGTATTGCCGTTTACCGAAGGCCAGCCGGTGGGCGTGAATTTCAGCCGTAGCGGAAAATTGTTGCTCGGTTTTGGCGGCCGCGCCGCACAATCGGGTCGGGTGATGATTTGGAATGTGGAAAGTGGAGAGCGGGTGGCCACCATCGGCGATGAGTACGATTCCATCCTCGCAGCGGATATGCGACCGGACCAGGCGCAGTTGGCTGTCGGCGGGCCAAGCAAGATCGTAAAAATCTGGTCGGTTAAAACTGGCGCGGTGCAGCATAAGATTAAGAAGCATACGGACTGGGTAACAGCGGTCGCCTTCAGTCCCAACGGGCAGATGCTGGCGACGGCGGATCGCAATGGCGGCATCAGCCTTTGGGATCCCGAGAGCGGCCAGGAATTGTTCACGCTGGCCGGGCACAAGTCAGCGGTCACAGCGCTGAGTTGGCGCGGCGATTCCAAGCTGCTGGCTTCCGCAAGCGAAGATGGCACCGTAAAACTCTGGCAGGCGCATGACGGCAAACAGACGAAGAGTTGGACTGCGCACGCGCCGGGTGTGCTGTCCGTAAACTATAGCCATGACGGCCGCCTGGTCACTTGCGGTCGCGACCTCGCGATAACGATTTGGAATGCGACCGGCGGCAAGGTGCGAGCCTGCGACTTCTCCGGGGATATTCCGTTGCGCGTGGCGTTCACCCAGGATGACAACCGGATCGTCGCAACCGATTTTGCCGGTGCCATTGGAGTTTGGAATTCCGGGGACGGCAAGCGGGCGGGAGAATTAAATGCAAACCCCGCTGCACTGGCGAGCATTGCCTCGGCGCGAGGGAAGACCGGGAAACGCTGAGAAGATTTCCGGTCTCCTTATTGCGGCTTCGGGGTATGTCCGGTTTCCGAAAATGACACGATCCCGTCGGACTGAAAGGGCTCCCATCCGTAACTCAAACCTCGTTCAGTTGCCATCGCTTTAGCGCGGATGAAAGCGGGAAACGAGTCTTCAAAAACACAGAATACGATGTAGGACGACTCGGGCGACTGTTCTCTGAAATAGGCGATCAGGTCGCTGGCGCGCAGGTTGAGGTCGATGCCTTTCGATTTCTTGGGACGTGCGATTTCGTTACCGCGCGTCACGGTCCAATCGATGTCTGCTTCATTGCGGCTGCGGTCGGAATTGCGACACGGATAAATCCGGCCATTGCAGGCAATGACATAGACCGCGTTTTTGCCAGTGGCATGTTCCTTCGGCAGGCGAAGGTGAAGCTCGGATTCACTGATCAATCTGGCTGCCTGCTGTTGAAGCCCTTCCAGCCGTTTCGCAAGTTTCTGCACATCGTCATCGGCGACCGCTGCGCGATTTTGCGCTTCTGTTTTCTTCGAGCGAGCGGCCGCCAACGCAGCATTCAAATCTTTCATCGCCTGGGCCGGATCGGCGCTGGCTGACTCCTCCAGTTCGCGAGCGTTCCGCGAGGCGAGGCTTTGGGTGGCTTTGATTTCGTCCTGCAGCCGCTGTCGCTTTTCGAGGAGGGCGACTTGTGATTTCCATTGGCCGTTGTTGATGCTGGCTTGCAGCGAAGTTTGGAGTTGAAGAGCTTTTTGCAACGCCGTCTCGGCGATCGTGATCCGTCGTTGCAACAATTCCGGGGAATCTGAGGCGGCTCCTCCTTGATTTTTCTCCCGGCTGGTCAGCACCACAACCAGGACTGCCATCAGGATAATGCCGCCGAAAGCGTTGCACATGGTGTCGAGCAACATGTAGAGGCTGTCGTGCGGCTTTTTGCGGCGGAGATTCATTTTCCCAGTCCGATAAATTCAAGAAAACGCTGCCACCAGCTTTTGGGCACGGGCGGCGGGGGAGGGGGCGGAGGAGGCGGTTGTTGACCTGCAGCGTTGGTCGAAGCAACCGAGTTGGTGGTGGCCTGATTGCTTCGGGTTGGCGCAGTTGTTCCAGCGGGGGCACTTCCGCCGGAGTTAGCGGCAGCCCGGGGTGGTGCAGGGTTGGAGGATTGGCGGGGGATGTCCGTTTCGTTGTCGGCGGGCCGGGTGGTGAAATGAGTTTCGCGCCCGGGAAGCAGCGGCTCGTAACCAATTTCAAAACTTTTGGCCCGGGCTGATTCCGCGAGCTTTTCGAACAGGCCGATGCCGGAGGGGCTGACGAGAAATACGACATACTGTTCAGCGGGCTTTAATTCCTCGAGGGCAGTTTTGAAACCGTTGCGGGTGTCGGCGCCGGAAAAATTCTTCGTCTGATCCGGACGGTTGAACCGCTCCACTTTGGCGCCGCCATTGTTGACGGTCACGACGATCGGCTCTTTGGCGGTGGCACTGCGATCGGGAAAAATCCACAGATCTTGCTGCTGCCGAAGCTTCGCCAGCCGCACTTGGGCGGCGTTCACCTTTTGCTGCAGCGCGATTTGCTTTTCGTGCAACGCCGTTGTATCGCGATCCAATGATTCCGCCTCCTGATTAATCTGTCGAATCTGTGATTTCATGCCGGTGAATCCCAGCGCGCGATCACGCGACTCGGCGGCGGAGGCGGTGTGGGCGACTTGTTCTCCGAGCGCGGCTTGTTTTGTTTTCTCGTCAGCCAACTGCGTGGTAAGGCGCGAAATATCGGCCTGCAATTTGTCTGCCGACGGTGCGGTTGTGGCGGCCGCGAGCAATTCCTGCAGTTGCCGATTGCGCGCATCCGTCTCGGATTGCCGGCGCAGAGTGTCCGATAATTTTTGAGCGAGCGCCGGGTCGGAACCTGTGCTTGAGGAAATTGTCGGACGGGTCAAATCCGTGGCCAGCAACAGGGTGATGAAAATAAGGACGCCGCAGACTGCGGTGATAATATCCGCGAACGCGAAAAAACTGACCCGCGAATCAAACGTTCTAAAACGGTCTCTCATGCTTTGGTCGCTTCAGTCGCGGGCGGGCTGGGCGGTCGTGGCGAAAGCCGCAGCTTGGACACGATGTGCAAGTGGCAGTAGTCATTACATTCGTCCAGAAAAGCCATCTCGCGCTTTTGTTGAAAGGTAATGGCCAGTTGCAAAATGAGGGTAAACGTCAACGCTACGAGCGTCGCCTCGAAAGCGGTGGCCAATCCATTGGTCACTCCTTGCAATGAAGCGCGAATTTCAGCGAGATCTCCGGCCGCTTGCAAGGTTGAAGTGAATTTACCGATGCCGAGACTCAGGCCGAGGACCGTGCCGATGAAGCCGAGCACGGGAATTGCCCATACGAGGCCGTTGACGACGGTGTAGCTGGAAGCGACCTGGTCTTCGTCGTTTTCCGCCTGCGCGCGCAGGATGGCGGAAACGTCGTTGACCTGACCGATGTTTCGGAAATTTGACAGGGCGCGATCGATGCGATTGAGGAGAATAAAATACTTGGGATGATCCACCAGGGTGTGAATGCGGGCGAGCACGCTGGCAGCGGTGGTTTCGTTGAGCACGAACTCCGGCTCGGCGGGCACGGCGGAAAGCTCAAGCGCCTGTTGCTGGAACTGTATCTTTTTGCCTTTCAAAAATAGCATCGCCAGGCCGCTCATAAAAAAGAACGTCGCTGGGATCACCGCAAACTGGTTGCTGGGCCGGGTATAAATGGTCACGATGAAAGACAATCCCGGGATGTGGCTGCATACGAACAGCGCCAGGGCATAGGTGACCGCCGTCAGCACGGCGCCCAGTATAAAGGCGAAGGCGTGATTGACGCCGGTGTAACGGCCGCCTTTGAAGCCGAAGCGATTTTCAAAATCGCTCCGCGTCCAGGAGAGGAGTTCGGGATTGCCCGCTTTTTCGGGCGCTTTGGGATCGAGGGGGAATTGAGCCATAGTTCAATTGGGTTTGAGCAAAAGGAGAGCGACGAAACCAATGATCCAGATAATGGTGCCGACCCGGCCGAGCAGACGGCCGGTGGCGGTGGTGGAACGCCCGCTGGGATCCATGAGGCCAGCATCCATTTCGCGAAGGTCGCTGTCGCCCATTACCCACGCGGCGACACAGACAGGACCGCAAATCAAAAGGCCGATGAGGCCGAGGGCGAGAATTGTGCCGGCGCGATGAGGTCGCTGAAGCGGCATTGAAGGAGCGCGGGAGGACGGCGCCGCGCCGGGCCGGGCAAGTGCGGCTTGCCGCAATTGCTTTTTTCTTTGCTCTTCGCGGGCGAGTTCTGCGCGCTGTCGCTCCGCCAGGGCGGCGTCGGCCCGCGCTGCGGCTTCAGCTTCCGCTTGCGCCTGGACCTCTTGCAGCGCGCGGGCTTCGGCTTCACGGCGCGAAAGGAAATCACGCAGGGTCAGCCACTGTCCTTCACTTTGAATTTCGTGCAGCAAACCAAGCTGGTTCGCTGCCAGTTTCGTCTCGATGGCCGCCAGGGTGTAGGGACCTTCCTGCCGTCCCCGCCAGCGAACTGGATAAGTGGTCTTGCTCTCGTCGGGCAAGTCCGGTCGTGGCAGCGAGGAGGGGTCGCTCATGGCTATGGACGCGCCCGAAATAAAGGCGGGAGCGCGTTGGTGGAGAACTGCGCGTCGGCGGCGATCCCTGCTTTGGCGAAATAATCTGAGCGTGGCGAAGGCAACGCGAAGAGTGGCGATAGCGGCATCGCCGAACTCGAAATGAGCGTCGGCGGACGGCCCTTCGCCACATACCCCCAAAGCTCGGACGGCACCGGCATTTTGGCAATCACCGGCTTGCCGTCGAGGTCCGCAAAGCCCGCATACCCGATTCCATCTTTCGCCACCGCGCGCGCGAGCGCCAGATTGGCGGCGGCCTCGCGGGTGTACGATTGCGATTTGACCGTTTCGAAAAACCGGGCGAGCCCATCGTTCCACGCTTTTATTTTGGCGGGAACAAACCAATCGCCGCTCGCGATTTCTCCGCCCGCGATTTCGCGGATGCGAGCCGCGTCCGCGCGCGCGGAAGGGCAAAACGACAGACCCCACGCGTCGGGTTGAAATTCCATGAGCTTCACCAGGTAACAGAGCAGGTAGGCGCGAAAGATGGGTGATCCCTCCCGGGAGTCCTTGACCCGGTCCATAACTTCCAGCAAGGGGCCGCCATAGGTGTCGCCGGCGAGCCATACCTTGTCGATTCCGAGGGTGGCGAACGCGGAGGTCTCGCGTTGCTCGGGCAGTTGTTCGAGGCGATAGATGGGTTGAGTGGGGGAGAGTTTTTTCTGGCCGTCGAAGTTGCCGTATTCCCGGTTGTCAAAAGTTGCATTGCGATCCGTGGCGGACAATGTCCACGCGTCAATGTGCTTCCAGCCGGGCGAGGTTTCCAGGGTGCCGCCGGTGATCCATTCCACGCTGGTGGTCCCGTCGCGATCCAGCCAAAGGCGATAGTGCTGGTGGCTGCCTTTGACGGCGGGATCATCGTTGAGTTTCTCGAAGGCCTCGCGTTCCGCCGGCAGCGTTACTTCAGGAACGAGACTGGCTGGTTTTGACTTTCTGATGAATGCCCAGGTGCCGGCGTTGGTGGCCCCCAGCAGGGCGCGGAGGGTTGACTCATCGCCGGGGCCCAGCGACTGGACAGCGGTGGCGGCGAGGGTCGCGGGCGCTCCGGAAAATTCAGAGGAAGCCATGGAGGTGATGGCGGAGGAGAACTCATCAAAGGTGGCGGCATGCTGAAGGGCGGCCATCCCTTCATCGATCTTTCTCATTTCACTCTGGTAAGCCGTGAGTTTGCCCTGCACCACGGAGGCGCGTTGCAGCAGGTCGCCGCGAAAATCTATCCGGTTCGTAAAGCCACCTTCGACCTCATTGATTTTTTGCATGACAACCGACAGGGCGGAAATCTGGCTGGCCGCAGTCTCCGTGGGCGAGCGGTAGTCGAGTTGAGCGCTTTGCTTTTCAGCGTCAGCGGTCAGTTGTTCGAGCAAGTCGTTTACGGCGACCCCGCTTTGGGAAAGATACTGCTGCCAGTCCTTGTCAAACGCGTTGAGGCGCGGCTCGTTTTCCGCCTTCAAGTCCGGTGCGAGCGCGTCGAGGGCCGCGCGCGTTTGCGCGAGCTGATCGGCAATGGTGTTTAGGCTTGCGGCATCCGGCACGCCCTCCAGTTTCGCAGGCAGTCGGCCGAACGCGGTGTTGAAATTCGCCAGCCGCGCGTTTTCCGCCATGACGAAGGAATCCGCCGCCGCGATGGCCGCGTTGACGCCGGGCACGCCGGCTAATTTTTTGTCGTCGCCGCGCGCCCGCTCGAGCAGCCGCTCGGCCACGCGAGTTTGACGCTGGGAAACGGCTGCCTGTAGCTGGCCGGCGAAGGTGCGGGCATTCAGACGGCCCAGCACAAACCAGACAACCACAACCCCCACCACAAGTGCGGCCGCGGTGGAAAGAAGCATCGTCCGACGCCGAATGCCAACGCGGCGCGCGATTTCACCTTCCAGCAAGGCGGATCGTTTTCGAAATGCGGCCGTGACGTCGTCAGGGATGGGGCGGGTGAAATCGGTGAGCGAGCGCCAGATTTTGTGCAGCGCCTCGTAATCATCCCGCATCTCGGGAAGCTCGATCTGGCGTGAAGCGGTGTCCTTCTCCTGGCTCTGCTCCACGCGGAAACGCAGCTCCGAAAGCAGCGCGCGAAATTCCCGGTCCTGGCGATCGCGGTCGCGCTCGCTGCCGGCCCATGATTCGACCGCCTCCAACTTTTGACGGGTCGGAGATGAAAATTCCAGTCGAAGATCTTTTTGCAGGCGGCGGATCAATTCAACCTGCGCGAGACATTGCGTCCATTGACCGGCGGCCTTCGCTTGGGTTGCCGCTTCCAGCAAGAACTCACAACGCGAGGTTTGTGCCTTGCTCCAGATGTCGCCTTCGGGACGCGTTTTAAAACCAAAGCCCTCGATCGCCTCCACCTCCGCGGTCACCAGCGCCGGGTCGCCGTCATGCGTTACGGTGCCCAGGTGCCCGATGCGGTTATTCAACACCTTGGCATCGAGGCGATTTAATTCCGAGGCCGCATTGGCGTCGCCGGGGTTGAGGCGCGTAATGCTCTGGAGAATTTTCAGCGCCCCGACCTCATCGCGAAGCAATACCGCTTTGCGGTAATCCGCGTAGAGGGGGTGGTCGGTCGTGATGCCCTGGCCGTAGGTGTCATTCAAGGTGCGGACCGCGCGCGCATCGATGCGCTCCGGAGCCGGCAGTGAATGCTCCTGGCAATACGCGCGCCAGCCGTCCGCCTCGCGAAATTCAAGCAGGGTGATGAGGTCGAGCAGGTTGGGCGCGGTTTCCGCGAG
>JBGALR010000043.1:0-52704 GCA_044223735.1 Limisphaerales bacterium | reverse complement strand
TCCGCGACCGCCCAAATATATCTGTATGTATGAACGCACCACGATCCTCGGTTAGCATCGTTGGAAAGCCTGCTCTCACGGCGAACAGTCCTGCTCGAGCGGTCGCCGAGACCGCTGAAGTACCTCTTTCTTTTCCGGCGCGCTCGGAGAGCACGCCCTGCCACCCAAAACCTGCTTCTTTCCCTTCAATATTCACATGTCAAAGATCATCGCCCCGCCCAGTCCTGTGCCCAGGTCCAATGACGGGACGCCATCACCCCGACCTTAATCCGCAATTTTTAATATTACAAGAAATTTCTAGAAACATTGTAAAATGTGAAGGTGCCAGCGCGGCACGAGAATTCAATGGAGGACACTGTGCGAGCATTCCGTGACGTAAAATATTGCCAGGGTTGTTTTTATGCTCTGGTGGCTTGATGATTCTTTTCGGTGGAACTATTTTGAAGAGCGAAAGGGCTGTAAATGAAATCAACGTGCTTTGATACACAGACGGACGGTCTATGTGATCACTGTTGGATGACATGAGCGCAGCCCTTAGAATCATTCTGGGCGTGGGTACGGCCGCCGCTCTCGTTGCACTTGCCGCTTCACGAGTGACGGTAGCGCACGTAATTGTCGGCAATCCTAGTGCGGTGACGGCGGCATCTGTCGAAAGAGCGCTCGACAGCTATAAGGAGGATCACGGACATTATCCTCCCTTGGATTTTGATTTGGATACACTCGCCGCCACGCGCGATGAAGGGCCATATTTTACCGCTCCGCCGAGGGATGCGTGGGCACGCTCTCTTCGCTATACAATTTTCGACGGAAAACCGAGGGTCTACTCTGCCGGACCGGATGGCATATTTGACACCAAAGATGACATTTACGCTGGAGGGCTTTCATGCAAAACGCGGTACGGCTTCCGTTAGGTGAGACGCAACGATTTTATGAAGCAACTCGAGCCGAAGGCCGTGTCGTTTGGGTGGGATTGGAGAACCGGACTGCTGCAGATTCTGGTTCTCCTGGCGATTGTGTTGGCCGCTTACGGCACCAGGCTTGCCTTGCGACGTTTTCACGGCTGGGCTCTCGCGACTTCCATTTTGGCTTGTTGGTTGTTGCCGATTGGAGGGTCAATAGGGGTCGTTTTGATTTCTCGATGGCAGCGCAAGATGCATGACCCGGACAAGATCTAATCCAGTTACTGCAGGCAACGGTGCGGTTACGCTCCTGTTTGCCTTTTCGCGTACTTGGTCTCGCGCCGTGTCCGGGGAACATCGCTGACCGATATGAAGTCGCTCCTCGTTTTCATCGGTTCGATTCTGGCGGCGCTCAGTGTTCTGTTGGTGGGGTGGCACAGAGACCCGTTCTATGCCACCTTTCCGCGTCCACGCACGGCAGTCTATTTCGCCATCTTCGGATTTGTGATGGTTTCACTTCTGATTTTTTGCGCGAATGTCTTGCTTGTATTGTCGCGCGGCAGGCGGGCGAAGAGCGAGGAGGAGTTGGAGGCGATGGTCACCCCCGCTTTGCAGCGGGGAGAGCTTGATGCGCAGATGCTGAGGTGGACCGTCTATCCCCGCGCGATCGTGTCTGGCCTGTCGCTGGGAGCCATTTGCGCGGGTGTCATTCATCATTTCGTGAAGTGATCTCGATGAGGCGAGGATTTTCATCAGCGACGGTCGCTGCCGGCCCGGCGTTTCCGGCGGCGGTCGCGGAGCTTGGTTGATATGGACCATTTCCAGGAATATCTTGAGCTCGTGCTAAGGGAAGCGAGGTCGCTCTCCGCAAATAAGGTCACGCTTCAAGACGTCGGCGGAGGCGTGCTGGTCGTGTTCGAGCGCGGCGATACTAAGGTGCATACGCTTGGCTTTCGCACTGGGTTGCTCGAAGGGATGAAGCGAGGCATTACGAAGGGAAAATACGATCTGTTGCTCGAAGGCTGGGCGGCGAAGGTCACGTCGACCATCGTTTTTCAACGCCAATACCCAACGATGCCATTACCCTCTATTCGGCAATGAGGTCCCAGTTCCATACTTGCAACTTTGCGGGCAGGCGCGTGACTGGCAGTGTTCCCTCAGATTTTTCGGCACTATGAACATCTATTATGGTGGTTCTGAAGGCAGGGAGGGTTTTTCCTGCCAAGCCCCGACAACGGCGTCTCTTGATGCCGCGCTCGCGGTTTTCCACGATCTTGATCCTCGCGCCGGTTTTATGGGTGTCGTCCTCGACGAGCGATTTCATCTCCAGATCCTGTCCCGGCGGGACGGTGTCCGGGGCGAGCTTTTGGATACCTCGAAACCGGCATTTGACGCGACCAATGTCAGTCGGAGTTTGCGGAGGGTTTGATTCGGGCCGCATTTGCGGGACAAGATGTGTTCCAAATCGCCCGCCAGGCCAGCTATGAATGGGAACACACAAACCTGGCCTGAGGGGTTGGCGAACCACAGCAGGGAGCGAATCCGAGTCGCCATTGGTGAGCCAACCGTTAAGCAGCATGGTAGTTTTCTGGCTGGCGGTGGAGATCTTTGTGCCGAAAACCAAAGCCGCGCCTTCGCACTAATGAAAGCGCCCTCGCGCGTGCGCGATGATTCGCTACGAGGCCAGTTTGAAGTCCTGAAGCAACGATGCGAAAATAGCCCGGGGCAAGTTCACCGCGAACGCCGCCCCGGGTAACCAACACCCAATAACCCCTTCTTTTTTAAATTCGTTTTGGCGTGCCGGCCGCCAAAACGAATTTAAAAAAGGGAAGGAATGGATATGAAATGACGTTTTCCCAGGGCAGCGGCCGGACAGCCTCGCCCTGGTCTATAGCTATGCCGCCCCGTTTGGGGCTTCGGAATTTGCGTAGGTGGTGGAGTCTTGGCTGCGGACTTGTCGTCGGCCGAACGGAGAAATCTTGCCGGTGAGCTTCTTAATTGGGAGGCTGTCAATCGGATGAGAAACTGAACCAGTCCCAAATTTAATTGCCCCACCGCCATGATCACGCGCCGACAATTTTTTCTCACGCTTGCCTTGTCAATTTTCGCCGGTCCGTTGCTCTTCGCGGCGGCTCCGGAATCGGGCGGCGATATCAAAGTGATGAGTTACAATATTCGTTTCGGCACGGCCAAAGACGGCGAGAATCATTGGGACAAGCGGAAGGATTTTCTGGCGGAGACGATTAAGGCCGCGAACCCGGATTTGCTGGGTACCCAGGAGACGCTCGGTTTCCAACGCGATTTTCTGGCTAAAACCCTGCCGAATTACGAGGTGCTCGCGGCAGGCCGGGAGGACGGCAGGGAGAAAGGCGAGACCACGGCGATTTACTGGCGCAAGGACCGGTTTGAGAAGTTGGACGGCGGTCACTTCTGGCTCAGCGAGACCCCGGCGGTCGCGGGCAGCAAGGGCTGGGATACTTCGCTGCCGCGCATGGCGACGTGGGTGCGGCTCAAGGATAAATCGAAGGCAGGCAAGCCGGTGTTATGGATCAACACGCACTTCGACCACATCGGCAAGGTCGCCCGTCACGAATCGGCGAAGCTCATGCGTGAGCGGATTGGAATGCTCGGCAAGGATTGTTCCGTAATCGTCACCGGCGATTTCAACTCCGGCGAGGGGAGCGATCCCTACAAGGCTTTGTTCGGAGGGGAAGGCAAGGAAGCATCACCGGTGCTGGACAGCTATCGGTTGGTCCATCCCGAGCGTCAGCAGAACGAGGGCACAACCACGCCGTTCCAGTCCGCGCCCCGCGCCGGCAACCGGATCGATTGGATCGCCATTTCGCCCGACTGGAAGGTGGTCACCGCCGAAATACTGCACCCGGATCGCGACGGTCGCACGGCGTCGGATCATTTTCCCGTCACGGCTGTTCTACGACGATGACACACTTGAGACGTGCCGGGAGCGGAACCATTTTATTTAGTGAATTCCCGGACCGGGAGGATACGCTTCTTTGAAACGCGTGACTGCGATATTGGATTGTCAGCCTTTGGCGCGCTTATTTCTTTCTTTGCCGGCAGTGCCATAGCATTTAATTTGCATGGCAGTTGGGACAGGGGCCGAGAGGGCCGTTGGAAAATACAAAACCATGGGTGGCGGATATATTAGTTGTGGCGGGTTCACGGGAGACGACAAGTCGGGTTCGGCGCTGTCCGGCGTTCTGCGTGATATTCCAGAGATTCTCCCGCCGGCCGATGCTGAAAGCGATGCAGAGTGGCGAGGAGGAGTTTCAGGTTTCGCCGGACATCGTGTCTCTGCTGGCGGGACCACTGGCACGTTACCACGCCCACCTCGAAGAATCGTTGGGACACCCTGTTCCCTGCGAGGCTCCCGAGCTTGACCGCCAGCGAGGCATGAATATGACCGACGCGAAGTGGGGTGACGGACCCGGCTGGCAATTTTACTGCACGCATGATTTGCTCCGCGCGTGCGAGGTTTCCATGAAAACGGGCGAGCCGATTCTTTTGAGTTTTGACTAACCCCATCGCCGTGGCCGCCATCGCGAGCGCCCTGCCAGCGGTTGTGGCTGAATTCCATCGTTGAGCATGCGAAACGTAGTGACCACGGATAACCGCACAACCGGGGAATGGGAGGAGGCGCGTCGCCCGATTGCTTCTCTCATTAGCAAATCAGAAAAGGCTGGGCTGAAACTGCGGCCCGGAACGTGGCAGCACACGATGCTGCGAGATAACGTCAAAGCGCTGCGCGTCGCGGCTGCGCTGATGCACGATGAAGCTGGCGATTCGGATTTTACGCGGGACGAACTGCAAGCAGCGGTTCGTGCGATTGCCGCGATGATGAGCAAGACTCGGCGGACCAAGGCAACATTTTCATCCGGGACATCCCGGCACACCTTGCAGCGAAACCGATTCAACGCCTTGCGCCTGGCGAAAGCGCGGATCACGTCGGCGCTGGAGGTGGTCAATAAACCATGAATTCGCCAACCGTCCCGAGAAACCGATGCGGTCAAGCCGGCTTGGTGCTGTCAGTGCTTGGGGTCGCGGATATCCTGCTGCTTGGCCCGATGAGATTCGAGTTCATCCGTTACCTCACCTTGTTGAGCTTTCTGGGATTGTTAGTCAGTGCTATCGCTTTGCGCTGGAGGCCTCGCAAACATGCGGCATGGGGAGTGGCCCTTGGCGGCGTGGGCACTCTATATTTGCCCGCGATATTTCTTCCTATTCTGAGTCGTCATACCTGAACCGCGCCGCGGCTAATCCTGAGCGAGGGCATCAGGACTTGCGGTGGACGCATCACGGCACAGTGCTTGAAATGAGGGAAATTAAAGCTCGCCCTCACCCCGGCCCTCGTCCCCCAGGCGAGGGGGAATTTTTCGCTGCCTGATGGCTAACCTTTGGCAGAGTACGACGGGAAACGCTATCCCTTCTCCACTGGGGGAGGTCAGGGTGAGGACTTGTCCTCAACCAGCAGCCCAAAATCGATTTCAAACTGCGGCATCGCAGCAGCGAACCGGCTTTTACGAATTGGCTTTGCAAGGCAGCAGCATTACCTTGGCGGCGTTGGGGGCGGACTTGTCCGCCATAGCCTTGGCGGCACCGGAAAAAATTTTAGGATTCAAAATGCGTATTCTTAACAACTTGTTTGCGAAGAACCGGGCCTGGGTCAAAGACATGGTCCAGCACGATCCCGGTTTCTTCGAGCGGCTGTCGCATCTGCAGGCCCCGAAGTATTTCTGGATCGGCTGCTCGGACAGCCGGGTGCCGGCGAACCAGATCGTGGGCCTGGGACCGGGCGAGATGTTCGTTCACCGCAACGTCGCCAACGTGGTCGTCCATACCGACTTGAACTGTCTCTCGGCGCTGCATTACGCCGTGGATGTGCTGAAGGTGGGCCACATCATTGTGTGCGGGCATTACGGTTGCGGCGGGGTGCTCGCGAGTCTGCGCGACCAGCGGTTCGGGCTGATCGACAACTGGCTGCGGCACGTGCAGGACGTGCAGGTGACGCACCGGGCCAAACTCGACGCGCTCCCGACCGAGGAGCAGCGGCACGCGCGGCTTTGCGAATTGAACGTGATCGAGCAGGTGACGCATGTCTGCCGCACCACCATGGTGCGCGACGCCTGGTTGCGGGGCCAGCCGCTGGCCGTGCACGGCTGGATCTACGGCGTGGGCGACGGACTGTTGCGCGATTTGAGCATGTGCGTCACCGCCGAAGCCGAGTTGCTGGACTGCTACGCCGCCGCCTGCGAGCGCTTGGCGACCGAGCCGTCCGCGGCACCGAATGGCGGGGCGCCAATCGTCCCGTAGGGAGGCGATGATAATAGCCCAACGTTGTAACGTTGGATCCCGTGCCGGCGTGGAGAGGTCCCGATGGGACGGCTGAGATATCTGGCCATCGAAGACGGAAAATGTGTCGGCACCTGCGGCTTTACCTCGCCATCCGTGAACGGCGTGGTGGAAATAGCCTACTTCACGTTTCCTGATTTCGAAGGACGCGGTGTGGCGACGCGCATGGCGCAACGGGTCGCTGCCATCGCCCGGGAGTGCGATCCTTCGGTGAAAATAATCGCGCACACGTTGACCGAGGAGAATGCGTCCACTCACATTTTAACGAAGCTGGGCTTTGCCTTCAGGGGAACGGTGCATCATCCGGAAGACGGCGAGATATGGGAGTGGAGTTATGAGCCCATATAAGTCCGGTTTAAGAAAATATAACCGGGAGAGAAGGGGCTTCGGCTGGCTTTTGTGCGGTTAGCTCGCGCGTTGGGGCAAATAGATTTGGGCGGCGCAGCAGCACCGCCCTACCGAGCTTGGCAGGGTCCGAGCTGCCGCTCAGCCCAAATATCCTTCGCCCCCTTCGCTGGAGGATTCGGCCAAGTTATCGCGTGACTTTCAGCTCTTTGCCCAGTCAAACATCGCGTGACGAATAAAGGTACAGGCACAGCCGCGTTTACGCTGGTCGAACTGCTGGTGGTAATTGCCATCATCGGCATTCTAGCCGCGCTGCTTTTGCCTGCGCTTAGCAACGCACGGCGCAAAGCGGAACGCACTACTTGCCTGAATCACTTGCGACAGATCAGCGTCGGCATCCGGATGTATTCCGACGACGCCAACGATGCCTCGCCGTCGCCCGGCTCCGCGGCGTCTCCAACCAACTTTGCAACGCTCTACTCCGGCTACAAACTGTTGCTGAAAAATTACGTGGGCGGAAGCGGCGCAGCGTCATCGCAGGAAAAGTTGTTTGTCTGTCCGGCCGACAAATTCTATCCCAATCACATTTTTGGACCCGACGATCTGGTGCCGCCGACGGCGTATATTCAGAAGGGGCTGCACGAAGAGCCTTACGTGGATTTCTCCAGCTATTCCTTCAATGGCGGCGATGGACGCACCGAGGCCGTCGGCACGAATGGCCGCACGATTACGCGGATCGGCATCGGCAATGTAAAACTCAGCGCGGTGAAACATCCGAGCCGCACGGTGCTGATCGCCGAAGCGTCCGCGCTGACCCCGTGGTCGTGGCATCAGCCCTCAACGCAATTCATCTTCAACGACGCGATGAACATGGTCAGTTTTGTGGATGGACACGTCAGTTATCTGAAGATTTTCAAAGATGAAAAGGGCGGCCTCGCCGTTTTTTACAATCCACCCGCCGGGTATGATTATCAATGGACCCCGGATTGACGAATCAGCGGGTTGCCGAGTTGGTCTTTCAGTTCTTTGGCTTGGGCGAGTCGGCGACGGTCACAATCACACGCTGATATCGGGTCAGGGGCGGCGTGTCGTCATCGGTGACCTCGCAGATAATATGAATGGTATCGCCGGCTTTCGCCGATGCCGGCACCTCGAACGACGCTTCTGTCTGGTCGGCGCCTTCAATCGAAACGTTGCCCCGATACTTGCCGGCCTCGGGATATTGCCACCAATGAAAGGAGAGCTGATTTTTGTCGGGATCGGAGGAGGGGCGCGCATTCAGTTTCACGCGTTCGCCGGGCCGGGCCGTCAAATCCAACGGGTTCGCCAACCGGACCGTGGGCGCGTGATTGGCGGCGGCATAAGGTTTTACGCACCAATCGGCTCGCGCGGCCCAGTCGTTTTGAAACGCCGAAGCCCAGCGCATGATGGAGCGTGTGAGGCTGCCGTCGTCGGGCGCGGAGGACCATTGATTGGTGTTCCACTCAAAACGGCCGCCCCAGCCGCCGAAGTTGGGCGCGTCCAAATTGCGCAGACCGACGTCGATCAGGTGCATGAAAGCCGGCGAATCGCCTTCGGACCGAAACGCCCCGTCCTTGCGAACTTCATAGGCGGCGGCGAGCGGTCCGTGATTTTGCAAAATGTGCCGCGCCATCCATTCGCGGTCGAAAAGCTTTTGCTCCGCCGGCGTCATGATCTGCGCCCAGCGATAAGCGAGCGCGAGATAGGCGCTGCTGCTGCGCACGATAAAAATCCCCGGCCAGTTTTTCAGGATGTAGTCCTCGGTTGTCGTGTCCTGGCTGGCGACGAGAAATAACCGCGCCTTGCGCGTGACCTCTTTCATTTTATCCGGGTGCCGTTCCTGAATGGTTTTCAACGCGCGGGCGATGGTGTTGGCGCCGCCCCAGGCTTGCAGCCAGACCGGTGAGGGATCCGGTTCCAGCAACACCTCGGCGATGCGATCCGATCCCGGCGTGGGACGTTCCATGTCGCCTTCGTAAGCGATGTTTCCGACGAAGACCTGACCCTTCAAATACTCCGGCGAGGGATAACCGGGGTCGTGCAGCTTCAAATTGGGATAAATTTCGGCGTAGAGCGACAACTGCCGGTCCAGCCACGAAACATCCGTCCACTTTTTGGCGGGATGCGTGGCGTCACCCAGCCAATGATGCTTGGAGCTGGAATGAATCAGGCCGCGAATGTCCCATTCGTTCGCATACAACAGGAAGCGGATCATGGAACAACGATCATCCGCCTCGCCATCCGTGGTGACAATGGTGCGCGGTCTGGCGGCCGCGGGTTCGGCAAGGGCGGGGCGAGCCCCTGAGGTGGCGGTTAACAAACAAAGCAAAAGCGGTAACCAATTCCGAGACTGGCGCTGCGCGGCTGGATGGCAGGCGCGGGAAAGGCGAAAGAAAGAGGAGCCACGGAAATTCAACGAATCAATCACGCAGGCATCATCGTCAATGGACTTCTCGCCGCGAAGCAAATTTTTTTCGCGCGAACCTGTCACGCAGGCATTCTCCGGTCAACTTGACATGCCGTTTTCCTTTGAGAAACTGCATGCTCTATGTCTGACCCTAAGACCGGTGAGTTGATGGAAAAGATCGTGTCGCTATCCAAGCGGCGCGGCTTCATTTTTCAGTCGTCGGAGATTTACGGCGGCCTCAACGGCTTTTGGGATTACGGCCCTCTCGGCGCGGAGCTCAAGCGGAACATCAAGGAAACCTGGTGGCGCTCGCTCACCCAGCTTCGCGATGACGTCGTGGGCCTGGACGCCTCGATCATCATGCATCCCCGCATCTGGGAGGCCAGCGGCCATACCGCGACGTTCAGCGATTTGATGGTGGATTGTCTGCTGACCAAGAAGCGCTTCCGCGCCGACCAGGTCGAGCCGCAAAGCGGCATCGCCTACTTTTACACCGGCGCGACCGACGAGGCGGCGGGCAAGGAATCGAAGGATGCCTTTTCCGTCCTCGTGCCGCAGGGCAAGCCGCCCGAATCCGCCCGCAAGTCGGCGAAGATGTTTTATCAATTGCGTGGTCTGGAGAATCCCACCTTGTTGGGTGAACGTTCCGAACCGCTCAAGGATTCGACCCGTTACAATCCGGAAAATGGCAGCCTGCTTACCGATCCGCGTGCCTTTAACCTGATGCTCAAGACGTACGTGGGTCCGGTGGAGAGCGCGGATAACATCGCTTATTTGCGACCGGAGACCGCCCAGGCGATTTTCGTTCAGTTCAAGAACGCGCAGGAAGTTTCGCGTCAGAAGCTGCCGTTCGGCGTCTGCCAGATCGGCAAGGCGTTCCGCAACGAGATCAACCCGCGCAACTTCACGTTCCGTTCGCGCGAGTTCGAGCAAATGGAGTTGGAGTTCTTCATTAAGCCCGACGAAGCCATCGAAGCCATCGCCGGCAGCGTGGCGAAAAGCACCGGCCCGGGCCATCCCGGTGAGCCGCAGCCCAACTGGGGCTGGCAGCTTTGGCACCAGTATTGGGTCGAGGAACGTCTGGCTTATTATAAAAATATCGGACTGCCCCGCACCTCCATGGTGGAATACTGGCAGCAGACGAACGAACTGGCCCACTACGCGCGCGCGACCGTCGATCTGTTGTACAAATTCCCCTTCAGCAAGCGGAATGACGTTGGCGAGTTGATGGGCGAAGAGTTGGAAGGCATTGCGGCCCGCAGCGATTTTGATCTGTCCCAGCATCAGCGTTTTTCCGGCAAAGCGACCGCCGTTTTCGATGAGGACCTGAAGGCGGCCTGGACGAAGCTGGATGAGGCGAAAAAGACCGAATTATCCCAACGCTATTTTGAAGCCCGCCGGACGTATTTCGTGAAGACCGGCGAGACCGCGGAAAACGCGGAGAAGCAGGCGCGGGCTGATGCCGAAGCGTTTGCCAAGGGCTACTACGTGCCGCACGTCATCGAGCCCAGCGCCGGGGTGGATCGCCTCGCGCTCGCGCTCATCTGCCATGCCTATTGCGAAGACGAGGCGCCGGACGAAAAGGGCAAGATGGAGACGCGCGTGGTGATGAAGTTTCATCCCCGTATCGCGCCCTTGAAGGTCGCGATTTTTCCGCTGCTCAAGAACAAGCCGGAACTCGTCAGCAAGGCCAAGGCCGTGCGCGACCTGTTGCGCCCGCACATGTCAGTTTTTTATGATGAAGCCGGGGCCATTGGCCGGCGCTATCGCCGCCAGGACGAGGCGGGCACGCCGTATGGCGTGACGATTGATTTCGATACGCTCGGTGAAAAGGGACCGGAACTGCAGGACACCGTCACGTTGCGGGATCGCGATACAATGAAACAGGAGCGGGTGAAAATCAGCGACCTCGTGGCGTTGTTGGTCGAGAAGATCCGATAAATGGATAACGCGGAGCCTGTCAAAAAAAAGGCGCCCACACTTTACGCAATCATTGCGGTCAAGTTGCTCAAGGGGCTTGCCTTCGTGAGCCTCGCCGTGCTCGCCTACACGCTTTCCGATAACGATCTGCCCACGGAATATCGAAATCTTCTTCAACACCTGCGTCTCAACCCTGAACGAAAATTCTGGGCCGATCTCGCGGTGGGCGTCGGCGATCTAACGGAAAAGAAAGTGCTCTGGACGGCGGCGGGCACGCTGGTTTACAGCCTGTTTTCGCTCGTGGAAGCGGTCGGGCTGATGTTTCGTTTCAGTTGGGCAGGGTGGCTGGCGATCGGTGAATCGGCGTTTTTCATTCCCATCGAGATATATGAGCTTGTCCAACACAGCATGCCCGGCCGTCACACACCTGGGCATCCGATTACCGTGCTCTTCATTCTTGGGTTCAATGTGTTGATCGTTTGGTACCTCTTCCAAAACCGCGAGCGCCTTTTCCGGCATCACCATCCGGAACCGGAAATAGAAAAAGACGTCAAGCCGGCGTCGTGACCTCCGTGGGCCTTCGCCCAGGCGGGGGGGCGGTGGATCGCCGGGCTCCACGCCGTTCCTGTGCTTAATGCTTCGACGTTTCCGGTGGCGCTTCCGGGGCGAGGATATGTTGATGCTGATCTCCAGGTGAGCCGCCTTGCGGTCGTTGATCCTTGTCCACCACTCGGAACTCCCGGCGCGTCATATAATCGATGCCCGATGCGCCCAAAAGAAAAATCCCGATGGGGACGGAAAACGCCAGAATATGTCGAATATTGCCACCAAGCACCCAGCCCGCCGCTCCTGCGATAACGAAGGCAAGGCCAAGGCCGAGGAGGATCTTAGGTCGGTTTTTCATAATCTTGAGCGGTTGGATTTAGCGGGCGGATTTTCGACATGCTCGAACCAGAATAAATTTTCGTCAGGTTCCCCGGCAAAGCGCCACAGGAGTTGAACCGCCGCCCCGCATCGGCAGCGGAGTTCGTGCCTGGGAGCTTCCAAGGCTTTCCGCACGTCCAGCTCGGCCTTGCACAACGGACATGTACTCGTTCCCTTCATATTGGATGGCTCGCAAGCTTTGGTTCACAGTTTGGTTAATATCCAATTCAGCAGCGCCGGTGCCATGCGTGAGGTGCGGGAAACCGCCCCAAAAGGCATGCTGGCCGGCGGCTTAACTTGCATTTTTCCCTGTCGGTGTGCGTTTTGCAAACCCACGTCCGCGAGACGCGCGCTGGTAAATCTGTTTGCTTTGAGACTCGACCTTGCTTGGGATTCCTCCTAGAAAAAGGCATGAAGATTTTTCCAACCACGCTCGCGCTGCTGCTGGTGCCCTGGTGTGTGTTCCTCGGTTGCACCTCCACCAAAAAACCCTCCGGTATTTCAAAATTGCGGGATGATCCGCCGGAGATCATCACCATGACCGGTCAGTTTCGCATGCCGGGAAAATACACGTGGACCAACGGTATGACCCTGCGCGATGGCTTTGCCGTTGCGGGCGGCCTGACGGAATCCGCGCGCCGCCGCATCTACATCACCCATTGGGACGAGACAAAGCGGATGTACTGGCTGACCGTCGACAAAATGCTGACTAACAATCCCGAGCTGGAGCCCGGCGACCGCATCCGCATCCCCCCGCCGGAACAGCCGTAGTTTTTGTTGGCGGGCTGTTCCCCGGTAGCGCACAGCTGCACCTTTCCAGGTAGGGGCATCGCGCTGCGATGCCCCCGGACGCGATCAGCGGCCGGAACGATCTTGCAGGTGCCCCCGTGGAATTGAATATTATCCGACAACCTCAATCCATCTTGCGCGGCCACCGTGCCGCGCGGTCGTCGCAGCGCGACGACCCTACGTCCGGAAGCTTCGGTCCATACCCGCGTTAGCCTGATTTGCTTTCTCGCGTGACCGTCGCTGCCCGCTGTGGCATCGTAAGGTTGTGACCACGACGGAAGCCATAAAACTCCTCGAGAAATTTCGCGCGGGCGGTGTAAGCCGCGACGAGGTGCTGCATAAATTTCAGGCGCCGCCAGTAACCGACCTCGGCTTCGCGCAGATCGATACGCACCGCGCGTTGCGAAAGGGTTTTCCCGAGGTCATTTTTGGCGCGGGTAAGACGCCGGGGCAGGTGGTAAAGATCGCGGCGCAATTAGTCGAGCGCGAGCAGCGGTTGCTCGTCACGCGTGTGAATAAGGAGCACGTGAGCCGGCTGCGCAAAGCTTTCAAAAACGCGGTGCATCACGAACTGGCCCGTTGCGTGACCGTGGATCCCAAACCGCTCGCAAAACGTCCCGGCGTCATTGCTGTGGTGTGCGCGGGCACGAGTGATTTGCCGGTGGCGGAGGAAGCGGCGGTGACCGCTGAGATCATGGGCAACAAGACCGAGCGTATCGCGGACGTCGGTGTCGCCGGCGTGCATCGGTTGTTCGGCAAGCTGGAGGAGATTCAACGCGCCAATGTGATTATCGTCGTGGCCGGTATGGAAGGCGCGTTGCCGAGTGTCGTGGCGGGCCTGGTTTCCAAGCCGCTGATCGCGGTGCCGACCAGTGTTGGCTACGGGGCGCATTTCAACGGGCTCGCCCCGCTCCTGAGCATGTTGAATAGTTGCGCCAGCGGTGTCACCGTGGTGAATATCGACAACGGTTTCGGCGCCGGTTACGCCGCGAGCCAGATTAACGCGCTGGTCAGCGGCTCCTAGTTCGCGCCGGCCGCGCACGAATCGCTATGAAGACTTTATATCTCGATCTGTTCAGTGGCATTAGCGGCGACATGTTCATCGGCGCCTTGATTGATCTTGGCGTGGACCCGGCGATGTTGCTTCAGGAATTAAAAAAGCTCCCGCTCGACGGCTATCATCTGCACGTGGCGCGCGGCGAGAAATCGAGCATCGCCGGCATCAAGTTTGATGTTCATGTGGAGAATGGTCACGGACACAGCCACGGTAATGGCCATGGTCATACCCATGACCACGATCATCACCATGATCATGGGCATAAGCATGAACATCATGAAGAACATGGACATGAGCACGGACATGGACACAGCCACGAGCACAGTCACGGTGGTCACACGCACGAGCATGAACATGCTCATGAGCACGACCACGAGCATGGCCGCACGTTTGGCGAAATCCGGGAACTCATCAACCAGAGCAAGCTTTCGGATTGGGTGAAGCAAAAGTCCATCGCGGTGTTTCAACGCGTTGCGGACGCGGAAGGGAAGATTCACGGGGTGGCGCCGGACAAGGTGCATTTTCACGAAGTCGGCGCGGTGGATTCCATCGTGGACATCGTGGGCACATGCATCGGCCTGGAGCAGTTGGGCAAACCGACGGTGAAATCGGCCGGCCTGGTCGAAGGCACCGGCTGGATCAATTGCGCTCACGGCCGGTTTCCGATTCCCGCGCCGGCCACTCTGGCGATCCTCGGCGCGCGCAACATCGCGCTCTCGCAATGCGAGGAGCCGAATGAACTGGTGACGCCGACCGGCGCCGCGCTCGTGGCGGAATTTGCCGAAAGCTTCGGCCCGATGAAATCGCTGGTCGCGCAGAAAATAGGTTTTGGTCTCGGCACCCGCGACAACAAAACGCGCCCGAACGTTCTGCGGGCGATCCTTGGCGAAACCGACAACGCATCTGCCGCCGGAGCCGGGAAGACTCACGATTGGGAAGCCGATACCATCACCATTCTCGAAACCAACCTCGACGACATTAACGCCGAGATCCTCGGCCATTTCGTGGAAAAGGCGCTGACGGCGGGCGCGCTGGATGTATTTCATACCGCGATCCAGATGAAGAAGAATCGTCCCGGCGTGATGCTCACCGTGCTGTGCGCCGAGGCCGATGCGGACAAATTCACCGAGTTGATGCTGCGCGAGACCAGTTCGTTTGGCATCCGGCGATACCACGCCGAACGACGCAAGCTCGCGCGGGATTTCACGAAGGTGAAAACGGCTTTCGGCGAAGTGACCGTGAAACTCGGCAAGCTCGACGGCCGCGTGGTGCAGGCCGCGCCGGAGTTTGAGTCGTGCAAAAAAGTGGCGGAGCAGGCGAAGGTCTCCCTGAAGGAAGTTTACGACGCCGCCGTTCAAAATATCTCCTCATTGTCCAAATGATCAGTCCCGACCTCCTCGAAATCCTTTGCTGCCCGGAGACGCACCAGGACGTGCGGCCTGCCGATGCGGCGCTCGTGGCAAAGCTCAACGGCCTTATAACCAAGGAGGCGTTGAAGAACCGCGCGGGTCAGACGGTGAAGGAGCCGCTCGACGAAGGGCTCATTCGCGCCGATGGAAAATTTCTCTATCCCGTCCGGAACAACATTCCGGTGATGCTGGTGGACGAGGGGATTCCGCTCATCTCGTGAGTGGCGGCCGCGATTGAGGTGTCCCATGAATGCAACCAAACACGCGCGTGTGAATTTTCGTGGACTCAAGCGCGGGGCGTGGTTTGCGATTGCGCTGTTCCTTTGTGTTTCCGCCAGAAGCGAAAGTCTGCGCCGGCAAATTGAATCATCCCTGGCAAACCTGCCCCATCCCACCAACACTGCCGCGTTCCACACCGCGCCGGCGCTCTCGTGCCTGAACCAGGGCGAGTCCTCCATCTGCTGGAGTTTTGCAACATCCTCTTTTGTCGAAGCTGAGATGGCGCGGCTCAGGCTCGAGCCGGTGCGTCTCTCGGTTCTGTATCCGCTGTATTGTGGTTACCTCGAAAAGACCCGGCGATTTGTCCGCAACCACGGCGACTCGCGCTTTGATCCAGGCGACCTCTTCACAGGCGTCCCGGAGCTGTGGCAAAAATTCGGCGCGATGCCGGCTGCCACATACGATCATTTTACGGAGGCGCAGCCGTTGGATCAAAACCGCCTGTACGACGAACTCGATGATTTGATGGCCGAGATCAAGCGCAACAACCGCTGGAACGAGGCGGACGCGGTCGCACGGGCGGCGAAGATTCTCAATCGTCACTTGGGCGAACCGCCGAAAAAATTCACGTTCAACGGCGCGACTTACACCCCGCTTTCCTTTCTTAAGGAAATCGTGCGGCTGCCATGGACGGAATACGTCATGGTGACTTCCTTTCAAAACGGTCCTTTCAACTCGTTCATCGAACTCAAGGTGCCGGACAACTGGCGTCACCTGACGAATTTTTTCAACGTGCCGCTCCCCCTGTATTATGACTCGCTCAAGCGCGCCGTGCGCGGCGGCTACACGGCTGCCGTCAGCATCGATACCAGCGAGCCGTCCTGCCGGATTACCGACCGATATTGTTTTATTCCCGATTTTGACATCGCGCCCGTGAAGATCGACCAGCAGGCCCGCGAGTTGCGGTTTTTGGACGGCGCCACCACCGATGACCATGCGATTCATCTCATCGGCTGGAATGAATCCGGCGGTGAGGACTGGTTTCTCGCAAAGGACTCGGCGAAATCCGCCTGGCGGAACGGCAACCGGGGGGAAATTTTCATCCACAGTTCCTACGTGAAACTGAAAGTGCTCGCGTTTCTCGTCCATCGGGATGCCGTGCCGGAACTCACGGCGCTCATGCCCCGCAAATAGTTAGCCGTCCTCCCGGGCCCGGTGCTTGTGCTCCGCTTGACAGACTCCCGCCCGAACTTCAGGCTAGGCTCGTGACTTTTTTCACCAGACACTTTTTGCGCGCCGGTATCGCGTTGCTTTCACTGCCGATGGCGCTCTGCGCGGCGGATGATAAACCGGCGGCCATTCCCGATTTCACGTTCATTCACGCGAGCGACGTCCATACGCCGATGCCGGAAAGCAAGGCAACGCTCGCGCGGATTCCGACGCTGGGGGAAATCGACCTCGCTCCCTATGGCGTGAAGGTGCCGAAGCCCGGCTTCGCGATTGTCAGCGGCGACCTCACCGAGTTCGGCGGCGGCAACGGCTGGTGGGGGGAATATCTGTCGTATTGGACCGGCAGCGGCCTGCGGGTGTATCACGGCCTCGGCAATCACGACAACACCTGGCGGGCGAACATGAAGTCGATGCGCGATGCCGGACTCTCGCCGTTTTATTCCTTCGATGAGAGCGGTTGTCATTTTGTGTCGTTGATGACGGCGACGGCCCAGGATCCACGCCCTTCAGTGGCCGAGGACCAAATCGTGTGGCTGAAAAGGGATTTGGAGAAAATCGGCCCGCACACGCCGTTGTTTCTTTATTTTCATCATCCGCTCGGTGGCGATGAATTTGCGAGTCGATACGATTACGACCGTTTGCTCGATGTATTACGCGGTTACAACACCGTGCTGCTGCTCGCCGGACATTCGCATGCCTATGCATACCGGCCCATCGAGGGAATTGATCAGACCACCGGCGGCTCAACGTTTGGCAAGGCGCCTGGCTTTTCCGTGATTGCCGTGAAAGACGGCGTCTTGCGGGAAGCGTATTGGAAGGCGGCTTTGCCCGCGCCCGACGTCAAGTTGCTGGAAAAGAAGCTGCCGGCCCGGTCTTCGTATCCGCGCATCGCCATTACCTCACCGGAGTTTCGCGCGACCAGCGGCGGCACTTTGGAAATCGCCGCAAAACTTTCCGGCACGAACGAGATTGCCAGCGCCCGCTTTACGGTGGACGACGAATTGCGCGGAGAATTGAAACTTTCCGGCAGTGCGCCCGACCGCAAGGCGGCCGGCAGCGTGGACGTCGGAACGCTGCTTCCGGGAGCGCATTATCTGCGCGTGGAATTTGTCAGCGGCAATCAATCCTACAGCCGCAGCACGGAGTTCTTTTTCGAGCCGACCAATCATCCCACGGCGTGGCGCGCGTATCTCGCGGCTTCGAGCAAGGTGACACCGGCCATCGCCGGAGGGGTTGTGTATGTCGGGGCGAACGACGGAAAGCTGCAGGCGTTTGATGCAACCATGGGCAAAAGCTTGTGGTCGGTCGAAACCGGCGCGGAAATTCTCGCCGAGCCGCTGATAGACGGCAGCATGATTTACGTCGCGAATGGTCTGGGCGTTGTCTCCGCCTACAATACCTCGGGCAACAAGGGCTGGTCCTTCACGGCGGGGGACGCGGTTTATTCCTCGCCCGTGAGAACGGAAGGCAAGGTGATCTTCGGATGCAACGACGGCAAGCTATACGCCCTCGATGCCTCCACCGGCCGGCCGACGTGGATCAACACCAATGCCACCTACGCCATCGAATCAAAACCGTGCGTCGCCAACGGGAAGGTTTATTTCGGCGCCTGGGATGAAAAGGTCCGGTGTGTCAATGCGCGCGACGGCAAGCTGGTTTGGGAACAAGTCGGCGAAGGCTCCAAGTCGGCCAAGGGGGCGAAGCGCTATTACAGTCCGGCCGACGCGGCACCCGTCGTGGTGGACGGCAGGCTGATGATTGCGGACCGCAACATGCGGCTTTCCATCCTCAACGCGGAAACCGGTGAACTCATAAACAGCCTCAAGGATGTTTCCGCCACGGGCGTTTCGGCGGACGGTAAGTTTGGTTATCTCCGGCGGATGGATGGCAGGCTCACCAAGGTGGACGGCTCCGGCACCGAGGTATGGAGTGTTGCCGCCCATCTCGGTGCCATCCCGACCGCGCCGATCGAAAAGGACGGCGTCGTTTATGTGTCGAGCGGCAAGGGAACGGTCTCCGCCGTGGATGCGGCGACTGGCAAAATTAAATGGCAATACCAGGCGTCGCCGCAGCTTTTCGTGATGTGCTCGGTGGCGTGCGATGGCGCGAATGCCTACCTCACGGCCTTCGACGGCTCGCTCACCGCCATTAAATGCCCGAAGCCGTCGGCGGCGAAGTAAGGGTGCATGGCGGCACCGGGACATTTGCGACTGACATTTGTTCGGCTGGCCGGTAGCCTCCTACTGGCTTATGACGCGACAGCTTAATTCCATCGAATCCGTGGTGGCCGACTTGCGTGCCGGCAAGATGGCCATCGTGGTGGACGATGCCGACCGGGAAAACGAGGGCGACCTCATCATGGCCGCGCAGTTCATCACGGCGCCAGCGGTGAATTTCATGGCCAAGCACGGCCGGGGCTTGATTTGCGTACCGACGACTTCCGAGCGACTCCAGCAACTCGGCATCGAACGGATGGTGAAGCAGAATCGGGAGACGTTTAAAACGGATTTTCAAATCAGCGTGGATGCCGCGAAAGGCGTCACCACCGGCATCAGCGCGGCCGATCGTGCGGAAACGATTCGCATCATGGCGGACCCGACCGCCTTGCCGGAAGACCTCGTGCAGCCGGGGCATGTGTTTCCCTTGCGTGCGCGCCCGGGCGGCGTTCTGCAACGCGCCGGCCACACCGAGGCGGCCCTCGACCTCGTGCAACTCGCCCGCTGCCGTCCCATCGGGGTCATCTGCGAAGTGATGAGCGACGACGGCTCGATGGCGCGGCTGCCCGAGTTGCTCAAATTGGCGCGCAAACATAAGCTGAAAATTTGTTCGATTGCCGACCTGATCGAGTTTCGTCGCACGCGGGAGAAACTCGTTGAACGCGTCGAAGTCGTAAAGATGCCGACGGATTACGGCGATTTTGATCTTTACCTGTACCGCTCGAAAATCGACGGGCAGAGCCATCTCGCACTGGTGTGCGGCGATGTGGCGCACAAAAAGAATGTCCTCGTCCGCGTGCACAGCGAATGTCTCACTGGTGATGTGTTTGGTTCGCGCCGTTGCGATTGCGGTCCACAGTTGCAGCAGGCGATGCGGCAGGTGGCCGACGCCGGTTGTGGCGTAATCGTCTACATGCGGCAGGAGGGCCGCGGTATCGGTCTCGCGCCGAAGATCAAAGCCTATAAACTGCAAGAGCAAGGCTACGACACCGTCGAGGCGAACCAGAAGCTCGGTTTCGACATGGATCTCCGGGAATACGGCCTTGGCGCGCAGATTCTCGCGGATTTGGGATTGAAGACCATTCGTTTGCTCACGAACAATCCGCGCAAGGTGGTCGGCCTCGAAGGTTACGGTCTGAAAATTGTCGAGCAGACCCCCATTCGCGTGAAACCGAATCCGCACAACGCCCGTTACTTGAAAACCAAGAAGGACAAGCTGGGCCATTTGCTCTGAAGCCGGAAAAGTTTCGTCGTTATGCTAAAGCGAGTCACCTCGAAAAAATTTCGCGCCCGCGGATCGGAGTTTGCCATCGTCGCCTCCCAATACAACGCTCGCTATGTCGATGCGATGTTGAACGCGGCGAAGGCGGAATTGAAACGCGCCGGTGCGGCCCATGTGCGCATCGTGCGGGTGCCGGGCGCTTATGAGATTCCCGTGGTCGCGTCCCGGCTGGCGCGCCAGTCCCCGGCGCCGGCTGCCATCATTTGTCTGGGCGTGATCCTGCGCGGCAAAACGGTTCACGCTGCGCATATCGGCGATGCGGTAAGCCGGGCGCTGATGGATATTCAGTTGAAATACGAAGTGCCGGTGATTCACGAGGTGTTGCTGTTGGAAAATGAGGAGCAGGCCCGCGTGCGCTGCCTCGATAAAAAACACAATCGCGGCATGGAAGCCGCGCAGACGGCGCTCGCCATGGCCCAAATCATGGCCGGCCTCGCTTAACTTTCGTTTCGACGGGCGGGTCAATCCGCCTTAACGTGCTCCGCGATGTCCGGCGCCTCCCAACTCACTCCGATGATGGCGCAGTATCGCCGCATCAAGAGCGAACTGCCCAAGGACGCGCTACTGCTTTTCCGTCTCGGTGATTTCTACGAACTTTTTTTCGAGGACGCGCAATCCGGTGCGCAATTGCTGAACGTCGCACTCACCAAGCGTGGCGTCATTCCGATGTGCGGCATTCCGTTCCACGCCGCGCCGGGCTACATCAGCCGCCTGCTCAAGGCGGGCCGCAAGGTGGCCATTTGTGATCAGGTCGAGGAAGCGAAGCCGGGCCAGCTCGTGAAGCGCGAGGTGACACAGATCATCAGCCCCGGAACGCACTTCGACGAGCGGATGCTCACGGCGGAGCGAAACAATTTTCTCGCGGGACTTTTTCCCGTGGGAAAAACCTTCGGCCTCGCCTTCGCCGACCTGACCACCGGTGATTTCATGACCACCGAGGTTGACGGCGAGGCGGCGTTGCTGGCCGAACTGCAACGCCTGCGGCCCGCCGAACTGATTTATCCCGGTGAGGCGGCGCGCGTCCGTGAATTGCTGCTGGGCGGTCAACCGTCGGATACCGGTGCTGCGTCGCCGGTCGAGACGACGAACTTCGGCTGGATTTTAAACGGCTACGACGACTGGGTCTTCGCGGCGGAAACCGCGCTGTTCACCGTGCGCGATCATTTCAAGGTCGCCTCTCTCGATGGCTTTGGTTTGAAAGACCGCTCGGCCGCCATCGGCGCGGCGGGTGCGGTGTTGCATTATCTGACTCAACACCTGCGGCGCGATGTCGCGAACCTCACGCGCATTTCCTTTTATCAGCGCAGCGATTATCTTGCGCTCGACTTCACGACGCTGCGGCATCTTGAGATTCTCGAACCGATGCATCAAGACGCCCCTCGCGGGGCGTCGCTTTACGGGGCGTTGAACCGCACCGTCACGCCGATGGGCGCGCGCCGGTTGCGCGACTGGCTTTCGCAGCCGCTCGCGTCGGTCGAGGCCATTCGACAGCGCCAGTCGGCGGTGCAGGTGTTCATCGATTCGTCGCCATCGCTGGAAGATCTGCGTGCGCGTCTCGCGCAAGTGCGCGATGTCGAACGCACCATCGGCCGGCTCAGTTCCGGTTCCGGCAACGCGCGGGACCTGCTGGCGTTGCGGATGGCGCTTGAACAGATTCCCGGGATTAAGGCATTGCTGTCCGGTCTCGCGCAATCGCCTGCCGCCGACGAGGGAGCTGGCGCGCCGCCCTTGATCGCTGCGCCCAAGCCGGAGCTGAAGGAAACCGAACCCGCCGGAAATCTGCTCGCGAAACTCGACGCACGCATCCACGAGTTGCCCGACCTCGTCGAAATTATTTTCCGCGCCATCGTGGATGAACCGCCGCTGGCGATTAAGGAAGGCGGATTGATACGCGATGGCTTCGACGCCGCGCTGGACGAATTGCGCACGGCCACGCGTGGCGGCAAGGATTGGATTGCAAGATTGCAGCAGGACGAAATCACCCGCACTGGCATCCAGTCGCTCAAGGTGCGGTTCAACTCGGTGTTCGGTTATTACATCGAGGTGACCCGGTCGAATCTGGACAAGGTTCCGCCGCAATATATCCGAAAGCAAACCATCGCGAATGGCGAACGCTTCATCACGCCGGAGTTGAAGGAGATGGAGGGCAAAATCCTCGGCGCGGAGGAGCGCAGCGTGAAGCTCGAATACGAACTCTTTCAGCGCGTGCGCGAAAACATTTTGGGGCGCCTGGCGGAAATCCAGCAGACCGCCGCCGCCCTCGCGCAACTCGATGTGCTGGGCTCGTTCGCCGAAACCGCCCGCACCTACGGCCATTGCCGGCCGCAAATCGGCGATGCCGGGGTGCTCTTCATTCGTGATGGCCGTCATCCCGTGTTGGAGCAAAGCCTCACCGAAGAGCGCTTTGTGCCGAACGACACCTCGCTCGCGGGCGTCGGTTCATCGTCGCCGTATCCGCAAGTCATGCTGATCACCGGGCCGAACATGGCGGGCAAGAGCACCTACATCCGGCAGGTGGCGCTGCTCGCATTGCTGGCGCACACCGGATCTTTCGTCCCGGCGGCGGAGGCGCGGATTGATTTGGTGGACCGCATCTTCACCCGCATCGGTGCCAGTGACGACCTCGGACGTGGCCAGTCCACCTTCATGGTCGAGATGTGCGAGACGGCGAACATCCTGAATCACGCCACCGCCCGCAGTTTGATCGTCCTCGATGAAATCGGGCGCGGCACGAGCACGTTCGACGGCCTGAGCCTGGCGTGGAGCATCGTCGAGCATCTCCACAATCAATCCGGCGCGAAGACACTGTTTGCCACGCATTATCACGAGTTGACGGAACTCGCCGGCCGGCTGCCGCGACTGCAGAATTTCAATGTCGCAGTCCGCGAGTGGCATGACCAGATCGTCTTCCTTCGCAAGATTGTCGAAGGCGGCACGGACAAGAGCTATGGCATCCAGGTGGCGCGGCTCGCCGGTGTGCCAAAGAGCGTGCTCGAACGGGCGAAACAAATCCTGGTGAACCTCGAGGAGTCGGAATTGACGCCCGAGGGCACGGTGCGTCACGCGAATCGCCGCCAGGGCGACCGGGACAAACTTAAGCAACTCGCGCCACCGCCGCAGATGGATCTGTTTGGTTGACGGAGCGTCCCGGAAAATGGGAAGGGCGCAGCCAGCGAAGGCTGCGCCCGGAGAAGAAAGGCAACCAGTCCCACAAATACCAGTTGTTCCTTCCCATTCCCTTTTGGGAATGGAATAGCCTCTCTGATTCCCGGCCTGCTTATCAATCGGGACTAATGCGGACGGGAACTACGGGCTTTCCGGGACGGGCGCCGGGTGGCGGCACAGGCGCGTCTTGGTCATTCGCTCTTGGCATTGAAGAAATCCGCGTCGGTATTGCGCAGGCCGGCTTGGAAGTTGCCCGCCCAAACCTTGCCCGTGGTGGTGTCCACCAGCAGGAAATACGGCGTGTTACCGGCCACACGATAGCGGCCGATGGATGAGGAAGGTGAGGCGGCTCCGAGCGCAAGAATGGCGACGACTCCGACGGCGAGACCGACCAGGGCGCTTTTGACATCAATTTTGGCGTTCATGATTTTGATAGTGTTGATGAATGGTGACTGCGCGGTCCTCGCGCAATGGTTTCCGTGATTTGTCACGACCACAGCGGCATAAGACGAAATTCCCTGATCGTTGACAAGCCGCATCCCAGTGCTCATCCCGGGGATTCCCCGGCAGCCATTCCAGCCGTCCCCCGATTGAAGCTGGCGACGCAAGTGTGGCATTCTGTAATCGTTACGCAGCCGTGGGCTGAAAAAATTTAGGAAATATCATGGGCCTGGAAAATATGACGCGGAAACGAATTTTACTCGTGGACGATCAGGAAGATGTGCGCGAGACGATCAAACTCCTGCTCTCGCTCGACGAACATATCGTCACCGAGGCGACCAATGGGAAAGAGGCGCTCGACCTCTACGCGCCGGGGCTCTTCGACCTCGTCATCACGGACTTCGCCATGCCGGTCATGAAGGGCGACGCCATGGCGAACACCATCAAGCGCATCTCTCCGTCGCAGCCCATTCTGATGATCACCGGCTCGGCCGAAAAATTCGGCGGCGTCGAGGCCTCGGTGGATTGCCTGATGAACAAGCCATTCGGCTTTGAAGATCTGCGACGCGCCGTCGCCAGGGCGATGTCCGCTCCGACGGTTTTCTCCACCGCTGCCTGACCAGACTTTCTAGCCCGCTAAAACCGCAGGTGCTTCACGCGCAATCTGTCCTTCAACAGATGCTGCAGTGACTCGATGCCGATGCGCAGGTGGATGTCCGCGAAATTGGACGTTACCTTCAGATCGCTCGCGCTCGTCTTCACTCCTTCCGGCACCATCGGTTGATCGGACACCAGCAGCAATGCCCCGGTCGGCACCTCGTTGTGAAAGCCGGTGATGAACACCGTCGCGGTTTCCATGTCGATCGCCATGCAGCGAATGCGACGCAGATATTTCTTCAAGTCATCATCGTGCTCCCAGACGCGGCGGTTCGTCGTGTAAACCGTTCCCGTCCAGTAGTTGCGTTTGTGCTCGCTGATGGTGGTTGAGATTGCCTTTTGCAAACTGAACGCGGGCAGAGCGGGGACTTCCGGCGGAAAATAATCGTTGGACGTGCCCTCGCCGCGAATCGCCGCGATCGGCAGAATCAAATCACCCAGCTTGTTTTTCTTCTTCAACCCGCCGCACTTTCCCAAAAACAAAACCGCGCGCGGGCTGATGGCGGAGACCAGATCCATCACCGTCGCCGCCGCCGCGCTGCCCATGCCGAAGTTGATGATGGAAATGCCGTTGGCCGTCGCGTTGAGCATCGGGCGATCCTCGCCCCGCACCGGCACGCGATGCCAGCGCGCGAACTGCCGGACGTAATTGCTGAAATTGACCAGCAGGATGTATTTGCCAAAGTCGGCCAGCGGCGTGCCCGTATAGCGCGGCAGCCAGTCGGCGACGATTTCATTTTTGGTTTTCATCGTGAGCAGGTGTGGATTCGGTTTCGGCGACCGCGGATTTTTCGGCGTTGAAAAACCGCATGACACTATCGCCGTGTTTGAGCAGCTTGCGCTCGCGCCAGTGAGCCGGAACGCTGAGGGTATCGCGCTTGGTATGGCCCAGCACCAGGAGACCGCCCTCCACCAGCAACCCCGGCAGCTTGGGATCGTCGAGCAACAATTGCGCGCACGAAGTCGAGCGACGACCCACGTTCTTCTCGCCGTAGGGCGGGTCAGCGAGAATCAAATCGAAACGTTCACCGCTCGCGGCCAGTTGCGGCACCGCCGTGAAAACATCCTGCACGCGCATCTGCAGCGCCCCCGGTGGAAAACCCGCGCTCAAAAAATTGCCCCGCAAAATCTCCGCGTGACGCGACGATTTCTCGACGCATACCGCCGACAACGCGCCGCGGCTCAGCGATTCGAGACTGAGCGCGCCCGTCCCCGCAAACAACTCCAGCACCCGCGCCCCATCCACCCGCGCCCCCAGGCTGTTGAACACCGCCTGCTTCACCAGATCGGGTGTGGGCCGGACATCATGCCCCTTCGGCACCTTGAGCAGCCGGCGAGCAGCATTTCCACCCGTAATACGCATGGCGTACTATAAAACTTTTCGCGCCCGCCGTAAGCAAGAATTATGAGTGGAGCATCGCGACATCTGTCCTACGCGATTGGCCGCGCTCCTGGCGAATTTAGACCCCAAGGGCCGCTTCATGGGTTCCTGATCGTCCCGTCCGGCATGATGGTCTGGCTGAAGACTGTGCCGCTGAAATTCGCGCCGTTGGTGGTTGCGCCGAGGAGATTGGCCCGGGTCAGGTCAGCGGAACCAAAATTCGCGGAATTGAGCAGGGCGTTGGTAAAAATGGCGCCGGTGAAATCCACGCTCGTCAGAGTGGCGCCGCGCAGATCGGCGCTGCCGAGGTTGGCTGATATCATCACCGCCAGGTTCAAGTTGGCATTCGTCAAATTAACATCGCGCAGGTCCGCCCCGGCGAGAAATCCATTGCTAAGGTTGGTGCCGTGCAAGTCCAGTCCCACGCCGCCTTGATTGACAATCTGCCAGATGAGCCGCGATTTGGGTTCGATGATGGTGGTGGTGTCCATGAGCACGCCGCCAAAAACCACGAACCGCATATTCGCATTCGTGAAATTCGCGCCGCGCACATCCGCGCCCCCAAGATCCGAGGCGCTAAAATCGCAGTTCTTGAAGATCAGCGAATGCAGGTCCGCTTCGCGCAGATCAGCAAAGCCCAGGTCGCTATTGGAGAAATCATTGGTTGTGATCCCGCCATTGACCAATTGCCAGACCTGTCGCCATTTAAAGTCCAGGATCGTGTCGTCATCAATCAATG
The DNA here is from genome assembly GCA_044223735.1 of Limisphaerales bacterium. Taxonomy (GTDB): domain Bacteria; phylum Verrucomicrobiota; class Verrucomicrobiia; order Limisphaerales; family UBA8199; genus JBGALR01. The sequence goes on along the minus strand of JBGALR010000043.1, from coordinate 26,233 downwards.
ATTGGTGCAGCGTGACAAACCGCAGGTCCGCGGCGGCGAGAATCGAGCCGCGCAGGTCCGCCCCGAACATGCTCCCGCCGAAGAGATCCGCGCCTTCAAGTCCGGCAAAGCTGATATCGGCGTGGTCCAGGGTGGCGAATTCCATCGTGGCCAGCGTCAGGTCCGCCGCGAAGAATCGGGCTTGGGCCAGATTCGCTCCGGTCAAGTCTGCCAGCCGAAAGTCCGCGGCCCGCAAATCCGCACCGGACAGGTCGGCGCCGTTCAAGCTCGCCTGGTAAAAAGTCGCGCCGAAGAAGCTGGCGCCGGTCAGTTCGCCGCCCGCGAAGTTGGCATGGTCAAAATGCAAATAGGACTTGGCGATGATGGATTTGACGCGATAAAACCCGCGATCCGACGGAACATCAAACATTCGCAGGGTGGAACCTGACAGTCCGCCGCCGATCGGCGATCCGAACGCGGAAAAGGAACCGAAATTGGCGGCCTTTTCCACCTGATAATCCGGCACCAACGGAGTTCCCGGCACCGGCACGGCGGATTTGGATTGCCAGGAAATCACGATTTGGCCGCCGTTGGTGGGCGCGATGGTCAGGGGAACATTCCGCGTGCTCGCCGCCCGGGCGATCACCAGCGGCAGGGCTACGGCGCACAGGGTCAGGAGGAACGTTCGCGATTTCATCAAGTTATGGTGCCAGCACCAGACGGTAAAACCGCCGCGGATAGGCAGCGGGATCAGTTACGCTCATCGTCCCGTTCGTTGATGCAATGTTATCGGACAAATCCAGCCATTCCGCATCGGCCAGATTGGATTTGAACTGGACCCGATAATTTTGACCCGGGATGGCGGCCCACGAAAGTTTGGTCCCGTTCAGATCGCGCGAGGGGATTCCCATCTGGAACTGAAGCACGGTGATGACGAAGCTCGTGGAATTGCTTTTATTGGGTGAGCCACTATCGGTGACGCTGATGGTGAGGGCATTCGTGCCCGGCGCTTGCGAAACATTCGGCGTCCAGGTGAACAGTCCGTTGGTCGGGTTGATGGCGGTTCCGGCGGGCGGACTGCCGATGAGACTGAAGGTCAATTGTTGGGCGGGGATATCGGGATCCGAGGCGCTGGCGCTGAGGGCAACCGTTTGGCCTGCGAATATTGTCCGGTTCGTGATGGCACTGAGAGTCGGCGGTTGATTGGTAGCCAAAGACAAGGAGTTCGCCGGATCGGAGCCGAAATCCAGTTCGTCCCGATCTAGGTAACCATCCTCATCGCGATCCACCCCGATGCGTTTGCCGCTGCCGCGCGGAACGACTGTGTAGGTGAGTTCATTGCCGACCGCCGCCAGCCCGCGCAAGGCTGCCGGCGTGAATGTCTCGGCGGCACGATCAGATTGGAATAATCCGTTGGTGCGATTCAAGAACCACCCGCGCGGCAATCCGTCCTTGTATCCTTTCGCCACCAAGTCAATGCGACTCGCCGCTTGCGTGGCCATGACGATGAATGTGTCGATCAGGGGCACGACCGCCGAGCTGTTGATGGTGATTTGGCGCCCCACGGCTGCGTGCGTGTCGCCGCTCAACGACCCGGGCGGCCGGTCCGGGTCAACGGTTGAGCCGGCCGGCAAGTCCGAGCCGCTGAATGATAATAGGAACGCCACCATATCGGCGGTTTCCTGGTCCGTGCGCAGGTCAAAGCCGTCCTGAACAAAACGAACCAGCGTGTCGACACTGCCATCGTGGAAAAATCCAAAGCCCGAGCGATTGCTGGTCGAAAGATAATCCATCCCTTGCTTGTCATAAAGATTGCGGAGCGATTGGATTTTAAAGGGCAGCATGGACGAACGTTCGATGGCCGCATAAGCCACGTGATGTTCACCGCGCTGACCGGTGGGCAAGGTGACCCACTGGACGCCCGTCCAGCGCAGATCGGTGCCCACGCCCGCGGGCAGCGTGTGACAATGGATGCAGCCCGTTGTCCCCGCCGTGCGGAAACGCGTCTGACCATTGACCGGATTGCCGGCGGACAATTGCGATCCCGCGGGCAGCGTGCCGTGGCCCAACGCCTTGTGCCCCGGCAGGGCCACGCTGGTGGCGAGCGTGTTGTTCAACGTGCGGAATGGATTGGGCGCAAACCGGATCGTGCCCAGGAAATCCTTGAATTGCTGCATCTCATTCGTCGTGATGGATGAGACGGCGCCCTGGAGATTCGTGAAGGTGACATTGAAATCCTCCAGACCATCGCGATCCCCGCGCCAATGAAACGGCTCGTGCCCCATGATGTCCTGCAACGTCTGGGTTGTGGTTGGCCCTTTCATCGGATGAAAATTATTGGTCACGCCGGGCGGAAAGCGGCCAAAGTTGGCGTTCGTCAAAAATTTCATCGCGCCCGTGGTGTCGCCCAGGTCCCACGCCAGCCGATCAAAGCGCGCGTCCACGTGGCAGGAACCACAGGACGCCTGGCCCAGGCCCGAGGTTTTGTGGGTGTCGTACAGACTGGGCCGGCCCAGGCGAATCACCGTGGGTGTGGGGTCGAACAAGGGCACGGTCGCAATGACGGCAGGCGACCCGACATCCAAAACGGAAATGCTTCCGCCGAAACGGTTCCATACGTAGAGCCGTTGCCGCGCCTCATCCAGCGCCATTCCCGTCGGGCCCTTGCCCACCGCGATGTGCGACCCGACGCGCTGACCGTTGGCGTCAATGATGGCCAGATTGTCCGAGCCCATGCCCGTCACATAGCCGCGGGTGCCGGCGGCGTTCCAGACGATGCCGCGCGGATCGCCAATGGATTTGTCGCGCTCCGTCGGCGTGGTGATCGGGGTAAGATAATTAAGGTGGGGATTCAGGTCGGTCACGCGGTTGGTCAACCTGAGGGGATCCACTGTCGCCAGTTCGACGCGCACGAAGGTCCCCTTGAGCACGGGTTCGTACCGGATATGATTTTGCGCGTCCGTGCCGATGACCGTGATTTTTCCCGAAGCGGGATTGACCGCGACATCCATGCAGATGTTCATCAGACCGGAGGCGTAAGTGATGTCGTTGTTCGCCGTGTTGATGACGGCCAAATCATGGTCCGGCAAATCCCACCCTTGGGGCCTGCCCGTGAACGCGGCGTTGGTGCCGCTGAGGTAATCGGTCCAATCCCCGTGATTGTCATCCAACCAGCGCCCGGCGGAATTCTTTTTGACGATCAGCCCGACGCGCGGCGGCAGGTTCGTTCCGAGGCCCGGACTGATGGCGGGCACAAAGTTGGAGCCGTTGTTCGGCGGCGGATTTTGCCCGCCATAAGCGGTGTTCGGAAAATCAACGGGCGTTGGCAGCGGAAAGACCAAGCCGACTCCCGCCCCGATGATGGTGGTCTGGTTGCCGGATTCAAATATGGCGACATAGACCTTCGAGCCGTCCGGGCTAACGGTCATCGCCTTGGGCCGATTGCCATCAATGACCAGGTTCGTGACCGCCGCGCGGGTCACGGGATCAAAAACCTGCACCAGCCCGGGTTGCGCGCAGGAAACATAGGCGCGACTAGGCGTGCCGGCGAACACGATGTCCGACGGCTCGTTCGAGGTGGTCATCGTGGCGACCACGCGCATGGCGGACAGGCTGACAACGCTGACGGAGTCGGAGATGAAATTAGCCACCCAAACTTCGTCAGCGTTACGAAAGCGCGCCGTACACGGATCAAGCCCGACGCTGACACTGCCCAGACTGAGGGGAATGCCATTGGTGACGGTGAAGACCTCCAGCCGGTTGTCGGGCAGGTTGCAGACGACCAGCCGGGTGCCATCGGGGCTCAAGGCGACCGGATGCACGGGGGCGGTCTCCCAATTGAAAAACGAGTTGCTCGACACCTGCCCGAAAGCGGCAGTGCCAGCTATTAGTAATACCCCAATTATCCTTGTGGCCGATCTGATCAAGAGCGCAAGTTGGTTGATTTTGCTTGAGCATCTGCGGTGCCATCCTGGAATTCCAGTTCGCAATCGGGCGACTGGCGGACTTTCGCTGTTGGCTGAACCGCTGTGTAAGCCGCGATTTCAGGCCCTAAGGACGAGGTGTGAGCGTGTGCGCTTTAAGGAGCAGAGAAAATTCGTCAGCCGGTATGAGCGTCTTCACCAGGGAAGCTGGTGGCGCGAAAATCAATCATAACGCGTGAGAATGGCGCGCTTGAGGGATTTGGGCGGGCTTCGCAAAGTTAAACCGCAATCGGCGCTTTGATCGAAGGGTGGGGATCGTAGCCCGTCAGCGTGAAGTCCTCGAATTTGAAGTCGTGGATGTTTTTTACCGCGGGGTTGAGTTTCATTTGCGGCAGGGGGCGCGGCTCGCGGCTTAGCTGGAGCTTCGCTTGTTCGACGTGGTTTTGGTAGAGGTGCAGATCCCCAAAGGTATGGACGAAGTCGCCGGGTTTGAGGTCGCAGACCTGGGCGACCATCAGCGTTAGTAACGCGTAGGAGGCGACGTTGAAGGGGACGCCGAGGAAGACGTCCGCGCTGCGTTGGTAGAGCTGGCAGCTCAACACGCCGTCCTGCACGAAGAATTGAAACAGCGCGTGGCAGGGGGCGAGGGCCATGCGGTCGATTTCGCCGACGTTCCATGCGCTGACGATGAGGCGGCGGCTGTCGGGATTTTTTTTGATGTCTTCGATGACGCGGTCGATCTGGTTGATCGATGAGCCTTCAGGCGTGCGCCAGTCGCACCATTGCGCGCCGTAAACGCGGCCGAGGTCGCCTTCTTCATTCGCCCATTCGTCCCAGATGGTGACGCCGTGGTCGTTGAGATATTTGACATTCGTATCGCCCCGCAGGAACCAGAGCAGTTCGTAGATGATGGACTTGAGGTGAAGTTTTTTCGTCGTGAGCAGCGGGAAACTGTCGGCGAGCGGAAAGCGGGCCTGCGCGCCGAAGAGGGCGTAGGTGCCGGTGCCGGTGCGGTCGGCCTTGAATTTGCCCTGCGTCAAGGTGAGGCGCAGGAGGTCGAGGTATTGGATCATGTTTGGACTTTCGTCAGGTTCCATTCCTTGGCGAGTTCGTCAAGGAAGATGACGATGATGCTGCGGAGATTTCGTTGCTGCCGGCGGATGAACCACGCGAAGAGCGGCAGTGAGAGGAGCATCAGCCACAGCCACGGGCGTTGCGGGGCGAGGATGCCGCAGGTGAGAAACTCCGCGCCGCAGAGCGTCCAGAAGACAAACCGGCTGCGCAACGCCCAGCGGCCGAAGAGGCGGCAGCGAATCAATTGTTTCGAGCGCGGATGTTCCTCGACGACGGTGGTGAGTTGCAACCGCGTCCAGCGCGTGTCGTGAATCTCCACGTCGTAATCGCTCCAGCCGACGTCGGTGCGGTTCGGCCAGCCCTGGCGGTCGAGCCGGTTGATGACGGTCGTCACCCATTGGATGCGGTCGATGCGGTGGTCGGCCCAGTATTGCACCTCGCGCAACGAGCTTTTGCCGTCGCGCACGGCGATGGAATCGAGCGTCTGTCGCGCGGAGAGCGGCGTCGGGTGTTCGGTGAGGCGGCCCTGGTACCGCGCCCAGCCGCGGACGATGGGTTGCAGGAAAAACAGCATCGCCACCAGCGGACGCGACCACCAGCGGCTTTTCTTTTTCGGCAGCGCGGCCTGCAGCCCGGCGGCGACGCAGAGGCCGACGGAGATCAGCAGACTCGTGATCGCCAGCGGCAGGAGGTAATGCAGGCTCGCGCAGAGAATCCACAAGGGCAGGGTGACGAGCACGTGATATTCGATGGTCGTGCAGACCATCAGCGTGAGCGACGGCTCGCCGGTATACAGGGTTTGAAAACCGGCGCTGCCGAAGAGGCCGCGATAAATGATCGGCGGACGCAGCAGTACTCCGCGTTTGGCGGCGGAGTAGATGCGTCCGTGCCACATGCTGCTGCCGAGCGAATTGAAACATTCGGGATGTTTGCGCACGAGCAACGCCTCGGCTTCGCCGTAGCCGTGTTGTTGTTTCAAATAATCCCGCGCGGTGGAGCGGCGATAGTGCCAGACAAAAGCCGCGGGGCTGAAACCGATTTTCAAACCCGCCTGTTGCAGGCGCCAGCAGATGTCCACGTCGTCGCCCGCCTTGTGAAAAATCGGATCGAAGCCGCCCACTTGCGCGAGCGCCCATTTGTAAAACGCCATGTTGCAGCCGGGAATGTGCTCGGCCTGGCGGTCGGTCAGCATCACGTGCGCCGGGCCGCCGGGCGAAACCATCACGGCCGCCGCGACGAGCGAATCTTCCGGCGGCAAAAGATTGGGCCCGCCGATGCCGGCGAACTCGCCGTTTTGCAAATCGCTAACGAGATAATACAGCCAGTTGGCGTCGGCGCGGCAGTCGGAATCCGTGAACGCGATGATCTCCCCGGTCGCGGCGGCTATGCCGGTATTGCGCGCGACGGAGAGGCCGAGGTTTTTTTCGTGGCGAAAATATCGCACGCCTGGATATGCGAGCGCGATCTTGGCGGTGGAGTCGGTGGAGCCGTCGTCCACGAGTATGACTTCGAAATTCGGATAATCGAGTTTCAGCAGCGAGTCGAGGCACGCGTGAAGGATGCGGTCGCCTTCGTAAGTGGCCACGACCACGGAGACTTTGGGAAAGCGCTTGAGCGGAAAGCGCGGCGCGGCGTTGAACGCCTTTTGCACGGCGGCAGCCGCCGGCTTCGGCTTGCGATCCCGCGCGGTGAGCCCCATTTTCCAGTCGTCCACCTGCTGCCCGCCGCGCCACCAGTCATCGGTGTAGGTGAAGACGACCGTGCCGGCGACCCCGCCGCGAAACGCGCTTTCGATCTGCCAGGAAAGCATTTCCGCCTGGGCGTTTTCGCCTTCGCGCAACGAGTCGATGCCAATTTCGCCGAGGATGAGCGGCTTGGAATCCGCGAGCATCTGAAGGCGCGAGAGATAATTCCGGAACGGCTGCTCGTTGTGGAGATAGACGTTGAAGCAAAGGAAATCGGCGCCCTGCGGCCGGAGAAATTCCGTGGGCGGATAATTGGAAAACGTGCAGAGACATTCCGGGTCCACCCGCTTGGCCTCCAGAATCAATTCGTCGATGAAGTCCGCGATGCGGCGGCCGCCGCTCCAGCGGGCGACGTCGGGCGGGATTTCGTTGGCGACGCTGTAGGCGAAAACGGCGGGATGACGTGCGCAGGCGAATACCGTGCGGCGGACGGCTTCACGCGCCTGCTCCCGTTGCTCGGCCGAATCTAGAAAGCAGAGGTGTTTGTTCCACGGGACGTCCACAAACACCTTGAGCTTGTGCTCGGCGGCGAGGTCGAGAAACCATTTGGCCGGGACGTTGTAAACGCGGATGACGTTGACGCCGAGGTCGGTGATCTGGGCGAAGTCGCGGGCGGTCTGTTCGGGGCTGGCAAAAGGCTGTCCCGCCGCGTTCGGAGCAAAGGGGCCGTACGCCAAACCCTTGACGTAAAACTTCTTGTCGCCGAGGCGGAAAAACTTGCCGTCCACGGTCACTCGTGGGCGGGAGGAAGCCGCAACTGCCATGGCGTTTAGACGGCGAACAATGCCCGTTTAATCATGAGCGCGTGAAATAGCAAAGCCCGGGGTAAACCCCAAGCTCCAAATGATATTAGACGGTGCGGAAGATGCGGCCTGATTGCCAGACAGGCTCGAACCGGACTGAAGGTTGGCTTACTTCGCCTCGAAAATGATCTTGAGGCGGGTGAGGGTCGTGCCTTCGTCGAAGCTGAGCTGGGTCAAGGATTTGTTGTAGTTATCCAGCGCCTGGATTTCGGTGCCGCGGGCGGTCGTAAGATCGCGCTGCATCTGGAGCACGGTGTAAGTCGTGCTCTTGCCGCTTTCGAGTTTCTTTTGTTCGGCATCGAGGGCGGCGGCGGCGTAATCGCGGGCGGTGCGGGCGGCGGCGACCTGCTGGAAGTTGGCCTCGGCCTGTTTGATGTCGTTGTCGATGGCCACCATGATGGCCTGCTCCAGCCGTTTGAGCGTGAGCACGAGCTGCTCCATGGTGATCTTGCTGTTCTTGTAAATCGCGCGGGCGTTGTTATTGCCGATGGGGTAGGTCAACTGGCCGCCGTAGGAATAGAACGGCAGGCTGCCGTTGCGAAACTGGCCGAGCCCGCTGGTGTAATCGGGAAAGCCGGAGGCATTGTGGCCGTAGCTGCCAACGACGTCGAGCTCGGGGAAAAGCTGGTTGTAGTTGTATTTGATCGTGATGCCCTGACGCTCGATATCGAGCTTGGCCTGTTGCAAATCAGGCCGCAGAGTCAGGCCCTTGACCCAGCTATCCTGCAGATTGAAAAATTGTTTCGGCGAGGCGAGGGTTTCGGCGGGCTCGACCTTGAAGTGCATCCAGCGGGCGTATTCGTCCGTGATGAGTTGCTTGATGACATGCTCCTGCACGGCGAGGCTGGCACGCGCCGCGATCAACGCCGCCTGCGATTGGGCGGCCTGCGCCTCGGCCTGCTGTTCGTCCAGCGGCGCCAGCGCGCCGACTTCCACGCGCTTTTTGTTTTCGCGCACCAGTTGCATCGCCAGTTCGACGGCTTTTTCCTGCACCGTCACGTTTTCGCGGGCGTAAATGAGATCGTAATACGCGTTCTCCACCGTGGTGATCGTTTGCATCACCTGGTATTTCAAAGTGAGCTCGGAATATTTGACGCGGTTTTTGGCCACGCGAATGTTCAGCCGGGTGATGTCGATCCAGAAATTCTTCAGCAACGGCTGCGACATGAAAATACCCACCTGACCGCTGGTCTGGTCGAAGGGGGTCTGGTTTCCGCCGCCGCTGCCGTAGGATTCGGCGATGTTGCCGACGAGATTGTAGTTCAGGCCCCACGGCAGCAGGCCGCCGACGGTGGTGTTGAACTGGTTTTGATTCGCGGTGGTCGGCGCGGTGAGGGTGCCGATCTGGGGATTGAAGCCGCCCGCGGAGGTGTTGTAGTTGTGCTGCCCCGATAGTGTAAGATTGGGGTCGTATCCGCCGTAGGCGGCATCGAGATTATTCAACGCCAGCGGCGGGCTGTAGCGCGCGATCTGGAGGTCCAGGTTTTTTTGCAACGCACTCTGAATGCAATCCTGCAGCGTGAGCACCCGCACGTCGCCATCCAACTGATTCGTCTGGCCCAGGACGCCCATCGTTGCGCCGGCCAGAAACAGGCAAATTCCAAACAATCTCATCGTTCCGAGGATAGAGGGATTCTTTCGGTTTCGTCAAAACAATCGGTGACCCAGCCGATTCAGACTGCCGCCGCCCGTTTTAGACGGTCCGCGATGGCGGCCCATTCATCGCTTTTTGGCAGTGCTTCCACCACGATCAATTGCGCGCCCGCCTCGTCGCATGCGTGCAATTCCGCATACAACGCCCGCGCGAACGCGGCGGCGTCATGGGGAATCACGCTGACTCTCCCGAAGCCTTCGCCGGAGGGAATGCGCGTGTGGGAAATGATATAGGTGCGCGCATCAGGCTCGGAAAATTTTGCGAGCGCATCCCGGAGCGAGACGTCATCCTGCCATTCCAGGACCACGAGCCGCGCCTTGGGGGAATAATGTTTCTCCAGCATTCCCGGACTTTTTAACACGGCCGCACCGGCGCCCGCGCCCACGCTCAATTCCCCAACGACAGACAGCAGCGACGATTGCGGAATCATTCCCGCCCGCAACAATCGCGGCGGCGACACACTGATATCGAGCACGGTGGACTCAAGCCCCACCTGGCATTGACCGCCATCCACGATCAGGGGAATTTTATCGCCGAGATGTCTGGCGACGTGCTGCGCGTTGGTGGGCGAAAGGCGGTTGGATAAATTGGCGCTGGGCGCCGCCAACGGGAAGCCGCACAGATCGATCACCTCCTGAATGAACGGATGACTGGGCCAGCGGACGCCGACGGTATTGCCGCCGGCGGTGACGACGTCGGGAATGTTCTGCGCGCGCGGCAGCACAAGGGTCATCGGTCCGGGCCAGAACGCGCGGGCGAGCCGGTCCGCCAGCGGCGTCCACGCGGTGACGCAGCGTCGCGCCATATCCGCGCTGGAAACGTGGACGATGATGGGATTGACGGAGGGGCGTCCCTTGATCTTAAAAATCTTTTCAACGGCGACGGCGTCCAGTGCATTGGCCGCAAGGCCGTAAACCGTTTCCGTCGGCAACGCCACCACGTGGCCGGCCCGCAACAATTCCGCCGCCCGCGCGCTGGCTTTATGAAACAGGTCGGGCGTGTAGGTTTGGAGGATTTCGGCGGTCGCGGGCATGATCGGTTCGAGGATGTAAAATGTTAGCGACGCTTCATGCCAACATCCAGACTTCTGCGGTGGTGCCGCAGAACGAGAATCCTAATTCCGTCTTCCGTCTCGCGAAAAATAAGGTGGTAGGGAAACGAGTGGAAATTGGCGCGTCGAAGCCGGTTTGCAATCAGGTGGAAGCGGCGGGGATTACGTTCAATTTGTGAAACGAGAGCTTCAAACTCCTGATAAAAGCGAAGAGACAGATCGGGTCCGACCTCCTCATTATAATATGCCTGAACAGTTCTGAGGTCTTGAGTAATTAGACGATGGAGATTCAAGCCCATCTCTATCGCCCGGCAGCGCGGCGCACTTGTGAAAGGGTCATGGATGCGGAGGGATCCTTATCGAGTTCCGAATCCCGGCGTCGGGCTTCAGCTAATCCTTCGTCCTCATCGTGAAGGACGGCTGGCAAAGAATTGAGCAGTCGGGAGGCCAGTTCCGCCCGGTCCGCTTCGGGCAGTTTCATCGCCTCTGCTTCGATAGTATTCAATTTTTGCATGTCACAATCTAATCGATTCTATTATCGCGGCAAGAACCGCCTACTCATAACGCAACGCATCAATCGGATCCAATCGCGAGGCCTTGCGTGCCGGATAAAAGCCGAAGAAAACGCCGACGGCCGCGCTGAAGACAAACGCGATGATGACCGAATCGGCGGAGATCAGCGTGGGCCATTCCTTGATCATCGTCAGGATTTTGGCGCCGCCGATGCCCAGCAGAATGCCGAGGATGCCGCCGGTGGAACTGAGCGCCACCGCCTCGATCAAAAATTGCAGCAGGATATCGTGCCCGCGCGCGCCGATGGCCATGCGAATGCCGATTTCGCGCGTCCGTTCCGTGACGCTCACCAGCATGATGTTCATGATGCCAATGCCGCCGACGATGAGCGAGATGACGGCGACGCCCGCCAGCAGGGCGGTCATGGTGTCCATCGCGGCGGTCTGGGTTTCGGCGAGTTCCTGCTGGTTGCGCATGATGAAATCATCGTCGTGGCCCTGCTGGATGCGGTGGCGCTCCCGCAGGAGGTCGGTGATGCCGTTTTGCACCTCGTCGATCTGCTCGGCGGTTGCGGCCTGCACGTTGATCGAGCGCAGCATGGTCACGCCGGCGATGCGCTTCATCGCGGTCGTGTAGGGGACGACGATGACGTCGTCCTGATCGGAGCCGAACATCGAGGCGCCTTTGGCTTTGAGCACGCCGAGCACCTTGGTTGGAACGTTCCGAATGCGAATCGTTTTGCCGATGGGATCTTCGTCCGGGAAAAGCCGGTCGGCGGTCGTCTTGCCAAGAATGCAAACCTTGGCGGCGGAACGCACGTCGTTGTCGGTGAACATCGCGCCATCCGCGAGATCCCACTGGCGGATCGTCAGGTAATCGACGCTTTCACCCATCACCTGCGTGCTCCAGTTATTATTGCCGGCCATGATTTGCGCGCCGCTGCGCACCTCGGGGCTGACGGCGGCCACGCCGGGCACTTCGCGTTCCATCGCCAGCGCGTCGTCCACCGTGAGCGTGCCGGCGCCGCCGAAGCCGCTGAAGACACCGCCACGATTCACGCTCCCGGAATAAACCTGGATGACATTCTGCCCCAGCGCAGCAATTTTCGCCTCCACCTGCGCCTTGGCGCCGTTGCCGATGCCGACCATTGCGATCACCGCGCCCACGCCGATGATGATGCCGAGCATGGTGAGAATCGTCCGCAGCTTGTTGCGCCGCAACGCGCGAAAAGCGACTTTGAGAATCACGAGGTAGCGCATGTTCAATCCTGAAGTTGCACGGCTTTCTGTTCCTCCTGCAACTTGCGCAGTTCGGTTTCGGCTGTCAGGCGGTTGGCGACGGGACTGTCGCTTACGACTTTGCCATCGCGCATCACCACCATGCGTTTGGTGTATTGCGCCACGTCGAGTTCGTGGGTGACCATGACGATGGTGATGCCGGTATCGTTGAGCTTCTGGAACACGCCCATGATTTCGACGCTGGTGCGGGTGTCGAGGTTGCCGGTGGGCTCATCCGCCAGCAGCAGCGCGGGTTCGTTGGCCAGCGCGCGGGCGATGGCCACCCGTTGCTGCTGGCCGCCGGAAAGCTGGTTCGGCGTATGGCCGGCGCGAGCGGCCAGGCCGACAATTTCAAGGGCATGCAACGCGCGGTCGCGCTGGGATTTGCCCGTGATGGGCTGGCGCGTGTACATCATGGGTAATTCCACGTTCTCCAGCGCCGTGGTGCGCGCGAGCAGATTGAAACCCTGAAACACGAAGCCGAGCTTCTGATTGCGAATGTCGGCCAGTTCGTCGCGGTTCAATTTCGAGACGTCGATGCCGTCGAGCAGATAGGTGCCCTGCGTCGGCCGGTCGAGACAGCCGATGATGTTCATCATCGTGGATTTTCCGGAGCCGGACGCGCCCATGAGCGCCACAAATTCACCCTTCTGAATGTCCAGCGACACGCCGCGAACGGCGTGCACATCCACCTCGCCGGTATGGTAGGTTTTGTGAACGGCCTGAAGTTGGATCACCACGTTCATGATCGTGTTGCGCAAAAATTTATTTCTGCGTGTTCGCCGGGTGGGTGGAGGGATTGCGCCGCACGAAATACCAGGTGACCAGCGCCGCGCCGCCGCAGACCAGCGCGCCGATCGCCACCGTCCAGCGCACGCCAAACTTTTGCGACATGATGCCCGCTTCGAGGCCGCCGACCGGCATCATGCCTCCGAAGATCAGCGCCCAGATGCCCATCACCCGCCCGCGCATGCCATCCTCGACGCTCGTCTGGATGAGGGTGTTGGTCGTCGAGAAATAAAGCAGCATGCCCCAGCCTGCGATCGCCAGCAGCACGATTGCGACGTAGTAATTGTTGGTCACCGCCAGCAGCAGCAGCATGATGGAAAAAATCGCAAGCCCGCCAAAAATCAACAGGCGGCGATGAACGCGGTCGCCGAACGACGCTACCGCCAGCGCGCCCAGCAACGCCCCGATGCCATTCGCGCTCAGGAGCACGCCGTATCCCTTTTCGCCCACATGCAGCACGTCGGTGGCAAACGCGGGCATCAGCACCGAATACGACCAGCCGAACGTCCCCACTATCGCGAAGAGAATCAGCAGCGTCCGCACGCGGCGATGACGCCAGACGTAACCGAAACCCTCCAGCGCGTGTTGCCAGGTGGATTCCGGTTTCGCCGGCCGCTCGAATTTCGGCAGGCGCATCAGCAGCAAGCCGCCGATCACCGCCACGAAGCTCAGGCCATTCAGAAAAAAACAGGCGGCCATGCCCACTTGCGCCATTAGCAGGCCCGCCACCGCCGGCCCGACCACGCGCGCGCCGTTCACGATGGAGCTGTTGAGCGAGACGGCGTTCATCAAGTCCTCGCGGCTCGACATCTCCATGATGAACGCCTGCCGGGCCGGCATGTCGAACGCCATCGCGACGCCGCCCAGCGCGGCCAGGGTCAGGATGTGCCACTCCCGTATCTGTCCCGTCCACACGAGCGCCGCAAAAATAAATGCCAGCACCATCATCCCACCCTGCGTGCACACCAGCACCAGGCGCTTGGGATGCCGGTCCGCCAGCGAGCCACCCCACATCGAGAAGAACAACATCGGCGCCGTGCCAACGGCCGCCACCACACCGAGCAGAATTTTTGACCCCGTGAGTTGATACACCAGCCAGCTTTGCGCGGCGTTCTGCATCCAGGTGCCAATCAGCGAAATCGACTGGCCGATGAAGAACAGTCGGAAGTTGCGATGCTTGAGGGATGAGAAGGTTTGCCGCAGCGACAATTTCCCCGTCACCACCCGGCGCGGCTGCCCGGTGATTTCCTCCGGCGTGTTCGCCAACTGGGCGCTGCTGGTATTTGGTTCGGCGGACATGAAACATCCCGGCTACGGTTGTATTCCCGCGAAGGGAACCGATGCCATAGTATCTACGATCTCCGCCATTGCCACTGTTCGCTCGCAAAATGAAAAGGTGAAAAGCTGCGCGCCATGCGTTGCCTAGAATCGCCGCCCGCCGCCGCCGAACGGACTGTTGCCCTGCGGCGCCGGGGTTGTGGCCGGGCGCTGCACTTTGACGCCGGTGATGATTTCGTCGCCTTCCTTCACGCCGTCGGAAATCTCGGTATAAGAACCGTCCGTGATGCCGGTTCGAACCCGGACCGGTTGCGGTGTCGGTGCCGGATCGCCGCCGGTGGCGGGCGTCTTCATGGTCAGTTCATAGATGGTGCGCGCCGCGGGAGCCGCATTGCGCGTTCGACCGCCGGCACCGCCCGCGCCGCCGCCGCCCCCGCTGGGCCGTTGCAACGCGCCGCTCTGGTACAGAGCCCGCATTTTCGCCTGAATTTCCGCCGGCACTTCCTCGCCGCGATCCCGCATCTCGCGGATGCGGCGTCGCAGTTCTTCGGGCGGTTCGTTGCCGGTCAGCGGCGGTTGAGTTGCCTCGGCGACATCGACTTTGTTGGTTGTTCCACCTTTCGCCAGCACGACCTCGTTGGTCGGCGCCGCCGCCGGTTTGGCGCTGGAGCCGAGCCCGATTTTGGCGAGCCATTTTGCCACCACGGTTTGATTGGTCACCGGGTCGGCCGGTTTGAAGCGGAACGCGGCGTTCGCGATTTTCAATACGTTCGACCGCTGCCCGGTAATGATCGAAATGGTCGCGGTCATGCCGGGTTTGAGTTTGAAGTCCGTGTTCGTGACGCCGATGACGGTATCGTAGGTCACCACGTTCTGAACGGTAATCGGTGAATTGCGGATTTGCGTGACGCGACCGATGAACGTGCGGTTGGGATACGCGTCCACGGTGAAATGCACGAGCTGTCCCTCCTCCACCGTGCCGACGTCGGCCTCGGAGACGTTGGCGTCGATCTGCATTTTCGCGAGGTCGTTGGCGATTTGAAACAACACCGGCGCGTTCATGCTGGCGGCGACGGTCTGGCCGACATCGACCGAACGCGAGATCACGATGCCATCCACGGGCGCGTAAATGGTGCAGTGCGAGAGGTCGAGTTTGGCCCGGTCGAGGGCGGCCTGCTTGATTTGAATCTGCGCCTGGGATTGGTGCAGGGTGGCGATGGCCTTGTCGTTCTCCGATTCGGAGATCAATTTGGCTTTGAAAAGGGCATCGGACCGTTTGGCCTCCACCTGCGCGAGTTCCATGGCCGCCTTGGTGTTCGCGACGTCCGCCTCGGCCTGTTTCACGCTCGCCTCGAAAACCGCCGGGTCGAGTTGGGCGACGACCTGGTTGGACTTCACGAGGGAATTATAATCGACGAACAGCTTGGAGATGTTGCCGGAAACCTGGCTGCCCACCTGGACATTGAGGACGGGATTCAATGTGCCGTTGGCGGTCACCGCCTGGATCATGTCACCGCGAGTGACGAGCGCCGTTTGATATTGGGGCGGCTCGGTGTGGTCGTTTTTGAAATACAGAACGGCGCCGACTCCAATGACGATCAGAATTAAAAGCCAGATCCACTTCGCCCAACCGCGTTTACCGCTGTTTGCCATAATTTATCCCAACCGAGCAGGTTTCATTGTAATGACCGGAGAAACGGGGCGAAGGTTACCCGAAATCGGCGCTCGCCGCCACCTCGCTCTTTCGCCCGGATCGATTCTCAGTTAGATTGTCGTGGATAATGCGCAAAATCGAGCCACCCGACACTCATCATTTCTCGGCGGCGCTCGGCTGGCTGGAATTGGGTAATTCGGCGGAGGCACGAGCCGAACTGGCACAACTGAAGCCCGCGCTGATGAATCATCCCGATGTTCTGGAGTTGAGATGGATGATCGCCGCGGACGAAAAGCAATGGGCGGAGGGATTGGAAATTGCGGAAACCCTCCTGCATACCGCGCCCAAACGCTCTTCCGGCTGGCTTCATCGCGCCTACGCCGTGCGTCGGGCGCCGGAGGGGACCGTGCAAAAAGCCTCCGAGGCCCTTTTGCCGGCGGCGGAAAAGTTCCCGCAAGACCCGATTATTCCCTACAATCTGGCCTGTTATGCGTGTCAGATGCAACAATTGGACAGTGCGATGTCCTGGTTGAAGAAAGCGGTCGAACTTGCCGGCAAAGATCAGATCAAGAAAATGGCGTCAGAAGACGCTGATTTGCAGCCACTTGCCGCATTTATTGCCGCGCTTTGAGGGTGTGACTTCCTGTTTTCCCCAGGCATTTCCTGGTAAGTGCCTCTCCCGCTAGGTGTTCGGAACATTTTGTGCTTGGTTAGGGGACGACATCATGATGACTCGATTTTTTGGAACCGGACTCGTGGTCTGGGTTGCTTTTTGCGGCTTCATTGCGCGCGGGACTTCCGTGGTGCCCGTGTCGGACGAACACCAAACGGAATTGGCGGCGGGGGTCTTTCGCGGGACGGTGGTCGGGCTGAATTGTTACGAAAATCCCGCGGAGGGCGGGATATTCACCCGTGCGACGTTTCGCGTGGATGAAACTTTCAAGGGAACATTGCCCGGATTGGTGGAGGTATCCTATCGCGGCGGCACGCTGGGTGATCGCGGCGAGTCGAGCGGTTCAACTCTTCAGCTTCAGGTGGGGGATGAACGCCTCATGTTCGTTTCGCGCCGCGGCGACGGTACCTTATTTGCCACACTCGCCGACGCGAGCGTCGTTGCTTTAAAAGGCGCCGGACAAAAGTTGATCGACCAATTGCGCGTTGCGACCGTGAACGGCGTCCTCGCCGGCAGCGATCTGACCGACCAGGCGGGCAGCGCGGTGTCCGACACTCCGTCCGCACAACTGGTCGCCAATGCCACCGTCGCCGCCTCTTCCAGCGCCACAAACCTGACTTCAGGTGTGGACGGCATTCCCGCGCGCTTTGTCCTGCCGGATCGCGGCGAACCAATCCCTTACCTGATTGACGCCGATTATTTGCCGGCGGGCATCACGCAGACGCAGGCCGTGCTCGCGGTGCAGGCCGCTCTGGCGGCATGGACCAACGTGACCAGCTTGCGGTACAAGTTCGCGGGCATCCAAAGTTTTGGGAAGGCGGCGTACTACGTGACCAACGTCTCGGATGGCTATCTGCGCATCCAGCTTCACGACCACTATAATTTCGTCAGCGGCGGCACCGCGGGCGACGTCCTGGGTGACGGCGGCCACTCCTGGACGATTCAAAACGTCGGCACCTGGAGCACGGGCGGCAACGTGCAGGGCAACGATTTTCATCGGGTCATCCGCGGCTTCGTGATGTTGCAACACACGAATGTCTTCATGCAAAACATCACCAACTTCACCGAGGTGTTGACCCATGAGATTGGTCACACCATCGGGCTGGGTCACTCCAGCCAGAACCCCTCGGAAGCCAACTCCATTCTCAAACAGGCGGTCATGTATTATATGGCGCATGGCGATGGCCGGGGAGCGTTGCTCAACAGCTTTGATATCAACGTCAGCCGGCAGGTCCATCCGGTGAGCAACACCCCGCCTTATTGTTTCGATCGCTTTCTGGATGTCGTGACGAGTTCGGTGCGGCCCATCAATGTGCCGGGGGTGAACAGCGCGCAGGTGCGCGGCTACGACCTGCAAAACAACAGTCTCACCTTCGCCACCGCCGGGGCGACGCCCAACAGCGGCACGTTTTCAGTCTCCGGCAGCAATATTACGTATGTGCCGAAGGCGGCTTATGCGGATTCGACGCGGCTGGATCCGGCCAGCGGGAGCTACTACGATATTATTTACGCGCGTTACTCCGACGGGGTGAATGCTTCGCCGTTCGCCATGGTGCGCGTGATTTCCTTCAACCTCGACAGCTATAACGAGGGCATCCCGGATACCTGGCGTTCGACTTATTTCGGCAGCGCCAATCCCTCCACCGGCTTGAAACATCACGCCAATGACGATGCCGACGGCGACACGGAATCCAACCTGCAGGAATACCTGTGCGGCGTCGTCCCGACGAGCGCGGCTTCCAATCTCAAAATCACCTCGTTCGCGAACAATACGCTTCAGTGGCAGGCGAAGCCGTATGAGGTTTACGAAGTGCTCTCTTCCACGAATTTCGTCAATTGGACCCGGCTCACGAGCCCTCGCGTCTCCACCAACACGGTGGGCATCGCGACCGGTTGCACGAACGGCGCGCCGCGGCAGTTTCTGCGGGTGATGCGCGTGCCGTGACGGATTTCTGCCGGCGCCGGGCTTCACGCCGGCCGCCGCGATGCCCTCACGCATTCAAAAAGTTATTCACAATTTTGGCATAACTTTTCGGGCCGGGCGTTTGACACTGCGACGGTTCGGGGGGTATGTAGGATTGAGACAAATGCACAGAAAAAATGTTCCATCATTCATATGACCACTCCAGCCAATCCTAATTCGAAAAACATCCTGGGCTCGGATGTTGAAATCCAGGGCACGTTGAAATTCTCCGGCGAACTCACGTTCGATGGCAAGCTCGACGGTGAAATCGAGAGCGACGGCGCGCTCCATCTCGGCGACAACGCCGTCATCAAGGGGAACCTAAATGTCAACTCCATCGTGGTGCGCGGAAAAATCAACGGCAACATCACCGCGCGCGAAAAGATCGAGATCAAGGCCAAGACGGAATTGTTCGGCGATATTCGCGGCGCAAAGCTGGTGATCGAGGAAGGGGTCACGTTTGTGGGCAAGAGCGAGGTGAATCCGAACAAGGTATCGCCCACCGCGCAGCCCGCTCCGCGTCCCGGCGAAGCGCCCAAGCCTCCCGTTCCGGGCAAGCCCGGCGGCTTTTAATTGTCTTCGTTGAACTGTCGCCGGGTTCGCGGCGCTCTGGCCGGTTCGGCCGGGCGCGGACCCGGCATGGTTTTCCGTCCGAACTCCTAGCATGCCTCCCGCCAGGCAGGAACGGGTTTCGGTGGCGTGCCCCAAGTGCGGGCATACCCAACTGGAACCGCCCAGCGCCTACTCGACGCTTTGTAAAAAGTGCCACGCGCATTTCCGGCTCGCGGACGTCCTGCGTCCGGCCGCCGAAGCCGCCAAACCGCTCATCGAGCAACGGCACGTCCGCTGTTTTCAGTGCGGCACGGATCTACAGGTTCCCGTGGCCGCCACCTCCACGATGTGCAAACGATGCAGCAGCCACGTGGACCTCGCCGATTACCAGATCACGCAGACCGTCTCGAAAAACTTCCGCACCTATGGCCGCTTCGTGGTGGAGGAAAAGGGTTACGTCCTCAATTCCGAAACCATGGTGCGCGAGGCGGTGATCAAGGGGCGTTTCATCGGCAAGCTGGCCACGGAGGGCAACCTGGAGATTCACACCAGCGCGAGCATCAAGGGAACGCTGACGCCGGGATGTCTCGTCATTCCGTCGGGCCACCGCTTCGGCTGGGCGGACGTGTTGCGCGTGAAAGGCGCGGAGATCGCCGGTGAACTGGTCGCGAATTTGATTTCGACGGGCGTGGTACGGCTCAAGGCCACGGCGCGATTTTTCGGGAATGTCGAGGCGGCGGATCTCGTGGTGGAAAGCGGCGCGGTGTTTGTCGGTTCGGCAAAAATCGCCCGGCCCCGTCCGGTCGCTGCCTCAGCGCCGCTCGACGACTAAGGGACACGCGCCGCTACGTCGTGGCCGCTTTTTTACTCTCGATGTAGCCGAGGAACTTTCCGGTCTTGATGATGTCCACGATCCGTGGCGGCACCATGGCCTCCCACGACGGGTCGCCCGCCTGGATTTTCATCACCACGTCGCGGGAGCGAATGCGGAGCAGTCCTGGACTGCTGGGGGTGATGCCGCGGATGAAATGATTCTCGATCAGATGCGTGTAGAGATGTTTCAGATGCGGCGGGATGGGAAAATTTTCCACTGACGTCACCGCGCCGGAATCCAGGTCCACATGCGGATAAACGTAAAGTCGGTTGGGGGTCTTGAAGAGTTGCCCCATGCCGCCCAGCATCCCGCCATCGCTCTCGTTGTAAAAGCTTTCGTCAAAAATCTCGCCGAGTTTGGACGCGCCAATGGCCAGACCCAGCGGCCGGCTGGTGTAGCGCGCCAGGTATGCGGCCAGGCGGTGAAAGCGGCGGAAATTTGAGATCAGCACCGTCTTGCCCAGCGCGCTCAGCATTTCCGCGCGATAGAGAAAATCCTTTTCGTCGATGCGGTCGTCCAGCGTCAGGTGACGCAGCGTCATTTCCATCAGCACGACCGGTGCGTCAGCGGCGACGTCGGGTTCCTGGACGAAAAGCTCCAGCGCGCGTTCCAGCACGTCCAGCGTCGCGGTGGTGACGGGATGAAAACTGCCGCGTTGCACGAGCACCGGTTTTTTATAGAGCACCTCGGCCCATTGCACCGCTTCGCCCTTGGCGGTGAACATGGCCGCCTCGGTGAGGCCCTGCTTCACGAGCTGCAATGCCATGAGGCGGTTGTCCACTTTCGCGAAGGCCGGTCCCGCGAACCGGATCATGTCCACCTCCACGCGTTCCCAGGTCAGATTATCCAGCAGGGAACGAATCAATTCGACCGGGTCCGTGTGATTGTGAAACGCACCGTAGATGAGATTGACGCCGATGACGCCGAGCGCCTCCTGCTGGCGGACGTGGTCCTTGTCCACCATGCGCACATGAATATAAATCTCCGACGGATCGGCGCCGGGCTCGACTTGAAAACGGATGCCCAGCCAGCCGTTGCCCGACTCCCGCCGCGTGGCCACGGTGTTCGCGAACGCAAAGAACGCCGTCTTGTCGCCGCGTTTTTTGCCCAGCCGTTCGACCAGGAGGTCATACTCGTAATCGAGCATCGCCTTCAACCGCGCGCGGCTCACGTAGTAATTGGTGCGGCCGTAAATGGCGTCGCTCACCGACATGTCGTACGCCGAAATCGTCTTGGCCACCGTGCCCGCCGCGCCGCCCGCGCGAAAAAACACCCGCGCGACCTCCTGGCCGGCGCCGATCTCCGCGAACGTGCCATAGCGTTTGGCGTCCACGTTGATCTGATGCGCCTTTAAATTTGTGTCCAGCGGTTCGTTGGCCATAACCAATTCCAGCATGAGCGACTCTGGCCGTCAAAGCGAGCCTGTTTCAGCCAATGGCATTGGGTCGGAGCGTCATATCTTTTAAAGGTTGAACGGGGCGCTTTTCCTTTTTACGCGTGAACCCGGCCAGCAGTTGCTTGCTGGCAGGACTTTCGTCCGACGGCAGGTCCAAGCTGAAACCTTTTGACAAATCTCCCCTGATAAAATTCGGCGAATTTGAAACTTGAATTGTGTGCGCCATTTGATATTTCCTCACTCAACTGGTAACCAGGAACCACCAAGGAAAGGAGAAGGGCGTGAACGAAATCAGAACCGAAAATGGGTCGGCGCGTGCGGGGATAATTTGTAGGACAAGGGAGTCGATGGGTAAAAAACTCGGCCTGCTTCTACTATTCACCATCAGCTTTGCAATCACTGCCGTTGCTCAGTGGACTGAGGGTCAAATCGTTTATGATCCCCCAGCCTTCGGCAACTACTACTCCATGAAGCTGGGTTCTGATGGGCCGCCCCTGCCGTGGCTGCCCCTGTATCCAACTAACATGACCGTCTATGCCTTGGGAAGCATCGACGGCGCCACCGCGTTCGCGTATGATGACCGGCCGGCGATGCAGCGCAGCGAGGAAGACCCGCCTGCACCAGGCGAAGGTGGCGAAGGCGAAGACCCCGGAGTCCCTCTCGGACGCCCTGCGGATATTGGCACCGGTCTCTACATCGATATCGGACCCCTGACCAATAATCTTGCATGGCTCGCCCTTACAAACACAATTAACGGCACCTACTACCAGCTCGAAAGCCGAACCGATACCAAACCCGGCACACCTTGGCAATATGGGCAGATCGTGAAGTACACAGGCAGCGTGCATCAAGTTAGCTTTAACAACGCGCGCACCGATCAATTCCGTGAAACCTACTACCGTGGCGTCGGTGGAAGTACGGTCGTGTCAATTTATCTCGACCCGGACTATAATCTTGCTGTGGAACCAGCCACAAATGGCGGCTCGGGACAGGCGGGTAAATTCTTGATTACCCTCAGTGATGCACCGTCTTCCAGCCTAACCATTGTTTACAAGATTAGCGGGAGTGCAACCAATGGCACGGACTACTCAACCATCGGTGCCGTTACAAATATTTCGTCAGGTACCTCGGTTGAAATTCCCATCAATCCTCTTTTTGACAGTCTTCCAGAGTTCGATGAATCCGTGACGTTGAGCTTGGTGCTCACCAACGGTTATCTGGTCAATCCGAACGCGGCCAGCGCCACCATGAAAATTTACGATCCTCGGCCGTCGGGCATGGCCGTCGCGATCCATGATTCAGGCTGGACCAAGTTCAATGGTTTCTCCGGGACAAATTGGAATTATTTTGTGATGCCTGAGTCTGTGAAAGAGGCGCTACGCTCAGACGGCACGCCCTACGTAGTACTGAGCGACCTCGACATTGCCAATGGTGCTTTGATGAACACGAATGGCACTCCAAAATATCCCATCTTCGTCAGTCTGGCTGCTGAATCGATTCGTGATGAGGAGATTGGTGCGCTTACGAATTACGTTACTCACGGCGGATTCGTGTTTGCTGGTTCATCTTCTTTCACAAAAGGAACCAATGGGGGTTTTCGCGGCAATTTCGCCTTGTCCAGTCAAATGGGCGTCAGTTGCAGTCCTTCCAGCAACAACTGGACTTCCAGCTATTCACTAAACAAGCTATTAGACCATCGCATCGTCAGCCATATACCTTTCGGCTCTCTTACATGGAGGATGCCTGCCTTTGCTGATGAAATGAACTGGGGAACTTGTGTTCACAGCTTTCCTTATAGCGCACCGCACCCAATCTGGACGATTTCAACAAATACTGGCGTTCAGGTCATCGCCTTGGCGGACGCTTCGGCATACATCACCGCTAATCAATTTGGTAGCGGACAGTTTATATACGATGCGGCAATGCAGCCCCTTATTGGGCACGGCGGTAACGGGCCTGGCATGTATGCTTATATGATCTTAAGGCGCGCCATCGAGTGGGCTTTTGAGTCTAACCAACAACCTGTCGTAAAGCTCAGCCCGTGGCCTTACAAATATGATGCAGCCTACATGGTGCGGCATGATTTGGAAAACTACGTCGTGGAAATTGCTCACATAAGCGATTCGGCCCAGTATGAGAATAGCTACGGTGCCAAGGGTGATTACTATTTCTGCACTGGCGCGATAACCAACCAATATAATTTCGCAACGATTGTTTCCGGACTTCAAACCGCCGTGAATAGTTATGGCGCTACTATTGCCTCACACAATGGAGGATTGCCGAATCCAAATCTAAATGTAGTCGGTGGCTGCATATTCAACGTTGATGACTACAACTATTTTCATTGGGGCCCTGACGATGCGTTAGACATCTCTTTTGGTTACGATTATGCCTCAAATTCCGTGGCGACATCCTTTGCTCAAATTGATTCCTGGGTTACGAATCAATCTTCCACACCGCGCCTGTGGGTGGCGCCATTTTTCAACGCAACTCGTGAAGATTGCTATCAGATTCAAGAGCAGTTGAATGTCAAAATCGCTGGAGAACAAAAGCTTGGACCTTTTCCTCATTGGAATCTCTCCACCCGCACAGACGGAAAACGTTACAGCTTTCTTAGCGAGCCAGTCAGCGATTGGTTTGTTGGAACTGAAGTCGCCCAAGTGGTTGGACCTTGGCAGGGTCACTCATCAGGCTCCGGTGTTCATGATTCAACCACGCTTCAAACCGGCGTAGATTTTTACTACACGAACGGATTCCTTCTGAATTTTTATGCACACTCGCTGACCGCGTCACTCTCCGGCTCTGGCGACGATAAGGGCGCTGCCGCTGGGCTGATGGCGGAATATGTTGCCTATTGTGCGGATACCAATGCCCATAAGAACCTTTGGGCTGTAAATGCTAGGGACGTTTATAATTGGTGGAACAAGCGCTCCAGTGCGACTGTGACCGCAAAAAGCTACCTTACGAATACGAGCCATGTTTTAGCAAATGTGCTCATTTCAGGATCGCAAGACACCAACACTACGATTGATGTTCTGGCTCCGAATTCTCCATCCCTGTTTGTGTACCGGGTGCTGACCAATAATTCTACCGCAGACGCCAGCGTGTATCGCATTACTGGGAATACCATAAAGGTGCGGGTGGGCACCTCGGTCACAAACGTTCAATTGGAATATTTCCTTGGGCCCCGCGCACAAGATGATAGTTATACGGTAGCACAGAACAGTACGTTGAGTGCGGCGTCCGCCGTAGGGGTATTGAGCAACGATTTTAATGGCACATGGACTGGTCTTCGCGCCACAAACGCGAGTAGTCCACATCATGGAAGTTTGACGCTAAATAGTGATGGAAGCTTTACCTATACGCCGACAGCTGGGTTTGTGGGCATGGATTGTTTCAGCTATCAAGCAACCGACGGAACCAATGATTTTGGAATCGCGATGACGACTCTCGAGGTCCTGCAAACTGGTTCCTTATTCAACGATGACTTTACGCGGTGCGATGGGCGTCTAAATCCCTGGCAAGTCCATCTGCGCACCTGGACGATTGGAACCCAAAAAATGCAAGGGAGTAGCAGCGTGCTTAACACTTACGGCAATTGTTATTTGGTTGCGAACTGGACGAATTACTCCATTGAGGCGCAGGTACAGATTCCATCTGGTGCATTTGGTGGCGGTTTGGGGGCTCGCCTAGATTCCTCCACAGGATCACACTACGCAGCATGGATTTATCCAGACAATAACGTCATAAACCTTGTCAAGTTTTCAACCTGGTCAAGCTGGGGATACAACGGAATCAACAACTTTGCACCAATGGCGGCAACTAACGTTGCAGTCGGTTCTGGTTGGCACCCGCTAAAGCTGGTGTGCAGCAATTCTGTGATTCGCGTGTTTTACCACGGGACCAACGTGATCACTAAGGCCGACACGGACTCGGCCTCTCCAGTGTGGCCTAGCGGGGGCGTTAGCTTGGATATGTGGACAGATGCGAGCGCTTATACAATGTCCGTCAGCAATTTGGTCATAGCTCCTGTGCCATAATGAATTGCATTTTCACAAATTATACCTATATATGAAATCCTTGATGTGTAATAGTGCAAGGCAGTGGTTCAACGCGAGCCTCGTCGTTCCTGCCGTAGCAGCGGTGTTGGTCTTGTTTGGAAATAGATGTCAGGGACAAGGCACCATGACCTTCACTTTTGAGGCTGAACCACCAGGTTCCACCACGCCGGTATCTGTTTACAACGAATCCGGCATGCAATTCTCGAATCCCTATGGCGCACAGAATCTTGTCCTGGCTGGCAACGGGGTCAGCGGATTGCCTAGCGATGGCACAGCATTTCTTCAAGTGTCCACAGGGGCCGACCTTGGGTTCACCTTTCTTTCAGGTGCCCACTTCAATCTGGTGTCATTTGATGCCGCCGGTTATGGGACCAGCTACGGGGGCGCTAGCCTTGAAGTTATCGGCTACAAAGCTATGGGCGTGATGGTCACCAATTTCTTCGCAGTGGATAGCGTGAACAACAGAAGAACGGGCCTCTTGCCTGACTTTCAAACTTTCACCTTTGATTCGCAGTTTCAGAATGTCTTCAGAGTGGATGTTTTAACGGATCGTTGGTCATTAGACAATTTGGTGGTCAGTGGAGTGCCTGAGCCATCCTCCACTGCTTTGATAGTTATGGGCGGTGCTTGTGTAGCTATTTATCGGAGAGCCAGACAAAGATCTCAAAGGTACGGCGCGGTGAAAGAACCACCGGCCTGATTAATATTTATCCAGGTAGCGGTCGTTACTCCAGCAGGATTCTCCGTCCCCACCTCCTTGGCGACCACTGCCTGGATTCATACACGGCGTCACGATTATGTAATGAGGCTGCCCCATGAGGGCGGGTGTCCGATAATTCTGGTTCTTCGACATTTTCAGTGGAATTGTAAGGCCGAGAGCTGGTGATATAATTGTGTAAAAGTGACGCCGGAACAAACCTTTGAAAAGCTGTTGGGTCTTGGGGCGAGTTGGAAAGTGGTTCGCACGGACTATG
>JBGALR010000042.1:0-53798 GCA_044223735.1 Limisphaerales bacterium | reverse complement strand
AAACAATCATGGATATCGGCGCATGGGCATTTTCAGTTTAGAATCCCTTGGACGGGGGGCAATCCCAAACGTGGCCGGGGTGGACAAACCGTCCGACAACAGTTTAGAATCCCTTGGACGGGGGGCAATCCCAAACCGCCCGCAACGTGTTGATGATCGGCCCCGGAGTTTAGAATCCCTTGGACGGGGGGCAATCCCAAACGATGCGTGGTGGCAGCTTCAGCAGGTTGTCAGTTTAGAATCCCTTGGACGGGGGGCAATCCCAAACCCGTCGGGTCCGGCAATAGACTTGGCAAAGAGTTTAGAATCCCTTGGACGGGGGGCAATCCCAAACGATGCGGTGCATAAAGTGACGGATGGCCGCAGTTTAGAATCCCTTGGACGGGGGGCAATCCCAAACAGCCACGTAAAGCTCAACCGTCCCGACGTCAGTTTAGAATCCCTTGGACGGGGGGCAATCCCAAACGACCGGCGCGGCCGTGCTGACGCCGATTTAAGTTTAGAATCCCTTGGACGGGGGGCAATCCCAAACTGCCGACGAGAGCAACTCGTCAGCGGCGGCAGTTTAGAATCCCTTGGACGGGGGGCAATCCCAAACGAAAACGTCCAGCGAGCGCGTTGAAATTTTAGTTTAGAATCCCTTGGACGGGGGGCAATCCCAAACCCGGGCTGCATGTCGGTGAGCGGCTGCCCGAGTTTAGAATCCCTTGGACGGGGGGCAATCCCAAACTACAGCCAGCGTGTGCCCGCTGGCGTGCGGAGTTTAGAATCCCTTGGACGGGGGGCAATCCCAAACGATTAACTAAGTCTCTTGAAAAACTGGCGGAGTTTAGAATCCCTTGGACGGGGGGCAATCCCAAACCGCGTCAAGCTTGTCCTGCACCGCGTCCGCAGTTTAGAATCCCTTGGACGGGGGGCAATCCCAAACCAACAACTCATTCGCCTTCGCCCGCACCGCAGTTTAGAATCCCTTGGACGGGGGGCAATCCCAAACTCATACTGTCTTTCTCTCCGTTGGTTGTTGAGTTTAGAATCCCTTGGACGGGGGGCAATCCCAAACTTTGGCGATCCGCTCCAGCGCGCTGCCGTGAGTTTAGAATCCCTTGGACGGGGGGCAATCCCAAACTATTTTGCTCGTCCATACGTCTAGACCTTTAGTTTAGAATCCCTTGGACGGGGGGCAATCCCAAACCGATGGGATTTTGCGCGCTCATTCAATACCAGTTTAGAATCCCTTGGACGGGGGGCAATCCCAAACAGCAGCGAAGGCGTCCACAAGAGTTTTTAAAGTTTAGAATCCCTTGGACGGGGGGCAATCCCAAACGGAGCAAATCGAGACACTGTTGTTCATGTTAGTTTAGAATCCCTTGGACGGGGGGCAATCCCAAACCCCGGTCATTTGCATTCCATCCTTTCACCGAGTTTAGAATCCCTTGGACGGGGGGCAATCCCAAACTAGTATCAGATGACACCTTTCCATTAGTAGAGTTTAGAATCCCTTGGACGGGGGGCAATCCCAAACGATCGGCTCCGCCCTCTCCATGGAGTCCGGAGTTTAGAATCCCTTGGACGGGGGGCAATCCCAAACAAGGGTTGGCCGTAACATCGCCGAGGGTGGGAGTTTAGAATCCCTTGGACGGGGGGCAATCCCAAACTTGCCAGTGGTGTCACCAATCAGTGGCGGAAGTTTAGAATCCCTTGGACGGGGGGCAATCCCAAACAATTGTGCTCTGTGCCTCGCTGGCTCTGTGAGTTTAGAATCCCTTGGACGGGGGGCAATCCCAAACTGCTCACCTCCGGGACACCTACGGCGAAACAGTTTAGAATCCCTTGGACGGGGGGCAATCCCAAACGCGGCCGTCGAGCTCACGTCGCTGATTAAGAGTTTAGAATCCCTTGGACGGGGGGCAATCCCAAACAAGGAATTCATCGGTCATGCGAGCACTACAAGTTTAGAATCCCTTGGACGGGGGGCAATCCCAAACGAGTATGAGGTCGTTATTTTCGCCAACCGCAGTTTAGAATCCCTTGGACGGGGGGCAATCCCAAACGGCGTGGAAAGAATTGCACGTCCGGTTGCTAGTTTAGAATCCCTTGGACGGGGGGCAATCCCAAACTGACGGTAATCCCACCGTCTGAAAAGAATAAGTTTAGAATCCCTTGGACGGGGGGCAATCCCAAACAATCATGGATATCGGCGCATGGGCATTTTCAGTTTAGAATCCCTTGGACGGGGGGCAATCCCAAACAATCGACGAATGCCACGACGACCGGGACCGAGTTTAGAATCCCTTGGACGGGGGGCAATCCCAAACTATTTCATCATTAACAAGCGCTTGTTGTAAAGTTTAGAATCCCTTGGACGGGGGGCAATCCCAAACTGTGAGCGATCTGCCATATCTAGCGCCCGGAGTTTAGAATCCCTTGGACGGGGGGCAATCCCAAACCGAAATGGACACGGTGCGGGTTTTTGGGAGAGTTTAGAATCCCTTGGACGGGGGGCAATCCCAAACGGCATTGATAGCAAT
Source organism: Limisphaerales bacterium (assembly GCA_044223735.1). Lineage (GTDB taxonomy): Bacteria > Verrucomicrobiota > Verrucomicrobiia > Limisphaerales > UBA8199 > JBGALR01. The sequence goes on along the minus strand of JBGALR010000042.1, from coordinate 51,270 downwards.
GGTTGGGAAAAGTCTAGTTTAGAATCCCTTGGACGGGGGGCAATCCCAAACGCTTGGAAACGCGCACAGTCGGCTTCCATCAGTTTAGAATCCCTTGGACGGGGGGCAATCCCAAACGGTCCGGGGACGGAATGAGGATGGCGGCTAAGTTTAGAATCCCTTGGACGGGGGGCAATCCCAAACTAAAGTCAGGAGGAAGTGCCGCCGCCGCCGAGTTTAGAATCCCTTGGACGGGGGGCAATCCCAAACGTCAAGTTTGGCGTGCCCCACCACAAGGTGAGTTTAGAATCCCTTGGACGGGGGGCAATCCCAAACATTCGTGCGAGCCGCTGTCAATAATTCCGAAGTTTAGAATCCCTTGGACGGGGGGCAATCCCAAACGGAAGCACGTCAGTGTTCCCCGCCAGTTCAAGTTTAGAATCCCTTGGACGGGGGGCAATCCCAAACCGCCGCCTTCAGGTTATCAATCCGCTCATAAGTTTAGAATCCCTTGGACGGGGGGCAATCCCAAACGTCATCCAGCTTGTCCTGCGCCGCCTCGGCAGTTTAGAATCCCTTGGACGGGGGGCAATCCCAAACCGCCCGGCGAAATGATTGAGGAGGTGCTCGAGTTTAGAATCCCTTGGACGGGGGGCAATCCCAAACATTCACGCCGCCACCTTCCCTTCGTCCGCCAGTTTAGAATCCCTTGGACGGGGGGCAATCCCAAACCCCAATGGAGCGAAAGCGCAGGCGACGTATAGTTTAGAATCCCTTGGACGGGGGGCAATCCCAAACGCAATGTTGCCAGTCATAAAATTTATTATCAGTTTAGAATCCCTTGGACGGGGGGCAATCCCAAACTCCCTGGCTCATCGCCTGGCTGCTCATCGTAGTTTAGAATCCCTTGGACGGGGGGCAATCCCAAACCAAGGAAGGCCAGGAAGCGAAGCCGGCCGAAGTTTAGAATCCCTTGGACGGGGGGCAATCCCAAACGTTCATCGCGAGCGCCAGCGCGGTCATCGCAGTTTAGAATCCCTTGGACGGGGGGCAATCCCAAACCGCCGGCGGGAAACATCCACCGACCGGGAGAGTTTAGAATCCCTTGGACGGGGGGCAATCCCAAACGCCGTTGTGCGTGACGTTTTCGAGCGGGAAAGTTTAGAATCCCTTGGACGGGGGGCAATCCCAAACGCTCCTGGCATCGAGCGTATTCGATTGGCAAGTTTAGAATCCCTTGGACGGGGGGCAATCCCAAACAAACTCCGCCATGTTCTGCACCGCCTCCCGAGTTTAGAATCCCTTGGACGGGGGGCAATCCCAAACTCGCAAATGTCATGTTTCACTGTCTAACTCAGTTTAGAATCCCTTGGACGGGGGGCAATCCCAAACCGTTGGCGTTCGGCACTGACGCGCTCCATGAGTTTAGAATCCCTTGGACGGGGGGCAATCCCAAACGATCGCCGGCGACGAGGTTTTGCCGACTTCAGTTTAGAATCCCTTGGACGGGGGGCAATCCCAAACATTTGGAGCGCCAGCGGGCCGCTTCAAAATAGTTTAGAATCCCTTGGACGGGGGGCAATCCCAAACAAGAAATCAACTTCGGTCGCGAGGATGTTGAGTTTAGAATCCCTTGGACGGGGGGCAATCCCAAACAACGTGGTGTTCGGCCCCACCAAAGTGAGGAGTTTAGAATCCCTTGGACGGGGGGCAATCCCAAACGCGACAGCATCGCGCACGGAACGAACATCGAGTTTAGAATCCCTTGGACGGGGGGCAATCCCAAACTCCGGTGGCGTGGTCGAGTTTTGCACGGGAAGTTTAGAATCCCTTGGACGGGGGGCAATCCCAAACGCCGCGATGTCTTTCAAGGTAAGTTCGGCTTGTGCCCATACATCATGCGCAGGTTCGACGCATCAACGCCGGTCAGCCGGGTCTCGTCACGAATCGGCACCGTGGCTTTGTCGACAACGCTTTAAATCAAGGACGCTAACGAACCGGGCCGCGCGCTGGCGCCGGGATACTGAGCGAGGATTTGGGCTTTGAGACTTCGAAGAAAATTGGCGGGACCGAATTCTGGCAGAAGGATGCGGTGATTCGTCTTCTTAGTGTTGATTGACTCATCCGTAACAATGAAGGCCCCGGCATCGTAAAGGCGCGCGCCCACACTTTGTTTCATGAATATCTTGTAACGCTCGGCGTAGGACGGGCCTTCATAGGTCTCGACTTCATCACTTCCTGCCTTCCGAAACGGAGGCATGGTGAGAAAGTGAGGTTGCTTGATTCGAACGGGTTTTCCGTCCGAGTCGGGTTGGTAATTTCCGACGAAGAGATAGCCGAGCCACGGGCGCGGCTGCTGGCGTTCAAACCCAGACTGGCCATAAGTGATCCAGAAGTCGTGTGCATTGCCGATGCTCTCTTCGAGCCGGTTGTTCTGATTGTTGCCGATACTCTTGTCCTGTGATTTGAACTCCACTGCGGCATACAGCACCGGGCCGACCGCGTCTCCTTTAGCGGGATGAAAGCGGCTGTTTGCCAAAACGATCAAATCCCAGTTCTTGGATGGGCGAAAGTAGGATGGGAGGATTGAAGGCGCCGTGGAAAGATGGCCACCAGCAAAGATGTGAGCCGGGTTTACTCCCAGCCCGACCAGAAAGTCTCGAATGGTTTTCGCAAATCCATCCATGGTTTTGCCATGAAGGTTCACATCCCGGGTGCCTCCCTGACTCTTTCTGGCTTTTGCGGTGCTCTTCGAGCTCCACCAATGTTTAACGGCGTCGTGAAACAGTACTGTTTCCACTGGCATGGTCATAGAGGGAGGGCATTAATCTGGTAGGCTTCCAAGGCTGCGCGAGTTGCCAGCGCAACGTCTTGAGTGTCGAAGGCTTGCCGGAGAGTCTCGGCGAGTTCGCGAGAGATGTTCTCTGGGGCTGGCACACGAATTCGACGGAGGTATTGAGCTTGAAAGCGCAAGAATCCGCCCCGCATCCTGACGCCATAGCAGTGAATGAAAAACTCGCCCACCGCTGACATGAGGAGGCCGCCAAGAACGCGCAGATCCCACGTTTCGGAAGTAATCCAGTACAGGTTGTGCTGCGGGTAGGTTTCTCCGATGTCGAGTGTCGGGAGCAATCGATCCTTGATATCCGCGATGTAGAGCTTTTGCTTCGTCAGGAGCCGCAGGTTTACTCGGTCAATGGTTTTGTGCCATTGCAACGGGCGCTCCTTGGCTGTGTGCCTACTCCTCAGCAGGGCATAGTGCTGCCTCAAATAAGCCTCGAAGCGCGGATAGGCTTGAAGATCGATCAAGCCATCCTCGTTCCACGGGTTTACGAGATAGCGACCTGACCACGCCACTTTCCCAGCCTTTAAGTCGGAGGCCATGGCAAGCGGAAGCAGACGATCGGGCTCAATGTCCGGCCGGTCCTCCGTGATGAACACCCGGTCGGCACCGGTTGCCACGCCAATGCCAATTTGGGTTCCGGTGGCTTTACTTTCAAGGGGCAGGCACGTCGCTTCCAGGTGTTTGAGAAGCTGCAGCGCTTCGAGCGATGAGCACGGCCAAGGCTCACTCCCGCAGAACCAATCTGGAAAACGCGCCACTCGTAAGAAACTGCTGCAACGGGCCTCCTTGAGCAGTATCTCCACTTCCTCGCGACTAGCCTGCTCGATACCGGCCAGCGCTTTGGCGACGACCACCGGACCTTGTTTCTCCTGCGCGATAATCGTCACTGCGGGATAAGCTGAAACGTCGGTTTCGAAGGCGGCGATATCATGTGCCTCAATCACGCAGCGAACATTGTAGCCTTCTGTCGTGATGAACGAGCGCAGGGCACTGCCATAATCATTAAGCATCCAGCGGTCGGCGCAGATGTAGGCGCACACACCGCCCTGTTTGAGTTGCAAGAGCGCCGCCTGGTAAAACGCCACGTAAACATCCGCGCGGCCCCGCATGGCGCTAAATCCATTCCGATAGAACGCAGCTTTGTCCTCGGGAATGTCTTCGAGCCGGATGTAAGGCGGATTTCCGATGACAAAATCGGCGATGGGGAAAGCAAGCGAAGCTTCGAGGAAGTCTTCGATTCGAATCCAGCTCCGCGCCAGTGCGGAAGCAGTCGGACCAGGGACGCCGAGATCGTGAAGCGTGGAACAGACGACTCCCACAGCCCTATCGGCTGCACTTGGATCGATCTCAAACGCACCAATTGCATGGGTGGCCTCCTCCACGGGAATGCTGTGGAGGCGGCAGGATTCTATCAGGCGGCGAACCATGCCTTTAAGAAAGGCTCCATCTCCTGCTGAAGGCTCCAACGCGACGAGACGAGCAAGCGGGCGTTCCGGCAAATACCCGGCCAAATCAAGGATCAGTTCCACCATCCATGGTTTGGTATAAACCACGCCAGCCACCCGCGACGGAATTATATCGGTAACGGCGCTCACACAACTGTCTTTCTTTTGGGTGAATTGCACATTTTGTGGCCCCAGTTCGGACCACAATCGCAGTTTAACCGATCGAAGCCGCTCACACGATGCTCAAGTAGCTCGACGGGGCACGCTGCTATATTTAAGAACAATCAAACCGAGGCATGGCTGCTTGTATTCCGAAGCATCCATGTGTCCGCGCATCTTGTCCATCGCGGCCCAGAGTTGGGCTTCAAAATCGAGGTCGGAAGCATTTCCTTTTTCCCTTGGGGACTTCCGTTTCGACATAAGCGAAGGATAGCGACGCTCGAATTGAATGGAAAGGGTGCGTTTTTTGCGAGCGCACATGCTTTTGCCCGAAACGGACTGAAATATCCGCGCTCCGGTTGGGGTGGTTATCCGTGTAATCCGGTTTTATCCGTGGTCCATTTTTTCGGGGTCGGAAAGGCGGGGAGAACCACGGAAGCCAGTACCGACGTTTCGGGAGGTCGATTGCTTGGGGTTGGGTCAAGACTTCAGAGATTTGGGCGGGCGCCGTGACCGCCGAGGAACGCTTTTTTATCGCGGCGCGCTCGGAGAGCACGCCCACTGAGGCGCTCTTCCCGACGGGGCGGGAGTTCGCGCTTAACCGCAGGTGATACCACGGATGGGCGGGTTCAACCCGAAGTCGCCCGGGCGGACCTTGCGCGGAGAGCATCGGTCGTGACCCCCGCACCCGTTCCACGTTCACCGCAGTCAAGCAACCCGGCCGGCGCCAACGGGTAGTCGAGCCATGATCCTTTCAGGGCTTCGCGCCGTTATCGATCCAGGCCTTGACCAAGGCGATGTTCTCGCGCGAGAGGATGTGACTGGCCGCGCTTCGCCTCATTTTGGTTTCGCCCGTTATGATTTTTATGAGCGGACTGTCCGCGCTGTTTCCGGGGCGAACCAGCGCGCCGGCGGGCGTGTCACGCAGGAAATCCTCGCGGCGGTCAGCGCGGAAGCCTGCGCTGGCCTTCCGGGCGCCGTGACACGACACGCAGGATTTGTCGAAAATGGGGCGAATGTCCTTTGCGTAATCGACCTGATTGGTCGCGGCAACTGCGACAGGAACGGGAGCGGGTTCCTGCGCCAGCGCGGCGCCCCATTGGCCCCGGCGTCGCTGACCGCCTCCGCCCGTGCCGCGATCGTTGACGGGCAGCAGGAGGAACGTCCCGACGATGAGCGCGCCCGCGAGGAAGCCGGCGGCCAGCCGCCAGGGGTGGTTTTGCGCCGCGCATTTGGTCAGCCAGGTCCAATTGATCGCGAGATGCAACCCGATGAGCGCGGTGAAAGCGTAGGACGTCCAGGTGTGAAAATCTCCCCAGTCATGGCGATTCCAGCCGAGCACTTCCATCCCTTGTCCGCCCCGACTTCCCGGAATCAACCGGAACGCCATCAGCAATCCGGTGCCGATCATCAGGCAAAAACTCAGCAAGAGCAGCAGGTTCAGGACACGGCGCAATGCAGTCTTGTACACATCCGTACGTTCGTGCGTGCGGCGGCGTTGGCTCCACGTTTTATGTGAATTCCTCGCCTTTTATTGAGCGGCAATACCCCGGCGTTTTCCACCCTCGCGCCGCAATCCGGGGTTAAACCTGCGCGCGTTGGTATTCGCCGAAAACGTCGCGATGCCCATGATTCCGTCATCTCCGCATCGGCCACTTGGGGCGGGAATTTCGGCGGGGAGGGGTTGGACAGTATTTGTCCAACCCCCTGGTTTAGGATGGCGGGGTTATTGAAATACTGAATGATGATTTTAGAATGCAAAATGACGAAAGGTTTGGGCGTGCTCCGCGAGCTCGCCGAGAGATCGCTTTTTCCTTCCGTACCGCAGGCGAGCCCCAGGGGCCATCGGAGGGGAAACGCGGGATTTGAAGGACGGCCTTGTCTGAGCGTTTGGACGGGGTTAATGGGCGTGAAGGGCGGTGTCGCGTCGGCTTGGGGTCGTGTTGGGGAGGGGATGGGAATGCGCTGGCTACGGCGTGCAGGCGGCCTGGTTCGGATGAGTCGTGGAGGGATACGGCATGCTGCGCCCTGTGGCGCGCCGTGGGTTCAGTAAGGGCTGAATCGCAGAGGTATTAATCTTTTTTGGCCCCGCATTCGAGCAAGAGATCGGCCGAGTGGGGCGCACGAACCACCAATGCGTCACATGTTTATGCGGGATTGGGAATTGACTTTGGAAGCGCCGTTTGGTGCGATGAGGGTGAAACCGTGCAGAGGCTTCCCGGGGCGGGGAAAAATCGGCGGCCACCACTTAAAATCCAACCATGAGCTGTAAGAATTATCTTTTGTCGTGCCTTGCTGTCGCGGGTTTGAGCCTGTTTTCCAGCCGGCAGACAGCGAGCGCATTCGTCAATGTGGCGGTCACGCCGACGAACCAGGTGGTGTTCGTCGGCAGCAACGCGGTGTTCACCGCGCAGGCCACGCCCACCGCCGGGGAGGTCATCACCGGTTATACGTGGCTGACTTCGACGAATGGGTTGAGTCCGTTCACCACGCTCACCAACGCCATCACCGCGACGAGCACACTCACGAACGTGCAACTCACCAACACGGGTTATTATTTTGCGCGCGTCACTTACAGTTCGGGATCGACGAACGGATTGGTCTCGGTCAGCGCGGCAGTCACGTTGATCGTGCCGGACCAGGCGCGGATCATCAGCCAGACCACGAACATGAATTTGCCGGTGGGCACGAATGCGTCGTTCACGGTCACCGCGGCGGGCTCGGCGCCGCTGGGTTATCAATGGCGGCGCAATGGGGTGAATCTTTCGGACGCTGGCCGCATCAGCGGCAGCAGCAGCACCAACCTCGTAATCGCCAATCTGGTGACGACCGACACCGCGAGCTACACGGTGATCGTCTCGAACACCTACACGGCGGTGACGAGTCAGATCGCGCTGCTCAGTGTTTATTATCCGCCGGTGATCACGGTTCAGCCGCCCAACACCTCGGTGATCGTGAGCAGCAATGTCAGCATCAGCATGACCGTGACGGGCAGCGCGCCGTTCACTTATCAGTGGCGCTACGCAGGGACCAACCTGACCAATGGCGGCCGCATCAGCGGTGCGACGACGAACAAGCTCGTCATCGCCGGAACCATTACGAACGACACGGGGCTCTACAGCGTGTTCGTCTCGAACCTGGTCGGCAACGTCACTTCGTCGAATGCGCTTCTCACCGTGCTGGTGCCGCCCACGATCATCAGCCCGACGAACGCGCTCGGCCAGCAAGGTTACCTGTTCAGTTTCACCAATGCCGCCGCGGGAACGATGCCCATCACATTTGGAGTGGACGGCTTGCCGTCCGGGCTGACCAACGATCCCACGACCGGCATCATTTCCGGCGTGCCGGCTGTGTTCGGTGACTTTTATCTCGCGGTGTACGCCACGAACGCCGCGACCGTTACCACCGGTCAGGTGGTGCTGACGTTGATCAGCGACGTTCCCGGCATCACCAGTGCTCTTCTGGTTACGGGGAAACAGGGGCAGCCGTTTAACTACGCGATTATCGCCAGCAATACGCCGACCTCGTTCAGCGCGGGGACGTTGCCCACGGGCTTGAATTTCGATCCCTTCACTGGCGTGATTTCCGGCGTGCCGATTGTCAGCGGGAGCTACGCCGTCATCATCGGCGCCACCAATCAATACGGCGGCGACAGCCAGTTGTTGACGATCTCGCTCAGTTCATCCATCCCGCACTTTACGGGGGCGCTGACGAAAACGGGCACGGAAAACGTCAGCGGATTCAGCTACACCATCCACGCCACAGATTCGCCCACGGTGTACGGGGCAACTGGATTGCCACTCGGTCTGACGATCAACACGAACACCGGCATCATCTCCGGCACACCGTTGTACGGCGGGTCCTTTATAATTCCAATCACGGCCGTCAATCCGTGGGGGACAGGCAAGACCAACCTCACGTTCAACATCAGTTATGCGCCGCTGGCGGGCCTGGTGATCACCGATGTCATCACGAACTGGTCGAGCCCTTATCTGCTGGATTTCACCTTTTCGCTACGCGACAGCACCAATGCGTCCTCCGCCAATTCCATCGTGCGCACGCCGAGCCAGTTGCAGGTGCTGTGCCTGGAACAAGCCACCAATCCGATCCCGAGCGAGGCGCCGTTTATTTTTCAGAGCGCGACGAAAAAGCAACTCAAGATGTTCATCGCGTTGGACTATACCTACAGCATGTTCGCCGTTTCGGGCGCAATCGATGCGATGCAGGAAGCCGCGAAGCTGCTGATCGACAGTGAGCCCCAGCATTCCTTGTTTGGCATCATCGAGTTCAACGCTGATTACATGAATCCGCAGTTTGTCACCAACGCGCTCACGACCACGAACAATTATTTCATCGCGGACAAGACTGTTCTTGGCCAGTCCATCGACACCATCGAGGACACTTACGTGCAAGGCAACTATGCGGGCACGCGCTGCTTCGACGCCATCTATGCGGCTTTGCAACAATTCGGCACCAACAACAGCCCCGATGAGCAACGCTACGTCGTCGTGATGTCCGATGGCAACGATGACTCGAGCTTGTTGAACACCAACGCTTCGCCGCTGGACGTGCTGGTGAACCTGGCCGTGACCAACAACGTGCGAATCTTCTGCGTCGCGTTCGGCCAGAACATCAATACCGCCGCGCTCCAATATCTCACCGCCAACACGTTCGGACATTACTACGTGGCGGCCACCACGGCGGACCTGGGCCTGCAGTTCACAAAGATCGCCAAGGACATTGATGGCCGGTATTCGCTGCGCTGGGCCACGCTGCGTCGCGCGGCCACACCGTTCCAACCGGCATTCATGGTGACCTTGAGCGGCCTTACGGCGGCCTGGAATACGAATCTCGTTTATACGAACGTCGATATTTTCGATACCACCACCAATCCGCCGGTCGTCACAAACAGCTATATCACCAATGTGATCCAGGTGCCCTACTACCCCGGGAACTACACCGGTGACGTGCGGGTAGGCTCGTTGCGTTTGGTGCCCGATGCAGCGCTCGGACCGCAGACCATTCGTTTGCGGGCGAGCTATGTGCCCCGATCCGTGCGGCAAATCCAGGTGAAGTATCGTCCCAATTTCCCCTGCACTCCGTTGCTCGCCTCGAACGGAACCAACGACATTCTCTATGGTTGGTCCCTGGCGGAAACGGCTGACTCGAATGGGTTGCGAACACTGACGATTACCAGCCCCAATCCAACCAACTTGCTGGCGAGCATTCCGTATGCGGCGTTTGGAGATTTGATTAGTTTCCAATTCGCTTACCCGGATTCCCTGACCGCCACACAGGCTTTCAGCGTGTTTACCAATGACAACACGATTTATACGAATTTTCTGCCAGCCGGACAGAGTTTCGTCCTCCAGAACGGCACGAATTTCGTGACCGTTTATCCGCCGGCGCCACCACATGGCACGCCAATTCCGTGGCTGATTGCGCATGGGTATACCAATAACTTCGCCGCCGCCGAACTGGTGGATGGCAACGGCAATGGCCTGCCCGTATGGCAGGATTATCTGGCGGGATTGAATCCAACGGATCCAAACTCGAAGTTCAGCGTCGAGCAATTCATCGTTCCCGGTCAGGCGCCCCAGATAATCTTTGGCACCGTAACCGGACGTACCTACCGGGTCGATACCGCAACGGTGCTGGGAGAGTGGTCCGTGCTTTTGGATAATATCACTGGCATCGGCGGTGACATTCTTTTCACCGACTATCGCGACTTAAGCAGCGTGGGCTCGGTGTATTATCGAGTGTCGGTTTACTAAAGACCGTTCCTTTGGATGGCGCTAACCCCCGGACTTCAAATCCGGCGGGGAGATGCCATCGCTGGAGGGCGCGGGCCGGGAGAGTTCCGCCAGGCGTCCGTGATCAATCGAATCGGCAGGCTTGGCTGCCGCAGGCGACGACGCCTCTTTGACAGCCAAGTCACGGAGTCCAACGCGGGAAACCTCCGGATGCATGTTGGCGATCTGCACCGGTTCCTTTCGCAATTCGTCACGAATAAGATCGAGCACGCGTTCAGCGGTCGAGGCCGACAGCAGCGGAGACAGAAAATCCAAAGCCTCTGTTCGAGCGAGCAACTCCTCGAAAGTACCAGTCGCAGCGACGGCGCCGGCGCGAAAAACTGCGACGCGATCACATACCCCATGCGCTTCGCCGAGCATCCGGGTGGCGAGCACGACCGACTTCCCTTTTTTTGTCAGCGCGCGAATTTCCTGTTTGATCGCCGGCTGGCCGGCTTCAGCCACTCCGGCAAAAGGATCGTCCAGCAAAACCAGATCGGGATTGTTCAGGAGCGCCTGCATCAATCCACCCGTCGCGCTGCGGACCCCACGTTTATCCAGGCCCAACCACCGGTCGAACGCCTCGCGCAAACTTCCCCGGGATGGGGCTTTATCGCGCGGCCTTTCGGGCAGATAGCCGACCCGCGCACGCACCGAACCGCTGCGAGGCGAGCGTCCAAAAACCTCCGCCCTGCCCTCCATGGCACGAAGCCGGCCGGCCAGAATCCGGAGGGCCGTTGACTTTCCCGAACCTGGCGGACCAAGCAGACCAAAGACTTCACCCCGACGCACCTCAAGCGTGACGCCGGTCAACGCCCGCACCAGATTACCACCCCACAGGCTGTCAAATACCTTGCTGACGCCATAGAGCCCTGCGACCACTCCCGGCAGGCTGTTTCGCGAGGGACGCACAGAAGCCGCCTCAGCGGGTTGAATGGTGTCATCATGGACGTCAGGAGTCATTCAAGTAAGCCGACTATGGCCCGCGCCGCCGGCCAAGGACAAGGACGAATCAGAAATTCGCGGGAACCACCGCGTGAAGGATGCGACGCAACTGCGCGGCATGTAGCGCCATTTCGCCCTCCGTCCATATCACAAAATGACTGCGAGTCATCTTGGTTTCCACCGGCAACTGCGCCTGGATGCGTTGCTCCATTTCGGTCGCCGTCCACCCACGTGCTCCAAGGCGCTCCTGCTGGCTGGCCGGAGAGCACGCCACGCAAACGACATGATCAAAATCCTTTTCCGCAGCGGTTTCGAAAAGCAACGGAATTACCACCACACCCAGCGGACAGCCCCGCGCACGCCACCCCTCTACTTTTCCGTGCCATAGCGCCCGAATTTTGGGGTGCAGGATATCCTCAAGCTTTCGACGAGATTCAGGATGAGGAAAGACGCGTCGGGCGAGTTCCTGCCGGCGAAGTGCCCCGTCAGATCCAATCACGTCGGGTCCGAAGGCATCGCGAATTTCCAGAAGTGCGGGCTGCCCAGCTTCCACGACCTCCCGCGCGAGATCGTCCGTGTCCACCACTTCCACCCCAAGCTCTCGAAGCAAGCGGGCGGAGGCCGATTTGCCCATGCCTATGCCACCAGTGAAACCGAGGACTTTCATCCGTGGACTATCACAAACCAAAGTCCGGCCAGGGAATGTACCGTGGCCGGACGGGAGTTCTTCAAGGCAGCACTCGCATGGTGCGATAATACCGCTCTTTTATGCTCGGAGAATTGGTGTCGATGTATTTGATGACACCGCCGGGCGAGGCGACATTAGTGCTGAGCGGCGTCCATGACGTCAGGTTGGTGGATCCAAGGACCACGTAGGTGAAGTTGGGTTCCGCCACCACCGAAAGCTGGAACTGGCCCGCAAGCATCGACCCGCTCAACAGTGCGCCCGCCGGCGCGCTCACCACCAGGGTGTTCTGCGCCGTGTTGTTTTCGGTGTTCAGATCGGCTTCGTTTCCGACCGCTGTCGCGGTGTTAAGGATGTTGCCGCCATATCCGGGCGAGAGGACAGCAGTGATTTGGACCGAGGCATTCACCGCCAGACTGCCAATAGTTGTTACAACCTGCTCGCCGCTGGCGAGTCGGTTGGACACCACCACACCCGTGGCGGAGGACGGTCCGAGATTCGTGACCCAAATGGTGTTGGTCACCATGCCGCCTACGAACAGGGACGTCGGCGTGGTGGTCATGCCCACCGCCAGATCCGCCAGCGGTCGCAAAGTGGTGGCAGTGGTCAAATCCAACGACCAACCGCCGGCGATCATACCGCCATCACCGACCGCGTCGTCAAAGATGAACAGCGACCAGGTGCCGTTCGGAATACCGCCGCTCACTCCACCCATCGCGGTGCCATAAGGCGCTGGAGGCGCGGGGAGCGGGAACACGGTGGTGCCGGGATAGCTCGTCGGCTTGTTGGTGCCGCTGGCCAGGAGCGCGTTATTCGCGAGGACATTGGTCGCGCCGTCCGCGAAGGTCAGGGTCAGATTTGTCACTGAATAACCACCGCCAGTATGCGACATCAGCAACACGCTTTCGCCCGTGGGGCTCACCAATAGCGCGTTGATATCACGCGGGAACGCGTGCGTCAGGCCTTTCAGTGTCACCGTCGTTTTAATCACCACGCCATCGAGGCCGGAAACCGTGATGGCAGACGGATAAGGAATGCCCGCTCCATGATCCGGAATGATGATTCCATTCGTCGCCGCCCAATGGCTTTGCACAGGCGGATTGAAGGTGAAGACGACCGGTGTAAGGGCATTCGTAACTCCCGGTCGCTCATCCTGAAGCTGCATGGTCGCAATGACCGGGGCGCCAACACTGGCACCGGAGGTAAAGGTGAAGCTGCGGCCACTTGAGGGACCCTGGTGAATCATCACGCCGTACGATTGCGGGCCGGAGGGCGATACCACGCCACCTGACGCTTGCAGCGACGCTTTCAAGTTCACCGTATCGAGTGAGCCCACGTTCGCGAGCGAGAACGAGACGGTCACGGTTTCACCCGGATCAATCAAGCCGTTCACCGGGCCGCTCTCGTAGGTGAGCACCGCGCCAGCGTTGATCATCTGAACCGTCGGCACATTGACCGGGATGATGCTCACGACCGTGTTGTTGAGCAGGTTCGTATCCTGCGAACTGGTGATGGCCGATACCACGTTGGTCAGCGATCCAGTCAGCGAGGGCGTGACTAAAATCGTCACCTGCGCGATAGCGTTGGAAGCGAGGTCGCCCAGGTTGCAAGTCACCACCCCGGCGGCGAAGCTGCAAACACCCACAGTGGATGTCGCCGAGAGGAAGCTGACTCCAGCCGGCAGCGGATTCGTGAGAATGACATTCAAGGCCACACCCGGACCGCGATTGGTGATCACCACCACATTGGTAAGTGGCTGGGTGGTGATGCCAGGGATCGGAGTAAGGGTCGCACCCACAGCGAGATCCACCACGGGCCGTTTGATCGTGCTGACGACCGACACGATGCTATTCGCCGGATTAGGATCCGTTTCGCTGGAGGCCACGTTTGCGACGTTCGTCAGGAGCACCGAATTGACGCCCGGCGGCAGCAGCGACAGGGAAGGAACGACTCCCACAGTAACAGTTGCAACCGCGCCGGTGGACAAGGTGCCCAAACTGGCCAGCACGGACGTTCCATTCGTTATCAAGAGGCCCTGCGAGGAGGAGGCGGAAAACAAAGTGACGCCTGCGGGCAGAATATTGGTGAAGGCAATTGAGGTTGCCGGGTTGGGCCCGGTGTTCAGGATGCTGAACGTGTAGGTCAGCAAACCGTTGGGAGCCACGGGCTCCGGCGTCGGCACTGCCGTCAGCAGCAGGTCGGCGAGTTGATTCACCGGGCTGATCGTGGTGAAGCTCAGCGACCAACCGCCCGCAATGCTGCCCGTGTCACCCGCCGTGTGATCCGCGACGTAAAGCGACCACAGCCCATTCGGATTGCCACCGTTGAACATCGACATCGCGGCCGGGTAAGGGCCGTTCGGCGCCGGTGCGGGCAGGTTGTTGCCCAGATAATTGGCGGGCTTGAAGGCGCCCGAATAAAGCGGGCTGTCGCCGGGAATCGTATTGGTCGAGGAATCGTCAAACGTGATATTCGCGTTCGCGACGCCCGAGTTGCCGCCGGCCGCGGACATCAGAATCGTTTTTTGTCCGCCCGGGCTGACCAGTAGAATGTCAATGTCGGGCGCGAACGTATGGCTGAGATTCGAGACCGTCGCACTCACCTTGCCGACCGTGCCGCTGTAGCCGGAGACCAATATGGTCGAGGGATAAGGCAGGCCGTTGGTGTTGTCACGAATCGCAATCGCCGTGCCGTTGGTAAACGACTGAACGCTGGGCAGCGCGAAACTAAAGCTGACCGGAGGATAGGTGATCGCCCCGTCGCGCAACGTCAAAGTGGGCGTAATGACCTGGCCGTTGGTGCCGCTGGCCGTGAAACTGAACGGACGGCCCACCGCGAGCCCGCTTGGCGCGAGAACGCCGTAGCTCTGCGAGTTATTGGGCGGCAGGGGCGTTACACCGGCATTGGTTTGCAACGTGCCCACCAGATTCAGCGTGCTGACGTTGCTCGAATTGCGGAGGCGGAGGATGATCGTCACCGTCTCGCCGATATCGATGGCGCCATTGGGCGGAACGAAACTTTCGGAGGTGAGCGTCGCACCGCCAGCCACAATCGCGACACCCGGCAGCGACACGATGGTGGAAGCGGTCGCGCTATTGTTGGCCATGTTCGGGTCCGGTTGATTACCGGCGACCGTCGCGGAGGAATTCAAGGTTCCGTTGGTGCTGGTGCCGATGACCACCGACAGGGTGGTTTTGGCGCCGCTTGCCAGACTGCCAATTGCCCAGGAAAGCGTATTGCCGGCGATCGAAACCGCGCCTTGAGCCGCGTTGGTCGAAATGACCGGAGCGCCAATGGGAAGGAACTGGTTGACGTTGACAGCAGTGGCAGCGCTTGGTCCCAAATTGGTGACGGATATCAAATAAGTGACATTGCTCGACACCACAGCTGGATTTGGGAAATCAGCGAGGCCGATTGCCAGATCCGCGGAAGGGCCAACCGGCACCAGAAGCGTGGCGGTATTATTGGCGGGTATGGAATCAAGCTGGCTGGCTTGCGCCGTTGAACTCGCGAACAAGGTGCCTTCCGCAGTCGGCACTACTGTGATCGTGGCCGTCGCCGTATTGCCGCTCAAGAGCGTGCCGATGGTCCAGAGTCCTGCTCCGGCCGAAATGGAGCCTTGCGAGATTGTGCTGGAGAGGTATGTGGCGCTCGGCGGCAGGAAGTTGGTAATAACGACACCCGAGGCATCGCTTGGTCCGTTGTTCGTGATGGAAACGGTGTAAACAAGAGTTCCACCCACCACGCCCGGATTTGGCGAGGCCACGAGTCCCACCGCGAGATCCGCCGTGGCCGGATTCACCTGCGTTTGCACCGTGGCGCTATTATTGGACGTATCCGGATCGATCTCTGACGACGTCACACTGGCCGTGGAGGAGATGGTCGACTGTACGGTCGGGATCACAATGACAGTGATGTAGGCCGTGCCGCCCACCGGAATGGTGCCGAGCGTGCCCGTGACCAAGCCGCCCGATTGCGAGCAGGTGCCTTGCGACGAAACCGCCGACACGAAAACCGTGCTGCTCGGCAATTGATGAGTCACCAGCGTGTTCTTCGCGTTGTTGGGGCCATTATTCGTGACGGCGATGCTGTAGGTCAGATATTGCCCCAGGATGACCGGATTCGGCAGCGCCTTCATTCCCAGCGCAAGATCAGCGCCGGGGCACTGGCCGCCACCGTCAACGCAAATGGTCGGAGTCAGATATAGCGACCAGCATTGAATGTTGCCGGTATCTAGGGTGACCTGATCGGTCACTCGCAAACGCCATGTGCCATTCACGTTGGTTCCGGATTTGCCAACGAACACGGAGAGTGGTGATTGCGGACGATACGTTCCGACATAAGGCGGAAAGCCGGAACTGATGCTATTGGTTGCAGCGTCATCAAAAGTCGTCCGCAAGGAATCCGAAGCACAGGAAGAACCATAGTTATCGCTGCTGCCACCATTATTGGCGGAAAGAGTCGTGGTGGTCCCATCCGGGGCAATCAACTCCAAAAGCAAATCGGAATCATACGTGTGAGTCAGGAACAAGCTCACTGTGGCCTTCGCGACAACAGCCGTCATGTTCGAAACAACGATCGGCGAACTGGTTTCGCCGCCGTCGGGGATGGGGTAGAGATTCGAATTATCAAACCGCACCGGCGTTCCCGCCGTGCCAGTGGCGAGCGTAAACGAATTGGTCGTCGTTGATTGATCGCACTTGATGACGATTGAAAGCGTAATGGGCGTACCGCAGACAAACGACGGCGAGGTGCTGATGCGGAACGGCAAAATGTTCGCATTGGTCGCGCCATCGGGAATGTTGGGATAGTTTTGCAGCGGGCCCACCACAATCACGCCCGCATTGGTGGTGGAAATACGTCCCGTGACATTGGTAACGCCGAAACCCGCCTTGTTGGCCACGTAGATGAACAAATCGTTGCATTCGTTATTGTCCACCACACCATTGCCGTTGCCGCCGCTCACCACGACGTGGTCAACACCGAGTCCGGGGAGTTCGTAGGATTCCACGACACCCACGGTGGTGGAACCATCCGGCGAGGTGGCGCGGAAGCCCATGCCTCGTTTGGCAAAGGCCTTCCAGATCTCCAATTGATTTGCGCCGCCGTTGTCGATCAGGTCGGCGGAGAGAATGGCATCGCGTGCTTGCAGGAAGTTCGGCAGCGGCGGCGTCAATTTGAGACCGTCGGTGATCAGTTGCAGCGAAAGTTCATTGCCGGTAGCCCAGCCGTATTTTGTCACCAGATTTGCGTGCAGCTCCCACAGGGTCGCGCACCAAACTTCGCCCTGGTGGTGAACCTCATCGGCTTCGCTCGCGCTGAATCCGTAGAGCGGGCTGATCGGGACGCCGTTGTGCGGGCTGATTTGATTGACGTCGATGTCCTTGAACGTGAACGGATTCTTCGACATGTCCGTGCAATAGGGATAGTGCCGGATGCCGTAGTAATAATTTTGGGTCAAACCGCCCAGACGATAGGAGGCGTAACCGCCGGACGGATACGCGGCATTTGGATCATCAGTCGCCGAACCCAGGAGACAAAGCGCGAAGAAATCCGACCAGCCTTCGCCCATGCCGTTGCCTTGCAAGGAACCGAGGGTCATGCCGCCACCCACCAACCGCCAACTGGTGCCGTGGCTCAACTCGTGACAAACCACCTCCGAGTCCAGCGAACCGTCCCGCTCAGGGTTGGGGAAGTCGAACACAAACATGAAACACTCGCCGCTGATGCCATCAGGCGGGGTCGAAAACATGGCGTTATTGGCAATGCCAACATCGGCACCAGACTGCACATAGCCGATAACATGATCGCCGCCGACACCACCGCGCCCGAAGTTATTGTCCTGAAAATTGCCCGCCGCCTCCGTAAAGCCCAACTGATAAAGACGGTCATGATACCAGTTGATTCGCCAAAACAATTGCACGGTGGCGGCATCAACATAGTTGGTCGGATCGAGGCTCAAATCGAGCGTGGGACTAAAAACCCGGTTGGGCGTGCCAGTCGGCCGGGGGACGTCAGGTGACTGATCAAAATTGCGGTCTAGGAAAGTATCCGCGTTATTGCCGGTCGTCGTGTTGCCACCATCGGGAATCCAGCCGTCGGGTGACGCGGTCGTATCCAGCGCCGGGGTGGTGATCTGGGCGCGGGTGGTCAACGCGGGTTGAAAACCGCCGGGCGTTTGCAGACCTGGAGTAAACGGCGACGGACTGTCGCTCGGATATACCGAGTAGGTCGCGTCGGAAATATAGCAACTCAGGTTTTGACGCAATTGCGCCACACCCGACTGGGCATCGATCACAAAACGAAAACGTTCCTTCGAGGAACGGCTGGTCACCATGACTTCCCATCCCAACCGCAGACTGGAACGATTTATCGGCAGCCAGACTCGGCGCACATAAGCATTGTCCGGGGTTTTAAAAACCTGGTAGTTACCGTCACCCACAACGCCCGGAACCGCAGTGATATCACCAGCGGCGAGATTCATGCCCAAGTTTTTTGCGGCAAGCGCCACCGCATCTACTGCGGTAATGGGCGGAGCGGCTTGAATTGCCACCCGGTTGGGCGTGCCAGCATCGGCCGCCGCCGCGGGATTGGGAACGAACATGCTCGAAAACGTCGCCAGTTCGCCCTGCTTGGTGATGTTGCCGATCATCACCGCGTTGTAGACCGGGATGCCATCCAACTGTTGTTCCCATACGACCGTGTGCAGGCCGTTGTGACTGTCCACATAGTCTCGCTTAACCTTCGCATCCTTCAACACCTCCGCGTCAAAACCGAACAGCTCGGTATGTTCATTGAGAAACCCTTTGACCGGCGAGAGCGAATCATTGGAGGGAAGCGCCTTTGCGGTCGCGGACGAAACAGCTCGGCCCTCTCCGCCCGGTCCCGTGAGATATCCGTCCGTCGCTCGTATGAATTTGGGGGTATCCAGCAACAAATCGAAATCCACACCGGCGGATGGCAGTTGGTCGGTCAATCGCGCCTTGCCATGCGATTTCTCAATGGCGCGCTGCACCGTCGTGGCGGATTGCGTGCGAGTGTCGAAGTCCGGCAGGTCAGCGCGGTGAGTCGGCTTGACCTGGGCACCGGCGCTTCCAGCGAAAAGAAGTCCTGCCAGCATCGCGAGGGCACCGAGGGTCGTCGTGGAGTGCCTGGTTGGATAAACTCGGATTTTCATGTTCTTGAACAGACTTTACGTTTACGAAATCAATCAGGCGACGCCAGAGTACTGTGCGGATATGGACCGCCAGCCGGCCACTGCTGGCGCCACCTTGATTGAGACTTCTTTATTGGGTTACTCCGTGCAACCGGAAGTACTTCGCGCCACTGCCGATCGGAACAGTCATGGTTTTCTGGCCGCCAATGAGGATGGGAGGCGGATTGGTCATCGGCGTCCACACCGTCGGAGGAACCAGATTGGTCGCTGCCTCCAGGTAGGCATTCGCAACATCGGCCGGCCAGCTAAAGGTCAGCGAGCCAGGGCCATAGGTGACTTGCATCTGGAAACCTTGAATAACGGTCTTCACTGACGCGGTGTTGTCCGCCTTGAGCGGATCAGTCACAGCCGAGTTGACCGTCGCAGTATTGGTAATGGTTCCCGGAACCGTCGGTTTCACGGTGATGGTCACACTGGACGCAGCACCGCTGGCCAGATTACCCAAGTTGGCGAACGTCACCTTACCGGCGGCATAAACACCACCGGAAGACGCCGAGACGAATGTGACGCTGGACGGCAACGTATCGACGATCGACAGCGCAGTCGCCGTGGCCGGACCCTGGTTCGTCATGGTCAAGGTATAGGTCAAGTTATAGCCCGTCGGAACCGGGTCGGAGGAACCCACCATCCGCAATTGAAGATCGGCAGTCGGCTCGACAACTGTTGTCACTGCCGACGCGGCATCATCCTCAGCATTGGGATCGGTGGTAATGCTCGAAACAACCGCCGAGTTGGTGATGGTGCCGGGGATATTCGCCTGGAGCACCAAGGTCAGGGTCGCTTTGGCATCCTTGGCGAGTGAGCCGACATTCCAGCTTACGATACCGCCGCCATTTGTGACCGTGCCGGTCGACGGCGAGGAACTGACATACGCCGTGCCCGGAGGCAACGTGTCAATCACGGTGATGTTGGTCGCGCCAGCCGGCCCAAAGTTGGTAACGCTCAGGGTGTAGGTGACGTTGCTCGACGCCACCACGGTGGGCGGGGTCGAGATCATGCCCAACGCCAGATCGGAAGCGCCGTTGACGGGTCCCGATACGGTGAGATTCAACCGCCAGCCGTTGGCGATCGTTCCCGTGTTGAGGAATGAATCATCAAATATATAGAGCGCCCAGAGTCCGTTCGGGCTGCTGCCGTTGAACACCGACAGGTTTGTATTGTATGGCGGTGCCGTCGAGTTGGTCGCAAACGGCGGTGCTGCCGGCGGGAACTGCGGCGGAGACAGCGTGTAAGCCGTGGGACGATAGGTGCCCGGCGTAATCTGAGACGCATACGGCAACACCGCATTGGTCGAGTCGTCGAACGTCAGGGTGGTGTTGTTCACACCGATCTGACCGCCGCAATGAGCCATCAGATAGGTCTTGAGTCCCGTCGGTGAAACCAGCAACGCATCGATATCCTTCGGATAGGTATGATTCAGGTTCGACAACGTGGCGGTGACTTGAATGACCACGCCGTTCAAATTGCTGACCGCAATGGTCGAAGGATACGGACTCGCCGCCGAAAGGTCGTTGATCACGATGGAGGTCGTGTTCGAGTACATCGCCGGCGTCTTGCCAATGACGAAGTTGAACACCGCGTTACTCAGCACCGTGGCGCCGTCCCGCAGTGACAGGATCGCCTGCATGCTTTGTCCGTTGGTTCCCGTCGAAGTGAAGGTGAAGGGACGGGACGCCGACGGACCGTGCGGAACGAGGACGCCGTAATTCTGCGGGCCGCTCGGATTTGCCACCCCGTTGGTCGCAACGAGAGTCGCGACAAGGTTAGCTGTATTGGTGCCATTCGCATTACGCAAACCGAAGAGGATCGTCACCGTTTCATTCGTATCAATCGCGCCATTGACTGGTCCGCTCTCAGATACCAGGGCAACACCAGCGGGAATGATCAGGCTGCCATCGGTTTCAGCGATAGTAAGGGTCGCCGGATTCGCCCCCAGGATAGCGGCATTGCCAATGGCATTGGTAAGGTTCAGCAGGACCGTGTGACCGCCGTCGACGATATGATTGTCGATGACTCCCACGGAAAACGTCTTGGAAGTTTCACCGTTCGTAAACACCAGCGTTCCCGAGCTGGCGAAGTAATTCGTATTCACCCGGCCGGTGCCGTCGCTGGTGAAGTAGTCCACCGATACAGTACTGTTGGTCCAGTTGCTGCGTGAGACGGTGACCACGGCATTACTGATGTTCTCGTTTACATTATAAATGGCACTCGAGAAGCTTAAGCCGGACGTATCGTCGGTGATGGTCACCGTGGCGATGTATGGCACCACCAATTTCGCGATGTTGGTCGGCGTGGCGTTCGTCAGGTAAACATTGAAGGTTCGATCGCCGCGCACCAGTTGGTTGGTGACGATTTGTACCGAAAATGTCTGGAAGGCAACGCCGTTGCTGAACACCAGCGAGGCCCAATTCGTGCCGTAATCCAACCCTTGTTTGCCAGTGCCATCGGCCGTCGTGCAGATGGCGCCGACCGTGCCGGTGTTGGCATTCGAGCGAACCACCGTGATGAGCAGATTGGTGCCGGAACTCTTCAGCACACCGTAATTCGCATTCGTGGTGAGCGAGAAGTCCGCGTTGGTTACAACCGACAGGTTGGTATTGGCGAAGTTGATGCCGGCTTCGTTGTCCAGCAGTACCACCGTCGCCATGCCAGGCGTGCCGATTTGCGCGGGCGCGGACGGGTTAAACAGGTTGATACCGAATGACAAGTCACCGGTCACAGTCGGATCATGCAGCACCTGCAAGGCGAAGCTCTTAACCAAGTCGCCCGGCTGGAAGGTCAGGGTGGCATTGGTGATACCGACGTAATTAACGCCCGCGGTGGCTGACAGATTGGTCGTTGAATAGTGAACGGTCGTAGCGGCGTTGGTTCCGTTGAGACGAAAGACAGAAACGGAGATCGTACCAGCCGTTTCAGGAACGACGTAGAACGGCGACGTGAAAGTCAGACCTACATCATCATCGAGGATGGTAACCGGCACGTTGGTGGGCTGCAGCAGCGTTGCCCCACCCGTGGCGTTTGACAGCACCAACCCAAAGGTTTGGTTACCTTCGACTTGAGCTTCCTGGAGAATCCGGACCGGGAACACCTTGCTGGTATCGTTCGGATTAAATGTTAGTGTTCCGTTGGTGGCCACATACTTCAAGCCAGCGGGTGCGCTGCCCGGCAGCGTGCTGAAGTCCACGGAAACGACGCCTTTGTGACCATTCGTGCGGAGAACACCGACGAACAAGAATCCGTCACCTTCGCCCACCACATAGTTAGTCATGCTGAACAGCAGCTCACCTGGCACGTCGTTGGTGGTCTGAATCGTCAGAGAAGCCCGATAGGGGGCAGCCAGCAGCGTATTAATCTCATTAGTCAGTTGCATCACCACAGTACGATCGGTGGTGGCGAGAGGATTATTCAGCACCGGAATCTTTACCTTGATGCTGGTTTCGCCCGGGAAAAACGTAATGGTGTTGCTGATACTGCCATAATCAACGCCATCAATGGCGGTTCCATTGGTTGTCGTGAAGATATCCACCGACGCGCTGCCGCGCGTGCTGCCTTGGCGCACCACATCCACAAAGAATCCATTGCCAGCCGCATTTTGTAATACGCTGTATGAATCGGATGAAAAGCTTACTGTGCTATCGTCATTCAGAATGGCCAGGTATGCAAAAGGTTGATTACCCAGACCCGCCGGGGGGGAGGGATTTGACAGGAAATTGCTGACCAGAAGGTCCGGCGTGATCTGAAAATCTTGAATTACCGGAATCATTACGGAGCGCAGAGTTTCTCCCACCGGAAAGAAGAGAGTTGTCTGAATATTGGAAAAGTTAACGCCAGGCACCGCCGTCATGCCGACAGTGGCGAAATCCACGGTGACATTTCCGAACGTACCGCCTGTCCTGCGAACGGTGACGACAGCGTTGGTTGAATTCTCATCGGCCTCGAAATTGGAAGCCGTGAATGCGAAGTTCCCCGATCCGGCAAGCGATCCGCCGTAAACTCTAGCAAGGTGGGGGCGAGACTGGCCATCGTAGGTGCCGAATCCACCGCCAATTACCATCATGCCGTCAGGCTGCAGTGCAATAGAAGAGATGAAGGAGTCCGCACCCAAGCCGAAATTGATCGCGGGATCAACAGTTCCATCCGGCAACAGACGTGTGATACGATTGCGGGATACGCCGTTCGCGTGACTAAACAAGCCAACTACCACTATGCGAGTGTCGGGCTGGAGAACAAAAGCGTTTACTGAATCATCAGTCCCCAAGCCGGTATTAAAGGAAGAGTCCACCTGGCCATTTACATTCAACCGGGCAATATGATTCAGCGGCATGCCGTTAAAATTTGTAAAAGATCCACCCAAGAGAATACGGCCGTCCAGCTGTATTGCCAGAGCGCGCACTGTATTGGTCGTGCCTGTACCAATAAGGAAACTGTTGTCCAGCGTACCATCTGGATTGAGCCGTGCAATTCCGTTTCGGCCCACGCCATTGACGACCGTAAATTCTCCTGCGATCACAATTTTTCCAGCTTGAATGCTGTTTGTGGGATATACAGCGATGGCATAGACGGTTCCATTCACGGCCAGTGATGGATTAAAGGTACCGTCGATCGAGCCATCTGCGTTTAGCCGCACCAAACCGGCGTGTGCGGTGCTATTGTAATTGAGGAAACTGCCGCCCACTAGCAATT
Organism: Limisphaerales bacterium; assembly: GCA_044223735.1. Classification (GTDB taxonomy): domain Bacteria; phylum Verrucomicrobiota; class Verrucomicrobiia; order Limisphaerales; family UBA8199; genus JBGALR01. The sequence goes on along the minus strand of JBGALR010000042.1, from coordinate 27,521 downwards.
GACGTGAACCTCCCATGAAAGTTTCCGCCGCCGCGTAAACGGTATTATCAGCGCCGGGCCCGGGGTTGAATGAAGTATCGAGGCTGCCATCACCCAACAGCCTTGCCAGTCTATTTCGATTGATGCCATTAACCAAGGTAAAGGCGCCCCCGACAAATATTCGGCCGTCCGTTTGCACCAAGACCGTGTTCACCGCACCGTTCACGCCGGAATACGTCGCCTGAAAGTTGAGATCCAAGGCGGCGTTGGCGTTATAACGGGCAATTCGGTTACGGCTTGCTCCGTCCGCATGAGTGAAATTACCGCCCGCCAGTATTTTACCATCGCTCTGAAGCGCAACGCTGTAGACATCCCCATCCAATCCTGGATTGGGTATAAAAGCAGTATCCGGAGAACCCGCAGGCACATTAAAGACGGAAGAGTCCAGGATATAAACGCGCGCACTAGTTTGAAAGCCCAAGGCACCCGTCGGTGTGGTGGAAAGAAGATTGACCGTAAAATAGAAATTGGTAGGCGGGCCATTCGTAATGCCGTCATTGAGGACGGTGACATTGAATGTCTTCGCGACTTCACCCGGACCAAAAGTGAGGGTATTCGTGACCCCCAGAAAATTTGGAGAGAGGCCCGAGGATACGGCGAGCGGACCATTTGCAGTTGCAAAGTTGACCGTCAACGTTTGTGCAGAACCTCCCGTGCGAATCACAGGTATGGTAATGTAACCGCCATTTTCATTCACCGTATAGGATGCGGCGCTAAACTGCACCAACCCGAAGCTGTTGTCGTTGGTCAAGAAGACCTGCGTCGCCAATGGGGCCACCAATACCCCGGGGGCGTTGGTTGTGTTGACCAAGGCGTTGGTAATATAGGCACCAAAGAATTTGTTGGGCCCGACAATCCCGCTGTTGGTCAGCGGGACGGAGACATAACGAGGACCGAACTCCAGATCATTCCAGATCAGAGTATTAGTTAGCCCAATATAATCGGTGCCAGCGATGGCGGTGCCATTTGTCGTAATCACCTGAACCGTGAGAGCCCCACGGTCGGATCCATTTCGCCAGACGGTTAGAATTGCAGCGGAGGCCGTTTGATTTGTGCCGATGGCCGGTGCTGAGAAACTCACTGCGCCCGAGGAACCGTCATTATCAATAAGCGTCAGCACCGAATTGGAAATCCCGTAAGTCGCTCCACTGATGCTGGAAAGATTTATATTCAACGTCAGACCGTTGGGCTGGGAAACATGATCATCGGTAATGGGTATCAAGAGAACCTTTGTCAATTCACCGGGCCCAAAAGAGATCAATTGATTGAGGACAGCAGTATAGTTGACGCCTGCATGGGCGGTGCCGTCGGTCGTGGAAGCGCGCACCGAAACCGTGCCGCTGCTGCCGCCAGTTCGTGTGATTGTGATAACGGCGGTTCCGCTGCTTTCGTTGGTGGCAAAGGAACTGAAGGCAAATCCCAAGATGTTGGTTTTCTTGGAATCATCGACGATGGTAAAAGGAGCCGTTGATCGGCCCAGCGCCAAGCCAAGGGGGATGTTTTGCCCGCCCAGGTAAAACTGGTCGGCTTGAGCCGGGTTGGCCAACTCCACAGTGGTGTTGCGATTCCCGGGAATTGTATTGTTAATCAGGCTGACCGACACGCGGCTGGGAAGGTATCCAAACCAGGAATGGCCCAGTACATCCATGGGCGTAAAGTTGTCGCTAATGAACCCGTCCATATGTGAACGAGTATTGCCATTCGGAACACTTGATAAAAGATTAGGCCGCCAGCTGCTGAGATACAGCGGGGAAACGCTATTATAGACAAAATCCACGCCACTGGTCGCATTCAGGCTCGGCTGCACCACGAAATTGGCGGATGCGTAACCCAGCGTGCCGTTCGTACGGTTCAAGCTGACCGGCAAAAATGACTGGCTGCGGTTGACCGAAAGATTTGTGGAAACCAAGCCCACGTTACCAGGCCCGGCAGTCGAACCACCGACAAGACGCGCCACGTTGCTGCGATTACGCACGCCATCACGGCCTTTGAGTTCATACCATACATCCAGGTTGTAAGCATTGGTCGGGTAGTCCGAATCCGAGCGGAGGTTGGCATCCACCTGTCCGCCACCAATCTGACTAAATTGCCCCGCAATCATTACATTGCCGTCGCTCTGCACCTGCGATGCGTATACAGCCGGACGCACTCCGTCCTCCGATTGCTTTTGAAAATAACGCCGATGCAAGCCTGCGAACTGATTGTAAGCCGTATCAAGAAACCCCGTATCCACCGTACCGTCGCCAAAAATTCGGGTGAAACCGAGCCGGTGAGTGCCATTGAAGGCGGTGAAGGCGCCACCGACATATATGGTACCGTCGGCCTGCGGGACCAAGGAATAAACAGAGTCGTTCGCTCCAATTCCGGGATTGAAGCTAGGATCAATCGAACCAGAGGATGTCAGTCGCGCAATTCTTGAGCAGGGCGTCACATTGATGTGCAAGAACTCCCCACCTATCAATACTCGATCATTAGATTGCAAGGCGATTGCCGAAACCCGGTCGTCGACACCGCCTGTCCCTGGATCAAAAGTGGTGTCCACGGTTCCATCCGCATTTAATCGTGCAATCCGCTTGCGAACAAATCCTCCCACTTGGGTAAAGTCGCCACCGATGACAACTTTGCCGTTATTAGCAATGGCGATGGCATGCACCGCATCATTCGGAGCGTTAGTTCCAAGGCTAAAGCTAGTGTCCAACAGGCCATTGGTCAGCATGCGCGCGAGATATGGCGCAGGATAGCCATTCACCGTTGTAAAGTCTCCACCGATAAGCACACTGCCATCTGACATGGCCACGACCGTCCAAATCGAACCATTCACTCCCGGAAAAGGCCCAGGGGCAAACGAGGTATCCACCGACCCATTTGAATTAAGCCTCGCAATGGAATTAAGAGCAGCATTTCCGAAAAATGAAAAAGAACCACCAATATAAATGTGGCCATCGGCGGTAAGAGAGACGGCTGAAATGAAATCGTTGTAAGGATCACCGAGGCCATCCCCGGGGTCGAAACTTGGATCCAACGAACCATCCGAATTAATGCGGGCAATGCCATTTCGTATGGTGCCATTATACGCGCCAAACTGACCTGCAATCAGCGAAGTATCTCCAGCGAGCACCTTCAAATCAAAAACAGGTCCGTCCGCGCCAGGATGATCGATGTTGGAGTTCAACTGAGGTCGCATGTCGAAGCCATGATCCGGATTGTAATACTGGTCGACGGCGCCAGCCGGCGCATGATCACAATCTCCAAGGATCGTGACCACCGTTTCATTCAAAGTACCCACCAACTTCGGGCCCTCCGATGTTGGCATATAGAGAGTGATGTGAAAATCCTTGTTAAATTTAACCCGCGTATCATTCGTCAAAACAAAATGGATGTGCTTCGGAACATTGTCATTGGCCCCGAAGCTAATTGAACCTGTGGCGAGCGTAAAATCCGGGGTTACGCCGCGGATGAACGAAGAGTCCACCGGATCGGGAGTGGCGAAATCCGAGCCGGGCATTAGCGGAAACAAATTGTTGTCTTCTTCCCCGGCACTCGAGTCACTTCCCAGATAATTGTTGATGCGGTAAGTAAGCGTTGCGGCCGCTTGGTTGGTGCCTCCGCGAGTCACAAGCACATCCATGTCCGACCACCATTCATTCACGTTCCGGGGGTACCGATGAACGCGTTTGTCGAAATTGAACACCAAATTGGTTGTATCGGTGAATACGCCATTGGTGTCAAAATTGTTCGCCAGGTTGGGATCAATGTTCAGGTTAAGGATGTGTACGATACCCGTGCTGAACGTGGGGTCCAGGCGGGGCGGAGATACGAAAGATGATTCAGCGGCAGCCGGACGGGGATTGGACAGCACCACAGCAAAGTCCACATTCGAATTGGCTCCGAAAGAACCGAAACTGATTGGAATCACGATCGACTTGCTCATTTCAAAGTTGTCAAAAACCAGAGTGCCCTGAACCGGGAAATAATCCTGGAATTCACTCGCGGGCAAATCCACCGGCAACGGAGCATTTGTCAGCACCAGCGTCGAGTAATCCACCAGCATGCGGCCGGATGAACCAGCCACGCGTGTGACGGTCACCAAGACGCCGTCAACGCCGAACTCATAATCCGTACTTTCTCGGCCTGATTCACCCTGGCCGCACATGTACGTTGGAAATCCGGTGGTAAAGTCCTCACTGGCGAAGCGAAAAATACCAGATGGTGCATATGCCCACGTCAGCATTACGTCGCCAAACGTAGGCATGAGCCGGTTGAAGGGACCAAATGATATCGAGGATAACTTGCTGTCGACCGCAATGTAATAGGTGGTTCCTGCAACGGCATTAAAGCGAAGACTGCTTGGCCCTTGATAGGGCAGATTGGGGGTCCGGTAGCCGCCGCCCCGTCCTGTGTAATCAATTTGATTGACGATGGCCTTTTGAGCGAATGGAAAGAGGTCATCGTTGGCTGCTGATTGGGTCAGACGCGCAAGTTCGGTGCCCGTGTATACGGCGAGCACCGTGTCCATTGGGACCACATTGGTTCCCGTGAGTCCGGTGCTGCCAACAGTATCGAATGATACTTCGCCACTCAAAGGGGCCGTCCATGAATACCAAATGGAGGCGGCAGGAGGAAAGCCAGCGTGACTGGGTTCGTTGGGTTGGGCCGTTGCTCCAACATTGCTGTTGGTCACCGACCCCCAGATGCCGGAAATTACTTGGGCATTGGCAAAGTTGTCATTGGTGGGTTGAGCCCAAGCTAAAGTGCCGAGCAGTCCGAGCACTATAAACACACCGAGGCGCAAAACATACAGCCAACCCGGTACACAACAATTCAATCGGAATCTTCGCATAACACTTCACCACTTTTTCGTTTGCTACGTTAACCACGAAGATCCTGCCCACCTTCGCAGCACACTACTCCAAATCACTCCATCACTCCAAATTCACAAAGAGCCAGCCGGCGCTCACTTCAGCCGGTTAAAAATCACAGGCCCGGAGGCCTGTAAATAGCTTTCGTACCACAATAATTATCAAAATCGGCCGCCCAATCAACCTTCTTTGTTGCCTTAAGGTGAGGTGGCGTTTACCCGGTAATATTTCGGCGGATTGGTCCGGATCAGTTCCTTGACCGTTGCCTGGCCGTTGATTACGTCCGCCGAGATAAAATTGGTCACCAGTTGCCAGTTCGTGCCCGTGGCCGCAGGCGACGATGCCGCAAACAAATAATTGCACGAGTTCGGGATCGTATTCCACGAGAGGATCACCGATTTCGACGGTGAGTTGGTATATTTGGCCGTCAACTTCAAGGTAGCGGGTGTCAGAACGGGAATTGGATCCGGCTTGAGCACCGCCCCGTCGCAGGTCGCGTTGGCCCCACCGGTCGGCGGAAAGGGCTGACCGTTGGAGTTGATATCGCAACTGTAAACCAGCGCGCGATTCAAACTGTGCACCGAACCATCCGTGTAAGTGATGTTAGTGGAGGAGAAGTATCCGGAATTGTAGTTGCTGACCCAGATAAACCGGCCGCCGCTATTGCCGCTGATACCAAACTTGCGATTTAGCTTTTCCGCGATCGAATGGCCGGCGGCAATCGCGTCACCATAATAGATCGTGAAGTTCGTCTGAATGTAAACTCCGGCAAAATTGCCCGCATCGTCCGCGTTGGTGGTGGCACCGCCGAGTTCCAGCAAGTCAACGTAAATCGCATTGGTCAACCCCGTGCGCAGGAAGGCGAAGAGGCTTCCCGAGTCCCCGTTCAGCACCAGATGGCCGACAGCCGCGTTACTGACGAAACCGCGCGGGTATGAACCATAATCCTTGCCCGCCCAATAGTTATCCACCTCCGCGTTGGCGAAGGCGGAATTGGTAACAGTTGTACCCAACAAACTGGCATTGGTCGGCAACAAGAGCAGATTGAAGCCGCCGCCTACACTCCAGAAATTCGGATATGCGATTGCAGCCACGTTGGTTCCCAGACTACCGTCATCCAGATAGTTCGTGGCCGTCAGCGTGATGCTTCTCCCAGCCTGGAGGACCTGATTACTGACCAGCAAGCTGCCGGACGTTATGGCAATATCGGCATCAGATGCGATAAAGGCCCCGTTGGTAATATAGGCCACGTTTGCCTGCACCGAAATTGGACCGATTCCTGAAATGTTCGTGTCGCTAAATTCATAGTAGTTCGCCCAAGTGGTGTTACCCTGAGACTCCAGATAGCCGTGGTTGACGAATGCCTTGTAAGCTTCGGTGAACGTTCCGTTGAAAAAGGGCGGTGTTCGCGAACCTCCAAAAAAGATCGAATTTGCGGATGTAATTCTTCCGAAATTCGTAAGATATTGCAGCGTCGGAAGGCCCTGAGCCCATAACAGTTCGCCGGATGTCAGATTGAGTTCACCTTGAGCAGTGGGTGCATTATAGGCGTTGGTACTAACCGTTAGTCGCACGGTATCCAACAGGAGATTTCCAAAAACATTAAGGGCGTCACCAATCAACAGGTTCGTGCTTTGCAAGGTCAAGTTCTGTATTTGTGACTTCGTTGCTCCCTCCAAAACGCTCTCAACGAATGTAACGTTATAAATCGTCAGGACACCGTCCGGCGCAGCGTTCGTCCAGCGAACACTTTGAACGCCAATCTGGCCCTGCATTCGCGGGACAAAAGGTGTGGTTAGATTACTTACCGACATCAGCCCATTGCTGCTTCGCAAATAAATATCTGAAATCGGAGATATAATAACCGCGTTGGTGCTGCCTACGAAATGATTGGTGGCCTTTAGCAACAGGTAGCTTTCTCCATCCGCGCGGGTGCGGGTTAAGTTCAAAGACGAGCCCGGACCGGTAGCGGTCAGCTCAATTCTCCCCAAGGTATTCGACCAGGTTGAACCTTGGATGGTCGGATTGGGCGGAAATGCCGCCGCAGTTACATTAGCAATGTATCCGGCGTTGGTGGAAAACAGAGTCGCGTTGGTGCCTTGGAATAAAGTCGGATCGTACGGTCCCGGTGGTATCACAGTTGCATTGAGATAACCAAATGGCGCGCTGTGCGTAAGGGCGTAATTCGCAGGATAATACGTCGCCGCTGCGAGGAACTGGTAAATAGGCACGGGGTAGGGCCGTTGCAACAGAAATGGGGCGGGATATTGGGAAAACGAATCCTGCAAATAGAGCAGATTGGTGGTGACGACACCGTTCACGCGGTTGGTTTGCAGGGCGCTCCACTGAATGGTCTTGATTGAAGGAGTTGAAGCAGAGAAACGAACTTCAGTGCTGACCGCAGGATTGGTATTTCGGAGGAAAACCGCATCAACCGTCCGAAAAGTTCCAAAATCATTTGTCCGAATATGGGCGGTGAAATTATCGTTGAAATTGAGAAATAGGGGCCCTTGAACATATTGAGGTGGCTGTCCCAGTGGCTGTTCAATGGTCGTCACCTCCATCAGGGCAATGAAGACGCTGGAGGGTCCAAAAAAAGGAGCAGAATCAACGGTTTCAACGCCCCATGCCACATCCTGAATACCAGCTAACGTGTTGCTTTCGTTTCCGACGACACCCAATGCACCGCGAGTAATATCCACCGCTTTTCCATTGATCGCCAGCAAGCCAGCCCCACCGACAACAAGCGTTCCTTTGTTGAATACGTTGGTCGAATTAATCAAAAGATAGTCAGCACCAAAAATCAGGCAGTTAGTTTCATTTATACTACCAGCATTTTGGAAATTGGCCGACCAGCCGTTGGTCTGGCCGACGCTGTCAAAATAGTCGAACAGGAAACCCGAGTCACCGGCCATGCGGTTTGAATTCGTCCAGTTTCGGGTGTTCCAAGACTCGTATGGCGGCGGTGGTTGAAACTGTGTGGTTGAGTTAAAATTGGTAATGTAAAATGTCCCGTTATTGACAAAGTTGGATGCATCGATACTCGGAATGATCTGCGGCGGAGAGATTACACTGACTACACCATTATTGATGTAGTTCGTGGTGGCAAACCCTTCGGGGACTGCCCAGATTCCCAGCAAAATCGAAAATAACAACCGTTTCATATATGCAAATCTCAACTGGGCCACTTTATGGATTGATAATCACCTGAAGTGTTCGCACCGTGCTTTTTCCGTCGGTGCCCGAGGCGGTCACATTAAAAACAAATGTCCCAGGCGCAGTCGGCGAACCGCTGATTACGCCATTGGCGGACAAACTCAACCCTGGTGGCAAACTGGGCACCCCCGCATTCCACGAGAAGCTGAATGGCGCGAGTCCTCCGGCCACCTGTAACTGCACAGAAGGATAGGTGCTTCCAACCTTACCATCTGGCAAGAACGGTGTTACAATCTGAAAGAGAATCTGCGCTTCCAAATTCGCGATGCTCGCGTACGTTGGATAGACGACGGGCGCATTGGTCGATCCGTCGTAAGTGCCCCATATAAAATTTGTCCTGGAAGTTGATTCGCTCAATCCATCTAAAATGAAATTGGTGTTATAAAGATTTCTCAGGACTGGACCAACCTTGTTAAATGCAATATCCACGGCACCACGGCCAGCGGCATACGGGATACCTGAATCAATATTACCAGGACCTGCCAAGTCAATATTTTCGTTATTCGTATTGAAATTGGGATAAGTCGTAGTACGCGATGCTATACTGGGGGTCAAATCGGTGGCACTGAACAGAAAGTCAGGCCTCGTCACCACCCGTCGATACCAGTTGGTTTTCAGAGAGTTGTTGGTCACGGTTACCAGGGTGTACAAATTTGTGATTGGCTGATAAAACCTGCCAGCGATGGAGTCGTAAGCAGTTTTGACAAAGGTGAATTTATCGATGCCCTGCCGCAAGGTGACGTTTGAGACCACGCACTGGACTGGATAATAAGTGAAAATACGGTTGGTGAAATAATCGACGATGTTCTGATAGAAGTACTGAACATTCGAGCTACCGCCGATGATGGTAGTGTTGGTCAGATAGAAATAGAAGTTCGTATTCTGACTCACAATTGTCGCCTGCAGGGAAAGATTCCCCACACCACAAAGGTTAGACGAGAGGATGAAATACTCTCCGAGCACATCATTTGCACGGTACGTATACGAGGTGGTATTGGTGCGCGGCGGGGTACCGTACGGATCGTACGGGTAATTGGTCGTCATGGTGGTTTGGATCGTAAGCCATACTTTTCCGGTTTGCGTCGTTAGATCCGGGACGGGCACAGCCACCCAAACGCCGTTGCTGAGAGCAACCGTGTAGAGATTGCCGAAGGTGTGCCGATACAAGGTTTGGACAGTCAGCACCCGATTGGTGACAAGAACGAGGTGGGGCGGTGTGCCATACGGATCCAGAGGACCATTGGTAAAGTAACCTGTGAGGTTGGTGACCCAGATATTCGTAAAAATATTCGTCGTAGCCAGAATGCTCAAATCTGGATGCAGTGCCTGCAGTCCCGCGGCATTATTGGTAAGTGCTTCGGCGGCCAAGACTGTGAGGTTGGAAGTAATCAGCAGTTGCTGCCCACCCGGAATGTTCGTGTAGAGCAATACGCTATCGCTGGACATGGCCTCCCAATTCACATTTGTGGCTTGATAATCGTATCGCAAGCCCCCCACGTCATCGCGTGAAAGTCCGGTGATATAACTCCCGTAGGTAAGGGTTCCCGGAGAAGAGGTTGCAGGCAAGTGCTCAAGCGCCAAGGGGTCGGTCGTGAAAGGGATTGTCACCCCTAGTGGATTTCCTCCACTGCAAATTTCCTGGATGATATAGCTATAGAGTGCACCATTAATATAACTGCTCGGCTGCCACGTCACCGGATCGAAGCTCCATTTGATGACAGTATAAATCATGAAGGGGCAACTGCGGCCTGGCTGTACATCGCGGTCGTGCAACGTAAACACATATCTCTCCGAGTCGGTCAAACCCAATTCTTCCAACATCAAGAATATGGAGACTGTTTTGAGGTCATAAAGATGCAAGGTTTGGGCCGTTGGATTTATACGGCGAATTGACGTTGGAATTTCGCTTAGCGCCGGACTGTAACGCGAAAAGTTCGTCAACCCGTTAAAAATACCGGCTGCCTGATCTACCGCCCAAACCCCGTTGGAACCAAAGTAGTCTGTAAAATTCTGATTAAACGCGTAGTAAATGGTAGGCGTGTTCCAGCGGTATTCCTCTCCCAAATTGTGCGGGCCGCCGATGTCACCCGGGAGATTATAGCCAATCGTCGGAGTTTGCCATGGCTGGTTAAATGGTCCCATGAGTGAAAAGCCGTGCGCTGAGCGCAGCCCAAAGGCCAGCAAAGCGAGGCAACCAGCGGTTTTAACAAATCGCAACATACGAAATCCGTTTAGCGCACACACAGAATACGATAGTATCCTAAATTATTGCTCCCGAGGTACAATGAATCGGAATTACCCATCGCAAAGCGCGGTGCCCCGAGATTCAGCCACGTGGACAAATTGGTGGTGTATTGAATCTGATACGTCAGGCCCGCCTGTGTGTTCCAATTCAAATAATAACCCTGCCCGGTATGGCTGACTGACGTTCGCAACCAGGTGCTTGGATCCAAAGGATTGGCACCTGTCATGAAAGCCTGCAACGGAGTAGGCCCTCCAAGGGCAAGGGGAACCGTGGCAGGGGGCCAAGCGTCGCCCCAATACTGCTGCATCCATTCTACTGGGATACCATAATAACTAATTCCACTCCATGCTGACGCGGGAACCGCGTCAGACAAGGGCGACTTATCGCCATCCGTGGTAACATAGGCCAGTCGGAATGAATGGGCGCTGCTCGCGGTCAACGGACCGTCTGGCGAGGGTGTGGCGGCGGTCATCCACCAGATATTTGTGGTGACGGATGCCGCTGGCGTCGTGCGGCCGTCCACGTAAACCTCATAGTGGTCGACCGAAAAACCCGACTGGAAGGACCAGAACACTTCAATTTGCGGTTGATACGCGTGGTTGCTTACAACAAACGGCACAAACACCTGAGGCTTGCTCATTGCTGCCAGCAGCGGTGCAGTTTTTGTCAACCGTTGGGCGTAAATATCATATTGGCCAGCTGGTGAATTAAATCCGCTCCACACCGCCAAAAAACGACCGGCATTATCCGATCGGATACATGGGTGAATCTGTCCGTTAATAACCGTCGTATTTATCAGTTGTTCGCCGCCCCACAGATTTCCGTCGGCACGCAAAGCCTGACCATAGACCCCCTCGGCAGAGCCATCCTGCCCCAAGCTCGTCCACACAGCAAAATAATCGGTGCCTGTAGCCGCCATTTTCGGAGCGTACTGGTCGCCAAAAGTCGAAGAGTTAACCCGGCGGGTCGTCCCGCCGGTGACCGAATTGCCCGTGCTGGAAAATGGCCTTGCGTAGACGTCCCAGCTATTCGTGGTTTGAACGTCCAATTGGCTCCAAGCAACAACAAAACCGCCATCGTTGCCCGCTGCGATACTGGGGTTGGCGCAGAAATTTGTGCCCGTATTCACCAGAAATTCATTCCCCAAAGGCGCGCCGTTTACATCGTAAAGCCGACCGTAAATGTCAACACTGGGAGCACCTGTTGCGTCTGTCCAGCGTTCCTGCTCCGAAACCCATACGATCACAAATCGACCATTGCTGAGAGCCCCGATGGCGGGGTCACGCTGGTTGTATGATGTGAACTGATTAACCAGAAACTCACCGCCACTTTTGGCACCTGCGGCCGTCAGCACCTGCGCATAAACGTCGTTCATGCTGCTGCTGCTATATTGATTAAAACTGGACCACGCAACCACCACACTGCCGTTCGTAAGAACAGTGATCGCCGGATCCACCTGCATATTGTTTGTAAACGTGTTCACCAGAATGTCATTAGCCAGCCAGGTTTTGTTGGCGGCGAGGAAACGCGCGTAGATCTTTTGAAAACCAAATTTACCGCCCTGCCAGGCAAACACGGCCCCCCCATTCTTTAACAAGGCAACTTGCGGATTTTCCTGGTCGCCCGCAGTCGTTGAATTCACGCGAAACGACGACAATACACTTGAAAACCCACCGTCCAACTGGATTGCACTTATCCCCAGACCGTTTCCATCCGCTATATTATCCTGCCAAACCAAGAAACCGTTCGTAGCGGACACGGCCACCTGCGGATGAACCTGATCCTGCGGCATGGTGCCGGCAATCAAGTACTGCACGCCGTTGGGCACATAATTGGTCTGCGCAATGACGAGGGTGGGTACAGCGGCGGCGAGACAGCAACACAGCAGCACCTTACGAACTGACAGCGACATGGACATAGACTTACACATTTTTGGCCATCCGGCAGGGAATTTTCATTTCGTTTTTCCTAGCGGCCGATTTTCGTTTTAGGCTGTCGATCAAACAATTTATTGCACGTGCGGCGCCGCATTGGTGGAAACTCCGGTAATCGGGGGCTGTGCCGGGATCGCGCTTTGCGCGAACGGCATTTCGTCGTCGGTATGCAGCCGGTTGCCCGCTGGATCAATCAATGTCGGCGTTGTGAAGATCAACAGATTTTTCTTGGACGTTGCTTTGGATTCGCTCCGGAAGAAACGACCCACGATCGGCATATCTCCCAGCATCGGCACTTTATCTTTTGTTGTGGCAACGTTTTCCGAGATCAAGCCGCCGAGCACCACCGTCTGGCCGTCCCAAACGTTTACCGTCGAAACGACCTGGCGCACGCGGAAGAGCGGCAACACGGTGGGCACCGTGACCAAACCGCCCGGAAAAGCTCCCGCGCTGACAGGCAGAGCCGAGTTGAACTGACTGGAGTCCTCATAGCCGACGAATTCGGTAAGGGTCGGGATCAACGTCAGGTTGATGGTGTAGCCGTCCGCCAATACCGAGGGAATGACGTCGAGCACCGGCCCCAGTTCGATCTGTTCCGGCAATGGGTAAACGAACGCGGTCGAAACCTGAATGGTCGTTCCCAAACCACCACCGCCACTCGAGTTATTACCGTTGTTTTGGCTGAAGCTGAACCCGGTCACGATAGTCTTGATGTCGGTTGCTTTCATTTCCGCCTGACGACCGCTGGTCGTGGTCACTTCCGGCGAAGCCAACAGATCAGCACCGGTTCGGTTTTCAATGGCGTGAACCACCAGTCGGAATTGGGGGTCGGTCAAAATGCCAGTCAAAGTGAAGAGTGAAGGGGCCGTATTGCGCAGGCCGGAGGTGATCAGGCCGTCCGTGGATTTGGGTGTGATCGCCGTTCCCGCAGGGCCGTTTCCAGGGAAAAGACCTCCGCTTCCATTGCCGTTAGGCGCGCCGATATAGGAGGGCGCCGTGCCACCCGCCGCCACAATTGAGCCATTGTTAAGCAACCAATTTCCGAGATACCAGTCAAAGCCCAACGCCTTGTTGTCATCCTGAGAAACTTCGACGAATTTGGCCTTGATGGTGACTTGGGGCGGAACAATGTTCAGCACCTGAATGGCCGCTTCAATCATGTCCAAATCTTGAATAGTCGCACGAACAATGAGCGAGCCCTGGCGATCATTAAAGAAGAGTGCTTTCCCAGGATTTCTCACCGGATCAAGGTCAACGCCCAGAGCCTGGAAATAATTCCTCGCCGCCTCGGACACCGACGCGGTGTTGTTCGTTGAAGTAACGAAATTGACGCCGCCGCCGCTACCACCGCCCTGGCCGCCTTGCTGCAACTGGGATGAGGCGCTGGAATTACCACCGATGATACCGCCGCCCGCGACATTTACGCGGGCGATAATCGCGCCGGAAATCTGGTTCTGGGACTGGCCACCGCTAGAACCACCACCACCGCCGCCGCCACCGAGGCCGCCACCCGTGTTTTGTCCCACATTTACGGACTGACCGAAAATCAAGCCCCCCACGCCTTGCAAGCCCTGGTAGAAGGTGTTCGGATCAACTCTAAAAGTACGCACATACAGCGGATTCACATCCCGGCCTTTGAGAGTGAAAACAACGGCATAATCCTCAATCGAATATTTGATGGGCGTGGGGGCAGCAACTTTCACAATCGCATCCAGCACATCGATCAAACGAACATCCGTCAACGCCGGATTGATTTTGATCTGATCAGCCGAGATATCGGCTTGCTCCGCCGGAGCCGCCGGAAGGGGTTGACCGTCGGGTCCGATCACCGGGGCAGCCTGCGCAGCGCCCGCACCGCCGGTATCACCGGTCTGGCTGATGAGGAAATTGATTCCGCGTTTTGCGGGGTCGCGTTTACGAGCCTCGTCGTTGAGGTTGATGATGACTTCGCCCAACGGCAGGTTGTCATATTTTACCGTGTCCAACCGGATGCGATCCAACTTGCTCATCAACGCCTGCCGGCCGGGGCTCGTATTAATAAGATTGGTCTGCGCATAGGGATTCGGTACCGGGAGCAGTTCCCGCTTTACGGGATTCGCCCATTCCTGAATCACCTCGGTTATATTCGCCTGGGCGGTCACGGCGCGTTTCTTGGTCGCCTGGGTATACTTGCCATCCGCGCACAAACTCAGGTAATAAAGTGCCGCCTGATTGTTTGGATCCATCCGCAAGGCTTGCTTTAGTTTAACCTCCGCGTCGTCATACTTGCCCAATTCATAAAGCAAACGACCATCCTGCACGAGCGTTTGGGCATTGATCTTTTCCTGAATAATACCGGGCACCTGCGCCTGCGTTTCAGCGTCGGGAATACGGCCCCGTTGTTGCGCAAGCAGCTTGTCATTGTTGCGCTTGAATTCGATTGCCTCCGCGTTTGAGGGATCCACACGCAATACGTCGCCCACCTGCGCATTAGCTTGGGCCAGGTCGTCATGCTTTTGGGCCGTGCGAGCGAGTTCCATTCGTACCGCGGTAAGACCCGCAATGGTCTGGGCGCGCTCCGCATCCACTCCCGAGCCAATCTTCTGCACCAGCGACCAGGCTTCGTCATACATTTTGGCGGCGGCGGGCAAATCGCGCCGGTCTTGCGCCCCTTTGGCGTCGGCAAGTTTTTGCCGCAAGGCGATGCGGTTGGCCTGGCGATAGACGGCTTCGTTAACTGCGGTGTCTTCGGCGGGCGCCTGGGCCCAGGCAGGCGTCGCGGTAGCGAGTATTACGCTAGAAGCAAGAGTGAGGAATGCTGCTTTTGTCATGGTTGGCTTGCGTTTGGTAAAAAATCAGCGCGGTTCTGGATACGGCTTCAAATCAAGGTGTGGGAGTGGCGGTGGGCGCGGTGGCACTAATCTTAACTGTCCATTTCTTCTGGTTTGATGTGGCTGATAATACTAGTTCGTTGTCATTGATATCAACGATTTTGTACACCTCGCCATTAAAAGCGAGCGGCGCGCCCACACGCAGACCGGCGGGAAAGGTTTTGTTCTCGGGCGGATATTTCAAGTCCACCATGTAACCATCGATGCGTCGGAAGGATTTTTCACGGCTGACCGGCACGCGCTGACCGGTGTCATTTAATTCCAGAATCACCGTCACGTTCGTCTGGTTGTCGGCTGTGGCGCCTTGGACTTCGCGCAAGGTAAAAGTGTCGGTTTTCGTATTGATCGAGCAATAAGTGGTTTTCTTGGCGCGGTCCTTGGGAAGGATCGCCGTTTCTTTTTCCGTGCCGATCACATAACGAGCGCCGGAATCCGAGACCGTAACGGATTCAAGCGTGAGCTTCAAATGGAGTGGGGTCAGCTTCGACGCCACCAGCGCGTTCGGGCCGATGTTGCTTGCGTCAGCCTTGATCAAATGTCCATCAGCGGCCTTCTGCCACAGCATCGGGTTGAACAACCGGTTCGGGCTCGAAAAATCCACCGCTTTCGGCTCACCCATCAATTTTAACGCGGCTTGCTCCGGGGCAAGATCCAATGGCGGAAGCGGCTTCGCCTTGGGCACAAGGCTTTCGCTCATGGCAACCAATTTTTCCTTCTCACTGGAAATGGTGAACGGCAGAAACGCCACCGCCACCACCAGGCCCAGCAACACCACGCTGAGCAGGACCTTCTCGTAATTCTTTTTCAGGAAATCCATCTTACTTGGTGGGCGCGGGCGCCGGCATCAGTTTCACCGCCATGACCGTCATGGTGACCTTCAATTGCTTTTCATCGAGCGCGGTAGGAAGACCGCCCCGATTGCCCGGGGCTGGGGCTCGGGGCGCCACGTACACCTGTTGGGGAGGAGGTGCGACGGGAACGGGACCGCGCCCACCGGGTCCACCAGGACCATAACGACGAGCAAAATCATCCGGGCCATCCGCACGTCCCGCTGGCGGAGGAGGAGGCACATATAATTGCGGGGCCGCCACAGCTGCGGGTGACTGTGATGGATCAGCCGAAGCAACCGCCGGCGCCTTTTCCACATTGATGCTCTTGACAATCAAACCGTAAGGCGACTTGGCAAAGCCACCAAGAACGGAGGCGAGTTCAGCACTGAAGCATTTAAAGCTCATCTCGTAAGGGCTCAGGACGGCCAGGTCGTTGGTGATGGATTTTTCCGCAACATAGTCGCCGGCTGCTCCCTTCAGATCATCATCGGACACACGTTCACGGCGAATGTAATCAAGGGAATTAATCTTACCTTCAAAGAGAATATCGCTAATTACCTTGACCTCCCCAAGCTGATTCGCCAGCGGCTCGAGACTTCCCGGAGCGAAGGTCACGTTTTGCGATTGGAACTCAAACGAAAAGCTATAATTCTGTCCGGTCGTGTTCTTCGGCGGCAACGTCACATTGCCCTTGGCCGCGTCGTGTTGTAAATGATCAACGGTGCGGGCGAGGGCGGAACTGAACTCCTGACTGCTCACCTTGCCGGACTCGGTGGCCGGAATGGGAGGAATGCGCTGGAAAAACGGGCGTGATTTTTCAATAAAACCCCGCAATTCCTGCCGCTGTTCCTTGGCGGTCTTGATGTTGTCAACATCGCCCGAACCCCAATGAGGATTCGCCGAATTAAGTTCCTTCAACTTGGAATACTGCTCGTCCAGTTGCGCGAGCATGGAGTTGTTGAGTTCCCACTTCGAATAAAGGTACCAGCCCGCCAAGCCCATCAGCACGACGGCGACCGTGCCCCCAATAACGAAGTATAAATTGCGTTTAATCCATTCCATACTACAGCTTTAGGGGGTGCTTCAGCCGCGCAATCACTCCGAACGTGAACGTTCCTGTCTGTTCATCCGGCGTCACGCCGGCATCCGAGAAGGTTGTTCCCTCCTTGTCGAACAACGGGTTTTCCTGCAGTTCCTGCAATACAGTGTAGGCGATCGTTTTGTCTGCTTCCGGCTGCCCCGAGATCTTAGTCATGCTTACGGCGCGAAAATTTATTGTAATGGCCGGGCCGTTGGTTCCTGGACTTGAGCCAGCCGGGGCAGCAACGTGTGCCGCAGGGGCGGCGGCAGGTTCAGCATTCGGTGTCCCATAGCGAGCGCGGAACGCTGCTTCATTGGCGGCGGCATTGCCATCGCTAACAGGCAGGCTCGCCGGGGCTGCACTACCTACTCCCTCGGGAACCGCGCTAAAGGCGGCACTGGTAAACTGTTCCACCCAAACTCCAACGTCGGAATGCAGATTGACTTTGCTGTTTTGCTCGACCTTGATGAGAACTCCGCGCAGTTCGCTCAGCACGTCGGCCCAATAATAACGATCTTTCATCCAAGCTGTGACTTGGTGGGCATCTTCGTTCGACTTCTTCAGCTCCCCGTAGGCTTTTTGGAATTGGACCTTCTTCTCTTCCTGTGGCTTTACCTCCTCCGTGACCTTGTCCAACTGGTCTTTTTTGACGCTGGCCAGCCGGTCGAAAAGGAAGCCCATGGCACATATCACCAGCACGAGACTAAACACCGTGGCGATGAAATACGGCTTCTTTTGGTTAAAACTCTGCCACTTGAGCGTGCTGCTCGGCATCAGATTAAGTTCGACCGGGCACCGCGCCAAATTGCGTAATCCCAAGCCGACGACTTCACCTAATGAATGAGCCACGCGAGCCAGTTCCTCAAGGTTGATCGAGGGATCAATCTGCACGTTGCGCAGCGGGTTGAAATATTCGACCGGCACGTTCAGCTTTTCCGCGAAAAACTGTGCGGTATAAGCCATCACCGACGCGCCGCCGGACAGGAATAATCGCACTGGAGCCGATCCACCCTGCTGGCCGCGGTAAAACTGCATGGTCTGATTGACCTGGATGTGCAGCCGCGTCATGAATTGACGCGCGATCTTGGAAATGGCCGCCTGATGCTGGTTTTCAGGCTCTTCGTAAGCGCCACCCAAACTGACAAAACCTTCTTCAATCTTCAGCTTTTCGGCCTGATCCCATTTCAGCTTGGACTCATTTGCAAAATCCTGAGTGATGGAGTTCGCCCCAAGATTAATACTGCGAGAGAAAACTTTTCCCTTCTCAAAAAAGAGCAAATTGCTGGTCTTGGCGCCGATATCCAGCAACATCGTGCAGTCTTCGAGATCGCCATAATTGTAGCGAAATGCATTGCATAACGCGGCAGGGGACACATCGCAAAGCTGCAATCGCATGCCCGCTTCCTCCGTGACCTTGAACAACCCCTCTACCACCTCGGCCTTGATGGCAACCAGCAGCACTTCCAACTCACCAGTCGGCGTTGAGCCCAGAATCTGGTAATCCCACACGACCTCTTCCAGCGGGAACGGCACATTTTGCTGCGCCTCGTACTGGATGATCTGGGTGACCTTGTTGGGATCGACCGGCGGAAGTTTGACGAATTTGGAAAAAACATGGAAGCCGGGCGCACACACGTTCACGCTCTTGGCCTTGATGCCTTTGGAGGCAAGCAATTCCTGGAGCGCTTTTTGAACCACCGCTTCACGGCCCGAATCCTGCGCGCCTTCAGCGCCCAGTGACTTGAAGCCATACTGCTTCAACCGCAATCCGCCGGTTTCGTTTAGCTCAAATTCGGCTAGCTTGAGACTGCCCGCCCCAAAATCAACCGAGAGAAATGACTTCGTGTTCAGCATCTATTTGTGGCGTCTGACGCTTTCGCCGGACGGAAATTTTTGCCGCCCTTCGCCGGTGCAAACTACGGGCGGCCGAAGGTGAGTACTGAAATTTCGAATGGCGGTCAAACAGAAAGCGTAAAAAACCTGTCGAAAGGTGAAAGAAAAAATGGGTGCGTTAGACCACTGAGGGAAAAAGTTTTCGAGCATCATGCCGCGCACACTCATGATTGAACCAAGCCCTTTAACAAGAATTATGCCAAGGCGCTTTTGCAAGGGTTTCGCAAATTGCACTGATGAAAACCGGGTGAGCCTCACGCATAGTGCGTGTCGCTCACGCACTGAAGTTAAATGGCCAAACATGCCGAGCGAATGCCCCGCAAAAGACCGCACACCACTCCTTTTTCCCGCTGTGTCAGGCGGGAACCGGCGACCGATCATGAACCAGTTGGCGCAATAATTCCCGAATCCGGCTTAACTCCGTCCCTCGATAGCAAACCTCCGCCGCCCCTAACAGACGGCTCACTTCCTCTACACATGGATCCGGCGCATCGCTCAGCAATATTACAACGCAATCCGGCGACGCCTGTTTAAAACACTGCATCACTTCGAAGCCGTTGCTGTCGGGCAGGCACACTTCCAAAAGCACTACGTTAGGGCGGAAACGGAAGAATAACTCCATGGCCTCTGCACCGTTATCCGCTTCCCCCACCAGGCATACGCCCGGTTCCTGCGTGAGGATAGCACGCAACTGAGCGCGCAGTGGCCGCGAATTATCTGCCACCAGCACGTTTAGGTGGGACCGGAGGGAACTCATAATATTTTTACCGGGCCGGAAAACCGTTGTCCCCCATTTACTTACGGAGCATTTCTTAATATTCCCGGCGATCATCCTGTTCACCCAGCACACGCCAGTCGTGGCTTTCGCCATTTCGCGTCTGCCGCCAGGGGGTCGGCGAGCTGACAGCCTTGTGCACGACGGAACCGCGATGGGTGGGCGAAGAGGGGCTGACCGGGAAGACGGGGGATACACGAGGAGCCAATAAGGGAGGTTCGGCTCTGACTCGGATCTTCACCGGCCAGCAAATTTCACGAAAAACGATCGGTCCCACTTTTTGCCATCGCGTTGTCGTTTTCATGCCCCAACTCTCGGCTGCGTTTATTGAATGCGCCATGGTTAGGAATGCTGAATCGCGTGTGAGGCGCGTGCCGGATGCGACGTCAGGTGTTCACCTGACAGATTTTGCCATCCAGAAACCAAAAAGAAGCTCATCAATCTCAGTCCACTAGCTTATGATTTACCGCGTAGCGGGCCAGTTCGACATTGGTGCTTAACCCGATTTTTTGTGAGATGCGCATGCGGTAGGTGCCTATCGTCTTCTCGCTGAGCTTAAGGTCCGCCGCGATTTCCTTCAGCGGTTTGCCCAGGGCCACCAACCGCAACACTTGCAGTTCCCGGTTGGAGAGCAATTCGTGCGGCGCGTCCGGAGTAGCTCCGGAGAGGGTGGCGGCCAACACCTCCGCCAGCATGGGTGTGACATAGCGTCCACCCGAGAGTGCCTTGCGAATCGCCGCCAGTAGTTCCCCCGATGCGCTTTGCTTCGACACATAGCCTGACGCGCCCAGCTTGAATGCCCGCACAGCATAGTCTCTTTCGGGGAATGCGCTCAAAACCACCACTGGCAGCAGCGGGTGAAGGCGCTTGAGGTCCTGCAACACATCTAGCCCACTACGACCCGGCATATTGATGTCCAACAAAACGGCGTCCCACGATTTCTTTTCCACGGCTTCCAACGTCTCTCGCGCATTACCGGCCTCACCGGCCACCAAATCGGGAAATGCCTCCGCCAGAATCGCCTTGAGCCCGCACCGCAGCAATTCGTGGTCGTCCGCTATTAGGATTCGGGTCATGCCTCAGCCAAAATGTGAGTCGTGTCCGACGTGCGCGGCAGCCGCAGGGTCACGCGACAACCTTTCGGTGTCCCGGGTTCGATGGCCACTTCGCCGCCAAGCACCGACGCCCGTTCCCGCATACCCAGCAGGCCAAGTGATTTCGTGTCGCCAACCGACTCCGGCCGGATCCCGCGCCCGTCGTCCCTGACTTCGAGCACAACGTTATCAGTGTCGCACTGTAAACCTATGTTAACATTGGTCGCTCGCGCATGGCGCGCCACATTGGTCAGGGCTTCCTGACAGATGCGAAAGATTGCCGTGGTTATGTCACGCGAAAGTTCCAACGGTTCCGGCGGCAGCGCCAGTTCACACACGATGCCGCTCCGTTGCTGAAAGCGATGCGCCTCCTGCCGTAATGCCGCGCTCAGGCCCAGATGATCGAGCGTGCCCGGCCGGAGATCGGTTGCGATCCGTTGGACAGTCACGATTGCGGACTGAATCATCTCGCCGCTCTCCACCACCCGGTCGAGTAACGGATTCATCGCCGGATCATGCTCGCGTTCGCCGATTTTTCGCTCCAGCCAGTCGATATTCATCTTCAAGGCAGTCAGCATTTGTCCCAACTCGTCGTGAATTTCCCGCGACACTTTGGCGCGTTCTTCTTCGCGGGCGGATTGCAGGCGCGCCGATAGTGCGCGCAATTGTCTGCGTGAGTTACTTAGAGCCTCTTCGGCCTGACGGCGCTCCGAAATATCCCGAATGCCGCCCACCACACGCGCCGGTTTCCCGTCGGCATTGTGCAGTATATAGCCATGATCCATCACTACGGCGTAGCTGCCGTCTTTTCGGCGAAAACGATAATATCCGGCCCACGTAAGCACCCCGCTCTCGGTCGCGCGGCGAATGGAACGCATTACACGCTCCTTGTCATCGGGATGCAACCGATCCAGCCACCACTCCACATTTGAGGAGACATCTTCGGGACTGTAACCAAATAACTTGTGAATCCCCTCGCTCCACCAAACGCTGTTTGTGTGCAGGTTCCAATCCCAAATGGCCTCCGTGGTTGCGCGCGCCACTGACTCGAAGCGTTCCTGGCTTAATCGCAACGCCTCCTGCGCAAGCCGACGACGACGATAGCTGCGCCGCAGCACGAGGTACATTACAACCGCCGTGGCGATGACAAAGTTAATCCCCTTGAGCGTCTGCATCGCCGGCGAGTTCAGCGGCGTACCCGTGAGCCAGTCGAAAACATCGTCGGCAAACACAGTCCAAAAGCCCGCGACTAATATGTAAGCGATCGTGATGCCCATCTCTTCGATGGGCATCTCGTTGATGACGACGTGGTCCGAGTGAATCCTCTCCGGTCCGCGGCGCAGAAACTGTTTCCAATTAAACGCCATGCTGACTGGCACCGACCGTATCCGCGCCACTTCCACATTCCAAGTACAAACCAATGTCCCCGAACACGGCCTCACATCTGCCACCCAAGATTTGATGCACTAAATCTTCTCAAAGAATTCACGCATCCGGGCGTCTGCTCCCGTTCGCGCCTCCTCATTCCTCATGTTACGACGCAAATGTGTCACCACAGCCTGCTCAAAACAACAAATGAAACATGGCACGCGTCGCCACCTACGGCTTGCTGTAATCCAACGGCGCTCCATACACGGGCGCGCCTCTTTTCTTCCGACCAAGTAGCGCGGTCCAAAAGATATGAAGCCTTTAAGCGGTCAGTGATTTTTCACCTCTGCTTGATTGGAATGATTGGTTGAAGGCCCGGGCATAGCTGTCATTTGTTCACGCAAAAATATTCCGATCGCCTCGGCAGCGAGCGCATGAGCGTATTCGTTGGGGTGCGCATCGAGCCGGTCAACCACCAATTTCTCCGGTGAAATGGATTTGTACACCTCCAATAAGTCCAGATGTGGCACCCCCAAATCGCGCCAGCATTTATTCAGCTCATCGTGCACGAATTGGTAATCATACGCCGGTCCCATTCGGTCGAAAAAAGGAAAGGTGACTACCGACAATTTTCCGCCGCGAGACTGCACCATATCGCGAAATTCCTTGAGCCGATCCTGTTGTTTTTCCCAGGCCGGACCCCGATACGCGTCGCGGATCAACTGAAAATAGCGGTGGAGACCGGAATTACCCACCAGGTTGAACCGGTTGCAAATGGTATTTATCAGGTAGCTGTTCTGCCTCAGCCAGCCGCCTTGTTTCGATTGGTCATATACCTCCCGAAAGGTTTCGTAAATTTCCGGCACCAGGTCCGATATATCGTTGAGGCAATAAACCAAAACTACCTGCCCGACCTGGTATCCGTTCGTAAAACAGGCCTGCGCCGCCCGGAGTTCATCACCCGTGTCAAAACCGGGATTTGCCAGCACATGAATCTCCCATTCCGCATGTTCTTTCCGCAATCGCAATGCAAACACATCGTTGACATCTTTCACCCCGTGCCCCGCGGTGAAGGAGTCGCCTACGAAACTGACACGACGTTTACCCGGCTCGCATAGGGGCGCGTATTCCACATTATCCCGGCAGCCCTGAAGGTTTCGATGATAATGCCGCGCGAACCACCGTTTGCTTACCTTCGAATAAGCCAGTGAGTCCGTCGTATCGTAGACGAACCGATAGTAAACCTCTCCTCCCAGCGCGCCAAGCGACAGCAGGAAAAGCAAAACCAGCAAGTTGCCGCAAGCCAGATTAAGCCAGCGCACTGGAACCCCGCGACGGCGAACCCGCTGCGCAAAAACCATCAGCAGCACTCCAAAAATAATTGGAAGCACCACATACAGGCCCAGCGCCAGATTCTCCTCCATTGGTTGACGTCCCTATGTTTTGCGGGTTATCGGCATCTCTTGGAAAACAGTGAAACAAAAGCCAGCGGCTGGTGTGGCTACGGTTTCCGGCCTTCGGTTATCGTCGTTTAATCTTTTGATTCAGCTTGCACCCGGCTCGGCATCGCTTCAAATATTTACGCTATTAGCTCCTCTGTAACAATGACTAATCGGCGCGGATTTTTTGCGTCGTTGTTTCTGGGCGGTTGCAGTTTTTCATCCGCGTTGCGGATGCTGGCCGAGGAAAAATCCTCACCCAATGCTGGAAAGCTTTTCTTCGGTGCGCCCCTCACTCATTCGGACTGGATTTTGAAAGCCGGCATTCCCTGGGGCGAGGCTGGCGTTCGCCATATGCTCGACGCATGCAAGGCGTGCGGGTGGTCCCGGGTTTACTGGCGAGCGCTCGATGGCGGACGTTCGCTCTATCACAGCGAATTGATGCGTCCGCAGGGCAAATGGGACGATGATAATTTCTGGGAACCGAAAACCGACCAGGGTCGGGAAATTTTGCAACGGTTCACCGCGAACATGAGCCCGGAGCAGCGTGCCGCGGTGCGCGACAAGATGAAGGTGTATGACTACGAACATTTCGACAGCCTCGCTGCGGCCGTCGAATATGGTCATAAGATCGGCTTGCAAATTCACGCGTGGGTTTCCATCAACGAAGACGATCACGGCTGGGGTTTGCAAAGCGAGTTTTCCAAAAAGCATCCGGAATATCGCTGGCGTCATCGGGATGGGCGGCCTTATTTCTCGCAATTGAGCTTCGCATTCCCGCAGGTCCGCAAATACAAACTCGCGATCCTGAAGGAATTGCTGAAGAACTATGCGATTGACGGTCTATTCCTCGACTGGATTCGTACCGGTGATGTTCGCGATAATCCGCAGACGGACGCCGAGGGCGTAGCCGACAGCGGCTACGAGAAACCACTGGTCGCGAAAATCAACACCGACCACGGCGTCGATCCGCAAAAAATTCCGAATGGCGACGACCGCTGGGTGCGGGTGCGAGCCCAACCGCAGACGGAGTTCATGCGCGCAGTCAGCAAGCTCGCAAAATCTCAAAAGCGACGCACACCCGTCGCCGTCATGGTCGGGCATCCGTGGCACTATCGAGGCGCAATGGATAAAACCGATGGCAACCTGCGCGGCTTGTTGCTGGATATCGGCACCTGGGCGCAGGAAGGCCTGATGGATTCGGTGGTCGGCGCCGGTTACTACCGTGACGGCGGTAATGCCGAGATGGCGTACCACTCCCTAAAAAGGGAAACCGACGGCAAGGTGGATGTCTGGTCTTACGCGTGGGTGCCACAAACTGTGGCGGACTTTCAAAATGCCTTCACCTTCGCGGAAAAAGAAGGCGCGAGGCAAATCCTTTTTTGGGAAGCGGACTATATCGACGACCGCCCACAAGCCGCTGAACTAAAAGCCGCCATGGACAAGCGGGCAGCCTGGTAACGCTTAACCCCCATGAGCAACAATCCCATCAATCTCAAACAACGCGCGCACCAGGCGATGATCGACGCCGGTTTTCAGCCGGACTTTCCGCCCGAGGCGATCGCGGAAGCACGGCAAGCAGGGCTCGCTGCCCCGGCGAACGGGACAGTTCGCGATTTGCGCCCGCTGCTGTGGTCATCCATCGACAACGACAGTTCCCGCGATCTCGACCAAGTGGAATATGTCGAAAAACTTTCGGACGGCAGCCGGCGCCTGCTCGTCGGCATCGCGGATGTCGAAGCTTCCGTCCCGCGCGGCTCCGCGACCGATCGCCAGGCGGCATTTGAAACGACCTCGGTTTACACCGGCGTCGCGACGTTTCCCATGCTGCCGGCGGAACTCTCCACGAACCTGACCTCGCTTCTGGATGCGCAGGACCGGCTTTCCATCGTGATGGACCTGCACATCCTTGCTTCCGGCGACGTACAATCTGCCGATGCGTATCCAGCGTTGCTGCGGAATCACGCCAAACTCGCTTACAAATCTACGGGGGCATGGCTGGAAGGGCGCGGCCCGATTCCCGCCGCGATTGCCGGCACGCCCGGCATGGAAGCGCAACTTCGCCTGCAACAGGAAACTTCCGAAATCCTTCGCGGTCTGCGGAAAAAAAGCGGCGCATTGACGTTCGGCTCCATCGAGGCCACGCCCGTCGTGGAAAACGGCGAAGTGAAGGACCTCGAAGTGAGCCGGCACGATGTTGCCGAGGACATCATTGAAAGCTTCATGGTGGCGGCCAATATCGCGATGGCGAAGCTGCTAAAGCAAAAAGGTTCGCTTTCCATCCGGCGCGTGGTGCGCACCCCGCGACGCTGGGATCGCATCCAGTCCATCGCTGCGCAATTCGGCTTTTCCCTGCCCGCCACGCCCGATCCGCGCGCGCTGGCGGAGTTTCTGGATCAGCGCAAAGCCGCCGACCCGTCCCACTTCCCCGATTTGTCGCTGTCGGTCGTCAAGCTCCTGGGCCCGGGCGAATACACGGTCGAAGCGGCTGGCGCCGAACACGAAGGCCACTTCGGACTGGCTGCCCACGATTACACGCACTCGACCGCGCCCAATCGCCGTTATGCCGATCTCGTGACGCAACGGTTAATCAAGGCGCTGGCCGTGCCCGGCTTGAACCTTTACACCGAGTCGGAACTCGCCGCCATCGCCGCCCGCTGCACTGAACGCGAGGACGCGGCCCGGAAAGTGGAACGGCTCATGCGAAAAGTTTGCGCCGCCAGCATGCTCAGCCACCGCCTCGGCGAGGTGTTCGACGGCATCGTAACCGGCGCATCACCGAAGGGAATTTATGTCCGTCTCCGAAAATTCCCCGCTGAAGGACGCGTCACTTGCGGCCTGACCGGCATCGACGTGGGGGACCGCATCAAGGTGCGGCTGCAATCCGTGGACGTGGCGAACGGTTTTATTGATTTTGAGTGCCAGACTTCCTCCGGTGTTTCAAATGGCGGAGGCGGGCGCCAACCTTGATTCGCAATTTCTTCTTTATGGTGGAAAACTTCCCCGGCGCGATTTCGCGACGCAGCACGTATGCCGTGTGCGGCAGCGCAATTCGCGCGATGTCTTCCGGCGTGGTGTTTTTAAGATCCACACCGGGCGTGAGGTCTAGGCCGTTTTTGCGAAACAAATGCTGTACAAGGGCGGAGCAATACATCGATTTTTGGCGGGCGAGGACATTGTTCTGCGCGCGCATTTCGGGCCGGCGCAAAGCGATCAACGTGCCGAATAGCTCACGCACCGAGTATCGCGCGCGGTTGGCCACGAGATCCAGACCTTCCACCAGGAGGCTCTGCGCCTGCGCTTCCGTCAATCCAAGATCCAGCACCGCCAGCGTCGTATACATCTCCGGGTCGAAGTACTTCGAAATTCGGTTCTCCTGCACCCCGAGTTGGATATGCTTCCGGTGAATTTGCAGATCCGATTCGATCACCCAGTGATGCCCGTCCGCGCGCCGGCCTTGAAACATAAAAGCATGCGACCAGGAGCCCCACGCCTCGGCTTCGTCCAAGTGCCTTTCCGCCCGACAGATTGCCTTATCAATCAACGTGATACCACCCGAGAGCCCGATACGACCAGGGCCGGCATAACGTTCCAGGAATTCCTGGTTCGTCAGGTCGGTTACCACCACCATTTGTTTGTTCACCGAGTCAGGTTGCATGCGGGAGATTGTAACGCGCTCACACTAAAATGCGCGGCGCGGGGTTCAAGCCTTTCTTTTCGTCTTTAATTCCCTTCGAGATGCGCTAATGTAGCTCGCACATTACTCCGGGCATGAACACCGTTTTGATCATCGACGACGATCCTGACTACCGAAAGCTGGTCGCCGAACTCCTACGCCGGAAAAGCTGGCAGGTTATTGAAGCCGAGGACGGCGACTC
>JBGALR010000041.1:0-55551 GCA_044223735.1 Limisphaerales bacterium | reverse complement strand
CACGCCACGGCGAAATGGGGAGTTTTCCAAGGCGGGAGACTTGGACTTTTGCTTCAACTTGTTACGGCCCTTGCGGACCAATTGATTGATTGTCGGCATTAGGTTTAAAATTCTTCCTGCCCTTGCTCGGGCAAATGGAGGGCGGAATATAGCAAGGAAGCGGGTCCTTGCAACAACTATTTCGCACTTTTGGCCGTCCAGCCATGGTTTGACCAGGTTGGGGTCGTTCCAGTGGGCCATTTTTCGGTTAAATCGTCCGATACTTCGGGTTTTTGAAGGGGCGGTTTACTCTGGAACCTCCCGGGAAGCGGACAAGAATGTCCGCGCTCCGGCCTTTGGTTTTGGCGATTGGTTTTCTGTTCGGTGAGGCGTTTTGCAACGTTGGGAGATAGGAATCCAAAAATGGTTGCGAATGGACTACGATCCGGAGCGCGGACATTCCTGTCCGCTCCCTGGGCGCGGGAATTACAGGACTCATTCAGTCGCCTTCGTTTCATTTCGTCGGCGTGGGCCATTAAGCAAATGCGCTTTGCAAGGGCGGCCTTCGCCGCTCCATTGCCACTTCGGATTGGCGCTTCCGAAAGGCCACTCTTCCGGCTGGCGAACGAGTCGTGCTTTTACCGGATTCCATTCCACGTAATGTCTGGCCTTGCGAAAATGGGCTTCGTTGCGAATGTGGCGGTCCCAATAATCCTCCTGCCAAAGGTTTCCCCGCCGGCCAACGATGCGATTTGCGATGTTTGCGCTGGCACCCTTCCAAGCTTTCAAAAGCTGGCCCAAGGGCATGTCCCACAACTCGAACAATAAATGTACGTGATTGGGCATAATCACCCATGCGATCATTCGATAGTGCCGCCCATCAAATCGAAGGAAAACTTCCTCCACCGCTCCCGCTACGCGCGTGTCTCTTAACAGACATTTTCCATGGCCAAGGTCAATGTACCTCTCCAACTTCGTTCGCTGCTCGCGCGCGTCGGTGATTGCAAGCAACGCCCGCCACTCCTTTATTCGTGCCGCGGGCATGGCGTCGGCCAGTCTGAAAGTAACCATCTGGATGGTGCCCGGTTTATCGAAATGAGGGAGATAGCCGCGAGCATTCCAACCTTTTGAGCCAATTTGTTTTTCCACGTCAATTTCCGCAGAAGAGCGTGGTAGCTCACCGGCTCGTTTTCGATTAATCGTTTCGTAAACACGAGGGTTCATCGGATGCTCCTCATGCTTGTGGGGGACGACATACGCCCGCAACCGAAAAGACGATTGATGGTGGTTGTTATAATCCGCCTCTTCCTAGCGTAGCCCTGGGAAGCGGACAAGAATGTCCGCGCTCCGATTTATGGCAGCGACTTTCGCCACTTTAAGGCCGCATCTTTTAGACGATTTGCGACATCCGGGTTCGTGACCGCGAGATTCTTCGTTTCGGCGCGGTCGGCGTCCAGATCGTAGAGTTCCACGTCGGAACCGTCGGCGTTGACCAGTAATTTCCATTTGCCGTCGCGCACCGCGACGTTCGGGCTGCGGTCATGCGCGATGTGGGGATAGCCGAAATATTCGTTGCGGCCGTATTCCCAGAACATCGGCTGGCTGCGGACCATGTTTTTACCGAAGAACGAGGCGCTGAGGTCCTGGCCATCAAAAGCGGCGTTGGTCGGCATGGGCGTGCCGCTCAGTTTGCAAAACATCGGGAAAAGATCCACGGCGTTGAGCACCGTTTTGTCGTCCACGCGTCCGGCGGGGACATGTCCCGGCCAGCGCACGATGAACGGCATGCGGCTCCCGCCTTCGTACAGACTGATTTTGCTGCCGCGAAAACCGCCCGCGCGTTTTCCATCGAAGGTCGGCAGCGGTCCGTTGTCGCTGGAGAATATAAGAAGAGTATTCGTCTCCATGCCCAGTTCCTTCAGGCCCGCGAGCAGGCGCCCCACCTGTTTATCGTATTCGCGCAGGACGGCCTTGAAGTTGGGCGCGCTTTCGTCGCCTTCGCGCCGGCGTTTTTCGAGGTCGCTGCCCTCCGGCACCCACGGCGTATGAACGTCGTCGGGCCAGAGATTCACAAAACAGGGCTGGCCCTGATGACGCCGCAGAAAATCCAAAGTCTTATCGACGAAATACGCGCTGCGATCCCAGCGTTTCACTTTGTCCTTTGCGGACCAAATCCAATTCGTGCCGGTGATGACGGGATCCGGATCGGGGCTTTCGTAAGTGCTGGCGTGTTCGTCGAAGCCGTAGTCGGGAAAGGGCGGGGCGTTTGTCACGTCGCGCCCCCCGCCCATGTGCCATTTGCCAAAATGGCCGGTCGCGTAGCCCGCCTGCTTGAGCGTGCGCGCAATGGAAGGCGCCTTGGGATCGAGAAAATCCGCCTGCTCGGAATTGCGATTGCCCGCGCGGGCCTGAAGAAAATTCGTAATCCGCCAGCGCGCGGGATACATGCCCGTCAGCAGCCCGGTCCGCGAGGGAGAGCACACCGGCGAGGCGGCATAATATTGTGTGAACCGAGTGCCCTCAGCGGCGAGCCGGTCGATGTTCGGCGTGGGAACGAAGTCACCGCCGTAGCACCCGACATCGCCGTAGCCCATGTCGTCGGTCAGAAGAAAGATGATATTGGGCTTATCGGCGGTGGCAGTGGCCGGAGCGGAAATGGCGCTGATCGCCGTGAACACGCAGACGAAGAGCAGGAGGCGGCTGCATATTATAATAGCCGCGCGGTTGAGTTGCATCTTAACAGGCATTGCGGAGTATGAGACGTCAAATCGGTCGATTGGGTCACAAACCTTCGACCATCGCAGAATGCCAGAGGCTCGCCGCGAAAAGCGAGCGGGAAGACCGCCGCTTATTTCACCGGCACGCCGGGCGGGACGTTCAAGCGCGCCAATTCCTGCTCGTTGGTGAGATCGAGACGAAGCGGGGTCAGGGAGATTTTCCCCTGTCGCACGGCCCAGCGATCCGTCCCTTCCTCCACTTCGGTAATGGGAATGACCGTGAACCAAAACAGCTCGCGGCCCATGGGGTCTTTATCACGGATAACCTTGCCGTCATAGCTGCGGACGGATTGCCGCGTCCAACAGATGCCGGTGGGAGCATCCGGAAAATTGACGTT
Organism: Limisphaerales bacterium; assembly: GCA_044223735.1. Classification (GTDB taxonomy): domain Bacteria; phylum Verrucomicrobiota; class Verrucomicrobiia; order Limisphaerales; family UBA8199; genus JBGALR01. Next base: position 52,457 of record JBGALR010000041.1, on the reverse strand, counting down.
CACGAGATTCATGGATTCGCTGAAAATCAAATCGAGGACCTTGCGTATCCACGGTTGCAGGTTTTTGAATTGGGCTTCGTCCCAGGCGCTGGGGACACTGAGAGCGATGCCTTTCAGCCCCAGCAACGCGGCCTGTTTGGCGGCGGCAAGCGTGCCGGAATGCCAGGCGGAGTTTCCCAGGTTCGGCCCGAGATTGATGCCTGACAGCACCACGTCCACCTTTTCCCACATGAAGGAGCCGAGCGCCACGCAATCCGCAGGCGTGCCGTTCACGCGATACGCTTCGAAATCTTTTATCGGCGTGCGCTTCGAGCGAAGGGGGCGAGACGCGGTGATGGCGTGACCCATGGACGACTGCTCCACCTCCGGGGCGACGATGCGCACCTCCCCGAAATGCGAAGCCGCCTCCGCGAGTGCCGCAATGCCCGGACTATAAATGCTGTCGTCGTTACAGATCAGTAAGCGCATGAAGCAATATACACGCGGGCAACCGCGGCGCGAAATTCTCCGCCCAAATTTGCGCGACGTAGCGATTGGGGTATCTTGGCGCATGGACGTCACGCTGATGCATAATCCGAAGGCGGGAGTTGACGGATTTTCGAAAAAAGAACTGCTGCGGGAGTTCGAGCGCGCCGGGCACGAGGTCGATTATTATTCCACCAAGAGCAAAAAATTCGCGCGCGGCTTGATTAATCCCAAAGGCGTCGTGGTCGTGGCGGGTGGCGACGGGACCTTCAAAAAAATCGCGCGGCGTCTCATCGGGCGAAACGTCCCGATTGCCATCTTACCGTTGGGGACCGCCAACAACATTGCCAGGTCGCTCGGCGTGGGGAAGACCGACCGCCGTATCATCCGGCAGCTGGCGAGCGCGCGTGAGGTCAAATTCGATGTCGGCATGGCGCGCGGCCCGTGGGGGCACCTGCCATTTTTTGAAGCGGTCGGCGCGGGGCTGGTCCCCGAGATGATTTCACATCATGCGTCGAACGAGCACAACGGCGTACCCGATGCGGTGGAAACGCATGGCGGTGTGCGCGGCGGCGTTCATTTGTTGCGGAAGGTGCTCGATGACATGCGTGGGCGGGAGTTCACCATCAAATTGGACGTCGCGGAATTTACCGGGAAATACCTGCTGATCGAAGCGATGAACATTCCCTCGATCGGTCCCGGTTTCGCCCTCGCGCCCCACGCCCATCCGGGCGACGGCCGGCTCGATGTCGTGATCGTCCGCGAAAACCAGCGTCGCGATCTCGCGCGTCATGTGGCCGGGGACGTGGCGAAGGAGAATCGCGCGTTCAAGGTGCATCGCACCCGAAGGCTCGTGATTTCCTGCGCCTCCCCCGTGCTGCACCTGGACGACGAGCTCTGGCCCGCGAGTTCGGAGAAACTGCCGCAGACCGTCAAGCCCATCGCCCGCTCCTACGAACTCGAAATCGAGATTTTTCCCGGCGCATTGCGGTTGCTGATTCCCAAATAACCGTGAACTGGCGAGCCGGGCCAGCCTAACACGCTACCGCCTCAGGCGGAAAAATTTCGCGGGCCCGGACATATCCATATTGGTAAAGACCGTTCCCGGGCAACCTACGTCGGAGTACGGCCCTTGCGGAGCGGTGGACCATTGGAGAACTCCGCCGCCATTCCATTGCAAGACCATTTTCGAACTTACCAGGGTCGACTTCAGCATTCCCATGCTCGAAGTGAGGGCGAGATTGTGATAGTTGCCGGCTGAAATATAGACCACCGAGCTCAGCCCGGCAGGCTGGGAGGTCTGATCGTAGGCGTTGTCGCCCCAGGCGATCAAACTGCCATCGCTGCGCAGGGCCATAAGGTGAAAATCCCCGGACGCGATGGCGACAATGTTGGTGGCGCTCGCCGGCACATTCTTCTGGCCGAACGTATTGTCGCCCCAGACGACCACCGTGCCGTTGGAGAGCAATGCCGCGCTATGCAAATAACCGGCTGAAATTGCGAGGACATTGGTGACGGCTGCCGGTACCGTGCATTGGCCGTAACCGTTGTAACCCCACGCGGCCACGGTGCCCGTTGAGCGCAATGCCAGCGAGTGTATCCGGCCGGCGGCAATGGCGCGAACTCCGGTTAGACCTTGCTGAACGCTGATTTGACCGAATGAATTGTCACCCCAACCCGTCACGGTTCCACCGGCCAGCAAAGCGAGGCTGTGCGAATCGCCCGCGGCCACCGCGACCGTCGCGTTGCTCGTTGCCCCCGGCACATTGCATTGTCCCGCATCATTGCGACCCCACGCCACCACTGATCCGCTTTCGGTCACGGCGAGGTTGTGCGCGGCCCCCGCCGCGAGCGTGACGAAGCGGAGGGAATTGGTCGGCGCGAGGGTTTGCCCGTCACCGTTGTAACCCCAGCCCCACAGCGTGCCGTCGTGATGCAGCGCCACGCTATGATAATCGCCACCCGCCACGGCAACCGAATCACCCGGATCGGACGCCACGTTGGTCTGTCCACCGGAATTGTCACCCCACGCGCGAACCAGGCCGGGCGTGCCGAGAATACTGACGCGTCCGGTGGAGGATGCGGTGCCGAACGCGTTGGTCACCGTTACCCGATAAAACCCAGACTGCCCAGGTTGAGCGTTTGTGATGATAAAGGTCGAGTTGGTGCCGGGAATACTCTGGCCGTTGAATTGCCAGGCGTAACCAAGTGTGGGGCTTCCGATCGCGGTCACCGCGAGGGTGACAGTGCTGCTCACGTCCACAACCTGATTGGTCAACCCCTGGGTCAATGTCGGATTCTGGAATACAATCAATTGCGCCACGATGCTCGTGCTGGAGCCGGCGGAATTGCTCGCCACCACCGTATAGCTTCCGCCGTCGCTCAGTACGAGGTTGGTGAGTGCAAGCGAAGTTGAAGTGGCACCGGAAATCGCTGCGTCATCGTGCCGCCATTGATACGTGAGGGGTTGCGATCCGTTTGCGAATGCCGTGAAAGTGCGATTCGATCCTGCACCAACCTGGGCCCCGACTGGCTGGGTGACGAAGTAGGGGATCACCGGCGTGACGGTCAGGGTTGCGATGGTGCTCGTGGCGAAGCCCATGCCGTTGGTGACGACAGCCCAATAGCTACCCGTGTTGCTGGCTTGGATACCGCTCAAGGCATATTGGGTCGTGGTGGCGCCCGCGATGGCGCCCCCATTAAAGTACCATTGATATTTCAATGTCTGGCTGCCCATCGCCGCCACTCGGAACGTGGCATTGGACGAGGCGGGAATTGACGCCGAAACCGGGTTGGTAACAATGATGGGAATAGAAGGCGTGACGCGGACAAACATCAAGGCGCTTGTGGCCGAGCCCACCGAGTTGCCCACCACCACCTGGTAAATTCCCTCGTTGGCGGACTGCGCATTGTTGATAGTCAACGCGCTGCTGGTGGCACCGCTGATCGTGGAGTTTTCAAATATCCAGCGATACGTGAAGGGCGCGCTGCCGCCAGCGGTGACATTCAGACTGAACGACTGGCCGGCCGCCACGGAGAGGCCTGAGCTTTGGCCGGCGATCGCGGGTGGCATCAGCGCTATCACCTGTGCCACGGTGCTGGTGACTGACCCGAAGGAGTTGCCGACGATCACCCGGTAATCTCCCTGCTGAGCGAGCTGGAGGCTGCCAATGGAGAGGAAATAATTCGTGGCGGAGGGTACATTTGTGCCGTAGAGCTGCCATTGGTAAGTCGTCGGAGTCAGTCCCATGGCGCTCACTGTCAGATACACGGGGTTGCCCAGGAGCACGGAGGTGCTGGCGGCCGGTTGTTGTGTGATGGAGGGCGACTGGATGACGCTCAAAGGGATGCTCCCGATGACACCGGTGCCACTGTTGTAATACCAAAACCGCTGATTCAACCCATCCACCGTCGAGATCGCGGTCACCCCCGCGGGTAAATTGTAGATAACCTGCTTGGTCGCGGTGTCATAGGCCTGGGTGGTGCTAAAAGCCACGGCGCCGTTTGTGGAGGAAGCGTAGATTTCCGCGCCGATGACTCCCAGATCAACAAGGTTTGAATCATACACGGCCCCGGTCCAGAAGACGCGCGATCCATCCTGGCTGATGACCAGATTTCGTGACCCGTAATAGCTGTGGCCGCCGGCGGACGCGACGGAGATGAAGGTGTCGCCATTCATGTCGTGTTTGGCAATGCCAGCGCCGGAGATATTGTTTTCGCAGTGGTAATAATAGCGCCCGGTAGGATCATACTCTCCGTCCCCTTCGCGCACCATGGCGCTCGAAACGGTATTGCCGGCGGGAGTGCCGATCAGGCTCATATAAACCCATTGGTCTTCGCCTTCGACCACGATTCGACCGGCTTTGCCGGCATTGATTTTGTAGATGTCGGTGCCGAGGTTTAACGCGGGGAGCAGCGTCTGGGAATTCAGATCCACCACGTAGGTCCAGGTTTCCGTCCAGCTGGCGATGTACAACTTTCCTTCCGGATAGTTGATGCTGAGGTCCACCGGATTGATGCCGATGGGTAGCGCCTTGTCGATATTGCTCGTGGTGGTGTTTAAAAACAGCAACAAGCCGTTCTGTCCGGCCAGGGGCGGGGCCTGGAGGGCATAAATATAGGGACGCTGCCGGTCGGCGATCATCTTGACGATGTTGAGCGGCCTGACCGTAACAATTACCGGAACCTGAAGCTGGAGTGACCCGGCCGTCAATTGAATGTTGTTGCTGTACGTTCCTGCCGCCATCGTTTTGGTGTTAAAGGTCAGGGAAAGGTTCGTTGGAGTAACTCCCGCACTCGCGCTTATCGAAAGCCAGTTGGGGCCGGTTACGACCGCCGTCCAGCCGATGGGAGCAGTGCTCGTGATGCTCAGGCTGAGAGGCGCCGGATTATATCCGTAAATCGCGCTCACGTTGTATTGCGAGGGCGTGGCGGAAATGTTGGCCACGGCAAAAGACCATACGGCACCTGCATTGGTGGTGGCGTAGCCATTGATGTCCACGCGCCAGTAGTAGGTGGCGCCCGGTTGGAGTGATTGAGCCAGCGCTTTGCCGGGAGTCACCACCCCGCCCAGATACAGCGCGGAGGCTACCGTGGCATTGGCGACATCGGTTTGATTGGTGCCAAAGTAAACGCCGTAGGAGAGCGCGGTCGGGGACGGCGTCCATGTAAGGTTGGTTAACGGGGGACTCACCACCGACCCGTTGGCCGGCGTCGGAATGAGTTCCGGCCCGCTAATGGAGGCGATGGTCGCCATGTCGTAAATGGCAACGTTCGACGCAGCGGCGCTGTAGCGAAACAATTTCTTCTGATCGCCGGATAACGTTTGAACGCCTGTATTAACCGGGAAATTCGTGAGCGTGGCTCCGCTTTGCGTATTGTAAACCTGGGTTGGCCCAAAAGCCACCGAACCGTCCAGTGACAACGCATAGATGTTGTCGCCAAATTGGTTTAAGAGGACCGAAACGTTGGTGGCGGAAAACATCTGTTGCTTGTTGAACACCCAGCGGGCGGCCGCATCGAGCAATATTGGGGTATCAAACGGATCGCGACGCCAGGAGGTGAACGAATCTTCCAGTGGCGTGAGATTGACGTTGGTAAGCGTATCGTACCTGGTCACCCACGAATTCACGTTCCCGGCGCCCCAGCCGTACTGCCGCCATCGGAACAGGGTTTTTCCGTCCGAAGTTATTGCCAGTCCGCCGGCGCCATTACCATCGTCATATACGGTCACGTTTGTGCCGGCCGCGTAGTTAAAAGTGGTGATGTTGGGAGCCCAGCCTCCGTCCGTGAAGTAGACCAGATTGGAGCGGCCCACCACCAGGTGGAGTGCGTTCGCCGAATTATAGGTGTTCGGTGTCGTGATCGCTTTCTCCGCCACCGTGGTGAACGTGCCGAGGTCGACGCGCGAGATGGTGCGGCTGCCCGCATTGATCACGTACAGCGAATCACCCCCTGGCGACATCGCCATGTCAGTGGGGTTGAGATTGAGTGAGATTTCCCCCTGGATGGCGCCATTGGTGGAGTTTAGTTTCACCAGCGTGCCGGGATTGGCACCGCTCGCGGCGTTGAGCGCGTATACATACGGGCGCTGGTAATCCGGCAGCAGTTTATTAATGGTGCGCCCGGCAAGTGAAACAGTGACCTGCCCAAAACTCACTGACGCAATCGATAGCGCAGACAGTGCAAAAAGGATCCGGCGATAACTCATGGTGAATCTCCTGTTAATTTCACCCATCCTTGCAGAAACCTTCACCGCTGGCAAACAATTTCACGGTGGCCAAATCCTGCTATCGGGAGGACAATTCCGGCGTATCGAAGGGAATTGGCGTTGCCCCCAACGATCGCACTGTCCGCTACGATTTGCCTTTGGGACCGCCAGCCGCCGCCGGCTCGGCGAGCAGTTTTTTGACAACCTCTTCCACGTGATTCGGCTTCAACCCGACGACGCGCACGATGCCTTTGCGGTCCACGACGGCGTAAGTGGGATAGTAACGGACGCCCCACGCTTGTCCGGTTGTCTGATTGGGATCGCGCGCGGTCGGGTATAGGATGCCGCGTTCCTTCACGGTGGCGTCCATCTTTTCCTGGCCCTTCTTGGATGTGCACACGCCGACGATGAGGAGGCCTTTGTCCTTGTAATTTTTCAGCATCTCATTGTTGTGCGGTATGGCGGCCATGCACGGACCGCACCACGTCGCATACAAATCCACCACCACGACCTTGCCCTTCATGTCCGCGGGTGTGACGGCCCCATTCACCCAGCCGGTGACCGTGAGCGGCGGCATCGGTTTGCCTTCCAATGCGGCGTGGGCCGCGCGCTTTTGCGCGTCGTTGTCCCACGTCCAAGCGTCGGGAAATTCCGCGGCGCTGGCGGCGAGATTGAAAGCGACCACGAACAGGAAAAACAATGTGTGAAACCTTCTCATGGAATCACCAGTACCACTCGAAAACGGATTGGTCAAGCGAGGTCAGGTTGATGGGAGGGGTGGTCACTCGCGTGCGATATTGACGACACCATCCGGTGTCATCAATCGCCGTTCGAAAAAGTTCTTGTAACGGTCTGGGCATAGCGGTAGGAAACTGACCATGCCAAATCATAAACGTTCCCCGCTTTCAGGAATCTCCCGGCGCCAGTTTCTTTATTACTCCGCGCTCGCGGCCAGCGCGACGGCCTTCTCGGGCTGTTGCACGACCAGTGCCGCGCGCCGCATCTCGCCGAATGAGAAGATGAACATCGGCGCCATCGGCGTCGGTGGCAAGGGCTCCAGTGACATCGCCTGCTGCGCTTCCGAAAACATCGTGGCGTTGTGCGACGTGGATGAGAAACTCGCGGCGGCCCAACGCGCCAAGTTTCCCAAGGCGGCTTACTACAAGGATTTTCGCAAGATGCTCGAGCAGGAGAAGTCCCTCGATGCCGTCATCATCGCGACGCCGGATCATACGCACGCCGTGATTGCCGCCCAGGCGATCAAGATGGGCAAGCACGTGTATTGTCAGAAGCCGCTGACCCAGACCATTTACGAGGCCCGGCTGCTGCGCAAGCTGGCGAAGGATCACAAGGTGTCCACCCAGATGGGCAACCAGGGCAGTTCCGAGGACGGCCTGCGCCGCGCGGTGGAAGTCGTGCAGTCCGGGATTCTTGGCTCTGTGCGTCACGTTTACGTCTGGACCAATCGTCCCGTCTGGCCGCAAGGCATGGATCGTCCGGCCGGCGCGGATCCGATTCCCTCCACGCTGGATTGGGATGGCTTCATCGGGCCGGCGCAGATGCGCCCCTACAAGGCCTCCTGGCCGGACAAGGTCAGCAAGAGCGGCAAGCGCGGTGGCGGCGCGGTTTATACGCCCTTCGTCTGGCGCGGCTGGCAGGATTACGGCACTGGCGCGCTTGGCGATATGGCGTGCCATACGGCCAACATGCCGTTCCGTGGCTTGAAGCTCGGTTATCCGAATGAAATCGAATCGACCTCGTCCACGATGAACAAGGAAAGCTTCCCACTGAAATCCACGATCCGGTTTGAATTTCCTTCGCGCGAGGGCCTCGATGCCTGCACGCTCATGTGGTATGACGGCGGCAATCCGAAGCCCGACCATCCGTATGAACACGACGGCAGCAACAAGCCGCCCAAGGAAGTCCTCGGCGACGTCATGGAATTGATGGACACCATCCCCGGCAGCGGCTGCCTGCTCGTCGGCGACAAGGGCACCTTGTTTTCACCCGACGACTACGGCGCGAAATTCTTCGTCAAGCTCAAGGGCGAAAAGGAAATGACCGACGGCAAGGTGCACGCGGCGCTCAAGTCGATTCCCCAGACGATTCCGCGCAATAGCTTTGAGGGCGCCATCGACGAACGGCATCACCTCGAGTGGATCGCGGCCTGCAAGGGCGGTCCGGCCGGTTATTCGGACTTCGATATCGCGGCGTACCTCACGGAAATCATCCTGCTCGGTTGCGTGGCCTTGAAGGTCGGCAAGAAAATTGAATGGGACGGCCCGCGGATGCTGGCGAAAAACTGCCCCGAAGCCGCGGAGTTCATCAAACGCAAGTACCGCAAGGGCTGGGAACTTTAAAACGTTTCTCGGACCGGAGTTTGCGGTTTTGCGGCTGCACCCGATTGGAATTCCACTGATACGAATCAGGGGGAGTTCCGTGAAGCATTCATTTCACAAGCAATCTCAGGGCATCTTCAAGTTGCAGTCGCCCGTTGTGCCCAGCGCATTTTTGCGGGGGCGGAGCGGGGATTGTCATGCCGTTCTTCCGACGTTGGACGCACGACCTCGTGTGCAATATCATCGTAGAGTCCCGCAGCCAACCCGGCGGAAAACGCCTTTTTGACGCGTCGATCTTCGCCGGAGTGAAACGTCAGAATTGCGACTCGCCCGCCCGGCTTGAGTGAGGTTGGGAGAAAGCGCAGCAAGGTTTCGAGAGCGGAAAATTCGTCGTTCACCGCGATTCGGATGGCCTGAAAGACACGACGGATCGAAAGCTCGCGGTCGGTTAAATTGAGACGCGGCAAGGCGCGGCGTATGGCGTTGGCAAGATCGGTGGAGGTGGTGAAATTCCCACCCGCGAGCACGGGACCGAGCGCCTTCGCGTGCGGTTCGTCCGCGTTTTCCTCCAGCATCACGACCAGCGCGTCGGGCTTTACGCTTTTCAGCAAGGACGAGGCGGGCTGGCCGCGACCGGGATTCATTCGCATATCAAGCGGGCCGGCGTGTTTCATGGAAAAGCCACGCGCCGGGTCGTCGAATTGCATCGAGGAAACGCCGAGGTCGGCGAGAATGAAATCAACTGTGGATAGTTTCGCCGTGGCAAGTGCCTGGGGCAGGCCTGCGAAATTCGTGCGTTGCGCAGTGAAAATCTCGGGGCCATGGCCGAGCGCGCGGAGTCGATTTTCCGTTTTGGTGATTTCGGCGGGGTCCGCGTCGAGCCCCAGCAAGCGGCCGCCCGGTTGGAGGCGGGTGAGAATTTCCTGCGAGTGGCCGCCGTAGCCAAGCGTGCAATCCACGCCGACCTGGCCGGGCTGCGGATTCAGTATTTCCATGATCTCCGCCAGCATGATGGGGCGGTGCGTGCCGGCTGGAGTTTTGCCCGAAGCGAGGACCTTGGCGACCGTCTCGGAATAACGCGCGGGATCGTGCTCCTTGTATTTCTCGTCGAAGCGGCGCGGATACTTGCCGGCGTAGCGTTTGCGGCGGCGGTGCGGGGTCGGGTTACCAGCGGTTTCAGACATGTTGCGGCCAGCATGCCGCAAGCGCACGACACTCGCGAGAGACTTTTGCCGGCGTGTTTGTTATCTTCCGCCGATGAGTAGCCGGCGAGTTGCGATAGTGGGCGGTGGTGCTGCGGGAATTTTCGCGGCGATCATCTGCGCTGAAGCCGCGCCCTGCACCGTGGTCACGGTTTATGAAAAGGGACCTCAACTCCTGACGAAAGTCCGCATCTCGGGCGGCGGCCGCTGCAACGTGACGCACTCCTGCTTCGATGCGAAGGAATTTTCCACGCGCTATCCGCGCGGCAATCGCGCCTTGATCGCACCCTTTCATCGATTTCAGGCCTCGGACACGGTTGCCTGGTTTGAGTCGCGCGGGGTGAAACTCAAAACTGAGGCCGACGGTCGCATGTTTCCCACCACCGATTCGTCGCAGACGATCATTGATTGTCTCCTGCATTACGCGCGCGCCGCGGGTGTGACGCTGGCGACCGGCTGCGGCGTGGATGACATTACGCACAGCGCTGAAAGTGGCTTCGACCTGACCTTGAGCAATGGTGAAAAGAGCGCGTGCAACCGCGTGTTGCTCGCGACGGGTGGTTGTCGCACGCCGGCCCTCGGGAAGCTGGCCGTGTCGCTCGGCCATACGTTGCAGGCGCCGGTGCCTTCGCTTTTCACTTTTCACGTGGCGGCGCCGTGGCTGCGGGAATTGCCGGGGGTGGCGGTCGAAGCGGAGGCGTGGGTGCCAGGAACGAAGTTGCGCGAACGCGGGCCGCTTTTGGTGACGCATTGGGGCGTGAGCGGGCCGGTGATTCTTCGCCTCTCCGCGTGGGGCGCGCGCGACTTGCACGGGATGGACTATCGTTTTCCGCTGCTGATCAACTGGCTGCCGCAATTCACGCTGGAGGGGATCGCCGACCAGATTCAGCGTCGCGTGAAAGATCAGAGCGCGCGGCTCGTGGTGAACAGTCCGATCGCGCCGTTGACCGCGCGATTGTGGGAGCAGTTGGTTATGGCGGCGGGCGTGCCGCGCGATACGCGCTGGTCTTCGCTTTCGCGGGCGGCGCGGCATCAGCTCATCCAGCAACTCACCCGCACGGAATTGCCGGTCACCGGCAAAAGTCTCAATAAAGATGAGTTTGTCACTTGCGGCGGCGTGACGCTCGATGAAGTGAATTTCAAAACCATGGAGAGCAAGCTCTGCCCCGGGCTTTATTTTGCGGGGGAACTGCTGGACCTGGACGGCATCACTGGCGGTTTCAATTTCCAGGCCGCCTGGACCACGGGCTGGATTGCCGGTAACGCGATGGCTGCGTAAGCCGCTTACGGCGCCGGTTGATCGGTCCCGCGCGAGAGCTTCGTGTGAATGACCCCCTGTTCATCGAACCACATCGGGTCAAGGGCGAGGAAACGCGTGTAGTTGATGCCCGAGTTCTTCTTCTGATGATAAACCAGCCAGAGTTTTCCACCTGGACCTTCGACCACGCAATGATGGCCCGGTCCAATTACGTCCCCGGCACGTTTGGCAACCGGATTGCCCGCGTATTTTTCGAACGGCCCCAGGGGTGATTTCGAAGTCGCGTAGCCGATCGCATAGTTTGGTGAGTCGGCGCTGGTGCCGGAGAACATCATGTAGTAAGTGCCGTTGTGCTTCAGCATGAAGGGACCTTCGGTCACGTTGCCGTTGCGTTTCTCCCACGGCTCCGTTGGCTGAATGATCATCTGCGGTTCGCCTTCCTTGGTCAGCGGATCGGACATCGGTTGCACGAAGATTTTGAAACCATTCGTGATCTGGGCGTAATAGAGATACAGCTTGCCGTCTTCGTCCTGAAAGAGGTCGGCATCGATCGCACCAGCTGAGAGTTGCCCCTTGTCGGTGAAGGGTCCCAGCGGACCGTCCGCCACCGCCACGCCGATTTGCTTGTTTTCGGTGCCTTTCCCCTTCCGGTCAATATTGTCGGTATAGTAAAGGTAGAATTTGCCGTCGCCGCGCTGGTTATGAAACACCTCGGGTGCCCACGCGCCACGCCGCAGATCGTCAAAAACCAGCGCCTTGCGTTCCCAGTTTACGAGGTCATCCGAAACGAACACCTCGAAACCACGTGAATCGGTGGTGGGATAGAGATAATATTTACCCTCAAACCGCAGCACGAACGGATCGGCGATCTCTTTGTCGGGCAGGAGGGGATTTTGATACGTCTTGCCCGAGGCGCTGGCATTGGTGTTGTCACTCGCGTTCGTATCGGCGGCCTGCGTGGTGAACCCCGCCAGGAGCGCCGTGAGCATCAAAAACGATCCGGTTATCTTCATACGAGGGGAAAATAGACAGGAGAGCGTCGCAAAGAAAAGTTTTTCGCCACGTTGAAAACAAGGCAAAAGGCACAGGGCATCGGGGAATTCATGGCCCGATGAAGGTCCCGGGCCGCTGCGGGTTGCAGACCCGCGCCCGCTTCGCGTCGCGATTGATTTCGCGAACGAATCCCTTCACTCTCCGCGCATGTTGAACGCAGAATCGTTGAAGAGTTACCTGGAAGCAGAGGTGCCCGCCGCGCTGGAGCTGCTGCGGCAGATGGTGGAAATCAACAGCTACACCGCCAATCGCGAGGGCGTAAACCGCCTGGCGCGCTTTACCGCCGAAAGCTTCGCGTCGCTCGGCTTCAGTCCGGAATCCGTGCCGTCGAAGAACCCGGCGTGGGGCGATCACCTGGTCCTGACGCGGAAAGGTCGCACCGGCAAAAGCATCGCGTTCATCTCGCATCTCGACACGGTTTTTCCGCCGGAGGAGGAAACACGAAATAATTTTCACTGGTCACACGAAGGTGATCGTATTTTCGGTCCCGGCACGCACGACATCAAGGGTGGCTCCGTGATGATGTGGCAAATTCTGCACGCGCTGAAAAATCTCGCGCCGGATTGTTTCGAGGACATCACCTGGAAGCGGGCACGCTCGCCGCGCTCGTTTTTGAATCGGAAGGACGCGGGGACGGCAAAGGTTTGATGGTGCTCGCGCGCAAGGGTCGGGGGACCTGGCGGGTTCGGGTGAGTGGTCGCGGTTCGCATGCGGGCGGCAAACATGCCGCCGGCGCGAATGCGATTGTGCAGCTTGGCCAGACCGTTGGCCGCATTGCTGCGCTGACAGATTATTCCCGGAAGTTGACCGTCAATGTCGGCACGATTTCGGGCGGCACGGTATTGAACCGCGTGCCGCATGAGGCGGTGGCCGAAGGTGAATTTCGCGCGTTTACCCCGGAGGTTTTCAACCACGCCAAATCCAGTCTGCTCGCACTGAACGGTCCCGGCGAGGTGAAGAGTCCGGCCGATGGTTACGCCTGCGAAGTGAGCGCGCAGATGCTGACGGAAAGCCGGCCGTGGCCGCGAAATCCCGGCACTGATGCGCTATTCAAGTTCTGGCAAGAGGCCGGACAGGAACTGAATGTGCCGCTCGACTACGAAGAACGTGGCGGCCTCAGCGACGGAAATCTTATTTGGGACGCCGTCCCGACGCTCGATGGCCTCGGTGCATGGGGCGATAACGATCATTGCTCAGAGCGGAGCGCGGATGGCTCAAAGTTGCCCGAGTATATCGTCGCCAGCGGCATCGTTCCCAAGGCGATGGTGAACGTCTCCGCGATTTTGAAACTTTATAAAGCGGGCCCTTTGCCGTCGCCGGTGGAGTGAGACAATTGGTGCCTATTTCAATTTTTCCAATTCCTGCTGCGCGTCCTCGTTGCCCAACGCGGCGGCTTTTTCCAGCCAAATGCGAGCGGTGTTGGTGTTCGCCTCACAACCCGTGCCGGTGAGGTAGAGTTGCCCGAGGCGATACATGCTGCCAGGCTTTCCCGCGAGGGCTTCTTCGTGATGAAATTTAAAGGTCGCGTCCGCCGTGGCGGTTTTCTGTCGTGCCGCGGTCGCGGCAGCGAGGGCGGTTGCGGAGTCGAAGGCGTTGGTTTCAACCGGGGCGAGGTGCGCCGGTGCTGCTTCCTTTGCGACATTGGTCGGCGGCGGGATAATTGGCGCCGGAGTAGTTTCGGCGTCGATAATTGGGGAGGTCGAGACAGGTTTCTGCTGCACCGGCGCGGTGGGAACGGCCTCGTGAACAAAAATTCTTCCGAGCCCAAGAAACAGCGCGATACCCCAAAGTAACAATCCCGCGCAGGCGGTGGCGGCGAGCAACACGCGTGTTCCCGCGTTCGGCCGCGAAATGGAGCCGCACTGCACGCAACGGTAAGGTTTGAAGGAATTGCGCAGCGCGGCCACAATCCAAACCGGCAGCCACAGCCCGCAGAGAAACAGAGTGACAACGGCGTGAATGAGGTGGCTGACTCCCGGTTTGACGAACCGCCGAGGTTGGGCGCACGCGGGACAGAACCGCTGCATGTGGCGTTCGCGGGGCATGGTGAATTCGACTGACCAGGTTTCTCAGAAAAAGGCACTCCAATCAATGCATTCCTGCAATTACGCGGGGGCGCGGCCCTAGGAAACTCCTAGGCGATTTCGCGACGGTTGAGGTTTAAATATAATTGCGGACGCGGAAGCTAAAACGCTTACCTCTCCCTGCCTTTGAGAGGGAGCGCAAAAAGTCCTCGTCCGCATTCGCAGGTTCACCACTTGAGCCGCCAGCCTCACTTCGCTGGCGGCTCTTTGTTTATCGGTGAGCGATTGATGACCGGAGTTATTTTTCCCACGTTTGATTGGCGGCCAAAGAGGTGGTGTGGAGAGGGCGCGATTGGGTGGTGATTTTCGCGAGTTCCTGGCGGGCCCCTTGGTCGCCATGTTCCGCAGCTTGCTTGAACCAAAACTGTGCCTGGGCCGTATCCGGTTTGCAGCCCGTGCCGGTGAGGTAGAGTTCCGCCAGGCGTACCATACTGCCGTTGTTTCCTTTGCGTGCCTCGTTTTGATGAAATTTGAAAGTGGCCTGATCGGTGCGTTGCTTCGCTTCCGCGCGGGTAACCATCTGACTCGCGGTGAGAGTTGGAGCGGATGCAAATTGAGCCGCCCGCCCGGCTATTTCGGCGGCGCGATAGTCATCAGTTTGTCGCTGGGCGAATTCGGCAAACCTGCCAGTCGTGACAATCAGGAAGCTATCGCCTTTGCGCAGCGCTCTCAACGCCTCTACCTGCGTCAAGAAGTGGCGCGGCGCGGGCGCATTGTCATTTGACCGCGCCGGCCTGATCCGGGGGCCAATAGGAGAAGGCGACGCGGCCGCGGATATTTTGCGCGGGGACACTTCCCCAGGAGCGACTATCGAGGCTGTTGATCGAATTATCACCCAGTACGAAATAACAATTCTCGGGCACGGTCACTTCGGTGTTTTCGTCCATGGTGTGAAATTGTGGGATTAGGACGTAGTCAATTTTCCCGGCCGAGTTGCTTAACGTGACGGCGTTGCCGTTGATGAACAATGTCTGGTTGGCGATACGCACACGGTCATGTGGCTCGCCCGCGACTCGTTTCACGTAAGTCTGGTCGGGCGGAAGTCCGGGGATGCTTTTGGCTCGAAAAACAACCACATCTCCCCGTCGAGGTTTGCGGGTGAGAAAAGTGAAGCCCTCCATCAGGAAGTGGTCACCGGCCTTGATCGCCGGGCTCATCGAGCCGGTGGGCATGGAATAGGGGCAAATCAGCCCACACAGGCGAAGGACGATCAATCCGGTGACGATGCCTCCCGGAATCGCTGCCAACGCGATGAGTAATTTATGTTTTCGCTTCAATGATGAACGCTGCGGGTGACGGTCGGGGTTGGCGGTGGTCATGTTCATGGGCGCCGGGCTCAAACTTTCTCGCGAAGCATGGAGATGACTTGCTCGATGCGGTCGAACTCCATCTTGCCGCACACGGCGGACGCGCCCGCCTTCAGCAACGCTGTGTTCCCGGTATCATGGGCGGAAACTGCCACGATGGGTACGTGGGGAAATCTGGTGCGACACTTGCAAACAAACTCATCCCCTTTGCCGTCGTCGAGGTCGAAGTCCGATAAAATCAAATCGAATTGGCTCGACGACAACGCCGCGACCGCATCCTGGATCGTCGGAATCACCGTTACGCGATGCCCGCGCAGGAATTGCCGGGTCACTTGATCAGCGAAAACAACATGGTTTTCCAGGAATAAAATATTCACAAAATGACGTAGCCGCCTGATCGCCAAAAAATAACTTAATGGGGGCACGAACGACAGGCTAATGTGCTCCCTAATGCGAAACCCTCTGGCAGACCATTGGCCTGCCAGAGGGCGTCCTCGTTCCCCCGGTTGAACTAAAACTTCGGCGCGATGTTATGCCGCCGCAGGGAATTACGCTTCTTCGTCGTAATCCCAACCATACCGGATTTGCTCGGCATCCCGCTTCCAGTTCGACTTCCGATCCGGATACATTTGCTGCCAATCCGTCCGCAGCTTGCCTTCCAATTCGCTGTCCCATTCGGGGTATTCATCCTGGTAGTAGGAGCGGGCGCCGTAGCCGAAGCGATGCGCCGGTTCGATGTCCTCGTAAGTCGGCTCGCCGCGTGGCGGAATGCTTTCCTTGCCTGAGGCCTGGCGGACGGTGTTGGACACATTTTGATTCGTGTCCGGTTCGTCGCCGCCGAGGTCGTGCTTGGTTTGATCCCAGTCGCGCTTGAGCGCGATCTTGGTGCGCTCCCACGCGGAGTCGTTGTCGTCGGT
The DNA here is from genome assembly GCA_044223735.1 of Limisphaerales bacterium. Classification (GTDB taxonomy): domain Bacteria; phylum Verrucomicrobiota; class Verrucomicrobiia; order Limisphaerales; family UBA8199; genus JBGALR01. The sequence continues at coordinate 36,122 of JBGALR010000041.1, read as the reverse complement.
CCACCAGCTCGGATTTTTAACCGTGGTTGTGCTCATAAGCTTGTTTAGTTTTTGGTTGAGAGTCGTTTTCGTTTCCGCCGCCGGGATTGCGTGTTGCTCGACGAGCAGCGCCGATTCCGGCGGCGGTCACGAATGTAACTTCTATCAAGCTTTGAAGATGCCAGCCCCTGGCATGCGAAAAACCATGTAAAATCGGCAATTCTCCAGTGCAAGTCGCACTGCCGCGATTTGGCGGTATGCAATCGGCAAGAGGATACCGCCGAGCTGGCTAAAAACGCGCACGTGCGCGATGAAACACCCGCGCTTCGTTATTTATGGGGTAACGATTTGCCGTCCACCGGTTGGGGAGCGGTGCGAATATAATTCCAGTTATATGTCCACGAACCGTCCGGCGCCCGGGTCAGGTAGCGAATCCCTTCACCGAGAATTTCGCATGTATAACTTCCCGGGCCGACTCGCTCGAACGGTCCAAGTCGCTCTCCGGACTTGGTGGTTGAGACGAGGAAAACTTTTCCGTGCACCACCTTCGCCGCGTAGGCAAACGTCGGCATCCCTGCAGTCGGTCCCGCGGCCGGTTCAACGGATTTGCACGATGCGAAGCACAATGGCAAAACAGTGAGCAACAAGCCGGGCAGTCGCCGTACGGCCATCGTGATGGATTCAACAGCCGCAGCGTATCTCATGAGCATCATTTGAAAAAGGTGCGGCGTTGATGTGTCGATGGCAAGCGCGGTCACTCGCGAACCGCTTTAGGCGATCTGATGACGGCTGGCGTTCGCGAAGCTGGATTTTTATACACCCGCACATAGTCCACCTCCATCCCGGTGGTGCTCTTTTCCCGAGAGGGGTAGCCATGGCGGGAATCGGTCCGGCAAATTTCTACCACACTTCGGAACTCAGGATCAGATATTGGCTTCGATGCGAAATGGGCGACGTCTCGGACGAGACGATGGTGTCGTCGTAATAAGACTCGTAGCGGTTGGTCGCCCTACTGAGGCCGAACGTGTGCCAGGTGTCGTTTGTCAGTCCAGGCAACGGGGGCGTAAGATTTGCCTTGGATTTGTTCTTCGGTCCATAGCCGTCCCACACGAGCGCCTGCTGGCTGCGGTTTAGGATGTTTGCGGTCGGACTGACGAGGCCGTCGGAAACGGCCCGTCGAGCAGGACGTGATAAAACCTGCCCTCGTGCAAATCCAGACCTTCAAGAAAACGAGCGAACCCGTCGTGGCCCATAAAGCCGGCGAGTCCGGTGACGGCCCATTTGAAGCGCTCGAATTGCGTCACGAGTGGCAGTCGCTCCGCCAACATCTGCGCCCCCGCCGACGCGGAGGCCACAAATTCCTCGCGTAAAAACCCGGGGCAAGGCACGGCATCTTTGCGGCCCGAATTGGCATAAATGACTCCAGCGTCAATCAGCAGCCGGATCGCCGTTTCCGGGCCGGGCCGGCGGGCGAGTGCGATTAAGTGCGGTGCCACGGCATACATGGCGGTCGAAGTGCCCCCCTGATGCTGCACTTCATTGATAATATCGCCCAGGCGTTCATCCGAAATGTCGCCCCCTTCGTAGGCTTCCGTCAGCCACTCGACTACATCGTCAATGCTGCCGTAGCTGCTTTCAATTCATTCCAACGCGGGTCGGTCAATTCCAGGGGCATGGCGCGGCCTTTGGTTGGAAGAATTGGCGATCAATTGGCCGATCCTTTGGCACACGCGCAATTTTACGGGGTGAGGTAAAATTGTCGAGGAGACGATTCTGCTTAAGTTTGCTGATTGGGACAAAATTTACGCCTCTGATGCCTCGCAAAGATTTCCACGTTTTGATGTTTCTCCCGTGGAAAAAAAAGAGCGGCAATCTGGGAAATCTAAAACCAGGGCTCTCGTCGCTTACTGCGCTGGCGGCGGATCTGCCGGGACCTCCCCTATGACGGTGGCAACCGGTAGTCGGGCTTCTTCCAAAGCCTTGTTGAACGTTGGCAGCGGGGAGCGGGTCGTCAGCACGCCGCTCTGGCCGTCCGCGTAAACGGTCATGGAAAGGCATTCGAAGCAGATCACCAGTTCAACGGTTTTGTTTTCGAGCGTGGCGCTGATGCCGTGACGCGGGTTAAAACAACCAGCCACGCTCCCGTCCGAATCGGCAATGCCCCGATAGAGCGCGCGCAGTAATTCTTTTCGTTGCTTCGCATCTTTAATCTCGGTTTTTCCCAGGACAGGGTAGCCGTGAAACGTTTCGCCTGCGGATCCGGCGGTGTTCGTTGAAATGTTGGCTGGGGTAGGGTTGAGCGAGAGCAGAACGAAGCGTCCTCCCGAGTCGAGTATCTTTTGTGCATCCGGCGGCAAAGCATTTCTCCTGGGGTCGAATTCGCTTCGTTCCCCGCGATGTAATACAAACCAGAGCGCGCCAAGACACGCGATCAGAAGGAATGTGAGAAATAAGATTTTATTTCGCATCATTTGCCACAGCTTTTCGGTGATTTTGTCGCTCCCACCGCGTGAGTAAAGCATGTAACGCCTGAATTTCCGAGGTGCGAAAGCCCTCCATCGAGAACGCTTTCCATCGGCCGCGAAACTGCCGCAGTTGGAGCGAGGCCGGCCCTGGCATTTTGTGCGCCGCCACGTCTCGCAGATCGATCTGCCGCCTGTTAAATGGATGCTCCTGAGATAGGGAAAGCATGTGGCCTCGCACGCGAAAATGCGGCGCCATAGCATTGAGCGTGGCCAGGAATACGTTCATGAAGGCCCAAGACTCAGGCGTCTGTTGTCGAATGCAGCGCGATGCAGTTGCCTTCGGAATCCAGCACCTCCGCGCGGAAACCGTGCTGGCCGATGGAGTGAATATCGGTTTGTACCGTGCCGCCATTGGCGCGGACCGCAGCCACTGCCGCCTTGAGCCGGCCGTTAACGCCAAAGTAAATCATCACGCCGTCGGGCGATGGCTTGAAACCTTTTACGACGCACAGACAGCCCATCTGACCGCCATCCTCGGTTGGCAGCCATCCGAGCGGCAGGTCTCCCTCGTTTTCTTTTTTTACCGGCGCTCCGAGCACCGCCGAATAAAACTGAATGGCCCGATCCAGATCGAGAGCGGGGATGTCATACCAGACGATGTTGGGTTTCATGGTTTGCTTGGTCGGTGGTTTAAATTCGGGTTGATCGCCCTTGGCGATTTATGGGTTCCGTGGGTTGTCCTGATTGCTCCCCCGGAATGTCGGCGTGCGCGTAAAGGCGGAGAACGACCTCCCGAGCCGGCAACAGGACTCTGGCCTCGCGGCTATACGCGATGATCAGCCAATCCTTGCTGGAACGGGAATCCAAGCGGCAGACGACTTCTCCCCACGAAAACTCACGCTGTCCGGCGAGGTCGGAGTGGATCACTTCTTCATGAAAAGCTCGTCCCTCGACATCGCCTTGTGTTTTCAAATCAGCGAACGCGCGTTGATGCGCCGCCAGCAGGACAATCTGAATGCAGTCGTCCTCCTCGGCAAGCGCTTCCACCTCGAATGTGCCATGTTCCGATTGGTGAAGGTCGAACACGTGCCGTTTCCAGCCCTTAAAAGAGAGGCGATGCGTCTTAACCTTCGTCCCGCCGCCGACATTTTGGGCCAACGACTCAAGCGAGCAATGAGGGGTAAAGTATAGCCCACTCCTGAAGCTGACTTCTCCTGTCGTGCGATTGATCATTCAAAACTCTTTCCTTCCGGAAATTCTTAAGTCTCGTCAGGGCAATTTCTACCAGAACGTCGAAGCGCCGACCAATCACAATGTATCGGTTCCGCGACCTTGTCCTTGCGCCCCGGCATCTGCGGTTGAGACCGTGTTGCCTTTCAAAAAGCCTTAAATTTCACGAAAATAAGAGTTGCCCCTACGTGGGGCTCTGTTAGATTTTCCGGCCCGTTTGGGAACGTTTGCCGCGATGCGGTTTTCCGACCCGAAAGGGTGGAACGGCCTTAATTTCCGGCGCCGATGTGTGCCGGGGGCCATAATAACACTAAAATCAATCCCGTGTTCCGCGGGATGGTTCGCTCAAAGAGCGGGCTGTTAACCAAAGGAAAAACTTGTGATTAGTATTGGAGTTAAGGAATTGCTGGATGCCGGTGTTCATTTTGGTCACCAGACCAAGCGCTGGAATCCCCGGATGAAGCCGTTTATTTTTGACGCGCGCCAGGGCATCCACATCATCGACCTCAGCAAAACGCTCACCCAACTGGAAGCGGCCTGCGCGTTTCTGCACACGACCGTCAGCAAGGGCGGCAAGGTCCTGTTCGTCGGCACGAAGAAACAGGCGCAACAAGCGGTGAAGGAAACGGCCAAGGAAAGCGGTCAGTATTTCGTCGTCGAACGCTGGCTGGGCGGCACGCTCACGAATTTCGCGACCATCAAGCGCTCCATCGCGCGGATGAAACAGATCGAAAAGATGGAAGCGGATGGGAGCATCAATAATTACGTCAAGCAGGAGCAATCCATGATCCGCCGCGAGGCGGCCCGCCTGGTGAAGTTCTTCGAAGGCATCCACTCGATGGACAAGCATCCTGGTGCGATGTTCGTCGTGGACGTCAAACGGGAACACAACGCGGTCGCCGAAGCGCGCCGCCTGAAGATCCCCGTGGTGGCCATCGTGGACACCAACTGCGATCCCGATCTCGTCGATTACCCAATCGCGGGCAACGACGACGCGATCCGTTCGGTGCGCGTGATTCTCGCGACCGTCGCCCAGACCGTCACTCAGGCGCAGGCGGAATACGAAGCGAAGTACGCCCGCCGCAAGAACGTCGAAGAGGCTCCCGCCCCGACGGAACCGACAGCGGAAGCCGCTGCGGTCCCGGCGGCCCCGGCCGAGGAAGCTGCTCCGACGGCCTAGTTTAAATTCTCGAACGCGCGGCCGTTCCTTGAGGGGCGGCCGCGTGTTTCGGTTCAACGACCAACTTTTCAACACAGGATTTTTGATTTATGGCTGAAGTTACTGCTGCCAACGTGGGCAAGCTCCGGGAAATGACCGGCGCCGGATTGATGGACTGCAAAAAGGCGCTCACCGAAGCGGGTGGCGATCTGGACAAGGCGGTCGACATCCTTCGCAAGAAGGGCACCGCGACGACGACCAAGCTCTCGAGCCGCGAGGCGCGCGAAGGTTTGATCTCCCAATACATCGCCCCGGGTGGAAAGCTCGGCGTGTTGGTGGAAGTGAATTGCCAGACCGATTTCGTCGCGCGCAATGCGGACTTCATCGCGTTCGCGGAAGACGTCGCGAAGAAGATTGCGGCGGATCCCGGAGTGAACCTCGACGCCGCTCGCGAAGAGCAGGTGGCGAAAATCCGTGAGAATATCAAGATCGCCCGTCACGCGCGCATGGAAGTCAGCGGCAACGGCATGATCGCGGCCTACATCCACACCGGCGGCAAGGTCGGCGTGTTGGTGGAAGTCGGCGCGGGCAAGGAAAGCACCGTGGCGAGCGATGATTTCAAACAACTCGTCAAGGACATCACGCTGCAAATCGCCGCGGGTCATCCGATGGCGGTATCGCGCGAGGAAGTTCCGGCGGACGTGATCGCGAAGGAACGCGAAATCGCGGCATCGTCGGATCGTCTCAAAGGCAAGCCGGCGCAGGCGATGGAAAAGATTCTGGCGGGCGTGCTCGACAAGTTTTTCCAAACCTACTGCCTCGTGGACCAGGGCTTCGTGAAGAAGAACTCCGAAGTTTCCGTAAAGGAACACATCGGCTCGGTGGCCAAACAGTTGGGCGACGAGATCGTGGTGCGCCGTTTCGTCCGCTTTCAAGTGGGCGAATCACTGGCAGCTTAAGCGATTTAAAATTGTTACAAGCACGGGCGCCTTTTTGGGCGCCCGTTTTGCTTTTTGAGAAGCGAATCGATACTGTCACCGCATGAGCCGCGATATCACCATTCGGAGGGCCACGCCCCGCGATGCTGAAGCGCTTTCCAAATTGTCGGGCGCGCTCGGCTATGCCACGGAGACGGAGGTTGTTGAAAAACGGCTGAAGACTATTCTCGCTTCATCTTCAGATTTGGTGATTGTCGCGACGCAGCCGGGAGACGTGGTAGTCGGTTGGTTGCAGGCGCATGCTTCAATGATTTTGGAATCGGGATTCAGAGCGGAAATCACGGGACTCGTCGTTTCGCCCGAGGCGCGTCGCAGCGGAGCGGGCAGGGCGCTGGTGGCGGAGGCGGATCGCTGGGCGCGGCAACTGGGAGCGGAAGCGATCGTCGTCCGCAGCAATGTGCAGCGCGTCGAGAGTCATTTGTTTTATCCGGCGTTGGGATTCGCTGGCACGAAGACGCAGCAGGTGTATCGGAAGTCTTTGAAGTCTGTGTAGGGGGGGAATCAATGTGCAGCCATGTGGGTGATCGATGCAGTGAATGGCGGCCATGATGTTGGTTCTTCCGCCGTTTCATTTGACCTTTCGCGTGGCGGTTGCTACAAGTCCTTCCCGGATTTTTCGATTGCGACTCGGACGACGCCATGAACAAAACAAAACGCCCTAAATACAGCCGGATCTTGTTGAAATTGAGCGGAGAAGCCCTCGGCGGCGAGGCGGGTATTGGCATTTCGCCCGAAGCGGTGAGGGACATGGCGGGCCAGATTCGCGAGGTGCGTGATCTGGGCGTGCAGGTGGTACTGGTGGTCGGCGGTGGGAATATTTTTCGCGGGTTGAGCGGCAGCGAGAAGGGTATCGAACGCGCGACAGGCGATTACATGGGCATGCTCGCGACTGTCATCAATGCGCTCGCACTGCAGGACGCTTTGGAAAAGATGGGCGTGGCCACGCGCGTGCAAAGCGCGATTACCATGGCGCAAATCGCGGAGGCGTTTATCCGGCGACGCGCGGTGCGGCATCTGGAGAAAAAGCGCGTCGTCATTTTCGGCGGGGGCACGGGCAATCCCTATTTTTCGACCGACACGGCCGCGGCATTGCGCGCGAACGAAATTGGCGCGGAGGTTGTATTGAAGGCCACCAAAGTGGATGGCATTTACGACAGCGATCCCAAGAAAAATCCGAAGGCGAAACGCTACTCGCAGATCAGCTATTCCGAGGCGTTACAAAAGCGCTTGAAAGTAATGGATTCCACCGCGTTCTCGCTCTGCATGGATAACAAGATGCCGATAATCGTTTTCGACTTTTTCCGCCCGCACAATTTGAAACGGGTGGTCATGGGCGAAAAGGTGGGCACGCTCGTCACCGGCTAGTCCGGGCTTCCACCTTTCGTTGCGATGCCAGAACTTCCGGAAGTCGAGGTGCTGGTGCGTCACCTGGGACCGTTGCTGAAAGGCAGAACCGTCCGGTCGGTCGAGGTGCGGCGCTCGAAAATCCTGGGCGCAACTTCCGTTTCGCTTTTCACCAAAACCCTGCGCGGCGCGAAGTTTGGAGCGGTATCCCGTCGCGGAAAATATTTGCTCTTCGAATTTCGGGTTGCCGGCCAGGCGAAGCCGCTCACCCTTGTCGGTCATCTGGGCATGACGGGGCGGATGTATTTGTCGCCTCTCGACGCGCCGCTCCCCAAACATGCCGCGGTCGTGATGACGCTGAATCGCGATCGCTTTGTTTTTGAGGACACCCGCTACTTCGGAAGGATGACCCTCGACGCGCGGGGCATCGAGGGGCTGGGCCCGGAACCGTTGTCAGACGATTTTACCACGGAAATTTTTGAGAAGGCGTTGAAGCGATCCAGCCAGGCGATCAAGGTGAAGTTGCTGGATCAATTGGTGGTTGCGGGCGTGGGAAACATCTACGCCAGCGAAGCGCTCTTTCTTGCGCGCATTTCGCCCAGGCTGTCCGCGCGGAAGCTTGCGCGGGAACGCGCAGACACGTTGCGTCTCGCCATCCGCGAAGTGCTGGCCGAAGCCATCAAGTTTGGGAGCACTGTGGCGTTGAGTTATGACGGGCGGAAATCGAAGGACAAATTGTTCTACTACGGCGCTGCCGCCGAATCGTCCGAGTTTTACGAGGAGCGTCTGAGAGTTTACGATCGCGCGGGCAAGCCCTGTCTCCGCTGCAAAACTCCCATCCGCCGTATCGTGCAAGCAGCGCGAAGCACGTTTTATTGTCCGAATTGCCAGCGAAGTCGAAGGAAGGTGGCGCCGGACTGGCGCGCGGGGAAAATGGAACCGCAAAAGGAAGAAAATCCGTTTGACTGTGACGCTGGCGATTCGTAAATTGCGCGTCTCTCTGGCATCCAGAGTAGCTCAATGGTAGAGCGCGCGGCTGTTAACCGCGAAGTTGCAGGTTCGAGCCCTGCCTCTGGAGCCAATTATTTCCAATGGTGAAATCCGACGGGTCGGATTCATCATTGGCTTGTGGGTTTTCGATTAAGTTCGAAGGGGGCGGAGACGATTTTAAAGCGAAATATTTTTAGGCAGCACATTCAGATTAACCTCACGTCGATAATTCCAAAATATGAAGTTCAATTCGAAGTCCGTCCGTACCCCGCTAACTGGCGCCAGCTCAACCCTTGTTTTGATGGCCGCTCTGGCCTCTTTCACCGGCGCCACCTCAAAGTGTTCTGCCTATATCGCTGATTACAACTTTGATTCCCTGACTTTGGGCAGCCCGATTCCGACCACCGCGCCCGGAGTCGATGGCTATCCACAGCATATCGTTTATTCCACCGGAGGTTTTCCGAATGACGGCGATCCCGGCCCCGGCAATCCTCTCACCGGCACGGTGACAGTGCAAAATGTCGGAACGATGTCGAAGGCGGCGCTGATGAGCACGACGCAGGCAGGCACGGGCGCGCTTTTCATCGACACCCAGATGCTCGCTGCGGGCTCCACGATCGGTTTGAGCTTCGACATCGATGTGGTGACCACTCCTACAACTGGACTACCGCAGTCGGGCGTCGGTGCGCCCAACGGGCAGGCCTTCGCGATCAACGTCTTTGGATTGGACTCCGCGCGACTGTTTCGTTTCACCGTTTCGCCAACCAGCGCCACCGGTGGGGATTTCGGTTACCGGCTGCCGGGGGGAGCTGGCGATCTCGTCAGTTTCGGCTCATACACTGATGGCGAAACCCATCACATCGATATTCTGGCGGATTTGACGCTCGGCACCATGGATATTTCCCTGGATGGACTTCAAGTGGTGAACGATGCCGCCTTGCTCGCTCCGGGAACCGGGATCTCCGAAGTGTTCATGTTTCAGAACGGCGTGGATGGGCAGGCGAATCAAATCGGTTTGGACAACATCCTGGTGTCTGTGCCGGAACCTTCCAGCGCGGCCATCGCTCTCGGCGGCCTCGGCCTGCTGGCGGCACGTCGCCGCTTTGCCCGGCGCGCGGCTTAAGCTTCCGATGCTTGGTTGCTCCGATAGAATCCTTTAAATGCGATAGGCGCTGGGTAGCCAGTGCCTATTTTTTGAATAGTGATGGCGTGCACAAAACGTGGGGCACCCTCACAGGGAATTTTTCGTGAGCGGAATTGATGCCTTCGAATAAAGACATTATCACCGTGCGGGAATTGAACCCGCGTGGGTGATAAACACTGTTGGAGAAGAGCAGCCTAAACTGACGGCCTTTCCTTCGGGCCTTTGGCGTCGGCCTCAGGCTTCGGAGCGGTGCCACCTTGGGCGGCGGCGGCCTCTTCCTCTTCCTCACGCGGACTTTTCGCACGCTTGTTGCGGGGGAGGGGACTGAGCGTGACGTTCAGATCGCGGTCGCCCAACATCTTGGGTGGGGAATCGGCGTGGCCGTAGGCCGCGAGATTCTTGACGAACTGGTTCATCACTTGATAGCCGATTTCCTTGTGCGCCTTTTGACGGCCACGAAAGCGCATCTTCACGCGCACGTTCATGTCGTCGCACAGAAACTTGATCGCGTGGTCTCGCTTGACGCCGAGGTCATGTGGATCAATCGCGGGAGAAATTTGAAGTTCCTTGAGCTTCTTGCCGCCGGACTGGTTGGATTCCTTGGCGCGCTTGGATTCCTCGTATAAAAATTTGCCGTAATCGACAATGCGGCAGACCGGGGGATTGGCCGTGGCGGCGATTTCAATCAGGTCCAGACCCTTGGTGCGCGCCAACTGGAGGGCGTCGCCGAGGGACATCACGCCCAACTGTTGTTTCTGGTCATCGATGACGCGAACTTCGCGGGCACGGATTTTTCCATTACGCCGATGGAGCGGTTCGCGGGAGCGAAAGGTGCGGGGAGCAAACGCTTGACTCAATGGAGTCCTGTCGGTTGGAGGTTATTCATGCAGGGATAAAAACTCAGCCTGACCAAGATTGGAGGTGAAACGGTCAAGAGGCTATCAAAATCGAACGGGCAATCGGGAAAAGGTTTCCCGTTGGCTGGCTGGCACCGAAAAGTTTGGGCATTTCAAAAAATGACAAAAAAGACGAGGCCCGGTCTCCCGGGCCTCGCGCGACTCAAATCAACAATTAATAGCGACCACGGCCGCCACCACCACCGCCACCGCTGTAGGGTCGGCGAGCGCCACCGCCACCACCGCCGGGAGCGCGCTCTTCACGCGGGCGGGCGATATTGACGGTCAAAGCGCGACCATCGATGCTCTGGCCATTCATGGCTTCGATCGCTTTGGCGGCTTCTTCCGGCGAACTCATGGTGACGAATCCAAATCCGCGAGGACGGCCGGTCGCCCGGTCCATCATCAGGTTGGCTTCAGTGACGGTGCCATGGGCGGCAAACGCGTCCTGGAGATCGTTTTCGGTCATGTTGAAGGAGAGATTTCCAACGAACAATTTATTCATATGATGTTTTAAATACTGTCCCCGTTGCTGTTTTCCCAGACTGTCCCCGATTGCCGGGGTTTAAAATCATCACTGAACTGAGTTCACCTGAGGATTCGCCATATCTTGAAATTGACAAACTATCGTTAACAGATGGAGTGACTATCAACTGTTCTTGATGGATAGCAACCTATATTTAAAAATATCTTTGTAGGATGTAGAAGTTGCACTACTGATTAAGTGCGTAAACTCCTTGAATAACAAGGCTTTCCTGAGCCGGGCACAATCGGTGACGAATTGCTTTTGCCTTGTGGTGATTCCTGCTTGAATCGCGCGGATGAAAATTCTGGTGATTGGTTCCGGGGGGCGCGAGCACGCGCTGGTGTGGAAGCTCACGCAATCGCCGCACGTCTCGGCGATGTGGTGCGCGCCCGGAAATGCCGGTATCGCGCAGGAACGCCTGGCAAAGGGCGGGGCGTTGGTTCAATGCGTGAATTGCGGTGCGGAGGATTTGCCGGGATTGCGGAAACTGGCGGAGGAACTCAAGGCGGACCTGACGGTGGTGGGGCCGGACAATCCGCTGGCACTGGGCATCGTCGATTTTTTTCAGGAGCGCGGACTGCGCATCTGGGGTCCGAATCGGCAGGCGGCGCAATTCGAGTCGTCGAAGGTCTTTTCACAGGAGTTCATGGAGCGATACGGCATTCCCACGGCGCGCGCGGCGACGTTTACTGATGTGCCAGCGGCGACTCGATTTGCGGCGTTGCTCGAAGGCCGCTGCGTCGTGAAGGCGGACGGGCTGGCTCTGGGCAAGGGAGTGCTGATTTGTCGCGAGATGAAAGAGGCCGATGCGGCGATCAAGGAAATGCTGGTGAACAAAGCCTTCGGCAGTGCCGGCGCGAAGATCGTGATTCAAGAATTGCTGGAAGGACCGGAGATTTCGCTGCACGCCATTTGTGATGGACGAACCGCGAAACTGTTTCCGACATCGCAAGATCATAAGCGGGCATTGGACGGTGATCTGGGTTTAAACACGGGCGGCATGGGGACGTATTCGCCTGTGCCGTTTCTCAGTGCGTTGGATGCGGAAAAGGCGGGCGCGAGAATCATGGCGCCGTGGCTTAGTGGTTGCGCGGCCGAAGGAATTGATTTTCGCGGCATCCTTTATCCCGGCGTGATGCTAACCCGTGAAGGCCCAAAGGTGCTGGAATTCAACGCGCGTTTTGGGGATCCGGAAACACAGGTGTATTTGACGCGATTGGAAAGCGATCTGGTGGAAATGCTCGATGCGAGCGTGTCAGGAACGCTGGATAAGCTGGATTTGAAATGGAGTTCGATGGCTTCGGTGTGCGTCGTACTGGCTTCGGCGGGCTATCCGGGCGCGTACGCGAAAGGGAAAGCCATTGGCGGACTTGCGGCAGCGGCCGAAGTGCCGAATACCAAAGTCTTTCACGCCGGCACGATGTTCGCGGGCCGGAACGTGGTGACAAACGGGGGTCGCGTATTGGGCGTTACCGCGTGGGGGAACGATCTGAAAGCTGCGCGCGCGGCGGCCTACACCGCAGCGGAGCGAATTGAATTTGAAGGCAAATGGTGCCGTCGCGATATCGGGGCCAAAGCACTTTCCTGAGGGGGCCGTTTAACGGAAGCAGCACTCCGTTAAAAGCCCTGCCGCGATTGCCGCGCAAAATGCGCAAAGCGTTCAATCGTAACGATATGGATAACTTTTTATCCATATACCGCCCCATGGGGACATTTTCATTGAGTTACAAAGGAGACATTTTCAAAGAGTCGCGACATCCGCGCCGAGCAAACTTTACTTTCCAGACCCCCTCATGCATCCTAACAAGGAATGACACGAAGTGGGATTTTATCGGTTTTGAGCGTGGTTTTGACGCTCGCGACAGCCGGGCTTTGCCAGGGGGCGAATGCTAAGTCCGAGACGAACCAGGCACCGGACTTCAAAGAAGTCTATGAGACCTTGCGCGCGCATGTCAGTGGCATTACCGATGCGGAACTTAACCGCGCTGCGGTCGAGGGCCTCGTCAATACCTTGGGCGAACGTGTTTCCCTGGTGACAAATGGCGTCGCTGCGAGCGGGACGAACTCTCTGTCGCTCGTGACCGCCTCGAAGATCATGGAGAGTGATATCGCCTATTTGCGCGTGGAGAAAGTCGCGGCCGGTCTGCCGAAAGCGCTCCGCGATGCATACGCTCAACTCGCTGCCACCAATAAGATCAAGGGTCTGGTTCTCGATTTGCGTTACGCCGGCGGATATGATTATGCGGCGGCGACAGCGACGGTGGATTTGTTCCTGAAATCGGAGAAGCCGTTGCTGGATTGGGGCACCGGCATGGTGAAGTCGAAGGAGAAAGCCGACGCGATTACGGCTCCGGTCGCTGTGCTGGTCAATGCTCGCACCACGCGAGCGGCGGAAGCGCTGGCGGCGATGTTGCGAGAAACGGGTGCGGGGCTTGTGCTGGGCGGACGCACCGCCGGCCATGCCATGATGGCTGAGGAATTTACGCTAAAGAACGGCGATCGCCTGCTGATTGCGACGGGGCCGGTGCATCTGGGCGACAATTCCACGATATCCCATCAAGGCGTGAAGCCGGATATTATGGTGGAAATCAGTGCTGACGACGAGCGCGGATATTATGCCGATGCTTACAAGGCGGCTGATTTGACCAGCGGGGTTGGACTTTTATCTGCCAGTCAATCCACTGTGACAAATCGACCTTCGCGCCGTCTGCGTTTCAACGAGGCGGAGCTGGTACGTGAGCGCCGCGAAGGTCTTAGCGAAGGGGATTTGACCGGCGCCCGCGAGCGGGAACCGGAAAAGCCGCTCGTTTCCGACCCGGCCCTGGCTCGGGCGTTGGACCTGCTCAAGGGCCTGGCGTTGGTGCGCGAATCGCGCTCCTGATTTCCCCGTTGACGATTTCTCCATCCAGATTCAATTTCACCGTTATCGTATCGCCAAATGAAGACCGTCCTTTTTGTTTGCACCGGCAATATTTGCCGCAGCCCCATGGCCGAGGGTATTTTCCGCAAAGTGGTGGAAAACCGCGGTAATTTCCGCGTTCTATCCGCGGGCTTGGGCGCGGCCGAAGGCCAGCCTCCCAGCGCGTATTCGGTGCAGGCGGTGAAGGAACTTGGCATCGATATTTCGATGGTGCGCAGCCGCATGCTGACATCCGCCCTCGTTGAGGAGGCGGATTACATTTTTGGGATGACCCATAATCACGTGGACACGGTGATGGTGTTGCATCCGTCGGCGGCGGAGAAAACCTTTTTGTTGCGCGAGTTCGATGAAACGCTCGACTTGTTCGAAAAGGACATTAGCGATCCGATCGGCGGCTCATATGACGTTTACGTGGATTGCCGTGATCAGATCGAACAGGGAATTGTTTCGCTGCTGCGCTTCATCGAGCGCGCGGATGGCAAGGGCCGGGTGGGTGACAATGAAAAAGCCACGGTGGTGATCGGCGCGGACCACGGCGGCTACGAATTGAAGCAGGCCATCCTGCACCACCTCCAGAAGCGCGGCATCAGCGTGGCCGATATCGGCGCAAGTTCCGACAAGCCGAGTGATTACCCGGATTACGCGCAAGCGGTGGCCCACGCGGTCGCCGCGCGGCTGGCTGAATTTGGACTTTTGATTTGCACCACGGGGGTTGGCATGAGCATTGCCGCCAACAAGACCCCGGGCGTGCGCGCCGCGCTGGCGGCTGATGAACGCACCGCGGAACTGGCACGACAGCACAACAACGCCAACGTGCTTTGTTTGGCGGCCAAAACCACGGCGCCGGAATCGGCGCAGCGGATCGTGGACGCTTTTTTAAATGCACAATTTGAAGGAGGCCGGCACGAGCGCCGGGTAAATAAAATGGAAATACGAATCATCCCAACTGATCTGCGTTTGCAAGCGGTGGATCCGGAAGTGTTCTCGACCATCGACCGCGAGCGTCAGCGCCAGCAGGAAAACATCGAGCTCATTGCGAGCGAGAATTTCACCAGCCCCGCCGTGATGGAGGCGCAGGGCTCTGTCCTGACCAACAAATACGCCGAGGGCTATCCGAAGAAGCGCTGGTATGGCGGCTGCGAAAATGTGGATGTCATCGAGCAGCTCGCGATTGACCGCGCGAAGAAGTTGTTCGGCGCGGAACATGCGAACGTGCAGGCGCACTCGGGCAGCGGCGCAAACATGTCGGTCTATTTCGCCGTGCTCAAGCCGGGCGACAAGCTGCTGACCATGGACCTTTCCCACGGCGGGCATTTGACGCATGGCAACAAGGCGAATTTTTCGGGCAAGTTTTTCGAGATCGTTCACTACGGCGTTCGCAAGGAAGACGAGCGCATCGATTACGATCAACTGGCGAAACTCGCGCGCGAACACAGGCCGCGCATGATCACCGTCGGTGCGAGTGCCTATCCGCGAATAATTGATTTTGAACGCATGGGCGCAATTGCGCGCGAAGTCGGCGCGTATCTGCTCGCGGATATTGCGCACATCGCCGGTCTGGTCGCTGCGGGAGTGCATCCCAGCCCGGTTGCGCACGCGGATTTTGTCACCACCACGACGCACAAAACGCTGCGCGGGCCGCGGGGCGGCCTGGTGATGTGCAAGGAGAAATATGCGAAGGAAATTGATTCGCAGACTTTTCCCGGCATTCAAGGCGGACCCTTGATGCACGTCATCGCCGGCAAGGCGGTTTGTTTGCACGAGGCGATGCAGCCGTCATTTAAGGAATATCAAACGCAGATCGTGCGCAATGCCGCCGCGCTGGCGGACGCGATGAAGAGCAACGGTTTCCGGCTCATCAGCGGCGGCACCGACAATCACCTGATGCTGGTGGATGTGGGTGCTCGCGGATTGACCGGTAAGGACTGCCAGATCGCGCTCGATGAAGCTGGGATCACCGTGAATAAAAATACGATTCCCTTCGAAACGCGTTCGCCGTTCCAGGCGAGCGGCATTCGGTTGGGCACACCCGCTGTCACCACGCGCGGAATGAAGGAAGCGGAGATGGCTGCGATCGGTGACATGATTAGCGAGGTATTGCTGGATCTGAAAAATGCCCAGGGAATCGCAAAAGTACGCCAGCGCGTGCGCGAACTGACGGCGCGGTTTCCGCTTCCTTACTGACGTCAAATTTTTGGCGCAATGCCCTTGACACTGCGGCGAAGGTGCGCCAACGTGTTCTTGAAATCACTGCGGATTCCCCGGATGGCAAAGTGTCCGCAGTTACCTTTGCAAAACGCTCCCGTTGGTTGGTAACCATTCCAATTTGAACTAAACGAAGCTTTAGGCGTCCAATGAGGAGCCAGGCTGGTGTTCAGCCGTAAGATTTCACCTTTGCAGTTTTAAAATCTGAATTTATTGAGTTATGCCAAGACCTACGAAAAAGGCAAAAACGAAGGGCGCGAAGCCCAAGATCGTTGATATTGCGAACGATACTGATGGCAATGTGGCAGTAGCCGCCACAGCCACCGCGACCGCCACCGAAGTAGCCGCCACTCCCTCCTCCGGTGCGCTGCAGCCGCCCACCGCGCCTGTGGAAACACGCGAGCCCGATGCGGCCGAAATCAAAGCCGGTGCGGATAAAGACAAGGATCGTATCGCTCCCACGTCCATCAATATTGCCAAGCTGCAATCGATGTCGATGGGCGATCTGAACCAGATGGCGCGCGATCTCAACGTTGAGAATTTCGGTACGATGCGGAAGCACGAGGTCATTTTTCACATCCTGCAAAAAAATGCGGAACGCGCGGGCGTGCTTTTCTCCGAAGGCGTGCTGGAAGTGTTGCCGGAGGGCTTTGGCTTTCTGCGCTCACAAAGTTTCAATTATTTGCCGTGCCCGGAGGACATCTATGTTTCTCCCTCGCAGATTCGCCGATTCGATTTGCAAACGGGCAATTTGATCGCCGGCCAGATTCGTCCGCCGAAGGAGAAGGAACGCTTTTTCGCCCTGCTGAAAGTTGAAGCAGTGGACCAGGAAGAGCCGGATAAGGCGAAGGACAAGACTCATTTTGATAATCTCACGCCGCTATTCCCCAACCGCCGGTTTCTCCTGGAGACCGATTCGGATGAACTCTCGACGCGCGTGCTGGATCTCGTCTGTCCGATCGGCAAGGGAACGCGCGGCCTGATTGTGGCGCCGCCGCGCACTGGTAAAACGGTGTTGATGCAAAAGCTCGCGAACGCGATCTTGAAGAACAACCCCGAGGCTTATCTTTTCATTCTGCTGATTGACGAGCGACCGGAGGAGGTCACCGACATGGAACGTTCCTGCCGGGGGGCCGAAGTCATCAGTTCGACCTTCGACGAACCGCCCGAGCGGCATGTCCAGGTGGCCGAAATGGTAATCGAGAAAGCCCGCCGCATGATCGAGCACAAGCGCGACGTCGTCATCCTGCTCGACTCCATCACTCGTCTGGCGCGCGCCTACAATACCGTTCAACCGCACTCCGGCAAAAT
Organism: Limisphaerales bacterium; assembly: GCA_044223735.1. Lineage (GTDB taxonomy): Bacteria > Verrucomicrobiota > Verrucomicrobiia > Limisphaerales > UBA8199 > JBGALR01. The sequence continues at coordinate 18,955 of JBGALR010000041.1, read as the reverse complement.
TCTATCCGGCGGTGTGGATGCCAACGCGTTGCACAAGCCCAAGCGTTTCTTCGGCGCCGCGCGCAATATTGAAGAGGGTGGCTCGCTGACCATTATTGCGACTGCGCTCGTGGATACTGGATCCCGCATGGATGAAGTTATTTTCGAAGAGTTCAAAGGCACCGGCAACATGGAAGTGCATTTGGACCGCGCCCTGGTGGACCGCCGTATTTTCCCCTCGATCAACATCGAGCGTTCCGGCACGCGCAAAGAGGAACTGCTTTATCACCCGGACGAGTACAACAAGGTTGTCGTGCTGCGCCGCGCGCTCACGGGTGTGCCCCCGGTTGAGTCGATGGAGCTTGTGTTAAACAAGCTCAAGAAAACGCGCAGCAACATCGAATTCCTGCTCGGTATGAGCGTCGGTTGACGCTCATTCACCGTATCCATCTCCGCGCGACCCTTCTTCGGAAGGGTCGTTTTATTTTCCCCGTGGCACTTTTTCCCAGCGGCCGGTCTTCGCTGATTTGAGCACGGCATCGCACACGTATTGCGTCTCGAGCGCGTCGCGGAACGTTGGACTTGCCGGCTTCCCCTTCGCCACGGCTTCGAGGAAGTCCGCCACCTGGTGCACAAAGGAATGTTCGTAGCCGATTTGCAAGCCGGGCACCCACCATTTATCCATGTAGGGTTGGTCGCCGTCGGTAATGTGCAGCGTGCGCCAGCCACGGAGCCGGCCTTCGTCACGATGATCGAAATATTGCAGCCGGTGCAAGTCATGCAGGTCCCAAAAAATTGAGGCGTGCTCGCCGTTGATCTCGAACGTGTAAAGCGCCTTGTGGCCGCGTGCGTAACGTGTGGATTCGAAGGTCGCGAGGGAGCCGTTGCTGAAACGCGCCAGAAATGCGCAGGCGTCGTCGATGCCAACTTTCTCCACCTTGCCAGTTTCGTTATGCATCCGTTCCTTGATGAACGTCTCCGTCATCGCGCTGACCTTTTCCATCCGGCCGTTGAGCCAGAGCGCGGTATCGATGCAATGCGCCAGTAAATCGCCGGTGACTCCGCTCCCCGCCACGCTGGCGTCCAGCCGCCACAACCCGGCGCCCCCCTGCGGCAATTCCTTGGAGATGGTCCAGTCCTGCAAAAACTTGGCGCGATAGTGGAAGATCCGTCCCAGCTTGCCCTCGTCGATGAGTTGCTTCGCAAGCGTCACGGCAGGCACGCGGCGATAGTTGTACCAAACCATGTTTGCCACGCCTGCTTTCTCGACCGCTTGCACCATCTTCAAGCCTTCCGGTCCGTCCATCGAGAGAGGCTTCTCGCACAAAATCATTTTGCCCGCCCGCGCGGCGGCGATGGCGATCTCCTTGTGCTTGTCGTTTGGGCATGCGATGTCGATGAGGTCGATGTCGGGACGCGCGATCAGTTTGCGCCAATCCGTTTCGATGGACTCATAACCCCATTTTTCCGCAAAGGCCGTCGCCTTGGCCTCATCCCGCCCGCAGACGGCTTTCAGCACGGGTTGATATTTGAGGTCAAAAAAATTACCAACTTTGCGATAGGCATTCGAATGGGCGCGACCCATGAAGCCGTAGCCGACGAGTCCGACGTTGAGTTTTTTCATAAGGGGGTAAAGCGTGTGATTCGGTTCGCGGTATTACTTTGTGACGTCCACGAGTTAGCGTGTCCTGCAATGGAGTTCAAGTCTTAGGTTTTGGCGCGCTTCGTGGTTGCGGCTCCCGGAAAAACAAAGCCCCCGGTCGTGAAACCGGGGGCAGTTGGTTTTGGTTTGCGAACGCCGGAGGGCGTCCGTCAGGTCAGGTGGTCGCCGGCTTGTGGCTGGCCCCGGCAACGCTGATGCCGGGTTCTTTTGCGGCCGAACTCATCATCGAGTGGCCGGACGCGAAGCCTTCCGAGTGGTAGCCTTCCTCGCCGTGTTCCATGATGTCGAGGCCGTTGACTTCATCCTCCGTGCTCGGGCGAAGGCCGAGGACGGCTTTTACCGCGTAGGCAATTACCGTGGTGCCCGCGATGGCGAGGACGAGGGTCAACAAAATCGCTTTCACTTGTTCGAACACCAGTGGCTGGAAGGCAGCGCCGGTGACATACGCCTTCAGATTGAGGTTGAGGTTCGGATTCACTTCCGCCCGGGCGAGCATCCCGGTTAGGAACGCGCCCATCGTTCCGCCGACGGCGTGAACGCCGAAAGTGTCCAGCGCGTCGTCATAACCGAACCATGCCTTCACTTTGTAGCAAAAGAAGAACGGAACGACGCCGGCGGCGATGCCGATCAGGATTGCTCCATTGGTCGTAACGAATCCACAAGCCGGGGTGATTACCACGAGGCCGGCCACAGCGCCGGAGCAAAATCCGAGCACGCTCGGCTTGCCCTTTAGCATCCATTCCGCCATCGGCCATACGAAAGAGGCCACAGCGGTGGCGAGTGTGGTGGTCACAAACGCGCTGGCGGCGAGACCGTCCGCCGCCACCGCGCTGCCGGCGTTGAAGCCATACCAGCCCACCCAAAGCATGCCAGTGCCGACCATGCACAGAACAAGGTTGTGCGGCGGCATCGGTTCTTTGCCGAAGCCAAAACGTTTTCCCAGGATGATACAAAGGATGAGCGCCGACCAGCCGGAGGACATATGCACCACGGTGCCGCCAGCGAAGTCGATCGCTTTGATTTTCGCGGAGGCGTTCCAGACGCCATTCATCATGCCGTCAACGCCCCACACCATGTGCGCGAGGGGGAAATAGACAACGAACATCCAGAGGGTTACAAACGCGAGGATGGCGGAGAATTTCATGCGTTCAGCAATTGCGCCGACGATGAGCGCGGGTGTGATGATGGCGAACATCAGTTGATACATGGAGAAAACGTTGTGCGACACCCAGCCGCTGTAGTCGGTGTTCGGTGTGGAATCGACGCCGTTTAAAAAGCTCCATTGCAGGCCGCCGAACACCCCGCCACCACTGTGGAACGCGATGCTATAGCCGCAAATCCACCAGAGCAGGGTGACGAGTCCCGTGATGCCGAGGCATTGGGCGAGGACGGAGAGCACATTTTTGCGGCGCACCAGGCCGCCGTAAAACAATGCAAGGCCCGGTAATGTCATGAACAATACCAGAGCGGCAGAGGTCATCTGCCAGGCGTTATGGCCTGGACCGGAAGACGTGGCGAGGGCGGTGGGGGCATTGGTCTGGCGGGCGCCGTTCGTGACGTACGCTTCGAGGTCTGCGAGGCGATCCTCCACCGTTGGCTTTGGCGGAGCGGCGTCTGCAGCGAGCGTGGGGAAGGTGCCGGCACCAAGGAGCGCGAGCAATCCGAGAGTAAGCAGGAATTTTTTCATTGCTGGTGTTCTGTTTTGTTTTGTGGTTATGGGAAAGTTATACCGCGTTTGCTCCGGTCTCCTCGGTTCGAATCCGGATGGCCGAGTCCACGGGCGAGACAAACACCTTGCCATCACCGATCTTGCCCGTTTTCGCGGCCTTAACGATGACGTCCACGACGCTCTGCGCGTCGGTATCATCCACGACGATTTCGATTTTCAATTTGGGAAGAAAATCCACGGTATATTCACTGCCGCGGTAGATTTCCGTATGGCCCTTTTGCCGGCCGAAGCCTTTTACCTCCGAAACGGTCATGCCAGTGATCCCGACTCCGGACAGCGCATCCTTGATTTCCTCAAGTTTGAACGGTTTGACGATGGCTTCGATTTTTTTCATGTGGTTTAACAGGTGGGGTGATGGTTGTGATGTGTTAGTCACTGGCTTGTTTGGAACTGTGAGCGGTTAAGCAGAGTCAGTGCCAAGCCACCTGGGAGATTTTAACTTGCGTGCTCTGACACTCCTAACACGGCGTTTATGCCTGGGGGATCCGTCTGTGATTCGGAAAATAAGTGCGGAAATTTGCGCACGCTGGACGCTTCTCGGCCAGCCGATGTGAACCATAACCTTTTTGAATACAGCTCAGTGCTAACGCCGAAACGCCAAAGTCATCACCGCAATTAAGTGTGCTATTAGACTGTGATGGCCAGCTCTTCCGAATGGGACCGATTGAAAAAATGCTGCTAAATCCCGGGTTCCGCCGAGGGGCGACTAACTCAAGCCTTTTGCCGCAGCTTCGTTGAGGGAACGTCCAAAGTTTTCCATGATCGTAATTTTCTGCCAGATTTTACGCGACAATCCGGCGGTGAGATTCTCCACATCGTCCACGGCGTCGAGGAGCACGGGGTCCTCGAATCCCTGCACGTAAAGGGCGGCAATTTTGCTGATGCACGCCAGGGCGTCGCTGCAATAGTCGAGATAACGATTCAATTCGAACGGCGTCATCGTGCGTTTCACGGGAGGATTTTGCCTGGCGTTAAAATAGCTTTCCGGGTCCTTGGTCAACTGATGCATGTCGATGATATGCGCCAGGGCTCGTAGTTCGTGCAGCGCTTTCAAGGCGCGGCGCCGTTTCAGTCGGTTTTCCCAGGTCACACAAAACAGAATCGCCGCGCCGATAAACACAACCGAGCTGATGGTGGAATCAATGCCTTGCATCGAATTGGTAAAGTCGTCGAGTTGAAATTTTTTGATTTGGGTGACCACCAGAATCAGCAGGGCGACAATGGCCGCAATCAATAAGCCGGCGGCGGCGCGCAGTGTCAGGTTGGGACGCTGAATCCACGCAATGCGATGCAGAGTTTCCTTCGATACCTCAAGCAATTCGGCAGTAACTTTGTTCAGGCCGGACGTGGGAAAACGTTCCTCAATGCGGGCCTTGAGCGCCTCCACGGTTTCAACGATCTTGCCCGAATCCAGGCGGCGGAATTTTGTGAATGTCTCCTCCATCGGTGGGTTCATGGCGGTTGGGAGGATTAACCTATTTTTCTGGACAGGCTTCGGGCCCGTCGTACCCAGATGCGATCACGTCGACGCTGGAAAGAGGGCGCGTGGATATCATCGGACAGAACCTCGCGAACCTCGCCCCGCGCAAGGTCAGGCTGGTTTCGGGCCACGTACATTTCAGCCAGTTGCACTTTGGCGCGTGGATAGGAATGGTTTTCCGTAACGTCTTTCCACAGTGCGAACGCCGCGTCGTTTTCGCCCAACGCCATATAGGTCTCCGCGAGCGCCATTTTGGAATGCCCGTAATCGTGCTTTGGATTTTCGTTGACGACACCTTCCAGCAACGGTCGTGCCTCGGCCGGGCGTTTTCCTCGCAGCAGGCACTGGCCCAGGTGGGCGCGGGTGTCTATGTCTTCCGGATCTCGTTCCATCGCGGCACGGTAGCAGGCCTCGGCCTTGGCGAGTTTGCCGCGTTGAAAATAAATGTCACCGAGTTGGGAATAGTGATGCGCCTTGTCGAGGTGATGAATCTGGGCTTCAAGTTGTTTGATGCGGCGGCGGTTGTGAGCGCCTGGTAACTCGAAGCCACGCGTGGCGGAAGGCCCGTCGCGATACACCGAGAAATAGTAGAACGCGGCTCCTATGCCGGAGCCTATGACGATGAAAAAAGCCCATACCCATTCGCGGCGGCGGATGGCATCGATCAACATCCACAACTGGAAAAGCCCGAGGAGTGGTAGCCAGGGATTGGAGACCCAGAAATCGGTATTGAAAAGGTAGGATCCCAGCCACGCCAGCATGATGCCGCAGGCTAAATCGGGGCCGACGCGAACGCAATCCTACTTTGCTCACTTAGTAACCCGACTTCTGGCGGGAAAATGCCTCCAATGCCGCCCAGTCCGGATCGGTGGCGGAGCGCTGCCGGTCACGCCACGCGCGCCAGATTACCCAGCCGCAGGCGAGGACGATTCCGATCCACGCGGCAATTTTCAGCACGGCGGCGATGCGGGTGTCATATTGCAAAATATCCCAGCGTGTCAGAATGGTATTCCAGTCGTGATCACCGCCGCCGACGAGCGGAAGTTGCAGCGCGCGTGCGTCTGCCATATACCGCGCGATGTTAAACCAGTTTTCAAAAAACCAGATCCAGGCGGCAGCAAATGCCAGGGCATTGCCTTTTCTCCAGAAACTGATCGCGAGCACCACCGGGAAGAACAGTTGCCCGATCGTTCCGCCGTAGGTCTCGATGCGCTGGCTGACCAGCCCGATGATTGGGTGGCCCGCTTCGTGAAAGAGTAGATTTGCATGGTCGAGGAGAAATACGAACCCGGGCTCGGACCAAAACAAGAAGACGAAAAAGATGGCGAGCCCTGCGGCAAATGCCGCGAGCTTACCCTTCGTCACTGGTTCCCATTCGTGCTCGAACATGCTCCTGTAACAGCAGGAACTTCGCCAGCTTTTGGGATGTTTTTAGGAAGGAATCTCAGATTTTTCGCAAAGAATATGAAATCTCCGCTGCGATTGCGGACGAGAGACTCGAATCTGAAATTTCAAATTTGAAATTCGAACCGGGAAAGTTGGCTGGCGCGAAATGTTACGGTGGAGTGTCGTGCTGCCTGACTGACGGTCACTCTGCGGGGCGATCATCGTGGGAAGGCGTCGCCGTGGGCCCGTCGGGATTCGGTGGATTGGGAAAAGGAACGCGTTTCTGTTGTTCAGTACGCTGGCGGGCTGCCGTCGCTGGCCTTCGATGGAAGAGCCCTGCTGTTTCGCGGCCCACGCCCGCCGTTGGCGCGAACAGGACTCCGCGTTGGTTTTCAATTTGAAAATTTTGGGAATGAGCGGCGCAAACCGGGGCAGGAGCTCGATCAGACACAGCATGGAACGCATTTCACCCGCGGCGTCTCGCGCGATATACAGAAATGCCAGTAATTCCCTGGTGGGGCCTCGTTCGCAGCCTTCAGCGATGTTATTTGAGACAGAGACGGCTGCCCGTTCCGAGCTGGTCGCTTAAGCTGCGTCGTTTTTGAAATGCCACATGCTCGGTCAGCCCATAAATGCCTTGGGCCAATTGAATCGCTTCCAGCCATACGGGCAAGTCTTCAAAGCGTTGGCAGGTCAAAAGAGCGTAATTTTGAATTTGAAATTTGAAATTTCAAATCGAGTCCTGGATGGCGCGTCGAACGCATGATGCCTTACTGAGTGAGTCGCGTTTTCCGACCTTGACGGACTCGCCCAATCACCATGATTGCGGCGAGGCTCACGCACGCCCAACCAAAGACGTCGCCATTGGTATGATAAAAAGTGGGCGTCCTTGTTTCGCCCGATCCGAGGAGCGGAATTTCCGACGTCATTGAGCCGGGGCCATAAATCGTACCGCGATCATCGCGAAAAATCTGACGCAGCGTTCCGCGCGAATCTACCCAGGCGGTAAGGCCGTTATTGGAACAGCGAACCAGCGGAATGTTATTCTCGACCGTGCGAAAAACCGCGCCGGCGGCATGCTGCCATTGCGCGGCGCCCTCGCCGAACCATCCGTTGTTCGTGAGGTTCACGAGAAAATCCATGTCATCATCGGCATATTCGCGGACGAGGTGTGGGAAAATATCCTCGAAACAGATGAGCACCGAGGTTTTGACTGGCGGGTCTTCCAGCCCAAACGGAACGGGATGGTCGCCGGCCGTAAAACCGCCATCAATGGGCGTGAACCATTTGATAAAGGGGAGCCATTTTACGAGCGGTACATACTCGCCAAAGATCACCAGGTTGCGCTTGCGATAGCGCCTCACAAACTCGCCGTCAGGGGCGACGAGAAAGCTGGCATTATAAAATTCGACCTCGTCCGGTTCGACCGGGTGCGCCGGGCGTCCGATGTCGTCCGAACCCAGAATTAGCCAGACTCGATGCCTGGCGACGAGGTTGGTGATTGCGAAATAAACGTTGGTATCCCAACGCGCCAGACTGGGGACGGCTGCCTCAGGCCAGAGCAGGAGGTCGGTGCGGTTGGTCAACGCCTGTTCGGAAAGGTGGACGAGTTCGCGAAAGCGTTCGGCATTTTGGCTGGTGTCCCAAATGAGGGTTTGCGGAATGCTCGGCTGAACCATCGTGACGGTAAGTGTGCGCTGCGGCGGCGGAAGATTGCGGATGCGGCGCATGCCCATGCTGAATAGCACCATGACGACCGCCAGCGGCAGAGTGATTTCCCGCATCCACGCAGCACGAACCGTTGGACGGAATACCACCATCAGCGCCGCCGACAGCAGCGAAAGGGAAACCCAGACGATGAGGAAGGAAACGCCGTAGATGCCGGTGACCGAGGCGATCTGAATAAGCGGGGTCATCTGAAACTGCGTCGAGCCCAGCAGGTTCCAGGGAAACCCGCTGAACAGGCGAGAGATGATCATTTCCAACGCCACCCAAAGCACCGCGCCATACAGCGCCCAAAGGGTTCGTCCCGCCCAGCTTTGAACGGGAACGCCTCCGAGGCGCTCGCCAGTTTTGGTGCGCGGACCCGCCAAAAGCGATACCCAGATCGCCGGATAAATCGCAAGATACGCGCTTAGAGAAAACCAGCCTGCCGCCGGTCCCAGCGGGATGCCGTGCCAGCGATACGGAATCAGCAGCAGCCAGTAAAGCGATGCTAGATAATGAAACAGCCCGGCGACGTAACCGATGCGAAAACGTTCCCATCCTTGCTTTTTGAGGGCGGCGGCGAGGATAAGCCCCGGCGCAATCCACGCGAGACCGGCGTAGCCAATCCCGGGAAACGACACACCCAGCAACAGGCCCGCGATGGCCGCCAGAAAATAGCGGCTGCGAAATGCTGACGTTGTCAGGGGACTTTTCACCGCGCGCAGCTTGCCCCAAATGCCTCGAAAGGCAAGGTCGTTGAAAACGCGAATCGATGCCCGAGGCGTCTCAATCAAGAGCGGATGCCTGTTCGCTAAAATCCGCGGAAAGGTGTGCTGGATTGGTGTCGCCAATTTGTCAGATTGCCAACGGAGGTATTTGGGTTATTATGGCGCTTACACACCGGGCGAGTTGGAGCATTGTCACTGCTCATTTGGGAGTAAATTTAACTCGCAGCGTTTGGCGGAATAAGAATAAGTGAAACCGGTGTCTTCCAAAACGGACGGGGATCATCTCGTCTCACGATCCCTCGCCAAAACGGCGCCTGCGATGCTGGCGACTTTTCGGGCGCGGCTCCTCTTGCTGATTTTGCTGATCGTCATACCGGCCCTCGGCATTGTGTTGTATGGAAACCTGGAGCTGCGACGCCTGGAAAAGGCGCGGCTTACGGAAAAGGCAACGGCGATTTCGGCGGTCGCCGCCGCCAATCAGGAAAATTTCGTCAAGGCGACGCGCCAGTTGCTGGCCACCTTGACCCAATTCCCGTTTCTACTGCTCACGACCAATACGACCTTCGCTTCGGTGAACCTGGCAAACCTCCGCAAACTGTCGCCGGATTACGTGGATTTTGGCCTGGTGGAACTCGACGGCACGCTTTTTTGCAGCGCCGATTTGACCAATCAGCATCCGGGGCTGTCCAACCTGGCGTTCTTCCAGCGGACTCTGAAAAGCCGGAAATTTTCAATTGGGAATTATCATGTGAACCGGTTGACGGGTGAGCCGATGTTGAATGTCGGTTATCCCGTGGCAAACGCGGATGGGGAGGTGGCGCGCATCCTGTATGCCTCGTTGAAGCTGTCGAAGCTGTCGGAAGGGATCGAGGAATTGGAAGTGCCGCCCGGGGGGACGGTCACCGTGTTCGACCAGAGCGGCACGGTGCTCGCGCGCTATCCCGCAGGCGGGGAATGGGTGGGCCGATCGCTTGCAGAGGTTCCCGCCATGAAGAAAATCCTGTCCGGGCCGGGGGGTGGATTTGAAATGCAAGGCGACGACCGCGTGTGGCGTTTGTATGCCACCACCCCGGTGACGGATGGCCAGGTGCCGGGAATGTATGCCAGCGTGGAAGTGCCGTTGACGATCCTGTTCGCGCGAGCCAACCAGGCGCTCGTGCGCAACTCCATCATCCTGGCATTAATCGCATTCGTCGTGTGGCTCGTGGTCTGGTGGTACGCGAAGTATCACATTCTCCAGCCGGTCACGGCGCTGGCAGCGACCGCCCGAAAACTCGCGACGGGCGACTTGAGCGCGCGCGCCGGCGCGATGCACGGCGCGACGGAACTGGTGCAATTGGGCGGCGCGCTCGACGAGATGGCGGCCGGGTTTCAAGCCCGAACGGCGGATCTGGTCACCGCAAACCAATCCTTGAGAAATGAAATGGCGGAGCGCGAAAAGGCCGAGCAGCAAGTGCGCCTGCAGGAGCAGGAGAAGAAAAAACTGGAGGAGCAATTCCTGCGGTCACAGCGCATGGAAAGCATCGGCGCGCTGGCCGGCGGCATCGCTCACGATCTGAACAATGCGCTCGTGCCCATTGTGATCGGGTCGCAAATGTTGAAGGAGAGCAGCGCCGACAAGGTAAACCGGATGGAATTGCTGGAGTTGATTTCCAAAAGCGCGCATCGCTGCACGGAGATGGTGAAGCAAATCCTGAGTTTCGCCCGGGGCACCCGCGCCAAAGCCGGCGCCGTGCCGTTGCGCCAGCTCGTCAGCGAAATGTCCAAAATCGCGCGGGACACTTTTCCCAAGGCGATTTCGGTGAATGTGAACATGCCCGTGGATTTGTGGAATGTCGCCGGGGATACAACGGAGTTGCACCAGGTGCTCATGAATCTATGCGTGAATGCGCGTGACGCGATGCCGACGGGCGGAACGTTGACGCTGGCCGGGGAAAATATTCCCGCCACCGCGGCAGTGCTGGCACGGCATCCGGCGGCGGAAAAACTGCCGCACGTCATGCTGACCGTGGCGGACACGGGCGTGGGAATTCCAGCGGACGTGCGCGCCCGGATTTTCGAGCCGTTCTTTACCACGAAGGGACCGGAGCAGGGCACTGGTTTGGGATTGTCCACGGTGGCGACGCTCGTGAAGCGTTCCCAGGGATTTCTCGAGGTCGATAGCGAGGTGGGCCAGGGGAGCGAATTTCGGATTTACCTGCCGGCAGTGCCCTTCACGGCGGCGGATCGGAGCGAGATCAAGGAAGCCCCGCTGCCTTCCGGCAATGGCGAAATGATCCTGCTCGCCGATGACGAACAACTGGTGCTCGAACTGGCAAAGACCACATTGGAGAATTACGGTTATCGCGTGCTCACCGCCGATAATGGGCTCGAAGTCATCGCCCGTTTCGAAAGTCACCAGCACGAAATCAAACTGCTGGTCACCGATGCGGACATGCCGTTCCTCGATGGGCTCAGCGCGATTCGTGCGATTCGGAAACTCTCGCCGAATCTTCCCGTCATCGTGGCCAGCGGCATCAAATCCGGGTCGGACACTTCTTCCTTTGCGAACCTCAAACTCGTCGCCTCGCTCAGCAAGCCTTACGATGTGAAACAACTCCTGAAAGGCGTGGCCAATATCCTGTTCGACGCCACCACGCTGCGAAATTGACGAAGGCTCAGCATTCGCGCGCGGTTCGGCCCGAACGGAGCGCGGGTCGGTGACCCGCAGCCGCCCGTCCGCTGATTCGGCAATAAGTCGGTCAAAGTCATTCAGCCGTAACGCCACGGTCAGTTACCGGCGGACTTTTGGCCGGACGAATATGAGATTGCGAAGGCCGCAACGCGTGAATCATACTCCGCCACCATGTTGAAATTGGGAGTGAACATTGACCACGTAGCGACATTGCGCGAAGCGCGCTATCGCGGGCGTGAACGCGGCGAGCCGGATCCCGTGGACGCGGCCATCGCGTGCGAGATCGCGGGCGCGCACGGCATCACCGCGCATTTGCGGGAAGACCGGCGCCATATTCAGGATCACGACGTCTGGAAACTGCGCGAAACGATCAAGACCCGGCTCAACCTGGAAATGGCCAACTCGCCGGAGATCGTTTCGATCGCGCTGCAGCTTAAACCGAACATCGTGTGTCTCGTACCCGAGCGACGCCAGGAAGTCACCACCGAAGGCGGGCTTGATGTGGTAGGCAATCTTCAGGCCCTCACCGAGACGCGCAAAAAAATGAACGATGCCGGCATAGAGGTCAGCTTGTTCATCGCGCCCAGTCCGGGCCAGGTGGAAGCTTCGGCACGGACGGGCAGTCAGTTCATCGAATTGCACACGGGCGCCTATGCGGAGGCGTTCGGCGACGAACGCGAACGCGCGTTGGAATTGGATCGCCTCGTGGTGGCTTCGCGACAGGCCCACGGCCTGGGCCTCAAGGTGAATGCCGGGCATGGATTGAATTACGAAAATCTCACCACCCTGTATCGCGTGCCGCACCTGGTGGAACTCAACATTGGCCACAGCATCGTCAGTCGCGCGGTCAGCCTCGGGATGACCGTGGCGGTGCAGGAGATGCTTGATTTGATGTCAGGCTATCCGGGCTGAATCATCGCTGTATCGAATCCCACAAAACTCCCGCTCCATGACTCTCGGCCTTGGAATTGACATCATCGAAGTCGCGCGGATCAAATCATCGCACGAACGGTTTGGGGATGTCTTCCTGAATCGGATATTGCATCCGAACGAAATTAAATACTGTCTCGCGTATAAAGATCCGTCGCCGTTCCTTGCCGTGCGCTTCGCGGCGAAGGAGGCGATCTCAAAAGCTTTTGGCACCGGTATTGGCGAGGACCTCGGCTGGCACGACATGGAAATTGCCCGCAAGGAAAGCGGTCAGCCCTACGTAATTTTACACGGGGCCGGACCGGAACTCCTCCGCCGCCGTGGCGCCAGTGCGATTCTGCTCAGCATGAGCCACACCCAGACATACGCCACGGCCGTGGCGATATTGGAAGGGGCGGGCTAAGCGCAGGCTTGTTCCAATACCGGTTGCTCATTCCCGCTTGCGCCCCGTTCGCTCGCTGTCGAAAATCACGCATGCTTTTGTTCCGTGAAAAGGTTCCCGCCGACTGGCTGCCGAAGGTCCTCGCCGATCTGCCGGCGGTGCTGGTGGATCACGCCCACCTGGAACGCAAGGCGGCGACCAGCGCGTTGAATCTCGAAAAGTATCGCGATCTCTTTCCCCGCGTCGAGGAACTGAACGCCATCGCGATCGAAGAGCTGCAACATTTTCAGCTCGTGCTCAACTTGCTGAAAAAGCGCGATATCCCATTCGGTCAACCCTTTCCGAGTCCGTGGATTGCCGGTTTGATGAGGTCCGTGCGCAACGGTACGCGAGCGCAGGTGATTGATCATCTGATTTGTTGCAGCTTGATTGAGGGCCGAAGCTGCGAAAAATTTCAGTTTCTTGCCCAGGCATTGGCTCCGATGGACGACGAACTCTCCAAATTTTACGCCAGTCTCGTTGAGTCGGAGGGCAACCATTACGCGACCTATATTCTAATGGCGCGAAGCATCGACGACGCGGAAACCGATCGCCGCATGGATTTCTACCTCGACCTCGACGCGAAGCTGATTCGCGAGCCCAATCCGCTGGCGATGCTGCATTGACTCGGCCGCGAATAAACTTTCAGATTGCCTCGCCGTTCGCTTCGCGCAGAATCGCCTGCATGAAGCCCCTTCCGTTTCTCCTCCGTGCGTTGCTCGCCGTCACGTGCCTGCCGTTTTCGTCCATCGCCGCCACGCAGCCTAACATCCTCTTTATCATGAGTGATGACCATGCGGCCCACGCCATCAGCGCGTATGGCAGCAAGGTCAATCAGACGCCCAACATGGACCGGCTCGCGAAGGAAGGCATGCGCTTCGACAATTGCTTTTGCGTCAATTCGATTTGCAGCCCCAGCCGCGCGACGATCCTCACCGGCAAATACAGCCACTTGAACGGCGTCCCCACCTTCAATCGTTTCGACGGCTCGCAACCCACCGTCGCCAAATACCTCCAGGGCGCGGGCTACTACACCGGCATGTATGGAAAATGGCATCTCGGCAGCGACCCGACTGGCTTCGATCAATGGGAGGTGTTGCCGGGGCAGGGCATCTACTTCAATCCGCCGTTTCTCAATCGCGATGGCCGTCATGTGGTGCAGGGATACGTCACCGACGTCACCGCCGATATGGCGATTGATTTCATGAAGAACGTGCCGAAGGGAAAACCCTTTTTCCTGATGTGTCATCAAAAGGCGCCGCACCGCCCGTGGGAGCCGAACGACAAATATCGCGCCGAGTTCGCCGCCAAGCATATTCCCGAACCGGCGACGCTTCGCGACAATTACGACACCCGCACGGACGCCATCCGGGAGAGCACGCAAAAAGTCTTCAACGATCTGACCCGTCTGGACCTGAAATTGAAACCGCCCGCGGACCTCAAGGGACCGGCCCGCACCGCGTGGCTGGATGTGAAACCCACCGAAGTCGAAATCGAAGTGGACGGCAAAAGGAAGATCCTCAAAGGCGAGGAGTTGAACGCCTGGAAATACCAGCGTTATATGCAGGATTATCTCGCGTGCATTCAATCGGTCGATGACAACGTGGGCAAGTTGCTGGACTTCCTGCAACAAACCGGCCTCGCCACGAACACCGTCGTCATCTACACCAGCGACCAGGGTTTCTTCCTTGGCGACCATGGCCTCTACGACAAGCGCTTCATGTATGAGGCCTCCATCAAAATGCCCTTCATCGTCCGCTGGCCCGGTGTGACGAAGCCCGGCTCCATCCAGGACGCGCTCGTCATCAATCCCGATTTCACCGCCACGTTCATGGTGCTGGCCGGACTAAAAATCCCCGCCGACATGCAAGGCCGCAGCCTCATCCCGCTCTTGAAAGGCGAAAAGCCCGCCGACTGGCGCACGAGCTATTACTACCGTTATTATCACGATCCGGGCGACCACAACACCCGCGCCCACTACGGCGTCCGCACCACCACGCACAAACTCATTTATTTCTGGAAAAAGGATCAGTGGGAAATGTACGACCTCGTCAAAGACCCCGACGAGCTGCACAACCTCTACAACGACCCTGCGCAAAAGGAAACCGTCGCAAAATTGAAAGCGGAACTCTATCGCCTGAAAAAAGAAGTCAAAGATGACGATCAGTTCGCCAACGAGCAACCCCCGCAGGGCGTCGGCGCGCAGGCGGTTGGCCAGGGCAAAAAGTCAAAGCCCTGAGTTCCACGATATTCCGTCAGCGGTTTATTCATGAGTGAGTTGCAGGCGGTGGAAGACCGCCGGGTTGGAATCGGAAATTGTAAGATTGGTCGAAGTGATAAATTCGGTTCCCGGCAGCGTGAACCAGTTGGTTGCGTTGAGGCCGCCCGGCGCGTTGGTTTGGACTTGCAAGCGCCAGCCCAGGTAATTTGTCTGCCAACTGAGGGTCGCGGCATTTCCGCTCATTTGAATGCTTAGCGTCGGTTGGCTGGTGGGGACCGCAAATACGATCGCTTTGTCCGGCGCCACCCCGCCGTCGCCGTTCACGGTTACCTTCAATATATGCTGGCCCTGCTGCAGCACCGCGCTGGTGTACAGCAAGACCGAACCTTCCTGGCTGGCACCGTAGAAACTTGCGATTGTTGGCGCGCCGCCATCTATTTGAACGGTGGCGTTCCCCAGCGAGGTGGTCACGACCCCGTATAGCTTTATTTGCGTACCGACAAACCGGATGTTGAAATAATCTCCCGCGTTGCTCGAAATGTGGAGGTCATCCTGGTGACACCTAAACAGCGTGCCGACACCCCAACTCCCAACGTATTCAAACTGGTTGTTGTTGGTGCCGGTGTCGCCGTCGTTGATGGTGACCATGGTGCCCGGGGCGCGGCCGCCGTTTCCGGTTCGAATAATTGCCCGGCGGTAAGCGGTGAGCGGATAGCCAATGCCATTGTCGGTCACCTCAAGGATTACGTGAATCGAATCGTTCGTGGCATCGCTGGGGAGGGCCACGATTCCATTCACGGACAGGGCGTTGCTGATGGTGATGGGCGCTTTGTAGGTGCCGGGATCGGGATAGACGTACCATTTGTAGGAAAGCGCATTCCCATCTGGATCGGTTGATCCCGCGGCACTCAAGCTCACGCTTTGACCGGCATTGGTGTTGATGATGATGACGTTCAGCGTGGTGTCGCCGTTCAAAACCGCCTTGGGACTGTGATTGGCGGTGGCGTAATTGGCGTTCGTGCTCCAAACCATGCGCGCGGCCATTTCATATTGAAACGCCGTTCGCCAGCGCGCGACGGGAGCAAACAGACTGTTGGTGTAGGTCCGGCCATTGAAAGTGTAGGTGTCCGGGGTATCGCGATAGCCTTTGTACGGCCGGTAGGATTCATTATCCTGGTACACGTAGCTCTGCTTGGGCGGATTTTGACCAGGATACTCCGAGAAGCGCCCGCCCCAGCCGCCCCAGTTTTGTTCATCCGGATCGTTGAGGCCGTTCAGAATCAAGTACATGAACGACGGCGAATCCGTTTCAAAATCATACACCCGGTTCGGATATGCCGCGCCCAGGGGCCCGCGGGCCTGAATGTTTTCAAATACCCAGCTTGTCATGATGCCGGTCGTGTCGCCCACCACTTCGCCACTGCCATCCTTGGCGGTTGAGATGCCCCAGAACTGCCAGTCCGAGCAGAGAAATTTGATCTGCGGAAAATGATGCATGATCCACGCGCCGCAGTTGTCCTGCGCATCAATGTCATAAACCGTGATTTTTCGCGCGAAGGCGTCCACCTCCGCAGGACTGCGCGTGGCCTGCACATCGTACAACGCCTGTGCGAGCGTGGTGAGGCCCGTCCAGGTGGCGATCCAGACGTGGCGCGAGTCGTTGGTGTTATCCACCACCGAAATGATGAGATTGGATCCCTCATTGCTTTTGCCGGCCCCGACATTCGTCATGCTCCAGCTGGTCGTGCCGTGCTTTACGCGATCCAGAAGATACTGCTCGGTGGGATAACCGGTCGCGTGCACCGCCAGGTTGCTTCGCACCTGACCATAAGCATGCACCGCCGTTAAAATCCGCTGATACGATGCTTCATCAACCGTCTGCGCCACCCACGAAGGCGTGGTAATGATCCCCTCGATATCGATCTGGTTGGAATACAACATCAATCGCACGAGCGACTCCGCGTCATCGGGCTCCGCATTGTAAGCGCCGATATCGGTGAGCACGATCAACCGCAGCTTGCTGTTGGTCAGAATGCCATCTGTTGCCAACGTCCCGATCGGCGTCACGGTGGCGGCCAACATCGCAACCAGCGCCACAAACCATCGCGCAGCATCAAAGACTCGACGATGGGATCCCGAAGACGATGGAGGCAGTTTGTCGAAATGGTACATTGCGGCGCTTCAAGCAATATACGATGCGCGCGCCGTTTTTAAATGGCCAATGTGGTTTCGGCTTCCATGCCGGTAGGCATTGCGTCAAAGCGCAGGGAGGCAGTCGGCAGTTATGGAAAGGCTGGATTGTGGACATTACACCCAGCCGGGATATCGCGTCCCGTGGATTGATTTCCAACTAGGTCTCGACCACAGGCTACCGGCGACGGCGCCAAATCAACATCGCCCCGGCACCGAGGCCGGCCAATACCAACGTGGAGGGTTCCGGGATAAAATACAGGTTGAAACTCGGGATTAGTAAACTTGGCGGGGTATTCGAATCGCCGCCAATGTTGGCGACATTGAATGTACCCGACTTCCCGGCAACGGTCAGACCATTTAACCACGCAACGCTCGCCAGGCTCCAATTCGAGTAGAGGCCGGAACTGTTGTCCCATGCTACCATTTCGAGGGTTGCAAACAGTGCGTCCTTTGGCACGTTCCCCAATGTTTGGTCGCTGAAAATCACCGACCCTAACGCTGCCCCGCTTCGAAAAGTAACCGCGGTGCCTTGAGGCGTGAGGCTGCCTTCCGGCATGTTGGAGCCCGGTGCGGCCAGCAGTTGGGCGAATGTTGTCGCGTACCCAAATTGGCCGTTGGGACCGTTCGCGCCAATCAACGCCATCCCCGCTGCAGCATAATCAATGCTACCTGAAGGCGAATCATTGATCCCAAAGCCGACCAACCGGGTGGTATTGAGGGGCGATGTAGGCGCCCAAACGTGGGTGGTGCCTAGCGCGGTGCGCATGTAAAAGACCACCGTTCCCTGCGCGAATAGGCTGGTGACTGTTGTGATCGTGAAGAGGGTGAGAATCAGTTTTTTCATAGGCTTGGTTTTGTTGTCGCGTTGCCGGAATTTGAACTCACGCGTTCCTTGGCGATGACACTATTAAAACAGGCGCCCGCAGTCAAGGCTTAAAGCGACCATTCCGCCACTCTCGGCCAAGGTGGCAGCGGTTCCCCGGCATGTTTTTGCACGCTCAGTTTTTTTACACGCCCGTCTCACCTTGATTAGCCTTTAGTAGCCTTGATTTACCTTTAGGACACTTGATTCGCAACCACTTGCGCCTTAGCCTCTTTTAACGCCAACATGCAGCCGTCCAGCCGTTTGCACACCCTCACGCTCAAATGCATATCATCCTTTCGTTAACGTTCTCCTGGCCCGCCTTGCCGGCTCATTGCCTCGCGCCGAACACCGATGCATCGGTCCATGGTTCTGCGCCGCATACGATGCGCCCACGGCCAATGATTCAGCGTGGTGAATTTTTCTCTCCTCGCGCTTGCGAGCGGGCCCAATGATGTGATGCCAATATTCCGACCCAACTCGACGCCGCCAAAATATTTCAAGTGTCAAAACGCCGAATCGCAACTTTCATCAGAAATGTCAGCAGGCGCGGCAATGTCGGAAGTGAAAGAGGAAGAAGCAACGGTGGCAGCGCGCAAATTCGAGGAAATACCGCGACCGTCCGGCCCTCAATAAAGATTTGAGTTCTCGCTCAAATCCGGCACACTGAGCCTCGCTACACGCCAGTTTAGCTCAGTGGTAGAGCAACGGTTTTGTAAACCGTCGGTCGTCGGTTCAAATCCGACAACTGGCTCCAGCCTTCACTTTTGTTTTTCTCCTACCGATCGATCGAGTTGTCTTTCTGAGCTTGCCTTGATGGGCGGACTTCTTGAGTCTGTCGTCGATATATTATGGCCAAAAAGGCGCTGATTACTGGCATTACGGGGCAGGATGGTTCCTACCTCGCGGAGTTGCTCTTGTCCAAGGGATACGAGGTTCACGGCATTATTCGCCGGGCGAGCACGTTCAATACCGGGCGGCT
>JBGALR010000040.1:0-56963 GCA_044223735.1 Limisphaerales bacterium | reverse complement strand
CCAGCGCAACTATTATTCGCACTTTTTTTAACGGCGCTAATGGCAGCCACAATTCTGACTTGCCCGACGCAGGGCAGGGCGGCTGCTGTTTTGACCCCATAGCCGGCAATTTTCGCAATGCGGAATGGTGCCGCGCACTATTCAAACCCCTCATGGTTTCGCAATCAGTCATTTCGTGACGCTCACAAACCTCTCCGTTGAACTCTGAATCGAAATCCGTCGAGCGTATCTCCATCGACCTCCCAGCGCGTCGCAAATGAGATCCACACCTTAAAGTTCGCCTCACTATTTTGAAGGAGGAACGGCGCGCGTCCGGAGGCCTTGTTATCAAAATGGCAGCGGCGTCTCCCCGCTGTTTTTCCAAGAGGCATTCACGGCGCTCTCCATTATTCCCAAGTCTTGGCGAGGGTTTGGTTTGGGTTCGTTTTCCCAGGCAACATCGGCAAAAATAGTCATAACTACCTGCCGCAAAACAGCTTCCGCATTTTTCGATTTGGGTTCGTTTGGTAAAATTTACATTTGCGTCAGTTCCCGCTTCGCTTTCAAACTCTCATGCGCAACGGCGCGCAACACAGCGACACAGGCCGTAACACTCCGTGACTCGCCCGTAACAAGCCTGCACCATCGCGTCCCCAACCCGTCTTCAACACGTCCCCAAGGCGACCAAAGTGGACCGTTACCCCGTACAGGTGGATAGCCCGGGCCGGCCTTAGTGGGGAGCACTTGCCAGTCCGACTCAGACCTCCGAACGGACCTGCAATCTGCATTTCCATATCCCGCTAATGTCAAAGAACTCATCTGCCAACCCCGCAATCTTAAACGGAGGGGTCGGACAAATGCTGTCCCATCCCTCAAAGCCCAATTTCAAGCAGGCCGTCTACATAGTGGCAGAGCCGTCCCGGCTTTGATTGGTTTCGGTTCAGGTAAAAAATTTACCCGAAGGCCGCAGACAAAACGAAATCCCGCCTTCAAACCATCTCAAACCCCACTTCGTTCCCTTCGTAATCTTCTGTAAATATCCCCCGCCGTCGGACCTCTCCGCGCCTCCGCTTCTCCGCGGTGCAACTCGGTAACCATAGAGCCCTCCAAATTCAAATATCAAAGAGCATCGCCCCACCGGGGCCTTCTTTCAGGCCCCATGGCGGGACGCCAACACTTCGACCTTACCCCCTTCGCGATAACTTGCAAGCGCAAAAACAGAAGAAACAGCAAGTTTTATCGGCAAACGCGGAAGGATCGGAAATCGCGGAAGTTTTTTCACTTCCCAAATCGCCGGAGGCAACATAGCGAGCCCCGGAATCCTCGCTCGGAAAGCCGAATCCGAGATGCCCCCAGTCGTTCGTGATGGCAGCTTTCGAGCGCACTGGGCTCTTAATCTAATGGTGGGGCCGAGTTGCCGCTCGGCCCAAATATCCTTCGCCCCCCATGAGCGGCGAATATCATCGCCGCCGAATAAAATCCAACCGATGAGCAAAATTCATCTCCCTGCAATTTTTAAGAATGAAAATCGGCAATGGTCTGACTACGGCCGACTTCGTTTTGCAAGGTCTTGTTTTTTGGGGCAAAACGATTTGGGCTGAGCACAGCTCAGCCCTACCATTATCGGCTTGGTTCTCGGACGCGCCGTCAGCGTAAGCGGCTGCCCCCCGCAACGAAATGTTCAACAGGAGAGCGCAGAGATCACCGAGGCAGGAGAACTCCGGATTAACAAATGAGGCGCTCGAAAAAGTCCCGGCTGTGCCTCGGGGGCAAACTTGGAGTCACCCGTCCCGACGTTTATGCGGTCGCCTCCGCCGCAAGGTCCCTCTCCGGATGCCCGGGTTTCCAATTCCCATCGTCCTTTGTAGTTCACTACTGAAAAGGAGGTCGTAAGATGGAATCAACCTTATGTCAGACTCAACGCCAGAACCACTCGTCAAGGCGGGCAAATCGGTCCGATGCCCCATCTGCAGTCACGATCAATTCCGTTCCAAGCAAGCCCTCCTCAATACGCGGGGAGCAACCTTTTTTCAACTGGATTGGTTAAATAAAGAGGCGCAACTCTATGTCTGTGAAGAGTGCGGGCACATTCTCTGGTTCGCGGAAACGTGATTGATGACTCCTGCGAACGGCAACGAGTAGAAAGAGAGGCACCCGAAGCCGCAGCTCACATTGGCCGGCATTCCTCCGCACCGACCAAATCGAGCCGTTAAGGACCTCGGCTACGTAACCGGATGTTCTTGGTGACCCTGGATCGCTCGCGGGCATGACGGTGGATGGAAGCCTGATCGGAATCCACGGCTCGATCACTCGGTTGAAGCCGTGGCCGGTTGATTCACAGCCCGACGTCGTCGGACTTTTATTCTGTGTTCTACCTGCCACCACAGGAACCTGTATTCTGAGGCGCGCGATCGGATACAATGGTCAGGCGGCCTGACCACGAGCGGCCTCGAATCGGTGATTCCTCTTTGGAGAATATCATTTTCCAGGACTTAACCTGACGTCGGTTTGTGAGGTCTGTCGGTCAGTGATGGAATCCAGCACCGTTCCGCTCAATTCTCCACGATCACGGGCGAATCGTAAAATTCGACGGTGGGCTCGACTTTAAATTTCTCGCGAATCATGGGGGCGACGCGCTCGCTCATGAAGGAGCGGGCCGCGGCTTCATCGTTCCACAAATAAACTCCGCCGGCGGTCCGGCAGTCTTTCGAGCGCAGGAATTGTTTCCGGACCAAACCGGGCACGTTGCGGAATCGCGGCGCGGACTCTTCGAACGCAGTGCGAATCTGATCCGGGGTAACGCCCGCCGGCAGTTGGAAACGGGTAACGACAGTTATCAAGTTGTTCATGGGACACTTGATAACGCACGAACAGCTTTCGGTGAATGGGACTAAAGGTGTAGTGATCCGCTCACGATTGCGTCACGGCAATAGTTTGATCCGGTAGTAGCGCCGGGCCTGATTCGTGGCGCCGCCGATTTCGGTGAAACTGGCGGCAACCTCTCCTGAGCCGGAAGCCACAATGCCGCCACTGATGTCGGAAAAGCCGCTCGGAGTATTTCCACTTGCGAGGTTGGTTGTGGCCTGAACTACATTGGTGCGACCGGCGATGGTGTTCCACGTTATGCGGATGTCATTGGTCAGTCTCGCTATCTCGATAATTTTAAGTTGAGGAAGATTCCAAACGGCGATGCCCTGGGTGCCTGCACCGCTAAACCAAAACACCACCTGACCGCGATTGTTAAGCGGTGTTTGCTGCCGGCCCATGTGAGGGAGTGAATAAAGTCCGAACTGGGTAACAGTGCCTCCGAGGATTGAGTCGCCAGTGTGAATTACTTTCAACAAACCAAGCCGGTCGTCATAAAAATAAATTCCGGAACTGAAGTCCGTCAGACCCGTCTGAAAAACAATCTGGCCGCGTTCATTCATCGCCACCGTTTCCGAGCCGGGGGAGAAATTACGAAAGGGGTATCCATTGCTGTCAGGCGCAGCCTGGCCCTCACGAGCAATCTGTTTTAGACTGCCCGGGGTGCCATCACTGCGGTAGATGGCATTGTTATTGCCCTCGACCACGCCAGGGCCGGCCAGTCGCGCGGCAAAGACAACCTGCCCGGCGTTGTTCAAAGGCACACTTGGCGAGGCGTTTACGTTGGCAAAAATCAAACCGCCCTCAATCGTGTCGCCTTCCCGGGCAATTTTCGTGATGGTATTGCCATCGCTGCGAAACACGCCCGAGCCCCCGGACTGAATCGAGTTGCGAAAGGCCACCTGTCCTGCGTCATTCAGCGAGACTTCACTGAAATATTGCCACATCACCCCGCCGCCCGGAGCTGGCCCGCCGTTGTAGGAAATGAGGGTCAGGTTGCCGCCGTCGTTGCGAAGAATCCCGCTAAACCCGTAGGTTGGGCCAGCGTGAGGAGCGGTAACGAACGCAGTTTGGCCCGTAGCGTTCAAGGCGGGATTCCCCAGGTGACCCAAATCACCGTAGTCACTGCTGTAGGCTTTGCGCGCGACCTGGATGCGCCCAGTTTCCCAGCCGCGAAAAACTCCCTGATCCTGCGCCGGGTTTACCGTGCCGGAAATGTAACTAAAAAAGGCCACCTCGCCCTTATCGTTCAAGGTCGGATATAAGGTGAAACCGGAGAGCCTCCCATTGTTATCGGGTGTGGCCTGGCCGAGGCGCGCAATGTTGGTGAGCCCTCCGATTGATCCATTGCCGCGATAGATGCCGGAATTATTTGTGCCGCCCAGCGTGCCCGTGAGTGGAGCATAAAACAAAACCTGACCGGTTGCATTCAGGCTGGAGGGGTAGTAAGTGGAGGAAATGATGGTTGTCAGGGTTCCCAGGCTGCCGTCTCCCTCCGGGGCGGGATCACCTTCGCGTGCGATTTTGGTGACTGTGCCCGTGTGGCTGTCCACGCGATAGATGCCGGTGTCATTGGCCGAGTTGACGCCGGGTCCCGTCAGGCCGGTTTGAAATGCCACCTGGCCGGCGTCATTAATCACTGGCGGCAGAAAGCTGCTGGGGGTAAAGAGATTCATGGTGCCGTTACCCTCGGGAACCGGCGTGCCATTGGTCGCGATGATGGTAAAAGCGCCGCCCGCCGCCGTCCGGTTCGCTGGCCAACATAACGCTGCGATCATAAGAACGACGGCTATTTTCGTTTCGTGAAGCGGAAAGGTTTTCATAGTCGCAAAGGAGCGATTGGAGATGGATGGTTGGACGGGTCTTGCGGGGACCGCATCATAGTCATCCGAGTTGCGTGCTCGCGCCCCATCGCAGGAAGTAACTCCAGGACACGGAGGTTTTGCGCGACGGTGCGAAAGAAGAGGTCGGGACTTTGAGTTCCACCTGCCATGGGTGAGAGCATGTGGCTTTCATCGCCTGCCGACAAGTCCGAAATGGGTTGACACTTAACTGCCTGAGCCGCGAACTGCAACTTTGCTCTAAAAACCCTGGAAATGTCACCTCGGTAAAAATTTGCCGACAAGGTGACTTTTCGTGGCGTGACATGGCCGGTTTGGTTATTGCAAACTTCGGGGGATGCCGAGCGACACCACTTTTGACTCATTTGAGAAGGAACTAAATCGCCTCGTCGAATCCTTTGGCAAACGCCTGACGGAACTCAAGCGACCGGGCTACGCCGAGGCGCAGTTGCGCGACGACTTTCTCAATCCCTTTTTTCGCGCGCTGGGCTGGGATATGGAAAACCGCGCCGGGCTCATTCAACCGGAACGCGAGGTGGAGATCGAAAGCGCCACGCAAATTGGCGGCGGCCGCAAGCGCGCTGATTACCTGTTCCGTACCGACAAGCGCGATCGGTTTGTGTGCGAAGCCAAGAAGCCCGCCGAGGAATTGCACCCCCGTTACGCGTTCCAGGCCAAGCGTTACGCCTGGAATAAGGGCGTGCCGGTGGCGTTGCTCACGGATTTCGAGGAACTGAAAATCTACGTCGTGGGCGGCAAGCCGCATATCGACGAGCCGGGCGTGGGCGAATGGAAATCCTGGCATTTCCTCCAATACCCGCAGATCGCCCGCGAGTTGTGGGAGTTGTTGTCCCGCGACAAAGTTGCCGCGGGCAGCATCGATCAGGCGCTGGACGCGCTGCCGAAAAAAGCCGCCGGCAAGGGCAAGGCCCGCCAGCAGTGGCTCATCAAACCCGACCGCACCCGCGCCCTCGACAACGCCTTTCTGGAATTTTTGGATGAAACGCGCCGCGAGCTGGCTTCCGACATCTACAAAAACAATTCCCACGAGGAGTTGGAGGGCAATCATCTCACCGAGGCCTGCCAGCGCATCATCGACCGCATCCTTTTTCTCCGCATTTGCGAAGACCGGGACATTGACACGGGCGAGCGCCTGCAATCCATCGTCGAGAAATGGCGCAAGAACACCGCCAGCGACGACCTCGGACGGCACGCGTCTCAGCAGCCGTTCAATTTGCGGGACGCGCCGCCCACCGACTACGGGGCGCAGGGTATTCGTGCATCCAAGAATTCCCTGTGGCGTGCCATCGTCCGGCATTTCCGCGCGCTCGATCGCCGCCCGCCCACGCATGTTCCCTTCTTCAACGGCAACCTTTTCAAGCCGCACTTCACCGAAGAGTTGGTCATCGGCGACGAATGGCTCGCCAGGTTCATCGGCGAACTGAGCGCCGATGAATCGCCTTATCTCTTTAGTGAAATTCCGGTGGAGATCCTGGGCAGCGTCTATGAGCGTTTCCTCGGCAAGGTCGTCCGCCCGCAGGGTCGCGGCATCACCATCGAGGAAAAGCCGGAAGTCCGCAAAGCAGGCGGTGTTTATTACACGCCGCGCTACATCGTGGATTACATCGTCGAGCAGACTGCCGGCAAACTGCTGGATGACATTGCGTCCGAAAAAGAAACCGAAGGCGTCAAAGCCTTCGCCACCCGCACCGAAAAGCTTCGCATCCTCGATCCCGCCTGCGGCTCGGGATCATTCCTGATACGCGCGTTCGAGCGCGTCTGCGAACACTGGCAAAAACGCCTCACGGCCCAACTGCCGCCCAGGGATGAAAAGGCTGAACGCGCCGCGTGGGAAAAGAAACATCGCCCGTTGTGTTGGGTGGATGCCGGAACCGGCGACGTCCACTTGACGGTCGCTCTCAAGCGCCAGATCCTCACCCAGAATATTTACGGTGTGGATTTGGACGCCGCCGCCGTGGAAGTCACCCAACTCTCGCTCTATCTTAAAATGCTGGAAGGCGAGAACCGCACCACGCTCCAAAGCCAGCGCGAACTGTTGAGCGATGAGACGGAAATCGCTCTGCTGCCGCCATTGCAGGACAACATCAAGCATGGCAACTCCCTCATCGCATCCGACTTTTCAATGATGCCGGAAGACCTATTACACGTCCACGCTTTTGACTGGTCAGTTCAATTTCAGTCCGTAATGAAAGTTGGAGGTTTTGACGCAGTAATAGGCAACCCACCTTGGGGTGCAGACCTTGAAGTCCAAGCACGAAAGTACCTTAGTCAGAAGTTTGCTCGTGTCGTTGAGCGCATGGTAGATTCTTACATCTACTTCACGGATCAAGCTCTTCGTATAATTCGCAAAGAAGGGCGAGTCGGTCTCGTAATTCCTGCAACAGTTTTGAATCAAGTTGACGCGGCCCCGTTACGCCGATTACTCCTGGCATCAGGCGTTGGCGCCGTCATCAACGCCGGCAAAGACATCTTCACAAAAAAGGTTTTGAACACAACGGCGCTAATCGCTACGGCTGGTGGCAAGCAACCAGCTCAAATGTTCGTCGGGGATTTATCTGCCTTACCTCTCGATGAACGCGGCAAAGCCCTCACCAAAGTCGCTTTGGTAAATTCCGCCGATTGGATCGAGCAAGTGAACGCTGATGCTGCTAACACGTTCTTTGCAAATTCCGATGCAAGAACCGCGTTGCTGCTTCGACTAAAGAAGGCGCACAGCACGCTCGAAGAATTCACAAAAGCCGGGATTGCTCGCGGTGTAAGTCCTGACATCGCCGAAGCTCACGTTATTTCAGACGGTGCGCCAGAACTCAAAAAAATCGAGAAAGCGGTATTACAACGGAGCATCTCAGGAAAAAAAATCAAGCGCTACGCAGACGTGGTTCCCGACCAATGGATTATTTACACTCACAAAGGATTGGCGCCCAAAAGCATCCCAAATGCAATTGCTCAGCTGGGAGAGTTTAGACATCAGAACACCTGTGTTGAGGTACAAGATGGCAAACATCCATGGTGGGCCTTGCATCGTGCACGCAACCCCGAAATCTTCCAGTCGCCAAAACTTATCGGCCTGACGACCACAAAGACTATTGAGATGATCTACGATAGGGATGACGACCTTTTCGTTACTGATGCCATGTATGTTCTCAAGCTAAAGCCAGAAGTGGACATCAATGCGGCGCTCGGAATATTGCACTCAAGATTGTTCCTGTTTCTTTACCGCATTTCCAATCAAGGTGAGGCACGGGTAATTCCTCAGATCAAAGCTGCCAAACTGGAGCCACTGCCTTTTCCAGATTTGGCAAGCAGTAACAAATATTGCCACGGCAAATTGGTGATGTTGGTAGACAAGATGCTGGGCCTGATGCCCAAGCTTCGGGCGGCCACGGGGGAGTCGGAAAAGGCGGTGCTGCAAAATGCCGTCAGCGCCACCGACCAGGAAATCGACAAGCTGGTTTACGAACTTTATGGTCTCACGCCGGAGGAAATCGCGCTGGTGGAGGGCTCAAAATGAAGCCCGGCGACGGGCGATTTGAGACCGTTACCGTAAAATTATATTACCGTGCTCGGGATGCCGGTCATTTGGAACGAATCATCAACGAAGGCTTCAACGCGATGGATAACGTCACCGCGAAATTGCCGTGGAAAAGCTCCCAGACGAATGAGCCCTTTGTCAATCAGCCGGGAGTGCTTGCCAGTTCGGAATTGGATCCCACCTCGGATTTTTCGGTGGAAATCGAGTTGCAAACAAACGCCGTCTATTTGCGGCGGCATGAATTGATCAGCCACGTGCGGGGCGTGCGCTACTACACGTTGATCGTGGATTTGCGGGAGGCAAGGCGGCGCGCGATTTCAGGCGGGGAAATAGCGCAGGCCCGGAAGGGCGATATGGAGAAATGGAATCACACCCCGCTGGTGTGGTTCGGAAAGGACCCTTGAATCGGATAAGAATCTCAGCATCCAAACAGCGCAACCCAAAATCCCCCAAACGGCGTGTCCCGCGCCTTGCCTCTCGAAATACGAAGGCGCGGTCAGTTTCCCAAACCGAGGGTGGCGACAAACACCGATTGCGCCGGGAGTTTCGGGAGTGGCGGGCCTCGCTGCCCACTGCCTTGGAGCGCGACACGTTGCTCATGCCGGATGTCATCGCCGAAACCGTGGTGCAGGAGGCGGAACGCTTTCTCAAAGCCGGGCTGCCGGCCGATTATCCGCAGCGGCTGGCGGCGCGCGCGCATTACCTCTATCCGCGCCACCGACATTTTCACCAGGGACTGAATCGCCCTGGCAATCGCGGGCGGGAAAATCTGTACATGTTCATGCGCCACTGGACCGCAGGCTGGCTGCGCCGGGAACGCAATCCCCTGCATAAAAAGCTGCCCTGGTCGTTTGGCATGGGCCAGCGGTTGCCGGATTGATACGCCGGCCTCTCATCGAACTCGTCCGCGCGCGATGCAACTTTAGGCGCCGCAACATTTTTTGTATTTCTTCCCGCTGCCGCAGGGACAGGGATCGTTGCGTCCGACCTTGGGCGGCGCGATGTACGGTTCCGCTGGCGGACCTTCTTCAAGGTCCTCCGACATCGCTTCAAACAGGGCGTTTTGCATCGCAAGAGCCTCGATTTCCCGTCCCATTTTCGCGTTCTCAAGCTCATACTCAGATAATCGCTTTCGCCTCGCCGGATGCTCGCGTTCCACTTTCAGCCCTAATTTAATCTGCACGTCCTCCAGGTCGCCCGCGACGGATTCATCAACGCGATGTGCGGCGAAAGCGCGCTCGATGAGGGGCATCAGTTCGACCGCGCGCAACTCCATCAGTGACAAAATCAGAAAGGCATTAATGATTTCCGATTGGTCCAAATATCTTTCCAACTGCGCGGCCAATATCGCCATGCAGCCCTCCCGGAGGTCTGGATGCGACTCGGCGACTTTTCCGATGGCATCGGCGGCGGCCGTTCGCGACCAGGTGCCGTGGCTCGGCTCGTTCGGGAATGGAGCGCAGGTTTTTTTCGTTCGTAAGCGCGATGATTTTAACTGGAAATCAGGCAGGGCAAGCGCATTGCATTTCGAACCGCTTTCGATAGCATCCGCAAAACTTGTTCGATATGGATTGGTAAGTGACGTGCTGCGTCTTCCTCCGTTTGACAGCGAGGGAATTTATCCGAAATGCGGTTCATCCATGAAATTTAAACATCTGCCGACGGTTCCAGACTATGAGCAAAATTGAAGGCGCCCCTGAACCTTGGTGGCGCGAGTGGCCGCTGGCCCTGGCCATCCTCACGTTAACTGCGGCGCTGTTGGGCAAAAGTTGGATCACGATCGCGCAGGGCCAGCCAGTCATGCTGATCGTCGTGCTGGTGACGTTGTGCAGCGTGATCCTCGCGGCGGCCGTCGCGATCGTGCGGCATGCGGATGTGCTCGCGCACCGGTTGGGTGAACCCCTGGGCACGCTGTTGCTCACGCTCGCCATTACCGGCCTGGAGGTGGCCATGGTTGGGTTCGTGATGTCCACCGGCGACGAAAAACCCACGCTGGCGCGCGATACGATGTTTGCCGTCGTGATGCTGGTGCTTAACGGTTTCATGGGCCTGGCCCTTGTGCTCGGAGGGTTGCGTCATCGCGAGCAGTCTTACAATTTGCAAAGCGCAAACGCGTTCCTCATGATGATCCTGCCGTTGACGGTGCTTGGCCTGGTGCTGCCGAATTACACGCGGGCCACGCCCGGGCCGACGCTCTCGAAGTTTCAGATGGTTTTCCTTTCGCTAATGTCGGTGGCCATTTACGCCATTTTTCTCTTCGTCCAGAATCGGCGGCATCGTGGCTTCTTCATGATGCCCGAAGAGGCGGCGGAGGTGGCCGCGTCGGAGCCGGCGTATCACTCGCCGCGTTCCTCGCTCTATCACGCCGTGATGCTGGCCTGCTATGGGCTGCCGCTGGTGTTGCTGGCGAAACAGATGGCCGGGCCGCTTGACGCCATGGCGTTCCGGCTCGGAGCGCCCGTTGCGCTGGGTGGATTCATCATGGCCGTGCTGGTGCTCACGCCGGAATCCATCGCTGCGATCCGGGCCGCGCATGCGAACCGTCTCCAGCGCTCGGTGAATATTCTGCTGGGCTCGGTGCTTGCCTCGATCGGATTGACCATTCCGCTGGTTATCGCGCTGTCGCTGTTCAGCGGCCGAATGCTCGTGCTTGGGCTGGATGCCGGGGGGACCGTCATGCTGGTGCTCACCTTGATTACGAGCATCCTCACTTTCTCCCTCCCGCGCACAAATGTGCTGACGGGCTGCGTCCATTTGTTGCTATTTGGCGCTTATCTCATGCTGATGTTCGATCGCTGATGGGGCAACGCAAGGCGTGGTGAACCGCGGAGGCGCCTGTCAACAAGAGCGGAAACCGAATGCGGTCGAAGGCCGGACGTCGCACGGATTCTGTTTGCCACGCGCAACCCGCTTTTCGCAATCTGGAGCAGGACGGTTTGGAAAAAAGCTAACAAGGTTAAAATCATAATGGGAAACGAAATGAAAGTCTTGTCAGTCGCCGGAGATCGGGTTGCCATCCTGCTGGATGGTGATTCCACTAATCAAAGATATACCGTCATGGAAGCCACGCTCCCGCCCGGGGCCGGACCTCCGCCGCATCTCCACCACAACGAGGACGAAAGCTTTCTGGTGCTCCACGGCGAAGTTACGTTTTTCGTCGGCGACACCACGAAACTATTGAAGAAAGGAGAATCCCTTTTTGCGCCAAAAGGCATCCGTCACTATTTCAAGAATACCGGCGCGGAAGAGGCGGTGCTGCTTGAAATCGCAATTCCTGCCGGCATCGAGCGGTTTTTCGCGGCGGCGGGACATTCATTGCCGGACAGAAATACTCCGCCGCTGCCGCTGACCGCCGAGGACATCGCTCATATGCGAGCGGTGGCGCCGTCGTACGGCATCGAAATTCTGGCGGGAAAGTGAAACCGCAAATTGAATTTGGCATCAGGATTAGAAAGTAGTGATGGCAATGCCGGGGCGGGGCAGGGTGCGTTGCGTTTTGGGCTCGAGCCGGTAATTTAGGAATAGAACATGAGCAAGCTAAACCCCGCGGTGAACGTCTTTTTAAGCAAAGCCAAGCAGTGGCAGCCGGAGTTCAGGAAACTGAGGGAAATCATTCTCGACTGCGGGCTGACCGAGGAATTGAAGTGGGGCAAGCCGTGCTACACGTTCCAGGACAGTAACATCGTCATCGTGCAGGGATTCAAGGAATTCTGCGCGCTGTTGTTCGCCAAGGGCGCCTTGCTGAAAGACCGCCGAAGTATCCTCGAAAAACCCGGCGAGAACACGCAGGCAGCGCGCCGGGTTCCCTTCACCAGCGTTCGTGAAATCGTCGCGCTGGAGGCCGTCTTGAAAGCCTATATTCACGAGGCCGTGGAGGCGGAAAAAGCCGGCGTGAAGGTGGAATTCAAAAAGAATCCGGAACCGGTGCCGGAAGAATTGCAAAATAAATTGGACGAAAACGCCGCGTTGAAAACCGCATTTCAAGCTTTGACGCCGGGTCGGCAGCGGGCCTATATCCTTTATTTTTCCGCGCCAAAGCAATCCGAAACCCGGACGTCCCGGATTGAAAAATGCACGCGTCAAATTCTCAACGGAAAGGGACTAAACGATGACTACAAAGCAGGCGGAAAGAAATAAGTCTGGCACGAAGCCCAAGTCCCCAGCGAAGCGGAAGCCGGGAACAACGCGCAAAGGGGGGAAGGACGCGGTGGTGCTCCTCACGGGCGGCAATCCGCAAATCGCCAAGGGCGACGGCGACGCTCCGGTGAAGGCGTACATCGCCGCGATGCCCGGCTGGAAGCGAGACTTGGGCCAGCGACTCGACACGCTCGTCTCTCAAAACGCCCCCAATGTACGCAAGGCCGTGAAGTGGAACTCGCCATTTTACGGGATCGAGGGGCAGGGGTGGTTCCTTTCCTTCCATGTGTTCACCCGCTACGTCAAGGTGACCTTCTTTAGCGGCAAATTACTGCGCCCGGTTCCGCCCGGCGGCACGGAAAAAAGCAAGGACGCCCGCTGGCTCGACATCCACGAGGGTGACAAATTTGACGAAGCGCAAATGGCGGCGTGGGTGAAGCAGGCGGCGGCGTTGCCGGGATGGGCGCCGTAGGATGACGATGTTGGGAAATCGATAAAGAGTCCCCAGCGCAAGGATATGAAGAAATGCTCGTATTGCGGCAAGCTTAGCGACGACGCACTTGCGGCTTGCCGGGAGTGTGGAACCGTACTGCCACAGGAGATCTTCGACGAAGGGTCTCCACGAATCCCGACAGCGAGCGAGATTAGCACACGCAAGCGGGCGATGCTTGGTGGAGCAATAAGAATTATGCTCAGCACCGGCATTTTAGGTTTCGGCTGCATTTATCCGTCTTCGCTTTTGCGCAACGACCCGGATAGCCGGATCGGCCCGGTTGTGATGCTTTCGTTCTTTGTGAGCCTCGTCCTCGCGGTGCTCGCTCTGGATAGCTTTCGGCGCGCCTTTCATTCGAGGTTGCCCGGTTCGTGAAAGCGAATGGCATTTTCATGAATTCACGCACGTCCAATCAACGGGAAGACGTGGTGATATCGGAGCAATTTTACATTTTGGAACCTAATCTGATACCATGCGCAAAAGTTTATGAATGAGACATTGCAGAAGCAGATCAGCAATTTCGGCGGATGGGCTCTGACTTTTGGATTCGGATATTTCCTGCTTTCGCACCTGGAGCAGTCCACGGCGGCAAAGATAGACCTGGCGTTTATTGCGGTTGGTTTCCTTGCGATCATCGCTGCCTGGGCGGGACGGCGCCGAGTCAGCTCCGGCAACTGAATCTGGACTTTTCATTGCTGCTTCCAGGGAAGAATTTCAGCTAAATGCAGTCCGATGCTTCAACTTTCGCCGGTTCAGAGAGTGTCTCAGCGCCGGGAATTATTTCGAATTTTGATTTTCTTAAATTGAATCCGAATTGCTGTTACAGCGGCTGCATCGGCTGCACGTCGGTAAAGAAGCTGCGCGCTTTTCAAAGTCGCTGGCCCACGGATTGGATGCACCGATTGCAGGGTTCAGCCCGGCTGCGAGCCGAGGCGCTACGCATCACCTGATGCACTTTGTGGGATGCCCACGCGAAATTCGCCGCCCCAAAATTCGGGATTGAGTGAATCAAATCGCCGGGGACATTTTGTCGAAGTTTCGGTAATATCGTTGCGCGGGCAGGGGACATCCGCCCTGCGCGTTTTCAACCACAAGCAAATCCAATTATGGCGACCAAAAAGCAAAGCTGGAGTTCCCGAAATCGCGCGTTGATTCGCGAACGCGCGCGCGCCCGTTATCGCGCCAATCCCGAGCGGTACCGGAAACGGGCCCTCGCCTGGTACTATGCGAACCCCGAGAAACGGAAAAAAGCCGGCCAAGCATGGCGCGCGAAAAATCGTAAAAAGGTAAATTCCCAGGCCCGCGAGCGTTATCATGCCGATCCCGAGCCGAAGCGCCAAATGTTCAAGAGATGGCGACTGGCGAACGTGGAGCGATTTCGCAAGATGGTCCATGAGTGGCGGGTGAAAAATCGCGAGCGAGTGAACGCCTCGGCCCGCGCCTTATACCGCAAAAACCCAGAAGCAAAAAAAGCGTGGGCTCGAAACAATCCCGAGAAACGAGCAGCGTGGGTGGCGCGCAACCGGGACCGCATCAATGCAGAAAAGCGTGCGGCCTACCATGCTGAAAAGAAGGCGGCGCGAGCTCGCGAGCGGAAATCCCAATTCAAGCGCGGTTTAAAACCCAGGAAGCCGAAGAACCGTTAAACCCAGCACACCCAAAGAGAACATTTTCTTTCAGGGTTAATTAAATATAACAAACATTGTGCGAAATAATGTTTAAGGTGAGAGGGATGGATCAATTGACCCTGAGTACCTCGGAAACCTTGGCTTTTTGCGACAAAGCCCCTTACCGATTGCCCCAACCAAATCGCTTCGTCAGCGGCCAATATACGAAGAAGGATTTACCTATGACATTCGTCGCCGGAAAATATCCCCAGGCGCGTGAGTCCAGGCTGTTCATGGTGTTGTCGCCCATGACCATGAAATAATTCGGCGGCAACACGACGCCGTCCGGTTGATCGCGGAAGAACGGCGCAAGTGCGGGATGGTTGACGTGGCCGGAATACTGGCTGTCGCGCGGGAGGCCGTTCGGGTCGAACGAATACACATTTTCGAAGTGCGGCGTGGCGGCCGTGAGGCGCTGGCCATTGATGACCAAATGCCGGTCTTCGCCGAGTTGCACACGTTCACCGCCAAGCGCTACGAGACGTTTGATGTAAAATTGATCCTGCGGCAACGTATCGATGCCTTTGGTTTCGAATACGATAATGTCACCGCGATTGGGCGCGACAAAGTTGTAGCTGAGGCGATCCACAAAAAGATGATCGCCGGCGCGGACTTCAAGCTTCACCACGTCCTGACCGTTTGTGAAGGTATCGCCAATGCGCAAGTTGGCGCGATATTCCAGGGTGCCGCCATAGCCGGCTCCGTAATCCGGTGGAAACCAAATTGTATAGTTCTCGCTGCCGATTTGCAGTGTCTGCTTGATGTTGAAAATCAGCAGCCGGGTCGGCGGGCTGACGTAGCGAAGTTCGCCGTCATTCCTGGCAACAAGATGGACGTAGGAAATTCCTTCAAACCATTCACGAATACGCGTCAGGCCGGTGGGAATTTTGAAGCCCGGATCTTCCAGCAGGAGATTTTTTGACGTCACGCCAAACAGCGTCGGCTGCATGGAGCCGGTCGGGATCTTGAACGGTTGCAGGAAAAAGGTACGAATCGCCATCGCCACGCCGAGCGCAACAAGCAAGACTTCCACATTTTCGCGCCAGGCGGCGTTGGGATACGGCTTGAGCCATGTGGTGGCGGCCTTTTCGAGATTCTCCATCTCCTTTTCGATGGCGGCCTTGTTGCCATTGCCGGCGACGACCCGGCGGCAATTCGCGAGGGCGATTTCAACATTCTCAACTGCTTTGGGCGCGAGAATGTCGCGCTGATGATTGAGAATCTTCTGGACATGTTTCCGCATTGCGGTCGCCTGCCGGACCGTGCCGGAAAGAACCCAGCGAATGAAACCGCCTGAAAAACCGCCCCCGCCCCCTGCCCCTGGTGGCAACGGCTGGGGCGATTGAGTTGAGTCTGAATGCAAATCCGCCTTGCCGGGTCTGCTCGGGTTTCGCTCGGTCATGCCTTGAGGACCTCGATAAATGCTTCCTGTGGGATGTTCACGGAACCAAACGCTTTCATGCGCTTTTTGCCTTCCTTCTGCTTCTCAAGCAGCTTTCGTTTACGCGAAATATCTCCGCCGTAGCACTTGGCGGTAACGTCCTTGCGCAGCGCGCCCACGGTCTCGCGGGCGACAACTTTGCCGCCGATGGCCGCCTGAATGGCCACCGCGTATTGCTGGCGCGGGATGACTTCCTTGAGCTTGGCGGCCAGGGCGCGTCCCCTGCCCTCCGCCTTGTCGCGGTGCACGATGCAGGAAAAGGCATCGACGGGCTCGGCGTTGACCAGCATGTCGAGCTTCACCATTTCGGATTCACGATAGCCGGCGTGTTCGTAATCCATGGAGCCATATCCGCGCGACAAGCTTTTGATCCGGTCATGGAAATCGATCAGGATTTCGCTCAGCGGCAGCAGGCTGGTGAGCATCACCCGGCGTGTGTCCAGCGTTTCGGTGTGGTCCACCGCCCCGCGCTTTTCGGAAATCAACGCCATCATGTCGCCGATATATTCGTTGGGGCAGATCACGAAAGCCTTGACCATCGGCTCCTCGATTTTCTCGATGAAATTCGGCTCGGGCAAAAATGCGGGGTTGTCCACTTCCTTGGTCGTGCCATCGGTCATGGTGACGTGATAGACCACGCTCGGGTACGTGGCGATAATGTCCATGTCGTATTCGCGACGGAGACGTTCCTGCACGATTTCAAGGTGCAACAGGCCGAGGAAGCCGCAACGAAAACCAAAGCCCAGCGCAACGGACGTTTCCGACTGGTAGGCAAACGCGGAGTCATTCAGTTGCAACTTTGCGAGGTTGGTCTTGAGGTGCTCGTAGTCGGCGGTGTTGATGGGATAAATGCCGCTGAACACCATCGGATGAATCTCCTGGAAACCCGGGAGCGGTCCTGAAGGATTGCGTGAATCAGTGACGGTGTCGCCCATCTTCACTTCCTGCGGGCTCTTGATGTTGGCCGTCATGTATCCGGTTTCGCCCACTTCGAGTTTGGGCCGGATATACGGTTTGGGATTGAAACTGCCGACTTCCTTGATTTCCACCGTTTTGCCGGAATGTAACAGTTTGACCTGCATGCCCGGCTTCAGCTCACCGTTGAAAACGCGCACATGCGTTACCACGCCCTTATAGGTGTCGAAATACGAATCGAAGCCCAGCGCCTGGAGCGACACGGCTCCGGTGGGCTTTGGCGCCGGCACGCGGGCGACGATGGCTTCCAAGATGTCCTCGATGCCGATGCCTTCCTTGGCACTGGCGAGAATGGCCGTGTCGCCGGGGATCGCCAAAATATCTTCCAATTGCTGCCGGGCCTGCGCGACATCGGCGTGCGGGAGATCGATCTTGTTGATGACCGGTATGATCGCCAGGTCCTGTTTCATCGCAAGATGAACGTTGGCGACAGTCTGTGCCTCGACGCCCTGGGCGGCGTCCACGATGAGCAACGCGCCTTCGCACGCGCTCAGGCTGCGGGAGACTTCGTAGGAAAAATCAACGTGCCCCGGAGTGTCGATGAGATTCAGCTCATACGTTTCGCCATCTTTAGCCTTGTAGAGCATCGTGACCGGGTGGGCCTTGATGGTAATGCCGCGTTCGCGCTCAAGATCCATGGAGTCGAGCAATTGATCCGACATTTCGCGGGTGGCGATGGTGCCCGTACGGTGCAAAAGACGATCCGAAAGGGTCGTCTTCCCATGGTCGATATGGGCGATAATGCTGAAATTTCTAATGTGTGCTGCGTCCATCTATCTCAAAAATTAAAAATAATCGGGCAGACGTGCCACCGCGGGGAAAACATACCCATCGCGGTGTAATGCCCGTCTTTTTGTTACGCCAGGCTGTCAGGCTGCAAGGGGAAGAAAGATAATGAGATTCTCGCTGATGAAAAGGAATATTGTGGGGCTGGAAAGGCTTGAAAATCAGCAACGTCCCGCCGCGAAGCATCTTCGCCCGTCAACGAACGATCTCGCCATCAGTAACAGACCAGCGGGGTGCCTCTCGGCATGCGCACGACCACGGTTCCCGCGATTTGATCGTGCCAGCCCTGCCGTTCGCGATCCCAGATGATCCAGAGGAAGCCGAGAAAAAGCACCGTCACCGAGAACGCGGCAGCCAACGCACGCACCAGTGCCACGAGGAATGTCAAACGTTCGCCGTCCACGCGCGTAACTCTCAGACCGAGAATGATGCCGCCGACCGTGGTGCCTTTCCACGTCCACATCACCGCGAAATATATGAGCGCCACGAGCGGCCAGAAACCATGCACATGAAGCATTTTGCACACGATGCCAAGCAACACCGTGTCGAGCGCCCCGGCGGCAATGCGTTCCAAGAATCGGGCCCGGGGAAAGCTAAACGCGTCCGGTACTGTTGAGATCAAAGGAGCGACCTGCGGCCCTGCTGCGCCGGGTGCACCTTCCGCGCTTGCAGGCAGTGAGGATATCGGGGATGGCACAGGTGACGACGGAGCTGGCGCGGGCCGGGGCGGCAGTTCACGTCGCAAACCCGCGAACGCGGCTGCAACTGCGCCGCCAAGACCCCAGATGCTGACCACCATGAATGTAAGCAGCCCCATCACCGGCACGTTATACAGAACGGTGATGACGACACCGCCGATGATCAGCGCCGGCAATGGACTTTGAAACGCCGGCCCGCGCGCCAATCGTCCGAACCGCAAACCCAGACCTTGCAACAACGCCGCTTTGCCCACCACGCCGCCCAGCAGCAACGCCGCGACGATGAAAGGCACCACAATCGCCCCGGCAACCGTGAGGGCCAGCAACGCGAATACGACTGGCGCAAGCATCTTGGTGAGCAAACCGAGGAAGAACGTCGTTGCTGGACGATTGGTCAGTTCCGAGACACACGCCTGCACCGGACGCGGGAACAAGGCGGTAACGAGCAGGTAGAGCAAAAACATGCTGCCGGCCACCAACCACACCCAGCCCACCTGCGGAGCCAATGGACGCAGCTTCAGCACGCATTGCACGAGCCACGTTTTAACCGGCACGGGCACGTCCAGAGACTGGATGTGCCCTTCAACCTTGGCGCCCTCCTGTGCGTCCACGCGTCCGCCCACCGAAATTGCCCCGTGTCCCAGGCGGGTGCCTTTTGCGGCGGTGATGTCACCGAGGACAGCCACGGCTTCTTCGCGAACATCAGCGCCTTCACGTAGTCGGATGCTGCCGAGGACGGCGACGGTGGACTCACGGACTTTGCCGGAAAGATCGATGTCCCCAAAAATCGCCACGACAGCGCTATCCACTTTGCCGTGAACTCTCGCATTACCGCCAATCACGACCACCGTTTCCGCCTCCTCGCCTTCCTTTAAT
This sequence comes from Limisphaerales bacterium, assembly GCA_044223735.1. Taxonomy (GTDB): domain Bacteria; phylum Verrucomicrobiota; class Verrucomicrobiia; order Limisphaerales; family UBA8199; genus JBGALR01. Next base: position 37,652 of record JBGALR010000040.1, on the reverse strand, counting down.
TCAACGTCGTGGCCCCACACAACCATGGGTCCGCGTTGGTGTCCGGCCTTCCCGGTAATGGGCGCCGCCTCGGGCGAAGCCGCTACATTCGTGATAATCTCCGAAGCTTCCGCCTGGCTGCCCTCATTCGTCGCGCCATCGGGGCTTTGCGCCGAGCTCGTAAAAGATATCGCGCAAACACAGAATAAAAGCTGCAGTCGGAATCGATGGAAAGTTTTCATAAATGGTGATTTAACGCCGGTCGGCGGCGAATTTAAAAACGGCAGTGGCAAGGCAGATACACATCGCGTAGGCGGTCGCAGCAACGAGGGCCCAGGCGATGAGCCAACCGGCCCCAAAAGTTTTAACCGTGGTGAACAAGGCGAAGGCGAGCGCGCGTATGAGTTCGTATAGTGCGTTCCACGGAGCGAGCCACTTAACAGCTTGCGCTTGTGCGCCTCCCCATGGGCCTTCAAGTGGCAGTTGCCACACTACAAGGCAAATGCCGCAAAAGATGGAAACCAATACCGCTAACCCGGTGGCTTGAAAGCCCAGCGGCCAATGGGGCCACGCATTCTTATACCATGGAGCAGCCGTGGCAGGTTTCCCCAACTGCCGCATCACGCGCGTGGTGAGGTCGGCCGGCGCCGCCAGCTCGGTCAGGAACTTTAGCTCGCGGTCGATCTCAGCTTCCAAATGGGTTTCGTCTTCCGGCTTCATTACCTGACAGCTTTCAAATTTCGTCCCGGTGACCACTTAATCGTTTCCGTATCGCGTCCCGGCCGCGAAAAATATCGGTCTTTACCTTGCCCAGCGAGACCCCAAGTTTGGCCGCAATCTCCTCGTAGCTCATTCCTTCCAGGTGATAAAGCACCAATGGCACGCGTTGGGCCGGCGGCAGTTTTCGCAAAGTTCGTTCCACCAATTCCCGGCGGTCGCTCGCCTCCGCATGCCCGCTCACGTCGTTGGAGTCGGCGAAATCGATTTCCACTTCCTCCCCTTCCCCGCTGCGGCTGAATAGCTCGGAAAAAAAGCTCCACCGGGAGCGATAACGCGAAAGATGATTAAGACTCAGGTTGGTCGCCACGGTTTTCAGCCATCCGCCAGCAGTGGGACTTTCCCGCAAATCCGCAAATCGCTCGAACGCTTTCAGGAAAACCTCCTGGCTGATGTCCTCGGCCTCGGCTTGATTGGCTACCAGGCGCATCGCCGTGCTAAATACCATGTTCTGGTAGTCCCGCATGAACAACTCGAATTGTTGTGCCTCTGTCATCCGGTGGCCGCGAAGGCTTGGCGCTCAGCCTAACGCCAAAACCGGGCTGGAGGCAAAATTCTTGCATACGCGAAATTCGTTTTCATCATCGTTTCTCCCTCCCATAACCCACAATGACAGCCCTTTGTTTCAATTATTTTCGAGCTCGTTCCCCGTACGCCGGCAAGTTCGGTGTAACCGAATCGTCGCCCTTCGGTCACTTCCTTGTCGCTTTAAACACTCAGGATGAGAAACCATGACAGCCGGCCGTAAAATCCAGATACTTTGGCTGATGGCGCACGCAGAGCCGAAGGCGGTGCAGATCACCCACCGCGCCCCACGGGCATGCGATGCCGCAAATTTCAAAATAGACAGACCCGGGCCGGTTACATCGCTGCAACCAACCCGGGCCTGCGTTTGCTCAAATCTTCTAAACTGCGGTGGATTTACCCTTACTGCGGTGCCGCGCCGGCGATGCTTAGGGTCAATTCGATGATATCGGAAACCTTGTCTTCCGACTGGCCGGCCATGATGCCGAAATCGCTGCGCTTGATGGTAAAGGTTGCGCGGATGACCAGCAGATCGCCGTTTTGATTCGGCACGCGCTTGCCGAGCATTCCCTTGAGATAGGTCAATTTGATCGGGGCGGTCATTTCCTTGGAAACACCTTTCAGGGCGAATATTCCGGTGACATCCGCAGTAGTTTCGTTCCCCTTGGTTTTCACGTTCTTCAATTCCTTGGCTTCGAAGGAGATCTCGGGGAATTTGGCGACGTCGAGCCACTTGTCACCTTGCATGTGCTGCTGCTGCATGGTGTTGGGAACGTGCAACGAAGCCGCTTCCACGATAATTTTGCCGGTGGTGGCGCCGGGATTGGCGGGATCAAAGGTGACTTTGCCGGAAATGCCCGTGGCATTGCCGCTGATGGCCTCCAACGGTGCGTCGAGTTTGAACACGGCGTTATTGACGCCTTTGGGATCCTTGAAATCGAAGGTTTCGGGCGCCGCCATCGCCGCGCTCGTCAGGCACGCCAGAGTGAGGAGGACGTTAAGTTTGGTTTTCATGATGATTCTGTTCCGCTTAATGAGGTTGAGTTTGCTTTTTGCCAAACAGAAACGACACCCCCGCCAGGATACCCGCTCCTGCCAGGGCCGCCCCGAGCAGTTCCACGCCCGGAACGAATCGTTCCTGATAATTGTCCACGGTGATTCCCGTAATTTCGTCCGTTTGCTTCACCGCCACGCGGTTCTTGGTCCAGCCGCGATTCGCGCCGGTTGCCAGCCAGGCGCCTACGGCGGCCACGGCAATAATCAGCGCAATTACTCGTAATATCGTTTTGGTCATGGGCGGGTCGGAGGACTATAGACCGGGAGTTCCATATGTTCAAATTGAATTGAGCCGCACATCCGCAGGCGTTTATGCCTTTGACACCACGCCCGATTTAGCGGAAAAGATTCGCGAGATGAACACCTTTCCTCGCAGCGCATACGACAAGGTCGGCGGTCTGGTCTATTTCGCCCGGATGCTCGACAAAATCCGCCTCCATGCGGCCGGCAAATTGGCCGCTGATTATCACGCGAATTTGGGCGCCGGTTTCGACGGGCGTTGCGTGCGTTTCCTCACGATCACCTATCCGGCATTATGCGAACGCGTTTGGCAAGGGGGCGGCGATGACGAAATTCTCGCCTGGTGTTTCAAAACCGGACGGCAACCCAATGAGGAGGAAATCCTCATCTGGAATGCCTTCATGCGCAAACGCGGCTGGCGCGACGAGGACGAAGGCGTGACCGTTCACTTTGAAAAATACAAAACGGATGCTGGTTTGGGCGGGCGCAACGATATAGCCACATTTTTCGATTTCTTTGAAGTGGACGAACACCGAAAAAAGTAGCCCCCGCGGCTCGACTCACTAGACTGGGCGGGTAACCATGATCGCCGGCAAAATGACCTGGAACGAATTATTATTCGACGTCGTCACTCTCTGGGTCACCATCGATCCGGTCGGCACACTGCCGCTCTACCTTTCAGTGACGAAACATCTCACGCCGGAGGAGCGGCGAAACGCGGCGATTCGCGCCTCTTTCATCGCCCTCGGCATTCTTTCGGGCTTTTTGTTTTTTGGCCAGATGATCCTTAGGCAAATGAGGATTGAGTTACTCTCGTTTCAGATAGCGGGCGGTATCGTGCTGTTCCTCTTCGCCCTCACCATGATTTTTGAAAAGTCGACGGGCAACGAACCGCCACCGGAAAAAGGCCATGATGTGGCAGTTTTCCCGCTGGCGATGCCTTCCATTGCGACGCCGGGAGCACTGCTGGCGGTGGTTGTCCTCACCGACAATAATACCCATAATCTTGCCGAACAGGGAGCGACGTTTGGCGTGATGGTCCTCGTGCTGGCGATCAACCTGTTCCTGATGCTACTGGGCAACAAAATCGTCGGCGTGATCGGCAAAGGCGGCCTGAACATCCTGAGCCGGGTGATGGGAATGATCCTCGCGGCCGTGGCGGTGCAGATGGTCTACAGCGCCTTCCACAACGAACTTGGACCGGGCTAGGCACCGCGGCCTGTCATACCTGTTTCGTCAGGTTCACGCCGTGTTGCAATAACTTGCGGGCGTCCGCCTCGGACCTGGCTTCGGCATAAATGCGCAGGATCGGTTCCGTGCCCGAGCCGCGCAACATTAACCACGAGCTATCCTGTGCGACGAACTTCACGCCGTCATACGCCTTCACATCAGCCAATGGCGAGCGAAGTAATTTCGCGGGCGGATTCTTTTTCAGGTATTCCATCAGCGCGCCGCGCTTTTCGAGCGGGAAATGGGTGTCAATACGACCGTAATGGTGCGGGCCGTATTTTTTTATGAGGCTCGCCACCAGCTTGTTGATGGATGCTTTTTCGGTCGTGAGCATTTCCAGCAGCATCAAACCCGCGGCGATGCCATCGCGTTCGGGAATATGGCCTGGGAATCCAATGCCGCCACTTTCTTCCGCACCCAGCAACACACCGCCTTTGATCATCTCGGCGGCCATGTATTTGAAGCCAACGCCGGTTTCGAGCAATTCGAGCCCGTAGCTCGCGCACATCTTATCCACCATCGAAGTCGTGGTGAGCGCCTTCACAACCCGTCCCTTCTGCTGGCGATTGACAATGAAATGATGCAGCAACAGGCAAATGAGCTGGTGCGTGCTGAGATAATTTCCGCGACCATCCATGCCGCCGACGCGATCCGCATCGCCGTCCGTGACGAGGCAGATATCGTGCGGATGCTTTTTGAGGTAGGCGGCACTGCGCTTGTAATTTACTTCGATCGGCTCGGGATTGATGCCGCCGAACAGCGGATCATGCTGGCCGTTGAGTGTGGTAACCTTGCAGGTCGTGCCCGCCAGCAATTCCTCAAAGCAACCGGCCCCGACGCCAAAAAGCGCCTCATGGGCAAAGCGAAGTCTCGATTTGGCAATAAGCTTGAAATCCACCAACCGCTTCAGCGCGGCGTAATGCGCGGGACGAATGTCTTTGATGACGACGCGTTTCGCCTTCACCGCGCTGGTGAGGTCTTGCAGCCGCACCGGATTGCGATCCAGAAAAGCCTCCACCGCCTGACACGTCGCGGATTCGGCCGAACCGCCGAAGTGTGACTTCAGCTTGAACCCGTTAAACACCGGCGGATTGTGGCTGGCGGTAATCATCACTCCGCCGATGGCCCGATGCTGCTTTACGGCAAATGAAACGGAGGGCGTCGGCGTCGGATCAGGAGTGAGGATCACGGAAAATCCGTTGCCGGCAAATACCTCCGCGGTTCGCTGTGCGAATTTGTCCGACAAGAAACGGCGATCATATCCGACAACCGCTTTTTTCTCCGTGCCTGCCACCGGGTTGGCGTTCCAGTAATCCGCCGTCGCCTGCGCCACGCGTTCCACATTGGCGAACGTGAAACCGTCCGCGATGACGGCGCGCCAGCCGTCGGTGCCGAATTTGATGCTCATGTTTTGAAATCCTGGAGAGTCGCGGGAAGAGGCCGATAGGCTTCCACGATCTTACGCATTTTCTTAACGGCCGCCGCAAGATTGGGACGGTGAAATAAAGTCGTCCCGCTGATGAATGCGTCCGCGCCCACTCGCGCCGCTTCGCCGGCGGTTTTGAAGTCGATGCCTCCATCCACGCCAATGTGATAGCTCAGTTTCCGTTCGCGCCGCCACGCGGCTGCCTGTTGAATTTTTGGCAGCATTTCGTAAATGAAGGATTGCCCGCCGAAGCCGGGGTTTACCGTCATGATCAGCAGTGAATCAATCCTGTCGAGGTATGGCAGCACGTGCGAGATGGAGGTCGGCGGATTGATGGCGAGCCCCACTTTTTTTCCGAGCGCCTTGATCTTCCAAATCAGCGGGGTGACCGCCTCGCCGAGTTCCACGTGAATATTCAACTGATGGGAGCCGGCCTTCGCGAATGGCTCCAGCAGAATCTCCGGCTTGGAGCACATCAGGTGGACGTCGAAAAAGAGTTTGGTGAACGGCCGGACGGTTTCGACCACCGCGGGTCCGAAGGAAATGTTCTGCACGAAGTGGCCATCCATGATGTCCAGGTGCAGCCAATCCGCGCCGGACGAGTCAGCGCGCTCGGTTTCGCGAGCCAGCCGGCCAAAGTTTGCCGCCAATAAGGAAGGCGCAATAATCATCGCCGCAGACTAATTAGTGGCCGCGTGAATGTCGAATTGGGAATTGGGCCAGGACGAAAATTTAAACGGAGAAAGCCTCGCAAGACCTTCTCCGTTCAAAACTGAAAGGACGGCTATGCTCAGGCCGTGGCCGGAGCCGCGGAACCCAATCCCGGCAACTGCGGCGACGCAGGCTTGGAGGGATTTTCCGGCAGCGGAGTTCCGGCCGGAGCGCCCCGCGGCGGATCCAGATCGGGGGCGGGCGGCGGCGGTGTGAACTTGCCGGTCCGCACGATCTCAGCAACCTGCTCGCCGTCGAGCGTTTCATACTCGAGCAACGATTTGGCGATGAGTTCCAATTTGTCGTAGTTGGTCGTCAGGATGTCTTTCGCCCGCTTGTAGCCGGCGTCGATGATCGACTTCACCTCGGTATCGATTTCCTGGGCGGTAAACTCGCTGTAAACTTTTGCCCGGGCCATTTCGCGGCCGAGGAAAACATACTCGTCATTATCGCCGTATTGCACCATGCCGACGCGATCGCTCATTCCCCATTGGGTAACCATCGCGCGGGCCATATGGGTGGCCTGCTGGATATCACCGGCGGCTCCGCTGGAGATATCTCCCGAAACCATTTCTTCAGCAATACGACCCGCCATCGTCATGGCGATCATATCCAGCATTTCCTTGCGGCGACGATTCAGGATGTCCGTCTTCGGCAACGACATGGTGGAACCAAGCGATTGCCCACGCGGAATGATCGTCACCTTGTGCAACGGATGCGTGTGATCCAGGATGACGTTGACCAATGCATGGCCCGCTTCGTGCCACGCGGTAAATTTCTTGTCCTCATCGGTCATCGCAAGGCTCCGGCGCTCGCGACCCCAGCGCACCTTGTCGCGGGCTTCTTCCAACTCCAGCATGCCCACCGCCTTTTTGTTTGTGCTGGCTGCCAGCAAGGCGGCTTCGTTCAACAGATTGGCAAGTTCCGCGCCGGAATAACCGGGCGTTCCACGGGCAATCACGGAAAGATCCACCGCCGGCGAAAGTTTCACGTTCTTCGCGTGAACTTTGAGAATGGCTTCGCGACCACGCACGTCCGGGAGATTCACCGTTACCTGGCGGTCAAAGCGTCCCGGCCGCAGCAACGCGGGATCCAGCACATCGGGCCGGTTAGTGGCCGCAATGATGATGATGCCTTCCTGCGTATCAAAGCCGTCCATCTCAACGAGCAACGCATTCAGCGTCTGTTCGCGTTCGTCGTTTCCGCCGCCGAGGCCATGGCCACGGCTGCGACCGACCGCGTCAATTTCATCAATGAACACGAGGCAGGGCGTATTGCGTCGCGCCTGTTCAAACATATCGCGCACGCGGCTCGCGCCAACGCCGACGAACATTTCCACGAAATCGGAGCCGCTGATGCTGAAGAACGCCGCATCGGCCTCGCCCGCGATCGCTTTCGCCAGCAAGGTTTTGCCCGTGCCGGGAGGGCCGATCATCAGGATGCCCTTGGGAATCCGGCCGCCGAGACGTTGGAATTTCTTCGGGTCCTTCAAAAATTCGACCAGTTCGGAAACTTCCTCGATGGCTTCGTTGATGCCGGCGACATCCTTGAAGGTGGTTTTATTGCGCTCCTTGGCCAGGAGCCGTGCCTTGCTCTTGCCGAAGCTTAACGCGCCTTTGCCCGCCATCTTTATCTGGCGGATGAAAAAGAACCAGATGAGTGCCGCGATCAGGAGGATCGGCAGAATGCTCAACATAAAACTGAACAACATCGTGTTCGGTTCACGCGGCTCAAATTGCGGCAGCGACAAAAGCTTTATTTCAAGCGCGCGATACAGCCGAACCTTGGCTCGGAAGTGCACCTGTTCCTTGGAGCCGGCGGCGGCATCGGTATACGTGCCGGTAATATCCCGCAGATCGGGACTCTGAGGGCTATAGTTGATCGTCGCCTTGACGATCTGATTGGAATCGACAAGCTGCTGAAACTCGTATTGAGTCAGCACCTTCCCCGGCGGATCCATCTTGTCCTTAAACAACATCAACAGGATGATTCCGCCAAAAATGGCGATCCAAACAATCCACGTGCGCGGAGGCACCCGGAAATCGCCACCCTTTTTGGGATTCCGATCGTCTTCGTTATATTTATTATCGTCTGACATTTTACTTTTCTACTGAGGCAAGCTAACACGCCCCTTCAGAAGTCGCAACTTTGCGAATTAAAGCCGGTTCCACTGCCATAGCAAGCAGCGATTAGTCTTGTCAGTCAACTTGAAATTTTCCGCAATCCGCATGCCTTCCACCCAAAATACGTCACCCTTCGCCGTTACGCCAAGGATTAGTTGATGCCTTCGTTCTCGCGGGATCTTTTGATTGGTGAAGAAATCCTGCAATTTGACCGGTGAAGTCATGCCAATCGGCTGAAATCGGTCGCCGGGCCGCCAATGGCGTAACGTGGCTTTGGCGCCGATTTTGTCAGCGTCAAAGCACTCCCGGCCGGGCTTGCAACCACGACATTTCCCAGCCTTAAAAGGTTCGATGGTCCACGCGATCCGCTTATCCCCGAAATCCGCATGGCCCGCCTTTTTCAGGACGATACCTATATCCCCTTCCCTGAAACCGAAGGCAACGGTTTGCTGGATGCTCACCACCCCTGCCCCGTCACGCACGACTGTTAATTCACCCGTCGTAATCGGGCGCCCGGTGGCAGTGCGCAATTCTTCAACCAAATAATAATCCGGTGCGATGCCAAGTTTGAGAAGTTGCTGATGCACGACTCGACGCTGCACCGCCACCGGCAGGTCATCAAATGGCAAATCCAGATCCAGTGCTTTGCGGCCGGCGAGCCATTGCTGCGCCAACTCGCCCACAACTTCTCCCTCCGCTCGAACGATATCCGACAGTCGCAACACCGCGCGCTCGAGCGCGGGCTGATAGCTCTTTCGCAACAACGGCAGCAGTTCATGCCGGATCCGATTGCGCTGGAAATCGAAACTCGCGTTGGACGCATCTTCTCGAAAACGCAATCGCATGCTGGTGGCGTGCTCGCGCAAAGCGGCCTTGGGTTCGTCCAACAAGGGTCGCACCAGTTCGACGCGGGCATTGGCAGGCGAAGGACTTCGCGCTTTCATTCCCGCCAGACCTTCCGCGCCGGAGCCGCGCAGCAATCGAAGAAAAAACAATTCCACCTGATCATCGGCATGATGCGCCAGGGCAACCCGTCTAATCTTCAGACGGACGGCTGTTTGGGCGAGAAATTCGTGCCGCGCTTTTCGCGAGGCCATCTCGAGGGAGATTTTTTCCTTTTGCGCGAGGTCACGCACTTCGGCGCGCGCCGTGATCACGGGAATTTTCAACGCTTCGGCGACACCGCGAACAAAACTCTCGTCAGCATCGCTGCTTCGTCCCCGCAATCGGTGGTTGAGATGGGCGACGTGCAGCTCCCAGGAATTTTGCGGGGCCAATTCGTGCAGCACTCTCAAGAGAACAATGGAATCCAGCCCGCCCGAGACGGCCACCAGAATTCTTTCGCCGCGACGAAACAACTTTCGTCCTTCAATATTTTGCGCGCTGCGGCTGGCCAATTCGGACACGGGGGGAATGCTATTTTGACCCGGACTTGAAGCAAGCTTGATTGCCGAAGGTAAAAAGGTGTTATCAGACTTACCGCGAATTGCCCTCATATCCAACATTCCGAAGCACCTGGATTTTGCAAGGTGCATTCTTCAATTTTCATTCAAAAGTTGGGTTCGTTTTCTAATCCATTAATCATCAAAAACAACACAACGCATTATCCGACAACGCTTTATAAACTTTTCGATTTGGGTTCGTTTGGTAAAATTTACATTTGCGCAAATTCCACCCCGCTGGAAAATCGCGAAGCGCCGAAGTGCGCAGCAAGCCGTAACACTCCGCGACTCGGCCAAACCAAGCCCCTTCCAACCCGTTCGTTTCCCTCGCCTCCATGGGACTCAAGCTTACCCCAGGGGACCACAACACCTGTCCGCGGGGTAAGTCGGCAACCGTCACGCGCGGCGCGCCTCAAAATTCAACTGTCAAAGAGCATCGCCCCACCGGTCCTGGACTCAGAGCCCGCGTGGGACACCGACGCCTCGACTTTACCCCTGCCGCAATATCTTGCAAGCGTAAAAGTATAGGAAATGGCAAGTTTTCTCGGCAATCCCGGAAGGATCGGAAATCGCGGAAGTATTTTGCGACTTCCAAGGCAGGAAATGGGCGGAAAACCGATTGCGCCCGCCACGAGGCGCCCTCCAATTCGGGGACTGCTTTCCTCCCATCGACCGGGACTTCCGCGTAAACAGACTAAACCACCTGTAGCGGCGTGAATTTCCGTCCGAGGATCGGCTCGCTGTTGGTCTTCAACCAGTTCTCCAGCAGGCCGGCATAGACCGAGCGGAAATCCACCTGATACTTCAGGTCACCTTGATACAAATCCGCCGGGGCGAGACTGGGATAACGGCCCAGGAGTCCGGCCTTAACCTTTTTGCCGACGATGAACATCGGCGCCGCGGCTCCGTGGTCGGTGCCGCCATTCGCGTTCTCTGCCACCCGCCGGCCAAATTCACTGAATGTCATGATCGTGACGCGTGGAAAATTCCCCTGCGCTTTCATGTCCTCGACGAACGCCTTCATCGAGTCGCCCAAATCGCGCAGCAGTCGCTCTTGCGAGCCCAACTGGTTCGTGTGCGTGTCATATCCTCCCTGAGACACGTAAAATATCCGTGTGGGCAATCCGCCGCCGATCAGTTTCGCGACGAGTTTCAGCGAAGCCCCCAATTGCGAGCCGGGATACGTTCCTTTGGTATCGACGCGATTGGCGATGCCGAGAATCTGGTCCGAACTCACCTGCGCGTCCAAAGCGGTGCGTTCGAGAAAGTCCAGCGAGGAGCCCGAATGTTTCATGGAACCGTTGATCGCGCCAATGGTCCCCCCGGAGTTCTCCGACATATCGGAGTCCGGCTGGTTCAATTTGCGATAGGATTCCTCGCTCATTTTGCCCGCCTCCCCCCGCTCTCCGCTCATGAAACGGTAATTCTGCGGACTGTCGAGGCTGACACCCGTGGGCTTCTTGGCCGCGAACGCCTGCGGCATCTGACGCCCGATATTGACTCCCACGGTTGGGTCACTCCCCGCGCAGGCGTTGTCGAAATAACGGCCCAGCCAGCCGTAATGTTCAAACGTGTTTGCGTCGCTCGCGGTCTGCCAGATTTCCGTCGAACGAAAATGCGATCGGTTCGGATTCGGATAGCCGACGCCCTGAATGACCGAAAGTTCGCCCGCGTCGTAAAGGCCCCTGAACCCGGTGAGGTTCGGATGCAGCCCCACCTCCCCGTTCAACGTGAGCACTTTCGACTTCTCGATGCCAATCTTGGGACGGGCCTTGTAGTAAAAATCGTTGCCGTAGGGAATGACAGTATTCAACCCGTCATTGCCGCCCGCCATTTGCAGCATGACGAGGATCGTCCCGTCGCGTCCCGTGGTAGCCTGGGTCGCCTTGTCTGCGGCATCCGCGTGCAACGCCGAAAAGGTGTTCGCGAGGAAAGCGGGCACCGTCCACGACAGCGCGCCACCGAGCATGGTCCCCCGCAAAAACTCGCGGCGGGTTTGCAGTGTGATTTCTTTTTTCATACCGGCACCTTGCGTTTGGGGATTGATAAAATTCTTTACGTGATCAGGCGAGTTGATATTCCGGCGTGCTCATGACGAGCCGCACGGCATGACGCACAACCTCATCCGTCATTTTATTTTTCGAAACCAGATATTCGCGCAACGCCTTTTCCTGCTCCGGTTTGAGTTTGCCTTGCAACATTCGCTTTTGAATCGCCTGCACCAGGGCATCTTGATCCTGGCGATCCGCCTCATTGAATAATCGTGATACCGGCGCGCTGCCGATCCGCGCATTTTCCAGCCGCCGTGCGCCCTGTTTGGCGGCGTCGGGATTTCGCGGAAACATTCCGGCAACCGCCGGCGCGAGATCGCCCTGCACGAGCGTGGCCGCTTCGTTGTACCGGGCGAGCAACGTATTTGTCGTTATCCAGCTCACGCCCCCATCCCAGCCTTTGACATTGGGCGGCGCGAATAGCTCCTGCCCCAGATTGCGCATCAGCCCGTAGCTCACCAATGGCGGCGGTAAGGGCCTTTCCAACAAGCGGACGCTGCCCACCAGCCATTGCAGCGGGCTCTTCACCTGATTACGCACCACGGACGGCGCGTAAAACTCCTCGCTCAACAGCATCGCCTGCACGACCGGTTTGAAATTATTGCCGTGGCTGCGGAATGTTTCCGCCAGCGCGGTGACCAGTTCTTCCGAGGGCGGTTCGCCGGCGAAGAATGTCCAAAGCCGGGCCGTGATGAACCGTGCCGATTGCGGCTGCGTCGCCACCATCTCCAGGAAGTCGTGACCGTTGAAATAGCCGGTGCGGCCGAAAATGGTCTTCTCCCCCCGGTCATGGGCAAACGGACGATCGATGAATTCCTGGCTCATCCGGTCGAACGACCAGCCGGTGAGCGCCCGCGCCGCTTCGGACACATCTTTCTCCGTGTAATGGCCCTCCCCGAGCGCGAACAACTCCATGACTTCGCGCGCAAAATTCTCGTTCGGATGCTCGCGGCGACTCTGCGCCTGGTCCAGCCAGACCAGCATCGCCGGATCCTTGCCCACCTCCACCAGGATGCTCTGCCAGTTTCCCATGGCGTGCCGGCGGAAAAGATCGTTCTGCCGCCACATCAGGTAGGGATCGCGCACCTTTTCGACGCTCGTGGCGAAATGGCCGTGCCAGAAGACGGTCATTTTTTCCTGCAAGGGACGCGGGCCGCTCACCATGCGTTGCAGCCACCAATTCCGCAACTCCATCATCTCCTCGCGCTGGTTGCGCTGCACTTCGCGCAGCATTTGCCGGCGTTCCTCGGGCGTCGCGTTTTTGGCCGCCTTGAATTTATCCGCGCGATCCGGATCGGGCTTGGCCCATTCGGGACCCGCCAAAGAAGTGGGAATGCTGTCATATTCCACGAAATAGGCGACAGCGTCGGCGGGTTTCATGGCCGCCAGCTTTTCGATTTCCGCGGGGGTGCCTCCAAATCCGGCGCGATTCAACAGATGCGCCGCGGTCGTGAAATTCCACCGTTCGCTCGACAATGGCTTCAACATACAAGATTCAAGACGTTAAACCTGAACCAAAGGTTTCCACAATCTTGGAGCGCAGCCCTCCCAAATCAAAGAATAAAGGCGGCCCGGTCCCCAAACCAGGCCGCCCAACCATGAACCAACCAGTAAGAAACACAGAAAGGTGCTACACTCTAAACACCATTCTGAGGCATCCCTTACACCCTGCATCTGTCTGACGCCGGATGGTTTCCGGGTATTCAAATGACACCGATTCCGCACGGTTTGTGGCAAAAATCAGGACTTTCCAAGGTGAAACACTTCGCGTAATTCGATTGAAACCGGACTGTCATCCGTATTCGCGGGCATGATGCTTTTCATGTGCGCCCACCAACGCCGGCAGATCGGCGTTTGCGCCAGTGCCTGCCAGCGCGCTTCGTCTTCAAGTTCCACGCAGGCGAAAAGCTGTCGCGTTTCCGCGTGCAGGAAAATGGAGTAACTGCGCACGCCATGTTCCTTCAAAGCCGCCGCGAGTTCCGGCCAGACCGGATTATGCCGCTGCTCGTATTCCGCTTCGAAACCCGCGTTGACCGTCATCACATATGATTTCCGTATCAACATGGGCTCCACAGTCGTTGCGTGCCTGGATTACACCGGCACTTCCTTGACGTCCACCGGGTCAAACCGCGGCGCGCACAAATGATGCAGTGCAAAAGCCACCAGATAGGAGCAGCCGCAAATACCGAACAATATGGCGTAGCCCGGGGTGACGTTTCCCTTCGCTTTGAAATGATCGAGCATCATGCCGGTCAAGATCGGAAAAACAAAACCGCCCGCCGACCCGGCCATGCCGCCGATGCCGATGACTGAGGCCACCGCCTTTTTCGGAAACATATCAGAAACCGTCGTGTAAAGGTTTGCCGACCAAGCTTGATGCGCTGCACCCGCGATGCCGATAAGGATTACCGCCGTCCAGTCTCCCACCTTCGTGACGAACAAAATCGGGAGCACGCACAAAGCAAAGATAAACATACCCGTCTTCCGCGCGCGAGTAACGGACCAGCCTATCTTCGTCAGGTATCCGGTCACCCAGCCGCCAAAAATGCTCAGAACCGTGACGATGCCGTAAATCGTGGCGATATGAATCCAACTATGTTTGATGTCGAGCCCGCGGGTTTGCTTGAAATAATCCGGCAGCCAGATCAGGAAAAACCACCACACGGGATCGGTCATGAATTTGCCGATGATGAACGACCACGTCTGGCGATATCCGAGCAGGCTCAGCCACGGAATTTTTTCACCGGGCCGTTCCGCCTCGTTATCGCTGCGAATGACCTCCAGTTCGCGGGCGCCAACGTATCTGCTGCGGCCCGGCACATCGTAGAAAGGTATCCACAGAAACAGCCACAGCAGCCCGGCCACGCCCGCCACAATGAAACAGGACTGCCAGCCCCAGCGCAGCGCCATGAACGGAATGACCGCCGGGGCAATCAAGGCGCCGGCGTTGGTCCCGGCGTTGAAGATGCTGGTCGCAAACGCGCGTTCCCGCTTCGGAAACCACAGCGCCACCGCTTTGATCGCGGATGGAAAATTTCCCGCCTCGCCCAGGCCCAGGGCCGAACGCGCGGTGATGAACCCGGTAAAGCTGCCCACCAACGCATGCGCGGCCGCTGAAATACTCCACGCAATGATGGACACCGCATAGCCGATCTTCGTGCCGAACCGGTCCACGAACCAGCCGAACCCCAGCAGACCCACACCGTACGAAATTTGAAACGCCGAATTGACCCAGCCGAACTGCGCGTTCGTCCAGCCGATTTCCTTGTCGAGGATTTCTTTCAGCAGGGAAAGTATCTGCCGGTCGATGTAATTGATCGTCGTGGCAAAGAAAAGCAATGAGCAGATGACCCAGCGGTAATTGCTGACGAGACCGTTGGGACTGGGTTCAATGGAGGCGGGTTTCGGGGATGACGTGTTGATCGCAGAGGGCATTGCGTTCACAGCTTTGACAATGACCCCGGCGCGGTCAAGCACGCATCAACGTTTGTAGGGAATTGTGCCCGTCGCGTCCGCTTGATACCCCCATTGCTTCAGGTAATCGGCTCCGGGGAGGAATGAATCGCCCCGCTGCCTGAGCTTCTGCGTGAGTTGCGCGTCGAGTTCTGATTGCAGTTTGCGAGACGCGGGGCGGCCCGCAAGATTGTTGGTTTGATAAGGGTCGGTTCGATTGTCAAACAGCAGCCATGGCCCGCTTAAATCTCGCGCGTAGGTATACCGCCTGGTTCTTAATGCTCGATATTCCCTGCCTCCCCGCGCGCGGCTCCAATCGGCGAACGGCGAGATGCAGGATATAACCGCCGCCCCGTCGCCAGGCTCGATTCCGCCCCGGAGATAATCATGGTAATCCAATCCTTCCACTGATTTTGGAATGGGAACGCCGCATAATCCCAGCACGGTGGGCATCAAATCCTCCGAACTCGCGGGCGCGTCCACCTGCTTTGGTGCGACCTGGAAATTCGGGGGCAAATGAATCAAAAGCGGAACGCGGATGGATTCGTCATAAGGCTTTTGTTTCTTCTCCATGGCCTGTGAACCGAGCATGTCGCCATGGTCGGAGGTGAAAATCACGATGGTGTTGTCCGCGAGACCGCAGTCCCGCAACGTCTGCCGCAACTCTCCCATGCAATCATCGAGTGCGGTGCAATGGGCGTAGTAGCCGGCCAGATCTCTCAGGGCGTTCACCCGCGCTGACTCGGGCACATTGGGACGCAGCGTCAACCGGTCGGCGTGATACATCGCCCGATATTTTTCCGGCGCGGTGAAGTAAGGGTCGTGCGGCGGTCCCCACGCAAGCAGGAGCAAAAACGGCTTGGTGCCGTTCGTGCGGCCGCGCAGATACGCTTCGGCGTCCCGCGTCTGCGCAATGGCGTCGTATTCCCGCCAGAAAAGCTTTTCCGGACCTTCGGCGTAGTATGCCGAATTATTATAGGCGTGGGTGCATTCCAGGACTTTCCAATACTCAAAGCCCTGTCTTCGCTCCACCGGAATGAATTCTGAGCGGCCGTGACCGTCCACATGCCACTTGCCGATGCAGCCAGTGTCGTAGCCCGCCCCGCGCAAAACTTTTGCCAGTGTGATCGCTTCAGGGTTCAACGGCACGTCGTTCATGAAAACTCCGTGGGTGAGCGGGCGCTGACCGGTTAAAAGGGACGCTCGCATCGGGGAACAGACTGGCATCCCGCTTACGGCATTCACGAAGTCCACGCTCTCACGCTGGAGGCGGTCCAGATTCGGCGTTTTAACATCCGGATTTCCCGCGTAACCGAGTGCCTCGCGCCGCCACTGATCGGCGATGACGATCAGAATATTCGGCGGACGGTTGGAAACAGCCGGTTCGGCTGACAGTTTCCCGGTGGTAACGAATGGCGTGCCGACAAGCAGAACGATACACCACAAGCGCGTCACCAATGGACGAACGGCGAACATTTTACAACGTCGCCTTGGTCGTCGCCGTGAAGTGATAGGTGCCGGATTCCACCGCAAGCACCACGCGATCCCCGTCCTGGCGGAGGAACTTCACGCCTTTGGCTTTTGAAAGTTCATTGCCGCTCTCGGACACTTCCTTGCGGTCAGCCGCCGGAACGTAAACCGTGGCAGTGGTGTTTGCGGGAATGGTGATCGTCAGTTCGAATTTGCCGCCGTCGCTTTTCCAATCGCTGGAGATGCGGCCGCGAATGGAATCGTAGTGCGCACGCACCCAATCAATCGGTTTTTGTTCCGGATTGCTGTCCGGCGCGGGAGGATTCGGACGGATAAGAATCCGCTTGTACCCTGCCCCATCGGAATCGATGCCGGCGAGCTGGGTGAACATCCATTCGCAGACCGCGCCGAATGCGTAGTGGGAAAAGGAGTTCATGGCCGCATTTTGTTCGCCGCCAAATCCCTTATCCTTGGTGAAGCTATTCCAACGTTCCCAAATGGTGGTGGCGCCTTGCTCGATTTCGTACCCCCACGAGGGATATTTGTGCGTTTGCAGGAGGCGCACGGCAAGGTTGTTTTGGCCGTTCCCGGTGAGAACCGGCAGGAGTGGGCGCGTGCCAATAAAGCCGGTCCCCATCACCCAGTCATTCTTCTCAATTTTTTTCGCCAGGCGCTCGCCTGCGGCGGCTCGCAGGTTTTCGGGCAATAAATCCATGTAGAGCGCCAGGGCGTAGGCGGTCTGGGTGTCCAGCTTCAAGGAACCATCCGCATTCACATATTTTGCGTTGTAAGCAGCTTTGATCCGGTCGAAAAGCTCCTGATACTTCGCGGCCTCACGTTGCTTGCCGATGGCGGTCGCCATTTCGACCATCAATCGGGTTGAATAAGCGAAATAGGCCGTGTCGATATATTCCAGTGGCGTTTTTTCGGTGAGCGCCAGCCAGTCACCCCATTCATTGCCGTGGGCCACGCCGAGGTTGTCTTTGCTTTCCTTCTCGCGCCACGCGATGAATTTTGTCATTGGCTCCCAGCATCGTTCAATGACGCGGGTGTCGCCGTATGCCTTGTAAACCGTCCAGGGCACGATCACGCCGGCGTCGCACCACGCCGTTCCGAAGTCGAGCCCGTGCTGAAACGGATATGGTGCATACCCGGGAAAAGTTCCACTCGGACGTTGCGACTCCATTAATTCCCGCAGCCATTTGCTGTAGAATGCGGCGGCGCCCATGTTATACGTGCCGGCGCGGGCGTACACTTGCGCATCGCCGGTCCAGCCGAACCGTTCGTCGCGTTGCGGGCAATCCGTCGGCAGATCGAGGAAGTTCGCGCGTTGCGTCCAGACGATATTCTTGAACAGCCGATTCACCATTGGATCCGAGCATTCAAAGCCGCTCGTCATCGGCAGGTCCGAGTGCAGCACGATGCCGGTGATCGCATTTGTATCAGGCGTGCCCGGATAGCCGGTGATTTCCACATATTGAAATCCGTGGAACGTGAAGCGCGGTGAAAAGGTTTCGCCCTCGGCGTCACCTCTCAAGGTGTAAACATCAATGGCCCTGGCCTTGCGCAAATTCTCCGTCATCAACCGGCCATCGGGATGGAGCATCTCGCCGTAGCGGAGGCGGATTTTTGTGCCGGCCGGGCCTTTCACCTTAAGTCGCGCCACACCGGCGAAGTTTTGTCCCAGATTGAAAATGTAAACATCATTTGTGGGCGAGGTGATGGCGATGGGCTTGATTTCCGCGATGGCACGGACCGGCAAACCGGGAAATGCCTCCAGTTTGTCGGGGCGATGAAAAGCGAGTTCGATGTCGCGTCCCTCCACTTTTGTATTGGCTCCGGGCGGGGGATTTTGAAATTCGTAAAATCTCGCCTTCACCGGCGGATTATCCTCGGCGCGAATCGCCGGCTCCCATTTTGAATCGTCAAAACCCGCTTTGGCCCAGCCCGCCATCTCCTTGCGCGCGTCATAGCGTTCGCCCATCAAAAAATCAGCCTCTTGTATCGGCCCGGCGCCGGTCACTTTCCAGGAATTATCGGTGACGACCACCTGCCGCGAGCCATCCGCATATTCAATTTCCAGTTGGGCCATCAGCGCTGGCGTTTTGCCATAGGTAAACCGGCCCATCCCCTCGGTCCCGAGGCCGGTAAGCAAACCAAATCCGATATATCCGGAATACCATCCGTCGGCGAGCCAGGCACCCAGCGCATTTGCGCCGGGCGTGAGCATTGCCGTTACATCATAGGCGTTGTAATACGCGCGCACGTGATAGTCCGTCCAGCCGGGCGCGAAATAAGCATCGCCCACGCGCCGGCCATTCAGGTGAAGCTCGTAAATCCCCAATGCGGTCGCGTAGATGGTGGCGCGGCGGACCGACTTTTTGGATTCAAATTCCTTTCGATATTGGCGGGCCGGCGGCAGCGTAAGTGGTTGGGTCACCTTGGGCATCGGGGTCGTGTCGCGAAAACTGATGTAGTCCGCCTGCCAGTCGCGGGATTTTAGCAGCCCCATTCCCCAGGAAGCCGTTGGACTCCACGCGGAGGGCTTGTCGTCCTTGTCCCAGACCTTGACCTTCCAAAAGCATTGCTGGCGCGAACCGAGTCCTTTGCCATCGTAAACCAGCCCAATCGTCTGATCGCTCTTCACCTTGCCGGTATCCCACAAGTTGCCTTTGTCTCTGGCCAGGGTCGTCTCGTCGCTCGCGACCAGGATTTGATACGCGGTCTGGCGCTGCCCACGTTCATCGGAAGCCACGATCCAATTCAAACGCGGATGCGGATCGTCGATGGCCGGCGGATTGACGAGATACTCGCATTCCAATTTGGCCGGCTGCAAACCCGCGCCAGCCGCGGAAGCAGCCGCATTTAACAAAATCACAGCCGCAAGGCTCAGCGCGTAATGAATATTCCGGCGTAAGTCTTTTGTTAATTCAAGCAGTCGGTTGGTCGTCGAAGTCATATTGGGTTGGGCGGCGGAACGGGATGCCATTTCCATCGCATTATTTGGAACGGGATGCCATTACGCAAGCCGCGCTTGCCAAAAACCTCGAATCTGGTTACCCCAACTCCATGCTTACCATCACCGCCGACAAGGTTCTCCCCTGCACCATCACCGGTTCCTGGCCTCGCCCCCGCTGGTTTGACGACAGCATGTGGGGTCGTCCGCTCGACACCTGCATGATGGACACGCGGTTCCGGGAAAAATTTCAAGACGCGCTCGCCACGGTCCTCAGCGACCAGGAGCGCGCGGGCATCGATATCCTCACGCACGGGGATTTGCATTGCGACGACGATATGGCCGGCCGGTCCTGGCATCATTATCCATTGCAACGCTGGGCCGGTTTCTCCGGGGACTTTTTGCAATCGGAACAAACCCGCTCGCCGTGGCTGCGTTATCCCGCCGGCACCCTGCTGAACGAAATCTACACCGGCTGGCGCTGGCCGCGGGTGGTGGACAAGATCGAGCATCGCCCGCTTGACTACGCCAAAATCTGGCGCATGGCCCAGGCAAAAACTTCCAAACCAATCCGCTTCGGCACCTGTTGTTCCCAGGTCATGGGACTTTTTCTCGATCTGCATACCAACAAGTATAAAGACCATCAGGAAGTGATCTGGGACATGGCCGTGGCCATGAACAAGGAGCTGCTCGCGTTGCGCGACGCCGGTTGCAAGTGCATTCAAATCGAAGAGCCCACGCTGCATTTCTGGGCGAACACCTACGGTCACGATCATGAGAATGTGAAGTTCATGGTAAAAGCCTTCAACCGCGAGGTGCAGGGGCTCGACGACGTGGAAATCTGGATTCACACCTGTTGGGGCAATCCCAACATGCAACGCGTGATCGACAACGACAGCTATCGCGCCTCGTTCCAGCTCTATCTGGAGGAATGCCGCGGCGACGTCTGGACGGTGGAAATGAAGGATCGCAGCATGCGCGAGATCGAACTGTTCGCGCCGCTAAAAGGCCAGCTAAAGAAGAAGATCGCCGTGGGCGTGGTGAGTCATCGCACGTTGCAGGTGGAACAATCCGAACAGGTGGCCGGTTCCATCCGTCAGGCCCTCCAGCATATCGCGCCGGAGCAGTTGATCGTGTCGAGCGATTGCGGTTTCGGACGCCAGGGTTGCAATCGTGACATCGCCTTCTTCAAGACCGCCGCCATCGCCCAAGGCACCAATATCGTGCGCCGCGAACTTGGCCTCCCCGAATCCACAATTCGTGCGGCCGATCCAGTGTTGCAGACCGACATCGTGCCCAAGACGCCCGATCGCTAAACGACCGGTCGAGTCTCACAACTTTTTTACAACTCTTTTGCCCCGACCTGACAACTCCCCGTCGCTCGCAGGCGACGGTGGGGGGATGAAAAATTACATTTTCGCCGTTGGTCTGGTGATGGGCGTGACTTCGAGCCTTTTCGCCGGAGACACGCTTCGTTTGAATCTTCAACCTGATCGCGATCTCCTGCTAAAAGGTTCGCCGCAGGAGGTTGTGGTCAAAATCGACCTTTCCGCGCTCGATGGAAATTCGAAGCGCCCGCGCGCGCCGTTGAATCTCGCCGTGGTCATCGATCGCTCGGGGTCCATGTCGGGCCCCAAGATCGAGCGGGCCCGACAGGCGGCCAGGGAGGTTGTCGACCAGCTCGCTCCGGGAGATTACTTTTCTTTCGTGGCGTATAGCGACGGCGCCGAAGTGCTCGTCCCGTCGCAAAAGGTCGAGGACAAGGAAACGGTAAAGCGGCAAATCGAGCGCGTTCGCAGCGGCGGCGGCACCGCGCTTTACGACGGCGTGGATGTCGGGGCGGCGCAGGTGATGCGCCACGCATCCTCCAAATCCATCAACCGCGTGATTCTGCTTTCTGATGGCCTCGCGAACGTCGGCCCCAGTTCCACCCACGATTTGCGGAAGCTTGGTCGCACGCTTTCCGAACGCGGCATCGCCGTCACCACCATCGGCGTCGGGGACGACTACAACGAGGACTTGATGGCCGGCCTCGCTGAGGCCAGTGATGCCAATTACTACTACGTGCAGGACACGGAGAAACTGCCAAAAATTTTCGCCAGGGAGTTGGGGGAACTTCGCGCCGTCGCGGCCCGCTCGGTGCGGATCGAAATCGTCTGCCCCGACGGCGTGAAGCCCCTCGGGTTGATCGGCCGGCCGGACCGGTTCGAGGGGCAAAAGCTGTCATTGCAATTAAATCAGTTCACGACTTCGCAAAATCGTTTCGTTCTGCTTCGCTGCCAGGTGCTGAACACGCAGACAGAAGTTGCCCGCGTCAAGGTCGCCTACACCGACGAGTTGAACGGCGGTACGGAGGCATCGCTCGCCGACACCGTGCGGATCGGTTTCACCGACGATGCGAAGCAGGCTGAGCAATCCGTGCGGGCCGAGGTCGTCACTCAGAAGCAACTTTTTCTCGCCAATATCGCCAAGGACGAAGCGTTGGCGGAGGCCGATGCGGGACGCTACCGCCAGGCGGCGCAAAAGCTGTCCGACCAGGCGGATATCCTGAACAAACAATTCCAATACGCACCGGCGAATTTGCAATCCCAGCTCCGCTCGGAGGCTGACAACCTGCGCTCGCGAGCGACTCAATTGAACAACAATCAATATAGTTCCTCGGATCGCAAATCGATCCAATCCGAGTCGTGGAACTATCGCAACAGCAAGTGACGATTGCTTTCACAGCGGCCGGGCTTCTGATATTCTAGCGTCACGATGAAGGCCACGAAGCAAGGTCGCCGCCGATGAAAAAAGTCGCGCTGGTTTTCATCATCGCGGTCATCGCGCCCAGCCTGGCGCTTGCCTGGCTGGCGCTGCGCTCTTTGCGCGATCAGCAGTTTCTCATCGAACGCCAGCAGTCACTGCTTTATCAAGGCGTCGCTGATACCAAAGCCCGGGACGTGCAGGAAGCGCTCGCCTCCTATCAGCGGGAGTTTGAGCAGAAGGTGGGGTCGCTGATTTTGAAATCCAGTGCCCGTGCCGTCGCGAAGACCTTCGACGACGCGTTACGCGAGGATTGGCCGCTCGCTCAGGTCGGCTTTGTCGTGAGCCTGGATGGTGAATTGATAGCCCCTTCACGTTTCAGCCAGGCGTCCGCGAAAAAGTTTTACGATGATAACGGCCGGTTTCTCGCCAGCCGGGAATCGGCCGAGGTGTACGCCAACGCGAAACAGGTAATGAATGCTCCGCCCGGCCTGGCCGCAAATAACTCCTTTGGCTATAACAACAACTCGTGGTTGAATTCCAAATCGTCGCAGCTGCGCAATGTCGTGCCGCAACAACAAGCCGGCCAGTTTCAGCAGCCACCGGCCGCGGACAACAGCGTTCAGCAAACCTCCAAAGTGAACGCGTCGGAGGCGGAATTTCGTCAGATTATCGGTGAAGATAATGAAGGATCGCTCGCCCGGTTTGTGGACAACAAGTTGAACGTGCTGCTCTGGTGCCGTCCGGCGAAGGATCCCCGGTTGGTTTTTGGTGTGAAACTCGATTTGCCCCGGCTCGCGGCCGCGTTGCAGCCGCTGATACGGCAAGTGGACCCGGAGTTGCGCCGCGAGATTTGCGTGGCGCTGCTCGATGACACGGCCAAACCCGTTGCGCAGTCCGACCCCGGCTTTCACGCGACGTGGAAGCGCCCGTTCGTCGCCACGGAAATCGGGGAGGTTTTACCTCACTGGGAAGTGGCCGTCTACCTCCTCAATCCGGCCAAGCTCTCGCAGTCAGCCCACGCTTTGCAACTGACTTTGGGGCTGCTCATTGGCGTGCTCCTCCTGGCGATTGGCGTGGGGAGCTGGCTGATTGTCACCGACTTGAATCGCCAGCTTACGCTCGCCCGGCAAAAAACCGATTTCGTCAGCAACGTTTCGCACGAACTGAAAACACCCCTCACTTCCATCCGGATGTTCTCGGAATTGCTGGCCGAAGGCCGCGTCACCGAGCCCGCCAGGCAACGCTCCTATCTGGGCATCATCACCGCTGAAGCCGCCCGATTGACGCGACTTATCAATAACGTGCTGGACTTCGCCCGCATTGATCGCGGCGAAAAGAAATATAATTTTCAAAACTGCGACCTCGGGACCGTGGCGCGGGAAAACGCCGAAATATACCGCCCCAACCTTGAGGCGCACGGGTTCAAGTTCGAGTGTGCGCTTCCGCAATCACCGGTGGTCGTAAACGGCGATCGCGACGCGCTCGCGCAAGTCATTGTCAATTTGCTGTCCAACGCCGAAAAATATTCCGACGGCCGCAAGGAGATTTCGCTGCAACTCGAAACCCGGAGCAGTCCCCTGCCCCATGCCGAGGTTCGGGTGCTGGATCGCGGCATGGGCGTTCCTCACGGCTCCGGCGAGCGGATATTTGAGCAATTTTACCGCGCGCATGATTCGTTGAGCAGTGGTATTCAGGGCTCCGGCCTTGGCCTCACGCTGGCCCGCCAGATCGCGCGCGCGCATGGCGGCGATATATTTTATGAGCCGCGGGAAGGCGGCGGTAGTTGCTTTATCCTCCGCCTGCCGTTGAAGCCCGCCGATACCTCCGCATGAAAACCAAAATTCTGATAGTCGAAGACGACCCCCACATTCTGCTCGGCCTGGAAGAAGTGCTGGGCAGCGATGGCTTTGAGGTTGCCGTGTGCAATCGGGGTGATGAAGCGCTGGACGCGGTGGCAAAACATCGCCCCGCCTTGATCCTGCTCGACGTCATGCTGCCCGGCCTCAGCGGCTTCGATGTTTGCAAACGGCTCCGGGAGAAAAAGATCCCGACCCCGGTCCTGATGCTTACCGCCAAGGGACAGGAGATCGATAAGGTGGTCGGTCTCGATCTGGGCGCGGACGATTACGTGACCAAACCGTTCGGCGTGCGCGAGCTGCTGGCTCGCATTCACGCGCTGCTCCGCCGAACCGCGGCTGGCGCGGCCGCCAGCACGGAAGTCCCATTCACTTTTCAAATCGGTCAGGCCACGATTGACGCAAAAACGTTTCAACTCAAACGCGGCAAAGTTGTGGAGGAATTGACCGCCAGGGAATTAAAGCTGTTGCAACTCTTCGTCGCACATTCCGGCGAGGTCCTGTCGCGCGACCGTTTGCTCAACGAGGTGTGGGGCTACAAT
Source organism: Limisphaerales bacterium (assembly GCA_044223735.1). GTDB lineage: Bacteria > Verrucomicrobiota > Verrucomicrobiia > Limisphaerales > UBA8199 > JBGALR01. The sequence goes on along the minus strand of JBGALR010000040.1, from coordinate 13,067 downwards.
TATTACGGCACCACGCGAACGCTGGATCAGGTGATCGTGCAGTTGCGCAAGAAGCTGGGCGATAATGGCGACAGCCCCAGGCATCTCCTTGCCGTCCACGGCGTCGGTTACAAATTGTGCCTTTGAGGGCGTGCCCCTTCGAGCAGCCGCGGTAGTTCATCAAACTCCGCTGAAACTTTTTGTATCGCTCCCGTGTATTGGTTGCAGACGGGGCAATCACGCCCTGGTCAACGAAACCAATATTACGGGAGTTTTATATGAAACGATTCATGCCGCTGGTCATTGCCGTCGCCCTTTGCGCTTTCACGTCCCAATCCCTTCACGCTGAGACGCCTTCACCGGGAAAGGTGGACTTCGGAACCTTCTCTCCACCCAAGGATGGCGGCGAATTTGTGGAAGTCAATTTGCCGCCCAATTTAATCTGGCTCGCCGGCCGCCTGGTGGAAAAGGATGAGCCCGAACTGGCCCAATTATTGAGCGGTCTGAAGCTGGTGCGCGTGAATGTGGTGGGGCTCTCCGACGAAAATCGCGCGGAGATTCAAGCCCGGGCGCAAAAAATCAACCAGGATCTTGCCGCGAAGGGATGGGAACGCATCGTAAGCGCGCAGCAAAAAAAACAGGACGTCAGCATATATCTCAGGATGGGTGAGAACAGCGTGGTTCAAGGTCTGGCGGCGGTAATCCTGGATGACAAGGAGCATGCAGTTTTTATCAATATCGTCGGCGATATCAAACCGGAACAAATCGCCATGCTGGGCGAAAAGTTGCAGCTCGATCCATTGAAGAAGCTCGGCAAAATGGGAATCAAGCCGGCCAGCAAGCATAAGAAGCCGGCGGAACCCAACGATGAGAATTAAGCGATTTACGCACTCACCGAGCCAATTTTGACGACGATGAATCCGACTACCCTGACAACGGCCACGCCAAATCAAAAACGTTTGCGCATGCCCTATCTGGCGCTGCTCGTGATTCTTTGTCTGCCATTCCTCCTCGTCGTTGGAATCCTCGGCTACTTCCGTCTAGGCTCCGACACCAAGGCGTTGCGCCAAAGTTTCATGAACAATACAACCGGGCAATGGCATACGAAGGTGAATGTTCATGTCGGTTTTTTCACCACCGCAGCCATTCGCCTGGCTTCGCACTTCATATCGTTGCCCGTTGAACCACGCGCCATTATCAGCTCTTTACGAAGCGGTGAGTCTACGCGCCGGATTCACGAAACAGAGAATTACAGAGAATAAGGCAGAATAACGCAGAAACATTGGGTTTCTACGCAGAATGCCAGGAGGGCGGAGGTTTGGGAAAGAATCGTTCTCAAAGGCCGTGTTTGAAAAGGTTTAACCTCATTTTAAAGCAAGGTTAGCTGCTCTTTAGCTGGGGCCTTCACTGGCCGTTTCCGGGCTCCCAGGAGCCGGTAGGCAGTCGCCATTTCCTCAACCGGGTCCGGTTGCTTACCGATGGCGATCTGTGCCTTGCTGACAAGGAAATCAACCCGGGACCGGAGCCGCTTACCTTCCTCGTAATACTCTTCGCCGTGCATGGCCAGGTGGCGATCCATGACGACCTTGAGGAACGCTGGGACGTATTTGACCTTTGTGGTGTTTCCGAAGCGGACGGCATCCATGAGAATGCTGTCCAAAACGATCTCCCGATAGCGTTCAATCGGGAGCGTTACGCCCTTGGAATTTAGATACCAAGCCAGCTTCCACACGACCCACCGGAGCAAGTCCTTGCGTTCCTTGGAAAACTGGACCGTATTGCCGCCGTAAAACTTGGTGCGAATGAAGTCGAGAATTGCCCCGGTTAACTGGTCTGGCAACTCCTGTTCTCGGCGCTTTTTCTCGTCTTTCATCACCAGGGGTTGTTACCCGTTGCCCCTACCGTCGCCAGCTTCTTAATCCGGCGCTGCTCAGCGGCGCGGGCGGTCAGGGTGAAAAGGAGTTGCTTCAATTGCTCGTCGGTCAAATTGCTGGCGTCACGCGTGCCGAATTTGTCGGCCATTACCTTTCCGATGTAGGAGTTTCCGAACGGCATCGAATCAATTTTTGAAGAGCACAATTGCAACCCCACCTGCCAGATATTGTGATACAAAACGCGCCGGTCATTTTGATCGGCCCGGACCATTCCCCCGAGGTCGTCGCGCAAGGCTGCGAGCTCGGTCAGAACGCGGGTAAAACCCTTCACCTTATCCACCAAAGTCAGGCTGGTAAATCCAGCGCGGGCGAGCATTGCCTTGCGTTCCTTTTCCGCCTCAGGACGAGTCCACTTTTTTGATACGACGATTGCATTCCACTCGCGCCAGAATCGGCGGTTTTGATCTTCGCTAATCAGCATGTTTCATCCTTTCGCTTCGGGTGACTTCGCGCATCCAGTCGAAGAACGCGACGGGGATTTGCGGGACGACGGCGTTGCCGATACAGGCAAGGCGGTCCATCCATCGGGCATCCCCATCAACCGCTCTGCGAACATCGGGTTCAACTTGCCACTGTCCGACACCGTCGCGGACAGGTAAAAATGCTGGAGCCAGTGTGTGTGACTCTTGCTCCCTTTCGGGCCGCAGCCCTTGTATTCGCTGTGTCGAATCGTAGGCAACAATCCATGCCCGTTTGCGCCGGTGTTCTCCCCCGACGTTTGAAGCTCCGACCACAAATGTTTGCGCGGTGTAACCCCGAACTTCCAGCCCTTCGAGGATTGTGTCCGCACCCCGGGACTTGATAGCAGGAACGTTCTCAAAGAACAAAAAAGCGGGTCGGATTTGATCAGCGATACGCAAGGGTTCGACGATGAGTCCGCTTCGCGGATCGTCGAGTCCAAGTCCTTTGCGCTGTGACGATGTCGGGAAATCCAAACTCGTCTGCAAATTCGTCGGTGCCGATGCACTCGCACTCGCCGAAATCCGCTTCGCAGAGCGGACACCAGGCCGTGCCTTCCTCTTCGTCGTAGTCGCAATCGCCGATGCGTCGGCAGAGCTTGCGGACGTCGCCAAGGTTTCGGACGCCGGGGAATTGATGGGCCAAAGTTGCGTTTGCGCGAGGGTCGATTTCTGAGAGTGCGACGGTTTCGATTCCTGCCCATCTGGCTGCAAGCGAGAACATGCCGACTCCGGCGAAGAGATCGAGGTGCTTGAGGTGCATTGCTTCATCGCCATTCCTGCCTTTGAGGAACCCAGTTGCATTCTGTAATCGATTGCCCCTCGCAGATTGCCACCTCTTTGCGGTCTTTGATTTTTTCTGCAACGGCAACTATTGGTCCTTCGGGATTTATGCTTTTTACAACCACAACCGGCTTAGCTCCCGGATAACCACTAAGAAAATAGGTGCGGCCGATAATGGACTCGCCAAACAGTTGAACTACGAGACGGGCATTCATCGCTTCGTTCCACGGAGCAAATTGTTGACAGAGTCCTTCGCGAGAATCATCGCCTTGTAATGGGCGGTGCTGTGGGGCTGCTTGCGGTATTCAGCCCACACGGCGTCGGCGACGGATTTTGGAACCATGCGCCAATGTTTGATGCACATCAGCTTGTTACCGGACACGAGCGCTTCGCAGTCGGTGATGGGGCATTTGTGAGTCATAACGCGGAGGCGGTTTCGATCAGGTCAAGCGTGTGGCCTTTGGGCCTCGTCATCGGCACGCGGGCCAGTTGAGCTTTGGCCCACGCGGGAGGGGCGTAAACCGCCGAGACATTCCAGCGTGAAGCCAGCGCCTCTTGAAACGTCGCTTCACGCGGGAGCAATTGGTAAATGACCCGGCTCTGAGCGCCGGTCACCGGCTGCGGGAGGATGGCAGCAACGGGCCGGTTGTGCTCAGAGACCAGGTCAAAGGTTACGCAGTTCATAACACGCAGAGCAGCAACCCGAATCCGCCGCCGACGAAAAACACGAGCAGCGTCCAGAGTGTGAGCAGGAAGGTTCTGCGGTCGGTGTCTTCCCTGCGCAAGGCAGGCCGCGCATACAGCCGGCTCATGTCGAGCGCGAGAAAGTCAGGACGCTTTTCCAGCTTGAAAAGAATCTGCCGACGCACATCGGGATTGATGCGTGTCAGGCGAGCCAGCGAGGGAATGCGGTTGAAGATTCTCATTTGGCCTCCTTTGCAATGGTTTGACGGACGAAGCGACGAATGCGATTACCACCACAGGAAGGGCATCGCACTGTGTCGTTGAGCACTTCCCATGAGGTAGGAGTAAATACGTAGCGACAGTCACCGCAACGCCGTTTCGGGAGGGGTGTTGATACCACGTTGAATCGGAATTTTTTCACGCGGCCTCCTTTTCTTCGGTCGCTTCGGCAACACCCTTGAGCAACGCATCGACGATCTTATCGACTTCGGAATCGGTGCGGCTCACGTAAGGCAGATCGATTGAATCCTCCACAGTGCAACCAAGCTGCTTGAGTTGATCGTCCTCCAGGTTGGACAATGCTTTTGCCAAGGGCTTCTCCGTCACTTTCACCAACGCGGAAAACATCTTCGGAAAGTGCTGGCGAATGTTCGCGACAACCGCCGCATCGTCTGCCCAATCGATTCCACCACTGCCCTTGCGCAAGCCGACGCGGACGTTGTGAAATACAACCGACTTGGGTTTAACGAACAGATTGCGGTTGTCATCGATCAGAGCAACAACAGCGGCCTCGCGCTCGGCGACTTTCGCAACGGCGCGCTTGATGTCTTTCAGCGCGGCCTGTTTGATCGCATCAATTTCGGAATTGAGCGTCGTGATGATATTGGTCAAATCCTCGTGCGCGTCCGCATACAATTTTGCGGCGGCATCGATCTCAGTCATTTTCGTTTGCATGGGTCTTTGGTTTTCTTGGATTTCTAAACAGCGTTCACAGTTGACGGGTCCAAAGTCGTTTTGCCATTTCACGGACTTTGCGCCACACCCCCCCCCGCACAGCGGGCGGCCGTCTTTCAAGGCGTGGACTTTGGCGGTGTCGTGTTTCACGATGTTCATGCGGCCAGGGCCTTTCTTTCCAGCGCGGCAACGGGTGTGCAGAAGCGGAGGGCAACATCGAGCCGGATGCCTTCCAGTCGAATCACCACTTCGCCAAAGGGGTTCATGAATGCGCGAGTCTCGGCCTTGGTGATATAGACGTTTCCTTCGACGACCACGCGGACGTAGTCGCCAATCGAAACGGCAGCGTTCCAATCTTCGATGCGCTCGCCGGGAGTTTTGTGCGTGAGAGGTTTCATGCGGCCTCCAAAAGCTTTTGGTGACGAGTGGGATACACACCCCCGCCCGCGCACAAGACGAGCAGGCGAAATTCATCTTCTGGTTTCAGATTCCAGAGGCCCTGATAACCACGCACTACCCAACTGGCATCAACGCCACAGACAAGGCGCAATGCCCAAGCCCACCGGCCGGGCGAGTAATTGCCAAAAGCAAGCTCATCCTCCAACCGCTGCCGATATGGGGCATCGATGTCCGTGCGGTTGATTTGTTCGCGCAACCAAACCGCCACATCCGAGGCGGGCCAGCAGTCCGTCAGTTCGACAATGGCCACAATGCCGCCGTGTGACATCGACCCGAAAAGCCAGGCGTAATCAGGCGTCAAATGGCGGTCAAACGGAGGGCGATATTGGATATTGCGCGGGTCGTCGTTTACGATCAAATCCGCGCAAGCATTCATGTCGAGCCCTGCATGAATGGCAAGCAGGCCGCGATAGTTGGTTCTCCATGACCTGGTCTCGACGGTTTTGACGCCTTCTGCGACCAAGTGCGCCCAAGGCTGATGAAGTGTTAGTGCTTTCATATTGCTGCTTTTATTGAAGGTTTAAACGCCGGTTAGTTGAGTTTGTAATTGCGAGGGAGCCGCTGGTGTGCGGCGCGGAATGCGTCGACCCAGTTCAAGCCCGCTTTTTTGGAGCGGTTGAGGGCGGCGCGTTGCAGTTGTTTTTCCACAGCGCGGAAAGCGCCGTCGTGTGCAGCGACCTGCAAGCAAAGTCCGGTCAGGTCGTCGCGCTCTCCGTTGATGTCGGGAGCGAGGCGGTCAATCAGGTGAGTCAGCAACGGCAGCGGGTCTTTCACCTTGAGCGGGTAAAGGTAATCGACGCGACTGGCCCGCCGCGCATCCGGCATCAAGCGCTTTTCCAATTCGGGCAGGCCGATCAACACGACGGGATTGCCGGTCTCTTCGTGCCAGTCGACGCAGCATTGCAGGGCTCGCTGAGTGAGCTCGTGCGCATCGTCGACAATCAGCGGACGGCCACTCCCGGTTGTCTTGGCGTTGATGGTCTGCCACGGCGTCTGGCCTTTGACGGCTCGCGTAATTTCAGCGGCCTTCATGATGCCCGCTCGCACTCCGTTGATGCCGTTGTCCCAAGCCACGGCCCGGAAGTCGATGGCGAGGTCATGCGACGAAACCCAAAGGTTACGGCCCCGGCTTTTGCCAATACCCGCGACGCCGATGAGAACGCCGAGAGTCCGCTTTACGCGAATTTCCTCAATGCGCTTGCTCATGGAACGGGAGATTTCCGTGTCGATGGTTGGCACGCCGCTAACGCGGGCAACCTGCCTGTCGCGCAACCATTGGGTAATGGAGGCTTCAAGTGCCTTGTTGTTGCCTGCGTAACGACCGCGCAACCATTCGCCTAGTGCGGCGTCTGATTTGCCGATGCCTTTGGCGATGGCGACGTTGGTCAAGCCCTCGGCTTTGAGGGCGAGCACTTGTGCGCGGAGCAAAGCGCTTGGCGATTGTTCCGATGATTCTCTGTCGGTTGGTGGTAGTGATGCTGAGTGCATGCTTTTGGTTTGGTTCAAGCCTCGTCGAGTGACTCGGCTAAAGTTTGGTCGCTGGCGCTATCGTCCTTTTGCTGGCGTGCCTTGCGTCGGATGGATGCGAGGCCGCGAGCAATCGGGGATTCCTGCTGCTTGGTGGGCTGAGGCGCGATGGCAACTTCGGTGAACGTGTGCGCCGCAATCAGCGCGGCGTTGTCCTCGCGTTTCTTTTCCAGCGCGGCGCGTGCTTCGCTCGCGTAGTCAGCGGCCATTTCCTTGGCCGCATTCAAAACCGATTTCTGATAGCGGATGGCGTCGTCCAAAGTCTGACGGTCTTTCGCGTAACCCGTCCGCACCCACACGCCAACGAATCCGCCCTTGTCGCTCGGGTGATACAGAAAGAGAAACTTCGGTTCGTCCGGGTGCAGGTAGCCGAGCAGCTTCGTTCCTGGAACCAGCGCCGGAAGTCCGGGGCCAGGTTTAAATTCAAGCTGGCGATCCTCGAACTGAAACTTGATGAGCCCGCTGTCCTTCACGACCACTTCGCGAATCGTGTGGATGTAGAGAGCGCGGATAACATCCGGCGAAACGCTTTCCCATTGGGCGCGATACGGTTCGACCAAGCGGGCGCATCGCTCAATGGGCTTCTCTTTGCGCTTGCGGAATTTCGCGCCGGGCAGGCCGTTGTAAGTGGTGCGGTTCAACCATTCGCCGCGCTTTGGCTCGTACCATTCGACGACATCCTCAAAGCCTTGCAACGCGTGATCGTCGCGCTCGTTCTGCAATTGGAAAATCTTGTGCAACCATTCCCGCGCTTCGTTGATGGTGAGAACGGTATAGCTCACCTTGCTGCGCACATGCTCGGGCAGATGTTGGGTCGCTTCCCAAATTTCCTCCGACTCCGCAATGCGGGCAACGTGATCGGCCGGGCGTTTGCCATAGACCCGCGCAATCTGTCCCGGCAGATGGCTCGCCATCGTGTGCTGCAAACGGTTGTGAGATTCGAGCGAGCCCTTGCCCTTGCTGTTACCGATGGCGCGTTGATCGTAGCCGACTGCCGATTTGCCGGTTATCATCCCGGTGTAGGAAATGTTGATGCGCTCCGGGAGCATTTGACGGAGGGCGAGCCGGATGGCTTCGGGCAACGTCGCGGTGCCGCGCTCAAGTCTCCAAGTCGTGAGATACGGAGGCAGGCCGTAGCGTTCCAAAATCCAGCCCGCGAGTTGCTTCATGTCGCGAAGCTTCAAATGTTCCTGGCTGCCATCGTCACGCGAACGCGCCGGGCGCATGCCGAATCCGAGCAACATCCCCGTCGCTTTGTCGCGGGCAATCAGCAACCACAAGTCGCAGGCTTGGCCGGTCAAATCATCCAGCACGGAGAAATCGCAACGCACATCGTCGAACTCGATGATTTCCAGAAAGCGAAGCGGCCCGCCGTCCGCGCCTGCCGTGTTGCGGTCAAAGTGAACATCGGGAATGAACGCTTTGGCGGCGGCGTCGCCTTCGTGCAAAAGCGCCTCGACGACTTTGGGGAATTTATTCGCGGCCTTGATCTGACGCATCACGTTGTCGTAACTGCCACCGGGCAACGCGGGCGGATCAATGGGCAGGCGAACACCGGGAAAGCGCGTCTTGAACCAGTCCTCCCAAAAACCGAAACCGGGAATCGGCTCGCGAATCCCTTCCTCGTTAATTCCGGTTTCCCATTGGCGATGGATGGAAAGCAGCGCCTGACGTTTTGCGTCCGGGCGTTGGAATTTACCGAGTCGCACGGAAGCGAAGCGGAGGAACTTAAGGGGCAGACCATCCTTGCGGTCGGTCCATTCCGCACCCGCTTTGGCGCGATTGACGAGGCAAATCCAATCCTTGGTTTTAACCCACAGGTCGTAGCGGTCGCGAATCCGTTTGAGCGAGCCAGAAACTTTGAATCGCTTGCGCGCTTCTGCAACGGCAGCGGAAACGGAAATGGCGTGCCTGCCGTGAGTCAAATCCCACACCCGACCGAACGCACCGCGTCCAGGGCGGTCGCCAAGCAGCCGCACGAGGTCTGCCTTGATGGCGTCAGGCAGTTTGAGAAAAAGCGCCTGCTCGTCGGCGTAGTGCGGAGTCGGCTGGCGCTTGCACAAATAATCGCGCACATCGCACACCGGGACGAAAGAGGTCGGAGCCGGAAGGATTGACTGTTCAGTATCCGCCCGCGTAGCCAGGGCGGTCGCTTCCGGCTCCGAAATTGTTCCACGTGTAACTTCTAAAATCATGAGTGGCCCTTTCTGATTTGCTCGACGTAGGCTTTAAAGGCGGTTTCAACCCTTAATTGATCCACGTCAGGTTTGCGGCGAAGGAGGTAGGTGCGCGTGTTTTCCGCGATCAAGACAGCGCCATAGATCGCCATCAGTGCGGCGGCATCACAGCCAACGTAATAGCGCCCCTTGCGTTTGGTGATTGTTACCCGGCTCATCGTTTCCTCCGTAGCGGGATGTGCGGCGTGCGAACGTCGCGTTCTTTTTCCAGTTGCTCTATCTTCGCTTCCAAAGTGGACGCGGGAATGGTCAGCAGATAATTGCGGTAGCGCGTCGAATCCGGCATGAAGTCGGAAAGCGCGATGACGCGATCTGCCAAGCGTTCTTTTTGCGGGTCGCTCATTGCCCGATGTTCCGAATGAAACCCGCCCCAAGGTCGTAGGCATCGCGTAATTTCTCGCGCAGCTTTTCGTTGATGCGACCAATCCCCTTGGCGTCCGCATATTTCTTAATCCAAGCGATATGCTCGCCTGCGGTAATTTCGAGTTCTTCAACGAAATCTTGATCGGCCTTCGCCGCCGCCGCCTCGCGTTGCTCCTTGGTTGCCCCGCCTTGCCCTTTTCCGCGTCCGACTTTGGGCTTGGCATTGTCCTCGTCATCGTCGTCGGATTGCTTGAACTCCATGAAGAGTTGATTCGCGGATTTGCCGTCGACCGTGTCGAAGTATTTGGTTCGCGCCGCTGCCAGCTTTTCGGGGACTTTGGCTTCCGGGAGCAGCAGCAGTTCGCCGGGGTGATTCAAATTGGCAGAGCCTTTGCCAATTTGATCGGCTAGATTTTTAATCCACGGCTTGATGGCCTTGACCTTGCATTCCTTTTCGAGAACGGATTTGCACAAGCCCATGTGGCCGCGCACGGCCCGGTAAGATTCTTTGCCGTAGGTTGCTTCCACCCAGGGGCCAAATTGGCCGTGCTTGAGCAGATTGTATTTCACGTGGAAGGCGTAGAGCGCAAACGCACCGACAACACGAAGCCCGTTCTGCGCCTCTTGGAATAATTGTTTGAAGCGGACAATCACTTCCTCGTCATTGCCGCCTTTCAGTTTGGGCGCGACTGGGGTTATCAGCGCGACCGCCGTTTCTTCTTTTTTCTTTTTGCTCATGGTTGGGATGTGGAGTCGGATTGGGGTTGGGGCTCGACGCGAGCGATCACGTCGACCTGAATTGTTTTTGGCGTTCGGGTTTCAGGCAGTAGCGATGCCTGCACCAGCACGGCCTTTTGAGTTCCGGCCGGGTCAAAGGGAATGCCGGGCATGAAGTGCTCCCAGATATTTTTGACGGCGAGCGGCGTGGTAGCGACGAGCGCGAATTGAATGCCGCCGATTTCTCCAAACGCCACCACGCCACGAAAGCCGGTGAATTTTTTTAGTTTGCTCACTTCATTCTCCTTGTGGTCATAAATTCGCGGAAGCTGTCGACGGTGATGAGGGCGCTTCCTTTCGGGCCGCGATGGTAGCTTGTGCCCGCCAGCAATTTCAGGTCGCCAGCGCGCACGAGGTTCAAGACGTGATCGGACGAGCAGCCGAAAAGAAATTGCAGGTCGAGATTCTCAACGAAGGGCTTTTGGTGTCCGGGCGGGAGCAACAGCGTGAACACTTCCGGCTCGCTCAACGGGAAAGGCTTGGAGCCGTGAGCGTGGTAGTGCTCGACGCAATCGGGCAGAACCTTGAGTGTGCCGCGATGTTCCCCGGTGCCGATGTCCCACACGTAAGCGAGCACGCCCGATTTCAGCACGTCATCAAGTTTGTGCTCGGGAAGCTCAAGCTCCTGGCGCACGGCATCCAACGCCATCAAGCAACGCCGTTTTTGCGGCGCGAGCTTTTTGGTAAAGGTTGTTTGGATGGCAGTCATTTCCCGTTGAACTTGAGCGGCAGTTCGGCTTGCAACATTTCGACTTGTTCAATCGCTGCGAGTTGGGCGGCTACGGATTTCATCGCGGGATGCTGATTTGTGAGGATTGCTTTGATGGCCATCAGCAAAGCTTTCCGGTCGCTCAACGAATCGGGCATTGTCCGCGCACAATGGGCGGTGATCAGTGAAAGGGCGTCACTCATGCGAGGGCTTCGGTTAGTTTTTTGTGGACGTGGGGATAGCGGCTCGGACGTTCGACCGCGAAGTAGATTGACTCCCGAGCGCAGCCGATATGGTCTGCCAAGTCTTGCACCGTGAGGAATCCACGAGCGGCGGCCCGCATCCGTAGTTTCCGCATGGCACTGATTTTCGCTTTGCTTTTGGCTGGCTTCGTGCAATTGTTCATTACGTTAACAAGAAGTTAGTTAACAGAGTTTACCTCGTCAATAGATAAATGTAAATACAGTTACCTTTTTGAGCATGGCCATTTTTAAGAATGACCGTCAGGTGGAGTTTGCCGAATTGGTTGCTCGCTTGGGGTGGAACAATAATGCGCGGCTCGCGACAGCGTTGGGAATTACGCGCCAAGCAGTCGGCATGTATCTCAAGGGAGACAGTAGCCCTAGCGAACGAACGCTCGGCGACCTGCGCCGGATTGTGTCTGAATCAGGACAATCCGATTCCGCACCGAACGACCAGAAGTTAGAAGAGGAACCAGGTGAATCGAACGATGCTCTATGGAAGCGGAGGGCGCTTGCCGCTGAAGCTCTAAATGAAGAATTTCGGCGGGGGTTAAGGAAGCTTTTGGAGCTTAACACCACACCCCCGCCAGAGGAAAAAAATGCTCGGGATGTGGTAGTTCCCAAGCATGGCAACCAGATTAATTCGTTATCAATTTCTCAGGAGGGAAAATTCGTAGCCGCTTCCGTTTCTGCGGAGGCAGATCGTCAGCTTTCCGAATCTTCAACTCCATCCTCAACTGATGCGCATAAGAAACGTGCAGGCGAATATGCACCTCGATCTTCTCCGCCGACCAAAACTCCACGCCCTGGGACTCCAACTCCGGGGAAAGCTTGATGCGTCGTTTCTTTTTCATAACACAATGTCAGCGGTTTCCGGGGCGGCGATGTCGCGCACTTGTGGCAGATATGGTCCGGCCACAAACTTTGGGTCTGCCCGCATGATGAACGCGCTCAATACTAACTGGCGCACAAAGCGGCTCAATTGCCGTGCGAGGTCGAGACGCTCGCGCCAGTCGAGGTCACCGGCGATTCGTTCTAAGTCAGGTGGTAATGTAATTTTTGGCCTATCTTCCTTTTTCATATTTGAGGAACCGAAACGCTACTGTTGTTCGCCCATTACCCTAACAGGGGGGGTGGGACATTTTCTGTCCAATGGTCTCTAAATCGAAAAAGTTATTCACAATTTGGGGAACCGATCGTAGCGCAAAATGAAGGAGACAAAATGACCATCGTAAAAATCGAATGCCCTAAGTGCGGGCAACATGTCGAAACGGATTCCGATACCGCCAGTATTGGCCTCGTTTGTCCGGCTTGCCAAAATTCCTTTAGGTTGCCGCCACCTGACAAGTGGCCGGACAATGCGCCTCGCACGCCAGCACCCGCAAAAATGCCAAAGCGGCCGGAGTGGATGGATATTCGCGAGCACGCGAGCAACGCGCAGATGGCTGGAAAAGGCATTCTTCTTTTAGGCTTCGCGATTGTGTGTTGCTGCATTATGGCGGAAGACGGCTTTCGTACGGCGATGATTTGCGTGGGTAGCGGTCTTATCGTGGCTGCGTTCTGGCTCACTATTCTGGCGCAGATCATGCATGTCCGCGCTGCCGCAACACGGATCGCTGAAGACAAATGATCCTCGTTCCAATCGTTAGCCTCCTGCTGCTCGGATATTTGGCTGAGCAATGGAACCCTCCGCGTCCGCGAGTGCGCAAGCTCACCTGGGAAGAGCAGTGCGAGGAAGATGAAAAGTGAAATGAACCAATAAATATTTCGGAAGCCCACCCCGGCCCGCTCAAGTGAGCGGGCTTTTTATTTCCCCTTGACCTCAGGTTAACCCGCCTTTAAAAGCGGGCGGCCGCACATAACTCCTCTAGACCCTACCGAAGGAAACCGGTCCCTTACGGATTAACTTCCAACCTGCTTTGATGCGCGGCGTGAAGAGCAGCAACGATTCGACCGACAAA
>JBGALR010000039.1:0-65394 GCA_044223735.1 Limisphaerales bacterium | reverse complement strand
TATGAACCCGGTTCCGCGAAGCGTCGCATCCGCGCTGCGCAAGGAACTGACGATGATATCGAAGATATCCGTCCGCCGCCGCAACATCTCAGCGGCAACCTCGCAGCCGGGACTGCGCGGTTGCGCGTGATGGAGCAGATTGGAGAGGTCGCCGTCGGGTCGGAGCTGGAGCGCTTCCCACAGCAACTCGTAACCACAAAAATCCTCCGGCATCCCCACCGGTGGAGGCGAGTTTACGCGGTGAGTTGTACGCAGCCGGGCGGCTCGCGATTGAGCGGCTTGTTCGCGAGCGAGGCGGGCCTCGAGTTCTGCGAGCCCGGTGAGTTGGTCGCAGCGCGTATCCGCCGGATAATAAATCGTCGGATAGCGGACCAGATCCGCGCTCATCGGCCAGCGGGGATGCGCGGTATAGTCCACTTTCACGCGCGGCCATCCGGCGACCCAGCGATGAACAGGATCGGCAAGAGTGACAGTGCGTATTTCCTGCCACGCATCACCGGTGAATCGTCCGTCATCGCCGAAACTCCGCGAGCAGGTGACGGTGCCGCAGCACAGACACGCGGCAACCGTAATGCCGCCGCGAGCCGACAACAGTTCGCGGTGAAATGCGGGCGCGCAATCGCACGCGACGCGGAGTTCTCCCAGACTTGTATCATTCGGTGCTTGTCTGCCGACGTAGTGTTGGAATGAAGGTTGTGCCCGCTCCAAGCCGCTTGACGGCGGGGCGGTTGGCATAGCCGGCACGAAAGTCGTTTCGATCGCGTCACCCATTTGGAAATATTCCCTCATATGACCGTTGCGAGGGCCATCCGTGGCGCGCAGGGCAAATCGCAGCCGGTCGCGCGCTCCATCACGCTCTAGTTCCATCCAGATTTCCATCTGCGCGACGTCCAGACCGAGACCCCGCAACACAGCGGTCTCGCCGCCGCGGATGGTGTGCCCCGCGAGGTCGGTAAAATCGCGCCGCACGGTCACGTGATGATCCACCCGCAAATGATCGATGGTGCAAGCCATATTGCTAAGTCGCCCGCATCATTTCCAAAGTGTGGTGATAAATATCGCGCCCGACTGCGTGTCGATCGCGACAAGGATTGGCTCCGAAACTTTATCCGGCACGGGCGGCCGGGTGCCGATGAACGCGACGTGGCGCGCGTCCGGCAGAATCTGCGAGAGTTTGAATCGGTCGATGCCGGTGTCCACCTGCCACGGAATTTTTCCAGTAAAAATAAAAAGAAATCCTTCCGGAGAAAACAGCCGAAGCGGCTCTTCGCCGGAACCGGCGCGAACGAAGGCGGCATTGAGAAATTCCTGATCGGACAACGGCGTCATCGAAATGATTTCGCGATTGCCGTGTTCAAGTTCAGGACCAAGTTCGCCGCGATAAAATCGGCGCATCTCCTTCGCCTCCTCCTGCCGGTTGCCGCGCGTAAGCCACGATCCAACTTTGAAATCGCGTTGCGTCTCGCGGAGCGAATGCAGGCCCAGCCATGCGGCGGGCGAAGGACGAACTCCCGCGCACAGGAAATGTCCCACCTCGGGCCGGAAAGGTGTCGGGAGCGCCTTTCCGGGTGGTTGCACCGGGCTCGCCTTCAGTGTTTGCGGATCGATTTCCAAAACCTTCCGATCAGGCAAAGTGAGTTGCAATCGTTGGTTGAACGAGATACAGCGTGGGTCGTTCCATGATTCGGCCAGATTCGAATTTGCCGCGCGCAACTCCGCGGGACCGATCCGCTTTCCCGTCGCGAGCTCGATTCCGCCAATGCCGTTGAGCTTGAACCAAACCGTGCGTCCGTCGCTCCCCAGCAGTTCCGACCAGGCCGATTCCTGAGCCCCAAGATGCTCCGCCAGCGGAATCACGCGACCCTTCGATTCGCCGTTCACCGGCCAGACAAACAGCGACATGGAGTAGCGGTCTTTGCCGGGATCGCGGTGCAATGAAGGCACGTAAGCCTCCAGGGTCTGGATCAACGTGGCAATCTCACCTCCAGCGCGGACCGAATCGCCGATGGGCGAGCCGTGCGGCACCCGGATGGAAAGCAACTGCTTCGCGCCCCAGAGAGCCAGAGCCCCGGTAAAAATCACGATGGCGGCAATGGACACGATTTTGGATTTCCTTTCCGCGACGCGAATAAACTGCTGTCGGGTGTCGGGGATCGCCGGTGGGGCCCCGGTTTCCTGGACGGAAATCCAACCCGGCGGATGGTCAATCTCAGCGCGGCAACTTGGAGCTTTCTGGCGAATGACTTCATCGGCGACCCGCCGCAGGATTTCGGCGCGGCGGCCAACAGCCCACCCATGCTGACGTTGCCACGTCTCCGGATCCCCGACTTGAATCGTGGCCACCGTATTTCCGCCGCCGAACTCCCAATAAAAAGCAAGGCTGCCGGACGACTCCCGGTAAACCACCTGACCGCGGCGCCCATCTTCATGGATGACAACGCTCCAATCATTCTGCGGGCCGCTCACGGGAGCCGCCTCCAGTCGCCACACGGCAAACCATGCCCGATGCGGTCTGGAGTAAAAATGGGTCGCGCCATGCGAACATTATTTGACGAAAGAAATGGACCGGCTTCAAGTGCTGATGCCCTGCGCGGTTGGACAACAAGGTTCCATCGCTCCTGCAGAAACTCAACTGCGGGCGAATCCAAATCCCGTTTACCCATCACTCCCCCTGCCCTATGGCAAGTAAAGCAACCGATAAGCCACGGCACCAATCACGCCTCCCATAATCGGAGCGGCAATGGGAATCCACGCATAGGGCCAGTCAGATCCGCCTTTGCCGGCGATGGGCAATAACGCGTGCATCAATCGCGGGCCAAAATCGCGCGCGGGGTTGATGGCATACCCCGTGGGTCCGCCGAGTGATAGACCGATCGCAAATACCAACAACCCCACAAGCAGCGGACCGACACCGGTACTCCAGCCTGGGCCGGACAAGTTTGCGGTGGAAGGAATCGCAAGCGCGCCAAATACGAGAGTCGCCGCCCCGATGGCTTCACATAGAAAATTGGCCGGGGCAGACCGAATCGCCGGGGCGGTGGCAAAGACCGCCAGTTTGGCGCCCTGGTCAGGTGTTTCCTTCCAATGCGACAAATAAGCCAGCCACACCAGGACCGCGCCAAACATCGCGCCTGTCATTTGCGCGACGATGTAGCCCGCGACTTTCGCGGTGCTGAATTTTCCGATAACCGCGAGCGCAATCGTCACCGCCGGATTCAAGTGACCGCCACTGATCGCGCCGACCGCATACACCGCCATGGTTACCGCCATGCCCCAGCCGGTCGCAATGACAATCCAGCCGCCCCCGCGACCTTTCGATTTCTCCAGCAACACATTGGCGACGACGCCATCGCCAAAGAGCACCAGCAACGCCGTGCCGGTAAATTCCGCGAGGTAAGCATTCATGGTGCCCCATTAGACTCGGGATTTTTAGAAAATAAAAACGCAAAATGGCGCGGCGTCCGAGGACTGACTTATGCCCGCATCGCTCCTACATCAACGGGATCGCCGCAAAAATCATTCGGTGCGATGTGGTGCTATAAGGTGCGAATTACTGCGAATTGCCTTTAAGCTCCGCCGTTTCATGGCACCCTATTTCGGGTTCAGATATTTCCATTTTCCGTTCTAAAATCTTCCTTCAAAATTCCCGGTTGGGGCTTCTCAAAGCTGAGTTTTGGGTTTGATTTGGGTTCGTTTTTTAAGCAAACAAGCGCCTAAAATATTCATAACTTGCTACTCATGAGCTTCTTATGGATTTATCCGTTTGGGTTCGTTTGGTAAAATTTACATTTACGTCAATTTCCCCCTCCCGCTTTCAAAAAACCCCGCTACGCAACGGGGCGCGATACAACTCCACACGGCGTAACACTCCGCGAGCCGGGCGTAACATGCCGTAGACAGTCCTCGTCCCATCTCCATCACGTCCCCCATACGACCCGAGGTGAACCCGCACAACCGAACAGTCAGGACCGACCTTCGCGTGGCTGGACGCGAGCACGCCGGAAAGAAGATTTATACCCGGGCGGCCTCCGCGACCGTCCAGATATCAATAATCCATGTCTAATCTCACCAACTTAGCGGCGCCTTTCCCGACCCGTCGGGACCGCTCCACCACCCCACCGCCTCACCCGCTATTGTCAAAGAACATAATTACCGACCCCGCGATCCTAAACCGGAGGGTTGGACAATTGCTGTCCAATGGTGCAACGGCGCTCCAAAAGGCACGGGGCAATAACAAATCCGTTACCAACCTCGGAGAGTCATGGAAAATCCAACCGGCGCGAAAAATCTCGCCGGTTAAGACAAACCCTCCGTGCCCAGGTGCTTCCGCGGTCAACCTGGATTCCCCGATTCGGTCACTCATTCGCCGCCGGCCAAACGCTTCGCCCCCGAAACCGGCTTGCTTTTCACCCCTTTTTTAGCGCATCGTCACCGCATGCCACTGCCGAGCCAGCCCATTACCTTGAACGTCGAGCAAGTCGAGGAATTGAATCGAAAACTCTCGAACATGCGGCATGACATCAATAATCAGCTCTCCCTGATCATGGCCGCCGTGGAATTGATCCATCACAAGCCGCAAACCGCCGAGCGCATGATGGTCACACTCAGCGAGCAGCCGCCCAAGATCGCCGCCACCTTGCAGAAGTTCAGCACGGAGTTCGAGCAGGCGTTGAGCATCACCCGGCCATAAACCGCCCGGGCTCTTCTCCTGGCCGGTCAATCCTTCCTTTTCCCGGGCGAACCGCGGTCGATTCGCCTTTATTTTTTCTTCATCTGCCGGTGCACGAAGAAATAATACATTCCGCCGAGCACCAGCATCGCGCCGCCAAGCCAGATCGTGATGCGATGCAACTCACCTTTCATCAGCTTGTCGTCCTGGCCCATCTTGATGCCCACGTAACAGAGCACGCCGCACCAGACCGCCGAACCCAGCAGCGTGAAGAGCGAGAACATCTTGAAATCCATCCGCACGATGCCCGCCGGAATGCCGATCAGATGCCGCACGACGGGCAGCAGGCGCGAAATGAAAATACCCATCGAGCCGTAATGCTTCGCCCAGCGTTCCGCGCCTTCGATTTTCTCCGGTGAAATCATCACGTACCGCCCATAACGCATCACCAGCGGACGCCCCGCCCAGCGCGAACCCCAATACATCACCGCCGCGCCGATCCACGAGCCAATCGTACCCGCCACCACGATGCCCCATAAACTCAGCGGGATCTGGCCGGTATACGCGAGATGCGCCGCCGGCGGGATGATGACCTCGCTGGGCAGCGGCACGATGGAGCTTTCGACGGCCATCAGCAACGCGATCAGCGGATAACCGCCGGTTTTCAGCGTGGCCAGGTACCAGTTAATTATGGGCGCAAACAGTTTGTGCATTTTTGGAGGTACAACAACGCGCCGCGTTCAGCGCTTTGCCGAAAATGGTAACATGCGTGCGTCGCGAATGTAAATCACACGCTTTTGAGGAAGAAATTCTGCTGCTTCTCGCTGATGGGCATCTCCAGCGCCGTCATCACCTTTAACATATCCTCCCAGACCTTGCGCTTTTCGCTCATTGCCTGGTTGCGCAGGAGAAACGCGGGATGATATGTCGGCATCAGCGGCGTGCCGCGATACGTCTGCCAATTGCCGCGCAGTTTGGTGATGCCGATGGTCTTGCCAAGCAACCCTTCCACCGCCGTCGCGCCCAGCGCCACCAGCACCCTCGGACGGATCAAATCAATCTGTTCATGCAGATACGGAATGCAGGTCGCCATTTCCTCGGGGGTCGGCTTGCGATTCCCCGCCGACTGCCCCGGGGTGTCGGGGCGGCATTTTAAAATGTTGGCGATATAAACCTGTTCCCGCGCGAGTCCCATCGTATTGATGATCTTCGTGAGCAACTGGCCCGCCTTGCCGACGAACGGCTCGCCCCGCTCATCTTCATCCGCGCCCGGCGCTTCACCGACAAACATCAGTTGCGCCTCGATGCTGCCCACGCCGAACACCACCGACTTCCGCGAGCCCGCCAGGTGCGGACACTTCACACACGCCAGCGCGCGTTGACGCAGCCCGGCAAACGCCGCCGCCTTTGCTTCCGGTGACAACGCCGGCCCCGGCGTGACAGCGGTCGGTTCACCTGGCAACTCCAGCTTCGGCGCCACGGGCGCTACGGGTTTGGCGGAGGGAATCGGAGCAGCGGGTGCCACCCTCGGAGGTGGAACGGCGGCCGGTTGGGGAACAATTGGCGCGACTTCCGCCACCGGGGCGGGAGCCTGCACCAGCCGTCGCGGCTGATTCAACGCCGTAAGGGCATCCGGCGACACCGACACATACCGGACGCCGCGCGCCTTCAAATCGCGCAAATGTTGAATCGTGCTCTCCAGCAACAAATCATAGCTATCCGACATCCGCGCCATCGTAATTCCCGCCCCGCGAACTGCACGACAATTTTCCCGGCTGGCGAAGTACGGCGTGCGACTCGGATCGGAGCCTGGCCCCTCCGGCCTTTACTTTCCGCCATGCCCCGGGTCATGCTCCCCGCATGATTGGAGTCACCCGGGCCGTCAAAAACACGAAACGGACGCGCACGACAGCCGCCGTGCTGATTTTGCTGAATCTCCTCGCGCTCACCGCGTTGGCCGTCGATACCACCATCCACCTCGGCCGCACCGAAATTGCCGTGCCCGCCCCGACCGGCTTCGTGCCGGTTACAAAGGAGATGACCGCCGTCGATTCGTTGATGGACACCTTCGTCGGACCCGACAACGTCCGCTTCGTCAACTTCCTCCCCCAGGACCTTGCGCCCGCGGCGTTGAAGGGCGAAGTTCCCAACCTGGTCCGCTACCTCAGTTTGCAGTCCTACAAAAAGACCGTCACGCAAATCGTCACCACCGCCGACTTCATCGAATTGAAAAGCGCGATGCAAAAGCAATACGGCGACATGCTGCACAAATTGGAAAAGCAAATGCCGGACTTGATGGAGAAAATCAACAAACGCCTCGAGGGCCAGTTGAATGCGCCGCTGAATCTGAACGTGAACGAAGCCGTGCCGCTCCCGGCCCATGACGAAAGCGAGCGCTCCCTCGCGGTGTCGGTGATGATGAATCTCGCCGTCAAGCTGCCCGATGGCGAAACCACCAACGCGCCCGTCGTGATGACGACGACACTCGTGCATGTGCGTGGCAAGGTGCTGTTCGCCTATGTTTACGGCGAGGGGAAGGACTTGGAATGGACACGCAAGGTTTCCAAAGAATGGTCCGACGCCATCCTCGCCGCGAACCCGTCGGACGCCGCCACCGCCGCGAAGGAAGCGCCGCCCAAGCCGATGTTCTCCACCAGCGCCGTCGTGCGCGGAGCCATCATCGGCGCGGCAATCGGCGCTCTGATCGGGTTGGTGCGGTCCGTGACGCGTCGCAAAACCTCAACGCCTCCGCCCCCGGGATAAATCGCCGGGGAAATTTAACGACCCGGGGTGGCGGGTTGCGAGATGGGGTTGTGCCTTATGACGTCCTGCACCACCGCAATGAGAGGAGTAAACGGCAGATTCGACCAGCGCCCCAGTCGCAATATTTGTCTTTCAAGCACGACTTCGCGGCGCCCCCCAAGCCACGGATGGTTACTTCGTCACCGGCGTGATGGTGAGCACGATCGCCGCGCTCTTCACCGGCCGATCCAGCGCGATGCCGATGCGGCGCGGCTTGGTTGCGGTGGGCACATCTTCATCGATGATTTCCTCCTGAATCGAAAACGACTTTTCGCCGGCGTCGATTTCCACGTGAACGGATTTGTCCTTGTCCGTAATCACCAATTCGCTGTCGGAGATTTTTTTCATGGTTCCCCACGTCACCAATGCGGTCTCGAAGGTTTTGGGTTCCTGGAACTCCACCTGGTCGCGAACCGTCAACGATCCCGGACCCGTTCGTTGAAAATCAAATGTCCGTTCCAGCAGGTCCAATCCCGCCCCGGCGTATGCCGAGGTGAGATTCAGGACCAGTGTGTCCCTGTCATTTTTAAAATCGGCGCGATCAACCACCGCTCGCGCGCTGGCGCCGGTTCTTTGCAATTTCCCGTCCACCCGCGGCACATCGTGGCCAAACGAATTGAGCACCTTGCTGTCGTATCGATGAGGGCTGAAGGTGCGCGCCGTGTAAACTTCGCCGCCCGGATCGCAGATCACCATCACGCCGCCCACGAGCACGCTATAGCTGCCCACATCATTGTGATTATGATTCTCGGCATTGTGGCCGCCTTTGAGCGCGACGGCGAATTTCGTTTTCGATTCCGGCCCGGAGCGGCTGATCAAAACGCCGCCATCCTTGAACCACGTGCGCAGCGGGGAATCCGCCTCGGTCGCGGATTGCTTCACAGGCGGCAGTGGCGTGGGCAGATAAGTGAACAACAACATCTCGAATAACGAACCCGCCGGACCGGCGACGTTGCGCGGCTGTTTGTCCGGCCAGTTGAAGCGTTCGCCCAGATACTGCACGAAACGTCGATCCGGCAGACTGCCGGGGTGACAATCCGCAATCGTCGGATAAATGCCGTCCACGATTTCGGCGCGGCGACAAAAGAGCGCGGGTTGCAGCGCCGTCGGATCCGCGAGCATATCGATCCGCCCGCCGGTTGCCTGGCGAACCGTCTCGCCCATCATCAGGAAATGTCCGAAGCCATAATTCCAATAACCGACGCCCTCGCTGCAATAGCCATCCGGCGTGAAGCTCTTCAGAAAAAACGGAACATATTTTTGGGCCGCCGCGATATACCAGGCTCGTTCCGCCGGCGAATCCTCCAGCGCGAGCGCCGCGCCGGTGATGCCCGCGAGGCAAACCGCATTCCAATTATTGGTAACGCGCAACCAGTTAAGCTCCTTGCGCCGCCCTTCCACCATGTCTTTGAACGGTTGCAGCACACGACGCCGCACATTCTCCAAAATCAATTGCCGGGTGGCAGCCGGCAGTTTGTCGCCCAGCATGTAAGTGGCGCTCGCCAGATTCCACGCGATGGCAACCGCCCGTAAATCCATCTCCATCGAACGCCCGGAAAATACATCCAGCTTTCGGTCATGGGCCGGGTAGGTCCACGATTTTTCCCCGCACACGGCATCAATCGAATTGGTGAGCGGCTCGAGAAAGCGGCCCTTGTCGTCGAGGCATTCCGCGAGCGCAAACACCACCACGCGGTCCATGCGCTCCCGCAAAACCTTCTCGCAACGCGCGCGATTGCCCGTCTTGGAAAAATCGAGATACACCTCGTCCGGCAGTTCCGGCATCGGCTGTTTCGCCAGCGCCTCGGCCCGGCTGACGTAGGACTTGAATCTGGCATCCTGCGCCCACGCGTCCCAGGCCGCGCGATTCGTGATGGTTTCGCCCAGCCCCGCGGGAACCGCCGGAAGCATCGCCGCAATTTCCTTCACGCGCGCCGCGTCGATTTCCATCTCCGCCCGTGCGCGCGGCGAAACGGCACACAGTGACGCCGCCATCCCTATCGCCAGCCAGAATCCGCGCCATTTCCACCCACCAGAATATTCACTCATAACAAAACGACTATAAGTGGGACGCTAACAGTTGGCCATAAATTCGGCCGGAGACGAGTGACGATGGATATAATCCGGAAAGGGAGGCGTGAATTTGGGACTGTGGCGGCCGAGCGCAAGCGCCGACACCGCTTTCGACGTCGCTATTTTAGAGAACTCAGCCAGGCCCAGCCGCCTGGGGACTCCTTTCTTCCATCCCGCTGGAGGGAGGAGGCGGTGGAGCGGAGGTTCTTACACTTGGCAGTCAAAAAATCACCGCGCCCGATCAGTTCAATCACGGCGATCGCCGAAGGCGTGCCAGCTTGTTTTCACGATTCTTTATCTCCTGTTCAACCACTCCGTCCCGCACTAATCTCGCGGCCACACTCTGGATGAACAGGCCGTTTGTCACAATCATTCTCGCCGCCGGCAAAGGCACACGGATGGGCAACGGTAACCGGCATAAGGTTTGTTTCGAAGTCGCCGGCATCCCTGTCATCGTTCGCGCCCTGGAAACTTATAACCATTGCGGCGCCGCCATGAATGTCATCGTGGTCGGAGCGATGGCCGGGAGCGTGATGACGACGGCAAATGAGCGCTTCTCCGGAATCGCCTACGCGTTTCAGGAAAAACAGCTCGGCACCGGCGATGCCGCGCGCAAGGGCGCGGAAATCCTGGAACGCCTGGACTTCGACGGCGACATCCTCATCGTGGCCGGAGACAAGGTGATCACGCCCAAGGCCATCCGGCAATTGCTGACCACCCACAGGCGCACCGGCGCGGATGTCACGCTGGCAACCGCGAAGCGCCCGCCGGAATCCAGCGCGGGCATACTGCTGACGGCGCCGAAAGGAAACATCATCGGCATCCTCGAAGAGCCTGAGCGTCGCCGCGTGGTGGCGATCAACGCCTTGAACGACACGTTGCAGAACCGCCCCACCCTGACACGCGAAGCGGTGAATGCGCTCGCAACCAAAATCGCGGGTGAAAAAACCGCCCTCCGGCTGAGCGCGGAGATTTGGGGCGCGAGAAAAAACGGCGCGCTGACCCGCAAAATGCTCGCCGCAAAATTTTCCCGCGACGAAAGGCTCGGCCGCCTGACGGTTGCCGGGGAGCATTTTCCCGCAAAGCAATTTCTCCAGCGGTTCGACCAGATGAACCTGGCGACCTACCTCTTTCGCGCGCCCGCGCTGTACGACGCGTTGCGGCGACTCAAAGCCGGCCGGGCGAGCCGGGAGGAATATCTCACGGATGTCATCCAGATACTGGCAGCGCGCAAACCGCCGGCCAAAATCGTGGGCTGCGCAATTTCAAATCCGAACGAACTCATGGCGTTCAACACGCCGCAGGAGTTGCGCGCCATTGAAAGGGTTTATCGTGGCCGAAACTTTTAAAAGTTTGAACTGCAGCGGCCGGTTTCGACATCCTGCGGGCGTATGCTATGCTTGGGCATGAACCAGGTGAAATGGATTGCCTGCTCCCTGGGAGCGGGCGCACTGATCGCAACGGGCATCACGGGTTGCACTCCTGCCCAATCGCAGGTTGCCGGCACCAACCCGCCGCCGATTTCCCCGAGCCAGACGAATTCCACCATGACAAAATTTCAAAAACCCTCGGACGCCGAGTTGAAGAAGAAGCTTACACCCATGCAGTACGAGGTGACCCAGCATGCCGCCACGGAGCCGCCGTTTCGCAATGAGTTCGATGAAAACAAAAAGCCCGGCCTCTATGTGGATATCGTTTCCGGCACGCCGCTTTTCAATTCGCTCGACAAGTTTGACTCCCACTGCGGCTGGCCGAGTTTCAGCAAGCCGGTGGATGGCCAGGAAGTGGTGGAGGTGAAGGATAATTCCCACAACATGGAACGCATCGAGGTTCGCTCGAAGACCGCCGATTCCCACCTCGGCCACGTTTTCAACGACGGCCCCGGGCCGACCGGCCTGCGCTACTGCATCAATTCCGCGTCGCTGCGCTTCATCCCGCTTGAAGATATCGAGAAGGAAGGTTACGGCGCGCAGTTGGAGCCGTTCATCAAGGCGGGACTTTACAAATCAAAGCCGGCCAAAGCTTCCGGTTCCACGAATTCCACCAACAAGACCAACACCAACCAATAACCCGCGCGTCGCGCGTCACCCCGAAGCACGTCCAAACCTATGCTGATCGTTCACGTTCATGTGCACGTAAAACCCGAAAGCGTGCATGCGTTCAAGGAAGCCACGCTCGCCAATGCGCGCGAAAGCATCAAGGAACCCGGCATCGCCGGCTTCGATGTCACCCAGCGGCAGGACGACCCGACGCGCTTCGTCCTCGTCGAAGCCTATCGCACGCCCGAGGCGCCGGCCGCGCACAAGGAAACGAAGCACTACCTCGCCTGGCGGGATACGGTCGTGGATATGATGGCCGAGCCGCGTACGAGCCAGAAATTTACAAATCTTTTTCCCGACGACCCGCACTGGTAAGCTCGACGCGATGCGTTTCGAAATCGCCACTGCCACACGGATTATTTTTGGACCGGGAACGTTGCGGGAAATCAGTTCGCTCGCCAGGGAACTGGGCCAGGTCGCGCTCGTCGTCACCGGGCATTCCTCCAAACGTGCCGAATCGCTGCTGGCCTTGTTGCATGCCCAGGGAATTGGCACAGCCACTTTTTCCGTCACCGGCGAACCTTCGATCGAAACCGTCGAGGCCGGCGTCGCCTTGGCGCGGCGGGAGAAATGCGATTGGGTGATCGGCTTCGGCGGCGGCAGCGCGCTGGATGCCGGCAAAGCCATCGCGGCGATGTTGACCAATGATGGCGATTTGCTCGATTACCTGGAAGTTATCGGTCGCGGCAAAAATATCTCGCAAGCCTCCGCGCCGTTTGTCGCGATTCCCACCACGGCGGGCACCGGCTCGGAGGTCACTCGCAATGCCGTGCTGGCGTCGCATAAGCATCGGGTCAAAGTGAGCCTGCGCAGCCCTTTGATGCTCCCGAAAATCGCGCTCGTGGATCCGGAACTTACTTACGACTTGCCGCCGGACGTCACCGCCGCCACCGGCCTCGACGCGCTCACGCAGGTCATCGAGCCTTATCTTTCCTCGCGCGCGAACCCGTTCACGGATGCCGTCTGTGTGGAGGGCATTCAACGCGCCGCCCGCTCATTGCGCAAGGCCTTCGAGACCGGGCGCGACCCAGCCGCTCGCGAAGATATGGCAGTCGCGAGTTTGTCCGGCGGCTTCGCGCTCGCGAACGCCGGACTCGGCGCCGTCCACGGTTTCGCCGGTCCCGTCGGCGGCATGTTTTCCGCCCCGCACGGCGCCATTTGCGCCGCGCTGCTGCCGCACGTGATGGCGGCCAATCTTCACGCCTTGTCACATCGCGCGCCGGAGAGTCCGATTTTGCCCCGCTTCGGTCACGTCGCGCGTTTGCTAACGGGTCGCGCCGACGCCACCGCCCAGGACGCCGTGGAATGGGTGCGCCACCTGGTGCGCGATCTTCGCATCCCCCGACTCCGCGAATATGGCATCACGTCGGAACACGTCGCTGATCTCGTGGAAAAATCGACGCACGCCAGCAGCATGAAAGCCAATCCCATCATGCTGACCCGCGATGAACTGGCCGACACCCTCCGCCACGCGATTTGAATTTTCTTGCGAGCGGCAGGCCCGGGTTTAATGTCCGCTGCTATGAAACGAACCCTGCTTTTCGCTTTACCCGCCGCCGCTTTGTTGGCGGTTTTAACCCAGCTTTGCGCTGCTGAAATCGAGCCCGGCTTCACCCCGCTCATGGACGGCAAAACCTTCAAGGGTTGGAAGTCCGCCACGGAAAACACGAACACCTGGACGATCCAGGACGGCGCTTTCGTCGCCCACGGCGAGCGCTGTCACCTTTTTTACGAAGGCGATCAAAAGCCGTTCAAGAATTTCATTCTCAAAGTGGACGTGATGACCGACACCAATTCCAACGGGGGAATTTACTTCCACACGCACTATCAGCCGAGCGACTGGCCGCGCGGCGGGTTTGAATGTCAGGTCAACAACACCCACAGCGACTGGATCAAGACCGGGAGCCTCTACGGCCTCGTCAATGCCGGCTATCCCCCCACGAAAGACAACAAGTGGTGGACGCAGGAAATCATGGTGGAAGGCAACACGGTGACGGTCTCCATCGACGGCAAAAAATACCTGCAATATGTCGAACCGCAAGGCTCGCAGGCCGGCAAGGACTTCTCCCGCAAACTCGGCGAAGGCACGTTCGCCCTCCAGGGTCACGACCCGAAAAGCACGGTACGCTACAAAAACATCCGTGTGAAGCGCCTCGACTGAGGCTTTTTGCTGGCGTGACTTTCCCGAGCCGGCCCGCGTCTCAAAACGTCGGGTCGGCCTGATCGAAGACGCGCAGGATTTTATCGAAGGCGTTGCGGATCGACGCGTAGTCCTGCACATCCACGGTGAAGCGGCCATCCTTGTTGGGTTGCGACCCGACATGGCCGTCCGAAAAAAGGATATTCGCAAACCGCTGGCGGTGATGCGTGCTGACTTTCACATTGAACGCCGCCAGGTCCGGCGGACACAGGAACATCGTATCAATAACCAGCGCGCGGATGGGAACTCCGTCGCGGTTATTGCCGAGATGATCCAGTTGAATGTGCTCCGGGGTGAGGGTGACGCCGACGGGATCGAAGAGGTTGGTGTTTCCCGCGTGCCGGTAATAGTAGCTCCCCTGCGCCTGGTTCGTGCCGATCTTCGCGAGTTCGGCGGTCGCATCGAAAGGCTGATCGCTGCCGGGACAAAAGAGCACCCTGGGTTGTCCGGCGAGCTGCTGTGCCAGCATGAGCCCCAGTCCCACGGGCGCGCCGCTTTGCAATGAGAGCAGGCTGGAAGGCGCGCCTGTCGAAGGATAGAAATTGCCCGCGTTCATAAACGGAGGCGCTTTCGGACCGTAGGGAATTTTGCCGTCGTTATCCGTCGCGTAATTCTGGATGGCGATCCCGATCTGGCGGAGGTTCGAAATGCAGGCGGCCTTGCGTCCCTTATCGCGGGCGGAGGCCAGCGCCGGCAACAGCAACGCCGCCAGGATGGCGATGATGGCAATCACCACCAGCAACTCGATGAGAGTAAAAGCGCGACGGCATGGAACCGGGTGGGTCATCCCTAAGGCACCTGAAGCGCCCGGTAGTATTTTTGAGTGGTGGTGGCATTGGTATCGACGATGGAAATCGTGCCGAGGGTGTTTGTCACCGTACCGATGCTGGTCCAATTCGAGCCGGGCGTGGCGACATTGGTCGTCGTCAGGATTTGAAATGCGCTGCCGGGATAGCTTTGGAGGCTCAGATTAAAGGTGCCGTTGGTCCACGACTGCGCCGTCAACGCCGGTCCGCTGGTGAGGCGCACGTTGTCGAGATCCCAATAGCCGCCGAACAGATTTGTGTCCGTCGTCGTGGATAGAAACTGAAGGCCAATGTGCTTGCCCGCCCACGCATCGGTCGCCTGTACCACGGGCAGATCCACCTGGAAATCCACCAAATGAAAAGGCGAGGGAAATAGCGAGCCGCTGTTGGTGATGGTGCGGGCGGCGAGCGTGACGATGTTGTTGGAAAGGTCCCGGTAATACAAGCTCATCTGCAAGGTGGTGCCTTCCTGCATCGGAACCGCCAGATTGGTGCCGCCAATAACCGCGGCGGTAAAAGTGTAGCTCGCGCCCACCTGATAGGTGGCCTCGAACAGATGCGTGGCCGTCATCCAGTCCACCGCGTCGTAATCCAGAAAAACGGTGGCGTCCGGCGCGGCAAACAAAAATCCCAACTGGGTGCCATCACAGTTGTCGATGGGCGGCGGCACGTTGGAAAACACTCCGCTCACCGGGGCGAAGAAATCCAGCGGCGTTTGCTGCCAGGCATCAATAGCCGGAAAGGCAAACGTGGTGGGCGGCGATTCGAAGGATCCGTTCGGCACGGGAATGGGTGCGGCTGACAAGGACGAATTTGCCCCGATCATGGCCAGAGCCAGGCAAAAAAATGCACCACAGTTCCTTCGTGAAATCATTGCGTAACTATACACGACCCACCAAGGCGGGCAAGTTTGCCGCTACTCGAGGGAAAGGTTCGCCCGGCTCTCACCCTTCCCGGCCGGCGAGCCGGACCGGGGCTTCACGATAAACAACCGTTCGGCCGATATCTTTCCCGCCTTCAAAAGTTGCGCCTGCACGGCGATGGCGCGCCGTTTCATGAGGTCCAGTTTTTCGTCGTCGGATACTTTGATTACCTGGACCAGTTTCGCCTCCATGTCCTGCGGTGTCGCGATGGCGCCATTGGTGCTGACAACCATCTGCGGGATGGCAACCCTTTTTGCCGCATTGGGAGCCGTGAAATCGATGGCCGGCGATAGCAGGGTTGCGCCTCTTATCTCCGACGCGGAAGGTTTCACCGGGCGGTGTGGGCCGGGAATTTTTGGCGTTTGTGGCATCGCATTCGCCCCCGCGGACAGGCCTGGCTCTTCCGCGGCCGAATTGGTGTTCCCTGCGTTCACGGGCTGCAATACCAGCGTCTCGTTCGTGCCCATCTCTGCCAGCACTGTCTTTAGCAACCGTTCGCGCAATGAGGGCCCGAGTTCCAGGGTGGAAATATCCGGCAGCGATTTTCCCGCCTCGGCCAGTTCCTTGAGGCGCATTGTTTTCATCTCCTGCTCCAATTTTAATTTCGCGAGGGCGGCTCGATCCTTTTCCGGATCGAACGAACCCGCAATTTCCAGACTCAAGGCGGGCCGCTCCGTCAGTGCCTTCGCAAGCTTTTCCAGTTTCTGAATTTCCGCCTCGCTCATCTCCGACTGCCCCGGCGCGAACGCAACGAAGCTCAACTCCTCCCCGCCGCCGCCCACAACCGAACCCAGCAGCGAGAACGGCGACGTCGCCGCCTTCAACATCAGATTCAGGATCGCCTTCAATAAAATGGGCGCGACGCGAAATTGCGGATCGTCCGTGCGGCCGCTGATGGGAAGATCCAGATCGATACGGCCCGCACTGTCCTTCAACAGGGCGACCGCCAGCTTCACCGGGAGATGCGTCGCGTTTGTGCTTTGATTGCGGCCGCCGAGCGTGAAATGGTCCAGCACAAATTTGTTCTCCGCTTTGAGCTGTTTCTGATGGATGTCATATTTCAATCCCATCGAGAGCTTTCCCTTGTTCAAGGGATAGCCGCCATATTTTTCAACGTAAGTGGAGAAGGCGGTGAGGTCGGTATTGGTAAAAGCCACCAGCAAATCGAGCGATAGATCCCTGGCCAGCGGATTGACCGTGCCGGAAATCGAAAACGGCGCGCCCGCACCCACCTTGCCCCGCACGTCCACCGTCGCCGTGGCCGATGGTTCCGACGAAAGGCCTTTGATCGAACCCCCGAAATCCTCGATGTCGAACTCGCAATGCGGCTCGATGGAATCGTCGCCGAAATGAAACGCCGTATTTTCGAGGGTCAACGAACCAATCTGAATCGGAAATTCCCCCGGCGTCGCCGGAGCGGCGGCGGCAGCGGCCGGTGTTTCGGTTGCCGGAGCGGCGGACGCGACTGCGGCGTTGGTCGCTTTCTCCGGCATGATGATCTGGAGATTGGAACGGTGATCCGGCCCAATGACCACGCTCGTTTTGAAACCGCGCCAGCCGATTTCGCCGAGCCGCAAGCGGTTCGGATCCAGTTCGAAGTCGATGTCTTTGATGCTCAACATATCCCACTTGACGAACTCCTTGAAGAACACCTGATCCGTGGTGACGAGATTCGTCAGGCTCAAATCGCCCGTGAATTTCAATCGCGGCCCGCCTTCACCCGCCTCGCCGTAACTTACGTGACTTTGCGTATCAAACTGTCCGCTGTTGATGCCCAGCCTTACGCCTTCGTTGACATACGGCTGAAACGACCGCAAATCGAGCTCGCTGACCCTGATATCGAAGTCGGCGCTGAGCGGAGAGATTTTCCCGGAGCCATTGACCGATAACGTGCCAGCATTATTGAGCCGCGCCTCGAGCGACAGCGCGATGGGCTCGTTGCTGCCGGTGCTGATGTTTCGGATGACGAAACGCAAGCCGTCCAGGGATAACGTGGCCGGTTTCGCAGTCTTTTGGTCTTCCCATCTGATCGCGTATTTGTCGAAGGCCACCTCTTTGACCAGCACCATCCACGGTGCCGCTTCCCTCCCGGGTGCCTGGGTGGCCGGCAAGGAATTCGTTACGGCGGGAGTTTCCACACCGCCAGTCGTCGGCGCCGGTGAATTGACGAGGCCAACCAGATTGATCGAGCCATCCTGCTTTCGTCGCGCCAAAATCGAAGCGTCCGAGGACCGCACCGCACCCACCGTTACCATTCGCTTGCGCAAATCAAACTCGGTTTGGCTGACCTCAAAATAGGGAATCGCCACCACAATTTCCCCGCCGTCCGCGGCCTTGAGTTGAAAACTTTTCAGGGCCACGTCCACATTCGAAAGCGTGAGCTCCGTCGCGGCAGCGCTCGACCGAAGCCGGTAATCCACGCCGACGTTCAGTTTGCCGCCCAGAACTTCGCCGCGCAGAAACTCCCCGTAGTAGGGCGAATATTTTTTGATTTCAGCGCCCACCACCCCTACCGCGCCGCCCAGACGAAACGGAGACACGCACATCGTGCCGGTTCCCGACACCACCTCTCCGGCCTCGCTCGGAATGTTAAATTCAAAACTCGCATCGGCTTCCGGCTTCGTCGTGAAATGTTGCACGCGCACATTCATGGGGCTCAACGTCGTTTCAAACCGGCTCGTGCGGCTCAGATCCGAAAACGTGATATTGGCATTGGTGATTTGCAGATCATCCACGGCAAAGACCCACGGCGGGGAAGGCTTGGTCGGCGGCGGCACGGCCGCGGCGGCAATATTGGTCGCGGTGGAAACCACCGTCTTTTGCTCCACCACCATGTTTAAATTGAGCGTGCCGTCCTTCTCGATGCGCATTGATTTCGTGTAACCGTCGAGTTTTATCAGCCCGGCGTGCAAACTCTGCCCGAGCAGATCAAAATCGAGGTCTTGCACGCGCAGCAGCGGCAGCGTGGAGATGACTTCGTTGTTGGTCGGCTCCTTCACTTCGAAACGCGTCAACTCAACCAAACCGTTGCTCACCACGACACTGAAGCCGTTCGTGCTCGTTCCAATCGCATAATCGGCCGCCACGTTGACCCGCCCGTCCGTCACCACCGCGCGCAAATAATCGCGCACATAGGCCGTCCACCGGGCGCCTTCAATACCCACCAATTCCAGATGACCGCGCGAATGAAACGGCCGCGTCACCAGTTCACCGGCCCACGCCACCCGCTTGCCGGAATCGCTGCTCGCTTCAAAACCGTACCTGCTTCCCTGGCCGACGCGGGTCGTGAGATTTGTCAGCGAGAAATTAATCGGCTTCAACTCGACCTTCAGCGGCAGACTGTGTGTCCGGTCGTCCCACACCACCGCGCCGTCATCGATATGCAGGCGAGCGATATTGATCGTCGGCAGGCCGTCCGATCTCGCCGGCTTCTCCGGCTTCGGCGGCGCCGGGCTGTCATCACCGATGTTTGAAAAGTTGAACTTGCCGTCCTTGAACCAGATCAAGTGCCCGTACGGTTTCTCCAGTTTGACCTCGTCAAACGTCCAGCCGAGGCGAAACACCGACGAGAGCTGGAAATTGACATAGAGCTCCTCCCATGAGGCGAACACCGCGCCGTCCGGCTCCGTCAGCGACAGCCCGCGAATCGTCAGCGACAACACCAGCGGATTGAACCGCACCTGGCGGATGGCCACCTGCCGCTTGGTAATCGGCGGCAGCCGTTTCAACAACTGCGCCTTGAGCACCGGCGGCACGACGATAAAACCGAGCAGCACATAAGCCAAAAATATCGCGCCCACCCACAGCGAGCGTTTATACCAACGCGACTTTCGGTACGCGGCAAAAGCTGGAAATTTTTCGGACATCAGAATGCGCAAAACTAGCATCACGCAAAGAAACGCCAAAGCAGATTTCCGCCGGGAAGGGAGCCATCGGCGCAGCTCATTTGCGGAGTCGGTCGGGCCGCGGCGCGGTTGACCCTGCTTTTCCGTGCCAGCAATGCAGTGTTGCTCCCGGGGCCTGCGGCCGGTATAGTCTGCCCTGATTATATGAATCGCAAACCCCATGTGGCCGTGGTTGGCGCGACTGGCGCCGTCGGCATCGAAATGATCAAGACTCTGGAGAAACGCAATTTCCCGGTCGGGAAACTGACGTTGCTCGCTTCCGCCCGCTCGGCGGGCAAGACGCTCAAGTTTTGTGGGGAGGACATTACCGTCACTGAATTAACGAAGGATTCCTTCAAGGGAATCGATATCGCGCTCTTCAGCGCGGGCGGCAGCATTTCGAAGGAGTTCGCTCCCACCGCGGCGGCGGCGGGTTGCGTGGTAATCGACAACTCCAGCGCGTTTCGCATGGACGAAAAAGTCCCGCTGGTCGTTCCCGAAATCAACGCCTCGGACGTGAAGTCGCATAAGGGCATTATCGCGAATCCGAACTGCACCACAGCCATCACCCTGATGGCGGTCTTTCCGCTGCACCAGGCATTCAGTTGCAAACGCATTTTCGCCTCCAGCTACCAGGCCGTTTCCGGCACCGGCGCCAAGGCGATCACCGAGCTGGAGCGCCAGGTCAGCCAGATCGTCAAAGGCGAACCGGTGACCAAGGATGTCTATCCGCACCAGATCGCTTTCAACGTGCTGCCGCACGTCGATTCCTTTTTGCCCTCCGGTTACACCAAGGAGGAAATGAAGATGGAAAACGAAGGGCGCAAGATCATGCATCATCCGGCATTTCGCGCGAGCGTCACCTGCGTGCGCGTGCCGGTGTATCGCGCGCATTCAATCGCCGTCAGCGCCGAGTTTGACCGGCCGGTGACGGTGGAGGCCGCGCTGAAGGTCTTGAAGAAGGCGCCCGGGCTGGATGTCACCGACAATCCGGCCAAAGCCGAATACCCGCTGCCGCTTTATCAGTCGGACAAATACAACTGCGCGGTCGGACGGCTGCGGATGGACTGCGCGTTGGACAACGGCCTTTGCTTCTGGATCGCCGGCGATCAGTTGCTGAAGGGCGCCGCGTTGAACGCGGTGCAGATCGCCGAAGTGCTGATCGCGTAAGCGGGCGGGCGCGGATTTGAGGGTCTGGGTGAGTGAGTTTTAAGCCCGCCCTCGTCCTGACTCAAGGGCGCCCCAGCCCGCCACTGGTCAGTTTCCCCACCGACAACGGGCGCTCCGCGCTCGCGCGCGGCAAAGGCCAGGGAATCACGCCGCAGCGCGGCCGTGCTTGCGGCGGATCAGCGGCTTGCATTCGCCGGTCACGACTTGCTGCGTGATATGAATGTGCAAAATGTCCTCGCTGCCGGGGACGTCGTACATCACATCGAGCATCAGACGTTCGAGCAGGCTGCGTAACGCGCGGGCGCCGGTGCCCTTCTTCAGGGCCTGGCTTGAGAGTTCGCTCAGCGCTTCGGGGGAAAATTCCAGTTCGACGCCTTCCATCGCCATCAGCTTGGCGTATTGCTTGGTGAGGGCGTTTTTGGTCGTCGTCAGAATCGAGACGAGTTGATCCTGCGTCAATTCCGCCAGTACCGTAACCATCGGCAGACGGCCGACAAACTCGGGGATGAATCCAAAGCTCAGCAAATCCTCGGGTTCGACATGCTGCAAAATCTCGGCGCGATCAATGGCGCCCGTCTTGATGCCTTCTTCCATCGCGCGAAAGCCCATCACGTTCTTGCCGAGCCGGCGCTGGATGATGCGCTCCAGACCCACGAAAGCGCCGCCGCAAATAAACAGGATGTCCGACGTATCCACGCGGATATATTCCTGCTGCGGATGTTTGCGTCCGCCCTGCGGTGGGACACTGCAAATCGTGCCTTCGAGAATCTTCAACAACGCCTGCTGCACGCCTTCGCCGGAAACGTCGCGCGTGATGGACACGTTCTCCGTCTTGCGGGCGATCTTGTCGATTTCGTCGATGTAAACGATGCCGCGTTGCGCGCGCTTGACGTCGTAGTCCGCATTTTGCAACAGGCGCAAAATGATATTCTCCACGTCTTCGCCCACGTAGCCTGCTTCCGTGAGCGTGGTGGCGTCGGCGATGGCGAACGGTACATCGAGAATTTTGGCGAGCGAACGGGCCAGCAACGTTTTGCCGGAGCCGGTCGGGCCCATCATCAGGATGTTGCTCTTTTCAATCTCCACTTCCGCGTGCGGATCGGCGGGCGCGCCGGTTTCGGCATCGGCGGGCGCGGACGGGTCCTGGAGAATGCGCTTGTAGTGATTATGAACAGCGACGGCGAGCGTCTTTTTCGCGTGGTCCTGCCCGATGCAGGACGCATCGAGCTGGCGGCGAATCTCCGCGGGCTTGGCCACGCTGAAGCGCGGTTTGCTCTTCTTGGACTGGACCGCCAGTTCCTTGTCGAGCACCTGTTTGCACAGGACGACGCAGTTATCGCAGATGAAAACGCCCGGGCCCTGGATGAGCTTCTTGACCTCGGCGTGCGACTTGCCGCAAAAGCTGCAAAGCGTGATGTTCGTGGGACGGGCCATGCGGACTATTCCTTCTTATCGGCCGCGGGGCTGTTCTCGGGCTGCACGGGAAGCTCTTTGCGGGACTGCACGACTTCGTCCACCAGGCCGTACGCCTTGGCTTCCTCGGGCGACATGAAATTATCGCGATCGGTGTCCTTCTCGATCTGCTCCATGTTATGCCCCGTGTGCTTGGCAATGATGTTGTTGAGGCGATGCTTCAACTTGAGCATGTAACGCACGCGAATCTCCACATCGCTCGCCTGGCCTTCCGCGCCGCCGAGAATCTGGTGAATCATCACGTTCGAGTTCGGCAGCGCATAACGCTTGCCCTTCGTGCCCGCGCACAACAGCACCGCGCCCATGCTCGCCGCCTGGCCGATGCAATAGGTGTTCACATCGCACGTCAAAAACTGCATCGTGTCGTAGATCGCGAGCCCCGCCGTGACGCTGCCGCCGGGCGAATTGATGTAGAGATGAATGTCCTTCTTCGGATCGTTCATCTGCAAAAACAAAAGCTGCGCGATAATCAGGTTGGCGACCATATCGTCCACGGGTGTGCCCAGGAACACAATGCGATCCACCAGCAACCGCGAATAAATATCGTAACCACGTTCACCGCGGCCCGTCTGCTCCACCACCATCGGTACTAAAAAGTTTTCCATATAAAAATCTTCGCTCTGTTCAAGCAACCTAACGGAGGCACAAAGGGAGGTCAAGCGCTGCCAACAGAAAGCAGGTGTGCGGCTCGCCTGGAGCAAAGGCTTGCTCAGAATATTAAAGCGCGACGGAAAAACGCGAACGATTTGCGGGGAGTTCGGCCCTGCCATGATGTGTCATGCATAATGGATTAAATTTTTCACCTGCCCGCCCAGGGAGCCAGGCCGGCGCCGCGCTTCTCCCTCCGTCGGTATCCGGACTGCGGTGAAAAATTTTTCGTTCCCGGTTCCATCGCGCTCCAGCCGCCCGGAAAGCTGCCACATGTCTGACTTGTCATGGTTGACCTGCCAGCCTTGCCTCTCCAATCAGGTCGGCCTCACCACCATGTTCTTGCCATCCGGCTGCGTCAGTTACCAAAGCAGCGCAAAACCCGTCGGCCCTGCTTCGGGCCAACTTTAACCCACCCTCCACTTACGCCACCCGTCCGGCCTCCCAGTGCAGATTGGCCTTGGGGCTGATCGTGTGTTCCTGGTAAAGGACGCATGCCAGTTTTCTCCAGGTTCTCTGCCGGGACGCAGCCTTGCCGCCCTGGCTGCGGCTACTCTTTGTCTTCGCCGGAAAGTTTCCGGTAGAGGGTCGCGAGGCTGACACCGAGAACGATGGCGGCTTGTTCCTTGTCGCCACCGCATTGGTCCATCACGCGGTTCAGATGCGCGTGTTCCTGTTCCCGCAGATAGGCTTTAAGCGGAAGAACATCGTTGGTGGTGCCGTGGCCGTGAGCATGATCGCCGGCGGCCGGGCCGGCCGCGGGCACGGAACCGGGGGCGGCTCCATTGACGCCGTTCGCTTCGGCGGATTTGGGATCGGGTTCGCGCAGGCCCGGGAGGACGATGAGTTTGTCGTCGTCCAACTGCATGACTTCGGGTTTCGCGGCCTGGACAGTTTCGAGGACGTTGGGCGGGAGATCGCCGGAGCGGATGGTGTCGGCTTCGCACAAGGCGGCGGAGCGTTCGACGGCGTTCTCCAATTCGCGGACGTTGCCGGGCCAGTCGTAGGCGTTGAACAGTTCGCGCGCGCGCTCGGTCCAACCGGCGAAGGGCTGGTTGGTGCGGCTGTTGACGCGGCCGCGGAGGAAATGTTCGACGAGCACCGGGATGTCCTCGCGCCGTTCGCGCAGGCTCGGGAGTTTGATGGCGATGACGTTGAGCCGGTAGTAGAGGTCCTCGCGGAAGGTGCCTTCCTTGATGCGTTTTTCGAGGGGCTCGTTGGTGGCGGCGAGGACGCGGACGTTGACGTAGCTGGGCGTGTTGTCGCCGACGCGGCGGACCTCGCGTTCCTGCAACACGCGCAACAGGCGGCTCTGCAACATCGGCGACATGGAGCCGATTTCGTCGAGGAAAATGGTGCCGCCGTCGGCTTCCTGAAAGAGGCCTTTCTTGTCGTTGATGGCGCCGGTGAAGGCCCCGCGGCGATGGCCGAAGAGCTCGGATTCTAAAAGGTTTTCCGGCAGGGCACTGCAATTGACCGGCACGAAAGGGCCGCGCGCGCGGGAGCTGCGGCGGTGGAGTTCGCGGGCGACGAGTTCCTTGCCGGTACCGCTTTCGCCCAGGACGAGAATGGTGCTGTCGGTGTTGGCGACGCGATCGATCATGTTGAACACGGCCTGCATGCGCGGGGCGCTGCCTTTGATCTCGCGGAACTGGTAGGTCTTGCTGAGTTGTTTGCGGATGTAAACGGTTTCAGTGATGGCCTGGTCGCGCGCGGTAATCGCTTCGCTGTAGGACAGGGCGCGTTCCACGCAGAGCTTTAGTTCCTCGACCTTGAATGGTTTTTCGAGGTAGTCGAACGCGCCGTTTTTCATCGCCTCGACGGCGGTCTCGATGGTGCCGTAACCGGTGATAACGATGACGACGGCGGGCGGATTGAGCGTCCGCGCCTTTTGCACGACTTCGAGGCCATGCGCGCGCGTTTTGTCGAAGTAGAGATCGGTGATGATGAGGTCCGGCGAATGGGTGGCAATGGCGGCCATGGCCGCGTTGCCGTTCGAGAAGGGAAAGACCTCGTGTCCTTCCTGACGAAGCAGCTCGGCGACCATTTGCACCATGGTCAGGTCATCATCGACCAAGAGGACTTTTGCCATCTTAAAAACAATTAAGTTACAAGTTGAACTCGCGGCAAGTGGAACTTCCCACCGCCATTGCCATCAAACAACATGCCGCACCTTAAAGACGTGAAGCCGGGAACTGCTTCCCGGCTTCACGCTAAATCCGCTTCCGGTGTCGCCGGCACTTTTGCACCGCGAACGGACCGTCACTTACCACCGTTGACGATGTCCGGCAGCTTGAAGATGGGCAGGAACATACAAATCACCATGCCGCCCACCACCACGCCGAGAAATACAATCAGGATCGGCTCGATCAAAGCCGTGAGACCGGAGAGGGTTGTTTCAATTTCCTCATCCAGGAAGTCGGCGATACGTTCGAGCATGTTATCTATTTTGCCCGTCTGCTCACCGGCGGTGACCATTCGAATGATCATGGTCGGGAAAATGGGATGTTTGCCGAGCGCCACGGAAATGCTTTCGCCCCGCTCAATATCGGTGGCGGCGGTCTTGATGGATTTTTCCATGACGACATTGCCGACCGTCTGGGAAACGATTTGCAATACTTCCAATATGGGCACACCGCTCCGAATCAGCGAGGCCAGAGTGCGGGTGAACCGCGCGAGGCAGATTTTATGAGCGATGGAACCAAACACGGGCAGCTTGATGCGGCGGGAATCCCAGAACTGCCGGCCGGTGGGGGTCTTGATGAAGTAGAGCCAGGCGTAGACCAATGCACCGCCGGCAAAGAGGAACAAGATCAGATAGGACTTAACGATATTGCTGATTTCCACCAGATACATGGTGGGCGCCGGCAATTTGGCGTTGAAGCTCTTGAAAATTTCACCGAACACCGGCACGACTTTGACGAGCAGGAAAATCGTGATCGCCACCGCGACACAGCTCACCACGGTGGGATACATCATGGCGGACTTTACCTTCTTGCGCAGGCGGGCGGTGTTTTCGAGATAGACCGCCAGGCGCGCGAGAATTTCGGCAAGCAAACCGCCACGTTCGCCGGCGCCTACCATACAAACATAAAGGCGGTCGAAAACCTTGGGATGCTTTTGCAAGGCTTCAGAAAAGCTATCGCCACTTTCCACGCGCGAGGTGATATCCTTGATGACGTCGCGCATCACCTTGTTGGTGGTCTGTTCCGAGAGCGCCTGGAGGGACTGCACCATGGCGAGACCGGCATCGATCATGGTCGCAAGTTGCCGGGTGAAAATGACGAGGTCGGCGAGGCCGACTTTGCCGCCGCTGGTCTTGCCCTGCTTGGAAACTTTCTCCTGAATGGAAAGGACAAGCATGTTGCGGTTCAACAAGGCGGCAATCGCGGCCTGCTCGCTGGCGGCCTCGACGGAACTGCGAACTTCGCGGTTGGAAGCGGTTTCCCGAGCTACGTAAGCAAATGAAGGCATAAATTTCTAACCCCTCCCAAGCAACCCCCATTCCAGCACGGGGACGTTGGAGGTTTATTATGAAGATTCTCCCAGGGGCGAATCTACCCAAAGCCAAAGGCGCTCGGAATAATATACATAATCTATTATCAATAAATAACTTATGCTATTAATCCGTTAGTTTGTTAGAAGACTCGAGCCTTGGAACACAACGTAGGCCACAGAGAGGGGCGATTTTCACAAAACCCGCCTTGCCTCAATCTGATACACTCTGATACCAACCAGCAGGGGGACTCCAAAAAAGGTATTGCAATCGTTGAGTGTTTGCCTATCAATAGCCCGAAATGCACCACTTTCTGGTGCGGGAGCAAACCGGTTTTGCTCTCAAAAATGCATATCGGAAACGGTCAACAAACGAGCAAAGTTCGGAGGAATTATGAAGTTTAATAAATGGACAGTAGCACTGGCCGCCGCCGGGGTGGTCAGTCTCGTATCCGCGGCGAAAGCGGAAGAAAAGCCTAATTCGGTGCTGACGTCTTTGTC
This sequence comes from Limisphaerales bacterium, assembly GCA_044223735.1. Lineage (GTDB taxonomy): Bacteria > Verrucomicrobiota > Verrucomicrobiia > Limisphaerales > UBA8199 > JBGALR01. The sequence goes on along the minus strand of JBGALR010000039.1, from coordinate 38,651 downwards.
GTCCACAACCATCAGCGGTTATGTGGATACATCGATGGAGTGGAATCCCGGCACAGGCAACGCCTATGTGCCGCCTTATAAGTTCAATTCGCCCCAGAAGGCGGACGGATTCAACCTGGACGTCGTTCAACTCCGCATTGAGCGGCCGCTGGATGAAGGCGATTGGGCTGCAGGCTATCGCGCCGACCTCTGGTTCGGTCCCGACGCCGCTGCACTAAACACCTCGTCCACCCTCGGCGGATCTAGTGATTTCGCCATTCGTCAGGCGTATGTCGCCCTGCGGGCGCCGCTCGGCAACGGGCTGGACTTCAAAGTTGGCGTGTTTGACAGCATCATCGGCTATGAGTCCGTTGAAGCGGGCAAGGATCCCAACTTTACGCGCTCATACGGGCACACCATTGAACCTCAGACGATGACCGGGTTGCTCATGAGCTACCGCTTCACCGACTGGTTCAGCGCCTCCGCCGGTGTGGCCAATACGGTTGGACCGCAGATCAATAGCCGCGCTTTCATCACACAAACGGGCGTCTACGGCCCGGACGCGGAATCCTACAAAGCTTACATGGGTTCCGTTGCGCTGACCGCTCCGGATAGCTGGGGCTTTCTCGCTGGTTCGAGCTTGTACGGCGGTATCGTCAACGGCTATAACCAGAACCTCGTCACCCAACGCGCAGGCCTCAATCCCTTCGGCTTCGGTTCGAACCAGACCAGCTATTATGTTGGTTCGACCATCGCCACGCCTTGGAAGGCGCTGCGCCTCGGCGTCGCCTGGGATTACCTGGAGATCGAGCAAAGCCCTGGTCAGACTTGGGCGATTGGCGGCTATGCCTCCTTGCAGGCCACCGACAAGCTCAGCTTCCACGCTCGTGCGGAATACTTGAAGGACAGTTCTCAAGTGCTCTTCACCGCGCCGACCGACCAGGTGCTCGACCTGACCCTCACTGCGCAGTATGACCTTTGGAAAAACGTCATCACCCGCGTGGAATTCCGTTGGGATCATTCGCTCAACGACACTGCAGCGTTTGGGGGCACCTCCACCGGCCCGGTCTTTGGCGGCCCGACGGCGGTCAACGCCTACATGCTCGGCTTGAACGTGATCTATCAGTTCTAAGCTGACTCTCGGATTACCAGCCCCTTTCGAGAGCATCGGAAGGGGCTTTTGGTTTGGTGATTTTTGCCCAGCGAGTGCGTAAATCAACCAACAATTTAGCTTTTCAAAGGACAATTAAAAACTATAAGTAACTCGCGGTGAATGTATTAACGAATTTCCAAAGGCTTGGCACGAGTCGTGCCCCAAGCCCGGCGAAAGCATCGCGGTCATCACGTCTAATCGCGTGATTTGCGTACTGCGGTGTAAACCAAAAAAGACTGAACCATACTAAAAACATGAAGTTAAACGCATGGACCCTGAGCTTGGTGAGCGCCGGACTGGTGACTCTCCCGGCGTTAGTGCACGCTGACGAGCGAACCAACGCCGTTCTAACCGCGTTGTCAACCACGACGATCAGCGGATATGTCGACACGTCGATGCAGTGGAACCCGGGAACGGGAAATCAGAATCTCCCGACGACCTCGCCCAACGGCGCGGCTGGTTATAAGAAGGCGGACGGTTTCAATTTAAATGTCGTCTCCCTGACCATCAACCGCGCCCCCGGTGAAGGGGACGGCTGGCGTGCCGGCTACAATGCCACCCTGCTCTTCGGCCCGGACGCCGTCGGCTACAACAACTCGTTCGGCACCACGGCGAATGATTTCGGCCTGATGGATGCCTACGTGGAGTTGGTCGCTCCCATCGGCAACGGTTTGGATTTCAAGATCGGCACCTTCAGCCAGCCCCTCGGCTATGAAGTGTATCAGACCGGCAACAATCCCAACTACACCCGTTCCTACGGCTACGAAATCGAGCCCACCCAACTCACTGGCTTCATCACCTCCTATAAGTTCTGCGACGTGCTCTCGATGAGCGGCGGCGTGGCGAATACCTGGAGTGCCGGTGTCAACAACCGCGCGTTCCAACCGGAAGGCAATCGCTCCGAAACCTACAAAACCTATTTCGGCTCGATGACCTTGACGGCTCCGGATGACATGGGTTTCCTCGCGGGATCCACCCTGTCAGGCGGCGTCATCAACGGCTACAACGCCTTGATCCCCAGCGGCACGGGCGGGACCACCGAAACGAGTCTTTACGCGGGTGCCAGCGTCAAAACGCCGCTGAAGGCTTTGACCGTCGGCGTGGCGTTTGATTACGCGTTCCTCGGCCAGAACAACTTCAACACCTTCGGCTTGCCGCAAAACTCCGGCTACCAATACGCCGGTGCGTTGTATCTGTTGCTCCAGGCCACGGAAAAGCTGTCGTTTAACACGCGCGTCGATTACCTCGGCCAGAGCAGCTACATCGGACCGACGAGCGTCGGCGGTTTTGTTGTTCCCGGCGTGAACAGCTTCCCCGGACAGTCGCTCGCGATCACCGAGACCGTTCAGTACGATCTCTGGAAGAATGTGATTGCCCGCGCCGAGTTCCGTTGGGACCACGCTTGCGACGGCAGCCAGCCTTGGGGTGGTTCCGCCATTCAGTCGACCTTGGACAACGAGTTCATGGTCGCTCTGAACTTCATCTACAAGTTCTAAGCGAACTTCGATCGGTTTTTGCCTGAATCCGTGGTTTAGCAAAGGGCCGATGGCGGGGTGACGAACCTCCCATCGGCCCTCTTGTTTTTGGGATGTCGCTTCCAAAACGGGCAAGTGGCCCATCCATCTGCCGTTTTCCAACTCAGTCGGGCAATATTCGCGGCGATGGTGCTTTCACAAAATTAGTCTCCCGCAGATAAATGGGCTCCAGCTTTTCTCCCCCAACGAAATGCGTCCGTCTGGCCGCGAGTTTGCCGAGCACGGCCGCGCACGGAAAAATGACACGTCCTTCAGGAAACCATTTTCCAACTTCGGGCCCAATAATTGTTCCGCCCGCCGCCGAACGCGCCCGAACTTCTTCCTTCGACGCGAGTCTCAGCGGCTCAACTTCGCGGCAGCTTTCCGCCGTGAGTTCGTAACCCGCCATGTAAAATTCTTCCCGTTGGGCATCGATCACCACTTCGGTCCGCCCACGCATGCCATCGTCCCCCGCTTGCGCCGCAACACATTCTGCGCTGCTGATACCGAGGAGCTTCACTCCTCGCGCCAGTTGCCAGCCTTGCGCCATGGCAATGGCCGAACGAATCCCCGCGTAGGAGCCGGGACCGATGCCGATCGCCAGCAATTCGATATGAGCGCGGTCAACCAGGGCCTGCGAGAGCGCCGTTTCGATCATCGCCAGCAGGTTGGTCGAGCGCCCGCCCATCTCCACCACCTCGCTAACGGATGTGCCCGGCTGCACCACAGCCACACTCCGTTGCGGCGAGGAAAATTCAATGGCCAGAATCTTCATAAATGATTCGCCGCTCCGTTTCATTCATCACTTCGAATCGCACCCGGCGAAAGGACGGTGACAACTTCGCCCCCGCAAAATTCGAAGCACCGTCCGTCAGGCGTTCAGCCCATTCGATGACCGCCACACCTTCGGGCCGTAAATACTCCTCCAGGCCCGCTCCAAAAATCTGCTCGCGCGTCTCCAGACGATACAAGTCGAGATGAAATAACGGCAGCCGCCCGCCGGTATAGGCGTTCACCAACGCGAACGTGGGGGACTGAATCCTCGCCGTGATATCGAGCCCGCGCGCGAAACCTTTCACGAATTGGGTTTTGCCGGCGCCAAGGTCGCCGCTCAATCCGAGCACCAGGCCGTGCGTGGCCGCGCGACCCCATTGCTCGCCCAGCGCGGCGGTTTCCTCGGGGCTATGCGAAATGAACGTACCCATGAACCGTCAACGGGCGCACGCCCGACTTGTCCCGCAGCGTCATGCCTTCGCCTTCCTTGATCTTGCCGATGCAACTCAGCGGCAACTTCGGGAATTGAATTTTCCAGGCATCGAGCAATGGCACCGCGTCCCGCCCGGCCACCGTGAACAACAATTCGAAATCCTCGCCATCGGTGAGCGCCGCCAGCACAGCCGGTTTCGCCATCGTCTTGCCTTTGGCTGCGCGCTTCGCCTCCGCCGTAACCGGGATCGCATTCGACAACAGTTCACCGGCAACACGGCTGGCGACCAGCAAATGTCTCAAATCTCCCGCGAGGCCGTCGCTGATGTCGATCATGGCGTGCAATGAGAAATTTTGCGCCAGCCACCGCGCTTCAGCAAGCCGCGGTTCGAACTCAAGGTGCCGGCCTTCCAGCGAAGCGCCCAATTCGCCCGTCACGAAAATGGCGTCGCCGACTTCCGCCCCGGAGCGGAGCACGGCCTTGCCGCGCGGCACCGTGCCGAGAAGGGTGATTGAAATCAGCACGCCGCCCGGATTGGTGGTCGTTTCGCCGCCGGCGATGGCGACTTGGTGCCGGCGCGCCAGATCATTCATGCCGTCATATATCGCCGCGACGCGGTCAGCGTCGAAACCGGGCGGCAATCCCAGAGTGACCAGTGCGGCGGTAGGCGTTCCCGCCATCGCCGCGATATCGCTCAGGCAGCGTCCGAGGGCTTTGTGTCCGATTTTTTCCGGCGGAGTCTCAGCGGTGAAATGAATTCCTTCCACCACCGCATCGGTTTTGAACAAAAGCAGGCGGTCAGGAAGCCCGACGTCCAGCACGGCGCAATCGTCGCCCGGGCCGACGACGACGGATTGATTGGTCGGCACGGACCGCGTCAGCCGCCGGATCAATTCAAACTCGTTCATGGCGCTCATTTCTCCAGGCACAGCGTCGCAAAATTCAAGGCGTTAAAAATTGCATGCGCGGTGATGGGCGCGAGCAGATTATCGGTTCGCTCGTAAAGCACCGTCAGCAATAACGCCAGCGCCATCAGCGGCACCAGAGTCACCAAATTGACATGGATCGCCGCGAAAACAAAAGAGACGCCCCAAAAGGCGAGGCGCGGATAACCGGCCTGCTTCACCAGCGGGTACAGGATCCCGCGAAACAGAGTCTCTTCGACCACCGGCGCCAAAAAAATCGCCATCAGGCCCAGCGCCATGCGGGGAATCCACGAAGGCGTTTTGCGAAACGCCTCCACTGTCGCCTGTTCCTTCGGTTCGACCATGGATTTTGAAGCTTTTTTTATGGTCAACGCCGAAACCTGCTGCAATCCCCAGCCGATCGGCAAAAACACCAGCGCCAGCGCAAAGCCCAGCATCAACGCGCGGCGTCGTTGATGGGCGAAACCAAAACCTTCCGACCAAGTCGTGTGATGTTCGCGCACATAGCGCCATATCAAAAGCAAGCCCGCCACCTGAAATCCCACCGACCCAATCAGTATCTGCTCCATGGAAACCGCCGGCACCCCCGCCACCTTCTGCGCCCATGCCCCTGTAAAAAACCCCACGTAAAAGCACATCAAGAGCGCGAATATTTGTCGCTTGAATGTTTCCAACCGCCAGGGCCGGCCAAGGACAATGAGCGTCGCTCCCAGAAAGCAGAACGCCAACACCGCCACGCCGTAAAACACCGCGGGCCCGACCGTGCCGCCCGCCACGGAAAAATGCCGCACGCTGCCCGCAAGCGAGGCCGCATAGATGACGACGAACAGCCCCACCAGGAGGCGCATGGTCGCATCTGTTTTCCAGGGTTTTACCGACAGCATCCGGCCAAGCTAGCCCAGCATTCACGGAGTGACGATGCAAAAAGCAATTGCCCGTTGCGCTGCGCGCTTCCGGAGCTATTCTACCTTTGATGAATCCAGCCGCGGTCTTTTGCCTGGTGCTGGCTTGCGCCGCAGGCGACACCGCGCGCGGACAGGATTTAGTGATACCCAAAACGAACACCATTGTGACGACCGCTTCCGCCTCCGTTTCACCCGCGCACACCAACCGGCTGGCTCGCGAGAAATCGCCCTACTTGCTCCAGCATCAGCATAACCCTGTGGACTGGTTCGCCTGGGGTGACGAGGCGTTTGCCAGGGCGCGGAAGGAAAACAAACCGATCTTTCTCAGCATCGGTTATTCGACCTGTCACTGGTGCCATGTGATGGAGCGCGAATCATTTGAGAACCAGGATATTGCCACCTATCTCAACGAACATTTCATCAGCATCAAGGTGGATCGCGAAGAGCGGCCGGACGTGGACAAGATTTACATGACATTTGTCCAGGCCACGAGTGGCCAGGGCGGCTGGCCGTTAAACGTATTTCTTACGCCCGACCGCAAACCTTTTTTCGGCGGGACTTATTTCCCGCCGGAGAGCCGTCACGGACGCCCCAGTTTTCTCCAGTTGTTGAAGCAAATCGCCGAGCTCTGGAGCACCCGGCGCGAGGAACTCACCAACTCCGCCACCGACATTCATTCGCAACTCGAACGCGCGGGGATCGGAAGCGAAGGCATTTCGAACATGGTGATGTCCGCCACAATTCTGAGCAACGCCGCGTCCAAGCTTAAGGCTTCCTACGATCCCCGCCACGGCGGTTTTGGCGGCACCCCTAAATTTCCGCAGCCAAGCCAGCCGCGGTTGTTATTGCGTTGCGCGCTGCGACTCAACGACGAGGAAGCCACGCGCATGGTGCTCCGCACCTGTGACCACATGGCTGCCGGCGGGATTCATGATCAACTTGGCGGGGGATTCGCTCGTTATGCGGTGGACGCCGAATGGCTGGTGCCGCATTTCGAAAAGATGCTTTATGACAACGCACAGCTGGCGCAGCTTTATCTCGACGCTTACGTCATCACCCATGACTCCCATTATGCGGAAGTCGTGCGCGATATTCTGTCCTATGTCTTGCGCGACATGACGCATCCCGACGGCGGCTTTTATTCCGCCGAGGATGCCGACAGTGAGGGGCACGAAGGAAAGTTCTATTGCTGGACCCGAGCGGAACTGCTCGTGCTGTTGACGGCGGAAGAAGCTGCGGTGGCGATTCGCCATTTCGGTATCACGGAACAGGGAAACTTTGTGGACCACAGCCATCCCCAGCCATTGGGCGGGCAAAACGTGCTCTCGATCGTCGATTCAAAACTGACGGACACGGAAAAGTCGCTGCTCGCCTCCGCCAAAAAGAAAATGTTCGCGACGCAAAAGAAACGCGTGCGGCCGCATCTCGACGACAAGACGCTCGCCTCCTGGAACGGCCTCATGCTGGGCGCTTTTGCCCGCGCCCATGCTGTGCTCGGGGACGAAGCCTATCTCACCGCCGCGGAAAAAAATCTCGCGTTCCTGCAAGTAAAGCTTTGGGATGCGAAAACCAAAACACTCTTTCATCGCTGGCGTGACGGGGAGCGCGACAATGTTCAGTTGCTCGAAAGCTACGCCTTCCTGTTGTCCGGAGTGCTTGAGCTATACGCTGCCACCCTCGAAACAAGGCATCTGGATTTCGCCGTCGCGCTCGCGGATGCCATGCTGGTGCGGTTTTACGATTCGCAAGAAGGCGGATTCTGGCAAAGTTCGGGCGAAGCCAGGGATTTGATTCTCCGTGTCAAAGAGGACTACGACGGCGCGGAGCCTTCTGGAAACTCCGTGGCCGTGCTCGCGCTCCTCGAACTCGGGAAAATCACCGGCCGCCAGGATTTTACCCGGGCCGCGGAAAAAACGCTCCGTTTGTTTTCCAGCCGCATCCAGCAGGTGCCGCAAGCAGTGCCCTACATGCTTCAGGCATTTGATTTCCATTTGGAAGAACCGCGACGTGCGGTGGTGGCCGGCGATCCCACGAAGCTTGAGACGCGCGCACTGCTCCACGCCATTCACTCGGTCTACCAACCCAACAAGGTCGTGTTAGGAACGAGCGGCGCCGTGGAGTCCCTCGCAAAAACGCTCATGCCCGAGGATGGTCCGGTCGTTTACATTTGCACGGGCACAGCCTGCCAGGCTCCGACGGGTGACGCAGCGAAGGTCAAGGCGATGCTCAAGTAAGAGGATAGGGAAAGCGAAGCGGGCACCGGATCAGATGTAATACATCTTTTCCTTCTCAAGGCCCTCTTCCATCAGTTGTTGAAAAGTGATCCCGTCCGCGGTTGCGTCCACAGAGCGCTGAAGCATCTGCCACGCCCGCCGAAGTTCCTGCGGACAGCCGGTATTGCTCAACGCGGACGCATCAAAGACAGCGCCATGCACCGCGCGCAAGACCTGGCCGAGTGAGATTTCGGCGGGCGGTCGCGCCAGCAAATAACCGCCTTCCTTCCCGCGCACGCTGCGGGCGATTCCCTGCGTTTTGAGCTCGTTAAGGATCTGAACCAAATACTTGGCGGGAATATCCTGCTGCGCCGCGAGTTCCTCCACCTTCAGCGCGCCGTCCGCCGGATAATGCCGCGCGAGGCCCAGGACCGCCCGTGCCGCGTAGTCGCTTTTCACCGACAGTTTCACGGTTCGACATTATGCCCGGCCGTTGGAAATGCAATCAAAACCAGCCGCTGTCTCCAGCCCGAACGCGGCTGATTTGACAGAATGAATCTTATGCACAAGTTATTCTCATGGCCGTTGGAGGCCAGCTTATGAGAATTGTGGAAAATAATTGGGATGAACGGGTGGCCCTTACCCCGATTTCTTCGGAGGCCGAGGCCGCCACGACTCCGCCGCCGGCCCAGCCGGTCGGCGAAGATGTTTTATTCGACGCCTACTCGAAAGCGGTGATGCATGCATCCGAGGCTGTCGGGCCGTCCGTCGTCAAGATTGACGTGCGCAATGGCAAAAGCGAGCGCGGCGGCAGCGGCTCGGGCTTTATTATTACGCCGGACGGTTTCGTCGTCACCAACAGTCACGTCGTCCACGGCAGCGAACGCGTCAGCGTAACCCTAGCCGATGGCCGCCAGCCGGACGCCCAGGTTGTTGGCGACGATCCGGATACCGACCTCGCCGTACTACGCATCTATGCGCCGAAACTACAGCCCGTTAAATTGGGCGAGTCCCGGAATATTCGTGTCGGCCAGATGGCGATTGCCATTGGCAATCCGTATGGCTTTCAAGCCACGGTAACTGCGGGCGTCGTGAGCGCGCTGGGGCGATCTTTCCGCGCCAATACGGGACGGCTCATGGACGATGTCATACAAACGGACGCGGCGTTAAATCCAGGAAATTCCGGCGGGCCGCTGGTCAATTCGCGCGGTGAAGTCATCGGCGTGAACACCGCCGTCATCCTGCCGGCGCAAGGCCTTTGCTTTGCCATCGGCATCGACACCGCGAAATTCGTCGCCGGCTGGCTTATCAAAGACGGAAGGATTCGCCGCAGCTATATCGGCGTCGGTGGCCAGAACGTGCCGCTGGCGCGCAAGCTGGTGCGTTACTATCACCTCCCCGTGACGAGCGGCGTGCTGGTGTTTTCGATTCCGTCCGGCAGTCCGGCGGCGCGCGCGGGCTTGCGCGAAGGCGATGTGATGGTCGAGTTTCAGGGCCAGCCGGTGCCGTCAATTGACGCGCTGCACAAGCTCCTGACCGGCGATCAAATTGGACGACCCTCCGCATTGACGGTCATTCGCGGGACGGAAAAGCTGACTTTGCAGATCACACCGGCCGAATCGGCGAGTCAGCAGTAAGCCTCCGCTCACTCTCCAATTCGACATCCGGCGTTCATGAATGGGCGCCGGATTTTTTGTCAGTGTTTCAAACCGAGAAACAAAATCACGAGGTCGATGATGAACAGCAACACGATCGTCACTTCCAAAATCAACATCCAGCGATTCGTCTGGTCGTGGTGCAGCAGTTGATACAAGTCATCAAGCGTTTGCAGTTTCTTGTCGATGGTCTTGTGCCAGTCGCTCAGGTGAAACCGTGCGCTGATATTTTCGTAGATGCGCGCGAGATGCCAGTCACCGAAAAACTTGGTGATGTTCGACAGCTCATCGCTGAACCGCGCCAGATCGATCCGAATCTCCCGCAACTCGCGCAAAATTCCGGCGCGGCCGCGCGTTGGACGGGTCGTCAGATCGCGGTACGCGCGGTCGAGTGAATCGTCGAGGATGCGGTCGTACGCCTCAAGTTCGGCGAGCTGCAAATTGGCCAGTTCCAGCACGTAGAGCGTTTCGTCGAACAGCCGCGACTCATCCACGATCAAGGCGGCGTCCCAGTCGATCACCACGAGATCGTGCTCATAGTAACTCAGAAAGCGCCCGGTCGATTCGTCGGCTTCCTGTTTCGAAAGATGATCCAGGTCGGGTTCCTGTGTGAGCAGCGAGGCGACCCCGCGCCGGTTGGAGCGCAGCCAGCTTTCGGCATTCACCGCTTCGCCGCCCTCATTCTGCAACGGTGACTGGATGCAGAAAACGGTGTAGGCCTCTTCTTCCGCGAGATGTTTCACGGGGCGCACGTAGTAAGCGGCCAGTTCGCTGCGCACTTCCTCCGCGAGCCGGCGGACTTCGTCGTTCAACGAGCCGTTGCTGAACTGCAAATCGTGATACGCCACCAGATCCTCGACCTGCGCGACGTCAAACGGCACGCGCACGCTGATGCTGATCGCCCCAACCGGCAGCAATTTGATCACCCGCTCCACCCGCACAGCTCCGTTCGGCCCGAAGCGCTCAAGCGGAGGCATGCGCACCATCTGCGGGCGATAAAACATCGGCTGCCGCGGACTGCGCTTGCTGGTGTCGACGACAAATTGCGCGACGGGCTGACCCAATAACTCCCGCACCGGCTGGCGACTCATTTCATACGCGACGTCAAACGCATAAATATAAACCACCTCGCCGATGTAACGCTTCATCTTCAGCGCCGTGCCTTTTTGTCCTGGGAGTTGGGGTTGTTCCACGCTCGCAATCATATCGCAGACCAAGATACTCCACGCTAAATTGAAAGTCGAAGAAGTCCACGAAGCCGGTGTAACATTCGCGAAGGCAGGGGTTTAAAATTAGCAGGCCGTGTTTGACGGCGCTGATGCCGGTGCTAATCTAAGGTTGAAGATCGTCTGGGTGGTCGCCGCCTGGCGGTCTCGCCTGAAGCGAACGAAAAGTCTCCACTTCCATGAAACCCTCCCATTTCAGCCGCCGTCACTTCATTCAACGCGCCTCGCTCGCCGCCAGTGCGCTGATGCTTGCGCCCGCCGCCGTCACCCGCGGTCAGGCCGCCACGAAAAAGACCGCCGTCGATCAGGTGATGCTCGGCAAGACCGGCATTCAATCCAGCCGTTTAGGCATGGGCACCGGCAGCAACGGCGGCAACGTTCAACACGCGCTGGGGCAGGAGAGTTTCAATCGCCTCGTCCACTACGCCTACGATCAGGGCATCACCTATTTCGACTGCGCGCAAAATTATAAAACGTTCGACTGGGTGGCGGGCGCCATCAAAGGCCTGCCGCGCGAAAAGCTTTTCATCCAGTCCAAGGTGCCCGGCAAACCCGACCAGGTGCTCGCCGCCATCGACAATCATCGCAAGGTTTTCAACACCGATTATGTGGACAGCATGTTGATCCACTGCATGGTCAAGGATGGCTGGACGGACGAGTGGAACCGCATCATGGACGCCTTCGACGAAGCGAAGGAAAAAAAATGGATCCGGGCAAAAGGCGTTTCCTGTCACACACTCCCGGCGTTGCGAAATGCCACCGCCTCGCCTTGGACCGAAGTGCATCTGGTGCGGGTTAATCCCCAATGCAGCCACATCGACGGCATGGATCCGGCATGGGACAAATCCGGCACCGACCTCGCCCCCGTGCTGACGGAAATCAAAAGCATGCACGCCAAGGGCCGTGGCATTATCGGCATGAAGATCATCGGCAACGGCGACTTCAAAAACCCGGAGGACCGCGAGAAATCCATCCGCTTCGCCATGTCGCGCCCGGAACTGGACGCAGTGGTCATCGGCTTCAAAAACACAGCGGAAATCGACGAAGCCATCAAGCGGATGAATGCCGCACTCGCTGAGGTTTCCTGAAAATCCGCCTCGTATAGCGGCGAAGTAGTGAGTCGTCGCTTGAACCCATCGGGCATGCAGTCCTCTCTCACTCCTCAAATTCACTTTGCCTTTTGTCCCCTGCTCCGTCACTTTCTGCGCTGTTTACGGCCACTTTGTGGCCGTTGATTGATAATGTTGAACCAACTTTCAGTGTCCGAACTCACGGCGCGGCTCGCAAAGCGCGAAACCAGCGCGCGCGCGGCCACGCAAGCCTGTCTTGATCAGATTCAGCGCGTCGATGGCCGCATCAAGGCGTTCATCAGCTACGATGCCGCCGACGCCCTCGCGCAGGCCGACGCCGCCGACCAGGCGATTGCCGGCGGTGCCACGCACGCGCGGCAACCGCTCCTCGGCGTGCCCATCGCGTTGAAAGATGTCATCGCCGTCAAAGGCCAGCCGCTCAATTGCGGTTCGAAAATTCTTGGTAAATTTATTTCTCCCTACGACGCCACCGTTGTGGAAAAACTCAAAGCTGCGGGCGCGATTGTTTTTGGACGTTTGAACATGGACGAGTTTGCCATGGGCAGTTCGACGGAGAATTCCGCGTTTCAGGTGACCGCCAATCCGTGGGACACGTCGCGCATTCCCGGAGGCTCCTCGGGCGGCTCGGCGGCGGCTGTCGTCGCGGATGAATGCCTCGCCTCGCTCGGCACCGATACCGGCGGCTCGATCCGCCAGCCGGCCGCGTTATGCGGCTGCGTTGGCATCAAACCATCCTACGGCCGGGTGTCGCGTTACGGTTTGGTCGCCTACGCTTCGTCGCTAGACCAGGTTGGCTGCTTTGCGAAAAATGTAGAGGATGCTGCAACCGTTACCGGCGTCATCAGCGGACACGATCAGCGCGATTCCACCAGCGTGCCGCAGCCGGTGCCTGATTACCGGGCCGCGCTGAATGGCAACATCAAAGGCCTGAAACTCGGTCTTGCGAAGGAATACATGATCGGCGGCCTTTCCCCCGAGGTGAAACACGCCATGGAAGCCGCCGTCGAACAATTCACTAAATTGGGCGCGGAAGTCGTGGAAGTTTCGCTGCCGCACACTAATTACGCGGTCGCCACCTATTATATCGTCGCCACTGCCGAAGCCAGCGCCAACCTCGCGCGCTTCGATGGCATCCGCTACGGCACTCGCGTGGACGCGAACAATCCCATCGATCTTTATAGCAAAACGCGCGGCGCGGGTTTCGGCGACGAAGTGAAGCGCCGCATCATTCTCGGCACCTACGTCCTGAGCAGCGGCTACTACGACGCCTATTACATCCGCGCGCAAAAAGTCCGCACCCTCATCCGCAACGATTTTCTGAACGCGTTCGAAAAAGTGGATGCCATCCTCACGCCGACCACGCCGTCGGCCGCCTTCAAGATCGCGGAGAAATCCGAGGACCCCTTGCAGATGTATCTCTCAGACATTTTCACGATTTCCTGCAACCTCGCCGGAATCTGCGGCATCAGCGTCCCTTGCGGCTTCACAACTTCCGCGCCAAAACTCCCGCTGGGCCTGCAACTGCTCGGCAAACCTTTCGGCGAAGAAACGATTTTGAAACTCGCGCACGCCTACGAGCAATGCACCCCGTGGCACGCGGAGAAGCCGCCGCAACTGGGCTGAACCCGCCTCGTTACGGTTGGCTGCTATTGGTGCGAATAATTAGGCGCGGCAGCGGGAACAGTTGATTTGTCCCCGGCGTCCGATGGGGAGGCATTCCCGGCCGCGGCGGCGCAAAAACTCTCCGTGATGTCACCGGCCCGCCTCCAATATTGCCAAGCTGGCAGCGAATCGCATTTTTCCCCACCGAGTTATTCCTCTCATGCGATGAACCATACCTTGTCTATTGATTTTCGTTCAAGCCAGCATTCGCACCGATTCGTCCCATAGCCGCGCCGCGTTGGCAGGATCAAAAGCATAAGGCGCCACGCCACTGTAGTCGGCCTGCCGTTCACTGACCGTTTCGGCCTCGTTGCAATCCACAAAGTAGCGTCCGCCGATGCCTTCCAGCAGCGGACTCGTGGCGAGCAGCACCGACGTGGCGGCGCCTTGTTCCGGGGTCTTTTGCAGATCAGGCGGCGTCAGCATTTTGCCGCCGACATGCCGCTGGAGGTTCGTGGCGATGGCACCCGGATTCAATGCGTTGGCGGTAATGCCATCCTTCGCCCAGCGCGTGGTGGCGCCCACCGCGAACAGGATGTTGGCGGTTTTCGATTGTCCGTACGCCAGCTTCGGGTCGTAGGGCCGGAATTTGAAATGAATGTCATCGAAGATCACCGGTGACAACATGTGCGCCGAGGAACTTAAAACGACAATGCGCGCGTTGCCCGCCGCCGCCAGCGCGTCATGCAACCCGAGCGCGAGCGCGAAGTGCCCGAGATGATTGGTAGCGAACTGCAATTCCCAGCCTGCGGGCGTTCGCGTTTCGGGAGACGCCATGATGCCCGCGTTGTTGATCAACACATGCAGAGGACCTTTCCACCCGTTAGTAAAAACATTGATCGACCCGCGATCCACCAGGTCGAGTTTAGCAGCGTGAACTTTTTTGTTCCCGGTGGCAGCCGTTATTTCAGCCGCCACCCGTTCGCCCGCCTCGGGGTCGCGGACTGCCAGCGTAACTTCAGCACCGATGCCCGCCAGCGCGCGGGCCGTCTCGACGCCGATGCCGGACGCCGCGCCAGTCACGATCACACGCCTGCCGGTGAAGTCGAGGCCTTCGACCACCTCGGCGGCGGTGGTTCGAAAACCGAACCGCGTCGTAATTCTCATGCGCTGGGAAAATACAATTCTTCTGTTAAATATCCGTGAATCTCTCGAAATCGGACAAAGGCAACCAGACTCGCCCAACCCGTTCCCGATCGAATTTCCGCTCTCATCTGTGAGCCAATTTGGGTTCTTTTTTGGGGTATTTGGCTTCGTTCTTACGAGCTAAAATACACAAAATAATGGAGTTATCTTGCTTTCAACAAGCTACTTACACATTCTTGAATTTGGGTTCGTTTGGTAAAATTTACATGTCGACGGGAAAGCCGATCCGGGAAAGGAACGATGGTTCGCGGCGCGAGCGCCAAAGGCGCCCACCACCTTCGGAGCGACCGCGCAAAAAGCTCGGTTCCATTCCAATAATTCGGCACCGAATTTAAGAGACTTGTCATCATTGATTCTGTTCATTCCGATGCCAAACCCGGAGCGCACGTCACGCCGCCAGTATGGCAATGGTGGATCTTCTCTCCCTGGGCTTACGAATGAGCCCCATGGCACTACGCCAACACCTCGATTTTAGTCGCTTCGCCAGACCTTTCAAGCAAAGACATCAATTCCACGCAAAATTATCAGTAATCACAGCAAAGGCGGCAACATGTCGCGCGAACAGCGCTTGGAAAACATGTCCTCCAGGTTCTCGCTGACCGAAGATCGCCGCACCAAGGGCAAGTCCATCATGGATGAGCAGAACAAAAAGCTCAAAGAGATCCTGACGCCGAGTCAGTGGGACACGTACGAGAAGATGCTCCAGGACATGCGCAAAAAAGGCGGCGAAAAAAAAGAAGAAGAGCGATTAAGCTTTTCCTCATCAATACCTTTTACCGGGACGGCCTTCGCGCCGTCCCTTTTTTTAAACTGTGGGATCGAGCTCAGGGTTTTTCTCGGTAACATTTCATCCGCCGGTCACGTATGGAAAGGCAGTATGAAAACTTCAAAAAAATGGTTGTTAATCACGTTGGCCGCCGCGCTGGGCGCAGGCGGGTTGTTCGCCTTCAAAACCCACGCAGCTGAGCGCTCGTCCGGCACCCGTGCGATGCGCGGCCAGTTCCTGGAGCGAGCGAAGGAAAAGCTCGGCCTCACCGCCGACCAGGTGTCACAAATCAAAGCTCTCCTGCTCGCGGAAAAGGATAGCCTCCAAGGGACCATCACCAAGCTGCATGACACCCGCGTTGGCTTGCGCGAGGCGATCCAGGCACCTGACGCCACGGAGTCCTCCGTCCGGGCGGCTTCGGCCAAAGTGGCTGCCGTCGAAGCTGACCTCGCGGTTGAACGTCTCAAGTTATTCGGTAAAATCAGCCCCATCCTCACCGAGAAGCAACGCGACCAGGTGAAGGAGTTCCAATCGAAAATCGATGAATTCGTGGATGGCGCCATCAACCGCCTGGGTGACCGGCTCGGTTCCCATTGACGGCGGCGGCCACCCGGGCAGCGACGAGTGAACGACGATGACGAATTGCTACGCCGCATCCGCGACGGTGCGTCGGACGATTTCGCGGAACTCGTCCGACGCCATCAGTCGCACGTCTTCGCCATTCTCTTCCGCTATGAGCGCGACCACCAAAAGCTGGAGGACCTGGCGCAGGAAACTTTTCTCAAGGCCTGGCGTTCACTGGCGCAATTTGACAGTCGCGCGCCGTTTCAGCACTGGCTCTCGCGCATTGCCGTCCACACCGCGCTGGATCATTTGCGACGCGAACGGCGGCAGCGAAACGAAATCGGATTGCACGAACTTGGCGAGGAGGTTCTGGACTGGTTGCGCAATGATGAACAACCCGACGAACTCGAAGCGCGCCAGGCGGCCGAGTTACTGGCTGTCGCCATGCGGGAATTATCACCGGCCGAACAGGTCGTCATCACCCTGCAGGAAATTGAGGGCAGGAGCGTGAAGGAAATTTGCGAGCGCACCGGCTCCTCCAGCATCGCGGTTCGCGTGCGCGGAGTGCGCGCCCGCGCAAAGTTGCGCCGGGCATTGGAGAAATTGGAGCGAGCGACTCGATGAACGAAAACAAACTGCGAAAATTATTTGAGGCCGCGCGTCGGGAAAATCCACCGTCGCCGGACACGGGTTTTGCCGCCGAGGTGATGCGAGCCATCCATCGGGAACCGGCGCCCGGGACGCCGTCAGTATTGAGCCAGCTCGGCGACCTTTTCCCGCGCCTGGCGGTGGCGGCACTCGTCCTGATCGCAGTTTGTTTCGTGGGGGATTTTTGCGCCTCCGCCCTGGAACTTCCCGATTTGGAAAATGGCGTGGCGCAGCTTTCCGAACAATGGCTGTTTGCCACCAAAGGATTTTGACATGAAAAAACTGAAACCGTGGCTTTTAATCCTGCTGGTGTTTGGCGCGGGCTTCGCCGGGGGCGTGGTGGTGACACGCGGTGTCATCCGCCATTTCGTACGGCAGGCAATCAATGACCCTAATTTCATGCGCGATAAAATTGAGCGGCGCCTCGCCGCCCGATTGCGACTCGATCCCGGGCAACGCGCCGAGGTCCACACCGTGCTCGTGAACACCCAGCATGATCTCGCCGGATTGCGCGAGGAATTTCAGCCGCGCTTCCTTACCACCATGAACGATGGCCAGGCGAAAATCGCGGCCATCCTGACTCCCGTACAGCTCCAAAAATTCGAGGAGTTCAAAAACGAAAACCGCCATTTGTGGCAACCCCGCCAACCCTGAATCTCGGCGCGCCTCATTTGACCCTCGAATTGGAACGGCCTTCGTCCTTACGAAACACATTGCCCGCCCCCCGGAGGATGGGTTACTTTCATCACTGCTCTTGCGCGAGTAGCTCAATTGGATAGAGCGTCGGTCTCCGAAGCCGAAGGTTGTGGGTTCGACCCCCGCCTCGCGCACCATTATCTTTGCGCCCAATCAATGGGCGTTTTTCGGAAAGCTTCGATATGAAACTGGGTTTGATTGTGCCGTGGCTTTGCGTGGCGGGCTCTTTGTGCGGGCTGGCCTTTTTCTACTCCGCCAGCCAGCAAAAGGAAGCCGAACTCGTCACGTTGCGCGCCAACAACGATGAGTTTCAAAAGGTGCGCGCCGAACTTGACGAACTCAAAACCGGTCAATCCCAGGCGTCGAGCGACGAGCTTACCCGTCTTCGAAAAGACAACGGGGAATTGCTGCGCCTTCGCAATGAAGCGTCACAGTTGCGGAGCAAGGTGCGCCAGCTCGAAGGTCAGGTGCAAAGCGCCCAGGCGCAGGCGCAGGCGCAGGCGGTGACCAAGGCGGTGGTGGCACAACAATCCGTCACCGTTCCAGGTTTGCCCCCGGGCGTCACTCAGGAGCAGGCGAACGCGGCGCTCTGTAAAAACAATCTCCGTCTGATTGACGCCGCCAAACAGCAATGGGCTTCAGTCAACAACAAGCCGAACGGCGCCTTGCTGAGCGCCACTGACATCGCGCCCTATTTGCCCAACAACACCGTTCCGGCCTGTCCTGCCGGCGGCACCTATACCTTGAATCCCGCCGGTTACGCCCCCATCTGCACGGTTCCGGGACACGCCGCCGGCAAGTGAACGCCGGGATTTCTCCTTTCTTTTTGCCCTCCCGGCACTACAGTCTGTTGCATTCATGAACGATATTGATACTGAAAGCCTGAAAGGCATTGCCAACCAGCTGCGAATCCATTCGATCGCTGCCACGACCGCCGCAGGCAGCGGTCACCCGACCACCTGTTGCTCCGCCGCCGATGTCGTCGCGGCGTTGTTCTTTGGCCATATGCGGTATGACGCGAAGAACCCCCGCTATCACAACAACGATCGTCTGGTGCTCGGCAAAGGTCACGCGGCTCCCCTGCTCTACGCCGCCTGGGCCGAAGCGGGTCTTTTTCCGACGGAACATTTGCTGACTCTTCGCCAGCTCGGCAGCGATCTTGAAGGTCATCCGACTCCCCGCCTCCCGTATGTGGACGTGGCGACCGGTTCCCTGGGCCAGGGTCTGAGCGTCGGTGTCGGCATGGCCTTGAGCGCCCGCCTCGATAATCTTGATTTCCGCACGTATGTCCTGATGGGCGACGGCGAATGCGCCGAAGGCGCGGTCTGGGAAGCCGCTTCCCTCGCCGGCGTCTGCCAGTTGAACAATCTCGTCGCCATCGTTGACATCAACCGCCTCGGCCAGAGCCAGCCCACCGCGCTCGGCCATGACATCGGCGCTTACAAACGCCGTTTTGAGTCGTTCGGCTGGCGCACCGAGGAAATCGACGGGCATGACGTCGATGAAATCGTTGAAGTCCTTGCCGCCGTCGGCCTGGGCACGCAGCCGCTCGTGATCCTCGCGAAGACCTATAAAGGCGCGGGCGTTTCCTTCCTGCAAGACAAGGAAGGCTGGCACGGCAAAACGTTGTCCAAGGACGAGGCCCAGCGCGCCATCGCGGAACTCCAGCCGAGTGCCCGCTCCGCCGCCGGTGTTTCGATTCCCGCGCCGACGCAGGCTCCCGCTCCCAAGACGGAAGCTCCAGCTTCCTACCCCGCGCCGGCTTACAAGCTCGGTGACATCGTGGCCACCCGCGAAGCCTACGGCAGCGCGCTGGTTCGCATCGGCGGCGCGGATGAACGCGTCGTCGCGCTCGACGGCGACACCAAGAACTCCACGTTCTCGGAAAAATTCCTGAAGAAGTTCCCCAATCGTTTCACCGAATGTTTCATCGCCGAGCAATGCATGGTCGGCGTCTCCATCGGCTTCGGCGCGCGCGGCAAGGTGCCGTTCGCCTCGACCTTCGCCTGCTTCCTGACGCGCGCCTTCGATCAGATCCGCGTGGCCGGAGTTTCCGCTTCAAATCTCAAGCTCGTCGGCTCCCATGTCGGCGTCAGCATCGGTGAGGACGGCCCGTCCCAGATGGGCTTGGAAGATCTCGCCATGATGCGTTCCGTGGTCGGCAGCCGCGTGTTTTACGCGAGCGACGCCGTTTGCGCCGAGAAATTGATGGATCAAATGGCGATTCATAAAGGCGTCGATTTCCTTCGCACCTCCCGCCCCAAGACGCCGGTGATCTACAACAATGACGAACAATTCCCCGTCGGCGGCGCAAAAGTCTTGCGTCAGGGCAACGGCGACAAGGTTACCGTAGTCGCAGCGGGCGTGACCTTGTTCGAGGCGCTTAAGGCGGCGGATGCCCTCAAGGGTGAAGGCATCGGCATCACCGTCATCGACGCTTACAGCATCAAGCCTCTCGGCAAGGACACCATCAAGGCGGCGGCGCAAAAGACCGGCAATACGGTCATCACCGTTGAAGATCATTATCCCGAAGGCGGTCTCGGTGACGCTGTGGCCGGTGAACTCAGCGTGGACGGCATCAAAGTTCACAAGCTCGCGGTGATGGAACTTCCGCGCTCCGGCAAACCGGAAGAGCTGCTCGCCAAATACGGCATCGACTCGGCCGCGATCATCAAGAAGGTCAAGTCGCTGTAATCCCGGACCTTTAATCTCTCTCAAACCGCAGGTGGACGAAAGTCGCCTGCGGTTTTTTCATGCCCGAGTTTCTCCGCTTCATTTCCGGTAATCGCCGCCGTCCCGTTTTAACTTTCTAAGCCGCCGTCTTTCCGCTATTGCTAGGCCAATACTCAAGGTCAGTGAGAGCCCTTACACCAATGAATACCTCCATCTTCGCGCGATTTGCTTTTGTCGTGGTTTTTAGTTTGGGGCAACTGGCAATCGCCGCACCCAACCCTTCCACTTATTTTCCCGGACAAGTCGTCGTTAAATTCAAACCTGGCAATGCGGACACCGCCAAGGCCGCGGTGCAGAGTCTGAAGGGCGCCAGGGTCAAAACCATGCTGCCGAAACTTGGCTGGCAGGTGATTGAATTGCCGGCGGGAACCGCTGTGGCCGACGCGCTCGACTTCTATCGCAGCCAACCCAATGTCGCGTACGCCGAGCCGAATTACCGGCTCAAGCTTTACCAGGCGCCGAATGATCCGCGCTTCTCCTCACTCTGGGGACTCAACATTATTCACGCGGCTCAGGCATGGGACCAAACCACCGGCAGCACCAACATCGTCGTGGCCACGGTCGATACCGGCATCGATTACAACCATCCCGACCTCGCCGCGAATGTCTGGACCAACCCCGGCGAAATTCCCGGCAACGGCATTGATGACGACGGCGATGGCGTCATCGACGACGTTCACGGTTTGAATACCTTTAACCACACGGGCGATGTTCTCGACGACGAAGGCCACGGCACTCACGTGGCCGGCACCATCGGCGCCCTTGGCAATAACGGCCTCGGCGTCGTCGGCGTAAACTGGAATGTCAAAATTCTCTCGGTCAAGATTTTCACCTCGGACGATTCCGCCGGGTCAGCCGGAGCCGCCGAGGGTTATGAATATCTGATCAACCTCAAGGCGCATGGCGTGAACATCCGCGTGGTCAACAACAGTTGGGGCGGCCCCGCTCCGAGTCAGGCGCTGGCGGACGCGTTTCGCGCGGCGGAAGCGGCGGGCATATTGAGCGTCTGCGCGGCGGGCAATGAGCATCATAACAACGACTATCGTCCCGACTATCCGGCGGGGATTGATTGTGCGTCATTGATCTCCGTCGCTGCCTCGACATCCGATGACAAAATCGCCTCGTTCAGTAATTACGGCGCGCTGACCGTTGACCTCGCGGCGCCCGGCGAAAATATCCTCAGCACTTATCGCGGCGGACATTACATCAGTTTTTCCGGCACTTCGATGGCCTGCCCGCACGTAGCAGGCGCTGCCGCCTTGTTGCTGGCGCAGAATCCGTCACTGACTCCGGCGAACGTCAAGGCGCTCCTGATGGCGACGGTGGATCCACTGCCGCAATGGCAGGGAAAAGTCCGTTCGGCCGGCCGCTTGAATGTCGGCAACGCCATGTCGCTCTTGCAATCCGGCCCACTCCCGAGCCTCGTCCTCGAAACCAACGAAGCGGTGTCCGGCTTTCCCCGCCTGCGAGCGCTCAGTCGAAACAGCCAGGGCAATTGGGGCAGCGATTCCAGTCTCTATCCGGCACTCAGCACGAATGGCCAGTGGGTGGCGTTCATTTCCACCGCAACCAATCTTGTGCCCGGCGCAGTGTCAACCAATGCGCTGGTCTATCTCCGCGACCGCGCCACGGGCGCGAACACGCTGGTTTCCAAAGCGGCCGGCGGCGCGCTGGCAAATGCTGATTGCGCGAATGTTCGCGTCAGTGGCAACGGCCAGTTCGTCGTCTTCGATTCCGTTGCGTCCAATCTGATCGCGAACGATGCCAACGGCGTCTCCGACGTGTTTCTCTATGATCGTGTTTCCGGCGTTTTGGAACTCATCAGCAAAGTCGGTGTCGCCTCCGCCAACGGAGCCAGCGACTTCGCGGCCGTCAGCGACGACGGACGTTACGTCGTGTTCGCCTCCGATGCCTCCAACCTCGTCGCCGGTGATTCAAACACGTATCGCGACATTTTCGTTCGCGACCGGCAGGCGGCCACCACCACGCGCGTGAGCGTGAGCAGCGCCAGCGCCCAGGCGGATTATACCAGCGATTTGCCGAACATCAGCGGCGATGGTCGTTACGTAACCTTCCTCTCGGGCGCTGACAATCTGGTCACCGCCACCTACTTTCCCGCCTACCAGCTTTATCTCCGCGACCGCACCGGCAACACGACCGTGCAAATCAGCAAAACCACCGCCAACGCCCCCGGCCGGGGCAACAGCGGCATGTCCAGCCTGAGCAGCGACGGACGTTACATCGCCTTCGAATCGCAGGCGACCAACCTGGTGTCCGGGGATTCCAACGGACTGCAGGATATTTTTCTCAAGGATCGTGTTTCCGGCACCCTGACCCGTATCAGCCGCAGCAACGACGGCAATCAGGCGGACGGCGATTGCTGGGGTCCCGCGATTTCCGCCAACGGCCGGCATGTCTGCTTCTACAGTGATGCGTCCGTGTTCAGCACGCAGGACGATTCCGCCACCTTGAATCTTTTGGATTATGATCGCCTCTCGGGAAAAATGGCGCGGTTTAACTACAACGACGCCGGCGACCAGGCGCTCGACAACAGTTTCCTGCCGGCCACGAGCGGCGATGGCGGGGTCGTGGTATTTTCCACGTGGGCGTGGAACCTCGTGCCGGGCGACGGCAATGGCGCCATCGACGTGCTCGCTTTGGAACGCGGTGACTCGATTCCCGATTTGATGATCTATGCCACCGGCGATACCGCCCGCTACGGCATGGGGCTTTACGGCACCAATCTCGTGCAACGGCGGCAACTGGCGCTGACGACCAACGTCGCCTCGTTTTTCGTGCGCCTCGACAATGACGGGCCCGCCACCGATAGCTTTTCCATTCGTGCCAACACAGCGCCGCCCGGTTGGGACGCCTTATTTTTCTTCGGCACCACCAACGTCACCGCGGCGGTGACTGGCGCGGGTTGGACCAATTCGCTTCCCGCCGGCAGCAACATTGTCCTGCGGCTCGACGCCGGTTCGGCCAGCGCGGCCATCGGCGAATCGTGGGCCGAATGGTTCATTCTCGCAACGGGCACCCGGACCAACGGCGCGCAGGACGCCGTTCGCGCCGTGGTGACGCGCACGCCGTCACCGCCGGCATTGCAGGTCATCAGTCGCGCCGCCGACGGCCGTGTGGGCAACGATGACAGCGCGCCCGTTTCCCTCAGCAGTGATGCTCGCTATATCGCTTTCACCTCGACCGCTTCGGATCTCACCACCAGGGATTACAACCTGCAGGAGGATGTGTTTGTCGTGGACCGGCAATCACAGACCATCGAGTGCGTCAGCAAAAGCAGCGATGGCCAGACCGGCAATGGTCGCAGCTATAACGCCCGCATCAGCCGCGACGGCCGCTACGTCGTCTTCCAATCCGCCGCCACCAACCTCATCGTCGGCGACACCAACGATCGCGAAGACGTCTTCGTCGCCGATCGTACGGCTCACACCACGACCCGCGTCAGCGTCGGCCCCGGTGGCATTCAATCCTCGCGCGACAGCGGTTATCCGCGCATGAGCGGTGACGGCCGCTATGTCGTCTTCGAAAGCCTCGCAGCCAACTTCACCTCACCCGACACGAACGGGACGTGGGACATTTTTCTCCGTGACACCGTCGCGGGAACGAATGTATGTCTCTCGGTCACAGGCAACGGCACGGCCAACGACGAAAGCCACAACCCCGTGATCTCGAATGACGGTTCTCTGGTGGTTTTCACCTCTCTGGCCAGCGATCTGGCGGCCAGTGATACGAACGGCGTTTACGATACCTTTCTCTGGCAACGCGGTGTCCCCGGATTGCTCTTGCTCAGCCGCACGGCGCAAGGCGTCCCGGGAAACGATTACAGTGATTCCGGCACCATCTCCGACAATAATCGCTACATCCTGTTTGCGTCCCTCGCGACCAACCTCGCCGTGGCGAACTACGATAACAATTCCATCACTTACCTTTACGACCGGCAAACCAGCCAGTTGTCCCAGGTGACTCCACCGTGGATCGTTGGACGACAGCACACCGGCTACTACGGCGCGCGGCTCGCTCCGGACGGACGTTTCATCACGCTGCTGGCGGACGTCGCGACGGTTTCCGGCGGCTCGAATTATGTCACCGGCGTTTTCCTCTACGACCGCACCGGCGGCTCGGTCACTGAACTGAGCCGTCGACGCGACGGCACTCCGGGCAACGACGAGTCGGACGGTGGCGTGGTCAGCGCCGACGGCCGCTATGTCGGATTGATCTCGCGCGCGCCGAATTTGATCAACGAAACCCTGCCGAGCGCCGACCAGATTTTGTTATACGACAGCGCCAGCTTACAGCCGGACGAACTCGCGCAGCATGGCACGAACGGCGTCGTACGCGGGCAGGACCAGATTTATCCGACGTTCCAATGGATTGAGCAGACGGTGAAGTTCGGCAATACCAACGTGCTGACGGTGAGCATTCGCAATCGCGGCAACTTCCCCGATTCGTTCGTTTTCAAGGGCGCCAGCGGAGTTACTGGCGGCATCAAGGCGGCTTACACCCTGTCGCCGGTTGGCACCGACATCACCAGCGCCGCCACCAATGCCGGCTGGATTTCTCCCGTGCTCGCCGCTGGCGCGCAACAGGATATCCGCATTCAGATCGTCGTGAGCAATACCAACCTCTTCACGCAGGATTTGCTGTTCACCACCACCTCGGTGACGGATCCAACAAAGGTGGATGTTGTCCGCTTGCGACTGTTGCGTGATGACGACAACGACGGACTGCCCGATGCCTGGGAGCTGGCTTATTTCAACAACGCGACCAACGGTTTGCCCAATGTCGATTCCGACAACGACGGCATATCCAATCTCCAGGAATATATCGCAGGGACCGATCCGAAAGTGGGAAGCTCGAAACTGGTAATTTCCAGGATCGATGTGAATCGCAATCTCAACAGCGTGACGCTGACGTGGCCGAGCATGACGAACCGATACTACACCCTGGAGTCGGCCACGGACATTCTGGGCGGCTACGCTCCGTTGTGGAGTTCAGTGGGCTCGCCAACCGAAAGCTCGTACAGCGGCAGTCTCACGACCAATTCGCTGCCGCTCTTTTATCGCGTTCGCGCCGAGGTGCCGTAATCGGGATCAGACCAGCAATTGCGAGACGACGTTGCCTTCAACGTCCGTCAGCCGGAAATCGCGTCCCTGAAAGCGATACGTCAGTTTGGTGTGATCAAACCCAAGCTGATTGAGAATCGTGGCGTGCAAATCGTGAACGTGCACCTTGTCTTTGGTGACATGGAAGCCCAAATCGTCCGTCTCGCCGATCGTGACGCCCGGTTTGAACCCGCCGCCCGCAACCCACATTGTAAACGCCTGCGGATGATGATCCCGCCCCATGCTGCGGCCCACATCGGGGTTGCTTTCGACCATCGGCGTGCGTCCAAATTCGCCGCCCCAAATCACGAGCGTGTCGTCCAGTAATCCGCGTTGCTTCAAATCCTTGATCAACGCCGCGCTGCCCTGGTCGGTCTTGCCGGTCTGGTCCACGACGCCCTTGTGTACTTCACTGTGGTGATCCCAGCCTTCATGAAAAAGTTGCACGAAACGAACGCCGCGCTCGATCAGCCGGCGCGCGAGCAGACAATTCATCGCGAACGACGGCTTGCCCGGCTCGACGCCATACATCTTCAGCGTCTCCGGCGACTCCTTCGATACGTCCGTCAATTCGGGAGCGCTCGATTGCATCCGATACGCCATCTCAAAGGAGTTGATGCGCGTGGCAATTTCCGGATCGCCCACGGCTCCAAGATGATTTTGATTCATCTCCTTGATCAGATCGAGCGTCTGCCGCTGCATCTTCGGCGTGATGCCCGCCGGATTGGAAAGAAACAAAACGGGATCGCCTGATTTGCGAAACGGCACGCCCTGATAAACCGTCGGCAAAAAGCCGCTGCCATACAGCGCCGCGCCGCCGCTCAGGCCGCCGGCGGAATTGAGCACCACGAAACCCGGCAGATTCTGCGCATCGCTCCCCAAACCATACAGAACCCACGAGCCAAAACACGGCCGGCCAAATTGCGTCGAACCGGTCTGCATCAATACCTGTCCGGGGGCGTGGTTGAACGCATCCGTCGTCATCGACTTGATGATCGTGATATCATCCACCACCCCGGCGAGATGCGGCAGCGCCTCGGAAAGTTCCGCACCGCATTTGCCGTGCTTCGCAAATTTGAAATCGCTCGCGAACAGCGCCGCGTCCGGCCGGATGAACGCGTATTTCTGCCCCTTCACCACTTCAGGCGGAACCGGCTGGCCGTTGTATTTCGCAAGCATCGGCTTGTTATCGAACAAATCGAGCTGGCTCGGCGCGCCCGCCATGAAGAGGTAAATAACGCGCTTGGCCTTCGGAGCGAAGTGCGGCTGCTTCGGAATCAGTGGATCAACGATTTTCGGTGCGGTCGCCGCGGAGGCCGTCTTGCCGAGCAATGAGGATAGCGCGATGGAACCCAGGCCGACGCCGCACTGGCGGAAAAACCAGCGGCGCGTGATCAACCGGGCGTATTCCGAGCGGAGTTCGTTTTCGAAGTTCATTCCTTGGTAATCGTTTCGTCGAGGTTCAGGATCGCACGACTCAACATCGCCCAGGCGGCGACTTTGTGCAGGTTTAATTCCGGCGGCATCTTTGCGGGGTCAGGCAAGGCAACTTCCACCGCCGCCGCGGTGTTGTTTTCAAAATAATCATACTGTTGCTGCCAGAATTTCAACAGCAACGCCAGGTCCTCGGGTTCCGGCTTGCGGCCGGTGCAAAGCTCGAAGGCGTAAGTGGCGCGCGAAGTGTCGTTGGTGCCGCCTTCCTTGATCACGCGCAACGCCATCGCCTGCGCCGCTTCCACAAACATCTTTTCGTTCAAGGTGGTGAGCGCCTGCAGCGGCGTGTTGGAACGCACCCGGCGGGGACAGGATATTTCACCCGACGGCGCGTCGAACGCGGACAGTGACGGGAACGGCAGCGAACGTTTCGTAAACGTATACATGCCGCGGCGGAACCGGTCCGCCCCCTTCGTCTCCGGCCAGCTAAAACCGCCATAGACCGTGTCGCCCACGGACGGCGGAATCGGCGGATAAACACTCGGGCCGCCCACTTTCGGATTCAACAGTCCGCTCGCGGAGAGCGCGATGTCCTGCACAACCTCGGCCTCCACACGCAAACGCGGGCCGCGCGCGAGCAACACATTATACTGGTCCTTCTCGTAAAGTTCCGGGGTGATTTTTGATGACTGACGATACGTCGCTGAATTGACAATCAACCGGTGCATGTGCTTGACGCTCCATGGCACCGCTGATTTTGAAACTAATTTATCATCGCCTGTCTTGCCCTTCTTGTCCGTCGCTTCCGCCACCAGGTCCTTCACCGTCGGTTCCCGGAACTCACACGCGAGCCAGTCGAGCAACTCTGGATGCGACGGTGTCTCAACACGCGTTCCAAAATCTTCCGGCGTGGTCACGATCCCCTGGCCGAAATACTCCATCCAGATGCGGTTCGCCATCGCCCGCGCGGCCGTGGGATTGCGCGGATCCACTATCCATTCCGCAAAGCCAAGTCGATTGCGCGGCGCGCCCTCCGGCAGCGGATTTAAGAACGAAGGCACATCCGGCTCCACTTCCTCACCCGGGCGCAGCCGGTCGCCGCGTTTGAAGAGATGTGTCACGCGAGGCTTCGCGCGTTGATGCAGCACCAGCGTGGTCGCCGCGGCGGGCCACGGTGCGAATGCCTCATCGATCTGCTTGTTCACTGCCGCAAAGTCCGGTGAAGAAAGTCTGTAGGCATTAAACAAAGCCAGGTTCTGCTCGGCGGTTCGTTGCGCAAAAGGCGTTTCCAGTAACTTGCGTTGCGCCGCAGAGAGAGGATCGACCGCCAGCGGCCCGGCATTGGTCGTGGTGCTCAAACGGAAGCAGCCCAGCATGTGACCGTCCAATTTGCTCTCACCATCGAAGGTTTCGTGCAGTGTGATGAGCAGCCGCGTGCCGCCCGGAAAACCAAACGGCTCACATTCAAATACGGCGCAATGATTCTGATTTCGCCGGTCGGGTGTGACCGCGGGACACCAGCCGCCTTTGTCCGTCACACCGTCGATCGCATTGGTGATACTGAAGCCCGGCGCTTCCTGGTCCGCCAGCGCGCGGCGGAACTTGATCTTGTTCGTCACGGTCGGATGATCGATCGCGTAAGCCTCAACTGTAAATTCCTTCAGCAAAAAGTTGCCCTTGCCCAACAAGCCCGGCCCGCCATAAACCAGATTCGCATTGGTTAGAGCTTCGAGGCGAAAGCCGGTGATATTCGTCGCGTGCGTGTCCACCCACAGACGCATGACGCCTCCCGGTTGCAAGTCGCCGCCCCCGAGCATGGAGAGATCCTCCTGCTTTTCAAATTTGGAGGCGAAGTAAAACCAGTCCTTCGGATCAGCCACGGTCCAGTTCCCGCGCGCGTCGGCCAGGCTTTTTTCCCACGTCGTCATGCGGTCCGCGAGATTGGTGGTGTCGTTCATCGCCTTCACCTGAAGGCCACGCACCTTTTCCAGAATTTCATCGCGCTGCTTCTGTTCCTTCGCAGTCGGCACTTCCATGAACGCCTCGTCGTCGTCATTCAGAAACGCGTAAATCTGGTAGTAATCCTTCTGCGTGAACGGATCGTATTTGTGATTGTGACACTGGCAGCAATTCACCGTGAGGCCGAGAAACGCCTTGCCCACCGTGTCCATTCGATCAATCAACGCCTCGACCCGAAATTGTTCCGGTTCAATGCCGCCTTCCTGATTCAACATCGAATTGCGCAGAAAGCCCGTCGCCACGCGCTGGTCCGTGGTCGCGTTGGGCAGCAAATCGCCGGCAAGCTGGTCGATCGTGAACTGATCGTACGGCAGGTCGCGATTGAACGCCGAAATCACCCAGTCACGATAGGGCCAGATCGAACGCGGCCGGTCTTTCTCATAGCCATTGGTATCCGCATAGCGCGCGAGGTCCAGCCAGTGACGGCCCCATCGCTCGCCATAGTGTTTCGACGCGAGCAAACGTTCCACCACGCGTTCATACGCATCGGGACGTTTGTCGGAAACAAACGCGTCCACTTCCGCTATCGTGGGCGGCAAACCGGTAAGATCGAGCGTCAGCCGCCGAATCAACGTGATGCGATCCGCTTCGGGCGACGGCTTGAGATTTTCCTTCTCCAAACGCGCCAGCACGTAGTTATCAATCGGATTGCGCGCCCACTTCTTGTTGGACACGGGTGGCACCGCCGGACGCACCGGCGGCTTGAAGGCCCAATGGTTGCGCTTGTCAGGACCTTTGGCAACCGCCGTTTCCGGCCACTTCGCGCCCTGATCAATCCACGCGCGCAACAAACCAATCTGCGCTGCGGTCAACGGCTCGCCTTTGGGCGGCATGATGGAATCCGGCTCGAGGTCCGCCACCAGTTTGATCACGAGGCTGTCCGCACTTTTGCCGGGAACAATTATCGGACCGTGATCGCCCGTTTTAAAGGCGCTTTCCTTGTTATCCCACCGCAGGTCCGCCTTTTGCTTATCGGGGCCGTGACAGGAATAGCAGCGATCCACCAGGATTGGTTGGATGTCCTTGACGAAATCCACCGTTTGCGTCGCCGCCGGCGGTAATTTGCCAGCGGCAGCCGGAGACACCGCCTCAGCCGCACCACAGGATTTCCCTCCCCCAACGACGCCGGAAAAAAATAAGAAAATCCCGACCCCCTGCGCGCCGAAACGTCGCAAAGTCTCTCGGGCTGCAAAGCCTTCACTCATATCGCTCAAAGCCGCGCGGAAAAACGGCAACCGTGGGGGCCTGTGTCACTTTCGCCCCCAATAGAGGGACGCATTTGACAGAATATTATTCAGATCCACCGTGGGGACAAGGCATTATCCCCTCAGACCTTGCCGATCCATTTCCGGTCATCCCACACGGCTTTCAATGAGGTCAGATTGCGACTGTCAAAGATGTTTTTGGCCGCCGCGCCCACCCGTCCTTTTTTCAAATTATTCCAGGCGTCGGATGCGCTGATCGCCACGAATTGCAGCACGCTCGGATCGCGATAGCAATCGATCATGCACCGCGTGCAACCGTCGCGAATCAGTTTGCTGTCGTCGAACTCATAGATGTTGCACATCGGCGTCTCCCAAAAATGGCACCGATATAGGTTCAGGTTCCAATCGAGATAAAAATATTTGTGACCGCCGAGGCAGCCGAATTTCTCGGGCTGTTTCCGCAGATGCCGCTGCATTTCGGAAAGCGATTCCGTGGGATTCACCACCGGAAACTGGCTCCGCTCCTTCATCTGCTTGATCTTCTCGAAGACCTGGATGAGTTCGTCGGTCTTGTAGCTGACGAGACTCGAATCGCTGAAGCTCAGATAGCTCGACGCCAGATTCGTCAGCGGATAACTGAAGGTGCAACTCGTGAATCCCAGCTCCGCAAGAAAATCCGGCAGCTTGTCGTAGTCATCGATGAGCTTGCTCGCCGTGACGCTGGCCGTCGTTTGGACGCCGAGTTCGCGGAACACTTCGTTGGCGCGCTTGATCTTGCGGCAAACCTCCGGCAGTCCGCGGTTTTTCTCGTGCTTCGCCACGTCGTGCGAATCAATCGACATGATCACGCTGGAGAGCCCGTCGCTCTTCAGGTCGCGCATGTTCTGCTCGGTCCAGAGCGAACCGTTGGTGCAGATCATCGGGTGAATCCCCCGCTCGGCCGCATACCGCGTCATCGCGCGCAATTCCTTGTGCACGAGCGGTTCGCCGCCGACAAAGAGCAGATAGCCGATGTGATTTTTTACCGCGATATCGATGACGTCTTTGGCCTCCTGCAAAGTGACGCTACGCCGTTTCTTCGGGTCAAACCGGTCCACCGCAAACCCGCAAAAATCGCATTTCGCGTTGCAAATGTTCGTAATGGCAAACTGCAGATACCCAGGACCGCCATGCCGGAGCACCTCGCCTAAAAGCTTGAAGGCGCCCATTTTCGGCCGCACGACCGGGCGCGAAAAATCAACGCTGGACGGCGTCGCCGGGACGGGCGTGGCGGAACGGTCTAAAGTGACGGTGCTCATGCTGTAAACCTGATTATATTGGATTGAAACCCACCCGCACGCCAATCCTTTCTTGCAAGCGACGCTTCGCCCCTCCCGGCAGGCCTTCCGACAGCCTCAACCGTGATCATGATTGCGCTGCCGATCCAAAAAACAGCGCCGTATCGGAAACAGCGCGCCTTGCCAGCTAACTTTTGCGATTCGCGCCGTTCGTCTTCGACTCACGCGACATCGAACCTGTGTTATTTCGGCTTGGTGACGCCCAACTGCTTCAGGATTTCGTTTAAGTCCAGCGTTTGGAGATTGAACAAATTGGCGTTGCCGGTGGGAATCATCACGATGCGTTTGTTGCGCAGGCTTTCGGCGATCGCCATTTTCAGGGCTGACGCCTCGCGGAAGTTGAGAACATGGTAAACTCCGTAACCGATCAAGCCGTACAAGGCCAGGGATGGCAGCAGCAGTTGCGGCCGCAGCACCCGGCCGCTGGTAAACAACAATAATAGCGATCGTAGAGCGGCAACACGTCCCTTTGCAACACCGTATGCAGACATCGAGCAGTGTCCGCTGGGCGATGCCTTCTGTCGCCGTGTTGGCGGCCAGGTCAAGCAGCGTGGGCACGCCCGTTCCCATCATCGGCACCGATGCAACTGCCGCGTTCGGCGCGGATTCTATTACCTGTCTCCGGGTTGGTGCATTTGCTCGCAATGGACAATAACCGCCTTTGAGCGCCTCAACTCTTTCGCACCGATACCGCATTTAAATACCGGCTTCTCATGGCTTGCTCGTTGCTGAGCGGTGACCGAACAGTGTAAAGCAGGCGATCCAATGGTGCGGCACCAGTTGCTAACTAACCCGACCTTGTGGGAACGGTCAAGTTCGATAGACGAGGGAATGGGACGAACGGAATAATTCGCTGCGCACTAATACCTCAAGGGCGCGCCACGATGCGATCAATAGTGGCATTCAGATCGTCGAGAGCCTTTGGATTTGCGAGGCCGGTCACGCGCGCAAGAATCCGACCTCGTTCGTCCAGCACCAGGATATTCGCCTGGCCGGGCACATAAGTGAAGGCATTCACCACGTCGCCGGTCCAGTCCATCATCACAGGATAGGACTGAATCTTTCGAAACTTTTTGCGCACCATCCCGCGCAGCAGTCGCGGAACGGCAGACACATCCGCGATGCCCCGAATGGCGATGCGCCCCTGGAACCGTTGCTGGATGGGCGTGATCCATCCGGCGATTTGCTCCGAACCGGCTTTGTCGGCGATGGCCAGCACCGTGACGTTCGTCGACGGAAACGACAACTTTTGCGGCGCGTCATACTGGTCGTTCAGCTTGATCGACGGCGGCGCATTCGTCGGCACGACGACCTTATCGGACTTCGGCGCGGCGCTGAGCCTCACCGTCACGGCCAGCAGCAAAAGTGTCCATAGAATCCTCATGTGGTCTTGACCGGTTCGACGGCGAGATAGCTGCGCCCTTTCCAAACCGAAGGCTTGCCGGCGATATGCCGCGCGAGCGCGAGCCATTGAATCACGAGCAACCCCGTGACGCCGATCGGATGTAACAGCGCTCCCCCCAAAGGTTGAAGGAAGAGCAGCGCCGCGACGATTCGGGGAAGCCACGCCAGAATTGCCGCTGCAAGAGACAACGCCATTCCCAGCGGCGACATCCACGCGCAGGCGGTGAGCAGGATGAAGGGCAACACCTGGCCACCGAACAGCAACGCGGTCATCGGCAGGATCGTGCCGGGCGCGGCCAGCCCTTCGGTTGCATTTCGCCCGAGCCCGCGCCAGGTGTCCGCGTTCGCGTGATACATGCGGCACGTCGCCAGGTCCGTGGCATCGAATAAATCGGTGGCGAAGCCTGCCTGCCGAAAGACGCGCGGCAGCTTGAGGCCATCGTGCAGCGAATCCCGGAGTTGCGCGTGACCGCCGCATTTATCATAGGCCTCACGGCGGGCGACGAAAAGCTGCCCGCAGCCGGCGGATAGCGCCGGGAGGCGCAGGCGCCGCATCGCATGCATCGGGAGAAATCCGAGGAGGATGAAATGAATCAAGGGGATCAACAGGCGTTCACTGCAAGTGCCGAGTTCCTGATGCGGCACACCGCTCGCCAGAGCCGCCTCCGACTGCTGCATGTATGCCGCCATCCTTGACAACGCATCGGGCGCGAGCCGCACGTCCGCATCGATGAACACCAGCAACGGCGCGCGCGCCAGTTTTGCGAGGTTGTGGCAGGCATGCTGTTTCCCGCACCAACCAACCGGCAGCGGCGGCGCGCTTTCGAAGCGCACTCGCGCGTCGCGTCCAATAATTTCACTGACGATTTCCACCGTGCGGTCGGTCGAATGGTCATCGAGCACGATGACTTCGAAATGGACATCCTCGTTCGCCAGCACGGCCTCCAGCGTTGCCCGTATGTTTGGTTCCTCGTTCCGCGCGGGAATGAGGACGGAAATGTCCGGTGTCGCTTCCGCCCGTCGCCCACGCGGCGTCGCAATCTTTCGCTTCAATGGCCGATAGGCGAATAAATTGGTGAAAAACAAGCCGCACGGGATTCCCGCCAGGATTACGGAAACGAAGGCAAGAGCGTTGAGGTTCATTTCAGTCCATGCTCCCGATGAAACTCTTCGCCGCGCATTTTTGCCCGCACGCTTCGCCAGACATCATAGATGCCACCCTGCCCCGATTCGCCCCGCAGAATGATATTAAAATCCTCCGGGTCGCGGCGCATCGCTTCTCGGGCAAGGGCGTCCTGGGTCCGTCCCAGCCGCTCCTGAAACAGCGTCGTCCAATATCTTGCGTCGAACAAGGGATGCCGCCTGGGGCAGACCTCCACCCGCTCGCCAAAACGAAGGAGAATTTCCGGCAACCGTTCCTCCCAAAAAACATATTCCACCGCCAGCGGCACGAAGAGGGCGCGCTCAGTACGGGCCGCCAAATGGCCAAGCCCGGCTTCGAAGCGCACGGGCCGTTCCCGAAGGTCGACGAACCGGCCTTGCGGCGTCAGCACCAGCAGGCTGGCTGGTAATCGCAAAATGGCCTCAGCGGTGCGGAGAAATTCGGCCGCGCCGCGATGGCTTTTTCGCTGCACGCCAAAAAAACCCAGTTTGCGAAACATTTTGTAATGCCCCAACATCGCGGCATCGATCGGCGCATAAGCGTCGCGCTCGCGGAAGAATTCATCCTTCAACACGAGGCATAACAGCGCGTCCCACCACGAAGCGTGATTGGTATAAATTACGACTGGCAATCCCGCCGTTTCCGGCGGCCTCCCGGCGCGCGAAATGCGCAGCGTATGAAAATGCCGGCGCACGTAGCGTCGTGAATACCACGTGAACCAGCGAAGCATAAATTTGGAAATGTGGGGCAGCCTTCCTCTGCTCATGTCGACACGGTCTGAGGACACGGCAACCCGAAAGTCGCGCGTTTCAACTCCGGACTGGGCAATCGTTGTCATTTCCGCGGACTTCGGTTTGTCAGATTATACTTCTGCCAATTCCGCCGGCTGCGACTCACCAACAGTCGCCCTACTTTTGCCGGCACGACCCCCTCCGTCCCGGTGCAACGCGTCGGCGGCAATCCAGCCGCTCATCAGCACCATCGGCATGCCGGGCCCGGGATGCGCGGCGCCCCCGGCCAGATAAAGTCCGCGCAAATCCGGCGAGCGATTCCCGGGCTTGAACGCGCCGAGAAATTTTCCATGGCTCGCGAGCCCGTAAATCGCGCCGTCGAGCACGTGATAGCGGTCTTTGATATCCTGCGGCGTCAGCGCGCGCTCGAAGACGATTCGTGATTCGATGTCATCCATGCCACCGGTGCGCTTGAGCTTGTCGAGGATCACCTGCCGATACACCGGAAACATTTTTCCCCAGTCATGATGCGGGCGCAGATACGGCGTATGCACGAGCACATACAATGCCTCGCCCCCGGCCGGCGCGGTGCCGGGTTCCGTGCAGGTCGTGGCCGCCAGATAACAGGTCGGGTCAGGCGCCGGCTCGCCCTGCTCGTAGATGAAATCAAACTCCTCGTGCGGATCACGGCTGAAAACGAAGTCGTGATGCGCGAGATGTTCGTAACGGCGGTTCAACCCGAGATACAACACCACGCCGGAGCACGCGGCTTCGTATCGGCGCCGGCGCTCAAACTTCGCGCCAACGCTGCCATTGATGAGTTCACGATGGGTCAGCACCGCATCGCAGTTGGACA
The DNA here is from genome assembly GCA_044223735.1 of Limisphaerales bacterium. GTDB lineage: Bacteria > Verrucomicrobiota > Verrucomicrobiia > Limisphaerales > UBA8199 > JBGALR01. The sequence continues at coordinate 3,299 of JBGALR010000039.1, read as the reverse complement.
CCACGGCCGACATTGGCAGTTCCTCTCCGAAACCGGTGCGGACGCCGGTCACCTTGCCTTCGCGTGTTAGAATTTTTTCAATCTTCGTATTGAAGCGAAATTCGACGCCGAGTTCGCGCGCCAGCTTTTCCAGCGCCACCGGCACGACCTGCGTGCCGCCACGCGGATACCAGACCCCTTCGTGATGTTGCATGTGCGCGATACCGCACAATACCGCTGGCGAACCATACGGTGACGAACCGACGTATTGAGTGAAGTGATCCACCATCTGGGCAACGCGCGGGTCGGGGTTAAATGCGCGCACGGTGCTGGCAACACTGCGCCCCATGCGCATGGCCAGCACGTCGCCGAGCAGTTTCGGTTCGAACGACGCCTTGAAATCGATCATATCGCGCAGTCCACCGATCGATTTGTAAAAGAAATTGCGCTGCGAGATATCGTCGAGACGCCGGCTCAGCGCGATGAAGTCCCGATAGCCCTGACCGGAATGGGTGCCCGGCGCAAAGCGATCCAGCGTGGCGGCCATCGTTTCGGCATCCTGACTTAGGTTCAGCGCGGAACCGTCATCGAAAAAGCAGCGCCACTGTGGATCAAGCCTTACCAGGTCGAGGTAATCCTCCATGCGACGGCCTGCTTCCGCAAAGATACGCCGAAGCACGGACGGGATGGTCACGATGGTCGGCCCCGCGTCGAAACGAAAACCTTTTCCCTCCACCACCGTCGCCTTGCCCCCGAGCCATTCGTTGCGCTCAAAGAGGACAACTTTATGACCGCGCGCCGCCAGCGTGCAGGCTGCGGCCAATCCGCCAAGACCGCCGCCGATGACGCCGACTTTTTCGTTGCGAGATGAGTTTTTCATTTTTTCACCGATGGTTTGGCCCGTTTGCGACGAAGGATTCCGGCGAGTGCGAAAAGCGCCGCGGCGCGTGCTTTGAGGCCGCGACCGTGAACGATCCGCAAATACGCCTGAAACAATTTCTCGTCGCCGGTTTGTGGCGGATCGAACGCCGGGCGAAAACTGCCGCGTGTCACCGTGATCACTTTGGGCGTCGTGAGTTCCAGCAAACCTTCCGCGCCGCGCGTCACGCCGAACCCGCTGCGGCCGCGTCCGCCAAACGGCAACCGGGCATCCGCGGTCGGCAGAATTAGATCGTTGATGGTGACCACACCTACGCGGATTTGTTCAGCCAGGCAGCGGGCGACGGATTCTTCGCGGGAAAAAATAGACGCCGAGAGCGCGAAGGGACAGTCGTTGGCGCGCAGGATGGCTTCGTGGTCATCCGCCACCGTGACGATGGACAGGACCGGCCCAAACACATCTTCGCGCAACAAACGGGACGCGGGCGAAACTCCCGCCAAAATAATCGGCGCGGCGCCCTGAAGTTCCCCGGTGATGAAATGCGCGCCCAATGCGACCGCCTCATCGACCAGCGGGCGCAATTTCTCAACGGCCGCCAGCCCCAACGCACCTTGAGCGGCTTGGCGTTCGCGGTCATGGAATGCATGCGCCAGTCGCCCCTCGATTTCGGTCGCAAGACTGCGGTGAACGAACACCCTTTTCGGAGCGAGACATGTCGCGCCTGCGTTAAAAGTGAGGCCAAAGGTAAGCGCTTTGGCCACCAACTCGAGATCGGCATCCGCTCGAACAATCACCGCGTCGCAGCCGCTCAACTCCATCGTCGCCGGAATCAAATGCGGGGCGAGCTGTGAAAGAATTTTTTCTCCCGCCTCCGCCGAACCGGTGAAGAGGACCTTGTCGGGACGGGCGAAAATTGCGGTGCGGGCGGCATCGGCGCTCTCCGGCAGCAGCGCAAAAAGTAGCGGATCGAATCCGGCGCGAACCATCAGGTCACACAACCCGCGCGCCGCTGCCGTTCCACCCACACCGGGCTTGAGCAGCACTGCGTTACCCGCCACCAGCGCTTGAATCATCTGCACGCCCGGCAGCAGCAGCGGATAGTTGCCAGGACCGATAAGGAGAATCACGCCGAACGGTACGCGATGAATTTCACTGCGCACACCCGCAAGCCAGAGCGGCCGACCGCGACCGCCCACGCGTCGCGGGGCGAGAATTTTTTTCGCAGCACGCTCAACGTAGCGGCAGGCTTCAGCGAGCGGCATCACTTCGGCGGTTAAGGATTCGAGCGCCGGCCGCCGCCGCGCGGAGGCTGAAGCATCCGCCAACTGAAGCGCGTTTTCGGCGATGAGTTGCCGCAACTTGCGAATCAAATGCAAACGGCGGGCCAACGATGTTCCCGCCCAGCGAACTTGCGCCTCCCGCGCCGAAGTCATGGCGCGGGCCACGGTTTCAGAAAGGCCTGCGTCCTCCGCCGCAGAGACGGCGGAGATGGGTTTCGGCTCGCGGGTCGGGCTCATGATTCTCGCCGCGGCTTTATCGGTGGGGATTTCAGATTGAAGAGACTCGTGAAGGTTTGAACCGCGTCCGCGATTGCGCCGCCGCCCGGCGTCGCATTAGCCCGGTCTGGAAACGCGTCCGCGCTTCCGGGGCTCACACCCAAATCCTGGAGTAACAGCTTGCTGCTGATGCGCGCGCTCTCAAAAATCACCGGCAGGCCGCTGCCCGGATGGGTACCGCCACCGACGAGATACATGCCATCGAGATCTTCAAAGCGATTATGCGGACGCAGGTGGAGCATTTGGTCCAGCGTGTGCGCGAGATTAAAGGTCGCCCCGCGATAAATCTGGTAGCGCGTATCCCAATCGGCGGGCGTGATGACGCGTTCGTAGCGGATGCGCGCGGGATCGAGATCGTACCCCGCCTGTTTGATTTGATTCAGCAGCAACTCCCGGTAGCGGGGGCTTTCCCGCGTCCAATCCACATTGGGATGCTGATGCGTCACGGGGGCGAGCACATACAGCGTGCTGTGACCGCGCGGCGCGAGCGAGGGATCGGTCACGCAGGCGTTTTGCACGTAGAAGCTCGGTTGTTCGCTCAAAACATGCCGTCGCTCAATCTCATCGAGATTCTTCGCGTAATCCTTCGCGATATGGATGGTGTGATGCGGCAGATCAAATGTGCCTTCGAGGCCGAGGTACATCATGAACGTGGAGCACGAATACTTTTTCTTCGCGAGCTTCCGGTTGGTCCAGCGGCGTCGCAAATGATCAGGAACCAGATTCTCCATGGCGCGGGCGAAATCGGCGTTGACGACCACCGCATCCGCTCGGTGGGTGCCCGTGGCCGTGCGAACGCCCACCGCGCGACGGCCTTGAAAAAGAATTTCCTCCACGGGTTCGTTCAGGCAAATCTCGACTCCCAGCCGTTCCGCCAGGCGCGC
>JBGALR010000038.1:0-66146 GCA_044223735.1 Limisphaerales bacterium | reverse complement strand
CGCTGCATGGTGATCGCCGTGATGGTCCGTCGTGAAACCTCCGGTCGCGGCGAAACCACCGGTGGTCGCGTCATGCGCATCCTGGAGCGCAGTCGGACCAACTTCGTCGGCACGCTCCAGCGCAGCAAACAGTTTCTCTACGTTATTCCCGACGACCCGCGCATCTCCCATGACATCTACGTGCCGCCGCCGCGCGCCGTTGGTCGCGAAGCCCTCGTCGGTGACAAGGTCGTCGTCGAATTGCGCGACTGGCCGTCACGTCATGTCAATCCCGAGGGCGAAATCATCGAAGTGCTGGGCTCACCCGACGCCGAGGGCGTCGACATGCTTTCCGTTATCCGCCAGTACAACCTTTCCCTTCACTTCCCCAAGGAAGTGCTGGAAGAGGCCCGAGTCATCGGCAACCAGGTGATGGCCAGTGATCTCGTGGGCCGCATGGATTGCCGTGAGCACGAGGTCTTCACCATCGATCCCGAGGACGCGAAGGATTTCGACGACGCCATTTGCATTCAGCGGGGCGACGGCGGGAACTGGAAGGTCTGGGTCCACATCGCCGACGTTTCCCATTACGTCAAAATTCGGCACGGAACTCGACAACGAAGCCGCCCGCCGCGGCAACTCCACCTACCTCGTGGACCGTGTCGTGCCCATGTTGCCCGAGGCGTTGAGCAACGAGTTATGTTCGCTGAAACCCAACGTTGACCGCCTGACCAAATGCGTCGAGTTCCTCCTTGGACCGGACGGCCGGGTTTTGAAATCGCAATTTTATCCGGCCGTGATCCATTCCCGGCGGCGGTATCATTACAAGCAGGTGTTCGAGATCCTGCAGCGCCGCCCCACCGATGATGCGGAACGCCTGCTGCACGATGCCCACGCGCTGGCGCAAAAAATTCGCCGCGCCCGCTTCGCCGCCGGCTCGCTCGCGCTGGATTTTCCCGAAACCAAAATCCGGCTCGATGAACAGGGCAAAATCCTGCGTATCGAAAAAATTGAAAACGACTGGTCGCACCAGTTGATCGAGGAATACATGCTGCTGGCGAACGAGGCCGTCGCCTCGCGCCTCATGGGGATGAATCGCCCGGCGCTCTATCGTGTTCACGAATCGCCGGACACCCGCCGCATCAACGAATATCGCGAAGATGTGCTAAGCCATCACATTCCGTGCGGCAATCTGTCGAATCGCGGCGAAGTGCAAAAGCTGTTGCACAAGCTCGATACGATTCCCATCGGCGCGGCTCTCAAGATCGGATTTCTCCGCTCCCTGATGCGCGCCCGCTACGCCGTCGAGCCGCTCGGCCATTACGGTCTCGCGAAAAAGAAATACACGCATTTCACTTCGCCCATTCGCCGCTACGCGGACCTCGTGGTGCATCGCGCCTTGTTTCAGGAACCAGGTTCGGCCGTCTCCGCGCAACCGCTCGCGGCGGTCGCCGATCATATTTCCGAAACCGAACGCAACTCCGCCGATGCCGAGCGCGACAGCCGCGACGTGAAGCTGTTCGCCTTTCTCATCGCCCAGACCAAATCCGCGAATCCTCCGCGCTACGGCGCCATGGTCACCGACGTTCGCAACTTTGGTTTCTTCGTGGACGTGTTCGAACTGGGCATGAGCGGCCTGGTGCCGCTGTCCGGTTTGACCGACGACTTTTATATATTCGACCAAGGACGCACCCAACTCGTCGGCCGCCGCACCCGTCGTATTTTCAAGTTGGGCGATAAAATGGAAGTCCAGGTCGGCAAGGTGGACACCTTCAAGAAGCAGGTGGATTTCAAACTGGCCGAGAGCGCCCGCACACCGCGCTATCCAACCGCAAGCTCCCGTCGCGGAGCGGCAACGCACTCGAAGGAAGGCCGTCATCGCTCCGCTCCCTCCCGCCAGCCGGGCAAACCCGCACGCGGCAAAAGCAACTTCGATTCACGCCGCCGCCCCGCGCCCGCAACCGCGCGTCCGGAAAACAAACCGGCGTCCGGGATGAAAACCTTTACGGCGTCGTATCGCCCCGCACCCGGACGCCAGCAAGAGAGGCAGGGTCCGGGTCGCAAATTATCCGGTGGCAACATGCTGCAAGCCGGCTTCCGCAAAAAGACGCGGCCCGGTCAGGGGCGGTCAAGTCGGCGGCGGTAGGACTTCCTGCCCTGATAGCCCGGCATCATCAGAACGGCGAGATCACAGTCGTCCAGTCCCGTCTGGACGCTGGTGATAAGCCCAATTATCGTGCCTCCGGTGCAACCACCTGACGAGCCTTCCGCCATCACAAAGCCGGCTGCCGTTCCCGGCATGTCCGGCGAAGGCAAACTCTCCATCGTCGCCTCGGTTCTTTGGTGTCTTGGCATCGCGGCGCTTTTTTCACGTCGCACCAATTTTTTTATTCTCGGCGCTCTGCCACTTGTGGTCCTTTTTATCGCAGCTCCGTTTATCGCACTGCTATGTATCCTCGTGGAGTGGCCGACTCGGCGTTGGCGTTCGCTTATTCCGCTGGCCGTATTCGCGGCTTCGATCCTTGCCTCCGGCTATTTGACACAACTCCTCCGGCACGCGATCTTCGCGCGGACATTTCCGACGTACGAAAAAGTCGTCGAGCGAATGGAATCCGGCGCCATACCGGTCTCGGCCAAATATGACGAAATACCCCAGGCGGAAAAAGAAGCGATGTGGGTTCACGCCGTGTTCGCTGAAAAAAGCACCAACGGAGTTTTAAAAGTTTTGTTCGTCACCGAATCCGGCTTTCCCGCCCGACGCTCCGGCTACTACTATCTTTCCACGGGTGTTAGTGAAACCGACCCAGCCAAATCGACTTCGTGGCCGATCAATAAAATGCTGCGTGACAAATGGCTGTTTGTTTCGAACTGATTTGAATCGAGCTCGATCAGGCCGCTCTTTTCTCGCGCTCTCTCAAAATCATTTCCACATGGCCGCAGGCGTTACAACCGATCACCACGACATCTTTTTTTAGGATGAACAGAGGAGAGGTCTCTTCTTCCCTGAATTCAATTGGGGTGCCGCTACTGGCACAAAGTTTCCCCCGTTTTCGATCCTGGGATCCGCATTTCGAACATGCATCCGCAGTCATAAAACATTACTCCAGTAGTAAATCTCAGTTCAATTAAGCGCGCTTTTCAGACTTAAAAATGCCCTCTTCCCATTGCGGGAAGAGGGCCGGAGTCAGCGGGACTCCAATTTTGCCCCACCCCTAAACTATGACTTCGCAGGTTCTTCTTTCGGCTCCGCGTGAGCGCTCGTTTGCTGGCGCAACATCACGCCGAGCAGGCCGTCCACGATGCCCGTGCTGCCGCTCGCTCCGCTTACGGCGACGTCTGGGACGATGCGCACGTGGCGATCGCCGACGATCTGCATGAGTTGCATGACGGTGTAACCCTGCGCACCAAGCGATTGCACGCCTGCGCGATAGGCTTCGGCCTTGGCGTTACCCGTGGCGCGAATCGCCTCGGCTTCGCCATGGGCGCGCAAGCGCACCGATTCCGCTTCGCCGGTCGCCTGTTTGATTTGCGCGTTGGCCTGTAGCTCGGCGATATTCACGCCCTGCTCCGCGCCGACGACCTGGTGTTGGATATCCGCGATGGACGTTTCACGCACGAGTTGCTGGCGCTGCTTCTGCGCGGCCTCCTGCACCTCATAAGTCTTGCGCTGCTCCTCCGCGATCTTGCGGTCGGTCTGCGTCTGCATCAATTGCGCCGGCGGATTGATATCGCCGATCAAGGTGTCAATCGCCTGCACGTCGTACGCGCCGATGGCGGCGCGAATATGCTCCGCGGCTTCGACCTGGCGCTGGCTGCGCGCGCCAAGGAAATCGAGCACCGTATAATCCTGCGCGGAGTTGCGGAAATAATTTCCGACGATTGGTTGCAGGACGTGGTCCACGAGGTTTTGCATCGAACCAACGCGCGAGATGACCTTTGGCGCATCCAAAGCGCCCACATGGATGATCTGCGCCACGTCCAGGTTGAACGCGAAGCCGTCCTTCGAGCGCACCGTGATGGACTGCAGCTTCTCGTCGAAATGATGCGCTTCCGTGCGCGTCGCCCAGTTGAGGACGATATTGGTCGTCGGCACCAGTTCGACCCGCATGACGGCGGTGTTCAACGGATGTTTGCCCGGATACAGCGGCGTCACCCAGACACCTTTGTGGCCTTGATTCACCAGATCACCGTGCTTGAACTCAAGGCCGCTGACATCCACGTGCGCCTTGCCCACGTAGGAGATTACCACGCCGATGTAGCCGATCGGAATTTGAACCATCGGGACTTGCTCCACCTGCACGAACCACGGGTTTAGGTTCCATGTCCCGGACAACAGGATTTGCTCCTGCAAACCGCGCCGGCCACCGCCATCGAGAAACGCCTGGGCGTTCTGAAAATTCTCGTGCGCCGGAATCGTGGGGCCCGCAATTTCGCCCGCCTCAATCGGCCGGCCGTCGAGTGTCGTGACAATGCCGACCTTGTCCGGCTCCACGCGCTGCAAATGGAGTTGGAATGAGGACATGCCATTGTCCTCCGCGTTTTCAGAGCGAATCACGGTGAACAACGCGAGGTTGATCCGATACGTGCCGGCGGTGAGAATGCCAAGTTGACGACCCTTTTCGCCACCTTCAAGCAGGAAGCGGCGCGCGTCCTGGAAGTTGTCGCAATCGACCACCTTTCCCAGGATGCGCTCGGACGGGATGGAGGCGCCATCCGCCGCGAGCACGAGCGCAATCTCGCCCTGCGGCACCGTGACCACCGGCATTTTCATGATGCGATATTGCCAGCGGAAGTAGCCGAAGTGCAGCCCTGGCGGCAGGGTGTCGGCTTGATACCCGGATTCGCCGTTCAACGCGACCAGCCGCCCCGGCGGCAGTGAGCGCGCACCGAATTTCTTCACTACGATCCCTACCTGACGCTCCCGAATCAACACGGCGCCACTCAAGGTCGGCGTTAACCACGAAAAGATAAACAATATGATAAATCCAGTGATAACTGGATGTTCCCAGGCAAGTTCAAACACCATTCTCATACCAATCTCCAATCCCGCCGCACACCGCGGCCAGTTCGCGTACGCAAGCGTACGCGAGTTTTCAGACGGGGTGAACGTGGGTGTCCCGCACCAGCGGGATCCTAGAGGATCGCCCTTCCAATTGCCGGCGAGGTTAGCTGACGGGCTCGGTCATGGAAGTGACCTTGGCCACGGTTACCCGCGGCCATGCGCCCCGTCCCCGAACCCGAGGTTCGAGGAATTTGGGTTCCCCGCGCTGGCCTCCAGGAAGGAAAGCCAGGCTTAGGCTGCATTAACACTAACAACCTCTTAATAACATAACGCGGTAAGTTGTCAAGGTAAGCCAAAGCCGACCTTGCAAACTGGTCGTAGTCAACCTCTTGCTAAGCCGCTTTGCCCGCACCGTGAAGCAGTCGCTGCAATTTTCGATGTCGTTCCGGGCAAAACAAAACCGAGGTGCCCGCCTGGTTTTTCCACCGCTTTATTGCCTCCGGCTTATCGAGGAGATTGCGATAGCTCGCCTGCCAGATATTCGTTGGATCAGCTTCCTTGAATTTCTCGAAACGCCGTCTTCGCAGTGCCGTTGTCAATCCCGCGAGATGCTTGATACGAATCGTCAGCCGAAACCACCTGTCCTGTGGAACGGCTGTAGGCACCGGGATGAGGTGAAGCTTCTGACCGGGAAGTCGCAGCCCGGGGCGATAGGCGAAAAGGCGATATACGACCATGGATTTGTCATAGTGACGCGCATCGTTGATCATCCGGCAACGGTCGAAGCCATACGCGAACTCTTTGCATGCCTCGGTATCCAGAAATTTTCGCAACGCTTGTCCGGAATTGCGATCAATGCGTTCGTCGGCATCCAATTGGATAATCCAATCAGGGTAAAACTGCCCCGCCGCCTCGAGCAGCCGCTGGCGGTTATCCGCATCATTCCAGCCCGCATAAGTGCGGCGGACACGATTTTTTAGCAGCATGAAGACATTTCGGTTCGCCGCCAGCAAACGAGCGGTCTCATCCGTGCTTCCATCGTCCAGCGCGACAACTCCATCGCAAAAAGCCGTCACCGAGCGAAAAAAGCCCGGCAGATCACTTTCCGAATTTCGAAAGGGCGTCAGGCAAAGCAATTTCATCGATGCATCCCTTGGGCAGTCTTCGTATTTTGCCGTGGCAGTAAAGTGAAATGGGAATACCTTTCCACGCGATAGAAAAAGTCGGAGTTGCATTTACGGGCAAACGGTCGGAAGCTTTGAGAGTAGCGCCATTGTCAGTACCCAAATGAGAATCGCTCGTTTCGCCTGTGTCCTGCTGTCAGCCGCCATTTCGGGGTGTGCCAAGCCTGCGCCGCGTTCCACTTTTGCCGTCACTTATACCGGCCCTTCCATCCAGGCGGTGGCGGTCAACTATACGAATTACTCCAGGCTCACCGACGATTACGTATTGGTAACTTCCGACCTCTCCCTTCGGTGCCTCGGCATTTCCGCGGCGGAAGCGGAGGCTGCACAAATCCGGAATGGAGCGCGGGACAAGGCGGCAGTGATGATTTACATGAACGCCCGGGCGGCCCGGGCCTTTCGCTCCGGGGCAGACGCCTACCCCGTCGGCGCGGCGATTGTTAAACAGAAGATGGCCATTCCGCCCACGGACAAAGGCGAATGGTCCTCCGAGTTACGGAAGAAAAAAGTGGGCGGCATGGTGAAACGCCCGGCGGGTTACGACCCGGCGAATGGCGATTGGGAATATTTTGATTTTGAAGACCCGTCGGACGTGGAGAGCGGGCCCATCGGCTCGTGTGTTCAGTGCCACAGCGCTGCCAAGTCTACCGACTACGTCTTCGGAACGTGGCGCAAGCCGCGCGAGCAAGCGAGTCTTCTGCGATAATCTACCTGAGGTCTATTCGCTGGAATAGAGCGATACAGATTTTCCATTCACGAAATTCCCAAGGTGTAGCCAGCCGTAGTGGCATTTCAATCGTGAACCATCACGTCTTACTGTCGGAAAGGCGTCCAGATCGCATAAGGGGATTCTTGGGTAACGGGGCCTGACCATCCGATCGCTTCCAAATCAGAATGGCCGCCAGTTTCAATCTGGCGAAGGCCAAGGGATACGGCCCGGACACGGCCGGTGGTATCTTCATGTTTTTGTTTCTCGTTGCCTTTTGTATGCCGGTTTCCTTGTTTATCTTTCCATTTGTGGTCTGTCTCGGTTTGGAGGACAGGCCCAAACGGCCACGCAAATACTGAGCGCAATACAAGAGAGACCGGCGGTTCATCGCAGCAATGTCGCGGCAAGGAAGAAAAAGATGGCCACATCGGAAAGGAAATGAATCCACCAGGACCAAAACAAGCCGCGCGTTTCAAGCATCGCCTTGCCCAGAATCCAGCCCATAAAAATCGAGGCGATGCCGCCGCCCAACCCTCCGGGAGTGCCGAAATAATGTGCGATGCCAAAGAAATAAGCCGACATCCACAGCGCTTGCTTGCTGCCTCCCACCGGTTCCAACGTCGCGAGCATGGGAGCGCGATAGGTCATCTCCTCGTTGAAGGCATTTAAGGCCGCATAAAAAAGAACGGACGGCAGCAGGGGCAGAACCCGGACCATCACCGAGCGACTCGGAGTTGTGCCCCAGTATTGAACCACTGCCAAGCCGGTTGCAATGTAGCATCCCCATTGCAAGCCAAAGCTTGCCCAGGACTCACGCTTCGGAAAGCCCAGCACCCGCACTGGTTCAATGACGGCGCGCAAATTTCCGCGCACGAGGAAAAAATCGCGCCGGGAATAACCGAGCGCCAACAGCACCACGATCATGCCTATGGAAACCGCGAGCTTTGCCGTTTGCTCCGCCTGCATGCGGGCATCGAAGGCACTGGCTCCGAAAGCACGCTGCATGGCGGGGGCGGTAAAATTCACCTGCGGGCGCAATTCGTTCAGGGCTAACATCATCGACAGAACGACAAAAAAATTGCGCAGCGGCCGCAACGGTTTCCACACCAGTGCCAGCGCAGCCAAAACCAGCAGCAATCCCACCTTGGCGGCAATGAGGGAGGCGAAAGAAACTTTGCTCCAATGGTGGAATCCGATATCCGGCAAAGTGCTCACCGAAATCGTCACGACCCAGGCAACAACCGTCAACCTCCGACTGGCCGGAAAGACCGGATAGGATTCTGGCACATTGATGGGAGTCGCGGTATGCATGCTGACATGGGCGAACTTGTGCGTGGCCACGCGCCCATGCTAAATGCCGGACCTCGCCTCGTATGGAGGAAACATTCCCGCCAATAGCGTCAGCTCAGGTTGAGCAACGGAGGATTGGGGCAGGACCACCCGGATGCGTGAGCGATACGCGGCCAATTTCTCCCGCAAAGGTCGCAGATTTGTGGCATGGTCCCAGTGAAGCTTCTTCAGATCCAACACGAGGTTGTTCCCGCATTGAGCGAGCGATTCACTGATGCGATGGGCCAAACTCTCAGCTCCACTCGCGGGCAAGACTCCCTCCAGGCGCATCCAGACCTGCTGTTTTGCGTGTTGCAGGTCGACTTGCACGGAAAATTCCGGCGTGCTGAATTTGCGGTGGAGTTCCTGCCAGCGTTCGAACGCGCTCCATTGCTCATTCGATACCCGGTAAGTGGTGCGGATCCGACCGGGATGCTGGAAGAGGTCCAGCTTCAACGTTACCCACGTCCACAGCGCCGCGCCGACCGCGAGCACCGATTTGCCTCCCTCGGCCAGCGTAGGCCCCAGTAATTCAGCGTGAATCCGGCACTCCAAATTGCTGATCCAGCGGCGCACCGCGGCATTTGGCCCCAGCAAGCGGCCGGCCAGGAAAACCGGGTAGGCAATGCGCAGTTCGCGCGCGTAGTATTCGGCGCGCGCCCGAAGACTGGGATTTCGCGAATGCTTGAGTTTTTGATAACCCAATAAACGCGTCTCCAGCACCCGATAGATGCTTGGGCCCAGCCGCTGGAAATCCTCCTCAAAGCACCACTCCTGGATTGCTTCGATCTCCTCCGGCGAGAGTGTCGGATGTTTGATCATGGTGCTGAACCCGTCGCCCCGCCGGTACATGAAGTCCTTGTCACTGGTGTAACGGTCATGCAGCAGATTTTCGCGAATGATGCGTTCATGAAATGGCGTGCCGGGCACCGGCCCATAAATCAGAAATTGCGCGAGTGACGGCTTGAGTTTCATCAAGCCGTCGAGTTCCTTCGCCACGACCTCCCGGTTCTGATAGTCGAAACCCACGATCATGGAGGTCAGGACGGTAATGCCGTGTTCGCGAAATTCGGCAAGTATTTCCTCGATGGGCCGGCCCTGCTGTTTGGCGTAGTTCGACCGCGTGCCTTCATAACCAATCCAAAAGCCGTCAATCCCCATTTCAAGGATTTCCTCGACCGTGTATTGACTGATGGCTTTCACACTCGAAAAGGCAAAAATGGAAATGGTTTTTCCGCCCCGCATCACGCATTCGCGAAACTCCATCGCGCGCTTTTTATTTAACAGAAAGTCCTCGTCCAGAATCAGGAATACCAGCCGCGGATCCATATCCAGATAACGCTCCACCACTTCGTAAATATCCCTGCCGTGGGGCAGCAGTTTGATGTGCTTTCGCGAAAAGAAATGCGAGGTGCAGCAAAAGTCGCAACCGTTGGGGCAGCCCAGTCCCGCGAAGATTTTGCCGGTGCCTGACACTTTCAGGCCGAACACTTTGAGCCAGCTCACAAGCAACGGGTGTTTGTACGGCATTGGAATGGGCGGCTCGCCCAGCAGACGCCGAAAGAAAGCCACCCCCTCCTCGCGACAGATATAGTCGCCATACGGTTTAAGCACCTCATCCTTCAACACCGTCCCGTAGCCGCCCAATACGATCTTACTTTTCGGCGCGTATTTTCGAATCAGCGCGACTGCTTCCTTCATCTTGTGCATCACGGCCATCAGAAAGGAAATCCCCACGTAATCGTAACCCTTCTTCAATTCGCGGATGAGTTCGCGCTTCGAGGGGTACTGCAAGACAACCGTCGGCGCGTCCAGATTTTCCGCAATGTATTCGAGGCCAAAATGAATGTTGACCGTGCGCGGACTGAATATGCCCTGCGCGCGCGTCACCTGGCGGTAAAGCAATTCGTAACCGACCGAAGGAGCATCGCCATACTGAGGTCCCATCGGGCGGCAGACACTGGTGAGCAAAATTTTCATATCGATAACCGGCGCGGTCGCTTCTCCATGAAGCTTCCGCTCACTGTACCGCCGCGCCCAACGCCAACGAGATTTATGTCTGGAAAAAGCTTGTCGAGAGTTGTCGACCCCAGAACAAGATTGGGCTGAAGCACGGTAAATGATTGACGCACCTTGCCAGCCCCCTGTGGGCCATGCTAGCTTCCGGAGCAAGTCACGAGGATGATCGCCCAATTAAATTCCGTTGAGAAATCGTATCGGACCACGCGTGGAGGTATGCGTCGCGTCACCGAAAGACACGAGGCCTCACTGTCATCGAATGAAAAAATGCTCGCTATGCGGGTGGGATAACGCTCCGGGAAGGACCTTTTGCCTGCAATGCGGCGGAGCAGTCCCGGCGACGTCTCCGCTGTCACCGGAGGAGCGGCGCCGCTTCCGCGCCACCGCGCTGGCCTGTCGGCTGGCCGGCGTCCTCGTTCTGGTGACTGGTATTGCGCTGTTTTTCTGGCGAAGGACAGAAACCGATCCCGACTCGCCGGCATTTTTCATTCGCCTGGGTGAAATCGTAAGCACGGCGGGCATGGCCTACGCGTTGCTTCGGCTGGGCCGGTATCTGAAGGGGAGAGGCGAGGAAGTGCTGCAGCGAAAATGAATTTCCTTTCTTCCGGGTTTCCTCAGACTTAGGTCCTCAACCCCGAAAGCCGCCCTCTGCCAACGCCGCTCCTGCCAACGCCGCTCCTTGTCAAACCCCACTTCCTCCATTACTGTCAAAACATGTTAAAATACCGTGTTTTGCTGACGGGACTGGTTGGGCTGGGCCTGACCGGCGCGTGGGCGGATACGATTCAATTGAAGGACAGGGCTTCGATCAGCGGCAAGGTGCTCGCGGAAAAGCCGGACCAAATCGCGGTGGACCTGGGATACACCATTTTGGTCGTCCCTCGGGATCAGATTCTTAAAATTTCCAAAACCGAAACACTGGCCACGCCCGCGCCGACGATACCCGGCGCCGGCCCCGGCGGTGTCGGCGTCAAAGAAGGTTTGGACGCCCGGGCCGGTTTCTACCTGTCTCCGAACAAGCCCGGCGCGGTGCAAACGGTGCTGGACCTCGTCAAGCAACTCGGCGAAGCGGTGGTACAGGTGCGCACTCCCGGAGGACTCGGTTCCGGCTTTTTCATCAACGATGAAGGTTACCTGATAACGAATTTCCATGTCATCGAAGGCGAGACGCGAATTTCGGTGGAAGTCTATCAGCAGAAGAACGGTCAGCTTGACCGAAAGATTTATCGCCAGGTTCGCATCATGGCATTGAACAAGTTTGCGGACCTCGCGTTGCTGAAGATTGAGGACCCCGGCGAGGGAAAATTCAAATTCGTTCCGCTGGGGAGTTCCGACGCGATGTCGGTCGGTGAACGCGTGTTCGCCATCGGCAGTCCGCTCGGGCTCGAACGCACCGTCACCGAAGGCATCATCAGCACCAAGACACGCGAGATGGGCGGCACCCTTTATTTGCAGACCACCGCCCAGATCAATCCGGGCAACAGCGGCGGCCCGCTCTTCAGTTTGAGCGGCGAAGTCGTGGGTGTGACGAACATGAAAGTCACCGCTGGCGAAGGCCTCGGCTTTGCCATCCCGGTGGAGGTCGTCAAATATTTCCTCGATCACCGCGATGCCTTCGCCTACGCGAACGACAATCCCGGCAATCCGTATCGCTATCTGGAACCCCCGAGCCGGACCCGGCAGGCCGCCCCCCACAACTAGGCCACGGCTTTTTCACCAGGATGATCCTCCGCCGGTTCACTCTCCTGCTCGGCGCCGCCCTCGTCTTGCTGGCGCGGCCTGCCGTTGCGGCCGTGCCGCCACCCGAACAATTACTGCCGCAGGACACGCTGCTGGTCGTCACCGCGCCCGACTTTGCGCGGATGCGCACGATTTACGGCAATCTTCCCCAAACGCGATTCTGGGAAGACCCGGCGATGAAGCCGCTCAAGAACCGTTTCTTTTCGCGCTGGCAGGAGGAATTCGTGCGTCCGCTCGAACGCGAGTTGAACGTCAGCTTCGATTCCTATGCGAGCCTGCCGCAAGGCCAGTTCACCCTCGCGCTCACCAAAGCCGAGTGGAACGGCACCGACGAGAATCCCATGGGCTTTCTCATGCTGCTGGACGCGAAGGACAAGAGCTCCCAGTTGAAAACAAACCTCGCGGAGCTGCGCAAAAACTGGGTCGAGGCGGGCAAGATGATCCGGCGGGAAACAATCCGGGGCGTGGAATTTTCCTTTTTTCCGATTTCGAGCAACAACCTGCCCAAGACGCTGCGGCGATTTTTTCCCGAACCCTATCACTTCACCGCCCCGCCGGGCCAGGTGGGCTCGAAACCGGACGCCAACGACCCAGGCAAGCTGGGACCGTTGTTCGACGCGATATCGTCCATGCTCGCGAGCAGCAAGGAATTGATCATTGGCCAGGTGGATTCACTATTGATCGCGGGCAATTCTTCCGCAGGGATCGAAAAAGTTATCACCCGGCTTACCGGTGGAGCGATGCCGCCGCTTGCGGAATTGCCCGCTTATCAGACGGACCACACGGCGCTCTTTCGCGACGCGCCCTTTTACGGCTGGCTGAATGCGAAGCTTCTGTTCGACGTACTCAGCCATAAACCGCCGGACAAGGATGGTGGCGATGAATTGGATCCGCTCGAACCGATCAAGCCGGACAAGACCTACTCGGTCACGGGCCTCACCGGCCTCAAATCGGCGGCGTTTAATTTTCAAGTGTCGAACGAGGGCACGTTGTTTCAAGTCGTCGTCAACGCGCCGGACAGCGCGCGACAGGGCTTTTTCAAAATCCTGGCCAACGAAGGCAAGGACGCCACGCCCCCGGCTTTCGTTCCGGCCGACGCGGTGAATTTCTGGCGCTGGCGCCTCGACGGCCCAAAAACCTGGCGGACGCTCGAAGCGATGCTGGCGGAAGGTTCCCCGCAATCGCTCAAGACACTTAATTGGATCATCGACACGGCGGCCGCACGCGCGAAAGAGCTCAACGCGGGCTTCGATCTGCGGAAAACACTGGTCGCAAATCTCGGTGACGATTTGATCCGCTACGAAAAACCGCCACGCGATGACACACCGGCGGCACTCGCCAGCGCGCCGTCCTTGCTTTTGATCGGGTCACCGGCCCCGGAA
Organism: Limisphaerales bacterium; assembly: GCA_044223735.1. Classification (GTDB taxonomy): domain Bacteria; phylum Verrucomicrobiota; class Verrucomicrobiia; order Limisphaerales; family UBA8199; genus JBGALR01. The sequence goes on along the minus strand of JBGALR010000038.1, from coordinate 52,802 downwards.
TCGCTCGCGGCCGCGTTGCGCGCCTTATTCGTGGTATTTCCAGAAGGCGATACTATTGCGGAGCGTGATTTTCTGGGTCGCAAAATTTATTCGGTGCCGATGCCGGATTTGCCCGTCGCCGTGCCCGGCGCGGCGCGGCAGTCGGTGCGCCGCAATCTCACCTTCGTCGCGGGCGCAAGTTACGTGGCCTTGTCCACCGACCCGTCCATCCTGGAGGAATATTTGCGCAGCAGCGAGAGCCTCGCCAAATCCCTGCGGGAAAAGGCCGGCCTGCTCGACGCCGCGCAGAAAGCGGGCGGCGCCGGCACCTCCTTCCTCTTCTACGAGAATAACGAAGAAGCGATGCGGGAGATTTTTGAGACGGCCAAACGCGATCCCGCGGCGGTGGCGGAAATCTCCGGCTTGAGCCCCCTGCCCGGCATTCCCGGTTTGAACAACGGGGGCAGGGATGGCAAGGGCTGGCTGGACGCATCGCTGCTCCCGCCCTTTGAACAGGTGGCAAAATATTTCTTCTTCAGCGTCTATGGCGGCAGTTCGAACACCGACAGTTTTACCCTGAAGTTTTTCAGCCCCGTCCCGCCAGGATTACGCGCCAGCGAAGCGACGCGCAAATAGCGCAGTTCCTCCGTCGCCGAAAACGACCTGACGCCTGATTTTTAATTGTCGTCCCCAAAACCCGGGTTATACTGTGCATCAGCTTTCCCCATACTGCGGGAAAGCCACATTCGGAGAAGTATGGACGCAAAATCGTTTTGGGCCGCAGCCATCCTTGCGGTTTCCCTCGCCGCTCAAGGCGCCACCTACACTGTCATCAACACCAACGACACCGGCGCCGGCTCGCTTCGTCAGGCGATCCTGGACGCAAACCCGACGGCGGGGAATAAAATCGCCTTTAACCTCCCCGGTACTGGCGAGCGCGACATCTATCTTTTCACGGCGCTGCCGATCATCACCAACTCGATGACGATTGACGGTTTTTCACAGCCCGGCTGCACCTCCAACACGCTGGCGATTGGCGACAATTCAATACTGTTGGTAAACATCCATCCGTCGGCGCAGGGACTCGGCGGATTCAACGTGCAGGCCAGCGGGGTCACCATTCGCGGGCTGAGCATGCGGCAATTCCAGGTGGCGGCGATTTATCTGCAATCCGGCGGGAGCAACGTCGTGGAAGGCTGCCTGTTCGGCACCGACCCAAAAGGCCTGCTGGATTGGGGCAACGGCTACATGGCCGTCCGCATCAATTCCTCCAACAATCGCGTCGGCGGCACCAACCTGTGGCAGCGAAACATCATCGGCTTCAGTTCCGGGGCGGGCGTCGGTGTTTTTTCGGGGACCAATAACAGCATTCTCGGCAATTCCATTTTCGCGATCGACGGCTTTGGCATCGATCTCGATTATAATGGCCGCACCGCAAACGACTTCGATGATTCAGACACCGGCGGCAATCAACGGCAGAATTTTCCCGTGATTACGAACGCAGCCGTCGCCCCTGGCGGAGTGCTCGCGCAAGGCACGCTGCAAACCGCCGCCAACCAGCGCTACCGCCTGGAGTTCTTTTCCGGGCCGGTGAATTTCCTGCCCGATTACGCCTACGCCAAGGATTTTGTGGGTTGGACGAATGTGACCACCGATGGGAGCGGCTTCGCGACGTTCAGCAACGTCTTCGCCGCGCCGGTGCCAGCGGGTTACTTTCTCTGCGCGACCGCGACCGACACGAACGGCAACACGTCGGAGTTTTCCGCCGGGAGGCAAATTCCCAATCAACTGTATGTGGCCAGGCCCATCGGTTCGCTGGGCCATGGATATACCTTTGGCACCGATTTGAACAATCTCGGCGACGCGGTGGGATTCGCGTACGCGGGAGTGGAGGGCACGAACACGCACGCCTTTCTTTACGCGAATGGCTCCATGCAGGATCTGGGCACGCTGCCCGGCGGGCGGCACAGTTTTGCGCGCGGGATCAACGATTCGCGCGTGATCGCGGGCTACTCGGAAACGGCGAACAATTATGCCATCCATGCCTTTCGTTGGGCCAATGGAAGCATGCAGGATCTGGGCGTGTTGCCCGCGAACAACGCGACGCAGAGCTGGGCCTGGGCCATTAACAGCTCCGGAACCATCGTGGGCGCGTCGCAATTTCCCACCAATAACAACGGCGGCAACGTGCGACCGGTCCGCTGGCAGAACAACACCATCACCGACCTCGGCGTATTGCCCGGCGATGGCGGGGGCGAGGCCTGGGGCATCTCGGATAACGGCGACATCTATGGTGTTTCCTGGCAACTCTCCGGCAATGGCGCCCAGTTCGATCGGAAGGCGTTTCTCTATCACAACGGCGTGATGACCGCGATCCCGAGTCTTTCACCACCTTATGGCTGGCCGACGCGGCTGAACTCTTTCAGCGACATCGCCGCGACCCCGATCAGCCCGGATGGCGCGCCGCACGGCATCGTGCGCATCAATAATGTCTTCAACGATTTTGGCCTGTTCGGACGGCTGTTTGGCCAGGCCACCGACATTAACAACGCCCGTGACTCCGTCGGCGAGGTTTCCACACCTCTCATGCCCATTGAAACCGGGGGCACTCGCGCCGTGCTGTATCGCAACGGCACGATTTACGACCTGAACACGCTGCTCTTCAATCCGCAAACGTCCACCTTCAAAACCGCCCTGGCCATCAATGAAAGCGGGGTCATCCTCGCCAACAATCTGACGTACGCGCAGGAAAGCGTCCTGGTGGCCGGCAGCAGTCCCAACGCCACGAACGTCTTCCTCCTCTATCCGGTGCAGGTGAACACCACCTATTCCGGCAACAAACTCATCTTCTCATGGTTCACCAACATGACCGGCTTCAACGTCGAGACCAAAACCAACCTGGGCGCGGCTGGCGGTTGGTCCATCCTCGGCGGCTCACCGGTGATTGTCGGCGATCGCTATTACGTGACGAACACCACGACCGATCCACGCCGTTTCTTCCGTCTTCACAAACCGTAGGGGATCTTCACTTCAATCCCGCCGGCGAGGTGACCCGCCGGTTTTTTTAACTCGCCCCCCTTCCCCGACGCCGCCATGATTCGCGGCAGCCAGCCGCGGTCCTGGATTGCGAGATCTAAAATTGATGGGCATAGCAACGTCAACGGTCCCCCGCCTGCGCATGTCCGCCGTGCAGAAAAGCTTCGGCGCGACTCGCGCGCTGAGAAATGTTTCCTTCGAAGTCGCCCCGGGCGAGGTCCATGTCCTGATCGGAGAAAACGGCGCGGGCAAGAGCACGCTGATGAAAATTCTCAGCGGCGCGCATCAGCCGGACGCGGGCGACGTCGAGCTGGATGGCGAAGCCTTTGCCCCGGCCAGTCCCCTGCAGGCGCGCCGCCGGGGCGTGGCGATGATCTATCAGGAACTGACGCTGGCGCCGCATCTGAGCGTGGAGGAAAATATTCTGCTGGGACAGGAGCCGGCGCGCTTCGGCTGGCTGGATCGATCGCGTCGCCGGGAACTGGCCCGCAAGGCACTCGCGGAGTTGCGGCACGAAAACATTCCGTTGTCCGCGCCGGTCAACACCCGCAGCATCGCGGAACAGCAAATCGTGGAGATCGCCCGCGCGTTCATTGGCGACGCCCGGCTCGTGATCATGGATGAGCCGACGAGCAGCCTGACACAAGCGGACGCGGAAAATCTTTTTGCCATCATCGGCCGCCTCAAGGCGCGCGGCGTGAGCGTGATCTATATCAGCCACTTTCTGGAGGAATGCCAGCGCATCGCCGACCGCTTTACCGTCCTGCGCGACGGGGAAAGCGTGGCCACCGGCGAGATGGCGAAGGCGGACCTGCCGCAAATCATTCACTGGATGGTGGGACGCGAGATGAGCGAGATTTATCCGCGCATTCCGCACACCATCGGCAGGCCCGTGCTCGAATGCCGCGCGCTGGCCGGGCGTTTCAAGCCGCAGTCGGCCACGTTCACGTTGCGCGAGGGGGAAATTTTGGGCATCGCCGGCCTGATCGGCTCCGGCCGCACCGAAACGTTGCGCGCCTGCTTCGGGCTGGATCACATCGAGAGCGGAACCGTATTGGTCCGGTCGCAAACCGCCACGCATTGCACCCCCGCCGGGCGGCTCGCCAACGGCATCGGGCTGCTGAGTGAAAATCGCAAGGCCGAAGGGCTGATGCTCAACCGCAGTCTCGCCGACAATCTGACACTCACCCACTACGGCCCGATTTCGCGTCTGGGATTTGTTCAAACCGGCCGGCAGCGGCAGGTGACGCAAGGCTGGATCGAAAAACTGCAAGTGCGCGCCTCCGATCCCTGCCAGCGCATCGACCAATTGTCCGGCGGCAACCAGCAGAAAATCGCCCTCGGCCGATTGCTGCATCACGATGCCAGCATTTTTCTCATGGATGAGCCAACGCGTGGCATCGACGTCGGCAGCAAGGCGCAGATTTATAAATTGATCGGGCAACTCGCCGCTGAAGGCAAGGCGGTGGTGTTCGTCAGTTCCTACCTGCCGGAATTGCTAGGTGTCTGCGACACCATCGGCGTCATGTGTCGCGGGATGCTGTCCGAGGTTCGCCCGGCGGAACAATGGACCGAACACCGCATCATGGCCGCCGCCATCGGACAGCCCGGCCCTGCCCCACCCTGAGTTTTCATGAACGCTTCCGCTACCCCAAAACGTCTTAACCCCATTCGCGTCTTGAACGTGGCCGGACCTTTCATCGGTCTGTTGCTCGTGCTTGGACTTTTTTCGCTGAGTTCGGAGGTGCGTCCCTACCTGTTCACGGGAGGAAATTTCAAGATCATCCTGACGCAAACCGTCATCGTGGCCATCGGCGCGCTCGGCATGACGATGATCATCGTCAGTGGCGGCATTGATTTGAGCGTGGGCTCGGCCGTCGCGTTGACCGGCATTGTCGCCGCAACGTTGCTCGTCAAAGGTTGCTCCACCGCCACCGCCGTCATGGCAACGGTGCTGACGGGCGGCATCACCGGCCTGCTCAACGGACTCGTCATCGCCGGCTTTCGCATGCCGCCATTCATCGTGACCTTGGGAATGATGGGGATACTGCGCGGCTCCGCGAAATGGCTCGCGGGCAACCAGACCGTCCTGCTGCCGCCCGGAGCGAAAATCACGCAACTGATGGCCATCGCGAAGCCGGACCGGTTGTTCCCGCTGCCGCCCGGCGTCTGGATCGCCATCGTGCTCGCCATCCTCGTATTCGTCGTGATGCGACAAACCGTTTTCGGACGTTACATTTTCGCCATCGGCTCGAACGAAGCCACCGCGCGCCTGTGCGGCATCCGCGTCCCGCTGCAAAAGGTTGTGATCTATTCCCTGGCAGGCCTGCTGTTCGGCCTGGCGGGTCTCATGCAAGTCTCGCGACTCACCATCGGCGACCCCACCGTCGCCGTCGGCCTCGAACTCGACATCATCGCCGCCGTGGTCATCGGCGGAGCCAGCCTGAGCGGCGGCACCGGGAGCATTTTGGGCTCGATGATCGGAGCGTTGATCATGGCCGTTCTCCGCAACGGCTCAAACCAGATGGGCTGGCAAAATTTCACCCAGGAAATCATCATCGGCATCGTCATCATCATCGCCGTCGGTCTGGATCTGCTGCGCCAGAGCCGGATGAAGGGGTGACAGCCGTTTGCGACTTCAGCCGCGCGAGGCGGTAATGCCTGGCGAACCTTTTGTGATCGCCATCATGGACAAAGATTTCTGCCCGCGGTTCCACGCGCCTGCTCGTGATAAACCGCCCCAACTCAAACGCAACTCGAAGACATTGTCCGGCATAAAAGCGTCATAACTCCAGGCCCTTAGGCTCCGTAGTGTTAACGGATAGCCGACAGATTACGGCGGACACGCTGGTTTTTAAGGGGCTGCGTCAATATGGCATCTCGCTTTAAAAAACTTTGATTTCCAAGCGGATTTGCGATTTTTGATGTCCAGATACAAACGAACTCTTTAATAATTGCCCGGGCGACAAATTCTTGATGTGCACGACTCCGAAATATATTTAGCGGTCGGACTTCTGATTTTAGCCATCCAAGGCGTGAGGGGTGAGCGCGAATTTCCGAAATCAGCATAACCCAGGCTCTTGAAATCCCCGCCTCAAAATACCCGCTCCATCCGAGACTCAATTCCGATGAATTCCAACTACATCCAGGCCAACACAAATGGCAAACTGAGCGCCGCGACCAAACCTAGCATTTCGCCACTGGATCGCGGTTTTCTTTACGGTGATGCCATCTACGAAGTGTGGCGGACGTATGACGGGATTCTCTTTGCCTGGGAAGAGCATTGGTTGCGGCTGGAACGGTCTGCCCTGGCGCTGGGATTCAGCCTCCCCTTTACGCAGGCCGAAATGTTCAATGAGATCCGCCGCACGGTTCGCGCCTTCTTCCGCAAATCGACCGCGATCGGAGAACTGTATATTCGGTTGCAAGTCTCGCGCGGTGCGGGCGCCATCGGACTCAACTCCCGGCTCGCGGATAATCCCGATTACGTTCTGCTCGTTCAACACTTGAAAGGAATGTCTTCCGAAGAGTCCGCTCGGGGCCTGAAACTCGCCGTGGCAAAAACCTTGCGCCGCAACCACCCATCCACGCTCAATCCTCTGTGGAAGACGGGCAATTACCTGAATAATATTCTTTGCCTGCGCGAAGCCATCGCCGCCGGTGCGGATGAGGTCCTAATGACCAATCTTTCGGGGGAAATCTGTGAGTCCGCCGTGTCGAATATTTTTTTGGTTCGCGACCATATTGCCTGCACGCCGCCGTTAACGGCTGGACTGCTCGAAGGAATTACCCGCGCCGCAGTATTGGGACCCGTGGCGCGCGGTGCCGGAGTGACCATGAAGGAGGCCGCCATTCGTCCAGAGGAGCTTTCGACTTTCAGCGAGTGTTTTGTGGTCAGCACTACGAAGGAAATCTGTCCGGTCAATGCGATTGATGACGTACGCTTCGCGCTGGGACCGGACACAGTCACGGCGCAATTGCAGGCATCATTCCGCGAATACGTTGCTGATTATGTAATGCGGAATAAGCATCTCCGCGTTTTTTCTCGCCAAGCGAAGATCCCGGTTTAATCTGCCTTTGTGAGCCTCCCCGTCGTCAATCGCGCGCCCGCGGTTGGGACGCAACCAAGTTTTATGAAAAAATGCGTCGCGCTCCGCTTTCAACTTGTCTGCGCTTTCGTCACGGTCCTCGGAGTTTCCCTGCCTACGAATGGAGCACTGCCTGAACCGCGGCCACGTGCGCGCGAAGCTGGAATTGTAATTGGCACGTTGCCGACTGGCCCGTTAAACGCGATCACGGACGTGGCCGGCGTGCGCGTCGGCCAGGTGAGTGTCATTGACGGTGAACGATTTCATACTGGGGTCACGACAATTTTTCCGCACGGCGGAAACGTGTTTAAGGAGCGTGTGCCCGCCGCAATTTTTGTCGGCAACGGATATGGTAAATTACTGGGCATCACCCAGGTCAGGGAAATGGGTGAACTGGAAACGCCTATTGTGCTGACGGGGACGTTGAGTGTCTGGAAAGTTGCCGACGCGATGGTCTCGTGGCTGCTCGCGCAACCGGGCATGGCGGACGTGCGTTCCATCAACCCGTTGGTCGGCGAAACGAACGACGGCCTGCTAAATGACATTCGCGCCCGGCCCATTCGCGCAGAGGACGTCTTTAACGCCTTGGAAAACGCGACCAACGGTGTGGTGGAAGAGGGCTGCGTCGGTGCGGGCGCTGGAACGGTCGCCTTTGGTTGGAAAGGCGGCATTGGCACCAGTTCGCGCCTGCTGCCGAAAGAATCCGGGGGCTATGCTGTTGGCGTGCTGGTGCAGAGTAATTTTGGCGGAGAACTATCCATTGATGGGGTTCATGTGGAGCGTGAATTGTTGCGGCGCGAACCAGGAAACAATTCCGGCAACGGCAGCATTATGATCGTGGTGGCGACTGATGCTCCGCTAAGTTCCCGCAACCTCGAACGGCTTGCATCGCGCGCGATGGTTGGATTGGCGCGGACGGGTTCAAGCATGTCCAACGGGTCGGGCGACTACGCTATCGCTTTTTCCACCGCCGCCGGGTGCCGAAGGCAATTCGATGCGGAAATTCACAATTTCAAGGAGATCTCAAATGCCCGGATGTCGCCGCTGTTCAAGGCGGTGGCCGACGCTACGGAAGAGGCGATTTATGACTCCATGTTTCGCGCTGAAACCGTGCGAGGTTTTCAGGGTACGGTGGAAGCATTGCCATTGGGTCCGACATTGAAATTGCTAAAGGAGGCCGGAGCCATCAAAAAAACGGCAAAATGATTTTAGCCGTCCCGTTTCTAACCTGCTCCAATGTTTGCCCGGCCATGGAATGATTGCAAGCTTGCCCCCATTCCGGTGGCCGCGTTCCGATTATTCCTGATGCTCCACAGGCATTTAGTCACAAGCATCCAAATTTCCGGGACGAAGCGTTTCACGGAAATATTTGGGCGGTCGCGGAGACCGCCGGGGAACACTTTTCTATCGCGGCGCGCTCGGAGAGCTCGCCCTACCACCGCAGTCATTTCCTGGTCAAATTGTGAGCCCTCGATTTCGGCATTAAATTAGGGGCATCGGGTCGCGAGATCGTAAGGGAACTTCGAGGTGGTAGGGCGGCCTCTTTCCCGCATGCGAATTATCAACGCTCAAAAATGACATGAGTCCCCCTATCCTGCATGGCGCGTTGTCCTGATTCGGCTTATGCAGAGTAAGGTTTCCGCTTTAGCTTTTGCCTGCCGGTTGTTTTACTCCACCAAGCTTGAATGGGATGATCATCATCGGCGCGGGCTTGCTGGCAGCGGGCTTGACCTTTATTACGAATTGGCTGGCGTTAATTCCCTGGCGACGCAGCCAGGACACGCATTGGTCTGAACAGGCGCGGTTGGTGTATCCGGTCAGCGTCGCGGCGCGGTCCAATCTCCTGACGGTTCCGGGCGTTCTCACGCTGGCTGTGTTGCTGTTATGGCCGGATTCGTCACCGCTTTGGTTGTTCACTGGCATGGTTTCAGTTTTAGGCGCCCACGCCGGAACGTTGCCCTTCGATCACGAGCTTTTCCCACGCATTCCGATGCGTGAACTGCTGCGTTCAGTGGGCATTGGCATCCTGTTGCGGTTTCTGATCTGGTTCGTATTCCTCGGCGCGGCGGTATTCATGCCGGACGAGTTCAATCCAATGGCGCTGGGAATTGGCGGGACGGTGGTTGTTTTATGGGTGATTTGGGTGCGTGGCGGTCTGATTTGGTTTGGCAAAATGCTCGGCTGGTTCCAACCGGCCACCGAGCGATTGGAGAAAATTGCCCGCGATACTTCCACCAGAATGAAAGTTCCGTTTCGTGAAGTCGTATTGATGCGTTCCCCCATGGCCCAAGCCGCCGCGCTTCCGCACACACGCCAGCTGTTATTCACGGAACGGTTGCTCGAATTGCTCTCCGATGATGAAATTGCCAGTGTCTGCGCTCATGAATTGGCGCACCTCACCGAATCAAGGACATCCCGATATTCACGCTCCATCCAAATGATGTCATTTCTACCGTGGATGTTCTTCAATCCGTTGCTGCACGCCTTTGGCCTTTTTGCCTTTTACGGGTTGCTCCTAGTCACTCTCGGCGTTCCCCGCATTTACCGAAGCATCAGCCGGAAGCTGGAATCACGGGCGGACCTGATGGCCACAGACCATCAGGGTGATGCGGGAACTTATGCCCGCGCCCTGACCCGGCTCTATGCAGATAACCTCCTGCCGGCCGTCACCGCGAAGAACCGGACGACCCATCCGCATCTTTATGACCGGATTTTGGCGGCTGGCGTGACGCCCGATTTCCCCCGGCCGGCGGCAGCGGCTACCATGGCGTGGAATGGGACGATGTTTTCGGGGCTGGTCGGATTGTTGTTTGCCATCTTTGCAATGCGCATAACGCATCTTTTTTAAGGCATCAGGACAATTCACGCGACCAGGAATTTCAGGACTTCAAATATCGCAAGGCGCAAGGCGAGGTGCCGTTAATTGTAAAGGGGTCCTAGAATTATGACACTTTGGCTGCCTCGACCTGGTCATTCGTTTCCCCGGTTCAGTTGATCCCGCAGTTTTTTCAGCTTGCGGGATGGTTTGGTCTGCATCCGGCTCACGGCCTGGCTGACCCGGCTGTAGTGGCCCATCCGCAACCGCCCGGTGGCCCAGCGCAACGATACCGTGGTGCGTCGCCTCAACCACCACGCCGAAATAATCCCCGGTGCCGTCCGCAGTTTCCACCGGAATGGCCTTGTAACGTCCCTGAAAGAGATGTCCCCGGACCTTGTGCCGCGAATTGTGGTGCAACGTGTAAACGCCCTGCAGCCATTTCATGCCGTCCACGAGATTGGGTTCGGGTGTCTGGAGCAGCAGGTGGTAGTGGTTGGCCATCAGGACGTAAGCGTGAATGCGCCAGCGGGTCTTGGCGCACGCCTCCGCCAGCGCCGAGAGGAATGTTTTGCGATCGGCGTCATCGGCAAAGATTTTCTGTCCGTGATTGCCCCGCGCCATCACGTGATACACCGCCCCCGGATACTGAATGCGAATCGGCCTGGCCATGGTGCCCTAATCTAAACGGACATCGAAATCTCTGTCCAGCGCAAAAGTGTCATAATTATAGGACCGACCCCTTCACAGCCATGGCGGAAAAGGAACTGCTGGCCTACCTGATCGCCCACAATTTGGTCCGCTGCCTCATGGCCGAGTCGGTGGCGCAGTTCCACGCCCAGCTCGACCGCCTCAGTTTCAAAGGAGCCCTGGACGGATTGCGCCAATTCAGCGCCGCGCTGGATCGAGCTCCCAACCAAAAATGCCGACGAGAACTCTGGCTCGATCTCCTCCTTAACCTTGCCCGTGACCTGGTGCCTCTTCGCCCGGGACGGCGCGAACCCCGCGCACTCAAACGCCGACCAAAACAGTACCCCTTGCTCAACCGACCACGTCACCAGTTTCGTGAAATCCCACACCGAAATCGCCATTGGAAAGCCAAACCACGAAATTACCGCACCCTTAACTAAGTGCCATTCAGGACCGTCCCCTTCACGGGGTTCGAAGCCGAACTGATTCCCATTTCGTGGGGTGCCCGGCATTACCTGATCCCGGCGAACGAAATGATCCAATTCTTTAACCAGATCCGAGAAGGTCGCGAGCCGCGCCACAAGGAACGAGGACATTTCTTATTGCGGCGGGGTGACGAAACAAATCTCGTCGAGGGCTTGCCCGAGGTGCCGCCAGAGTTTCGCGCCTACCTTCCGCCCAAGCCAATCGAGGCGCGCATCGCCGCCACAGGCGTCAGCTCAAAGCGTCCCATCACGGAAGGCTCCAAGGATTTCTTCAGGGATACACCGGTCTCTTTGGATGCCGGCATTAAAGAGGGGTTGCGGCCGGGCATGGAACTCTGGGCCAGAAAGCCCGGCCACACGGAAGATTTCGTGCGAGTCACCAGCGTGGAGGAATCACGGGCCAATGGCATTCTGACGCAACTCAACGAAGATGCGCCTCCCGCGGAAGTGGGCTGGCTTCTGCGCACTCGCGTACCGTGAAGGGGCGAGGCGTGACGGCGGGCTTTTTAATCGCCTTGGGCCTACGGCGAATCTTTTTCCGACGGGTTCTTTGGCTCTTCACGCCACTGGTCCGTATAGGTCGATCCCTCATATTGCCTATGCCAAGCGCGCCAGCCATGATTATAAGCACACTGAAAATAAGGACCTCGCAAAATTGAGGAATAGCCATCAGCAGGTTCGGAAAGATCTTTTCCCAATTCAAAAACAACATGTGCCACTTTATCGGAACCGATCACGGAAGAAGAACCATTCCTTGCCACCTCCTCGATTGCGCTTCTGAAATCAGGTGCACGAACCAAAAAGATAGTGTCTTCATCCCTTTCCTTCAGCTTTGCCCCCCAATAAATTACCTCGTAGATATTCATTTTTACTTTTTCAAAAGCCGTCGATTGGCACATAAAGGGGTCGGTCCTAGAATTATGACACTTTGGCTGCCTCGACCTAGTCATTCGTTTCCCCGGCTCAGTTGATCCCGCAGTTTTTTCAGCTTGCGGGATGGTTTGTTCTGCATCCGGCTCACGGCCTGGCTGACCCGGCTGTAGTGGCCCATCCGCAAGCGCCCGGTGGCCCAGCGCAACGATGCCGTGGTGCGTCGCCTCAACCACCACGCCAAAGCCACTTTCTCCACTGCGCCCGGCTGCAGTTCCTCCAGATCCGTTTCGCTCAATCCCAACCGGCCCGGATACTGAATGCGAATCGGCCTGGCCATGGCGCGCCCAGCTTAGACAGAACTCGAAACCCGTGTCCAGCGCAAAAGTGTCATAATTCTAGGACCGACCCCTTCAATCGCCTTATCCGATTGCAAAACGTGTATCCCGAAAGAAGCGGTTGCCATCGACAATATCCACAAAGATCTCTACCCGCGGCTCCCCCGGCCATTACGGATTAGCCGCACTCAAATATTGATTCCGGACCGGCCTGGGAATCGCAATTAGCTTAAAGCACTCCCTCAAAACCCCATCTGCAGTGCAACCGCACTAATTCCGGCATCAATTCCCATACAAAATTCGGAGCAACTTGCAATATCCGACGGAGAGGAGTCAGAATTTCAGGGTGCTTCTAGAACATTTGACTTATTGATTTCGTTGATCCACGTGATTTCCCCAGATCCCAACAGCAACATATAGCGCCCTTTGATTCTATTTCTACTTCGGCATAAAATGGTATTAGTCGTGATCTTATCAACATCTGCAATTGGCATGAACTCAATATGGTCTTTACCCGGGGGATTTAGGAATAAGTTCGTAATACAATCAGGAAACGCTCGCAATGTCGCCTCGCTTTTTTGAACAGCGACTACACTTCGGTAACACGCATTGAATGATGCTCTCAAATATGCGCTTTCTGCTCGTCCTGGAGGCTCAACAATCCAAAAGAAAAGCCATATGGCGAAAATGATAAATAAAGCTGCCGCCAAACACCCAGCCTTACCGAATCGCTTCAAATTAAAATTCATTTTGCACTAGCTCTCTTAAAGGTGTCCCTGATTTCCTGCTCCATTGGGAAGTTTCGTGCTGGCTGAAAGAGCCAGGGGCTTTGCCAAGCTTCACCGGACGAGAGAGAGCTCCAAGAAGCAGAAGATGCACTACACATGAAGGCAATGACTAATCCATATTTAGAGCTCCCCATAGTTTTGCCGTCGCCGAACTGCCGCCGACTTAGGAGCATAGAACTTGGGTAGAGGATGTCATCCGCATGGTTAATGTTGAAGCCTCCATTAGATGCCCTATCTAACGGATTCCAGTTAACCACGCCATGTCCAAAAAACGAGAACCCCCACAAATTCCCGCTTGCAACATAATCAGTAATGGTATTGCCAGTCACTTGTTGAATATTGTAATCATAATATGCAACAGAAAAACCACGCGCTTGCATAACCTGGACTCCGTAGTTTGCCATTTTTCTTGATCCAGTCGCTGCAATTTGATCTCCGACGACGATTAGCACCTGATTAGGAATACTAAATTTATCACCAATACATATTTGCTTTTCCAATTCTACGCGATCATCATACTTCACATATTTTTTTCCTTCCGGTTTGAGCCAGAATTTGTAATCCCCTATTGACAGGCCGACTTTAAAGGGGTCGGTCCTAGAATCATGACACTTTGGCTGCCTCGACCTGGTCATTCGTTTCCCCGGTTCAGTTGATCCCGCAGTTTTTTCAGCTTGCGGGATGGTTTGGTCTGCATCCGGCTCACGGCCTGACTGACACGCCAAAGCCACTTTCTCCACTGCGCCCGGCGGCAGTTCCTCCAGATCCGTTTCGCTCAAGCCCAACCGGCCCGGATACTGAATGCGAATCGGCCTGGCCATGGCGCGCCCAGCTTAGGCAGACCTCGAAACCCGTGTCCAGCGCAAAAGTGTCATAATTCTAGGACCGACCCTTCACAGGGGGGAGCCAAGTCTTGCCGTGTTTCGCGACGTAGCTCTTTTAAGGGGAAGCGAAAGCCGGCAAGTCTTGGCGACGGCTATTTTAGAAAAGATTCCGTCTCACCATTATCATGCACAATTACCACACCAGAATAGTCAGGCGCCTCCGGGATATAAACAAATGTTATTCTCCATGCCCCGTAGACCCTTCGCATGTCGATCCTAAATTTACAATTATCCAGTCCAACTTTTTCGTCGAAAACACGTATAGCCGTCTTCAAAGCCAGATCTGCTCTTTCCAACGCTGACCTGCTAAAGTCCGGCGCTGGCTCAATATGTTTTTGCGGGACCACGGTCGTAGAACATCCCAACAGGCAACCGAACAAGATCGGCAACAAACAAAGACAAACCGTCGCCACAGAGGAGCAAAAGGTTGTTTTCATTTCTTCTTAAAGCTGTCACAGTTATGGTCCTTCACATATTTCTGCTTAAAATCAAGCAGGTTTTTTGCGACAGTCTGGCAATTGCCAGTGAGCTTTTTAGCAAGCTTCTGCAAAGTCTTTATGTCTTCTTCTGCACGCTCACATTCGGACTTCTCCTTATCTTCGTTAGACATATCGTCTTTCCATGGGGCAATCTTCAAGCCGCAGCCCTTGGGGCAACTGACATCATCAAAATGCTTTTTCTCGTGCTTTAGCACAGATTTATCAATTTCGGGACAATCACCAGGATTGTATCCCATCGCATCCCATTTAGCATTGCAGGGACATTTCTTTCCATCTTCACACCCAACAAACCCGGCAATAGGGGGGGGATAGCTGCCGTCAATTATTGCCTTGCAGATCTCTTTGCAGGAGCGCAAGCCAAGCAAATCAACCTGCGTCGTTGGCGTGTTGCCGATGAAGACGTAAGAATTCGGGCTACCAATGATCTCTTCATCATCCGAGACACGTGTCGCTTCAAATCCTAACTCACCTAGAGGATCCCTGCTTCCCCACCGTCCCGTGCTGGCGTTGTAATACCGATACCCGTAGTAAAGCAGGTCTGTCTCGTCATCCTGGTATTTGGTCGAGAACCGGAAGGGATTGGCCTTGGCCATGGGGCCGGTGGCGCGGATGGCTTCACCGAAGGGACCATACTGGTACTGTGCGACCGTACTGCCGTCGGTGATGCGCGTCAGTCCGTTCACATTTCCATTTCCGTCGAACGCGACGAAACTTGATCCGAGCGCGGAATCCGAGACTACCAGCAGTCCGCCCACTCCGCCTGCATCTTGCATCGTGCCGCTCAAATCGGTTCCCCACACAAATGAACGAATGACGGTGTGCGACGGATTCAGTTCGGCCAGGAGATTCCAGCCGTCATAGATGAAGCGGTTGGTGTAGAGCGGAAAATAGCCGCTGCCGTTGTTGGTCGAGACCGTTTTCTGAACGCGGCGGCCCATGTAGTCGTAGGCGAAGTCCAACTTGAGTTTGGAAGCAGTAGGAGCGTTGGTGAGACTGGTCATGTTTACCAAGCGGTTCTCGCCGTCCCAAGTGTATTGCCAGCGGCCATCCTGGGTCAAATTGCCATCGGCATCGTACGAGAAGCTCTCCGGGGTTTTTGGCAAGAACACGTAACCGAGGTTCGTGGCCACGATGTCCGAGTTGGTTCCGTTGTTCAGCGCCGCCACATTGGTGATGCCGGCCCACACTGCGGCGGACCCGTTGTTGAGCGCAAGCTGGTCTCGGAAATAATTGCCCTTGCGGTACGTCGGCTGGTTATTGACGGTCACCGTGGCGGCATTGGTCGCCGAACCGAGGATGTCCACCGCGCCGGGGACGGTGCGGCTGTCGTATTGGTTCAGCGCATTGGCGTCATAGGTGGCCGAGCGCAGGTTGGCGCCCGACTGGTCGCCACCCGCCTTGGTCGAGGTGCGGTTGCCAATGTCGTCGAAGGCATACTCAAACTGCTGGCCCGCCACGGGAGTGCCGTCGCTCCAGTATTTCTTGCCGGAGATAACCTGGCCGAGGTCGTCATATTGATAAACCCACTTCGAATTATCCACATTGGTCACGCCGCTGCGTTGATTGGCGTTGTTGTAGGAGTAAACGAAGCTGTTGGTCGTCACCGCCGACACCGAACTGATGGATTTCAGCCGGTTCAGAAAATCGTAAACCTTCGTCGTCGTCATTCGGGTGGTGGCGTTCTGCTTGAAGGCAATCTGGCTCACCAGCGGCGAATTGGCAAGGTAGGTATACGTCGCGGAATTGGTGCCGTCGGACATCACCGCCAGCCGTGAAGCCGCATCGAGTCAGTCTGAGCACGCCAGTGGTGTAATAATCGTTGGTCACACTCGTATTATCTGGCAGGGTTGTTTTCCAAATGCGCCCCAGCAGGTCAAAATAGTTGGTCGTCGCCTGCCGGCTTTCGACCCCGTCCGAGGAGGGAGCGAGTGAAAGGCTCAGTCCTATAATTTTAAAACATTGGCCTGATGGCTTTGGTCATTTGAGCCTTTGTCTAGCACGGCGCCTGCGGTTCTAATATCTATTTGAACCGTCCAATTTCTAATCCGCTCCAATGTTTGCCCGGCAATGGAATGATCGCAAGCTTTCCGCCATTCCGGCAACCGTGCTCCGATAATTCTTGATGCTCCATACGTATTTAGTCACAAGAATCCAAAATTCCGGGACGAAGCATTCCGGAAAATATGTGGGCGGTCGCGGAGACCGCCGGGGAATCACTTTTCTATCGCGGCGCCCTCGGAGAGGCCGCCCTACCACCGCAGGTCTTGCCGAGGCCAAATTGTGCATTTTAGATTCGGGGATTAACTCAGGGGCAGCAACCGCAAAACAGCTAGCGAACTTTTAGGAGGTAGGGCGACCTCTCTCCCGCATGCGGGACCGAAAGAAAAAGTTATGCTTCAGCGGTCTCAAGGACCGATCAAATATTCTCATTCCCCGTCCGAGTCGGGTTTCCATTACGGCGCGGCTTCGGGCAAGACTATTTGGGCGGTCGCGGAGACCGCCGAGGAACACTTTTCTATCGCGGCGCCCTCGGAGAGGCCGCCCTACCACCTCAGATCCTGCCGAGGTCAAATTGTGCATTTTAGATTCGGGGATTAACTCAGGGGCATCAAGCCGCATGTCCCGCGGGGGCGTCCAAGCTGGTTGGGGAAGCGGTGCGGTGCCGCTTCGCTGCCAGTAAAGTGGGCGGAGGAGATGAATTGCACGGCCCGCAGGCTAATGACTATCGTCCTCGCCGCCTCTCATCGGCCGCAAGCCACGGCCCGGCAGGCGCGCGGACGAGTGCCTGGCTGGTTTGATCTCCGTCCGGCGCAGTGACTCGAGGGCCATGATCCAGGATGGCCGCCGGCTCCTGGCGCGGGATTCCCGCGTCCCCGGCGATTCCGCTTTTCTTACGAAGTTCCTAGAAAGTTCTTGTAATATTATGCGTGCGAGTTAAACTGGTGTGTGTGTCCCGTCCGGGGCCTGCGGACAGGGCCGGGCGGGGCGATGATCTTTGACATTTGAATATGGAAGGGATTGAACCGCGGAGCAGCGGAGTCGCGGAGGGCCGAAGAATCATGTCAAAGACGCGAAATTACAACGTGTGGGGGAGGATTTCGGTGGCTTGTCGGGCTTGATGGGGGGCGGCTGGATATGGAGGGATGTTGGGGACGTGACGGGGATGGGAATGATTGCGGGCTGGTGGGGCCGAGTCGTGGAGGGTTACGGCATGGTGTGCCATGTTGCGTACCGTTGCGCAGCGTGGTTTCGGGGTGAGATGGAAGTTTGCGTAAATGTAAATTTTACCAAACGAACCCAACTTTAAAATCTCGCAACCATCTTACTGACAATAACTTGCGACGTTTTTAAACATTAAGAAAAAGAAAAACGAACCCAACTTTTGAATGCAGAATGAAGATTTTCGAATGCAAAATGAGGAAACCAAATGGAAGCGAAATGGAGTGCGATGCTGAGTTTCGAATGTCGAATGGGAGAATCCCTAAGTGAAAATTTGGGATTTTGGACGAATGAGGCAGGAACAACAATGAAGCGGGGCTTTTCAGGAGAGCTGGTGATATGCCGTCGGCGGATGACCTCCTCAGGTATACGGTGGGCTGCGACCTTGCGTTGCCGCGCTGCCGCAAGCGTCTTGCGCTGCTTCGGCAAATGCACTAAATCATAAGCTATGAAATCGTCCGAACCCCGGTCGAACAGTCACTCTCCGCTTGAGAGCATGGATGAGTGGGAGGATTTTCTCAAGGAACGCTATCCCGAGCCCGCGCCTCCGGCCACGCCGCGTTTTCAAACGGTGGATCCGGAGAAAAAGCCGGAGCAGTTTCGCAATTACGAGGCGAATGCGCGGCCGAGTGTGCGGGAGTTTTACCGCCAGAATCATCTCCACCAGACCTACGATTTCGTGCAGGCGAAGCGGAAGGAATATCTGGGCTTGAATCGCCGCAAGATGGGTGTGTGGGAGGCAATGGAATATCTCAATACGCTGGTGGATGACAGCGACCCGGATACGGACCTTTCGCAGCTCGAGCATTTGTTGCAGACCTCGGAGCAGATCCGCGCGGACGGTCATCCGCGCTGGTTCATTCTCACCGGATTGATTCACGATCTCGGCAAGATGCTGTGCCTGTGGGGCGAACCGCAGTGGGCGGTGGTGGGGGATACGTTCGCGACGGGATGCCGTTTCTCGCCGAAGATTGTTTTTCCGCAGTTCTTTGCGGACAACCCAGACAGCAGGAATCAGCGTTACCAAACGGAATTGGGGGTTTACGAGGAGGGTTGCGGCCTGGATGCCGTGCAGATTTCCTGGGGTCATGACGAATACATTTATCACGTCGCCAAGGATTATCTGCCCGAGGAAGGACTCTACATGCTGCGGTATCATTCGTTTTATCCGTGGCATCGGGAGGGGGAATACAACCGTCTGACCACCGCGCACGATCGGGAGATGATGGAGTGGGTGCTGAAATTCAATCGCTACGATCTCTACACGAAGAATCACGCGAAGCCGGATGTGAAAGCGTTGCGGCCGTATTACGAAGCGTTGATCGGGGAATATTTTCCCGCGAAGGTTAACTGGTAAGAGGCATTCCTGGCATCGAATCACGCGTGAAATTTTTACTTCACCTGGCGCTGGCGCTAGCCGTCGTTGCTCTCATCGGCTGCGAAAAGAAAGCGGACGAAAACAAGGCGGACGAAAAAAAACCCTACACCATCGCGGTCATTCCCAAGGGAACGACGCATGAGTTTTGGAAATCGATCCACGCGGGCGCGGTCAAAGCCCAGCAGGAACTGGTCGCCAAAGGCGTACCGGTGGAAGTGGTCTGGAAAGGTCCGCTGCGGGAGGACGATCGCGATCAGCAAATCCAGGTCGTGGAAAACTTCACGAGCCGCCATGTGAGCGGCCTCGTGCTGGCGCCGCTGGATTCGCAGGCGCTGGTCAATCCCGTGGAGAGCGCGGTGCAGGCCGGCATCCCGGTTGTCATCATGGACTCCGGTTTGAAGTCGGACAAATACCTGAGCTTCGTGGCCACCGATAATTTCAAAGGGGGGCAGCTCGCCGCCCAATACATGGGTGAATTGCTGGGGGGCAAGGGCAACGTGATTCTGCTGCGTTACGCGGTGGGCTCGAACAGCACGGAGGAACGCGAGAAGGGTTTCCTCGACGGGCTGGGCAAATTTCCTGACATCAAATTGATCTCCAGCGATCAATATGCCGGCCCCACGGTGGAGACCGCCTATCAGGCCTCGCAGAATTTGCTGAACCGGTTTGGCGCCGAAGTAAACGGCGTATTCTGCGTCTGCGAACCGGCGACCATTGCCATGACCAAGGCTCTGCGCGATATCGGCAAGGCAGGCGGCAAAGTCAATATGGTCGGCTTTGACGCCGGCACCCAGTCCGTGCTTGATATGAAAAACGGCGACGTTCAGGGGCTCGTCGTGCAAAATCCGATGCTCATGGGTTACCTTTCAGTCATCACCGTGATGAAGCACCTGCAAGGCGAAAAAGTCGAAAACCGGATCGACACGGGCGTCGTACTGGTGACGCCCAAAAATATGGAGCAGCCGGAGATCAACGACTTGCTCCATCCGCCACTCGACAAATATTTGAAGTAGGCTCAAGATATTCGGAATGGCCTTCTCACCGGGTGGGGTAATTGCCAAGCCTCAACCACAGGATACAAAGCGTCGCTCCGCGGCCATCAGACTTGGCCAAACTGAATCCGCCGGGCGTCTGAAAAAACGCGCCTCGCTGACGGAGGTGCGGCCAAATGGAGTATGGTGAACTTGCACGAATCATTCGCTGCCACGACGAAATGGGCCAAACGGGGTCGATGAGGTTTCCTCTTCGGCATTTCACAAAAGTCTTCCAAGCAAAAAGCGCAAAGGGCCGGCCGCCCATTCCAACGGGGGCCATTCACAAACGAAGTCATTGATGGTTCTTTGACAATAATTGGGGTTTTTCGACATAAAACGAACCCAAAACCAGCGCAAAAAAAGCCCAAATCGAACCCCAAAATCAGGTTGGAAGGCTGATTTTCGGTCGGCGAATTACGTCACATTCGTCTCGTTCCGAAAAAGGCGAGAGGCGGGTTCCGGTTGTAATCCCGTCCAAGGTGATTGAGAATAGATATGACCCCTCGAGGATGAGTTGTTCATCCGCTTTTGGCGTGAATGCAGCCGCGTCAGGGCACGGGAAAAGTTGGATGATCGCATGAGCATGAATTTGCCGATTACGGGCAGGAGCTTTTTGGATGAAACGGCTGATAGTCTCGCTGGCCCAATATCCGATGGATTGGAAAGGCTCTTCGGGCCTGGGGTGCAAACTCCGGTATTGGGGCCATTGACGTGGGCAGACTTCGGGGTGTTCGCCTGCTTCGTCTTGCTGGTGCTGGTAATCAATGGGCTCGCGGCGGCCATCCTGCGGCGGCAAACGCGGCGGCTGGAGGCCAATCCTGACTTGCAGAATTGGCGCGCGGATGCCTTTCGCGTGCTCGACAAACCGCTCTATTTGCTCATCTGGATTTATGGGATTTATCTCGCAGCTTCACCGCTGGCGCAGAAGCTTTCCACCGGTGAGGGCCCGCATCCCATTCGCCATTTTCTGCACGCGTTTTTTAACATCGGTTTTTTCTGCGCGCTGTTCTGGACGTTCTTTCGTTTCACCGATGTGCTGGAGGTTCGGCTGATTGCGTGGGCAAAGCGGACCGAGAATAAATTGGACGACTTGTTGATGCCGCTGTTGGTGAGGACGCTGCGCTTGGTCATTCCCTTGATGGGCTTGATCTTTGCGTTGCCTGTCATCGGACTTTCGCAAGAGTATGCCGGCGTGATCACCAAGGGCAGCAGCATCCTGGTGATCGTGATGATCACCTGGATTCTGTTTCAGGCGGTGCAACTGGGCGAGCGGGCAGCGATGGCAAGGTACGACATCAACGCGGCCGACAATCTTCAGGCGCGGAAGGTTTACACGCAGGTCCACGTGCTCGGCAAAACGATCTACGTGGTCATCTCGATTTTCGCGGTGGCGTCGGTGTTGATGCTGTTTGACGAAGTTCGCCGGCTCGGGACCAGCCTGCTCGCCTCCGCGGGAGTGGTTGGCATAATTGCGGGCTTCGCCGCCCAACGAACGATCGCGAATTTATTCGCGGGCTTTCAAGTGGCCATGACGCAGCCCATCCGGATCGACGACGTCGTGATCGTGGAAGGCGAATGGGGGCGCGTGGAAGAAATCACGCTAACGTATGTGGTCGTGCATATCTGGGACGACCGGCGGCTCATCGTGCCGTTGAGCTATTTCATCGAGAAGCCGTTTCAAAACTGGACGCGCGCTTCGGCGCACCTGCTCGGCTCCGTTTTCCTCTGGGTGGATTACACGTTACCACTCGAATTGATGCGGAAAGCCACTCAGCAAATCGTCGAAGGCAGCGCCCTGTGGGACAAGCGTTTCTGGAATTTGCAGGTGACCGACGCGAACGACAAGGCGATGCAAATTCGCGTGCTGGCGACTGCGGCGGATTCTTCCAAAGCCTGGGAGCTGCGCTGTGAACTTCGGGAAAAACTGATCGCCTATATTCAGGCAAATTACCCGCAGAGTCTGCCCCAGGTGCGCGCCGATTTGATGCGCGAGGAACGAGGTGCCGCAGGCAAGGAGCGCATTCCTGAAAAGGCCTCCGACGCATGACAATGCTCGCGCGATTAAGATGGTTCGTTTCTTGTGATCTACGAATGCGGTAGACTCGGGCTATTTCTGAACCGGAAAGGCGTCGGGTATGAGGGGCATTATTTCCAACAGATGGCAAACTGTGTAAAGGTGCTGCGAATACCAATTCGGCCTTTCCTTGTTCCGCGCATTCTCTTTCACGGAAAAGAAAAAAGTCGCGAACAGGCCCGTCGGCGATTGCATATAGGTTATGGCGTTGATCCCGGAGATCGCCTTTTTTTTGACCGCTCGGTTGCCGGTCGCCTGGTATTCGTCAGCGAGGGCGAGGCAATACCGTGCGGTGTGACCCGGCATGATATGCACAAAGCCAGCTTGTTCCGCGACTGCTGGAGCCGGCGCCGCAGCGTGGCCGTTGGTGAACACCAACCGGCCTTCCATGCTTTTAAGCACTTGCTGGCCCAGCGCTATGTAATCGGGGTGTGCCTTGGCATGGCGAAACAGATAGTCGGCGGTGAACGACATCGGTTCAGCGGAGAGGTAATCGTCGGCTTTGCCCCCGATATCCTCATGGTAGGTCCCCCAGAGATTTTTTTCGACGTTCCGCGTGAGCATCAATTTCAGCGCGCGATCATGCGCCTCTTGATATGCCGGCTTCTTGGCATGGCGTACCATACCCTCAAAAAACTCCACGAAGAAAACCGGGGCACCGCCAATGGATTGCCTTACGGTGCCGTCTTCGGGCACCGCGCGGAACGGCCAACTGCCATCCGCATTTTGGTGACGGACGAGTGTGTCCGCGATATTACTCGCCTCATCAAGATACCTCTGGGCCTTCGTCGCGTCGTACAATGCCAGATACGCACTGCCGATAAATGCGGCCTTGTCTGGTTCAATGCTATCCGCATCTCGCGAGCCACCGGGCTTGCCGTTTTGCATGGTGGAATAAGGAATGCCCGCATACACCGCGTTGGTCGGCGTCAGATGGCGCAAATTCCAATCCGCCAAATCTCGCGCGCGCAAGAGCCACTCCTCTTCGCCGCTGTAAGCGGCGTAGCGCAGAAACGTAAAAATAAAATACGCATGTTGTCGCGCCGGATAGGAAAGCTTGCGGTCGGAACGCGTGCCATCTGCATTGACAAACGCGCTCGTAAAATAGCCGGCGAGTTCGCCGTCGATGCGGCCGGGCACATACGCGCCGTCCGCCTTTTTCAGGAACTGCATGGCGTCCACGATGGTGGCGACGACGGCCCTCTTTGGCATCACGACCCCATCAACCACTGGAACTTGATTGTTCGTAGCTGGTTCAGCAGCGTTCAAAAACCCTGCCGCCACCAAAACGCAGAACGGAAAAAAACTTCGGATGCTGCGGGACCATCTGAGGGCAAAACTAGAATCGCAATTCATATGGTTACGGATTCTCGCTCAAGACATTCAACCCACCCTGCACCGTGGATTGCAGGCTGACGAAACTAAACCACGAGGTGAAGCATGGGAAGCGCCTTTTCAAGGGAGTAAGCGGCCGTTGAGTCTATCAGGGAACGGCAAAAAGCGGTCAAGGATTGGCAACACATGAGGAGCCCCACACACCACTGGAGGGCTAACTTTCTCATGCGTCAGACATATTAATTGCGTATGGCCAAATACAAGATTGCATGGTTGCCGGGTGATGGAGTGGGGACCGAAGTACTGGAAGCCGCGAGGCTGGTATTGAACGCTACCGGGGTTGAGGCCGAATATATTCCAGGCGACATCGGCTGGGACTGCTGGCGCCATGAAGGCGATTCGTTTCCCACACGAACGATCGACCTTTTGAAAAACGTGGACGCAGCGATGTTTGGCGCGATCACCTCGAAGCCCACCCGTATCGCCGCGAACGAATTGGACCCGCCGTTGCAGAACAAAGGCCTCACTTATCGATCTCCGATTGTTCGCATGCGCCAATTGTTTGATTTGTACGTTTGTCTGCGGCCCTGCAAGGGCTATCCAGGCAACGCCCTCAATTTCAAAGAGAAGATCAACCTCGTCGTTTTCCGCGAGAATACCGAGGACCTTTACGCGGGAGTGGAATTTTCTCCGGTGCCAGCGGAGCTGGCCAGTACGCTGGAAAGGCTGGCCAAGCCATTCGCGCCGTTTGCGCGGCTGGCGCCGGACGAATACGCTGTATCGTGCAAGATCAATACTCGGGCCGGTTCCGAAAGAATCGCCCGCGCCGCGTTTGATTTCGCCCGCAAATTTAACCGGAAGAAGGTCACCGTCGTTCACAAGGCCAACGTGGTGCGCGCCACCGATGGCCTCTTCCTGGAAGCCGCCCGCACGGTCGCCAGGGATTACCCCGAGATTCAAATGGACGAGGCGAACATCGACGCGTTGACCATGTGGTTGCTTAAGAATCCGTTGAACTACGACGTGCTGGTCGCCCCTAATCTCTATGGGGATATCATATCCGATTTGTGCGCGCAAATGGTCGGTGGCCTTGGTTTTGCCTGCTCGGGCAACATCGGCCAGAAGCTTGCTGTGTTTGAACCCACGCACGGTTCCGCGCCCAAATACGCGGGTCAAAACAAGGTTAATCCAATCGCCACAATCCTGGCGGCAAAAATGATGCTGGAGTGGTTGGGCGAAACAGCCAAAGCCGCTGCGGTGGAATATGCCGTGGCCCAAGTCATCGCCGACGGCAAAGTTCGCACTTACGATATGGGCGGCTCCGCAACCACCCTGCAAATGGCGCAAGCCATCGCCAACAAATTCTTATGAAACAATCCACCGTTCTGAGGCGCGCTGTCATGAACCGGCGTGCGGTAGTCGTCCCCGGTTGCCATGATGCCCTAAGCGCGAAGATCATCGAGAAATGCGGCTTTGAAGCCGTGCAAATTTCCGGCTACGGCATCGCCGCGTCGCTGCTGGCCAGGCCGGACGTCGGGCTGGTCCAAATGAAGGACATCCTGGACCTGACCTGGAACATTGCGCAGGCCGTCTCCATCCCTGTCATGGCTGACGTCGATACCGGTGGCGGCAACGCCATCAACGCCGCCTGGGTTACCGAGCGTTTGATCGCCATGGAGGTGGCGGGAATGAATCTCGAAGACCAGGTCTTCCCGAAGCGATGCGGTCACATGGGCGGCAAGGAAGTAATCTCGGCCAAGGAAATGGCGGGGAAAATTCGCGCCTGCGACGACGTGCGCAAAGCGCTCGACAAGGATTTCATTATCAACGCCCGGACCGATGCGTTTTCGGTGCTCGGCCTTGATGAGGCCATCGCCCGCTGCAATCTTTACCTCGAAGCCGGAGCCGACCTGGCTTTCATCGATGGCATCAAAACCCGGGCAGACATTCAACGCGCCATCAAAGAACTCGAAGGACCACTCTCCGTCAATTTGATGGATGCCATTTCGGGCATGAAAACCGAACTGGTGCCCATTCCCGAACTCGCTGCGATGGGTGTCGGGCGTGTCTCGATCCCCGTTGCCTCCATCATGGTGACGCACAAGTCGCTCATGACGTTTTTCACCGCGCTGAAGAAATCACCCACGGGGATCCTCGCGGGTCAAACGGAATGGGTTTCCTCCTTCGAACAATTCACCGATTTCGTGGGCCTCAAAGATTACCGCACGCTGGAGAACAATTATCTCCCGGCCGATAAAATCGAAAACAAATACCGGGGCGAGAAAAAGATCGTTGCGTAATCGTCGGATCCGCACCCCAAATCGATATGACCACCGTCGAAAAAATTCTATCCCGGGCATGCGGCGTTGAGTCGCTCAAAGCCGGAGAGGTCGTCGAACCACGGGTTGATCTCGCGATGTCACACGAGAATGCCGCGCTGGTCATCAACCAATTCCTCGAAATTTATGAGGGCACTTCGCTGGAACCGAAAATCTGGGATCCCACCCGCGTGGCCGTGGTCTTTGACCATCGTGTTCCCGCAGAGTCGCCCAAGACGGCTTCCAATCAAAAGAAAGTACGCAACTTCGTTGCGGCGCAAAATGTGAGGAAGTTCCATGACATTCGCGGCGACGTTGGCGGCATCTGCCATCAGATTCTGCCGGAAAACGGTTACGTTCGTCCCGGCAGCGTGGTGGTAGGCACGGATTCCCACACCACCAGCCATGGGGCGCTCGGCGCCTTCGCGTTCGGCATCGGCGCGACCGAAATGGCCAGCGTATGGGCGTTAGGCTGCGTTCTCAATGTCGAGGTCCCCCCAACCATCAAGGTTGTGGTCACTGGGCGCTTCACGAACTTCGTCGGACCGAAGGACTTTATCCTGCATCTGATAGGCTTAATCAGCGCCCAAGGCGCAAATTTCAAGGTGCTCGAATTTCACGGTCCCGCGATTCAGCGAATGCCGACCTCCGGGCGACTCGTGCTTTGCAACATGTCGGTGGAGGCGGGCGCGACGGCGGGCATCGTCCCCGCGGACAAAGAAACTGAGCGCTACCTTCGCGAAGAAGCCGGGGTGACAGATCCGATTGATTTTGTCCGTCCCGATTCAGACGCCGTCTATGAACGCACAATCAATATCGACGTTTCAAAATTGGAGCCGCAAATCGCCTGTCCCCACACAGTGGACAACGTAAAGTCAATTGCGCAGGTGACAGGAGTGAAGGTGGATCAGGTCGTCATCGGTTCCTGCACCAACGGCCGCCTTGACGACCTCGCCATGGCGGCGCGAATCGTCAAAGGCCACACGGTTGCGCGGAACACCCGGATGCTCGTATTTCCAGCGTCTGGAAAAATTTATCGCCAAGCTTTGGCGCGGGGATATATCGGAGCGTTTGTCAAAGCTGGCGCCGTCGTCATGAATCCCGGTTGCGGTCCGTGCCTCGGCGTCCACGAAGGCGCGCTCGGCGACGGCGAAACGGCCCTCTCGACCACCAATCGCAATTTCAAAGGACGCATGGGTAATCCCAAATCCGGTGTCTATCTCTGTTCGCCCGCCGTCGCTGCCGCTTCCGCCCTGACCGGTGTGATCACTGACCCTCGAAAACCAAACTGAAATACAATCGCATGCCACAAGTCGTATTCAAAGTCGGTGACGACATTTCAACCGACGTCATCTATCCGGGCCGTTACATGGCGACTGTGTTGCCCACTGAGACCCCGCAATTCGCTTTTGTGGACGACGCCACGTTCAATACCAAACTCAAGTCCGGACAAATTCCAGCAGCCAGTGTTCTACTTGGCGGGAAGAATTTCGGTTGCGGCTCATCCCGCGAGCAGGCGGTCTCCTGCCTGAAGGGCCACAACCTCACGATTGTGGCGCGCGACTTTGCGCGCATCTTTCTACAAAACGGCATCAACCTCGGATTGCGCATGATTGTCTGCCCCGAGATCGAAGCCGAGGTCGGCGACGAATTGGAAATCGCTGATCACGCTGTCATTAACCAGCGAACCGGACGGCAATTCCCCATCGTGGGATTACCCAAATCGCGCCAGGCCATCATTGACGCAGGCGGATTGATCGCGTTCACCCGCCAAAGAATAGCTACCTCGCAGGTCGCGTAATCGAAATGGGTCCCGGGCTCCTTCATCCATTAGTCCACAAAGTTGCAGCCGAGACTCGATTTTCAACACGGAAGGAGGCAACTTTGTCATGTGGAGCAACAAAATTTTGACTTGGTTCAGGCGGCAGCGGCGGCCCAATTTGACCGGCAAAGTGATCGCTATGGACACGCGCACATCCTCGCGGACACCGGCGATGTCGCGGCCGGGTTAACGGGAGTTACGAAGCCCGCCAATGGCATCGCGCTCGACGTCGCCACCGGCGGCGGCCACACCGCATTGTATCTCGCGCGCCAGGGATGGTCGGTCACGTTGGGCGACATTGCCCCCCGCATGCTCGTGAACGCGCAAAGGCTGTTGGCGGAGAGCAGCTTCACGGCGGACGCAAAATTGTTTCCCGCAGAGGCAATGCCGTTCGATGACGGTTCGTTTGATTTGGTGACCTCGCGCGTGGCGCCGCATCATTTCAGCTCTCCCTCGAAATTCGTGTTCGAAGTCGCACGGGTATTGCGACCGCAAGGACACTTCCTGCTGATTGACAGCAGCGTGCCGGATAAAGATACCGAAACGGAGGCGTGGCTACATCAGGTCGAAAAGTGGCGCGATCCCAGCCATGGCCGTTTCCTATCGCCGGGGGCATGGGAAAAATTGATCCGCGATGCGGGCATGCGCGTCGTGCGCTCCGAATTGCACCCGTTGAAACAACCGGATCTGCAATGGTATTTCGACACTGCGGGCACGTCGCCTCAGAATCGCGAACTCGTGCTTGCTGCGGTCCGCGATGCCTCAGCGCATGTACGCGCCACATTGCGCCTCGATACGGAAGAAGGGCGCATCGTGTGGTGGTGGCCGAGGCTCACTTTGCTCGCGCAAAAGTGAGGCGGGCACTAATAGTAATTTCCCATTGACGAATAGGCTGATCCGCTTTCCCATGCGCGGGGATTTATGACCACACAACCAACCGTGCCGACCATTTCTGATCGAGGGCTGGCCTCGCCTGAAACCATTCGCTCACACTTTCCCGCGCTGTCACGCAAGCATGCGGGCAAGCCGGTCGCTTATTTCGACGGGCCCGGCGGCACGCAGGTACCGCAAAAGGTGGTCAATGCCATTTCCGATTATTTGCTCAACCATAACGCCAACACGCATTGGAACTATCCGACGAGTGCCGAAACCGATGCCGCATTGACGCATGCGCGCGAGGCGTTCGCAGACTTGTTCAACGCATCGCCACGTGAAGTAGTGTTTGGCAATAATATGACGACCATCACCTTCCACGCTGCGCGGGCGTTGGGACGCAACTGGGGACCGGGTGACGAAGTGGTGGTGACGGAATTGGACCATCAAGCGAATGTCGCTCCGTGGCGCGCGCTGGCCAAGGACCGTGGCATCACGGTCCGACTCGTTCCGTTTGATCCGGCGACTGGCGGACTGGTGTGGGACGAATTGGAGTGCGCGGTGAATAAGAAGACCCGCCTCGTAGCCATCGGCGCCGCATCCAACGCACTCGGCACCATCTCCGCAGTCCGCGACGCCGCGCAGCTAGCTCATAAACACGGCGCTTTGTGTTACGTGGATGCCGTTCACTTCGCCGCGCACCGGGTCATCGATGTCAAAACGTTGGACTGCGATTTTCTCGCGTGCTCGCCTTACAAATTTTACGGCCCCCACACAGGCGTTTTGTATGGTCGTGCGGAAACGATGGCGGCCCTGGATGTGCCAAAACTGGATCCCGCGCCAGATGAGATTCCCGATCGCATGGAAACCGGCACGCAGAACCACGAAGGGATTGTTGGTGCGGCGGCGGCGGTTGAGTTTCTCGCGTCCCTCGCTCCGGGCGCCACGCGCCGGGAGCGATTAATGCGCGCGATTTCGGAACTGCACGAACGCGGTGACGCTCTGGTTGCGCGATTGTGGAATGGTTTGTCGGCAATTGATGGCGTGCAATGCTACGGCCCGCCGCCCGGCAAACCGCGTACGCCGACGGTGTCCTTTAGCGTCCGCGGACTTGAGTCAAAAAACGTCGCAGTAGCACTCACGCGTGAAGCAGTGTTCGTCTCCAACGGAAATTTTTATGCAACCGGCGTGCTCGCGAAACTGGGCATGACCCGCGAGGGACTCGTCCGCGCGGGCTGCGCATGTTACACGACCGAGAGCGAAGTGGATCGTCTCATCGAAGGCGTGCGAGCCATCGCAACTGCGCGATAGGTTCGCTGGCGACCCTGACTAGCAGCGCATTCGCCGGTGAAATTCGGTCTCAGTGTGCTTGATCGCGGGGGGAACTTCCGGGAAAAAGATGGTGAACTCAGCGCCCTTACCGGGTTCGCTGGAATATTCGACCCAACCGCCATGTTGCCGCACCGCACCGTGGACGCTGGCCAGGCCCAGTCCGCGTCCTTTGCCGACGCCGCGGGTCGAGAAGAAGGGCTCAAACAAATGGGCCCGCACTTCGGGTGTGATGCCGCAACCGGTATCACGAATGGCGAGGCGAACAAAGTTTCCGGTTCGCGAAATACCCCCGCGTTCGCCGATCGAAGATTCGCCCAGCCGCACGCTCTCCGTGCGCACGGTGATCGTGCCGCCCACGGACATCGCGTCGCGCGCATTGAGGATGAGGTTGATCACGATGTGTTCGATCAGGCGCGCGTCCGCGGGGATGCGCGGCATCTCCAGACCGAAGATTGACTGGACCACGATATCCTTGCCGACCAGTCGTGAAATCGTGGGCTGCAGACCGCGCAGAAGCGCGTTCAAATCGACCATTTCCTGTTTCATGGGAAAGTGACCGCTGGAGATGAGCAGTTGCCGGGAAAGGCCGGCGGCACAACTCACCGCATTCGAGATATGATTTAGATGGTCCGCAGCTTTTTGATCCGGCTGTTCATGCGCGAGCAGACTGACATGACCACTGATGATGCTAAGAGTATTGTTGAAATAGTGAGCGACACCACCCGCGAGCTGACCCGCGACTTCCTGTTTCTGATCCTCGAAATATTGCTTTTTCTCCTCGTTCCGCACGCTCATGTCTGTGCCGAGAATCAATCGGGCCGGATAACCGCCATAGCGTAAATCGAGAGCCGTGATTTCCACTTCCAGGAGACTTCGGTCCTTTCGGCAATGCTGCCAGGTGCCACGCATTTGAACGGAGGAGCATGGTTTGGCTGCGTCGGTTTGAAAGCGGGCGGATACCCCGGAAGGAACGAGATCGCGGGCGTTTAGGGCAGTAAATTCTTCCTGGGTATAACCGTATTGGCGAAGAGCGGCTTTGTTGACGGCCAGAAATCTAAAAGATCGTAAATCAAAAATCCACATGGGCTGCGGATTTTCCGCGAACAAAAAGCGGTATTCCGCCTCCGACTCTTTCAAAACAATTTCATTCTTCTCAAAGGCGGCAATCTTCAGAAGTAATTCCTGATTCAAGCGGGCGAGGTCGGTTGACTTTTCTTCCGCCTGCGTTTCGCATTCGTTACGCAGGCGGCGCGCCTGCCGCTCCGCTTCCTGATGCGCGGCCAGCAGCGTTTCGATATGACCCAAGCCGATCACCAACAAGACCGCTGAACCACACATCAGCATGTCCATGGTTCCTCCCGCCATGCCGCCGGACGACATCGGTTTCATCGGCCGCAACAGTTGCAACACTGCCAGCGCGGCGAAGGCGGTAACAATAAACCAGCCCACCCGCGCGGTGCCGTATCGCCGGACCAAGCGGAGTGAATACGAGGGAACGGAGAGTTGAAGGATGCAGGACAGCAGACTGAAAACGCCAAAGCCATTCATAAGCAGCAACGCCATACCTGACGAGGTGGCAACAGAGGTGTCCACAAACCAGACACGCCCGCGCACACAATTTTAGACAGTCCAAGCCCGGGTTCCGCGAGGAACCAAATGCACCAAGCTATTTTTGCCCATCGTCATTTCGACAATTGGCTCCTCAGCAAATCGCAGACCAACAAGTGTAACAGCCTTTCGGGCTGATTACTGCGCGGTCCAACCCCCGTCGATGAGCACGTCGGTGCCCGTGATGAATCCCGCATCCTCAGAACAAAGATACACAGCCAGCTTGCCGACTTCCTCCACCTTGCCCCAACGGCTCAGCGGAATGCGCGAAGTGAAGTCCTGACTCAACTTGGGATCATTCAGCAATGGAGCATTGAGTTCGGTCACAATCGGGCCCGGGCTGATCGCGTTGACGGTTATTTTTTCCGGAGCCAGTTCGAGCGCGAGCGCCTTGGTAAATCCAAGCACACCCGCCTTCGAAGAGGAATAGGCGGTGCGTCCGGCAATGGAAACGTGCGCCATGGTAGATCCGAGATTAATGACACGGCCGTAGCCCTGCCCTTTCAAATGAGGCACAAAAGCGCGGCACATAAGGAACACGCTGGTGAGATTCGCGTCGATCACCTGCCGCCATTCCGCGAGGGTAAATTCTGTGACCGGTTTGCGGATATTGACGCCGGCGTTATTGATGAGTATTTGCGGCCGGCCAAATTCCCCGATCACCGAGGCTTCGAGTTTGCGCACTTGGGCCTCGTCCGTCAGGTCAGCCTGGAAAACAGCCGCTTCACCGCCAAGGTTGCGCACGGCTTCGGCAGTTTGATTGAGTTGTTCGAGGCCGCGCGATACGAGCGCCACGCGCACGCCGGCTTCCGAGAGCGCAAGCGCCATGGCTTTACCCAGTCCCTTGCTGGCACCGGTGATCAAAGCGGATTTCCCGTGAAGTTGTCGACTGCTCATTTCCAAAACATCATCGCCGGATGGGTATAAAAAGCCATACTCAAAATATCTTAAGTAACTCGGTAGAGCGATAAACACTTGTTTTGCTGAGCTGCCGGGCTCATTGATTGACGAATTTCCGTATCTTCGGGCTCACCAGCGGGTTAGAAAGCTTGAAAGTTTAATAGTCTTGACCCGGTAACACGGCTGCTCTTAACTGATGCGCTTGTTAGGGCAAATTCATGTTTGCGCAATTTAAAAGCCTGTTTTCCAACGACATTGGGATCGACCTCGGGACGGCAAATTCCGTGGTGTACGTGCGGGATCGAGGGATCGTATTACGGGAACCATCCGTTGTCGCGATTCAGGCTGGGACCAATAATGTGCTGGCGGTGGGCGAGGAAGCCAAGCGGATGCTTGGTCGTACGCCCGGAAATATCGTGGCCATTCGGCCCATGAAGGATGGTGTCATCGCTGATTTTGAAATCACGGAAGCGATGCTCCGCCACTTCATCCAGAAGGTCCACCATCGAAAATTAATTGCGCCCCGGGTCGTCGTGGCGGTGCCTTCGGGCATCACCGAAGTTGAGAAACGGGCGGTAAAGGATTCCGCCACTCATGCCGGCGCGCGGGAAGTGTATTTGATTGAACAGCCCATGGCTTCGGCCATCGGCGTCGGATTGCCGGTGCATGAGCCGGCGGGCAACATGATCGTTGATATTGGCGGCGGAACTTGCGAAATCGCAATCATCTCCCTCGCTGGCATCGTCTTCAGCCGCAGCCTGAGGGTGGGCGGGGACGAATTTGACGAAACGATCGTGGCGCACATTAAACGGGCCTATAACCTGATGATAGGCGAACGCACGGCGGAAGAGATCAAGATGAAGATTGGCTCAGCTTTTCCGCTGGAGCAGGAATTAACCATGGAAGTCAAGGGGCGCGACTTGAGCGCCGGTCTGCCGAAAACGCTGACCATTCGTTCGGAGGAAATCCGCGAGGCCTTGCAGGAGCCGCTGTCGAGTATTTTGGAATCTGTTCGCATTACCCTGGAACGCTGTCCGCCCGAATTATCCTCCGACCTGGTGGACCGTGGCATTGTCATGGCTGGCGGCGGGTCGCTATTGCGCGGTATTGATCGACTGGTAGCAGAGGAAACCGGTTTGCCGGTTCACGTTGCCGATGATCCCCTGAGCGCCGTGGCCGAAGGCACGGGCCGGGTATTGCAAGAACTCCAATTTCTCAAGCGCGTTTCTTCCAATTCGAAATAGTTCCTCCCTGTCATCCAACCGAAATGTTAGGCCCGGGTTTGCGCAACGCCTGATTGCCGGGCGGTCCACGGACCACGCCGGCGGCGGATTAAGCAAAATGCCGGGCTAACCAGTCCGGCTCACGAATTGTGAGCAAGAATAGATGTTAAAACGGCCGCATTACATCGCGTTGGTGCTGGTTGTGTTGTTTGCGCTGATCATTTTGAACCTGCCAAGCCGAACCACGGCCCAGTTGAAGCTGGGCATCGGCGGCTTGTTCCTGCCTCTTTTCGGCCTGGCCGGATCTTCCCAACAGGTCACTGAGTCCGCCAGCGAACGCCTCGTGCCGCGCAGCGAATTGGCGAAGCAAAACGCGGAACTGCGACGCGAAGTCGAACGCCTTCGGTTGCAGGCCATGCAATTCGAAAAGACTGCCGAGGAAAATGCCCGGTTGCGCCAGCTCGTGGGCTGGCAACGACAGATGCCTTGGAAAGCCAAGCTGGGCCGAGTCGTTTTGCGCGATCCCTCGAATTGGTGGCGCACGGTCGAAATCGATCTCGGAAGCCGCAATGGGCTCAGCAACAACCTCCCGGTGGTAACCATGGAAGGCTTGGTGGGGAAAATCTCGTCCGTTGGTCTGACCCGCTCCCAAGTCGTGCTGTTAGGCGATCGAGAATGCCGCGTTTCCGCTCGCGTGGAAAACGATGCGCACGACACGGGAATCATCACCGGATCAGGTCCGTTAAACAGCGAATTTGTGGAAATGAGTTATCTCCTGGGCAGTGCCAATCTCAAGCCGGGACAACTGGTGAAATCCTTCGGTAATGGCGGAGTTTTTCCCAAAGATGTCATGATTGGGACGGTCGTTGACTCTCATTCGGTGGAATACGGCCTGGCCACCGCCGCCCGAGTCAAACTGGCCGTCAACTTGAACGCAATCGAGGAAGTTTGGGTGGTTTTTCCGTGAGCTGGTTAAATACAATTTTTGTCCTGGCTGCCGCGATTCTCGCTGTCTTCTGGGAATCCGCTTTTAACGGGCTGCGTTTCCTGCTCGGCGCCCAAATCGATTTGCTGCCATCGCTGATGGTCTATGCGGCTTTGACCGCCGGCCTCACCACTGTAGCGTTGCTGGCGTTGCTGGGCGGCCTCGGCTTCGACTCGCTTTCGGCAAATCCATTGGGAGTTAGTATTCTGCCGCTGTTCGCCATCGGGTTGACGATTCACATTACTCGCGAATTAATTCTGCGCGACCAGCTGTTTGCCCAAGTGACCATCGGTCTGATTGCCAGCGCCGTGGCGCCGCTGCTCACGTTGCTCCTGATACTCACCAAGGGACGCCAGCCAATGGTCGGCTGGGGCACGATCTGGCAATTGATCGTAATGAGCATCGGTGGCGCCGTCGCGACGCCAATCTGGTTCGAATTCTTTGGCTGGCTCAACCGCACCTTGGTGCACTCACGCGTCACCGAATCGAGTTTCCGTACCGACCGGGAAATCCGGCGGGGACGATGACATAAACAAGGAACAGTAACTAAAACCTCAACACATGCTCGTATTCGACCAGTTGAAAAAGAACGATGCGCAATTACGCGTGTTGACGCTGGTGGTCATCCTTGGCTTCGTCATACTGCTCGTCGGCCTCTGGTGGGTGCAAATTGTTTCGAGTAGACAGTACCAGGCAAATCTCGAAACGCAGTCGTTCCGCACCGTGCGCATTCCAGCCGTGCGTGGAAAAATCCTGGACCGCAACGGCGCGCCACTTGCCGAGAACCGCCCCACCTATAACGTCGGACTCTATCTCGATGAATTGCGCGGCGAGTTCGACAAGGTTTATCGCGAGGACGTCGGACAGGTCACTGCGCAATTCAACGCTCAGGTTGACGAGGAGGAGAAAAAACTGGGCCGCAAGCTCAACAAGGCCGAACGCCGCGCCGCAGCCGCGATTTTAAGCAAGCGCAAGAGCCAGTTGCGACGGCAGGCACGATATGAAGTAGGCAGCAACGTGGTGCAACAGGTGAGTCAACGTTTGCGTCAACCTCTCTCGCTCAACGTGACTAACTTCGAGCGTCATTATGAGAAGAGCCTTGCCCTGCCCTTCCCCATTGTCACCAATTTGAACCCGGCTCAGATCGCGCTGTTTGAAGAACAATCCTCCGGCCAGGTCGGGGTGGACATCGAAGTCCAATCGATGCGCTCCTATCCTCACGGCACCACCGCAGCGCATCTGCTGGGACAATTGCGACGGGATGACAGCTCGCGCGCCAACGAAGACGCTTATTTTTCCTTTCGTTTACCGGACTACAAGGGTGTTGTAGGCATCGAGTACGGCTACGACGAGCAACTGCGCGGTGTGGCCGGCGCAAAATCGGTGCTCGTCAACAGCCTCGGTTACCGACAAACCGAAAATATCTGGAGCGAAGCGAAGGCAGGCGAGAACGTGGTGTTAACTCTGGACCTGGGTGTGCAACAAGTCGCTGAACGAGCACTGCAAAATGCCAACGGCCCGGGTACACGGGGAGCCGCGGTGGTGATGGATGTGCGCACCGGAGATATTTTGGCGATGGCCTCCACCCCCACGTATGATCCGAATTGGTTTGTACCGAATCTGTCCAAGGCCGAAATGGACCGATTGGTGGAATCACGCGCCGAAAAGAACCGCGCAACCCAGGAAAATTACATGCCCGGTTCGATTTTCAAGCTCGTTGTTGCCATGGCGGCACTGGAGGCGGGCTGGGATCCAAAAGCTATCATCAATGTTCAGGAAAACCCCAATGAACGCGGCAAGGGTTACATCAAAATTGGCAACCACGTGA
This sequence comes from Limisphaerales bacterium, assembly GCA_044223735.1. Classification (GTDB taxonomy): domain Bacteria; phylum Verrucomicrobiota; class Verrucomicrobiia; order Limisphaerales; family UBA8199; genus JBGALR01. The sequence continues at coordinate 16,400 of JBGALR010000038.1, read as the reverse complement.
TCAAAGACACGGTTGCACCCGGTGACTATGATTTCAAGCTGGCCATCAAACGATCCAGCAACACTTACTTTGTTCGTTGCGCCACCAATGTCGGGCCCGAGCGTATCATCCGGCTGGGCAATCTTCTCCATCTTGGCGAGCGCACCGGCTTCGCCAAAACCGCGCAGGAGGTGCCCGGGGCGTTTCCGAACGTGAGCCGCCTTGATTCTGGTTGGGGCACGAGCAAAACAGCAAATCTTAGCATTGGTCAGGACCCGACTTGGGTAACGCCCCTGCAAATGGCAGTGATGACTGCAGCCATCGCCAACGGTGGCAAAGTACTGAAACCTCGATTGGTGGATCGCGTTGAACCCGCCGATCCGTTTTCCCGCACACCGCCTGATGTGAAACCCAGCGGCGTCATCCGGGAGAACCTCGGCTTGAGTGATCGCACCTTTTCCATAGTCCACGACGCGATGCTCGCCGAGACGGAAGATGCCGATGGAACAGGTAAACATGTGCGCGACCATGTTTCGCTGACTGGCCTTCGTATTTGCGGCAAAACCGGTACCGCTCAAGTGCAAAACGAGCGAAATACCACAATTGGCTATACGGTATGGTTCGCCTCCTTCGCGCCATTTTGCCCGCCGGACTCCAATGAGAAACCGCGCTACGCCGTTGTGGTGATGGTGGAAAACGTAAAATCGGAGCCGCGTGTGTCAGGGGGAACAACCTGTGCACCCGTGGCGGGGCTTATCTACCAGGCATTAATGGACCGTGAGCGGACCACGCATACCAACGTCGGAACGATGGCGAGAAGCAACTGAACGATGTTTGACGCTGATCTCAACGACCATCAGTCCCGGATCGACCGGCTGCAAATCGCAGCCTTGGCCGGGCTTATGCTCGTGGGCGTCGCGTTCGTTTACAGCGCCACGATGGTTAGCGAGTCCGCGCGTACGGCTCCGTGGTACAGCCAGAGTTGGTTTCGGCAAGTGGTCTGGTACGCGCTGGGCATCGGTGTCGCCGGCATGTTGTGTGTTGTTGATTATCGCTCTCTGGCACGCTATGCGTTTCTCGTTTATTGGACTTCGATTTTAACGCTAGTGTTGGTTCTTATTCCGGGCATCGGCACGACGCATGGATGGGGTGCGCGACGCTGGATCGATTTGGGACCATTTCAGGGGCAACCGTCGGAGTTTGCCAAACTCGCCTTCATCTTCGCCCAGGCGCATTTCCTCAGCCGGCCGGTGGAGGAGTTGCATACACCCGGAAATTTCTTCAAGGCGCTCGGGATGATGATTCTCCCATTTTTGCTGATTATGAAGGAACCGGACCTCGGGTCAGCGCTGGTGCTGGTCCCTACGGGGCTGGCCATGTTGTATGTCGCGGGTACGCCGCGGCGCTACCTGCTGCGGCTGGCGGCCGTAGTGGGAATTTTTGGTGCGTTATTTTTGGTGGACGTACTATTCGCTCCACCGAATTGGCAGATTAAGCTGGAGGATTACCAAAGGCGCAGGCTGATGGTTTACTTCGGCAGGGAAACTCCACCCCGCCCGGGCGCTTCACAAGCGGAGGTGGAACGTCAGCGACGGCAACAATTGGACGATTCGTTCAACGTGCGTCAGGCGCTGATATCCGTCGGCTCGGGAGGGCTGACAGGCAAAGGCTGGCGGCAAGGAACGCAAAATGCGTTGGGCTACCTGCCCCGGCTCGTGGCGCACAACGACTTCATTTTCTCCGTCATTGCCGAGGAGGAAGGATTCGTTGGCAGCGTGATTGTACTCACGCTTTACGCGGTGGTCCTGTTCACAGGGATCAGGATTGCCGGCCAGGCGCGCGATCGTCTGGGAAAATTGCTGGCGGTGGGCGTCGTAACGCTCCTCTTCAGCCATGTATTCATAAATATCGGCATGAACATTCGGATAATGCCCGTGACGGGAGTGCCGCTGCCGCTGTTAAGTTACGGCGGGTCATCAGTGCTCGTCTCGTTGATCGCCATGGGCTTGCTGCAAAATGTGTGTATTCATCGAAAGGCATACTAAACTATGAACGATAGAAATTTCTCCCGGCGCCGGCGCGGCATGCGCTTCCGGCCGAGCCGCGGATTGGGTCACGGGCAACCTCCGCAGACGGATCGCGATGCCTTGCAGGCCCGCGCCGAAGCCGTGGGTGGCTCACAAGCTCCCGAAAAGGTTTACGACCATCGCCATACCAATGAGATCGAACGGGCAGAAAACATCGCCGCCGGACTGCCGCCTGAAGGCCTGCCCAAGGAAAACGATCAAGCTCAGGGCGACAAACGCGGCTTTCGGGAGCCGGATCTCAATACTCCGGCCGAGGTAAAGGAAGAAAAAAAATTCTCCCCCGTTCCACTGAAAGAACAGCCGCGCGGCATCGTCGATGCCATTCGAGTGGCCGCCACCAATCTTGTCCAAAAAGTCCAGCGTTTGATCAAGCCGGTGAAGCGTATTCACAAAGAAGTGATCATCAACGCGGAGACTCTGGAAACCCGCGTCGCCGTCACTGAAGAGGGCCGGCTCGAAGAATTTACGATTGAACGCACCACCGAGGAACGCCTCGTTGGCAGCATTTTTAAAGGCAAGGTTCGCAACCTCGAAGACGGTTTGAAAGCTGCCTTCGTCGACATCGGATTCGAAAAAAACGCCTTTTTGCATTATTGGGATATCGTTCCAAACAGCATTGATAGCGGTGTGGAAATTGTGGATCGCGGCGGGCGTCGCCGGGAAAAACCGAAGATCACACAGAAGGACATACCGCGGCTGTACCCTCCTGGCAGCGAAATTATTACACAAGTCACCAAAGGCCCCATCGGGACCAAGGGTCCGCGTGTTACCACCAATCTCGTGCTGCCCGGACGCTATCTCGTGCTGCTGCCCAATTCCGATCAAAGCGGTATTTCCCGCAAGATTGAAAACCAGCAAGAACGCCAGCGCCTGAAAAAAATTCTACGTGAACTGGCCATTCCGGATGGCATGGGTGTCATCATGCGCACCGTCGGCGAAGGCCAGCAAAAACGCTACTTCGTCCGCGACCTTGCCCTGCTACTTGACGAATGGAACCTGATTCAAGAACGTATCAAAACCCAACCACCACCGAGTTGCGTCTTTCAGGAACCCGATTTGATCGAACGCACTGTGCGCGACTTTCTCACCGAGGATGTCGAACGCATCGTGGTGGACAGCCCCAAGGCCAACGACCGGATGCGCGAGATGATCGCGAAGATCTCCAAGCGTTCTTCCGGCAAAGTCAAACTCTATAGCGACCCGCAGCCGATTTTTGACCGATTTAACGTAACTCGTCAGTTGGAGAATGCCTTCTCCCGCCAGGTGCACCTGAAGAGCGGCGGTTATATCGTCGTGGACGAAACCGAGGCTCTGGTGGCGATCGACGTCAACACCGGACGTCACAAGGGCGGCAAGGACCAGGAATCCTCCATTCTCAAGGTCAATCTGGAAGCCGCCGAGGAAATCTCCCGCCAGTTGCGTTTGCGCAACATGGGCGGCCTCATTGTGCTCGACTTCATCGACATGAAAAATCGACGGGACCAGCAGCAGGTTTATCAGCGCATGAAGGAAGGCCTGCGACGCGACAAGGCGAAGACACACGTGCTTCCCATCTCGCAGCTTGGGCTCATGGAAATGACCCGGCAACGCCATTCTGAAAGCGTGAACGCGGCAGTCTATGATGATTGCCCATATTGCAAAGGTCGTGGCAAAGTTAAGAGCGCGCTCACCATGAGCGTTGAGATTCAGCGCAAGTTGAGCGAGTTGCTCAAGAAGCGCGCCCGCGACGAATCGGATTTCCAGCTCCGCATCGTCGTGCATCCAACCATTCTCGAACGTCTCCGGACGGAGGACGAGAAACACCTTATCGAAATGGAAAAGCGCTACTTCGGAAAGCTCTCGTTCCGCGCGGATCCCGCGTTGCACGCCGAGCAGTTCAAAATTGTAAACGTGGCGAACAACGAAGAACTCGCCAGCGTCGGCAGCTAAGCCAATACACTTAATCACATCGGGATCCCCGGCGAGGTCGTCGTGGGATCCCGTTCTGTTTAGAGGTTCCGCCCCTTTTAGATTAAGCCCCAATTGTATGCGATAATAATGCCGTTGCGCGTTCGTCGCACCTCCAAAATCGGTATAGTTAGCCTGCGAATCTCCGCTCCCCGTCACGCTAATCGCGGGATTGATGTCGCTAAATTGGTTGGCACCGCCCAACGCAGGCACGGACGGAACGACATAATGCTTGCCACCAACCGCTTTCCATTGGAGCACCCCGATCGTTCCCAGCCGTCGCTGCTGAGAGCATTTGAAAAACGGAGAGGGCATTTGGTGGGATTCGTGCCCGCCCGATACTCCGCGAGGTTGGACACCATGAAATCCGAAGGGCGCGTAGCCGCGGCGTAGCTATTGCCGTGCGATGTGCCGCTGGCGGCCCAGTCCCCAAGACGCAGGGTTCACTCCGTCTGGTTTGCGTACCTTTGCATGATGGCATTGATCATGTTCGTGGCCGCGCTAAAATAATTAACCATGCCCGTGCTGCCCCATGCTGATGCGACAACAGAAGGCCATAGGCGTTATCGAGATCGCCATCGGTCGCCGACTCCGCGCCACCAATGACGTTAAAATTCTTATCCTGTTGCCAGGCCATCAGGCGCGCGTTGTTGGCGGTCGGATGGTTGATGTCTGCATCTGTGAACGCAGCCTTGAGACATCGCCCTTTCCAACTGAACTAGAAATTCGAAACCGTATTATCCATCGAGCTCTGACTCGCAATCGTGGGCTTGATGGTTCCCCCAGTGTAAGACGCGTGTTGCGGAAATGGAAAATTCTGTGCCGACGCGCTGAGTGGCCGCATTGTGAGTAAGGTACCGCCGCTTGCATCGACAGCATTTTCATTTGTGCGGGCATATTGACAATAAGGATGCTCGTTAGGGCACGTCCAAATTGCCAGGCCGCAGCCAATGTAGAACATCCTTGAGATAAGTGCGAATGCGAGCAAACACCGCCCCGAGGCGCGGCCCCAATCAATTGCAATGGACAACCGCAGGCGGGAGTCGTTTTATGGAGCAATGCTTCACTTGCACCAGCCTTACCCCCGGCCTTTCTGGTTGATTAGCCTAACGTTACTGGCGCTCTTTTTCCCTTTGAAAAATGTTCGCGCAGCCGATACCCCACCATCTGGCACCGCAACCAACCGCTACGAGTTTCGGGAAGTGCACGACCATGACGGAATCGGCAAGTTCTATATGGGACGGGAAATTGCCTACGTGATGGGCCATCCTGCCGCTGATTGGCTCGAACGTCCGGAACGGGAGGAAGAAGAGCACACCAGCCAATTACTGAAGGAACTGAAAATCAAACCGGGCGATACTGTAGCGGACATCGGCGCCGGCACAGGGTACTTTAGCCGTCGTATTTCTCGAGTCGTTGGCCCTGCGGGAAAAGTGATGGCCGTGGATATTCAACCCGAGATGCTGGAGTTTATTACGAACAACATGGCGAGGTTGGCGATCACCAATGTTGTTCCTGTCCTCGGCACAATCACCAATCCCGGGCTGGCCACCGCATCAGTGGACCTGGCACTGATGGTGGACGTCTATCACGAGTTTGATTTTCCGTTCGAGATGATGGACGCGATCAGCCGGAGCTTGAAAGCTGGCGGACGCGTGGTATTCGTCGAATTTCGCGGCGAGGATCCGGCTGTGCCCATCAAGCCAGTGCACAAAATGACCGAGGCCCAGGTTAAAAAAGAAATGAGCGCACTGCCCCTCAATTGGGTGGAAACCATTGAGGTACTTCCCCGCCAACATATCATCGTCTTCCGACGCCGGACGGCGTCAAAAGACGAATCCCTTGGCGTCGGGAGCCCGAAGCCCACGCCATCTGTGAAACCGATTACTTCTTCTCCGTAGCTGCAGCGGGCGCGGGGGCGTTGGTCGCGCCACTTTGTTTGATGCCGTACTTGGCAAGGATCGGAGCATAATCGGGATGCGCCCGGCCGTACTCGGTGAACTTCGCCAGGAGCGTCTGCATCATTGGCGCTTCGGTTTTCTGGTAGTTGGCCATGATTTGGGTGGCTTGCGGCCCCACTCTTTCGAGATCGCGCTTCACATCTCTCATCTGACGCAAAAAGAAAATGTTCAAGGTGCCGCTCACGACGAGAACAAGCACCAACACCGAAACGACCAAATGCCGGATGGAGTCCAATTGTTGCTGGGTCTCACCTCCGGTCGATTGCTCCGGGGATTTGGATTCAAAAGTGTCCATAGAAATTATTTTCCTGCAGGTTTGGGAGCGGCCGCCGCGCCACCGGTTTTCCAACCGACGGATTCCAGCACTGGAATCATCGCCGGGTTTCGCTTGCTGTATTCGATTGTATCATTCAGCAAAGCATTGATCACCGCGCGATTCTGATTGATGAAGGCTGTTTGCGTTTCCAATGCGCGCAATTCCCGGGTCTTTGAAATATACGCCCAGCACATAATCACCGAAGCAAGCGCGCTCACGGTAAGTGCCAGAAGCAAAATCGTGGTTAAAGGACTATTTTTCATAAGCGTGGCGGGGACTTTAGCGATTTTGGGCTGCTTGTCCATTGGTTTTTCGGTGCGGTCAGGCTTGACCTTTCAAAAATGTCAGGCACATTACCCGGCCTCATTCCAAATCGGAGGTTGTTGGTACAGCCCCTTTGAATATGGGGCATCGTGGCGCGGATTCGAACGCGCAACATCAACTCGATTTGATTGAACTGATTTTATGCAGCATATACGCAATATCGCCATTATCGCTCACGTGGATCATGGCAAGACCACTCTCGTCGACTGTCTATTGAAGCAGTCCGGAACTTTCCGCGCCAACCAGGCCATCTCCGGCGAGGAAAGGATCATGGACTCAATGGATTTGGAACGCGAAAAAGGCATTACCATCCGTGCCAAAAACGCAGCGTTCAAATACAAGGATTTCCACGTAAACATCGTCGACACTCCCGGACACGCGGATTTCGGCGGAGAAGTCGAGCGCATCATGAATATGATCGACGGAGTGCTGCTCGTCGTCGATGCCACGGACGGTCCGCAAGCTCAAACCCGCTTCGTCCTTCGCAAAGCGCTGGAAGCCGGCGCGAAACCCATCGTCGTCATCAACAAGATCGACCGCGAAAACTCAAACCCCGCCAAAGTGCTGGATTTGGTTTGGGACCTCTTTGTGTCGCTGCACGCGACTGATGAACAAATGGATTTCCCCGTGATTTATGCCAGCGCGCGCGATGGCTTCGCCAAGGTCGAAATGAGTCACGCCAGCGGAACGATGGAACCGTTGTTCGACGCGATCATCAAACATATTCCCCCGCCCCGCGCCCATGCCGGCGAAGGGTTCAAGCTGATGGTTGCCAATCTCGACTATTCGGACTACCTCGGGCGAATTGCGTTTGGCAAAATCTACAGCGGCATCGTGAAAGTTGGCGATCCGTTTGTTTGCATTCACGGCGACGGCCGCAAAACCAAATCAAAAATCACCGCTATTTTTCACTTCGAAGGTCTGAAGCGAATTGAAGTGCAGGAAGCGCATGCCGGCGACGTCATTGGTCTTGCGGGCTTTGAAGATGTGTTTATTGGCGAAACCATTACCGATTCTGAAGACCGCGTGCCGCTTCCGTTCGTGCCGATCGATCCTCCGACAATTCAGATGCAGTTCGCCGTGAACGACGGCCCACTCGCCGGCAAGGATGGCCAATTGGTCACCGCGCGCCATATCTGGGAACGCCTGGTGAAGGAAATTCGAACCAACGTTGCACTGCGCATTGCACAAACAGACGCGCCCAATATTTTCAACGTAAGTGGTCGTGGCGAAATGCAAATCGCCATCCTCGTGGAACAAATGCGCCGCGAAGGCCATGAAGTGCTGGTGTCCCGGCCTGAGGTCATTTATCGCAAAGACAAGGACGGCAATCTCATGGAACCCATCGAAAAGCTGTTCCTGGAAATTCCCAAGGAATCCATGGGTGCCATCATGGAAAATCTTGCGGGTCGGAAGGGCGAGATCACCAATATGAATCATCATGGTGAACAGATCAGTATTGAAGCATTGATCCCGACCCGCGGGCTGATTGGTTTCGAAACCGATCTCGTAAACCAGACGCGTGGTTTGGGTGTTATCAGCCATTTATTCCACGAATACGGCCCGGATCGCGGGGAAATCGCCGCGCGCAAAAACGGCTCGCTTGTCAGCATGGAAACCGGTGAAGCCATGGCTTACGCGTTGAATATGATTCAAGAACGCGGTCGTCTCATGGTGGAACCCGGTGATGCGATTTACGAGGGCATGATCGTCGGCGAGAACGCTCGCGAAAATGACATTCCTGTCAATCCCTGCAAGGCGAAAAAGCTCACGAACATGCGCTCGCAAGGCGACGGCAAAGGCATCCAACTGGCACCGCCATTCAAAATGTCACTTGAACGGGCGTTGGAATATATCGGCTCGGACGAGTACGTTGAAGCCACTCCGAAAAACCTGCGGTTGCGTAAAAAGTTGTTGGACGAAAACCAACGCAAACGCGCGGCTCAAAGCCGGACCGCCAAAGTTGTGGCGGAATAAATCACGGATCTATTGCCGGCGGCTGCCTTCGCAGCCGTCGGTACATCTGAACAACTGACTCGCAAGTCTGACTGCGTAGGTTATCTGGCGCCTACCCTGCCGTAATGGCAGCGCCCGCTTCGGCACCTTCAAACTCGACACCCACCAGGCAGACGTCATCCCCGAACGCGTTGTCGTCCGAAAACTGCCGCACTTCATCGAGCAGTTCATCAAACATGGGTGAGGCCGGTAACTGAGCGCGACGTTCCACGGCTTTGACCAACATCGCTTGGGAATACAATTCTTCACGCCCTTGCACCTCGTAAAGACCGTCGGTGAAAAGCATCACCATGTCGTGTGGCGCTAGTTTCACCTCGAATGTTTGGTAGGTCGCGCTCTCAAAAAGACCCAACACCGGCTGACTCTTGCGCGTAAGGTCCGCCAGCGGTTCCACTTTTCCGGCATCGCGCCTTATCAAAATCGGCTTGGGATGCCCCGCATTCGAGCACCGAATTTCACCGGTGCGGGCATCGGCAACCAGATAAAACGCCGTGGTCAACATCGGGCTGCCCGTGTGTTTTAAAATCGCATGCAAATCGGTGTTCAATCGAGTCAGAAAACGCCCGGGATCCGTTGCGACCGGTTTCAACTCTTCGACCAGAGCCCGAACCATGGCCGTAACTAGCGCGGAACGGACCCCATGGCCCGCCACATCGCAAATGAAAACTGCGGCCTCATGTTCTGAAAGCGCTGAGATGGCGAAGAAGTCACCGCCCACGGTCCCGGATGGCAGGTAGCGATGGGTGAATTGAAATGCGTTTTCCGAGGGCGCGCCCGCTCGCGGGAAAAATGGATACTGCTGCGGAAGCATCGTGAACTGGATTTCACGCGCCATCTTCAGGTCATCCTCCATTTGTTGATTCTTGCCTTGTAACTCCTTGCGGCTCTGCGCCAGCAGACCATTGATGCGCCGGATCTTTTCCTCTGCCAGACGCTGCTGGGTGATGTCCCAGAAAAGGCCCTGCAAACCGATTATCTTTCCGCCTCCTCCATACAACGGAGTTTTCACAACCTGGACGTACATTTTCTCGCCGTCGGGAGGACGATGTTCCTCCACCGTCTCATAAGCCTTGCCCGTTTCGAGCACGCGCCGGTCGTCGCTTTGGTACTTTTCGGCCAGTTCGCGCGGGAAAAAATCGAAATCTGTCTTGCCCAAAATTTCCGGCAGCGTCTTGCCCAGAATGCGGCAGAAATGCTGGTTCGCGAACGTAAAGCGCTCTTGCAGGTCCTTGCGAAAGATATTCTGTGGCAGGGTTTCCACCAGCGAATGATACAGCGCCTCAGAGTTGCGCAGATTCTCCTCCGCCTGACGCCGCAGCGTAATGTCTTCGACCGTGCCCTCGTATAAGAGCAATCGGCCCGCAGAGTCGCGCACCGCGCGACAATTTTCTGAAATCCAGATCACGGATCCGTCTTTGCGATAAATCTGCGACTCAAAGCCGGTGAGCGTGTCATGCTCCTGCATGAATCGCATGAAGTCATTACGCCGATCATCCTGCACGTAAAGGCGTCGGCCGATATCGGTGATGCTCTGCATTAATTCCTCGGGCGACGCATATCCATAAATCCGCGCGAGGGCGACGTTCGCCATGAGATAGCGACCGTTCGGCGTAGTCTGAAAAATGCCTTCTACCAGATGGTCGAAGACGCTGTGATATTTTTCCTCTGCCTCCAGCAACGTCATGTCCATTCGGTGGCGTTCGATGGCGTAACGAATAGCGCGTTCCAACCACGCCGGCGTGAGCTGGCTCTTTACCAGATAGTCTTGCGCGCCGCCATGCATCGCCTCGAGCGCCAGAATATCATCGTCCGCATCGCCCACGGCCAGAATCGGCACCTGCGGCGCGTGTTCGCGGATCATCGCGATATTGGCAAGGCCGGCCCCGTCCGGAACGCAGATATCCAGCAAGGCAGCATCGAAATTTTCGAGCTGCAAACGCGACACCCCGGCCGTCAGATCAGGCGCCGCATGCATTTCCGCCGTCATGTCGCGAGCCTGACCCAGCATTTCGTTCACATAACGCGCGAAAGTCGCGTCATGTTCGATCAATAAAATTTTTAACGGCTCGAGAGCCATAATATCATTCCCCGTCATCCGTTCGTCACCCGCCATTGTCCCGTCGTTAAAAGCTGCCGGATGAAACTCCTTCCCGCAAGTGACAACACTTCCGACGGTCAACGACCAGCCTCGAGATTGGCAAGCGCCTCACGGGCGGCCGGATAATCCGGATGCAATCGCAGCGCTTCACTAAATTGGTCTTTTGCTTCCGTCCGATGCCCTTGTCGGAGCAGTGACAAACCCAGGTTGAAGCGCGTTTGAAAATCATTCGGATCCAGCTTCAGCGCTTTTTGATAATGTGGGATCGCTTCCTCGATTTTGTTTTGCGCACCAAGAGCGTTGCCCAGATTTCCTTCGGCTCCCGCATAATCGGGTTTCAAGCTGACTGCTATGCGAAATTGCGACTCAGCCTCGGAAAATTTCCCCTGCATCGCGTAACAAATGCCCAGGCCGTTGGCGGTTTCCGCACGCGCCGGATTGAGCCGTTGCGCTACGGCATAGCGCGCGATCGCCTCATCCAGCTTACCCGCATCCGCCAGACGATTGGCGAGATTGAACTCAGCGCTTTCGTAATCGGGCTGAAGTTGAATGGCCGCACGAAATGCCGCCGCCGCCTGCTCGCCTTGCCCCACGGCTTGCAGAGCCAGACCCAGGTTGTGATACGCCTCGCTCGATTTCGGATTTTTCGTCAGCGCATTCTGATAGGTGGCAACCGCCTGGGAAAATTTGCGCGCGTCCGCCAGCGCATTGGCGAGATTAAATACATATAGAAATTCCGGTTGGAGCCGGGCAGCAGCCTCATGGTGAAGAATGGCCTTATCGAATTTCCCCTGTCGCAACAATACTGTTCCGAGGTTGTTGTGGGCCTCGGCATAGTTTGGCTCGGCCACGAGAGCCGCTTCGTATTCGGTGACCGCATCGCTCAGGCGCCCTTCGCGACTGTACCGATTGCCCAGATTATAATGAGCGATGAAGTTCCCCTCGGTTACGGCGATCATGCGCCGCAGCAGCGTTTCGCCCGTGCTCCAGTATGTTAATTGTTTTCGCGTCAGCATGGCACACGCGATTAATGCCAAAGCGGTCACAGCTCCGAGTGCGGGGCGCGGCAGACGCCAGTGAACTGCCAGGTCCCAAGTGCCCCAGGCCACCATGATAAAAATCCCTATAAGCGGAATGTAGGTGTAACGATCCGCCATCGATTGCATCCCCACCTGCACCAACCCTATAACCGGAACCAGCGTGCCAAGGTACCAAAACCAGCCGACCGCCAGATACTGACGCCGACGAGCGTTTATAATAACGAGAAATGAAACGCTCAGGAGAAACACGGCGGCGACCGCCGCCGACCATAGCGGCCACGCGCCGTGCTTTAGATACAGCGGAGCCAGGTTTTCCGGCCACACCATTTTACCCAGGTACCGCACATACGACATCAACGCGTTGGCCGTGCGATTCACCATGGAGAAGTGCGTCGTCGTTAGGACTGCGCCGCCTTTTTGCTGCACCTTGAAAGTCACAGCGCAGGAAACGACGGTGAGAACGAAAAACGGAATTTTATCGACCAGCAAATATCGCGGAAAGGTTTTGAAATCCTTAAGTCTTCCCAGCGGCCAGAAATCCAATAACAGTAAAACGAACGGGGTCGTTACCAGCATCGGTTTGCTCATTAAACCGCAGGCAAAGAGCACCAGTGCGAGCCCGTAGAAAAGCAACAGGCGTCCTGCCGGCGCTGATGCGAGCGGTTCAGGTTTTCCTTTTCGCCGCTCGGGTTCGCCTCGCTTCGCTTCGCTGCCCTTCACCGCGTTTGCGTAATTCGCATATGAAAAAAGCGTCAGCAGAAAAAAGAATGTGCTGAGCACGTCCTTGCGCTCGGCAATCCATGCGACGGATTCCACGTGCAACGGATGGAGCGAAAAAAGTGCCGCCACCAACGCACTTCGCCAAAAGCCTCCGGTCAGGCGGTTAAGCAAAAGAAAGAGCAGAACCGTGTTCGCGGCATGAAAAAGCAGACTGGTGAAATGATGCCCTCCGGGCTTCATGCCATAGACCTGGCAATCCGCCATGTGGGAAATCATCGTCAGGGGATGCCAGTTACGAGCCACGTCACTGGTCCACGCCCAGGCCAGGCTTTTCGAATTCAGCCCCGCCTGTACATAAACATTCTGCGTGACGTAGTCGCTATCGTCGTAATCAACAAACCCGTGGCCGGTCACCGGCCAATAGACGGCCAGTGTCGCCAGGGCCAGGATCAGACTGACCCAAAGGCAATTTTTACACTTTTCCGTAAAACTGCTCTACGACCTCGCGGAAGATGTTTTCGCCCACATTGACGATGCCCATTTCCCGTTTGGCGTTGTCCTCGGAATCGCTGGCGTGCGCGGCGTTTACCATGATGGTTTGGCCAAACTCGCGGCGGATGGAGCCCGGGGGGGCCTTCGAAGGATCGGTCGGCCCGAGAACATCGCGAATCTTACGAACGGCCTCGACACCTTCATACACGAGAGCGATACACTTTTCGGAACCCGGCTTGTCGACTTCGCCAACCGGACATTCGGACGGCGTCCGGCCCGACATGAATTTGACGATGTTCTCGAATTGGTTATCACCGAAGGGCGGTCCAAGAATGTCGCCAAGCTGGCGTTCCTGTTCAGGTCCGATGGTAAAATCGAGCGCCTTCTCGATTGCGGTCTTCGCTTTTGAAGCGACCACCTCTTTGAGCTTGCTGCGCAGCACTTCACGCACAGGGCCATAGAACTCCATCGCCTGCGACACGCTCATCCGATGTACCTTCACACCGACAATGTACAATCCGGTGCGAGAGAAGAAATCGATCATGTTTCCCGGGCGGCCGGTGGGGAAACGGAAGTTTTCCGGTTTGATGAGCACCAATGTGCGCTGTGGCTTTTCGCCCGCTTGATAGCCAATGACATCATCCACCACGCCGCCGTCGCTCTCGGAATACTGCGCCCAAAGGCGGAGTTTCGACTGCGCCTCTTCAATAGTTGGCGCGGCAAGCACAGCCGGCTCGAAATAACGGGTCTGACCGTCCTCATCCAAAATCAAATCGCCGTATGTGTCGCGAATAGTCTCACCGCCACGACGTTCCTGGCTGATGTTACCCACGACCGAGCGGGTCTTGCGGACCGCGTCTTCGCCTTGAAACAAAAGCACCATCACCCGGCGACGGCGGCCTGTTTTGGGATCGGGAAAAAGATTGCGCTGAATGTAATCGTAAATGAGCTGCTGAATGCGGCGATCCTGTGGATCGTTGGCCGAGATGGTCTCTTCCAAATATTTCTTCATCAGCTCGGCGCTGGGAGAAAACATCCGGGCGGCCACCAAGTCGCAACCGGTACGGGTAATGAGGCGGGTCAGGATGCCACCAGTGCGAGACTTGTGCAGCGAATAGGGCGTTATGATTACGTAAGCGAGTTGTTGGGGCATAGATTATTTCGAGGAAGCCTTGCCTTCGGAGCCGCTGGCAGGCGCAGCGGGAGTGGCAGGGGTTGCAGGAGCTGTGCTCCCTTTCCCGCCTAAAATCTTGAACATGACGGTCCCACAAGTCGGGCATTTGCCTTTAATGGCCTTCCGCCCGTTCTTCATGGTTTCTTCGACCCCGCCAATAATTTCCTTTTTGGCCTTACACTTGACGCAGTATCCTTCGGGCATAGAAGTTCTTCTGCCGCAGTGCTTCATGCACTCCAGCGATTACGATTGATAGCTTAGGCAGGGGGTATCGGCACCGTCAACTGTGAACCGCTTCGGGTTTCTGCACAATAGAACAACTCCCGGCTGCTCGATTATCCTCACGTCAAGATGGGCTAAATGGCGCTACTATCGAGAATTACGTTTCCAGCCGCGAAGCGTATACACCTATACTTAAACACCTTACGCCATAAAATAGGGCCAATTTGGCTCAATTTTCAAACCTTGTGCCTAAGCTCCTATTCCGAGATTTCCATCGCCCGAAGGTCCGTTTTTAGGATCTTGCCAGTTGCATTGCGCGGCAGTGCCGGAATGATAATCACTTTCCGAGGCACCTTGTAGTCCGCCAGTTTCTGCTTAACGAAAAGCTGGATTTCCCGTTCGTCCAAGGTCACTCCTTCATTCGGCGACACAAATGCCACCGGCTGTTCACCGCGACGCGCGTCGGCCTTGCCGATCACCGCCGCCTCTTTCACGCCGGGAATCTGATATAAAATCTCCTCAATTTCGCGAGGATAAACGTTGATGCCGTTTACCAGCAGCATGTCCTTTTTCCGGTCCGTGATGAAATAATATCCCTCGGCGTCACGATACCCGATGTCGCCGGTCAGGAGCCACTGGCCCCGCATCACCTTCGCCGTCTCTTCCGGCTTCTTCCAGTAACCCATCATCACATTGCCGCCACGGACGCAAAGCTCCCCGATCTCGCCCGCGCCCAACTCCGCGCCGGCGTCGTTTTGAATGCTCACCTCGACATCCGGAATCGGCAACCCAATCGAACCGGCCTTGCGCGTGCGGTCCAGCGGGTTTTTCGTCACCACCGGGCTCGCTTCGCTCAAGCCATAACCCTCGATCAACGGCACTTTGAAGCGCGCCTCAAATTCCTGCAACACCTGCGCGGGCAACGGCGCGGCACCGCTGATAAATATCCGCAATGGCAGTTGGATGTTCATTTGCGCGCTGGCCAGGCTGCGATAAAACTGCGGTATCGCCGGCAGCACGGTGGCCTGCCGCTGCAAAATCTCCTGAATGAGATTGCGCACTGGATGCACCGACTTGATTAACACGATCGAGCCCCCCACCAGCAACGGCAACAGCAAACCCACCGTCAGCATGTAGCTGTGGAATAGCGGCAACATCACCGCGAACCGATCCGTATGCACCGTCTTGAGCACCACCCGGCAGCTCTCGAAATTGTGCATCAGATTGCCGTGCGATAGCATCGCGCCTTTTGGCCGCCCCGTCGTGCCCGACGTATAGATGATCACCGCAAGATCCGCGGACGTTGCATTCGGGAAGTAACCATCCCCCTCTTCCATACTCGTCAGACCCCGCGGCGCCGGGATCTCTTCCACCTTGAACAACCTTAGCTGCGGACGCGCCGCTTCGAGAGCCGGTTGATAACTGCTCAAGTCAGCGTCGGTGATCAACACATCGATGCCCGCGTCGGCGAGGATGTAATTGACCTCCTCCGCCTTGAAAAAATTATTGATTGGCACCACCACCGCTCCCGCGTGCAAGGTCCCAAAGAGAGCCGGGATGAACTCAGGACAATTCTTCAGCCAGATACCCACGCGATCACCCGCTTTGACTTTGAAATCCGCCCGCAATCGGCCGGATACATAGAGCGATTGCGACCAAAGCTCGGCGTAGGGGTACTCCGTCCCCCCCCAAAAAAGTGCTATTTTGGCCGAGTTTTGCTCGACCGAAGATTGAAAAGCGCGTGATAGATTCATTGCCCGCAGGTAATTGCTGTCAGTATTTCTTCACAATATGGAGTCAAAAAATCCCATGCAAGGCAAACGTCGGAAGGCCTTAACGATTCCTCGGCGTCACACGAAAGTTCTGATACAAACAGGTGCTCTAAGCCGGAACGATTCAGTTGAACACACATAATTGAGGCAGTTTTCGGGGTTCATGCTTGAAGGGAATCAACTGCATTGCAGTTGGGCAAGGCCGTCAGTTTGTTGAGGATTTCAAGCCACCAGTTGCGATTCTCCTCTCCG
>JBGALR010000037.1:0-67745 GCA_044223735.1 Limisphaerales bacterium | reverse complement strand
ATGAAGTTGCAGATCTGGCGCAAAATGTTAAACCGGCTCCGTGTTGGTTTGATGGTTTTCTTTTTCATCCCTGCCTTGTGGCAGGGCTAAACGGTCAAGCCAACACTTTTTCTCCATTTCCTGTGGGATGGCTGTGAAAATGTAATTAAAATTGGGGATGACAAATATTGGGGGTTCGGTGTGGAAAATTCTGAACGGTCTCAGGCAGAATGGTATACTACGTTACGTGATAATTTTAATTTGTCGACCGGTCAAAATAGGGAAACTCAAGTGCCTGGCTTTCTCAATCAAGCGGCTTTTATAAACGTTGCAGAAGTTGGAATGAAAGTTTTTGACTTAAGGAAAAGCCGTAAGGACAAAAAGGGGAATTGAAAATAAGTTTTGCGTTATGTCATTCAAAAAAGGTGTGACAGTAATTGTTCTTGGCTTCATCTTCATAAGTTCCGCATTAGGAAATGAATTGGCGTCCGGTGCCGGTGATAATAGAGCCTTAACTAATCTTCAGTCGGAGTTTGAGCGGCGTGGCACGTCAATAAGACGGGATCTTAAAACGGCTCCCCGCGCTGAACTTGATTTAGTTCACCAACTGTTGAATGAATCAGGGGATTTTGGCCGAAAGCGAGAGTTTATGCGCCTTTGCGCCAAACACTCCGACACGGAATTCGATGGTCTTCTGGCGCAAGCATTCGTTGAGCTGGGTCTTCAAACTGGAGAGATTAAATCTTTGGAGCCACTCTTGAAGACAAATTTCGTTGAGTTTATTGCGGGACAACCGATTGAGTACGTCCTTGCCGTCTCAAAAGTCCCAAATGCAATTCTGTTACTGCCCCATACTTATGTGGTTGGCTCTACAAACACGAGCAACAGCGCCATACTAAGATGTCTTGTTCGTGCCTTTCCGGAATTGGCAAAGTCTTCAGAAACTGACAATGCACTTGTCGTGGAATGTGAAAAATGGTGGAATGCCAATGCTCTGTTATGTGTAGTGAACTATAAATATCCGTATCGGATCAACAGTGCAAGAGGCGATCCTTCAGGCACAGGAGAGGGGCTTTTTAAGCTCAGTAACGCTAAATAGCTTTGGTGCTTTTAAAAAGGCTGCCTGCTAGTGAACTTGTCCCCATTTTCAAACCACTGACCGCCGAAAATAAGCGGTGACTTTTTGGGTCGGCTGGACGGTTTGGTTGACCGTCATTGCGCTGCTCCCCGAGAGTTTTGGAAAGGAGAAAGGACGCCGGGGCGCCACTTTCTCCCTCCCGTTTTTCTTGGGTGATTCTTTTTTACCGCCAACGGCGGTCTGACTTCAAGCCCAACCTGCAGGCTGGGCGCCGTGTGATTCGGGCGCGTGATACACCTCGGCGGGCGTGGCATAGCCCAGGGCCTGGTGCGGCCGATGCTCGTTGTAATTGCCGAACCAGTCGCCCACGCCTCGCCGCAATTCCAGGCCGTGTTCATAACCGCGCAGGTAGATGTCTTCATACTTCAGGCTGCGCCACAACCGTTCCACAAACCGGTTGTCCATCCACCGCCCGCGACCATCCATGCTCACCCGCACCCCGGCGGCCTCCACCGCTCCGACATAGTCGGCGGAGGTGAACTGCGCTCCCTGATCGGTATTGGAAATCAGGGGCGCCTGACGGCCTCGCGCCAAGGCCAGCTGCCAGGCCTGCACGCAAAAGGCCGCTTCGAGCGTATTGCTCAACTCCCAGGCCAGCACAAACCGGCTCCACCAGTCCATCACCGCCATCAGATACATGAACCCGTGACGCATCGGCAGGTAGGTGATGTCCGCACACCACACCTGATCGGGACCCGTAATCGCCTTGCGCCTCAATAAATACGGGTAGATCTGGTGTCCGGGTTGCGGCTGGCTGGTGCCGGGCTTGGGATAGATTGCCTCCAAGTCCATGACTCGCATCAGTCGGCCCACCCGTTTGGCGTTCACCGCCCAGCCCTCCCGACGCAACACCGCCGTCAAGCGCGGGCGGCCATAGACTGGATGTTGCAAATGCAACTCGTCCAGCCGACGCATCAAGCGCAGGTTCTCGGCACTCTCCACACATGGCTCGTAGTAGTAGTTGCCCCGGCTGACGCCCAGGAGCGCACATTGCCGCCGCACACTCAAACCGGCAGTCGGCGACACCAGCGCCAGGCGCTGACCTTTTACAGCCCCAGTTGTCTGGACTTTTTTTTAAGCCAGTCCAGTTCCATCGTCAACTGCCCCACCTTCTGCTCCAGGCGGGCCACTTCCCGGTCGGAGGCTTCGGCTTGCGCCGTGGCTCCGTGCTCAAACACTTCGGGAAGCCGCTCCACAATCGCGCGCTTCCACTGGCTGACCTGCGCCGGATGCACCTGATACTCCCGGGCGATCTCCGCCACCGTCTTGACTCCCGCTAAGGCTTCCAGCCCCACCTTGGCCTTGAAGGCCGGTTGATGTCTTTGTCGCTTCGCTTTCATTTGGTTGTCTGTTCTTTCTACCGCCCACCAGGGCGTTCGTCCAACAGACACCAAAAAGTCTTACTTAACCAGTGGTCCGAATTTCGGGGACAAGCTCATAGCACATAAATTGGCGCCTATTCGAAAGTCAGGTCTCAGCGTATTGGCTGATTAAATGCCAAAAACTTCCACGCCGGCATCCCTGCCACCCAACTCGCCCCTGCATCCGACTCTTGCGCAGCAAATCCAGACTGACGGTGACGACAATGACGACGCCGACGATGATTGCTTTGCTGAAATTTTGCCAGCGCACTTGGTTTGAGCCGTCGCGGAGGACGACCATGATCAACGCGCCGATCATCGAGTTCAAAATGCTGTCGGTGAAGGAGTCGCCTTAGGGCGGGTGTCAACCGGCAAAATAGTTTGCGTTCCCAATTTATTTATCAGGATTCGCGCTTACTGCCAAGGGCGTCGGTTGAGGTAGTGCACTCATCGAACCCTTCATTTCATCTTTTAATTGCGGTCGCTGTCTCCGCCCGATTTAAGGAGGCGACTGGCTCAGACTTAGTCCGGTACGGGTGGCTTAATTTGTCCGGCTTCCGGCGGCATTGGCTCGGGAGGCGTTGCTGATGACGAAATGTGACCTATTTCTGCGATGAGTCGCTTGCGCTCGTCGATTTTTCGAAGGCGAAGACGCGGTTCCAGTCGTCTTTCATGCTGACCACCACCCAGCGGCGGCTGGCGGCTTCGTCGAGGCCTTTGTCGAGGCGGCCGACGCTGGATTGGCGGTCGTAGGCGGTCTCGCGGGTGGCGTCGTCGTGATGGACGTAGAGGCAGAGGCGCGGGCCTGTGCTGGCGGCGGTCCATTGCAGCATTTGGAGGTCGCCGTCGGAATTGCCGAAGGCGGCGATGGGCTGGCGGCCGATGAAATTGGCGATGGCGACGGGCTTGGTTTCCTTGTCGTCGATGAAATCCAGCTCCGGGAGGCGCAGCATCACCGGCTGGCCGTTGCGCATTTCAAACTTCGTTTTGATCCGGCTGCCGATCATGCGCTCGGGTGAGATGCCATAGGCCTTTTCGGCGAACGCCCGCATGAACTCCGTGCCGCCGCCGGACACGATGAAGCTCGTGAAGCCGTTCGCGCGCAGATACGCGAGCAGCTCCAGCATCGGCTGGTACGTGAGGTCGGTGTAGGGGCGATTGAACTTGGGATGCCGTGCCGTCGCGATCCAGTCCTTCACGATCTGATTGAACTCCTCGGTGGTCATGCCGGCGTGGGTGACGGCGGTGAGTTCCAGCATTCCTTTCACCCCGGCGGCGGCCACGCCTTTCATATCGCCGCGCAACGCGGACGCGAACGGCTCATTCGTCTGCCATTCGGGATGCTGTGGCGCGAGGGTTTTCACCCGGTCCATCGTAAACAGCATTTGAGAATACATCGGCTGCTCGGTCCACAACGTTCCGTCATTGTCGAACACGGCGATGCGTTCACTGACGGGAACGAAATCCGGGCCGCCTTCTTTGGTCACTTTCGCAACGAAATCCACGATGGCTTGTTTGGATGCGCCTTCGCGCCAGGAGGGCAGGGCGTCCGCAGCCTCGGCGATTGCAGCGCCCAGGGTGGCGAGGAGAGCGCCAAGACAGAGCGAGGTGAGCAGATTCTTTTTCATAATCAACGCGCGAGCGGGCAGGGTTCGTTGCCGTTCCATTTAACCCACATCGGGGCGTGGGTTGATGGCTTCGAGAAATTGCGATTGAAACAGGCCCGCCATTTCCATGGCCCAGAAATCAGGGGCGGTTTCCTTGGTCAACGCGGCATGGATGTCCTCCGGTGAGCCGAGGCTGAGCCAGCTACCGACGCGGATGTCGTTAAGGATTTGCAGCAGCCATTCGCATTCGATGCGGGACACGGAGAGGCGCCAGCCGTTTTCCGTGGCGATCAGGCGCTTCGGATCGGTCAGGAGCGATTGGATCTGCAGTTTGTGATCCGCGCGCTGTTCGGCCAGGGCTTCGTCCAGCAACCGCTGGCTTTCCTCCGCCTCCGGCGGGGACGATGTCCGGCTGACGCGCGGATGCGAGGGGGGAATGCGCGGATAAAGCTCGAGCACCTGTGCGAAAAGTTTTTTCTCCCGCGGCCCGAGGTAAAAGCTGAGCTTGTTTTTGTAGGCGCGAATCAGCTTCACCCGTCGCGCTCCATCGTGGCGTGCAGGCTGTATTTTTGAAGTTGATGCACGTAGTGTTCCGCCTTTTCCAGGCTGTCGCGCACCAGCACACTTTTTCCCTGCTCGTGAACCTGGAGCATGTGATGCTCCGCCTTCTGGCGCGCCCAGCCGAAAACGGTCTGGAAAACATGCGTGACGTAATCCATCAGGTTGACGGGATCATTCCAGCAGATGACGAGATAACCGGACTCGAGATTCGAGTCCGGCTTGGATCCCGTTTCCTGGTCAGTGCCAGGTAGAATTTGCGGCGTCGCCGTTTCCGCCATGCGCAAAACTTAAAAGAAGCGGAGTTTGGTGTCGAGTAGTACCAGAATTTGTGGAGCCTTTTCGGTGCGGAATTGCGGGGGATTTGGAATTACAAAATTATTTCAAAGAATCGTTTGCGCGTTCGGGAGAGGGGAGTAGTGTAACTACAGGGTCAAGGAAGCGGTCACAAAATGGCGTTCGGCAAACTTTATTGAACGCCGGGAAATTTTTCGGTGTCCCATAATCAATGCTTTGTGGGGATCGATTTCGCGGTGGCAGCGAATGCTTTTCGATTTAACTGCGCTGGTAACGACGGAAGGCCCTCAAAACGGCGGAGTCGTTATCGGCGCAGTTCTTTTTTCGGGCCCTGACCCCGCGCGCAATTTCACTGCTGCACGCCTGCGCGATAAAAAAACGGTCCCGCGCCAATGGCGGAGGTGTCCAGCCAGTTGGTCCAGGTTGCGCCGCCAAAAAGATTGCTGGCGAGGGTTTGAAATTGAACCGGGGCCGCCAGTGACGCCGTGCGTTGGATGAGGTAGAGGCGATCCGGCACACTTTCCCAACTCACGATCGTTCCCGACGGACTATTCGTGAGGGGCAGCAATTTCAAAACGGACGTTGGATCAACGGGGTCGGTGCCCGCCCGCCATTCCATCCAGGTGGTCATGCCGTCGAGATCGAAGTCGGCGTAATCTTTCGTGCCGTCGAGAGGCAGGCCGTATTGCTGCAAATAAGCGTACGAAATGAACGAACCCGCCACCTGCGCCTCGTACGCGCCGATGTCCACGGTCCCCCGCACTACGCGCGGAGAGCCGGCAAAATCGACGCTGCGGGTCACGTAATCATTGTTGCCGGAATTGATGCACGGCGACGAAAGTTGCAGGTGAAAATCTCCACCGGCCAGATTCGCGAACGTGGGGTTGTTGGTGAGGTTGCGCCAGCCATTCGCGGGGAGGGGTGTCGTGCAGCAATAGCTCACTTCTCCCAGCGCGCAATTCGGCGAGGACGGCGAGGTGTTGAATTGAATGATGCAGTTGTTCAGCGTCGAATCGAAAGCGCCGCCGCCGGAGATAAGGGCGGTGTTGGCGGCGAGCGTGCAATTTTCGAGCGTTCCGGCGCGGGCGCCGCCGCCATTGTTGGCGAGGTTATAGCGCACGAGGCAATCGCTCAGGTCGGTCTGAAAAGTGCCACCCCCCGCCACCACGGCTCGATTGCTGGAGATGAGCGAATTTACCGCCGACCCGTAGGCCATACCGCCGCCGCTGCCCGCGCTGTTGTTGCTCAGGACGCAACTCGTCAAGGTGCTGGCATACGTCCCGCCGCCGACACTGCCGTTGCCCACGCCTCGATTTTTGGAAACGACGCAATTCACGAGCGTCGAACAATACGCGCCACCACCGTAGTTGTTATTTTGGTTATACGCGGCCGCGTTCGTGATGAGCCGGCAGTTGATCAACACATTTGAAGCCGCGCCGCCACCGTAGCTGGCGGCGTTGTTGGTGAGCAGGCAGCCAACCAATATTCCGCCGAACGCGCCGCCGCCGAACTCCGACGCGGCGTTCCCGGTGATGACACAATTGGTGATGCCCGCGCTGCCGTCCTGGCACCAGACGCCGCCGCCGCTTTGTTGGGAGATGGCATCGCCGGTCACGCGCGGGCTGCCGTTGGTCAACGTGAATCCCACGAGCGCTGCGTTGCTGCCGAGATAAACGCAACGAATGCCGGAAGGTGCGACCGTGGTCGAAGGCCTGAAGCCGACAATCGTCGTCAGCGCTGGTCCGTTGACGCTTTGAACGATCAAAGCTTTGTCGATGGCCACGCGATTGGTGGCCACGCCAACGACTGCCCGGCCGCCGGCCTTGTAAACGCCATTACTGACCACGACAACGTCGCCCGCGCTGGCGGCATCCACCGCGTCCTGGATATTCGTCGCGGCGAAGTTCCAGGAGGTGTAGGGAAAAACCGGCGTCTTGTTGTTCGTCTTCACAAAATGGAGCGCCGCCTGAAATTCATACGCGCCGAGGTCCACGATGCTGTTGCGCACGCGTGGCTGGCCGTCGAGGTCGGTAGTGCTCGCCACGAACGAATTGTTTCCTGCGTTGATGCAGGGAGACGCCGCGCTCAAGTGGAGGTCGAGGCCGGCGATGTTTACGAACAATGGCGGATTCGTGATGATATTGACGCCGTTTGTTGGCGGCGGGAACGCGCAGCAATTGGTAAAGCCGGCGCCGCCCACGGACGGCAGATTTGTCCGGGCGAGATTGTAGTAAACGATGCAGTTTTTCGCCGCGCCGCCAGAGACGGGGCCGTCGTCCCCGTATGAAACGTTCCCGACCACAGTGCAATTGATCAACGTCGAGCCGTAACAGCCGCCGCCGTTGTCCGCGGCGATATTGTTGGCGACCAAACAATTGGTCAGCGAACCGGCGGCCGCGCCGCCGCCCATGCCGGAGAAGGAAGATTTGGCCACGTTGGCCACAAGCACGGAGTTCTTAACGATGCTGGCGGCCACACCGCCACCGCCGTTGATGGTCGTTACATTTCCGGAAATTCTGCAGCCGATCACGGTGCCGGAATAAATGCCACCACCCCCGGCGCCCGCGAGGTTTCCGCTAATGACGCAATTCGTAACGATGGCATTGGTGGCCGCGCACAAAACACCGCCGCCGCGATCCGCAGATTGTGTTCCGCCGGCGGTCAGGGTGAAGCCTGACAGGGTTGCTCCTGCCGCGAGAAACGCGCAACGAATTGAGCCGATGCCTGTGCCAGGTCCCTGGTAACCTTGAATCAACGTGGCCGCCGGTCCGCTGACGCTTTGGATCGTGACCGCTTTGTTGACGTTCACCCGGTTTAACCCTGAGTTCGCCTGACTGCCTGCGACGTAGGTCCCTGCCGCCACCCAAATGAGGTCGCCTGCAACCGCCGGAGTCAACGCATCCTGAATGGTCGTCGCTGCCGTGGTCCAGTTGGTGTAGGGCGAAGCTGGCGTGGGATTGTTCAGATTGACGTAGCGCACCGTCGCCGTCGCGCTCGTGGTGTGGAGGGCAGCGTAGAACGCAACCCAGAAGCACAGCCACGTTGAAAAATTACCGTGGCGATGACCTTGCCCATCGGCGGCTTGCATCGCTTATCCAGTCAACGCCATATCGGCGCGCAATTCAATTCCGAATGGCTGGGGCGGCGGATGAGCCGGCTTACGCCCTCGGCTTCAACTGCGGAAACAAAATGACATCGCGGATGCTTTCCTGCCCGAGCAGCATCATGCAAAGCCGGTCGATGCCGATGCCGATGCCGCCCGCCGGGGGCATGCCGTGCTCCAGCGCCACGAGAAAATCCTCGTCCAGCTTTTGCTGCTCGCCGCCCGCTTGATGCTCCAGTGTGGTCCGTTGCGCGATGGGATCGTTCTGCTCGGTGTAGCCCGGGGAAATTTCCTGGCCGTTGATGCAGCACTCGAATACTTCCACGGTGGTCGGATCATCCGGCGATAATTTGGCGAGCGGCACGAGTTCCTTCGGCAGGTGCGTGACAAATGTCGGCTGAATGAGCGTGGGCTCGATCAGCTTTTCAAACACCGCGCCGGTGACTTCGAAATCCTCGTATTCCTTGCCGATTTCCGCGCCCAAATCGTGGGCACGCTGGCGACGTTCGGCTGCGGAAATAGTGAACCAATCCGCTCCTGCCTTTTCCCGAATCAAATCCTTGTATTTTGCGCGCTTCCACGGACGCGTCAGGTCGATGGTTTTCTCTTTCGTGGGGACAGCACTTGCCTCCGGAGTTGGAGAGGCGTCGGGCGCGGGTTCGGCGGGCTTTTCCGCTGCCGGGCCGCCGTGTTTGATAACCAAACCGCCGCAAACCCTCTGCGCCACGGTCGTGATGAGCGACTCCACGGTCTCCATCATCGTCTCGTAATCGCCAAAGGCCTGGTAGGCCTCGAGCATCGTGAACTCGGGATTGTGACGGCGCGAGAGACCTTCGTTGCGAAAGTTTTTGCCAATCTCGAACAGTTTGTCGATGCCACCGACGAGGAGGCGCTTGTGATATAGCTCCAGCGCGATGCGCAGATAAAATTCGCAGCCGAGCGCGTTGTGAAACGTCTTGAACGGTTGCGCCGCCGCGCCGCCGGGAATGGCCTGCATCGCCGGGGTCTCCACTTCCACATAACCGCGACTGTGAAAGAACGCGCGAATCTCGTGGATGATCGCGCTGCGTTTCAGGAAGACTTCCTTGACGTCGGGATTGGAAATGAGATCGAGATAGCGCTGTCGATAGCGGATTTCCGTGTCGGCGAGGCCGTGCCATTTTTCCGGCGGCGGCCGCAGCGCCTTCGCGAGAATCACAAAGGAGTCGAGCTTGATGGAAATTTCGCCGGTCTTGGTGGTGAACAATTTCCCGCGCGCCCCCATGAAATCACCGAGATCGAGATGGCGGAAGATGTCGAACTGATCGTCGCCGAGCCCGTTCTTTTGCGCATACACCTGGATGCGCCCGCTTTGGTCCCGCACGTCGATGAACATGCTTTTGCCCATGTCACGATGCGCGGTGATGCGTCCCGCCACGGCCACTTCGCGCCCTTCGACATAATTGCCACGCGCCTCCTGGCAGGTTTCCGTCGGAGTAAATTTGTTCTGGAACGGATCGATGCCCTTCGCTTTCAACGCGGAAAGCTTGGTTTTGCGCTGCTCGATCAGTGAGTTCGTGTCTTCCATAGCCATAGCGGGGGAAGATGAAACACGGAACCGGAGCGCTTGTCCAAATGGAAATGGGAGGATTACGAGAGCCGAGGCGGTTTAGCTTTCAACCTCAGGCGTCGTGGGGGCGGCTTGAAACTCACTGTCGGCGCGCTGGCGATTGAGCAGGAGGAAGATCCAGGCGATGGGCGCGAGCAGCGAGAAGTAAACCAGAGTGAGTAACGCAGATCCTGCCATGACCAGCGGTCGATTGCTGACCCGCTCGCTGACGCTGCGTCGAACTGCGTCGCCCATGGAAAAGATGTAAACGTTGGGGAGATAATTGGCATAGGGGCCAACGGTGGAGCCACACTCGGGACAAAACCAACCATTGTGCCGTTGCGGGGTAAGGCAGTGAGGGCAGATGGGTACGGTGTCCGGGTCGTTGAGAGCCTGGTCAACCTCGGGTCCCCAAGGATCGGGCGTTTTGGCGGGAGTTCGCGCCAATTCCATCAGCCAGAGGACGAGACGCCAGGTAACCAATCCCGTGATCCCCAGAATTACGAGTGCTTCAATACTCATGGCGCCACCTCTTAATACCGGAGTACATTCGGGCCGTTTGCTTGCATTGTCAAGTGGTTTTACGCGATAAATCGGTGCGTTTTATGGCTTTTATATTGAAAATGACCCTTTGGGCTTTGCAGCCACATGCCGCTTGCGTTCACTATTCAAGTCGGCAAACTGACAGCATGGAAACAGAGTCGAAATTCGTCAAAAGACGTCTTCACGACGAGAACGGACGCACCAGGTATTGGCTCCAGCAAACCCCGGCGGCGCGTCTCGAGGCTCTGGAACTGATCCGACAGACTAGCTTTGCTTCCTACGACCCGGAACAAGCATTTTCGAGAGTTCATCGTATTACTCGAAAAGCACGCCGTTGAGTATCTGAGGATTGGATTGATGGGGAGACACTGCGGCGTCTCCGGTTTCAAAGGGAAATTTGATTAATTTCCGTTAGCCAGAGACATTGCGATCTTTCGGCATTGCACCTCTGCCGCCGTGCGAAGCCAAAATATGCGACACGAAACAGAACCAGTCAGGCAAAGAGGTCCGTAACCGGCTTGCCCAAGCCGTCGCGGGTAACGTAAAACGGCCGCTTCTCGATTTCGTAGCTGAGCTTCGGTGAAATTCCCATCGCCCGATAAATCGACGCGTGCAGGTCCTCGATCACGACGCGCTTTTCGATGGTGGTGCAGGGGCGCTCATCCGCGGTCTTGCCGTGCAGATAGCCGCGCTTGGTGCCGCCGCCAAACATCAGCACGCTGCCCGCGTCCGTGAAGTGGCGATGCATGCCGTAATACTTGATGTCGTCGATCACGTCCGGGACCACCACCTGATTTTTGACGAGGTTGTTCGGTTTGCCCTCGACCATCATGTCGCGGCTGAATTCGCTCGCGAGGACGATCAAGGTGCGGTCCAGCAACCCGCGCGCTTCGAGGTCGAGCACGAGCTGCGCGACTGGCGCGTCGATGGATTTCTTTAATTCCACCATGCGCGTATGGCCATTTTCGTGCGTGTCCCAATATTCAAACGGGATGTATTCGGTGGTGACTTCGATGAAGCGCGCGCCGGCTTCCGTCAGGCGGCGGGCGAGCAGACAGCCGAGACCGAAGCGGCCGGTATTATATTTATCGTAGCTGGCTTTCGGTTCGAGAGAGAGATCGAACGCCTTGGCCGCGGGCGAACGCAGGAGCCGGTCCGCGTTGTCGAGCGAGCGCAACAGGGATTCCTTTTGGTAATCGCTGCCGTGCTCTCCAATCGGACTTTGCGCGAGCAGCTTCTTGTAATAATTCTCACGACGTTCAAATCGTTCCGGGCTCATGCCCGCCGGGGGACGAACGCTCTTCAACGCGTCCTCGGGATTCGCCGTGATGAAGGGGCCATACTCGCTCCCCAGGAAACCGGCGGTGTGAAAGGCCTTGAGTTCCTCGCCTTCGCCGAGGTCGAACCGCTGGCCGATGTCGATGAAGGCGGGCATGGCGGGATCGCGCGGACCAAGCGTCCTCGCAATCACCGAGCCGATATGCGGCGCGGCGACCGTCTGCGGCGGCGCGTAGCCGGTGTGCCATTGGTATTGGTGACGCGAATGTAAAATGAATCCCAGATCGCCTGCCGTGTAGGAGCGAATCAAGGTTGCCCGGTCCATCACCCTGGCAAGATTCTCGAGCCCGGCCGTGAGCTTGATGTTATCCACGACCGTATCGATCTGCGGGAAAGTGCTCAATACCTGCGAGGATTTGAGGCCGCGGGAGTAGGGTGTGTAAAGCTTCGGGTCGAACGTCTCCGTGTGCGCCATGCCGCCCGCCATCCAGAGCACGATGACTGTGTCGGCTGTCGGTTTGATCTTTTCCTCAGTCTCGGCGAACAAACCGCGCGGGTAGCCGGCGGCCAGCGCGGAAAGCGTGGCGGCGCTGGCGGTCTTGATGAAATTGCGTCGGTTCATGGCGGTCAGTAAATCAGTTGAAACTCCGGCAGCATCGTCACCGCCCACAGCAAATCCTCGACCCCCGCCTGCCGGGCCGGTTTGCCGACGATTTCGCTCGCGAGTTGCATTTCTTTGCGCGTGGGTTTGCGACCCAGCGCCTGTTTATATAAAGACGGAATCAGGTCGTTTTTATTCGTGGAAGAATGCGAAAGAATGTTGTTCGCGCCCCGCTTGAACAATTCCGACAGCGTTTCCCCATTGGTCAATTCGAGCGCTTGCAGCGTCGTGGCGGCGCTGGGGCGCGTGGTGACCACCTGTTCGCGGTTGGGCCGGGCCATGGCGACCATCAACGGATCGGCCGCCACCAGTGACGCGCGCACGCTCCCGGGATAGAGTCCCGCGAGGCGGGCGGCGATGACCGGTTTCGAAGCCCGCCAGGGAACCATGCCGAGGTCGCCCAATGCGCTCGCCGGTTTCCAGGAGTCCGTGGCGTATCCGGGCGCTTCCCAGCCGGTTAGCAACGTTGCCGTGCAGATCCAGGATTCATCCGAAGCAAAATCGTAGCGGCCCTTCGTGTCGTTGTCATTCTGGCGCAAGCGCGCATAGAATAAAAAGCCGCCCGGGTTTTCCGTGCCGGCGGGGGCTTCGGCGGTGGTAGGGGCGGTGTTATCCGGCAGATTATTTACGGCATCGACCGCGAATATGTTTGCTCCGACTTTGAGAAATGATCGCAAATCAAAAAGTGAAGGGTCTTTAAAATCACTGCCCGATCCGACTTTCCTGCCGTTGACATACAAAGTGAAACTATTGTCGCAGAGCACCACCGCCGTCGCTTCGGCAAGGACATTCGTGATTTGAACGGTCTTGCGAAAATAGACATGGCCCGCCTTCGTTTTTTCAGCGGCTTTGGGATCGTTCCAGACCCATTTGATCGCGACCGAAGGCGTGTATTTCGTTTTCTGCGATTCGCTGGGCACGATGTCGGCTGCGGGCGACGAATAGCCGATGCCGGTGAGTGACGTGAGGGCATCGCGAAATTGTTCCGCCGACATCCGGCGCACCCCCGGGCCGTGAAAGACAAAATCCTGCTGGACTTGTTCGCTGATATTGACCGCCGGAAGCTGGTAGGCTTGCGAAGTCAGGATCCGGCGAATTAAATGTTTCACGTCATAGTTGTTCGCGGCGAAATCCTCCGCCAGCCAGTCGAGCAAGTCGGGGTCCCACGCTTTTTTTTCCATTTCATCCACCGGCTCGATGAGGCCGCGTCCCATGAAGCGCTGCCAAAGGCGATTTACCAGCGTGCGGGTCAGGCGCGCGTCCTGTCGCTGCGTGATGATTTCCGCCAGTCGTTTGAGCCGCGCCGCGCGGTTGGTTTGCACACCGAGTTCGCCCAACTCGGGATACAAAAATTTCAAGTCCGCCTTTTTGCCGGTTGGTTTGTCGCAATGCACCATCTCCAGCGGTTCCTCGGCATAAATGCTGGCGAGGCCGTAGGCGTCCGCGAGCGTGAGGTCGTTGATGAAGCTGTCGTGACACGACGCGCATTTGAGATTCACACCCATGAACACTTGCGAAATGTTTTGCGCTGCCTGCATTTGCGGCGTCTGGCTCGCGTTCACCACGCCGCGCCAGACGATGCCCTTGGTGAAGCCTTCGGAATCCGCACTCGGACTGACGAGGTCCGCCACAAAGCGGTTGTAAGGCATGTTCGTGAGCAGGGCGGAGTAGAGCCAGTGCGTGATTTGCTTGCGTCCGCCATCGATGTAGCCGGTGCCCTTGTAATCATTGCGCAACAGATCGTTCCAGAACGTCAGCCAGTTCTCGGCATAATCGCGATTGTCGGCGAGCAAGGTGTCCACGAGGAGTTCGCGTTTGTTGGAACGGCGGTCGGCGACAAATTTTTCCAATTCGTCGGGAGGCGGCAGCAGGCCGATCACGTCCAGGTACGCGCGCCGGGCAAACGTGCGATCATCGACGGTCTTGGATGCCTTGAGGTTATGCACCGCAAAATATTGTCCCACGAAGCTGTCGATGGGATTGATGGCGTTCACGGGGGGGATCGTCGGCAGGCGTGGTTTGAGATTCGTGGGTTCCGCTCGCCCGAAGGTCACGCCGGTTTCCCACTTCGCGCCTTGATCAATCCACGCCCGCACCAAACCCACTTGTTCCGGGGTGAGGCGCGTGCCCTTTTGCGGCATGACATTGTCCGGGTCCACGCCCGCGATCATCGCCACCAGCGAGCTGTCGGCGCTGTTGCCCGGGATGATCACCATCCCGCTGTCGCCGCCCTTGATGGCCGTTACGCGACTGTCGAGTCGAAAGCCGCCTTTGTCCCGGCCATGTCCATGGCAATTGATGCAGCTCTTCTCGAAGATCGGTTTGATCTCCTTCGCAAAATTGACGGTATGCGTGGCGGGCGGGGGCAATTGCGCGAGCTGCTCAGGTGTCAGTTCGGCCGAGGCAGAGAACCTGCCTGCGCCCCAAATGATGAGTACAACGCTAAGGAATCGACGTGCCATTCCAACGGGAAAGGTAGTTGAGCAGCCGCGAAAAATACAGGGAAATTTCAGCACACAAGCCATTATGCCCGCATGATTTGGAGAAGCGCACTACCCCATTGGGGGTACGGAGAAGGCGGGTTGGCGATGTTCCGGACTTTGGTCCAGGGACTTTTGCGGCGGGTGCGATTCTTCGCTTGGAAATCGTCGCTCTGTGCCGTAAAACATCACGCACTGCACGCTTACTGACTATGACGACACCAATTCAACAGGCGCTCCAAAAGCGAATCCTCGTTTGCGACGGCGCGATGGGAACCCAACTGATGCTCGCCGGCCTTGAGCAGGGCGGTAGTGGCGAGATGTGGAATCTCACCCATCCCGAGCGCGTGCTGGCGATTCAGCGCAATTATACGCAGTCGGGCGCTGATTGCATCATCACCAACACGTTTGGCGGAAATCTTATGATGCTCACGCGCCATGGCCATGCCGACGAGCTTGCGGAAATCAATCGCGCGGCGGCCAAGATTGCGCGCCAGGCGTTCGGCGGCAAAGAGGGATTCGTGCTGGGCGACGTCGGCCCCGTCGGCGGCGTGCTCGAACCGTACGGCGATTTGAAGAAAGAGGACGCGAAGCACGCCATCCGTCTTCAGATCACCGCGCTGCTCGAAGGCGGCGTGGATGCGATCATTCTGGAGACGCAAACCTCCTACGAGGAACTGGGTGCGGGGCTCGAAGCGGCAAAGGAAGCCGGCGCGCCGTTCGTGATCGCGTCGCTCGCGTACGACCGCTCCATGGACGGGACGTTTTTCAAAACGATGATGGGCATTTCGCCCGAGCAGGCGGCGGAGTTCGCGCAGGAAAACGGAGCGAACGTGATCGCGCTGAACTGCGGGACCGGCATGGACATGGAAGCCGCCTCGAGACTCATCCCAGCTTACAAATCCGTGAGCAACCTCTACACGATGGCGCAGCCGAACGCGGGCCTGCCGGTGTTGGAAAATCTCAAGGCCGTTTACAAACAAACGCCCGAACAAATGGTCGAGCAACTGCCCGCCCTCCTCGACGCCGGCGTGAACATCGTCGGCTCCTGCTGCGGCAGCACGCCGGACCACACCCGCGCGATCCGCCGCGTGGTGGACCAGTTTAATGCGAAGAAGAGTGGGAAGTAGTTAAAGGCGTAGGGCCACGCGTTCCGTGCTTTATCACTTTTGCCCATTCTGAAGGGCCAAAGGCCCGCCTTCATACCAGCCTATGGCAACGCCATAGGTAATCGGTCGCAAAAACGAATTAGCGCCAACGGCGCGATTCAATTCCGACGGCGCAGGAATTGTAACGTAACGACGGTCGGATTGCGGGTGTGGTCGCCAGAGGTTCGATGAATCGGGCCTTCAGCCCTCGACGGATAATTTCTCTCCCTATCCTATGGCGTTGCCATGGGCTGGTATGAGGCCGCGCCGTTGGCGCTCGCAAATTTCGTTTCGTCTGCGCGGCTGTGGCACCTCAGGAGTTCAGCTACACTTCCGTCTCAGTAATTTTCAAATCCAACCCGGCGGATTTTGCGCCTGCGGCGAGGACGGTTGGTAAGCTTTGACGGAGGTGCGTCTTGTAGTAGGGTTGATCGGTCAAGGGAAACAGCATCTCATTAATTGCGGATGAACAAATTTTTGGACCTTTTTGAAAGATTCAGGCCCGCTCGCACGGCCCGCTCGCCGCTTCATGCCGAGGTAACGATTTCTCGCAGAGAGGTTGTGGGCGATTCTACCATCACGGTTGGCCTTAGGTTGGAGGAACTGTCCGGCTCACAACGCTACGTAAAAGTTAAATGGGAGAAGGCGCCGGTTTTTGACCTCGATCCTTTGGTGAAGAAATTGTTTCCGACGCAAAAATGTGTCCTGCGCGCGTTTTATGGATACGGGATTGACGGAGCTGCTCTGGCAGCAGCAGCCGAGGCCGCAGCATTGAAGCACGAGGACCGAAATAATTTCAAAAAGATATGCGAAGATGTGCGTTCGATTAAATTGCGTCGATCTGGAATTGTCTTTACTGCATTTGGCGGACGTCTGATTGGAAACGGCTGGCGAAAGGGCGTGGAGATTGCGACGGCGTTGGCGTGCCTGAAGGCGACGGAGGAACCTGAACTGGCCAAGGAAATCGATATGTTTGGATGGGGGGAAATCCGGGGAGACCCTTTGGCTTCTGGCGGCAATGTTGAAGGCTGAAAATTTCGGACTCATCAGCCACAACCGTTGGGGCTGAGGCGTTCAGGATGGGCTGAGGTTGACGGGCAAATCCTGAAATAACTTCGGAAAATAGCTTTCCAGAGTTTTTGAGGAAAAAACCAGCGATAGCGGGCCTTTTTCCGTCTCCGAGTCAATCAACTGTTCTTTGATTCCAAAGCGAATTACCTCCCGACTGGCGGTTCCGCTCAAGCCAACGATGTCACCCACGCGTCCGCGTTCGATTTCACCTTCCAGCAATGCAGCTTTGAGCAGTCGCGCCAAACGTTCGCGCATTCTGCCCTCCAACCCAGGAATCTCCAGCAATAGGTGTCGCTCCATTCGCGTGCTCAGATTCTTCAACTGGAGCAGGTCCGACATAAATTCTATCTGGTCGAGGAGCACCTTTAACATAAACACGCAGAACTCGGCCAAGCCGCGATCGGAAAGATTTCCCCGGCCATCCAAATCATTCCAACGAGTCTGATCGGCGCCACCAAGCCTTTCGTAATATTCTTTTCGCTGGCGGGCAAGCCCCCGCGATAAAGTCCACAATCCGGATCCATCCGCTTTGCAGCGGATTAGCGAAGCGTGTGAATACAAACGCGCGATGCGTCCGTTGCCATCCGCGAAAGGATGTATCCAGGCAAGGCGATGATGGGCCGCTGCCAGGGCGACGAGTCGTTGAGTGGACAAAATATCGGCGCTCTCATAGAAAAGCCCAAACCGTTCAAGCATTTGCGGGAGCGCCCGGTGGTGCGGAGGCTGATGGCTGCCCACCGATACTTCAAAGTCGCGCAGCATGCCGGGGCTGACGCAATATTTTTTTCCGCTTTTACTTTCACTGAAATGTAATTCGTCAGGCAGCCGTGAATAAAATTCGTGATGCAACCAGCAAAGAAATTCCGGGGAATGAATCGAGGTAGATGGTTCCGCTGCCAGACGTGCGGACATGAGCCGTTCCACTTCGATGTGCGCCCGGCTCAAAACCTGGTTCGCGCGCTTTTCCGGCGAGCCGGAGTACTCGCCCTGCATCGCCAATTCGATGTCTTTTGGCAAAGTCTTGTGGCCTTCGATCAGATTGGAGTAATAGCTGTTCATCTCGGTCACAATATTTGCGACGCGAGTTTGAACTGTGGGGGATGGTAATTGTGCTGCTAGTGCGCCGGCCTTGCGCAAGATCTCACAAGTTAAATCTGCCAGGTTGCTGCTGGCCGAGGTGGGAAGCAACGGCTCCATTGCGGTTGGTTGGAAATAGAGCTCCGATTTCATGGCCTTTTCCGTCGATCTTTCCGTTGATATTATTTATGCATAATTAATTACGAATAGGCAACTTAATAATTTATATCGTTGAAAATCGATGCAGGAAGCGTCGATCTTGCAAAATGGTTTGATGCTGAGAGCGGGCAAGCGTTGGCAGATTAGTTAAGGCCCTGGCCCCTGCCGCTTCATAACGGGAAACTGCGCGCAACGGCCGACTTGCGAGGCTCCTCAGGAGTTCAGCAACACTTCCGTCTCGGTAATCTTCAAATCCACACCGGCCGACTTTGCGCATTCGGTGAGGGCGGCTTGCAGCATGACGATGGGGTCTTTGTTGGCTTCGAGGCGGCGCAGGAGGCCTTCGCCTTTTTTGTCGCCGATGCGGAGCATGAGCTTCAGGCCTTTGCGTTTGCAGGCGACTCGGGTGCCGTCGGCGAGCGTGGTGTTCATCGGTTTGATGAACGCGTCGGTGTAGTGGACGCCCACGCCGGATTTATCGGCGTATGCCGGGGGCAGTTTCTCCTTGGCGGCCGCGTTGATGTCGCAAATTTTTGTCATTTCAATTCCTGTTGCTTGTCCGGTTCCCGGTTCTTTTCCTGTTCGCGCTGCACCAGCGCGTAATGAATCACTTCGAGCACGAGGCCCCATTTATGCATGCGGGCGTCCGCGGCGCAATAGCAGCCCGAGGGGCTGAATTGGCGCTGCCACGCGAGCACTTCGTTGAGCGGGCGTCCGAGCAGCGGCTTTTCGTCCGCGAGCTGGCGCCGCATCCGCTCGCCGTCTTCCAGCCAGGCGCACATGCGCGTGTGCCCGGTGTCGCCGGGCGAAGGGGCGCACTCCGCGCGATCAATCGTATAGCCTTGCGTCGCGGGCCCAAGCTTAAAGCGATAGTCGAATTGCAACGGCACACCCATGTTCGAGCAGGTGGTGCCTTCGTAGCGGAACAGGGCCTCGACGGAGCGATCCGGCAATTCCTTTAATTGGAGCCGCTCGCGGGACCACTTTTGCAGCGCGCGCGCATTGACGGAATATTTCGCATTCCGCGCCAGCGCGGGCACGTCGGGGGTGACATTTTGGGAGGTCATCGCGGCCTGCAATTTTCGCACGTCCTCGAATTGCGGCAGCGAGCGTTGAAACGGCGCGCGACGATAGTCACATTTTGGAAAGGAACAATTCTCGCAGGGAACCAACTGGCGAAGCTCCCGCGCGCGGTCCACATGACGCGTGAGACCGAAGAGCGCGAGCAACGATTTCTTCGGCTGCAACATCCCGCTGTCCTTCACCGCGATGTCGCGCGGAAATTTATCACCGTGACCGTTCCGCACGAGGTTGAAGAGGCGCACCTGGTCCGAAACATCCCAGCCGGTGTAGCCGGGGCTGTAATGCGGCAGCACCGCCATGCCTTGCGGTTCCGCCCATGCGCACAAGCGTGCGCCGGTGAAAGTGACAAGGTGCTCGACGACAGCGGAGCCAAACACTTCGAGGAAGAAATATTCATCGGGCTTTTCCTCCTGCCATAGCTGCCGGGCTTTCTCTTCGCATTCGCGCCCGGCGCTGACGACTACGAGCAAGCCGTTGCTGGCGGCGGCCTGTGTCAGCTGATCGTGGAGATTTCGAGAGGCGAATTCCTGGCCGTGGATTTGCAGCTTGCCGTTGGCGAAATCGAACGGCTCGGTCTCACGGGCATAAACCCACGGGCGGCCATGTTCCCCGTACCACGCCCGCGCCCATTGCGCGAGTTCCCGCGCGCGGTCGCTCAAGGGATGGCCATCCGGATAACCCAGCAATCGCTGGTATTCGGACTCCTGGACCTGGACGGCGGGATTCGTTTCTAGCAGCTCAAACATTTGGAAGGTCCCGTCACCGATTCGATGGGGCTGAACTGGCAGCCTTCGACGAAGTAATCAAAAAATCCGGTGTGTGTTTCCAGGCGGCAGTGTGTCACGCGCTTTACCATTTCCTCCAGTTCCGCGCGTTTGCTGAGGGAGAGCAGGGCGATGCACGCGCCTTCGATGGCGGCGTTGCCAACCTGGAGGATTTTAGAAGCGGCGACATTGGGGATCAGGCCGATGCGTTTGGAGGACTCAGCATTAAGATGCCGCCCAAAGCCGCCCGCGAGGTAAAATACGTCGAGGTCATTGAACGTTTTGCGGTATTGATCAAAGATAATCTGGAGCCCCGCCGCGTTCGCGCCCTTGGCCTGAGCCAGTTCGTTGATGTCGCTCTCGGTGAAATAAATCGGCTCGTCGGCATTCGCCTTGAGGTCCACGCGCTCTTCGCCGCTTTCCAGGCGTCCCAGCGCGTTCATGCGTCCGTGTGTCAAAAGTTCGCTCAGCAAATCGACCAGGCCGGAGCCGCAGATGCCTTCCGCGGCGACATCGCCGATCACGTGCACTTGAAAATCACCCTGGTCGTTCAACACCACTTTTTCAATCGCACCCGGCAGACCCGGCATGCCGCACGTTATTTTTCCACCCTCGAACGCCGGGCCGGCGGGGCAGGAGGCGGCGAGAATTTTGTGGCGGTTGCCCAAAATCAATTCGGTGTTCGTGCCGATATCCATTAAGGCCACCAACCGGTCTTCGTTCGCGAGATCGATGGCGAGCATGCACGCCGCCGCGTCCGCGCCCACGTGGCCGCTGATAATGGGAAGTCCGTAAATGCGCGCCGCGGGATTGATCGGCAGACCGAGCCGCTTGGCGGAGTCGGTTACACTGGTAGTAGGACGGCGGCCCTCCGCCATTTCCAATTCCGTCAGCGATTGATAAGGGCTTTGGCCGATGGAGTGAACGTTGATGCGAAAGAAAATGTCCCGCATCGTCGAGTTGGCGGCGACGATCAATTCATAGATGGATTTCGGATCCACCGGAAATTCCTCGATTGCGTGCGTCAGGTAGCCGGCGAGCGTCCGTTGCAGCAGGCGGCTTTTATCATCGGAATCGTATTGGATTCGCGCCATGACATCGGAGCCGCCGAAACGTTGCGGGTTTTCAAAGGAGGCGTCAGCGACGATTTCACCAGTTTCGAGATTCAATAAACGCAACACCACCGTCGTCGTGCCGAGGTCCATGGCCAGACCGTGAATGGGCCCCTCACGGCGGTCGATTTCTTTACCTTCTAATAAAATCCTGTCGCCGTCCCGGGTCACGGCTGGTTCCAGCTTCCAGGTCTGCCGGTTGGTGGGGAGATCGAGCGCGTGGCGTTCGATGCGCATTTCGCCCCGGCGCATCGTATGGCAGCGGACGATGCCTGATTCAGCGGCGATTTTGCACCGGCAGGAAAGGCGGAAATTGTCCCGGAGATGCTTTTCCTCGTCGGTTAGCGGAGTCAGGCACGCCATCCCCTCGGTGACCTCGACGATGCATTCCTTGCATTTGCCATTTTTCTTGCAGGAAGTGGGAACGCGAATGCCCAAAGATTCGGCGTAATCAAATAAGGAGGTCCCGGCTTCGACGCGCCGGTTCTTCCCGTTGAAATGCAACTCGATGCTCATCCCGCTGCTCTGGTCATTTTCGCGTTTATAAGCTTAGGGCTCCGGCGATAAAAAGCAATGGACAAACGTTTAACTTGACGGTTTCGGGCGTCCACCCGACACTGGCACAAGTACCTCGTGCGAAGCATTTAATACGTCAAAACTATGAGACCCGAACAGTGGGAAATTTTCAAAAAAGCCGCCCGGATGGAGAAGATGGACAAGATTCCGATGGCGATGATCATCGATAGTCCGTGGATTCCCGGTTACCTCGGCATCAAACACATGGACTACTTCCTCGACCCCGAGGTGTGGTTCCAGGCCAATCTCAAGATTCACCAGGAGTTTCCCGACATCATTTTCATTCCGTCCTGGTGGATGGAATACGGCATGGCCGCCGAACCTTCGGCACTGGGGTCCAAGATTAAATTCTGGCAGGACAACACGCCCAGCGAATATCACACCCTTTATAATATCGAGGACATGGACAAGTTCCCCGAGTATGAGGTCGAGTCTGACGCGTTCATGGGCCTGACGCTGCATCGCATCCGCATGCAACGGCAGCGTATCCTTGACACCGGCGAAATTCTGCCGCTCGTCACGAGCCGCGGGCCGCTCTGCACGGCGGGTTTCGTCCGCAGCACCACCGACTTCATGATCGACATCGTCGAGAAACCGGAGTGGGCTCACAAGTTGATCGATTTGTGCACCCGGCTGATCATCGACTGGCTGCAGGCGCAGGCCAAGGCGATGGGCCCGACGGTGGAAGGCATTTTCATCCTCGACGACATCGTTGGTTTCATCAACGAGGAGCATTATGAAGAATTTGCGCATCCTTATTTGAAACGCATCTGCGACGCGTTCCCGAAGGATTGGGTGAAAATTTATCACAACGACGCCGACGTCAACGCCTGCCTGGAGCATCTGCCGGATTGCGGTTTCAACGTCTTGAACTGGGGCAAGCAAACCGACATCTCCGAGGTCAAGGAGCGCGTGGGTAACCGCATTTGTCTGATGGGTAACGTGAACCCGCTCGAAGTCGGAGTGCGCGGGACACCCGAGGAAGTGCGCGAAGCGACGCTGGATGTTCTGGAAAAAAGTCGTGGTGAGGGAATCATTCTCTCGGTCGGTGGCGGCACCAGCCCGGGCATGCCGCGGCAGAATCTTCAGGCGATGCTCGGCGCGCTGAATGAGTTCAATGCTAATTTGAAGAACTTCCGGGGAAAGGTGGCGGCGAATGCCTGATTACGCGTTGATGAATCAGTGCCTTTACGAAGGCAAGGCGAAGGAAGTCGAGCAGATGACCAAGGACGCCCTGGCGGAGGGCCGGTCCGTGCAGGAAGTCCTGACGGAAGGGTTGATCGCCGGAATGAGCGTCGTCGGCGAAGACTTCAAGCATAACATTCTGTATGTGCCCGAAGTGTTGATCGCGGCCCGCGCCATGAAGTCGGGAATGGCGGTGCTCAAGCCGTTGCTGACCGCGAAGGATTCGGAAAATTCCTCGACGGGCGTGCTCATCATGGGCACGGTGCGCGGCGACCTGCATGACATCGGCAAGAATCTCGTTTGCATGATGGCGGAAGGCGCCGGGTTTGAAGTGCACGACATCGGGGTGGACCAAAGCGTGGAGAAGTTTCTTGCGGCGGCGGAACAGCACAAGCCGCACATCATCGGCATGAGCGCGCTGCTCACCACCACGATGACCTACATGAAGACCGTCATCGATGGCTTCGACGAAAAAGGGCTCGGCCATATCAAGATGGCCATCGGCGGCGCGCCGATCAGCCAGATGTACGCCGACGAAATCGGCGCGGATGGTTACGGCCAGGACGCGTCGAGCGCGGTGGACTTGTTTATTAAACTCGCCGGAAAATCGTAACGCCTGCAGGAGACTTGAAGTATGGCACTTTATCAAATTCTCTATTGGCAGGACATTCCGTCGCAAGTGAAGGCGTGGGATGATTTCGACGAAATAAAATTGGAACTCGATCCCAAGTTCGCCGATCGCATCGATCGGGCCGCTCAATCCAAAGGCCTTACCAGTGCGGACGATTACATGAGCCAGTGGAAGTGGAGCGAGGAGCAGGAGCGGGATGGCAGCCCCGAAGATGTCGCCGCCGCGCTAAAAAGCGAGTTGGAAGCGGCGGCTGGGTGAGGCAAGTCGACCAGCCTGCTTACACGTAGCCGAGCAGCACCAAAATCAGCAGAATCAGAATTACCGTGCCCAGCCCGCCACTCGGAGCATATCCCCAATTCCGGCTGTGCGGCCAGGTGGGGAGGGCGCCGATCAACATGAGGACGAGCACGATGAGGAGGATGGTTCCAATAGTCATAGGTTTATGAACGCTTTCCCCGCTTAATCCGTGCCGCGCCGGTTTTGTTCGGAATTTGAGGAATATTAACGACTTGAGCGGGGCAAGTTGCGAAAGGCGCGTCTGCTTACTCGCATTTTGCACGGCTGCGACCGCCGCCGGCTGACTTTTTGGGACTTATTTCCGCTTGAAGTTCTTCTTGGTGGCCTGACAATCAGCGCGATTTCCGAGATGTCGTTTCCCACATGAAAATCACTTCGATTCAGACGCTGGTTTGCAATGCGCGGATGCGTAATTGGGTGTTCGTCAAAGTGCTTACCGACCAGCCTGGTCTCTGGGGGTGGGGCGAGGCGACCTTGGAGTGGCATACCCGTGCCGTCGT
Source organism: Limisphaerales bacterium (assembly GCA_044223735.1). GTDB lineage: Bacteria > Verrucomicrobiota > Verrucomicrobiia > Limisphaerales > UBA8199 > JBGALR01. The sequence goes on along the minus strand of JBGALR010000037.1, from coordinate 43,549 downwards.
CGGTGCGGTGGAGGATATCGCGCCGCTTCTCATTGGCGAGGATCCCACGCGGGTGGAGCATCTCTGGCAGATCATGCATCGCCAGCATTTCTGGCACGGAAACGGTATCGTGCGCGGCACCGCCATCAGCGGCATCGATATCGCCCTCTGGGACATTCTCGGCAAAGTCCACGGCGCGCCGTGTCATCGTCTCTGGGGCGGGCCGGTGCGGGATTACATCCGGCTCTATTGCCATCTTGGCGGCGGCAAGATGGAGGACTTTTATCAAACGAAACCCGGCGACGCGAAACGCTTCGCGCAGCTGGCGCGTCGGGCGGTCGCGGATGGTTTCACCGCGTTCAAAGCCATGGCTGTGCCGGAAACCATGCCGCTCGAAGGGCTGCCGCCGATCCGCTACGCCGAGGCGTGCGTGAAGGCGATGCGCGAAGCGGTCGGTGACAAAATCGACATCATGGTAGACTGCCACGCCCGGCCCAGTCCGGCGATGGGTTTGCAATTTGCGCACGCGCTCGAGCCGTATGGACTTTATTTTTTCGAGGAGCCGTGCTGGCCGGAAACGATGGCTGATATCGCCCGCATCCAGCGTGCCGTCAAAACGCCCATCGCTACCGGCGAGCGTCTGGTGGGGATTCATGCCTTCCGGGAATTATTCGAGCTGCGCGCCGCCAGCGTGATTCAACCTGACATCACCCACTGCGGCGGTTTGACGGAGGCGCGCCGCATCGCCGCGATGGCTGAAGCCTATCGTGTGGCCGTCGCGCCGCATAATCCACAAGGCCCCGTGAGTACTGCCGCGTCCATCGAGTTTGGCTTTGCCACGCCTTCCTATGTGATTTGCGAAAGCGTGCATCAGGATGTGCCCTGGCGTGAGGAAGTTGTCAGGGAAGGTTTCGTGGTTGAGAAAAAGGGCCGCATCGTTCACCCCAATCACCGGCCCGGTCTCGGAATCGAAATCGACGAGAAAGTGATTCGAAAACATCCGTTCCAGCAGGAATTGCCGCAACGCACGTTTCACAGCGATGGATCCGTCGGCGACTGGTAAAGCTGAATCAATGCGTATCCGGCGGAGCCGGGTGTGTGTTCAGATAATTGAGCGCGACAGTCGCGAGGGTTTTCACGCCCACCACAAGGCAATCTTCATCAAGATCGAATTCCGGCGTGTGAATCTGCGCGGTGATGCCGCGCGCTTCGTTGCCGCAGCCGAGCCGGAATAAAATTCCCGGCGCCACCTGCTGAAAATAAGAAAAATCCTCGCCGCCGAGACGCTGCGAAACTTCAATCACATTGTCGCTGCCAACAACCGAGCGAATCACCGGCAGCGCCGCTTGCATGAGCGCCGGATCGTTGTTGACCACGGCGGTAATTTCGGTGAATCGCAGTTCGAAGGTCGCGCCATTCGTGACGGTGATGTCGTGCAGCGCGTGGCGCATGGCGCCCTGGGTCTGCGCGCGGGTGGTTTCACTGAGGGTGCGGAGGCAGCCTTCCATTTTCACTTCCGTGGCGACGCCGAACTTCTTTTCACCGCCGCGAATCGTGCCCACAGTCAATATCAGCGGGCTGGTCGGCGTGGCCTCTCGTCTGGGAATTTCGATCAACGTGGTAACGCACTGCGCCGCGACGGCGATGGCGTCCACACCTTTCTCGGGTGTCGCCGCAAAAGCCTCCTTGCCGTGCACGACGATTTCGAAAGTATCCAACGCTGCCTGCGCCGGTCCGCTGTGATAGCCAATCTTTCCCACTGCGAGTTCAGGCGTGACGTGCAGGCCGTAGATTGCTCCCGGGCGCGGCTCTTCCAGGGCTCCTTCTTTGATGAGCAGTCGCGCGCCGCCCTCTTCACCGGCCGGTGCGCCTTCCTCGGCTGGTTCGAAAATGAATTTCACGGTTCCCGGAATGTCGGAGCGCATTTTTGACAGCACTTCCGCCACCCCCAAACCGATGGCGGTGTGCGCATCGTGGCCGCACGCATGCATCACATTCGACACGGCGGATTTATAGGAAACTTCATGTACCTCGTTAAACGGCAGGGCATCCATGTCCGCGCGTATGGCGACCGTTGGTCCGGGTTTGCCTCCTTTCAGCAAGCCCACCACGCCATGATGCGCCATGTTAGTCCGGATTTCGTTGAAGCCGAGTTGACGTAAACGAGTCGCGACGAGTGTGGCCGTACGTCCTTCGCGATTTGCCAGCTCGGGATTTCTATGAATGTCCCGTCGTGTCTCGATCAGCTTCGGCCGCAGTGACTCCGCAGCTTTGGAGATCTGTTCCGAGGAATTGGCAGCGACCGCGCTCAACGACGAAAAGAGACTCAAGCATACAAGCGCGCGTTTCATGGCCGCATTGCAACGATTTGATGTCCACCGATTACGGCGCATGTTTGGGCGGCGGGGCGGTGGAGAACTTCGCGGGTTTGCCGTCGACGGTGTTTGGTTCCATCAATTCCACGCGCGTGCCGTCAGGGTCCCACACATTTAACTGTCGCTTGCGATTGATTCCCGTCGATATCGCCATGGGGCGCGTGTAACCGACACGCGTCGCCCGCGCTTCCAACGTCGCCTTGGCCGCTTCCACGTCCGGCACCGTCAGGCACATATGGTGCAGGCTTCCCAGCTTGTCGAGGTTGGGCATTTCCGAATAGAGCATGAACTCGACGTAGTCGTCGCTGTCGGCGAGCTTCACATTCACCCAATTAAGCTGTTTGGGGTCACGTGCGCCGCGCCAGATTTCCGCGCCGCCCAGCAGGTGGGCGTAAAACTCCAGTGCTGAATCGAGATTTCCAACCAGGATGCCGACATGCATCATGTGCTTTGAAATGCGGGTATCGGGAAGAAATTTGCCTTGGTCGAGCCGGATCCCGCCTGCCGGAGTGTATTGCACGATTTCAAGCGTATGGCCGTCGGGATCAGCAACGGTAAAACTCACATCACCGATTTGATTCGTGACTGGATCGCCGGAGGTTTTGACGCCGTGCGCGGAAAAAACCTGATGCGCCTTGGAGGCATCATCGGTTTCGAACGCAATGTTCCTGAGACGATCCGTGCCAGCCTCTTTCTCAGGAAATAATTCCACCGTTTGGCGGTCGTTGATTTTGATCGAGACCTGGCGAATCGATCCATCCTTGTTCGTGATGGCGCAAGGTGCGGCAAAGCCCAGAAAATCCGTGTAGAATGCCCGTGATTTTTCCACGTCATGCGCCTGGAGCGCGATGTGGGCGAGGCCGGGAAAATGTGGCGAAAGCTCCGCCGCCCTGACGGCAAACGCCAGCAGCGCGATCAGAGTTGTGAACGGAAATTTCATTTTTTCACTGGAACCGTATCGGACGAAAGAACTTGTTTGCGTTCGTTTTCGGCCAGCGCCTGCCACTTCCCGGTTGGAAGATTTTCCAGTCGAAATTTCCCAATCCGCATCCGGATAAGCCGGAGCGTGGGATGCCCGATCGCGGCGGTCATGCGACGCACCTGACGGTTTTTGCCCTCCACCAATTCCATGGCGACCCAGCATGTAGGCACGGTTTTGCGAAAGCGGATGGGCGGATCGCGCGGCGGAATCTCCGGCTGCGGTTCCAGCATCCAGGCGCGGCAGGGCAGTGTTTTGCGCTCTTGAATCATGAGACCGCGGGCGAGCTCCTTCAGCGCGTCCGCCGTGGGAATGCGTTCGAGCTGCACCCAATATTCGCGTTCGTGCGCGTGGCGGGGATGCAGCAGCCGCTCGTTCAACGCCGGTTCGTCGCTCAGCAGCAGCAAGCCTTCGGAATCCGCGTCGAGTCGTCCGATGGGATAAACATTTTTGGGAAACGCGAAATCAGCCAGCGGCCGGTTCGGCGAACCGTCGGGAGAAAATTGCGAAAGGACGCCGTATGGTTTGTTGAAGGCAATTAACACGTAACGCTCCCGCAACCATATCGCGGAGGCCTTGGGCAGGCAATCCGCAACCGCAAGTTGAAGCGTCGCGTTTAAGGACGCACCTGAACGCGATAGAACTGCGTGTTCTGAGGCGCGTTGGTCGTGGTGAAGGTCATGGGGCTGCCCGTGGCCTGGATCCAATCGCTGATTGGAGTCCAGCCAGCGCCGCCCGGTGCACTGGGCGTGCCCGTAACCAGCGTGCGATAGAACCGCCGGGTGAGACTTGCCGCTTGAGAATCGGTGTAGTCCATGGTTCCGCCGGCTGCGTTGGTATAAATGGACGTCCACGACGTCAGGTTCGTCGAAACCTGGATGACACACGCGTTCCCGGCCGGGGTTTCAATGTGCAGTTTGAAACTATTCGCAGGATGCAACATCGCGCCCGAGACTTTTGCCGTGGAAGAGGCCTGGCCGGAAAGGCCGCTGGAGGATTGGACCTGGTAGAGCCGTCCCGGAATCGCCGCCCATTGCAACAGCACGTGCTTGTTCGTGAGGATTGTGGTCGAGAGCATTACCAGCTTCGACAACGCGTTGGTCGGGACCGTGCCGGCGATAAACTCTGCGTAGTCCGCCATGCCGTCGCCGTCGCTATCGGTGAATTGCGTGCGGTTGGTGCCAGCGCTGCCGAAATAGAACTTTTCCCACGAATCGGAAATCTTGTTCTGATTCAAATCGAGAAAGCCATAGTTGCCCGTGAATGTGAGCGAACTGGAGCTATCGAGTGTGTTGGATTGGCTGGCTGGCGTTTGATAAAACGCCACGTCGCTGAACTGGATGGTGTAAGGTCCCGCCGGGACGTTGCTAATGACCGTAAAGGTGGCGTTGCCTGTCCGGTTCACGGGGCCGCTCAAGGTAAACGATCCCTGGCCGAGGTTTTTAACGATGGTGATCGTGCCGCCGGTGGTGGCAGCGGTGCCGGTGATCCTCACATCATCCAGCAGCCATCCGGCCGGCGCATCGCCGAATCCGATGTCCACCCCCTGGTAATACCAGACCACCTGGATCGTTTTGCCGCAATAGGCGTTGAGGTTGATGGAATTGGAAACCCAGCCGCCGCTGTCTGCTCCGCTGTAGGTCGCGAGCGTCGGGATGTCGCCAGGCGGCGTGGCCGAATTGGTGCTGATGCCCAGTTGACCGTTTTCGAGTCCCGAACTGAAATCGTAAGCGTGCCAGAATGTCAGGGTGGCGGTGCTCACACCGGAGAGATCGATGAACGGGCTGTAAAGAAAACTGCTGGCAAGGAAGTTGAAGTGGCTGCCGTCCAGATTGCTGCCCCAGACGTTGGTGCCGGAATGGGCGGCGCCTACGACGCCGTTGGCGGGCGCACCCAGCGACCAATTGCGATCCGTGCCGTTGACGGGGTCGGGCACGACCGTCCAAGTGTTGCCGTCATTTTCAAAATTATCAAAGTAGGGCGGTTCCGGAGCCTTTTGAGTCGTGAAATTGTAGAACAGGCCGTGATTATCATCGATCGCCACATTGCCGGCAGCGTCGCGGCTGGTCACCTGGAACACATAATTGTGATTGGCCACGAGCGCGTTGATGTTCACCACGTGGTTCGTTACCAAATCACCTACAAAGGCGGTGCGGCCGAGCAACACCGACTCGCCGAACTGCACCAGCGAGTCGGACGGTTTGGAGGTTTTCCACGTAACGATGGCATCGCCGAAACGGCTGACGGAAGTCACGTTCGTAATGACCGGCGGGATGGTATCAATCAATGCGGTGGCGACGGCATTGCTATTGTTGGAGGTGTCGAAATATTTTGCCGTCACGATATCGCCATTATGAACCACAAGTTGATTGTTCGTGCCGCTCGTGGCCGCGATGGTAAGCACGCCGCGAAACAATCCCGGGCGTGTGGTTTCGTTGAGCGCGATCTGCACGACGTTGGTGCTTGAGCTGGCGGAGAATTTCACCTGCGTCTGGCCGGTGCGCGCGAGATCGGAATCGGCCACCTCCACGACGATTTGGTCCGGCGAGGAATAGACCGTGTTGTTCAGTGCGATGGTGGCGACGCCATTCAATCCGGGTGTAAGGAACGTCAGGATTTTCTTGAGAAGCGCGGATTCGGTATTCGGTGCGGTACCAGTCGTCGGAACGGTGTCCAACGGGAAGGAAAGAAACACGACGCGTCCGGGGCTGTCCACGCCGACACGGGGATAACTCATGCCGCACGCCTTGCCGGACGCGGATTCAAAAACAATGGGCGTGGCGTTGGTTCCCGGAGTGAACACGTCGGAGAAGTCCGGGCCGAAACTGTATTCGTCGAGATCGATGCTCGGATACTGGCTGTAATCGAGCGCGACGTTAATGCCGGCGGAGATGGGATTGCCCGCCGCGCCCACAATCGCGGGGACTTGATGATCTTCGTCGCAATCGAAACATTGGAACAACGGGTCGGAGTTCTGTTTGAAACCGGCGACCTGAAACACATTCTTGCGGAAAGGCACGTTGCCGAGGCGGCTGAGAATATCCATGGAAGCCATGAAGAACGAGCCGCCGCCGTTCAGGTAATCCTGAATCATGAATTGCTGCTGCGCTGTCAGGGTATTGTTGGTGCCGGTGTAATTGATGACATCATCCGTCGTGCGCCAGATGACGACGGAAAACGGCTGCAAGTCCGACAGCAAGGGCGCGCCGCGCTCCGTCACTTTCCAAAATCCGTAGGTGAAGCCGGCGGAATTGAGGGCGTTGGTGTAAACGCCGTCGTCGATGGGCGCCGCCGAGCCGGAATCCTCATCGTCACCGCCGGTGGTGGTGTCGTACGCATCCACGAGCAGAACGGTGGGCGTTGCAACGGCCACAAAACTGTAGTAGGCGCCCGAGTTGTTGTTGGTGGTGTAATTTCCGGCGCTATCCGCTGAAACGACGTAATAGAAGTAGGTCTTTCCGGGAACCAATTTTGTCAGCCGCACCGTGTGGGACGTCACCAGTGCCGTGTTCGTGACGCCGAGATTGAACGTCAGGTTCGTGCCGTAGCGCACGATGGAAGTGGACGGTTCGCCGGTCTGCCACGAGATGGTAATGGCGCCGAGGTCGGTGCTGGCGCCAACACCGGTGATGACGGGCGGCACGGTGTCAGCGCTTGCCAAAGCGACACGTTTGACTCCGATGCTGTCGAAGTAATTGGCCTCGATCACGTCGCCATTGTGAATCTGTAATTTGCCATCGACGCTGGCGGAAGCGATGACGGTTGCCACCGCGCCGGTGAACGAACCGAAGCTGCCGGCAGCGGTGAGCGTATAATTTTCGCCCGCTGGCTCGGTGGTGCTCTTGAGCAGCACGCTCACGGAATTGCTGGCGGCGCGGACGGGATCGAACACGGAAAGCTTGATGACGCCGGGCGCGGTATAGATCTGGCGATCCATCAATACCGCGCCAATTCCAGGGCGCGTGAGGTCCGCGGAAACGACGAGGGCAAAATCCTGGTCGATGCTCGCGGTTTCAAGGCGCGCATCCTGCACGATATGCTTGCCGCGCACGCGGATGAGATAGTCGCCCGGCATGGGGGCGTTGAGATGCACGCCTTCGACGTTGTTGAGATTGTCAGCGGAGGGGGCGTTGGGAACCGATTCACTGCCCGCGAATTGATTGCCGCGATAAATCGTGCCGTCGGGCGCGACGACTTCCAAATCCAAATCATTGACGAGCGCGGGAATAGCACCAGGGAATCCCGCCACGTCGGTGTAGGTGAGAGTGATTTTCAACGGTTGCGCGGACGACCGCACGAGCGCGTGGCGCACATATTCCTGGCCGTTGGTCAGCAAGGTGGACTGATCCACGTAATCAAAGTAACGGGGAGCGCCGCTGAAATTGGTCGTAATGATGTCTTCCAAGGTGACCCGTCCCCAGCCTTCCTCGTTGTTGGGAATCGGGCCCGGGCCGCCGTTCACCTGATCGAGTTCGACTGCGGAATTGATGAGCGCAGCCTTGACGAGGGCGGGGGAGGGCGTCGCGTTGGTGTGGGTGGCGCGATAGTATTGCACGAACACGGCGGCCGCGCCCGCCGCGTGCGGGCCGGACATGCTCGTGCCGCCCATATAGAGATAGTAGTCATCGATCGGCGACCACGCGACCGCCGCCGAGTCCGCATACGCCGAGGCGGCCGACGCGATCCATGTGCCGGGCGCGACCACATCCGGCTTGATGCGTCCGTCCTCGCAGGGTCCGCGGCTGGAGAAGTCGGCCATCACGTCCGGGCCATCGGCATACAGGCCATACGTGAGCGCGAGCGTGCCCGGCTGGTTTTGCGATGCGCCGGTGGTGAGCACATTCTTGCCGGTGGCGGGACTGCCGACGGTTTCAGAATCCGGACCGGCGTTGCCGGATGAAAATTCCAGAATGTAAGGCTGGTCGCCGGGAACGGCCGGGTTTGCGTCGCGCACGAGTTCATCGAACTGCGAGGAGTCGGTGTCGTATTCGCCTTGCGTGTCGTTGCCCCAGCTATTGGACCCGATGACTGCGCCGTTCTCGACGGCATCGCGCGTCAGCGTGGCGTCGCTTGGGAGAGGGTCGGCTTCGCTTGCGTCATCACCAAAGATGCGTTGCACGAAAATGCTCGCGCCGGAGGCGACCCCGAGGCCGTAAAGCTGGTCGGTGTCCGGATCGGTTTCGCCGGTGGCGGCATTTCCCGCCACGATGCCCGCGCAATGCGTGCCGTGGCCGTAGCCATCCGAACCGTCCTCAATATTGTTCCCGTAATGTTTAAAACCCACCACGCGGCCGAACAGATCCGGGTGCATGGTGTTGGTGTCGCCGGTATCCAGGCCGGTGTCGGCGACGGAGACGATTACGCCCTGACCATTGAAGCCAAGCTGCTGTGTCTTGGTAGGTGTCGCGACCTGGCCGTCATCGCCGCCGACGAGTTTGGCGGCCGCCTCATCCACCAGCTTCCGGCGCGGGGCGCGTTCGATCCATAGAACGGCGGTGGAATTGGCAATCTGGTCCACGAAGCCGGGGTGAAGTTCCCCGCGCAGGATGGTGCCCTGACGCATCGGACTTTCGCTGGTGACGCGGGTGAAATACGAACGGATCAGCGTGACATCCGCCGTGGACGCCTCGGGTGACAGCAGGATATTCACGGCGACCAACGGGTTGGTAACGGTGAGAGATTTGGTGGCGGAGTTGAGTCGCGGATGAATCTTATGCGAGGCCTTGAACGGTCCCACCCAACGGACAAAACCAAACGACCGCACGGTATCGGCGGAGACGTTGTTGAACTTGGTGATAAATGCGTCGTCGGGAACGTACTTCAGCAAATCAATGCCGGCGGCTTTCAGTTGAGCCCGCCACGCCGGCTCCATCGCCGAGTTGAATTGCACGAGGAACAAACCCGAAGACGGTTTTTCCGCGACGAGGCTTTTCGCTTGGTTCAGGCCCGGCGGCGGAGTGGAGATGATTTCGTTGCGCAGGTGAATCTCGCGGTCTTGCGCAAAAGCGGCGGCATGGAAAAAAAGAAATCCGGCAGCCAGCAGGAAACAGCCACTTTTCAATCGCCCGGGTTGTAGGGGAAGGAAACGATACTTCACTGCCTCCACTCTATACGCAGATGGCGCGCAAAACAAGGGGCCGCGTGAGTTTCGTAACCGTTTTAGCAATGCGTGCCTGTCTTGCGAGCGAGGGCACAATTGTTTATTGAATCGTGATGCAGCAACCTGATCTTTCCGCCGCCACGCTGGTGGTTTTGGGACATGGCACGACCATGAATCCCGATTCGGCCGCGCCGGTTCTCCAACATGTCGCGGAATTGCGCCGGCGACTTTGCTGCGCGGAGGTGCGCGAAGCGTTTTGGAAACAACCGCCGCAGATCAAGGACGTCCTTGCCGGCATTCAGGCACTCCGGGTCATAATCGTGCCGCTGTTTATCAGCGAGGGATATTTCAGTGACGTGGTGATTCCGAAAGAACTCGGTTTTGGTGACGCCGAGGGTGAAGCCGCCCGCGTGCTGCAGCGCGGAGAACAAACGCTGATTTATTGCAAACCAGTTGGTTCGCACCCGAGCATGACTGACGTGTTGCTGTCGCGCGCGACAAAAGTGGTGGCGAAATTTCCATTCCCGCGAGCGCCGCGGCCCAAAGATATAACGTTGTTCATCGCCGGTCATGGCACCGAGCGGAATCCCAATTCACGCAAGCCGGTCGATTTGCAGGTCGAAATGATTCGCGCCAAAGACCTTTACGCCGACGTCCAGGCGGTTTTCATGGATGAAGATCCCCGAATCACCGCCGTTCATGCTCTCGCACAGACAAAAAATGTGGTCGTGGTGCCTTTTTTCATCAGCGACGGGTTGCATGTGCAGGAGGATATTCCGGTGATGCTCGGCGCGCCGGCCCGCATGGTCCGCAAGCGGCTCAACGAAGGTAAACCGCCCTGGCGGAATCCCACGGAGGCGAAGGACAAGCTGATCTGGTTTTCCGCGAGTGTCGGGAGCGAACCGCATATCGCCGACGTGATTCTGGAGCGAGCCCGGGAAGGCGCGGCAACTTGCAACTTGAAACCGGCGAAATGAACCCTGAAACTCCCGGGTGCATTGGAAGAAGATTACGTTGGTCGGCGTCGGCTTGCTAGGCGGCTCTTTGGGGCTGGCCTTGAGGAAGCGTCGGCTGGCCGGGTCGGTCGTGGGATTTGTCCGACGTCGCGCGAGCATCGCCGAATGTGAAAAGGCGGGCGCGGTTTCGCTGGCAACCCTCGACCTGTGGAGCGCGGTGGAGGGCGCGGACCTTGTCGTGCTTTGCACGCCCATTGCGCAAATGCGGCCACTCGTGGAACAATTTCTCCCCGCGCTCAAGCCTGGCGCAATCGTCACGGACGTCGGCAGCGTAAAGGGCAGCGTGGTTCGAGATTTGGAGAAAATCGTGGCCAGGGCGGGAGGACATTTTGTGGGCAGCCATCCGATGGCCGGCGCGGAAAAGACCGGTGTCAGCGCTTCCCGGATTGATTTATTTGCGAACGCGGTGTGCGTCGTCACCCCTACGTCGAAATCAAACAAGGCCGCTGTCCGCAAAGTGGAGGAACTTTGGAAATCCGTGGGCGGGAGATTGCTCACGCTCACGCCCAAAGCGCACGATGAACTGGTGAGTCGTTCGAGTCATTTGCCGCATGTCGTCGCCGCCGGGCTGGCCAATCTTGTGCTGAGTCCAAAGCATCAGCCCGAGCAATCGATGTTGTGCGCCAATGGATTTCGCGACACGACCCGCATCGCCTCTGGTTCGCCGGAGATGTGGCGCGATATCGCGCTTGCAAACCGCGAAAATCTTTCGGCTGCGCTTGGTCAATTGATTGGTGATCTGGAGAGGTTTCGGAAGACATTGAAAAAGGCCGATGCCAAAGGAATGGCGAAGTTTTTTGAAGCGGCCAAGGAGCGCCGTGACGGACTGGCGGCGCGCGGCAAACGAGGGTCGCCAGAATAACATGCCGCTGCCTGACCTCATCGAAATCGTGCCGTTGGAGAAGCCGGTGCGGGCGGAAATCACCGTGCCGGGTTCCAAAAGCATCACCAACCGCGCCCTGATTCTGGCCGCGCTCGGCGACGGCGAACGGACGCTGGAAGGCGCGCTTTGGAGCGAAGACACGCAGGTGATGGTCGAGTGTCTTCAGGAACTGGGCTTCATGGTGAATGTCGAACCTGACCCCGCCGAGGCGGGAAACCGAACCATCACAGTTTATGGGAAAGGTGGCATCGTGCCGCGTGGCGGTTCGCTGGAACAACCGCTGGACTTATATGTCGCCAACGCCGGCACCGCGGCGCGCTTTTTGGCGGCGATGGTTTGTCTAGGCGAAGGAGTTTATCGTTTGCACGGCACGCCACGGATGCATCAGCGTCCCCAGGCGGCGCTCTTTCAAGCGTTGCGCGCCCTCGGCTATCAAATCGAAGCGCCAGGCGATTTTTTGCCCGCGATAATTCACGGCGGCGGGGCTCGGCCCGGAGCGTGCCGCGTCAGCATCGACAAAAGCTCGCAATTCGCCTCGGCGCTGATTCTTTCGGCGCGATTGGGTGGCTGGCGGGTGGAAATCGTCGGCGAAAACGCCGAGGAGTCGCCATATGTGGTACTGACGTCTGAATTGGTAAAAGTCTTTTCCTCGACGCACGGCCGGTTTCGCATCGAGCCCGATGCCTCCAGCGCGAGTTATTTTTGGGCGGCGAACTGGCTTCTGGCCCGGGGACAGGGCACGCCGACAACGGGCAGTACCGTGGCCATCCATCAGCCCTTCGTGGAAGGCTGGCAGATCGACGCGAAATTCCCGTCGTTTTTGCCGAAGTTTCCCCGGCATTTCTCCCGGCGAAACGACCTGGGCGACAGCATCATGACAGCCATCGTGCTCGCGCCGTTTGCACAGGAACCGACGCAATTCACCGATCTGGGGCGGCTGCGGCTGCAGGAATGCGAGCGCGTGCTGGCGTTGCGCACGGAGTTGACGAAATGCGGCGCGCGGGTCGAGGAAACCGGTGATACCCTGACGGTTTACCCTTCGAAACTGCACGGAGCGGAAATCGACACGTACGAGGACCATCGAATGGCGATGTGTTTTGCAATTCCAGGATTGAAAGTTGAGGGAATAAAACTTAAAAATCCCTCGTGCGTGAAGAAGACCTTCCCGGATTTCTTTCGCAAACTGGCCGCTGCACCTCCTCGCGGACTTGGCGCCACGATATTGGATGGGCGGAACGGCCGTGCCTTAAGCGTGCCGGATTTGGGCACCGAGTAGCTTTCCGGGCTGGCGTGAAGTGATTTTGTTTGGGTGTGAACAGTTTTCCCGGCCGTAACCCGGCTTGAAAGGCAGATTTTGCAGAAGAAGAGCGAGCAACCGATAGTCATTGCAATCGACGGCACCAGTGCGAGCGGCAAGAGCACCAACTCGAAACTGGTGGCGCAGGCGCTTGGGTTCGTGCACGTCGATACGGGTTCGATGTATCGCGCGCTCGCGTGGTATTGCCTGAAGAACAATGTGAACGTGCAGGATCCGAAGGCGATCGCCGCCGCTTGTCGCAAGTGGAAGACCTCGCTGGAATGCATCGACCAGCATGTGTATCTGATGGTCGAGGGATATTATCCGGCCAAGGAGATTCGCACCGTTGAGGTGAGCGCCGCGGTTTCCTATGTGGCGGCCGTGCCGAAGGTGCGGGATTGGATGAAGCGCACCCAGCGCGAGTGCATCAAATTCGGCAATCTCGTGATGGAGGGCCGCGACATCGGAACCAACGTTTTTCCGGACACTGACTTTAAATATTATCTCGATGCCAAGCTTGAGGAACGCTCTCGTCGCCGCGCAGCGGACGGCGTGAACGAAAATCTGGCCGCGCGGGACAAGCATGACAGCCAGCGCGCGGCGGCACCGCTGATGATCGCCCTGGGCGCGAAGGTCATCAACAATTCGCAGATGACCTCTGACGAAACGAGCGGCGTTATTATCGCCGATATTAAGAAACGCCTGGCGGAGCGCGCGGAACTCGTGGCAAAAGGCCAGAGCGCGGTGGTTCGATGAGGGCGATTCCCGATGCGCGGCCGAGCGGTTGGTTGATCTGGTAAGAGGCGTCGCATGAAATTCGCCTACCTTCTGGGCTGGTGCGCCTTCAAGACGATTTTCAAATTCTACTTTCGTTACCAGGTGTACAATGCCGACCGCGTTCCCAAAAAGGGACCGGTCATTCTCGCAGCCAACCACTCCAGTTTCATCGATCCGCCGCTGGTCGGTTCGGGTCTCTCGCGCTCTATCAATTATCTCGCGCGGGAAAGCCTTTTTGACGTGCCGGTCGTGGGGTGGGTCTTGCGGCAATGGGAAGTGGTGCCGGTGGATCGCGATGGCGGGGGCGCGACCGGTTTGCGGGCAATTCTGGACCGGTTGCTCGCCGGCGGGGCCATTATTTTATTTCCGGAAGGCACGCGTTCGGCGGATGGAAAATTGAAACCCGCGCGTTCGGGCATCGGTTTGACGGTCATCAAATCCACCGCGCCGGTGGTGCCGGTGCGCGTGTTCGGCACCTTCGAAGCTTACGGGCGCCACATGAAACTGCCGTTCCCGCGGGCGGTCGGAGTGAAATACGCCAAGCCAATGGATTTTGCCGCGCTGCGAGCGGAAGCGAAAGTGTGTTCCAAGCCGCGCCTCAAGCAAATCTATCAGCAGGTCGCCGACGAACTCATGGCGGCGATTGCAGCGCTGGGCCCGTACGAGGACAAGGACACGTTTCCTTAAGGCGGACGTGCGAACGGCTAGATTTTCGGTTCCCAACCCGGCCGATATTCCCGCGTGCAGAGCGCGGTGGCGGCTTCGTCATTGAGAATTTTTTTCGATTTGGGATCGAACTGGATGGTGTGGCCGGTGCGCCAGGCGATGTTGCCGAGATGACAGAGCAACGTGCTTTTCTGGCCCTCTTCGACCTCGGCGCGCAACGTTTTGCCTTCGCGAATGCCGTCGAGGAAATTTCCAAAGTGCAGGGGATCGTAGGCGAATAAACCCTGTTGATCGGGTTTGATTTCGCGAAGCACCTTATTCTTCAGATCGTAAACCGTGCAGGCGTTTCCGGCGATTGCCATGCAACCTTTCTCGCCGTAAAAATTAATCCCGAAGGACGCGCCTTCGAAGCCGCGAGGATCCGCGCTTTGTCCCTCCCACACGATGCCTTTGTCGGGAAAATCAAACGTGGCGACGATGGTGTCGGGCGTTTCCCATTCGTCGGCGTAGCGATAGCGGTTGCCGCCACAAGTGACGCGCCCGGGCAGGTCGAGTTCCATGCCCCAGCGGGCGAGGTCGAGCGAATGCACACCGTTGTTTCCCAGTTCGCCCGTGCCCCAGTTCCAGAACCAATGCCAGTTGTAGGGAATGAGATTGTCGCGATACGGGCGTTCCGGTGCCGGGCCCTGCCACAGGGAATAATCCAGCCATTCCGGCACCGGCGCATTTTTACCTTTGCCAATCGACGGACGGTGATTCGTGTACCAGCACCGCGCGAAAGTGACCTTGCCGATTTCGCCCGCCTTCACGGCTTCCACGGCGTCGATGACCCACGGCCAGCTTCGGCGCTGATTGCCCATTTGCACGACGCGCTTGTGTTTGCGCGCGGCAGCGACGATTAATTCGCACTCGTGAACATTCTGGCTGCCCGGCTTTTCGACGTACACATGTTTGCCGGCGGCGCAGGCGAGCACGGTGGCGGGAGTGTGCCAGTGGTCCGGCGTGGCGATGGAAACCGCATCCACTTTCGGGTCCTCCAAAACCTTGCGAAGATCAGTCACGCCCTGCGGTTTGCGCCGCTGTTTTTTGGCAACGGCCGCAAGGCCCTTTTCCACGACACGTTTATCGACGTCGCAGATGTAGGCGATCTCGGCGTTCGGCAGGGCGAGATAACCGTCGATATGGTTCATCCCGCGATTGTTGCAACCGATGATCGCAACCATCACCTTTTCGTTCGGGCTCGCGGCATCGGCGCGGAAGGCGGGCGCGACGCCGAGCGTGGCGGCACCGGCGGCGAGGAGGGAGCTTTGCTTGAGAAAATCGCGGCGCGTGAAGGAACTGCTCATATCATCGTGGGGAAAGCTTTCATGGCCGAAACGCGGTGGCCGATGGGCGTGCTAAATACCAAGATTGGAAAGTGTGCGGCTGACGGCGTTGACGATCTGCACCAGTTGCGGGTGCGATTTCTCGAAGCCTTCGACCGACGAGCTGAGGTCATCGAGCGATTGCTTGAGGGAATCGGGATCCTGTGTCGGTTGAGTGGCTTCGTGCGCGGAGGCTTCCGTGAGGCCGACAATGCTCTTAGCCTCTTCGCCGTGCGTTTTTGAAAGCTGCGCGACTTCGGTCTTGAGCGTGCCCAGCAGTTGCAACAGCTCCTGCCGGCGATCTTCCTTGACGGAGTCGGCCCCTTGAATCCTCGCTTCGATTTTCCCGATGGTATCTTCGATCATCTGTTGCTCGCGTTCGCGGTAGGATTAAGATACCCGGCTTTGGCGGGACGGCAAGAGCGGTTCGACGAGCGCCCAGATGGCATCCTGCAGCTTCTCCACCGACAGCGTGCCGTCCACGCGGCGGATGCGGTCCGGCTCGGCGGCGGCGATGGCTTCGTAACCTTTGGCCACGCGTTCAAAAAAACTCTGGCCGGCTTCCTCGATGCGGTCGCGCTTGATCTCAAAGGGCAGGGTGGGCTGGCGGGCGATGCGGCGCGCTTCGCCAATTTCCCGGGGCACAGCCACAAATATCGTAAGGTCCGGCCGTGTATCGCCGACCGCGTAGTCCACAATGGTTTTGACGGTGTTCAAATCAAGCTGGCGTCCGTATCCCTGATAGGCCGTGGTCGAATCGTAAAAACGATCGCACAGCACGATCTCGCCAGCAGCCAGCGACGGTCGAATGACTTCGCGCACGATTTGCGCGCGGCTGGCGTTCATCAGCAATAGTTCCGCCTCAGCCGTCATCGCGTGGTTGGCGTGGCTGTGCTTGAGCGTATGTCGAATCTCCTCACCGATGGCCGTGCCGCCCGGTTCGCGCATCGTGCGGACCGTGTGTCCCAATGGGCGGAGACGGTCCGCCAGCAACGAAACCTGGGTGGATTTCCCGCTGCCTTCCGTGCCTTCGAAGCTGACGAAAAGACCTTTCATAGGCGCTTTGCCCGCGGGCCTTTCGGGGTGTCTTCGATGACCCATCCTTTGGCCTTCAGTTCATCACGGATTGCATCGGATTTCTTAAAATCCTTTGCTTTGCGTGCGGCCTGACGGGCCTCCATCAACGCGATGATTTCAGCGGGGACTTGGACCTCAACCGGGGCGCCAACGCCGAAAACGGAATCCAGCGCTTCCCACGACGCCAGGGCGGCGGCAGCGGACGCGGAATCGAGCGAACCATCGGCGAGTTTCTTGTTGGTCTCGCGGACCCATTCAAAAATTGCGCCCCATGCACCGGCGACGTTGAGGTCTTCGTCGAGAGCCGCGGAAAATTCGCCCAATAACGGCGAATGGCTTTCGGCCTTGGTCAGGCCGGCCACTTCGCGCAGTTTGTTGAGACATTCATCGATACGCGAGAGAGAGGTACGCGCGCCTTGCAGACCCTCCAGCGTGAAATTGAATGTCTCGCGATAGCGCGCGCTTAACAGAAGAAAGCGAATCTCCCGTCCGGTAAACCCTTTCGCCAGCAAGTCACGCAGCGTGAAGAAATTCCCGAGGCGCTTACTCATCTTCTCGCCCTCGACCTTCAAATGCGCGCCGTGCAGCCAGTATTTTACGAAGCGCTGGCCATCGAGTTGCACAGCCGCGCCTTCGCTCTGGGCGATTTCGTCTTCGTGATGCGGGAACATCAAATCCTCACCGCCCAGGTGCAGGTCAAAACTCGGCCCGAGGATGGTCATGCTCATGGCGCTGCACTCGATGTGCCAGCCGGGCCGGCCTTCACCCCACGGGCTGGGCCAGAACACGTCACCGTCCCCAGGCACGCGCGTCTTCCACAGAGCGAAATCGGCCACGGCTTCCTTTTCGTATTCGTCGCTCTGCACGCGCTCACCCACGCGCATTTCTTCGAAATTCAACTTCACCAACTGTCCGTATTGGCAGCCGCAGCCGCGATATTTTTCGATGCTGAAATAGACCGAGCCGTCCGGCGCCTTATACGCAATGCCCCGAGCGATCAGTTTTTCGATGAGTGCAATAATCTCCTCGATATGCTCGGTGGCGCGCGGGGTTTGGTGCGGATTGCGGCAATTCAGCGTTTTCAAGTCCTCAAAAAACGCGGCCTCGAATTTACCCGTGAAATCACGCAACGACGTTTTGCTTTCGCGCACTTTCGTGATGATTTTGTCGTCCACATCGGTGATGTTCATCACGTGCTGGACCGCGTAGCCCTTAAATTCGAGGTAACGCCGCACAAGGTCGGCGAATAGAAACGTGCGCCAATTTCCGATATGCGCGAAATCATAAACCGTCGGGCCGCAGCAATACAGTCCCACCCGTTTCCCTGTGGGATCCAGGGGCACGAACTCCTGCACCGACCGCGACAACGTGTTAAATAGCTTCAAGGCCATGTCTGATTGCGCTGAAGATTAGGCCGGGGGTGATGAAAGAAAAGGCGAAAGTCGAAATGGGTTATGGCGTGCCAGGGATTTTATTTCGACACCTAAGTTTCGTGAGCGGGAATGAAGTTCGCCACGAGCGCGGGCCAAGGAAATTGAAATTTCGGCGTCGATGTGGACTTCCGCGATAGCGAGAACTTTCGGCATGATGATTCCAAGCAGCGATTCACTTTTAATGGCTGCATTGTGCGCTGTGAAAAAGTCTTTGTTGCATATTGCATGATAAACTGGCGCGACAGATCTTGAGCGCAGACTAAGGGTGTTTGTCAAAACGCTTCACGTATCCACATGCATTCAAGACACTTGCAACTACTGGCGCAGATTTTCCCTTGCCCGAGATTCTGTCCATTCTCCTGTGGCACAAGGCGAGCTAGAGCGTAGCTGACGGTACGATAAACAAAAATAAAAGGGCTACATATGTCATTACTCTCGTTAATCATCTCGTTGATCGTGGTCGGAGTTCTTCTTTGGCTCATCAACACCTACGTTCCGATGGATGGAAAGATTAAAAAGATCCTGAACATCGTCGTGGTCATTGTGGTTGTCCTTTGGGTACTCGCCGCTTTTGGAGTTCTTGGCCACGTCTCGGACGTGCGGGTACCCCAAGTTCATTGAAGTTATCCCGCCATCGCGCGCTTGGGCGCCGATGGCATGGTAGGGACGCCAAAAAAACGTTTCTTCGTAGGAAAGTTATTCCGCGGCTTTAATCTCCGCGTTTTGGGAAAAGGTTTTAGGGAAAACATGAATAACAACACTCTCTCCAAGCTCGCAAATTTCTGTGAGCGCGTTGCCAAGGGTGATTTCGCGTTCCGCGCCGAATTGCCTTCGGAAGAAGGTGAACTCGGACGCCTGATTCAGGCCTTCGATCAAATGGCGCAAAATCTGGAGGAATGCGATCAGGACCGCGAAAAAACCTTCAAGGCCTTGATGGCGTCCGAAGTTCGGTACCGCCGGCTTTTCGAAGCAGCGCAGGATGGAATCGTCCTGCTTGATGCCGAAACGGGTGAGATCGACGACATTAACCCGCACCTCACCAGTTTGCTCGGCTACTCACGTGAACATTTGTTGGGCAAGAAGCTGTGGGAAGCAGCTCCATTTAAGGATTTGGACGCGTCCAAGGCGGATTTTCGAAATCTACATCGCAATAGTTACGTTCGTTACGATGATTTGATGCTCGATACCGCCGATGGCCGGGCTGTCAGCGTGGAGTTCACAGCGACCGTGTACACGGTGAACGAGCGAAAAGTCATCCACTGCAATTTACGCGACATCAATGCCCGCAAGGCAACTGAGCAAACGCGGAACGAATACAGTCGCCGACTTCAGGTGCTCTCGCGTCAGCTGGTGGAGGCCCAGGAAGCCGAACGCCGCCACCTCGCGCTCGAGTTGCACGACGAAATCGGGCAGACATTGACCGTGGCACAATTGAGTCTGCAGAAAGCTTCCCAAGCCCCGGACGCCGCCACCGCCCGCCTGCCGCTTGTGGAAGCCCGCACCGCCGTGGATCATGTCCTCGAGCAAGTGCGCGATATCGCATTGAATCTGCGCCCCTCCATGCTCGACGATTTGGGACTGGAAGCGGCGGTGCAATGGTATGTCAAAAAGCTTGCGGCCTCGACGGGCATTAAGTGCGAGTTTCACATGGACCCACTGGCGCAGCGGTTGGACCCCGTCATCGAGACTGAGTGTTTTCGCATCATCCAGGAATCACTAACCAACGTCGTGCGTCACGCCCACGCGACGTTCGTAGTGGTGAACTTGCGCCTCGAAGAGAAGGAACTTCACCTGCGCGTGACTGATAACGGCAGCGGCTTCGACGTCGCCGCCGTGCGCGAACGCGCCATGCTGGGCAAGAGTCTGGGACTGCTCAGCATGGAAGAACGGGCGACGCTCGCGGGCGGCCAGTTGGAATTCATCTCCACTCCCGGACGCGGCGCGGAAGTGAATGCCCGATTCCCGTTGAAGTGGGCTTCGGCTGTTTCTGCTCACGAGGACGAAACCGCGGCGAATCAAAAGTTGATCGCGGCGGCCTGACCGTCCGGGCGTGGCTTCCTATTTAGGGAGCCCGTAGAACTGCGATAAAATTGCTTCGACAAAATCGGGCGGGTTCTGCGGGGCGGGGCCGGGTCCAAGATCCTTAAAAATCTCCTCCTCCACTTCGGCCTCCGATGACTGCCATTCCATGATCCTCGGCACACTGCCGGTGGAACGCTCCAGCAGAAAAAATCGAACCGGCACTTTCGCGCGCGCTTCCGGGGACCAATCCTCCGAAGGGCCGGCGACGATGAATCCGAAGTGAGATTCGCCCGCCGCCTTCGGTGCGGGAAAAACAATCACGATGCAAAGGTGATTCTGATGTTGAAACGCGGAGGCGCTCAGTCCGGCGGGAGGCAGGAGCGACGCCGTCGGCAGCACGCCCGCGCCAAATTTTCGCCACGCCTCGTGCAACGTCTGCGTCGCCCCGGAGTCCGCCATGGCGGCGAAAAATCCGCCCCGGTGGCGTCGCAGTGAATCCGGAAGAAAAATCCGTGCAAAATTGCGATGCTGGGGATTTGGTCCGCCACCCGCTGGCGCCGGTTGATGTTTCTTAAACAAGCCAAACATAATCGATGAAACCCTCAGCGGCGATGGTCCGCAAACTCTATCTAAAAAGCGTAATCGGATCAGCGGGTACTGCCACTTTTTCATTTGCCCGGTGTAACAGCTCATAATTCTCCCGCACGAGTCCGAGGTAGCACACGAGGGCTTTGCCATAACTTAGCATCTGATTATCGTCAGTTACCACCTGGCCGTAAGCAGCGTATCGTTGAAGCTCTTTGGTGTTCAGGATTACGCTTTGCTCAACGGCCTTCTGGTCGAGGTTGCGGTCGATATGGTTTCGCGCAAACCCAGGCCAGGCTTTGGCAAACTCAAAGCTGTCATCTTTCGTGCCCAACAGGATGCCGTTGTTCCTCGCCTCCGGGTCAATCCATAACACCGCATTCGGAAAGGCCTCCAGGAACGTTTTCGCGACGGAAGCAGAATGCAGCGGCGGCACGCAGTGAAATGGCAGCCATTGCGCGATCACGCCGTTGGGGCTCAAACGTTTCCGCGCCAGCTCATAAAACTCCCGGGAATAAAGGGCATTGACCCCCGCATCGGTCGGCGGCATGGGCTCGAGCGTGATGACGTCATACAGGTTGGTGGTGCGGCGCAGGAACGCGCGTCCGTCCATTACAATGGGCGTCACTTTCGAGTCATGCAGGACATCCTTATTCGCGGTGAAATTGTGGGCCAGCTTGAACACTCGCGGATTGATGTCGACGATATCCAGCGCTTCGGGATTTTCCTGGCGCACGGCGTTGGAAGTCTGGCCAGTGCCAAAACAGATCACGAGGGCGCGCTTGGGGTTGGGATGCAGCAACATGGGGAGATGCCCCATGCACAGCATGTAGTGCTCGCCGAGCGAGTAGGTGCTCCCCGATTGTCCCGCGGCAGAAGAGCTGTCGATAATGATTCGGCGCCCGCCGTCGTCGTATTCGACGACTGAAGCGGTTGCTTCCGGTCCTTCATACGATTCCAGCACCTTCGCAGGCTTGCCTTCGATGTTCGCAAAAACTCCCTGAACGCGCACTTTGCCAATGCCGGATTCAAAGTGCATCGCCATCAGCAAGGCGGCGAGACCGGCGCCCGCCCACGCTATGCGTTTGGCTCCGGACGTCACCATTACGCCCGCGACCACGACCAAAGCTCCGGCTATCCATGCCGCGCGGACATAGCCGACGGTCGGTAACAATATCCACGCGGTCCCGATCGCGCCCACTATGGCCGCAAAGGTGTTTAAGGCGTAGAGCCGGCCGATGGCGCGTGAGGTGCGCTGGTCATCCAGCACCCAGGGAAAGCCCACTCCCAGATATCGAATGGGCGGCGCGAGCAGAATGAACGTCACCAGGATCACCCAGGCCAGTTTGCTCAAGTAAAGCCACGTGGCGTTCTCATTCAGAGCAAACGTATCGGGATTGAGCATTCCGCTGGCCGGTGAAATCCAGGTGGTATTATCCTGCGATTTTGGCACGAGCATGCTGCTGCGCGGGGCATACAGAGTATCCAGCCTTTCAATGAGCGGCGTGACAAGAAGGATTAATACGCCGCCCACGCATAATTGCGCGCCCAGTGATTTTTTTCTCCGTTTAAGTTTCGGAACTATCCATGCCGCGAATCCCAGCGCCACGAGCATGCACGCCAGCATGATGGCGAAAACGTCCGCGCTGTTCGGGTAGGTTGCCGCCATCGAGCGGAACCACGCAATCTCAAGGGTAAACGTGGCGAAACCCGTAACGAATACAATAAAGCCCTCCTTGTAGGAAACCGGCGCGGGTGGAATGCTGTCAGCCACCGGCGTGGGTGTAGTGGCGATGCGCACACCCGGATCCAGCCGCCACGCGCCGATGCCGACGGCGAAATTAATTCCCGCAATCACCCAAATCGCGTGTGTAATTCCCATCTGTGGAATCAACGCCAGTGCGACGAACAACGCGCCGACCGCGGCGCCCAACGTGTTGAGGCCATATAATTCCGCCACCGAGACTTCAAATTGTCGGGCGAGCACTCCAAAAACTGGAAGGGTCGCGCCCATGCAGAGGGTGGGAACACCGATCACCAAGACCATCCCGAGGATATGTACGAAGGTACCGCAGCTTGGTAGCGCGGCGTAGGTCCAACTGTCCATGACCTCCAGCGCGTGGAACGCCGGCCCAAGAAACAGTCCGGAGAGGCCGACGACAGCTTCCAGGGCTCCGTACAATGCGAGCGCCCGCACCGTCAACCCCTCGCGCAGCACGCGGCCCATTAAAAACCCGCCGATGCTCATGCCCCCCATGGTAACCGCCAGCGTGATGGCTGTGCCCCACGCCGAGACACCCAGCGCCAGCGTGGACTTAATCTGCCAGATCACCTCCCATGAAAGCGTGGCAAAGCCGGAGGAAACAACTAGCAGACGGATCGCGTTGCGCGAGAGGGAGGTCCTGGGGAAGAGAGGCATGCAACAGGTCAGCGCCGGGTAGTTTCAAAAAGCAAAGCGATCAAAGACTGAGCGAAATTACGCATTGGCCTGCATATCCATACTTCCTGGGGAAAATATCCCCGCCAGTAAATCGGGTCAATGTGAAACCGGGCGTGTGGATTGTGGTGCAGTCCAATTTCCCGTCCGAACGCCATGTTTCGCCCGGTTCGCATCTCATTCATTCCGCTAAATTTCCAGCGGGCTGGTGGGCCGGCTTCCTGCAAAGGCGATTGCGCGCGCGCCGCTTTGCCGGTATCGTCGCCATGGTCGCTCCCGTAGCTCAAATGGATAGAGCAGCGGTTTCCTAAACCGCGGATTTCGGTTCAATTCCGAACGGGGGTACCAGCTCGGTTTCACGAGGTAACCTGGTCGTCCCGCTCGCACTTTGTGCGTTTCTTTGGAAGGAGGCTGTGTCATAATCATTTCATGAGGTTGCGCTGGCGGATTCTTATCGGGATAATGCTGCTGCCGTTGGGGACAGTTCTTTACTTGCATTGGTTTACCACCCCGGACCTGTTCACCGCCAGCTACAAGGGGCAGACACTCAAGGGTTGGCTCCATACCCTATGCTTCTCGGCTCCGACTGCGAAGGATCATCAGGATGCGATCGTGGCGGTCCGTGTACTAACCACGAATAATCTGCCGGAATTAGTGTCCTGGCTCGGCTTCGATCCAACGGAAAAGGATACGGCGGGTCGCTATGCGGCGCGCCAGGTCAAGTCGTACTGGAGGGCTTCAAATGTGGGATATAAAATCGAAACGTGGTTTCCCGACCGTGCAAACGACAA
The DNA here is from genome assembly GCA_044223735.1 of Limisphaerales bacterium. Taxonomy (GTDB): domain Bacteria; phylum Verrucomicrobiota; class Verrucomicrobiia; order Limisphaerales; family UBA8199; genus JBGALR01. Next base: position 19,768 of record JBGALR010000037.1, on the reverse strand, counting down.
CGCGGAAGTCGCCCGGACCGTGCTTGAAGTCCTTGGGCCGGAAGCGATCGCCGTGCTACCCCAACTGGAGGAGTTTTCTCGAAGCCCAAAGTATCACGTTTCAGTGGCAGCGTTTCTGGTCTTGCGACATTGGGGCACCAACGCGTTGCCCGTATTGCTGCGAGGAATGTCGGACGCAACCAATCTTCGCCGGGCCGCTGCAATTGAAACCTTTGCGTTCCTTGCCAGCCACGACCGAACAAATTTTGGCGTGGCGATGCCTGTGTTGCTCGGTTGCATGGACAGCAAGGATCCAAAAGTGGTATGTGCCGCCACGAAAGCTCTGGCACTTCTGGAACTGGAGCCTGATCGATCGGTGTCAGTTCTGGTTGCGTCCCTTTCCCGCCCGGAACCTGAGGTGCGCGCGGGCGCGGTGGCTGCACTGGGTCACTTCAGCGGCTTCGCCAATCAGGCGACGCCAGAGGTGAGGCGGTTGCTCACGGATCCAGTAAAAGGGGTTCGAGTGGAGGCCACGAACGCTTTGCGCCAAATTATGCCCGCAGCATCGGCTCCAACTCCAGCGCAAGGCCGGTGACGTCCAACGTGTGTGGCAGGCGACGATTTCGCGGTGCGGACAATGGGGCTGGAGCTGTTTTACATTGACGGCTCCGAAGCGTTCTGTTTTTTTGGCAGTGAAATGCTGGCAGATTGGTGCGCTGGTGGTTTCGGTTTGATGGATTTCGAGGCTGCCGCGCGCTACGCCGCTCTTGACCTGATGCAATTAGCTTCCTTTCTATGACTGACAATCGTTCGTTCAGCCGTCGTTCCTTCCTGAAAACCCTTGGCGTGATCGCCTTGGGTGCGCCTTTCGTCACCCGCGACATGATTGCCAAGGCGCCGAACTCCATTTTGCGGCACGCCAGCTTTGGCGCGGCCGGCATGGCGGGCGAGGACATCCGGGAAATCACGAAGTTCAAGAATGTCGAGTTGGTAGCCGTGGCCGATGTGGATCTGACGCGCACCGGGGAAGTGCGGAAGCGTCATCCTTCAGCGCGCATTTATCAGGACTGGCGTGAATTGCTGGACCGCGAAGGCCGGGAACTCGACTCGGTCAACGTGTCCACGCCTGACCATATGCACGCGCCGATCGGCATGACGGCGATGCAAATGGGCAAGGCGGTTTACGGCCAGAAACCGATGGCCCACGACCTTTATGAAGTGCGCAAACTCACGGAGTTTGCCGGGCAGCAAAAGCTGGTGACGCAGATGGGCATCCAGATTCATTCGATGAGTTATTATCGAATGGCGGGACCGCTCGTGCAGGCCGGCGCCATTGGCAAGATCAAGGAAGTGCATTCATGGTGCGCCAAGTCCTGGGGCGATCCGGCACCCAAACCGGACGTGACGGATCCCGTGCCTGAGGGATTAAATTGGAATTTGTGGCTCGGCGTCTGCGCCGAACGTCCGTTTATCGGCAATGGCTATTACCATCCCCAAAACTGGCGCAAACGCCTCGATTTCGGCACGGGCACGTTCGGCGACATGGGATGTCACATCTTTGACCCCGTCTTCACGTCGCTCGGTTTGACGACGCCAATTTCCGTTCGCTCCGAAGGCCCGGCGCCGAACGAATGGAATTGGGCCATCGATTCGCAAATTCATTATACGTTCCCGGGGACGGCTTTTACAGCGGAGAAAACCGTGCCGGTCACCTGGTATGACGGGGGAGCCAAACCGCCCAAGGACATCATCGCGCTGCTCGAGGGCGACGAGATGCCGGGTGCCGGATCGATTTTCGTGGGCACGCAAGGGACAATGCTGTTGCCGCATGTCGGCCGCGCCTTGCTTTACCCGGACAAGAAATACAAAAACATGATGTTCCCCGACATTGGCTCGCGGGATCATTGGGGCGATTTCGTGGAAGCCTGCCTGACGGGCAGTCCGACTTCCGCGCCGTTCAGCTATGCGGGTCCGCTCACCGAAGCAGTGCTGCTGGGCAGCGTGGCGTGCCGGTTCCCGCAAACGACGTTGAAGTGGAACGGTCCGCAATTGAAATTCGAGGAAGCGGAAGCGAATAAATTTATACAGCGCAAATATCGCAATGGCTGGCAGGTTAAAGGGTTGTCGTAGTGCGGTGCAGGGCTCCGCATTTATGCGATGCCGGGAAGCGCAAAAACCCCGATATTATCGGGGTGGAAATGGCCGTAACCTGACCGTAACATCGTTGTAACAGCCGCGGCGTTGTGGCCGGGAAGCCAGCATGTTACGAACTCCGCCGTGAAAACCAAAATCCTGGTGGTAGATGATGAGCCCGAGGCGGTTGAGTTGCTGGAGTTCAATTTGAACCAGGCCGGCTACTCAGTCTCCTCGTCCGCAGACGGCGCGGACGCCCTCAAAAAGGCGCGGTCCGTTGTCCCCAACCTCATCGTCCTCGACCTGATGCTTCCCGAGATCGATGGTCTCGAGGTCTGCAAAATGTTGCGACGCGATCCAGCGACGGCGACCATTCCCATCATCATGCTTACCGCCAAAGCCGCCGAGATTGACCGGGTGCTTGGCCTGGAACTCGGCGCGGATGATTACATCACCAAACCTTTCAGCCCGCGCGAGTTGGTTTTGCGCATCAAAAAAGTCCTCCAACGCGGACAGCCCGCCGACACGGACGCCGAAACGGTGAAGCTCGGTGATTTGATGATCGATTCACCGCGTCACCTCGTGAGCTGGCGCGGCAAAGGGATCGAACTGACCGCAACGGAGTTCAAGCTGCTTTCACTATTGGCGAAACGCCGTGGACGCGTGCAATCCCGCGACCAGTTGCTGCGCGACGTTTGGGAATATAACAGCCTGGTCGATACCCGCACGGTGGATACGCACATGCGCCGCCTGCGGGAGAAGCTGGGCCCGGCCGCGAAGCATCTCGAAACGGTGCGGGGTGTCGGCTATCGTTTCGTGGATGCGGGCACGCCACAGCGTAATGCTCCCGCCAAAGTGGTGTCATGAAGCATCGCGCCAAACCCATCAGTTCAGCGGTCGCAGTTGCGGCGGGTGATGCCCGCCGGTGATGTTCTGGCGCTTCGCAACCTTCGTGTTACTGGGCGGCGCGGTCGCGCTGCATTTCTGGTGGCGCGCCAGATACCGTCGCGCTTGGCAGCATTCCCGCGCTCAAGTGGAGAATCTCCAGGAGGAACACGAGCACGCTTCGTTGCATGTCCAGACCCAGCAGGAAGTGCTGTTCAACAGCATGACCGACGGTTTGCTCCTTTTGGACGAGCGCGGCAGAATTCAACTGGCGAACCGGGCGTTCATTTCGCTTTTTGAAGTCACGGTGGACCTGCGGTCGCGAACGCTGTTGGAGGCCTTGCGCCTGCATGAGCTGGCGGAGGTCGTTAATTCCCTCAGCTCCGAAAAGCCGTCGTTGGAACACGAATTTAAATTGTCGGGCTTGAAGGAGCGCTGGTTGCAAGTAAACGGGGCGGCCATCTTTAACGGTCACGGACGGCGGCACGGCACGGTGTTGGTGTTTCACGATCTCACGCGGTTGAAGCAGCTTGAAAGTGCGCGCCAGGAATTTGTCGCCAACGTCAGCCACGAATTGCGCACGCCGCTTTCCCTCATCAAAGGTTACGTCGAAACACTGCTGGATGGCGCGAGGGAAAATCCCGAGGTGGCGGTCAAATTTCTTCAAACAATTGACCGGAACGCCGAACGGCTGCGGCTTCTGATCGAGGATTTGCTCACGATCTCCGAACTGGAATCGGGCCGTGTCCGATTGAATCTTCAGCCGGTCAAGCTCGCGCAGATCGTCGCGAACGTTTTCGACGACTTCAAAGCCCGGGCCGAGGCGAAAGGAGTGCGGCTCGTCAGCGAAGTGCCTGATCTCAAGGTGCGCGCGGATTCGGACCGGCTCGATCAAGTCCTCAGCAACCTGGTGGAGAACGCGATCAAATACGGCAAGCTGCGCGGCACTGTGTCGGTAAGTGCGTCCCTCGCGCCGCCGGATCAGGTGGAAGTATCCGTGCGGGATGACGGACCGGGTATCCCACCGGAGGCGCTCGAGCGTGTGTTCGAGCGGTTCTTCCGCGTGGACAAGGCGCGCTCGCGCGAGCAGGGCGGCACCGGCCTGGGGCTTTCCATCGTCAAACATATCGTGCAGGGACATGGCGGCCGCGTGTGGGCCAAAAGCGATCCCGGGAATGGCGCCACCATTTATTTCACTCTTCCGCTCGAAACGAACGATCCGCAACAGCCTTTGCTATAGAGCGGTGTGTGTCTTGTGCAGTTGGGTGGATTGCGCTTTCCAATTGCAATCGCCGTTGCCCGACTGCACGCTTCCACGATGTTGAAGGGCATCCTGATCTTGTTGACTCTGGCGACGTATCTCGCTTCGGCCCCGCTTCATGCCGCTGAAGAGCCGCGCAAGGAAGCTGCGGCGGGGGATAAAGCTTCCGCCGAGACGCCGAAGGAGAAATCAAAGCCGGGCGACCCGAAGGACGAAAGTTATAAAACCAAGCACAGCGTGATGATCAACGGCCAGCGCGTTGAATACACGGCGGTAGCGGGAACCATCGTCCTGCGGGACGCGGAGGAGAAACCGACGGCGAGCATCTTCTACATCGCCTACACGCGAAACGGTGTGGATGACATCACCAAACGCCCGGTCACCTTTTCTTTCAACGGCGGTCCCGGCTCTGCATCTGTGTGGATGCACCTTGGACTGCTGGGACCGCGGCGGGTACAATTGAAAGACGACGGCTCGCCTGTGCCGCCGCCATACAAACTGGTGGATAACGAATATTCCCTGCTGGACGAAACCGACCTCGTCTTTATCGATCCTGTCAGCACCGGCTTCAGCCGGGCGGTGAAGCCCGAGGATGCGCGGAAGTTTCATGGAGTGGAAAGCGATCTCTCATCGGTGGGAAATTTCATCCGGCTCTACCTCACCCGTAACTCGCGCTGGGATTCACCCAAGTTCGTGATTGGCGAAAGTTACGGCACGACCCGCGCCGCGGCGCTCACCGGCGAGTTGCGCGAACGCCAGCATATCAACGTGAATGGCGTGATGCTCGTTTCGACGGTGCTGAATTTTGAAACCATCTCCTTCGCCCGCGGCAATGACCTGCCTTATGTGCTTTATCTGCCCAGCTATTCCGCCGCCGCGTGGTATCATAAAAAGCTGGCGGCGGATTTGCAGGGGCTTTCCGTGGCGGAGGTGGTGGCGAAAGCGGAGCAATTTGCGGCCACGGACTACAATCACGCGCTGCTCATGGGCAAGGCGCTCCCCGACGACCAGCGCAAAGCGGTGCTGAAAGAATTGGCGCATCTCACCGGTCTTTCGGAGGAATATCTGGAGCGGGCGAATTTGCGGGTGCCGCTGTCAAACTTCGCGGAACAGTTGTTGCGCGAACAAAATCGTGTCATCGGACGTTTTGATGCCCGCTACAAAGGCTATGTGCGCGACCGGCTCTCCGGCGGCATGGAGTATGATCCGTCATTCGAAGCCGTGGCGGGCGCTTTCGCCGCCACGTTCAACAATTATGTCCGCGCCGATTTGAATTACCAAAGTGATTTGCCGTACGAAATTCTCAACGGCGTGCAATGGGATTGGGGTTTGCAAAACCGTTTCCTCGATGTGGGGGATATTCTCGCCGACAGCCTGACGCGCAATCCGTTTTTAAAGGTTCACGTCTCCATCGGGTATTACGACATGGCGACGCCGTGGGCGGCCACAGTTTACACGTTCAACCATTTGCAAATGGACCCGGAGCTTTTGAAGAACATCACGTTCGACACCTACGCGGCGGGCCACATGATGTATCTCAATCTGCCCGACCTGAAGAAGCAAAAAGAGGATCTCGCCCGCTTCGTCCGCGCGTCCGCTACCCCGTAACGACGAACTCCAGTTCCTGACGGTGGGGAATGAGGCCCTTTTCAAAGGCCTGGCCGAGAAAACGACGGATGGAATCGCGCCCTTTGTCGCCGTAATCGAGCGTCCAGTGGTTCACATACATGCCCACGAATTTGTCCGCGAGATCGCGGCCCATGTCGCGGGCGTATTGCAGCGCGTGCTGCACGGCTTCGGGGCGATGGTCGAGGCTGTATTGAATGCTGGCGGTGAGAATATTCGCGATGGTCGTGCGGACATCCGGCGCGAAGCGCTTGTGAATGACGTTGCCGCCGAGGGGCAGGGGCAGGCCGTCATTTTGTTTGCCCCACCAGACGCCGAGGTCCTCGCACACTTGCAGTCCTTCGTTGCGATAGGTGAGCTGGCCTTCGTGAATGATCAGGCCCACATCCGCCTTGCCGGAGCGCACGGCTTGAAAAATCTGGTCAAACGGCACTACGACGTAATCAAATTCTCTCGCCGGCTTGCCCAGCCATAATTGCAGCGCCAAAAACGCGCTGGTCATTGTGCCGGGAACCGCGATTTTCTTGCGCGCGACTTCTTCGCGGCTGAACTTCTGTTTCGCCACGAGCATCGGGCCGTAGCCGTCGCCCATGCTGGCGCCGCTCGGCAGCAGCGCATATTTGTCGCTCACATACGCGTAGGCGTGGATGCTGATGGCGGATATGTCCAGTTCGCCGCGCGTGGCGCGTTCGTTGAGGGTCTGGATATCCTGCAGGATGTGCTCAAAGTGGAAGCCGCCGGCGGGAATCAGATTCTTCGCCAGGCCATAAAACATGAACGCGTCGTCCGGGTCGGGTGAATGACCCAGCGACAAGGTCTTTTGCGACATGCGTTGAGGCTAGCCAACGCTTTGCCCGTCGGCAACCCCGGCGGAGTTTCGTTACGTTGAAACTTCGAGCACCGAGTTCTTGCCGCCGAAGGGATTCTCGACGCTTTCCTTCGCGTTCGGATCCGGCAGCCATTGGCCGTCCACCACGAACAGGTATTCGTAACGGCCCGCTTTCACCGGGAGATCACCCGCCCAACGGCCGCCGCCCACGGCGCTCAACGGCGTCTTCTGCGGATTCCATTCGTTGAAAGTGCCGGCGACGCAAACGCTCTTGGCGTCCGCATTGATCAATTCCAACAAAATCCGTTTCCGTGCCGCCGGTGCGGGCTTGGCTGCCTCGGTTTTCACCGGCGCTGCCTTCGCGATGGTTTTTGCCTTTTTCGTGCTCTTGCTCATAGATACCATAAAAAACAATTCAGACTTACAAACGTTCAAACATTTCCCCGACTCCGCCCTTAGCAATGGGTGTGCCGTCTCGAAAATAATTTTCGCCCGTTACGGAATCGCTGCGGGAATGTCACACTTGTGCAAACAGAAAATGATTTCTCGCTGGCAAGGCCGTGCGGCGTTTTGCGCACAATGGCGAAAGAAATACGTTTACAATGCGGGTATCGGTTGAAAAAATGTCGTTCAGTCCGGCATCCGGACTCACCAGCGCATACGTTTTATTAAAATGAGATCCGAGTCCGCCGCCCGTCTTAGCCGTCGTCAATTTCTCCGTCGCACCTCCGCCGCCGCGGCTTTGCCGCTGATCGTCCCCGGTTCCGTTCTGGGCCTCCACGGTGCGGTGGCCCCCAGCAATCGCATTGTCTTCGGCGCCATCGGCATCGGCAATCGCGCAAAGGATACGCTGCCCACTTTTCTCTCGTTCCCCGAGTTGCAATATGTCGCCGTCAGCGACTGCCGGGCGGACCGGCAGAAAGCGGCCAAGGATATCGTGGATCATCGCTACGGAAACGAAGACTGCAAAGGTTACCCGGACTTTCGCGATTTGCTGGCGCGCAAGGATATCGATGCCGTCTCCATTGCGACCGGCAATCGGTGGCACGGCCTCGCATCGATCTATGCCGCACGGGCGGGGAAGGATATCTATTGCGAAAAGCCCATTACGCTCACCATTGCGGAAGGCCGGGCCCTCGTGGATACGTGCCGCAATTTCGGCGCAATCTATCAGGCCGGCACCCAGCGACGCTCCACGGCGTCGTATAAATTTGCGGTCGAGATGGTGCGTCAGGGCAAAATCGGGCGGCTGTCGTCGGTCGAGATGCAAGTGTGGGCGGGTCCCGGTATCGAGCATGAAAAAGCCACGGCAGCACCGGAGGGTTGGAATTACGACATGTGGCTCGGCCAGACCCCATGGTATCCGTTCGTGCCGTCGCGGGTGAACTCCTGGCATTACTTCTGGGATACGGCGGAGGGGATGATGACCGACATGGGTTGTCACTATGCCGACCAGATGCAATGGGCTCTGAACGCCGATCACACCGGCCCGGTTGAGTTTGAGGCGAAAGGCGAATTTCCCGATCCGAAAAAGTTTTGCAGTGACACACCGCTGACCGGCGTTGCCCGTTGCACGTACGCCGATGGCGTGACAGGTATCATGTATCAAAAAGGCGGTTTCAACGACCGCTACATTCGCTTTGTGGGTGACGAAGGCTGGATCCGCGTGGATGACGCCACGGATGTCGTGACGGCCGAGCCAAAATCCATCCTGGGCTTGAAAGCGTCGGGTGGCGCGGGCTGGGGCGACACCTCCGATCATGTGCGCAACCTCATTAGTTGCATTCGCAGCCGCACGCCGACGATGTGCAATCCCGAAGTCGCTCACCGCGCGATGACGATTTGCGAGGCGTGGTCGATCAGCCTGCGGCTGGATCGCAAATTGAAATGGGATCCGGCAAAGGAACGGTTTGATTTGGAAGAAGCCAACCGGATGCTTTATCGTGAGCCGCGCGCGCCGTGGAGAATTTGAGGCCCGCGTCCATCGATTTGGCCCATTCATTATTACCATTTTCCCTTCATCTCAATGACCTTTCACGTTTTCGAAAAGCGGCGATCTGTCGCGGCTCTGCTGTCGCTGTCTGTCAGTTTGATTGCGTCGCCGGCGGCGTTCGGCGGTCTTTCGCCGGCGCAAGCCAGCGTTCCCAAGCTCGTGGCGGAGGCCGCGAAGTTTCAGCCCGGCGACAGCCGTGAGGCGTTCCAGCGGCTGGAGGATCTGGTGCGAAAATCCATTTCTGACAGTTCCCTGCGTGATTCGGTGGAGGAAGGGCTCATCAATCTTCTCGCGCCCTCCTCGACTTTCGAAGCGCGCCGTTTCGCATGCAAGGAATTGGGCATCATCGGCGGCAAGGCTGCGTTGCCGGCCATCGGCAATCTGTTGAAGAACAATGACACTGCTGGTATCGCTTGTCTCGCGTTGACGACCTATCCGCCGGGCAAGGCGGACGACCTCTTGAGGGCGGCGCTGCCGGCTGCCTCCGGCTCTGCCCGCCTGCAAATCATCAACACGCTGGGCGACCGGCGTGATGATCGTTCCGTAAAATCGTTCTCTCAATTGGCAAAAGGCTCCGACCCGGCGGTGGCCGCTGCCGCCATCGATGCGCTCGCCAAGATCGGCGATAAATCCGCGTGGGAAGCGCTGACCACGCTGCGGCGGGGCATCCCGGCGGCCTCCGCCGGCCCGATGAACGAAGCGGCGCTGCGCTGCGCGGCCAACCTTGCGGTGTCCGGTGATCGCAAAGCGGCCGCCTCGGCTTACGAAACACTATTGGGTGCGAACGAACTGCCTTATGTCCGCCGTGCGGCGTTCGCGGGTTTGGTTCGGCTCGACAAGGACGGTGGCGAAGCGCGGATTCTGCAGACGTTGAAGGGCGCTGATGCGACGCTCAAACCGGTGGCGATCGCGGCAATCCAATCGCTGCCGGCGAAGGATGCGTCGGTCAAGTTCGCGGCGCAAATTTCCACGCTCCAACCGCAGGAGCAGGCGTGGCTGATTGAAACGCTGGCGGTGCGCGGCGATGTGCCGGCGCGAAATGCCATCGCGAGCAGTCTGGCTTCAAGCGACGCGACCGTGCGCCGGGCGGCCATTGCCGCGTTGAGTCGCATTGGCGATGTTTCGACCGTGGGCCTGCTGGCGCGCGCGTTGCCAGCCACCCCCGATGCCGAGGAACGTCGTGCAATTGAAGCCGCGTTGATTGGCTTGCGTGGCGGCAATCAGGTGGATCAGGCGGTGGTCGTGGAATTGAAAAACGCATCGGGCAACGCCCGGGCAACCCTGATCAGCGTGCTGGCGCGGCGGCAGGGGCCGGCGGCGAATATCGTTTTGTTTGAAGAAACCGCGAATGCCGATCCGCTCATCGTGAAAGCGGCCCTGCGCGCGCTCGCGGGCACGACTGCGGGCGGCGATGTTCCCGCCTTCTTGCGCATCGTCATCAACGCGAAGGACGAAGCGATTCGCGCTGAGGCGGAAAATGCGGTGGCACAGGCCCTGATCAAAATCGACGATGTGGGCGACCGTTCCACGCTGGTGCGCGAATCGTTGCGCACTGCGCCTTCGGTGGACGTGGTGACTTCACTCCTGGCGCTCTTGCCGAAGTGCGGCGACCCCTCCTCGTTGACGATTCTGCAGGCCGCACAATCCGACCCGAACCCGAAGGTGCGGGATTCCGCGATTCGCGCCCTGGTGGAGTGGCCCAACGATTCTGCGTGGGATTCGCTCGCGTCCATCTATCGGCGCCCGGCGAACGATACCGTGCGCAAACTGGCGTTGACCGGCCTGGTGCGTATGGTGGGGGAAGAGAACGCGCAGCCCAATGCAAAGCTGTTGGGGCACTATCGTGAATTGATCGATTCCGCCCGCGAAGATTCCGACTACCGCCTGGTGCTGGGCGCGCTGGGTTCGGCGGCCGACCCCGACGCATTGCAGATTGCCCTGCCGTTGCTGGCGAAGGAAAGCGTGCGCCCGGAAGCCGAGGCGGCCGTGAGAAAGATCGCCGAAGCCATCAAGGCGAAACATCCCGATGCTGCCGCGGACGCGCTCGAAAAACTGAAACAGAAGTCCTGACGAAAATAAAAAATTCCGGCCGAGGCGTTGGCCAGGGCCGGAAGTGAAAGGTTCTGTGTCGAAGGCTGCTTAATTTCTGCCCCGGAGCTTGGAGAGCAGTCGGAGTATCTCCAGATACAGCCAGACCAGCGTGACCAGCAGGGCCATGCCGCAATACCATTCCATGTATTTGGGAGAGCCACGATTGACACCGTCTTCGATAACCGCAAAGTCGAGCAGCAGATTAAAAGCGGCTATGCCGACGATCACGAGGCTGATGCCAATTCCAATCGGACCAGTGTCATGAAGGAACGGCATGGTGATGCCGAACAGGCGCAGGACGATGTTCACGAGATAAACGACCATCACGGCGCCAGTGGCGGCGATGATGGCTTTCGTCAGTCCAGGCGTGACGCGGATCGTTCGGCTGGTGTAGAGGACCAACATTACGGCAGTGACGGCAAACGTGAGAATCAGAGCGTTGCCGACAATACCCTGGTAGCGTTGCTGGTATATCAGTGATATGGCACCCAGTGCCAGGCCTTCAAACACGGCATAAGCCGGTGCGGTGAACGGGGTGGTGGTGGGCTTGAAGGTGCCAACCAGGCACGTGATCAGGCCGCCGATGATTCCGACAGCAATGAACACAAATGCCAGATCGGGGTTCATCCAGGAAAAGGCACCCGAGATCACGCACAAAAGCAGGAGGATGCCCGATTTGTTGACGACCCCTTGCAGGGTCATCGCGTCGCGTTCCTCGAACGCCGAACTAAACGCGTTATCGCGCTTCAATAAAGGATTTGATGTATCCATATAAGATTATGCTTTACGGCATTTGCCCGGCAAATGCAAATATCTTTGGCATTTTGCGAAAACATCCCAATGCGCTTGCGTTCATTTGCGCCGGGCCTAGACTCCGCGCGCGATGTTGAATTTGAACACCCTGAACCCGCAGCAAAGGCAGGCCGTGGAGACCGTTCGCGGTCCCGTTCTGATCCTGGCGGGCGCGGGCACCGGCAAGACCCGGGTGATCACGTTTCGTATCGCCTACATGGTGCAAAAGGGGATTCCGCCCGGCAATATTCTCGGCGTCACCTTCACCAACAAGGCCGCCCGCGAGATGCAGGAACGTCTCCGCAAACTGCTGCCCAAACGGCCCCGCGACGAGCCCAAGGATTCCCGGCCGACCATCTGCACTTTTCATTCGCTCTGCGTCCGCATCCTGCGGCAGCACATCGAAAAGCTCGGTTATAAGAGGAACTTTGTTATTTACGACGAGTCCGAGCAGCTGGGCGCCATCAAGAAAATCCTCGCCCAGATTTCCGCGAAGGGCGAAAAGACCGATCCGGGGGCGATTCTCAGCCTGTTGAGCCGGTTCAAGAATGGCGGTGAAAACGCCGCCGCCTTCGCTGATCCCAGTGTGCGCGCCATGGCGCAGCACATCCGCGCGAAATACGAATCGGCTCTGCGCGCGTGCAACGCGGTGGATTTCGACGACCTCATCCTGCTGACGCTGCGGTTGTTCAACGAACATCCCGATGCGCTGGAGGCGTGCCGGGAAAAATATCGTTACGTGATGGTGGACGAATATCAGGACACCAACTCATCGCAGTTCAATCTGGTGCAGGCGCTCACCCACGTTCACCGCAATCTCTGCGTCGTCGGCGACGACGACCAGAGCATCTACGGGTGGCGCGGGGCGGAAATCTCCAACCTCCTCGACATGGAGAAGCATTATCCAGAGGTCAAAGTCGTCAAGCTGGAGCAAAACTATCGCTCCACCACGACGATCTTGAATGCGGCGAATGCCATCATCAAAAACAACCTGCGCCGGCGCGGCAAACAGCTTTGGTCGGATAAGGGGGCCGGGGCAAAAATCTCGCTGCACACCTTTGCCGACGAGGAGGAGGAAGGCCGCACCATTGTCGAACAGATTGAATACGCCCGCATGGTGGGGCGGGTGCCATGGGCCAGCCAGGCGATCCTATTCCGCACCAACGCGCAATCGCGTCCGCTGGAAACCGCCCTGCGCAAAGGGGCGGTTCGCTATCATTTGATTGGCGGACAAAGTTTTTTTGACCGGCGCGAAATTCGCGATTTCCTGGCGTATCTCAAGGTGCTGCTGAATCCCAATGACGACATCAGCCTGTTGCGCATCGCAAATGTTCCGGCGCGCGGTTTGAGTGACGTCACCATGGAGCGCCTGCTCGGCGCAAGTCACGAACGGCAATGTTCCGTGTTCGAGGCGATGAAAAATCCGCTGGTGACCACGACCTTGCTGACCAAGACACGCGAGTGCGTGGAAAGTTTCGTCGAACTGATCGAGCGCATGCGTGGCCGCCTGCACCACCCGGCGACGACGCCGGCGGATCCGCGCGGTCTGCAAACCCTTGCCGACGAGTTGATGGAAGAGGTCGGCTACTTTGCCGAACTGCGCCGGTCTGAGAAGAATCCCGAGGCGGCCGAGAATCGTCAGCGCAATCTGCGCGAATTGATCGTCTCGCTGGACGGTTCGGATTCCGCGAGCCAGCCGCTGGTGGAACGTTTGCAAACATTCCTCGAGCAGATCACTTTGGATAACGAGCGCGAGGACGAAAAAGACGAGGCGCCGGGAGATGCTGTCACGCTGATCACGATGCACAGCTGCAAAGGATTGGAATTTCCGCACGTGTATGTGGTGGGGCTGGAGGACGGATTGTTGCCGCATACGCGCTCGAAGACCGAGGGCACCATGGACGAGGAACGACGGCTCTTTTACGTCGCAATCACTCGCGCCATGGACACCCTCTCCATCAGTCATTGCGGGGGCCGAAAAAAATATGGGCAGGTAATGCCCTGCCATCCCTCGCCATTTCTTGGTGAACTGCCGGCGGACCTGGTGGAACACGCCGATGAAAAAGCGAAGCAACCGGTCAGCACGGAATCCGGCAAGGATCGATTCGCCGCGATGCGTGACCTGCTCGGATGATCCCGCCGGACTTCGCGCATGACGGCGGGGCGGGGCGGGGGTAATAGTATTAGTGTGAAACCCGTTCTTCAGGTGGCGTCGTCTCCGGTGAAGCCGCTGATGATTTTTGATGGCGACTGCCGGTTCTGCGCGTTCTGGATACGACGATGGGAGCGCCTCACGGGTGATCAGATGGAGTATCTTCCTTTTCAGGATGAACGCATTGCGACCTCATTTCCTGAAATTCCCGCCGCGCAATTCTCCGAAGCCGTGCAACTGGTGGAGCCGGGAGGAAAGGTTTTTGCCGGCGCGGCCGCGGTATTTCGGTCGCTGGCTTACAATCCCCACTATCACTGGCTGCTCGATTGGTATGAAAATTCCGCCGGTTTTGCCCGCTTTGCCGACGTGGCGTATGCCTTCGTGGCGCGGCATCGGACATTTTTTTCATTCCTGACCCGGGTGGGTTGGGGATTGCAGGCGCAACCACCGACGCAGATTTTGGTGCGTTGGCTCTTCCTCCGTTCGCTGGGGCTCATTTACCTTATTGCGTTCGTCTCGCTGTGGGGACAGATCGGCGCGCTGGTTGGCGGCAATGGCATTCTGCCGGCGACGACCACAATGGAGCGGATGGCGCAGTATGCGGACGTGCAAAAGGTTGGTCTGGATCGATTTCGCCAATTTCCCACATTGTGCTGGTTTGGTGCGGGCGATACTTCCCTCAAGCTCCAATGCGCGGCCGGAACGCTCCTCGCGGTCTTATTGATCGGCGGGGTTGCTCCCGCTCCGTGCCTCTTTCTGCTGTGGCTGGTTTATCTGTCGCTTGCGACGGTCTGCCGTGAGTTCCTTGGTTTTCAATGGGACATCCTGTTATTGCAGGTGGGGTTTCTGGCGATTTTCTTCGCGCCCCTGCAGTTGCGGCCGGGGCTCTCGCGCGAAGCGCCGCCGTCGCGGTTGGCGCTTTGGCTGCTGCGCTGGCTGCTGTTTTTATTGATGTTCGAATCCGGCGTGGTCAAGCGTCTCAGCGGTGACCTGACCTGGAAAAATCTCACCGCGCTCAATTATCATTATGAGACCCAGCCTTTGCCGACGTGGCCTGGCTGGTATGCGCATCAATTTCCAGAGTGGGTTCAGCAGGCTTCCACGGTCGCGATGTTCGGGATCGAATTGTACATCCCGTTTCTGATATTTGCGCCGCGGCGATTTCGCCACTTCGCGGCATTCGCGCTTGCACTGTTGCAGGCGGCCATTCTGATCACGGGTAACTATTGCTTCTTTAATCTCCTGACGCTGGCGTTGTGTCTGTTGCTGTTGGACGATTTTACCGTGCTCACCGTGATGCCGTCACGATTTCGAACGAAACTTTCCGCACGAATTGCAATGCCGGGCAGTCGACGAGGCTGGTCCGGTTTCGTTCTAATTCCGGTGGCGTGCGTCAGTGTTGCCATTTCCTTGATGCAGCTTTCCGCACTCTTCAAACCCGGTTTGCTTTGGCCCGGTCCCATGGCGGGCGTCTATCAATGGCTGTCTCCGTTGCGCACATTTAATCACTACGGTTTGTTCGCGGTCATGACGACCTCACGCCCGGAAATCGTGGTGGAAGGGAGTGACGACGGAGTGGTCTGGAAGGAGTATGAATTCAAATACAAGCCGGGCGATGTGAAGCGACGTCCGGGATTTGTCGCGCCCCACCAGCCGCGTCTTGACTGGCAGATGTGGTTCGCTGCGTTGGGCAATTACCGGCAAAACCCATGGTTCATCAACTTTTGCTATCGCCTCCTGCAAGGCTCGCCGGAGGTGATCTCGTTGCTGGCGAAGAATCCGTTTCCACAGGCGCCGCCGCGGTATATCCGGGCGGTGGTGTATGACTATCATTTCACGGATTTCGCCATGCGCCGAAAAACCGGCGCCTGGTGGCGGCGTGAGTTGAAGGGGGATTACCTGCCGGTGATGTCGCTGGATGAGCGCGCGCCACGAGCCGCCCGGCCGTAAATCAGTCCTCTGACTTCAGGTCGCGGGACATCAAATCGCGCACCGCCTGCGCCACGTTTTTCCCCGTGTAAAGCATGGCGTAAACCTCGTCGATCACCGGCGTGACGACATTGTGTTTGCGCGCCAGTTGGTACGCGGAGCGGGCCGTGGGAAAACCTTCCGCCACGGCCGCCATGCTGGCGGCAATTTCCGCGGGCTTTTCTCCGCGTCCCATCCGCTCGCCGAAACCGCGGTTGCGGCTGTGCTTGGAAAAGCAGGTCACCATCAAGTCGCCGAGGCCGCTCAAGCCTGTGAAGGTCTCGCCGTTGGCGCCGCAGGCGACGCCGAGCCGCCGAAGTTCGACGATGGCGCGGGTGACCAGCGCGGCCTTGGAATTGTCGCCGAATCCCAGGCCATCACCGACGCCGGCGGCAATGGCGATGACGTTTTTGGCCGCGCCACCGAGTTCCACGCCGAGCCAGTCGGCGCTGGTGTAAACGCGAAAGGTGGGGCGATTGAAAAGCTGCTGCATGGTTTCCGCCGTGGCCGCATCGCGGCTGGCGGCGACGAGCGCCGTCGGTATGTCCCGGGCCACTTCGATCGCAAAACTTGGCCCGGACAGGGTGGCGCATTTCGCCTTCGGCGCCGTCTCGGCCAGGACGCCACACATCGTGAGGCCGCTGTCGTATTCGATGCCCTTGGTCACGCTGCCGATCAGACCTGAGAAATCGCTCAAGTTCTGCGTCACCTTCCGAAATGCTTTCGAAGGCACTGCAACAATGACGACTTCCGCGCCGGCGATGGCGCGGGACAAATCGGCTTCGACCATCAAGCCCGGCGGCAAGTCGATGCCGGGGAGAAAGCGTTCGTTGCGCCGGGTCGTGCGAATCTCCGCCATGCGTTCCGGGACGTGTCCCCACAACTTCACGTCGTTGCCCGCGAGGTGGAGCAATCGCGCCAGCGCGGTTCCCCACGCACCCGCGCCAAGCACAGTGGTTTTCATGCGGAGGCGGGCGGTGATTTCTTGAACGTGATGCGATTCTCGGTGCCGTCGAGCAGACGTTTGATGTTCGTCTTGTGTTTGTAAATCGCCAGCAGAGCCAGTGCTGCGGTAACAAGAATGATAGTGAGGCTTTGTCCGAGCAGCCAGGCGGCAAAGGGTAGCGTCGCGGCGGCGCAGATGGAGGCGAGCGACACGTAACGTGTCAGGGCGAAGATGGCGATCCAGATGCCGAGAATAATCAGCAACGGCACCGGCACCCAGGCGATGAGCACGCCGGCGGAGGTCGCGATGCCTTTGCCGCCTTTGAAGTTCAGCCAGCAGGTATAGTTGTGCCCGAGAATGGCGCAGATGCCCCCGCACAGCGCGAACCATTCATGGGCCTGCGGGCTCGCGTCCGGATAAAACAGATTCGCAAATACCGCCGTTCCCAAGACCGCCGCCACCCAGCCCTTTAGCGCATCCACGAAGAGCACGAAAATTCCGGCGGGCTTGCCCAGAATGCGGAAGACATTGGTCGCGCCGATATTGCCACTGCCTTTGGAGCGGATATCGACGCCCTTGCTTTTGGCGACGAGATAGCCGGTGGGAATTGAGCCCAACAAATATCCCACGAGTGCGGTTAAGATGTAGCCTGCAATTGGCACGACGTACTTATGACTCCAAAATTACGGATTGCAATAATGCAATGTGCCGCGGGAGGTTGCGTTTGCACGGCAGCTTTCCGGGTTTGTTAGGGTGACGCCGGAAGAAATTCCCACTTGTCGAACATCGCCGCCTGTCCGCAAGGCTTGCCTTCGATAGACAGAAGATTCCAGACGATGGCGTGGCTGATTCGAAAGCGCCGCCCGTTTTTGGAAATACGGATGCCCGCATAGTTGTCGATGAAACCCTTCTCGGTCACCTGTTGCAGTAAGCGCGCGCGCTCGGCGCGATTGGGCGCCTCGGCAGTCAATCGTGATGGCGTCTGTGTCAGTTCCTCCCAGGTCATTTCCCAGAGATTCAGCGCGCTGGCATTGCCGTAATTCAAAATGGGGTCGGCTTGTGTGCCGTGCGAAACCAGCACGAACGACGATTCGAAGGCGGCGCGGGCCAGCTCGGCGGGATCGGATGGCGCAGTCAGCAGGTCGCGACCGGTCCATTGTTTCAAGCTCCGTGCCAGACACTCGGTATGGCGGATTACAAAATCATTCTTCCAAATCGGAATCATCGCGCACTCATTGAACTGCGGTCGAATTGGACGCAAGCCAAAACACATGCTTCCAGGGAGGATGCCCGCGAGGCGATCAATTTTTGATCGCTTTCTGAAGAATTTATGAAATATTTGTGATCGAACGGCGTCTATATAAAAAGGATGATTGCGGAACCCACAACCGAACGCGTGGTGAAATTGCGTGCCTTTACCTTGATCGAGCTATTGGTGGTCGTCGCTGTCCTCGGCATCCTGGCGGCATTGCTGCTGCCGGCGTTGGGCAGGGCCAAACTCAAAGCCCAGCGGACCGGCTGCCTGGCGAACCTGCAGCAGCTCTCGCTCGGTTGCAAAATGTATGCGGACGACAGCGGTGGGAAGCTTGTATCAAGCTGGCCGCTCGGCGCGAACGGTGATCCGGTGAATTTCGCCTCATGGTGTCCCGGCTGGGGTTCGACGGCGCCGCAGGACCTGAATTACGGCCCGGCGCCCGAGTACAGTTGCACGAACGTCTATGCCTTGCAGCATGGCGCGATCTGGCCCTATGTGAAATCCACTGCGGTTTACCGTTGTCCCACCGACCAGCGCACAGTCGAGGGTCAACGTGTCGTACGCAGTTTTTCCATGAACGCGTGGATGAACGGCAAGTCATTCGGCGACCCCAGCGGCACCAGTTCCACCTATGCCACGCCGGAAAAGGATGATGAACTGACGTATGTTTTGTTCCGCAAGGAAAGTCAGCTCACGCAACCTTCCGCGCTCTGGTGTCTGGTCGATGAAGACGAAACGACCATCAATGATTCGCTTTTCATGGTGGACATGGGCGCCCGCAACGGCATCTGGGACCTGCCGTCCAACCGTCACGGGAATGCCTATGAACTCAACTTCTATGACGGTCACGCCGAAACCGTCCGCATGCTCGCGCCGCCTGCGGATTGGCTCGGCAGCGCTTCCGACCCCGACTGGCTTAAATTAAAACAAGTCAGCACGGTGCTGAGAAATCCGACCGTGCAGTGAATTGCCGGGTGAAACGAAACGTTCCATCTCTCCCATTGCTCCCGTTCGTCGTCGGTTTATTCTCGATTTGTTTGCTGGCCGGCTGCGGCCATGGAAATTTTCCGCAGTCAAAAAAACTGGACGACCAAACGACCATCGTGCTGGTGGACGCGTGGATGCTCGAGCACATGCCGCCGCTGCTGCAAACGCATTTCATTTATGAGGGAACCAGCCCCAATCTTGCCTATGCATTGCGAGCGTCCTTGAGCACGACGCGCGAACAAGCCGGCAACGGCGGCGGCTGGATCAAGCAGGTGCCCATCGCCGGTAAACAATTGACGAATCAAACCGAGGTGCTGTGGGAATTTCTTTCCTATCCGCACGACAGCGCGGAAATTTATTTGCACCTCAGTTTCACCGACCGGACGAACGGCTCCCAAAAGGCACTCGATTTCAAATTGCCCGGCGCCCGCAGTCTCCGTTCGCGCAAGATGGGCAGCCAGTAACGATTGCGTGCAGCGAGCGGAATGATAGAATGGGTGATGCGCAGGCGGCGAATTATCATTTGGTTCCTGGTTATTCCATTGGCGCTCCTGTTGCTCCCGTTTGCTTTTCTTACCTTTGAACATTTCCGGGGCAAAATCAGTCTCGCGCGTTACAAGAAGGAACTGCGCGCCAAAGGCGAAAAGCTGACGCCGCAGGAATTGGAGGCGCTTCATCCGACGGGGGAGAATGGCGCGCCGGCGCTGCTGGCGGCGATAAATCAGATCAACTCCAACGTCGCGCTCTTTACGAACTCGCCTCTCTCGATGCGTTTGCTTCCGTCCGGTCGGGCGATTGTGGGCTTTCGAGAAAGCGAATGGTCGGAAGAAGGCGCGACGCGCCGGGAGCGGGTGACAAATAATTGGGACAA
>JBGALR010000036.1:0-66925 GCA_044223735.1 Limisphaerales bacterium | reverse complement strand
GAGCTGGCAATCCGTGGCGGCGATCAATACCGCCATGAGCAATACGTCCTGCGTCACACCACCAACGCGCCGAATCGCTGGGGCGTGAACATTGCCGACATTGGTGTTGGAAAAGTTTACACGACCGCGCAGTTGCTCACGGAATGTCTGGACTCTTCGTTGTGGGCTTTGCCGATGCCGGACCGCCTGGCGTATAAACTCAGCGCAATTCCGTCGCCTACGCCGATCATAAATTATCTCTGGGGCTGGCTCAAAGGTGCTTCGACCGAAACCACGGCCGCCAATAACCGCGTCGATATCAACACGGAATACGTTTTGGCGCAGTGGCCGATTCAAACGTATTACGAGGCATTTTGATATGACCGACGACGAGCCTGAACAACTCGACGAAATTGAAGAAGTGCCGGCGGCCGAGCCATAAACCACGGCCGTTACCGCCTGAGTTGATTCCGCCACTGGTGGAATGGACGCAGAGCAGCACAAATCCGTAAATCCCAGAATCCTTCGAGACGATCACTACGCCTGGAGCGATGGCAAGAGCGGAACCCATCTTGAACCATTCGAGGACTTCGACTACGACGCCATAGACGGAATTGCGCCGACAGACGAGCTAACCTCCCGGGCGGCGGAAGCGTTTGCAGCCATCGTAAAATATTGCTGGGAAGGCACGAGCCCGAACGGTGACATGAAAGCCGCATTTTGGCGGTTCGTCGTCATCAGCCGCGCGATACAGCCGCAAATCTTCAATGGTTGCAGCTATCCCGAGTTGGCGGACCGAATGGGCTGCACCAAGCAGCACGTTTCGAAGATACTAAAGCGTTTTGCTGAAGAATTTGGGGCTCACCTGAGAGGGAGAAGTGACACGGCGTGCGCCAACATGTCCACCGCCCGACTTCAACAGCGCGACGCCGCCGGCAAGGTTCTTGGCCGAAAATAATAGGCCCGGCTAGATATTCGACCTTACCCCAGCCTTTTTGCTTCCGCGATTAGGAGCCACAGCAGCGTGCATTTTTATCATTTGATCAACGGCACCCGGCTGAAGGTGGTAGATGCTCTCCATCATGCCCGACCAAAGATGATGAGTC
Source organism: Limisphaerales bacterium (assembly GCA_044223735.1). Lineage (GTDB taxonomy): Bacteria > Verrucomicrobiota > Verrucomicrobiia > Limisphaerales > UBA8199 > JBGALR01. The sequence continues at coordinate 65,840 of JBGALR010000036.1, read as the reverse complement.
TGTTTGGCCCTTAATTCATCGGCCGCCGCGCAAGCTGCCCTTGGCGAAAAGAAGCTGGAATTGAGCAAACGTCCCTGGGCGAACGGTCACACCCGATGGAAGCCTGAGGCCATGAAAGGTTTCCGCCACACCTTCGGAAAGTCCCGCGTCTCACTGCAAAACTACGCGGCTGCCCGCCGGGCAATCGAAGCCTTGAACGACGCCGAACGATGGGCGTTTCTGTTCATGCCACAACCCAAGGTGACAATCCTGCAATGCCTGGGCAGGATACCGGACACTGCCATCATGCGCCTTGCCGCCGACGAAGTGTGCGAGGGGAAGCTGTCCGGCAAGCGGGCGATACCGTTCCTGCGCCAAGTGAACAACCGCCGGCGCGCGGGCAAGCCAGACCGCCTGGCGAACGCGCTACGGGGCGCAATCCGCGAATACCGGGACTTGCACCCCGAGACCCCGGACGACGCCGTAGCGCTTGCCCTGCGCTCATTGGCGGCCGAAATAGAAAAGCCCCGGCTTGTGACCGGGGCCTGATTCAGAGCGGGAACGGGTTACGCTTGGCGGAAGAACGTCCGCAGCGCGGCGTTGACGATCATTTCGACTCCCCAAGCCTTGTCATCGCCCGTGATTCTCGCCAACCGCGATGCCATGGCTTCCATCTGGCTAAACAGTTTCGGTTCGATGTTGGTTTCCAACTCGATGCTTTCACCGGGAATGTTGTCCTTGAGGTGATTGGCCAGCAGCTCGAGATCCCGCTGGGCGTGTGTTGCGTCCAGATGACGGCGGACGCAGTTGTTCATTAACTGGTTTGAACTTATCCCGGACTGCTTGCCCGCCTCCATCAGAATTTGGGCGGTGGCAAAGTCGAGATCAACTTTGAACTTGGGGAGCTTCACGGCGGGGGACTTTTTGGACTTGGTTTCAACTGCTTTTTTCATTGGGTATGAACACAAAAAGGGTGCCATCGGAAGGCGGAAACCTTGTCACTCACGGCGGTCAAGCCGAGAGCTACCCAATGGCACCCAGATTGTTCTGTGTCAGAAGCGCCTTTTCCCGTGACTAGCGGGCTTACAGTTGGCGCACGTCCGTTTCCGCGAACGTTGCCGAAACTCTGCCACCTGCCGCGAAAAATGCAAGCGTAAACTAGTGTGAACAATCTTGAACTTGTTAGCAGTAGGCGTTAGCAGTCCAGGCTTCAAAACACCCTGAAAACAGAGGAAACCGTGTGTTTTCAGTGGTGGTAAGAGAGTGGAGCGGGTGATGGGAATCGAACCCACGTAGCCAGCTTGGAAGGTTGGAGCTCTACCATTGAGCTACACCCGCACCGATGGGAAATTTAGCGGAGGGAGCGGCATTGTCAACGGTGCATCCAACTACTATTCTCGCGCGCATGAGTTCATTGCTCCTCACCGGCGGGCGGGTCATCGACCCCGCCAACGGCTTTGATTCCGCGGCGAATGTCCTGATCAGTCACGGCAAGATCGCGGCGGTGGGACCGGCGGCGGCCGGGAAAGCATCGGAGGATGTGGAACGCATGGACGTGGCCGGGTTGGTGGTTTGTCCGGGCTTGATTGATCTGCATGTGCATTTGCGCGAACCGGGCCAAGGCGCCAAGGAAACCGTTGCCACCGGCACGCAGGCGGCGGCGCGGGGCGGTTTTACTTCCGTTGTATGCATGCCTAATACGTCACCGGCCATCGATAACGCGGGGACAGTGGCTTTGATTCACGAGCGGTCGAAGGAGCAGGGCGTCGTAAATGTATTTGTCGCCGGTGCCATCACCAAAAATATCGCGGGTGAAGAACTGGCGTCGATCGGCTCGCTGAAGAAAGCGGGCGTCGTGGCCATCACTGATGACGGGCACTGCATCCAGAACAACGACATGATGCGGCGCGCGCTCGAGTACGCGAAGATGTTCGATCTGCCGGTGCTGGACCATTGCCAGGACTACTCGCTGGTGACCGACGGGGTGATGCACGAAGGTTATTGGAGCACGGCACTGGGATTGCGCGGCTGGCCGGCGGCGGGCGAGGAAATGATTGTCGCCCGGAATATTTTACTCGCGGAAATGACTGGCGCGCGAGTGCATTGCCAGCATTTGAGCGCGGCCGGCAGCGTGCGATTGCTGCGCGACGCCAAGAAACGCGGCGTGCCCATTTCCGGCGAGGCGTGTCCGCATCATTTTACGCTCACCGATGCGGCGATCGCGGGCAGTGAGAAATTTTGGAAGGCGGACGGGCGCGGCATCTTCGGCTTCGATGTAGAAAACGCCGAGCATCCTGCGTGGCCCGCTTACGACACCCATTTTAAGATGAATCCGCCGCTAGGCTCGGCGGCCGACCGCGATGCAATTCTCGAAGGGTTGGCGGACGGCACCATCGAAATCCTTTGCAGCGATCACGCGCCGCATTGCGATTATGAAAAAGAAGTCGAGTTCGACTACGCGCCGTTTGGCATCACCGGATTGGAAACGGAACTGGCGCTGTCATTGATGCAGCTTTACCACTCGGGACGCTTGAGGCTGGCGGAGGTGATTCGCAAATTCACCGTGGGGCCGGCCCGGCTTTTGAATCTGAAAAAGGGAACGCTCAGTGTGGGCGCGGATGCGGACATTACGGTGATTGACCCAGACCGGAACTGGACCTTTGAAAAGAGCGCGGGCGGCAGCAAATCGTTGAACAGCCCATTTTACGGCTGGCGATTGAAAGGCCGGGCAGTCGCGACTATCGTGCATGGACGAAAAATCTGGATTGAACAGACCGAGGCGGCCAGCGTCTAATTACCTACAAACCATAGGATTTTAAACATGAAGAAAATAGCACTTGGATTATTGACGTGTCTGGCGCTGCTCCAGGCGGGCGCGGCGGAATTGCAATGGATGACCGATTTGCCGAAGGCGCAGGCCAAGGCCAAGGCGGAGCACAAGATGGTGATGATGGATTTCACCGGCTCGGATTGGTGCGGCTGGTGCATCAAATTGAACAAGGAAGTGTTTTCGACGCCTGAATTTGCGGCGTACGCGGAGAAGAATCTCGTCCTGGTCGAAGTGGATTTTCCCAATGCGAAAAAGCAAACTAGCGAGCTGAAAGCCGCCAATCAGGCGCTTCAGGAGAAATACAAGATTGACGGATACCCGACCATCGTTGTGCTGAATGGCGAGGGCAAAAAAGTGGGTGAAACCGGCTATATCGCCGGCGGCCCGAAGCCGTTCATCGAAAAGCTTAACACTTTTAAGAAGTAGCGACGGTGACGTAGCGGCAGACTGGGATCCGACCCCCTGCTGTTTCCAGAGTTTATCTCCGCCAACCGGGCAGAGTTTTTTTGGTTTTGTGTCCGCGCTACGCGGGTCATTTATCCTTGGCACTTGACCTGACTCCGTCCTTCCTTAGCATCGCGGCACAGTCATTGATGTTGAGATGAAAGCAGTTTTAGCTTTGGAAGACGGTTCGTTGTTCCACGGCGCGGGTTTTGGCGCACAAGCCTCCGCCAGTGGAGAGGTTTGCTTTAATACCTCCATGACCGGCTACCAGGAAATCCTGACGGACCCCTCCTACAAGGGGCAAATCGTCACGATGACCTATCCCCTGATTGGCAATTATGGCGTGAACCGGCAGGACGTCGAATCCTGGAAGCCGCACGTCGCGGGCTTTGTCATCCGTGAACTTTCGCCGCTCGTGAGCAACTGGCGCGCGGACGCGTCGCTCGCCGATTACCTCAAAGAAAACGGCATTCCCGGCATCCAGGGCATCGATACCCGGGCCCTCACGAAAAAGCTTCGCGTCCGGGGCGCGCTGAACGGTTTCATTTCCACCGAAGAGATTTCCGATGCCGAAGCCATTCGCCGCGCGAAGGAATGGCCCGGTCTTGCCGGGGTCGATTACGTCAAGGAAGTGACGCATCCGAAGGAATTCGCGTGGGACGAAAAAGACGAGCAGAGCGCGAGTTTTAATTTGTTGCAAGGGACGGGGTCGGAAGATCCGCGTACGGTACGAGCGATAATGCCCCCGGCGGACATACCGATTGTCGCTTTCGATTACGGCATCAAATACAACATCCTGCGCCGGCTGCGGCAGCACGGTTTCAAAGTTCAAGTCATGCCGGCGACGGCGACGGCGGCCGAGGCGCTAAAGCACAAGCCGGCCGGAATTTTTCTTTCCAACGGACCCGGCGACCCTGCGGCCTTGGGCTATGCGGTGCAAACGGTGAGTGATCTCGTGAAATCCGGCCTGCCCATTTTTGGCATCTGCCTCGGGCACCAGATTCTTGGACAGGCATTTGGCGGGAAAACTTTCAAATTGAAGTTCGGACATCGGGGCGCCAACCAGCCGGTGAAGGATATCGACTCGGGCCGGATTGAGATCACCTCGCAAAACCACGGTTATGCAGTTGAATCGGAGTCGCTTCCGGCCGACGTTGTCATCGACCGCGTGAATTTGAATGACCAAACGGTTGAAGGGCTGCGGCACAAGACTAAACCCGTATTTTCGGTCCAATATCACCCCGAGGCCTCCCCGGGGCCGCACGATTCCACCGGACTTTTCGCCCGGTTTCGTGCGATGATAGAGAAGAGCTAGTTTCCGGTGTGAGCTGGCGCGCGATGGGCGCGCGGATGCGTAGTGCGTGATTAACGCAAGTCGGGCATGTCAAACCAATGTTTGCGTTTGACTTGAATCGGTCCACGGCGATAATCGATTAACTTAAGTACTTATGGCGAAACTCGTTGTCCTCAGCGCCGGCCTAACCGGGCGCACTCATGAGCTCACGGTGGATAAAACCACCATCGGCAGAGTCGAGGACAATACTTTTCAGATCGCCGAGCCTTCCGTTTCCAGCCATCACTGCGAAGTTTTACTAAAGGGCACCGAGGTGGTCATCCATGACCTGAACTCCACCAACGGCACTTTCATCAACGGCGAAAAGGTCACCGCTGATACCGTCCTCAAGCCAAATCAGATCCTGCGGCTCGGTCAGATTGAGTTGCGTTTGGAAACCGAAGCCGCGGCTCCTGCTAAAAAAGCTGTGGATCAGACGCTCGTTATGCAGCGCGGTGTGAGTTTGAGCGATCTCGAACAGGGCTCCCGCACCGCCGGTTTCGACACCAAGGGCTCCGGGTTTTCCAAAAAGGAAAACAAGGGAAACAAGATTTTCTGGATTGTCGCAGGTCTGGTCGGCCTGGTGATCATCGGCCTGCTGATTTACGGGCTCGCGATTGCTGGCAAACGATAAGTCACTCCGGTTTTCCTCCGGTTCCTATTCCTTCAGCCAGCGTGCGACATCCTGCGCCGCGTAGGTGATCAAAATATCCGCCCCGGCGCGCCGCATTGAGAGCAGCGTTTCCATTGTTGCCGCCCGCTCGTCAATCCATCCGTTCGCAGCGGCGGCTTTGACCATCGAATACTCGGCGCTGACCGCGTACGCAGCGGTGGGGTAACCAAACTCCGTTTTCACCCGGTGCAAAATATCGAGATACGCCAGCGCCGGTTTCACCATCACGATGTCGGCGCCTTCGGCGATGTCCATGGCCACCTCGCGCATCGCTTCGTCGCCGTTGGCGGGGTCCATTTGATAACTGCGGCGGTCGCCGAACTGCGGCGCCGATTCCGCCGCTTCGCGAAACGGTCCGTAATAGGCCGAGGAAAACTTCGCCGCGTAGGACATAATCGGCGTGTCAGCAAAACCCTGTTCATCCAAATGCTGCCGGATGGCGCGCACGCGCCCGTCCATCATATCGCTCGGCGCGACGATGTCCGCGCCGGCATCCACATGGCTGGCGGCGGCGCGAGCCAGCAACCGCAAGGTTGGATCGTTCAGGATTCTTGCACTGCCTCGCGTTTTTTGCACGACCCCGCAATGACCATGCGACATGTATTCGCAGAGGCAGACGTCCGTAATGACCAGCAACTGTGGCAGTTCCTTCTTCAATAGGCGGACGGCTTTCTGCACGATACCATTGGACGCGTACGCGCCGGACGCTTTGCCGTCTTTTTTGTCCGGAATGCCGAACAGTAAGACACCGGGAACGCCGGTTTTCGCGGCCCGTTCAGCCTCACGCAGCAACTCATCTGGAGAAAGTTGAAACACTCCGGGCATTGCCGAAATGGGACGGCGCACCTTGTGGCCGCTGCGCACGAAGAGAGGCAGGATCAATTGCGAGGCGTGCAATCGTGTCTCGCGCACCAGTTCACGGAGGGCGGGCGATTGTCGCAGGCGGCGGGGCCGGTAATTGGGGAATTGCCCCACAGAATGCCAGTTCATGCGTTGATTCTAGGGGCGGGAAGGGAACTTCAAAGCCGAAACTGTCCGGCTTGGCGGTGGTCAATGAAAGACACTGCCTCACTTTAAGGCACCGGTGGCAGGAGCCTGGATGGCGCCCGCAAGGGGTGCGAAGCGGGATAAAGGAGTGGGACCGCCGGGTTGTTCCCTTATTGCGTCAACAATCGTTGCCGTAGCAAGGGGTTCACTTTCACGTGTGTGATTTTTACAGGGTGTGGAATGTCAGAAATCGTTGGGCCGTCGATGGCGATGTTGCGCTTGCGACTTTGCAAGGTTGTTTGGCTTAGGTGCGACCGCATCTGAACCAGGAAGAGGCCGGGCGTGCGGGTTGACGGGCGACGGTTGGTCAATTCGGCCAAACCGCGAATCTCCTGGACCAGTTTCATCATTTTCATTTTAGCGGCCATAAAAACTCTTCGAGTAAAGATGTTCGCAGTAAACGTGCCACGCACTTTTTTTGAAGCCTTGGGTCGCACAGATTTTACCTTTCACGCGTGGAACGTCTGGTGACGTCGCAATTCGAGGTGAGTTCGACGGCGATGTTCGATGGTCGCCGCGCGACAAATCCCGCTTGGCAGTCCGCGCTCCTTCTGATTATCTGACGCCGCCCAATGACACAACTGCGCGCCATCATCACGCTCTTGCTCTGTGGTGTCGTCTTTCCCTCCATTCTCAAAGCGCAGCAGACCGAATGGCAAATCGAGCCGTTGAACGATAAGGACGGCTGGGTCGAATACAGTTACGAAACCGGCATCGGCGTCGCCACCAACGGTGTTCTCGTCCGGTTTGGCGACACGGTGATGACCGCGGATCAGGTTTCCGTGAGTTATGAAACGGGCGAGGCCGTGGCCGACGGCGCGGTACGCATTCAGACCGGCGATCAAATCTGGGTGGGCGACCACATCCGCTACAATTTCAAGACGAAGCAGATGCAGTCGGAACAGTTTCGCACGGGCAAGACGCCGGTCTTCGCCGCTGGGTACGGCCTGCAAGGCGATACCACCAACAAGAACTATACGGCGACCAACTCCTACGTCACGACCGACGACGTCTCGAATCCGGCGTTCAAGGTGAAGGCCAAATCCATCACGATCATTCCCGGCAAAAAAATCACCGCGCGCAACGCCGTGCTCTACGTCGAGGGCGTGCCGGTGTTTTATTTTCCGTATTACTCGCGCAACCTCGGGCCGCACGCCAACAACTTCAATTTCGTGCCGGGCTATCGCAGCAGTTGGGGGCCGTTCCTGATGAGCAGCTATAATTTTTACCTGAATGACGAACTCGACGGCAACGTGCACGTCGATTATCGCGTGAAGCGCGGCTTTGGCGAAGGCCCGAACCTGAACTATCACTTCGGCCGCTGGGGCGACGGCACCTTGAAGTACTATTACATGTACGACCAGGACCCGAGCGCGTTCGGCGGGGACGGCACCATCCCCAACAGCCGGCATCGGCTCGACTTCACCTATCAGGCGATTCCGGCGACAAACCTGACGGTCAAATCGATCGTGCGGTATCAATCGGATACAAACATCGTCCGGGAGTTTTTTGACGGGGAATATTTCCAGAACCCGCAACCCGACACCTTCTTCGACGTCAATAAGTTCTGGCACAACTTCAGCCTGGACGGCTACGTCCAGCCCCGGCTCAACAACTTCCTCGACACCATCGAGCGCCTGCCGGAAGTGCAGCTCACCGGTTATCGCCAGCAGCTTTTTGACACGCCGGTTTATTACCAAAGCAAAAGTTCCGCCGGCTACTACGAGCACCTCTTCGCCGAAACCAACTCGATGCCCACCGGGATGGATTACGCGGCGACCCGGGTGGACAGTTATCACCAATTGCTCGTGCCTTATACGGCCGCCGGTTTTTTAAATATCACCCCCCACGTCGGCGGGCGCTACACCTACTATGGCGAAGCCACGGGCGACGGCGCGTCCACCGGACAGATCAACCGCTGGGTATTCGACAGCGGCATCGACACGTCCGTCCAGGCGTCGAAGGTGTGGCCGGAGGCGTACAACAAATTATTCCAGGTAGATGGGCTGCGCCACATTGTCGAGCCATCCGTCGGCTACATGTTTGCCTCGCCGACGACCTGGGGCACAAACGTGATTCCGCAATTCGATTACCAACTGCCGAGCCTCCGGTTGCTGCCGATCACGTTTCCTGATTATAACTCCATAGATTCCATCGCGCCCGAGAACGTCATTCGCTTCGGCATTCATAATAAACTGCAAACCAAGCGCGATGGCGTGGTGACCAACCTTGTGGATTGGAATGTTTACACCGACTGGAATCTCCGCCCCATCACCAATCAGAGCACCTTTGCGGACATCTATTCGGACTTCACGGTAAAACCCAAATCGTGGCTCACGTTGGAATCGCTGACGCGCTACGAGGTTGGCGAAGGCCTGTGGCGGATGTCGCTCACGACACTGACCTTGCAACCTGCGCGGAGCTGGGCGTGGACGGTGGGACAATTCTACGTGCGGCCGGACTTGAGCGGCTCGCCGACGGCCTTGGGGGAGGGCAATAATCTGTTTCTGAGCACGTTCTATTTCCGCCTCAATGAAAACTGGGGCTTCCGCGCGTCACACCGTTTTTCCGCGGTGGATGGCAGCATGCAGGAGCAGGACTACACGGTTTACCGCGACATGAGAAGCTGGACGGCTGCGCTCACATTCCGGGTGTTGAACAACGTTAACGGCAAGCAGGACTACACCGTCGCCTTCACCTTCCAACTCAAGGCCGCGCCGCGCTACGGTCTCGGCTCCGATTCGGGTCTGCCGCGCTGGTTGCTCGGCAGCTAGAAAATTCCGTCCGCACCGCCGTTTAGTCTCTTCGCCGGACGCGGTGAAACGTGAATTGCGCGGATTGCTCCCCGGTCAGATCCAAACGCGCCGTGAGGTAGCCGCCGCGCTTGAGCAATTCGACCCCGGCTAGCGAAGGGCAGAGCCGCACGTTGAACGGCCGCCAGTGCCGCGCTTCGTTGAGCGCCGTGCTCAGGCGGCGGGCGGTGTTTCCCAGAAAATGAATCGGCGGCATCCCGGCCAGCCAGCGGCTTTCCCACAAAACAATGTCCGTGTGCAGGTGGCCGATGATCGTCTGCTCGATTTGTGCGATGCGCGATTGCACCGCCGGTTCCCGCCAGAGAAAGGGCAGGGCGGTGGGATCGTGGCAGAACAACAACACTTTTTGATTCGGCGCCAAAGCGGCAAACGTCTCCCGAATTTGCGTGAGCTGTTCCTCGCGCTGTTTCTGCCACTCGCTCTTTTCCGAAACCAGCGTGTCTTTTTCAAACACCGGCAGCGCGATGAGCGAAGAGGTCACGCCGATCAGAGTGTAGCGGCCCAGCGTCATGGTCCAAAACGTGGGGAGGTCCAGTTCCGTGCGGGCGCGATGCAGGCTGGCCATCCGCATGCCGCCGTGGCCGCCGAACATGCTCATCTTGCCAAACTCGTGGTCGCCGTAGGTCGTTCGCAACCGGTTGCCGAAGCGCCGGCGCAGCTTGCCCAGGCATTCCTGCGCGCTGGCGCATGCCGCATCGTCGCTCACACCGACAAACGCCGTGTTGCACGAGAAATCGCCGTTGGCGATCACGTAATCAAAGGCGTCACCGGCTTTGATAAAATCGTCGAGCAGATAGTTCTTGCCCAGCGGATCGCGCAGCCAGATGTGGTGTCGATATTGTTTCGCCGCGAATCGCAGCAACGGATTGGGAATGCCGCGGCTCTCGTAGTCGCGGCCCCGTGCCTGTTCGGCCGCGCCTGCGTAATGGATGTCACTCACGATCCCGAGCGTGCAATAGCGGTCCGGGCCGGACGGCGGGCGGCTGGGAGAAGATGGCGGCACGGTCAGGACGTGGCCGTCGTGGCGTCATGGGCCGGCAGGACGATTTTGAAAGTCGTGCCCTTTTTTGGCTGGCTGTGGACTGCGACCGTGCCCTGATGGTCTTCAATGATCCGCCGAGTGATCGGGAGGCCCAGGCCGGTGCCGTTGGGCTTGGTGGTAAAAAATGGCTCGAACAAACGATCCAGATACTCCGGGGCGATGCCGTCACCGTCATCGGCGATGGTGATCTGAATCCAGCGCGCGCGCGAATCCGGGCGGCTGGTTTCGGCGGCGGCTTCCTCCGTTGACACGGTAAGCGTGCCGTTTTCGCCCATGGCTTCCAGCGCATTGAGAAACAAGTTCACGAAGACCTGCTGCAACTGATGGTCGTCACCCCGCACGAGGTCGGGTTTGGCCGCCATGGATTCATTCAGCGAAATATGCTTTTCCTGACGGTGCGGCTGTACGAGTTGCAGCGAATGGTCCAGGATTTCGTGCAGACTGACCGAGCGGGTCATCGGGCGGTCGGGCCCCGCGAATTTGAGCATACGCGACACAATCGCGTCGATGCGCGCCATTTCGCGCCGCACCACATCGACCAGTTCCGTGTCGCGATTTCGTTCAAGCAGCAAATCGACAAACGTCTTGCCGGGCACCAGCGCGTTTTTGATTTCGTGCGCCATGCCCGCGGCCAGCGTGCCGATGTTGGCGAGGCGGTCGGTTCGCCACAGCTTTTCCTCGAGGTCGCGTGTGGAACCGCAACTGTTGAGCGCGAGGATCAACCCGCTTTTGCCGCCGGCCTGCGGGACGATAACCGCTGTGACGTTGATAGTCGTCCCCAGCTCGATCTCCGACACGGAGAATGGTTTGCCGGAAGTCAGCGCGTTTTTCACCACCGCTTGCAAAGCCTTGGGCAAAGACGAAAGCGGGCTGCCGCCGGGCGGCGCGGATTTCAAACCGAGAAGTTGCACCGCCTGCGGGGTGATGGCGGTCAGCGTGCGTTTGTTGTCGACGAAAATGACACCCGCTCCGAGCTGGCCCTGCGCCACCTGGGCGAGGCCTGGAATCTCGTGCGCAGCTTCACTTTTGGCCGGCTTGTTAATCAGCATGGCAAACTTCCGGTCAGGCGACTGGTGCGGAGCGAAGTTGGGTGCCGGGCACAGTGTTTGTTGTAACACTGCGAAACCGGCGCGCTCGCCGCGTCCACATCACACCGCGCCGAGGGATGTCAAATTCTAGCCACTGCCGACATCGCGACAACAAAAAAGACGGAAAATGATTTTCGCCGACGAATTACCCCTGTCGCGCGCGGTAGTCTGCCGGTGCGGAGTCGCTGGGATTTGGCGTTTAAACTGCTGCTTAACCGCATTTGCGAATTGCACGAAGATATAGTATGATCCGTTGTTTGAAACTACTTGCTGTAGTCATAACCGGGCGGCGATCTTGCCTGCTTGCGCGCTGATCCATTCCACTGTGTCACCCTTGTCGCGCGCATCCGGAAAATAATTCTCACCCAGGGCCAATTATCTTGAAAAGACTCTTCCAAGTCCCGTTGCTTCCCAGCCTGCTGATTTTACTGTTGCCAGGAATTTCGACCGCGTGGTCGGCGCCGATCGAAACGAATTATGTGCCGGGCGAAGTGCTCGTCATGTATCGCGATTCGGCTTCGCTGGCCGGCGCTCGCAAATCCGCCGCGGATCGCAGCTTGCAGGTGGTGCGGCATTTCAAGAGATTATCCGAGCGGCGTCACCGGGTTTTTCTCCATTTGCGTTCTTCCAAGGCGACCACGGCGGAGATGATTGCCGAGCTGAAAAAGGATCCGACGGTGCTGGCGGTGGAGCCGAATTATATCCGGCACTTCACCGACATGCGCACGCCGAATGATGCTCGCTTTGGATCGCTTTGGGGTTTGAAGAACACCGGCCAGTTCGCCAACACAGCGTCCGGCACTCCAGGCGATGACATCCGATTTCTGCCGGCCTGGGGTCTCGCTCGTCCGTCCACAAACGAGGTGGTCGTGGCCGTGATCGACAGCGGCACGGACTACACCCATCCCGATCTGGCCGGGAACATGTGGACGAACCCCGGCGAGGTGGAAGGCAACAGCACCGACGATGACAACAATGGCTACGTCGATGACGTGCATGGTTACAATTTCGCGGATGACAATGCCGATCTTTCCGACTCGGGTTTTCACGGGACGCACGTGGCGGGAACAATTGCGGCAACGGGACGAAACAACGCCGGGGTGATCGGCGTGGCGTGGAAGGCGCATATCATGGGGTTGAGGACCTCCGATGACGGCACGAGCCTTTCCGACAGCGCGGTGCTCGGCGCCATTCAATATGCCACGACGATGAAATTGCTCGGCGTGAACGTAGTGGCGATTAACGCCTCTTTTGGCGGTGCGGGCTCCAGCGGCATCGAACAGGCGGCGATTCAGGATGCGGGTGATGCCGGCATTGTGTTCTGCGCCGCAGCCGGCAATGCCGCAGCCAATAATGACGTTACGCCGTTTTATCCGGCCGGTTACCGCCTGTCCAACATGATCGTGGTAGCGGCGACGGACCAAAATGACAATCTGGCGAGTTTTTCCGACTATGGCGCCACGACGGTGGATTTGGCGGCGCCGGGTGTGAATATTTTATCCACGATGCCGCTATCGTTGACTACGGTTACGTCCTACGTTCAGCGGGCCTCCGCGGCATATGCCGCAGCGGAACTGCAATATTCGGGTCGCACCACGGGCATCACCGGTGTCATCTACGATTGCGGTCTGGGTTATCCGACGAACTTTCCGTCGCAAGTCAACGGTAACATCGCCCTGATTCAGCGGGGCGATCTTAACTTTTCCGTGAAGGTGGGCAACGCCATGGCCGCCGGCGCAATTGCCGCGATCATCTACAACAATACCACCGGAGCAATCAACGGCACGCTGGGAACGCCGGACAACTGGATCCCGGCGACGACGATTTCGCAGACCGACGGCCTGGCGCTGCTCGGGACGCTGCCGGGGACGGGTACCGTGGTTAACGCGCCCAACGCGGGCGCAGCTTATCAGTATCTCAATGGCACATCCATGGCCACGCCGCACGTCGCCGGCGCGGTGGCGTTCGCGGCGATGAATTTTCCGGACGAGACCGCACCCCAGCGGGTGCAGCGGATTCTCGCGAATGTGACGCCCATCCCGGGGTTGCAAGGCTGGTTGATCACGGGTGGGCGGCTCAATCTTCAAAAGATTGTCGATACGGACGGCAATGGCCTGCCGGATTGGTGGGAGCAATTCCATTTCAATCAATCGACCGGCGTCGATCCGGCCGTGGATGCGGACAGCGATGGCTTGAGCAACTTGCAGGAATTTTTAGCCGACACCGACCCGGTGAACGCCGGTTCCAAGCTGCGCCTGACGTCGGTCGCACGCTCGGGCACGAATGTCTCGCTGGCCTGGGTGGGGGGTACGGAATCCCGTCAATACCTCCAACGTAAATCTAGTTTGAACAGCACGAACTGGATTACCCTCGGCACCAACGAGCCGCCGCTATCCGCGACTGGTTCCTTTCTCGACACGTCGGCGACCAACAGCTCCGCCATCTATCGCCTGCAGGCTGAGCGGCCGTAACGGGTCGCCGGCCCGGCGAGTCAGTTGGGATTCTGTTCCTGAAAAAGAGCCAGCCAGGCGCGCATGAGAGGTGCGCCTTTGTCGGTGGAATGACTCAGGTCCGCCGGCGTTTGACCCCAATAAAATCCAATCCAACCGGCGGCATCGCGCCGGGAGCGCTTGATAAAATCCCCCAGTTCCGCGGGCCGGCAGGTCAGGGGAAACAGCTCCTCGATCACGAGCGGCTTGCCGATTTGAAAGCCGTGCAATTGTTTCAGATCCTCAGCCAAATGTTGCGAGCGCTGATAAAGGTGCACACAAATGAAGTCGAGATCGGCGGCGACTTTTTTGGGATTGAAACCGGACGAGGCGGCGGAGTCATCGAGGCTGTTCGGCAACATGCCCACCGTGATGAGATGGTGTGAATCGCGATGCCGTATGGCGGCCGCAAGTTTGCTGATCCATTGCCGCGCGATGTCCCAGCGGTCGCGTTTGTTTTGGTCGAGCGAAATAAATTGGACGTAGTTAAAGCCGGCGAGTTCGCCCACCATCCAGGTGCCGGGCTCACGTTGTCCGTCGGGAACCATCGGTTCGTTCATCAAGTCATAGCAAAAGATCGCCGGGCTCCCGCCGCAAATGCCGGCCACCGCTTCCCAAAATCGTGCCTGCACCTCCCAGCGTGCCGCTTCGTCCAGGGCGTCGTACCAGGCGGGCACGTCCCGTTTGCGATAGCCACCCAGGCCGGTCACATCCAGATAGAGGCCGGTTTCCTCCGCCAGCGAGACGAGACGGCCAAGCTGTTCGAGCGATTTTTTATCTGGCACGTCGGCGGCGTCCATGAATTTGGCGAGGGACAAATGGATGCGGACGACGTTGGCCCCCAATTGCTTCATCTCGCGAAAATCCGCCGCCACGGTTTCCCAATCGGCATCCCAATATTCCTCAATGAGCCGCATTTTGTAGTCGCGGTCGTAGTTAAACCCCCAGGGAATGAAGCGGTGACCGGTGCGTCCCGTGACGAAACTGCGATTGTCGGGCGCGACTTTGATGGTTTCGAGTTTGTTGGTTTCCGCCGCCCGCGATAGATCTACGCCGGGTGCAGCCACAAAGGTCAAAAGCACGAGCAGCGCCGTAACCGTCGGGCGGGTCGCGCTCATGCCGGTGTGTGAAATAATTCCGCGGTGGCGAGTTGGAACTCCGGCAGCAGCTTCTCTTCGAGGAGTTCGCGCCCGGCCAGGATTTGTTTCAGGACGAGGCCGTACTGGCTGCTGTGATACACTTCAATGTTGTCGTAGCGCGGGTCAATCATCCAAAGCCGGGGAATTTTCATGTCCTCGTAGAATTGCTTCTTGATGACTGTGTCCGGGCGATGATCGTCCGAGCTGACAATTTCAGCGGCGAGCCAGAGTTTGCTGGTGGCGGCGGTGATGAGTGACAAGTCGGGGCAAAGGGTGGTGCGCGGAGCGACCCGGATTTCAGTGCGGGGCGGCAGCAGGCGCGTGCTGGCCATGTTCGACACGCTCGCGAGCACGCATCGATGCAGTCGTGCGCAAATGATTTCGTGGCGCACGCCGGGGGCGCGTCGCATCAGGGTCGCGCCATCAAAAATTTCCGCGTAGGCATCACTCATACGCCGGCCAGCAGGGTGCGTAAAAACCGGCCGGTGTGCGAGCGTTTGTTGCGGGCGATCTTTTCCGGCGTGCCTTCGGCCACGACCTGGCCGCCGCCGGCGCCGCCCTCCGGACCCAGATCGATCACCCAATCGGCCTCGGCGATCAGATCCAGATTGTGTTCGATGACCACCACCGAGTGCCCCGCTTCCACGAGTCGCTGCAACACTTCCACGAGCCGTCGCACGTCGGCCATGTGCAGGCCGATGGTTGGCCAAGTTTGAGGTAGCCCAGGCCGGTATCGCACAGCGCCTGAAGCGGACGCCTGATTCGCTGCATCGCGCCAAAAAATTCGAGCGCTTCCTCGACGGACAACTCCAAAATCTGGGCCACGTTTTTGCCGCCATACTCGATATCGAGTGTCTCGCGATTGAAACGGGTGCCGTGGCAAACTTCGCAACGCACGAAGGCCGGCGGTAGAAAATTCATCTCCAGCTTGATCGTGCCCGCTCCTTCACATTGCGGACAGCGGCCTTGCGCGCTGTTAAAGGAAAAACGGCTCGGCGAATATCCGCGCAGCCGCGCCTCCGGCACCTGCGCGAATAACTGCCGGATGTCGTCGAAGAAGCCGACGTAAGTGGCCGGAATCGAACGTGGCGTGCGGCCAATGGGCGACTGATCCACTTCGTAAACGGCCTGCAACGAATTGAAGCCCGCAATCGTTGTCTGGCGATCCACGTCGGTGGAACGGCTGGATGGTTTGGTCGCGCCGCGCGGCACGACTTTGGCCTTGAGCGCGGGCAGCAGGCACTCGCGAATCAAGCTGCTCTTGCCCGAACCGCTGACGCCCGTGACCAGCACGAGGCGTCCCAGCGGAAAGCGGACGCTCACGTCCTTCAAATTATTTCGCCGGGCGTGGCGCAGGTCGAGCCAGGCCACATCTTTGTCATTTACGGGACGACGACTGCCGCGGCTCGGAAACACCTTCTTTTCGCGCAGCCATTTGCCGGTGATGGAATTGGGGTGACGCCGCAAGTCCGCAAGCGTGCCGGCCGCAATGACTTCGCCGCCGTGGACGCCGGCAGCCGGGCCTAGGTCGATGATGTAGTCCGCGCGCAGCATGGTCGCCTCGTCGTGCTCCACCACCAAAACGCTGTTGCCGCGCGACTTCAATTTTTCAAGCGCGGTGAGGAGCTGCTCGTTATCACGCGCGTGCAGGCCGATGGTGGGTTCGTCGAGAATGTAAAGCACACCGCTCAGGTTGGAACCCAGCTGTGCCGCGAGCCGGATGCGCTGGCTTTCACCTCCGGAAAGAGTGGGCACGCCGCGTCCCAGCTGCAAATAACCCAGGCCGACTTCGCCCAGGAATTTCAACCGCTCGTGGATCTCCGGCAGGATGTCGCGCGCGATTTCGGCCGAACGCCCCTGGTATTTAATGCCGCGGAAAAAGTCGTGGGCGGCTTCGACCGACAGCTGCGAAAATAAATCGACCGTCAGGTCAGGCTGCCGCGCGCCGGTTTCCAGATGCACGGCGCGGGCCACCGGATTTAGCCGCGCGCCATTGCAGGCGGAGCAGAGTTCGCGATTTCCTTCCTGCCAGCCATACCAGGATTCCTCGATGGCGTCCGCGCGCGCGCCGCGTTCGACGTCAGGCAGATAAAAGGTCTCGCCGAAGCCACGGCATTGCGGACACCAGCCTTGCGGCGAGTTGTAGCTGAAGTTTTTCGGATCGAGCGCTTCAAAGGAACGATGACATTTGGGACACGCCCGTTCCGTGGAATGGATGCTGGTCTGCCCGCGCCGGTCCAGGGCCAGGAGCATGCCTCCGCCGAGCTTCAGGGTTTCATCGATTAATTGTTGCGGTGATTTCTCCGCCTTTTTGCCGGAATTTTTGGTGAGCTCGCCGGTAACGATTTCGACGTCATGTTCGCGAAAGCGGTCGAGTCGCAGGCGCTCACCGGAGTCATACATCCTTCCATCGGCCCGCACTTGCGAGTAACCGTGGCTCGCAGCCCATTCGGCAACGTCGGTGTGAAAGCCCTTGCGATTTTTCACTACTGGCGCCAGCAGGGTGAGCGCGCCGCGTCTGGCAATTTCGCGCTGCAAGCGGCGGCCCAGTTCATCCCGCGTTTGCGTTTCGACGGGAATCTGGCAATCGGGACAATATTGTGTTCCCAGCCGGGCAAAGAGCAGGCGGACGCCACGGCTTGTGCGTTGCTCGATGCTCACGGTCGGCGGAATGCCGGTGATTAAATCCACGTCGGGGCGGGAGAGCTGCTCCACGAACTGCCGGGCGTAGATGTTCATCGAGTCGAGGAAGCGGCGCTGGCCCTCGGCGAACAACAGGTCGAATGCAAGCGTGCTCTTGCCCGAACCGCTGACGCCCGTGACCACGACAAACTTGTTGCGCGGCAGGGAGAGGGAAAGATTTTTTAAATTATGCTCGCGCGCGCCGTGGATCACAATGGATTCCTCGGCGGACGCGGCGGGATTTCGGTCGTCAAACATGGGATGCCTTAGGACAAAATTTTATTCCGCGTGCTTTTACGCGGGCGCGAGGCCGTGGGTTTGTCCGGAAATCCTCCGCGCAACGCCTTTCCCGTGTGGCTCCTGGGATTCAGGGCCACTTCCTCAGGCGTGCCGGCCGCGACGATTTCGCCGCCCTGGTCTCCGGCATCAGGACCGAGATCAATCACCCAGTCCGACGACTGAATGACCTGAACATTGTGCTCGATGACAACGACGGAATGTCCGGCGTCCACCAAACGCTGAAATACTTTCAGCAACACCCGTACGTCGTCGAAGTGCAACCCGGTGGTCGGCTCGTCGAACAGAAATAGAGTCGGCTGGGATGCCCCGGCGCCCTGGCCGTTTTCCCCGGTGATCGAATCGGTGAGATGCCGCACCAGTTTCAAACGCTGGCTTTCGCCGCCGGACAGGGTGTTGATGGGCTGTCCGAGCTTCAGATAGCCCAGACCAACTTCCTGAATCAGAGTGAGGCTTTGCGCCGCGCGGCGCGCCGGGCGCGAGTCGGCAAAGGCGGAAAGGAACGCGATGGCTTCATCCACGGTGGAATCCAAAAGATCCGCGATGGACAACGAGCGCAACGCGGCCACGTTGGAGGCGGCATTGCGAATGCGCGCTTTCGGATTTGCGCCCAACCGGCTTTTGCGGCCATTGGCGGTTGGCGTCGCCGCGGCGGCTTCGACGTTGGGATTGATTTTCACTTCGAGAATGTGCGGGCGATAGCGGCGGCCGTCGCATTCCGGGCAGCGAATGAAGATATCGCTCAGAAACTGCATCTCGATTTTTTCGAAACCGGCGCCCCGGCAGCGTTCGCACTGGCCCTGTTGGGAATTGAAGCTGAACGCGCTGGCGTTCAAGCCGCGTTGTTGCGCGAGTTCGGTTTGCGCGAACACTTCGCGGAGGTCATCGAAAGCGCCGATGTAAACCGCCGGATTGGAGCGCGGCGTTTTGGCGAGGATGGATTGATCCACCAAGATCACGCGGGAGAGGAATTCCGTGCCGGTCAGTTCGGTGGAAGTCGCGGCGCTCGAACCGGCCTCGCCCTTTTCATCGTCGTTGTCTTCCTGGGCCTCCATGCGGTCTGATGCTTTGCTCTCACTCTGCACGAATTGAAACCTTTCGGTCAGGGCGGGGAGCAACACCTCGCGCACCAGTGTGGTTTTACCGGAGCCGCTGACGCCGGTGACGCAGACGAAACGGTGGAGCGGAATTTCAACGGAAACATCCTTTAGATTATTCCGGCTCGCATGAGTGAGTTTTAGGAATGCGCCATCGGATTTCGCGCTGGCATCCACCGGCCGCCGCTTCGGAACATCACCCTGTTTGCGACCGCTCAAATACTGACCGGTGAGCGATTGCCCGGACTTTAATATCTCCGGGTACGAACCTTGAAACACCACGTCGCCACCCGTGGCCCCATGGCCGGGGCCGAGGTCCACAATTTGATCGGCGGCCCGCATGACTTCGGCCTCGTGCTCGACCACGACGACAGTGTTGCCGGCATCGCGCAATTGTTCGAGCAGGTGAACAAGCCTTTCGGTGTCCCGCGAATGCAAGCCGACGCTGGGTTCATCGAGCACGAACAACGTGTTGACCAGACGCGAGCCGAGGCAGGTGGTCAGATTGACGCGTTCCGTCTCACCGCCTGAGAGAGAGCGGGTCGGGCGATCGAGCGTGATATAGCCAAGTCCGACTTCGTTCAAATATTCCAGGCGCGAGCGCACTTCGCCGAGCACCAGGCTCAGCGGGTCATTTTTCTTCAACTGAAGCCGCGCGGAAAGGCTGTCGATGAACGGCAGCGTATCGCGGATCGGCAGCCGGTAAAAATCGGCGAGGGTCAGCGTTGCGCCGTTCGCGCCGTCCGCGCGATAAAGCAGGGATTCCGGTTGGAAACGATTTCCCTGGCAGTCGGGGCAGGGCGTGTAGGCGCGATAGCGCGAGAGCAGCACGCGAACGTGCATTTTATAGGACTTGGATTCCAGCCAGCGAAAGTAGCCCTTCACGCCGTACCAGGCGCGCGGCCACTGGTGGTCCTTGTCCTTCCCATAGCCCGGCTCGCCGTCGATGACGAACGACTGCCATTTTTTTGCAAGTTGGTTGAACGGGATGTCGATGGGCACGCCAAACTTCCGGCACATCCGCAGCAGATCGTCCTGGCATTCCGCCCCGAGTCCGGTCTGCCACGGCTTCACGACCACCTGCGCGATGGTTTTGGAGCGGTTGGGCATGACGAGGCCGTAGTCGATGTTGATGACGCGACCAAAGCCCTTGCACGTCGGGCAGGCGCCGACCGGATGATTGAAACTGAACAACGCGGCGGACGGGTCGCGGTATTCGATATCGCACCGGGCGCAATGCAGGCGGTTGCTGAAACGCCGTACCGGGCCGCCTTTTGGATTCCCGGGCTCGAAGGCGCGGATGGACAACTTGCCCTTGCCGAAGTGATACGCCTGCTCGCAGCCTTCGATGAAGCGGGAGCGGCTGGCGTCGCTCAAGCGCGCGCGATCCTGAACCACGGTGAGACTGGTAATCGCGCCGCGTTGCGAAAGAGCGGCCAACGCGGGGTCCGCATCGGCTTCGCCCAGGTTGACGATCCGGCCATCCACCAACAGGCGCTGGTAGCCTTGCTTCGACACGAGCGCGAGGGATTCCTCGAGCGAAAGTTTTTCCGACAGCGGCAGGTCGAAAGTAATCAGGACCTCGCCCTTCGGGTCTGCGGCGGCACGCAAGGACTGCCAAATCTGCTGTGGGGAATCCTTGGTGACAAGTTGCCCGCATTGACGGCAATAAAGCCGGGCGAAATGCGACCACAGCGTTTTCATGTAGTCGCAAATCTCGGTCATCGTGCCGACCGTGGAGCGCGTGGTCTTGACGGAATTGCGCTGTTCGATGGCGATGGCGGGCGGGATGCCTTCGATGCTGTCGACCTGCGGCTTGTCCATGCGGTCGAAAAACTGGCGCGCGTAGGGCGAGAACGTCTCGATATAACGCCGCTGGCCCTCGGCGAAAAGGGTGTCGAACGCCAGGCTGCTCTTGCCCGAGCCGCTCAAACCGGTGATGACGATGAGCCGGTTCAACGGCAGATCGAGATCAAAATTCTTGAGATTATTGTGGCGGACGCCCCGAAGACGGATGACCGACCGCACCGGCGATTTCAACATTGCGCGCGCAACGTAAGGTCGGAAAAGCGCGGTTGCAAGTGATGGGTGAGAGTTTCTGGTTTTTGGGCCGAAATTCCCCGCGGCGGCGCCGAGGCGCGGAGGAACGGAGGGCGAGTTTAACCGCCGGTTAGACAAAGGCATCGGGTATGGTTATGCTCCTCGCAGATTAATTTATGGCCGAATCATCCTTGAAAGTCCTGGCGGTGGTGGGGAGTTTGCAGCGTCACTCGGTGACGCGAGTCGTGATTGAGCTGCTGGCGGAGCAGCTTCGGAGTGATGGCTGCAGCGTGGATGTGCTGGATTTTCAAAAGGAGCCGCTGGCGCTTTACAATCCGGATACCGCTTACGAATCGCCGGGTTTTGCGGCGTTGCAGGCGCGGGTGCATGCGGCGGACGTCATCGTGCTGGGAACGCCGGACTATCACGGGGCCATCAGCAGCACGACGAAGAATTTTCTCGACCATTTCTGGCATGAGTTTGCCGGGAAACTTTTTGCGACGGTGGTGGCCTCGCATGAAAAAGGCCTCACGGTGACGGATCAGCTGCGCACCGTGGCGCGCCAGTGTTACGCGTGGTCGCTGCCCTATGGCGTTTCCTTCATGGACAAGGTGGATGTGAAAGACGGCAAAATCATCAGCGATGCGCTCAAGCAACGGATGGAAATGCTCATTCGTGACGTGCGTGTTTACGGTGAGGTGCTGGCGCGTCAGCGTCGCGCCGACCTCGGTGGCGCCGAGCCGGGCTTCATGGCACGGCATCGGAAGTAGGGCGTTGCGCGGTTGAAATTTCGCAGGCGGGGGCAATTTTAGCTCGCCTCGGCCCCGCATTCGGAGAAGATTCCGCATCTTATGGCGAGCCAACCACGACCTGCCACCGGCAAAGAGACCGGCTTTCACTCTTTCATCGCGCCCGAAACGAAGATGCGCGAGTGCACACCGCGCGCAATCATCCTGGGCGCCATGTTGGGCGTGGTTTTCGGCGCGTCGTCGCTTTATCTGGTGCTCAAAGTCGGCCTCACCGTCAGCGCTTCGATTCCCGTCGCCGTCATCTCGCTCGCGCTCTTTCGGTTGTGGTCCAAGGTCGGCGGACGCGACGCGACGATTCTCGAAAATAACATCGTGCAGACTGCCGGCTCGGCGGGGGAATCGATCGCGTTCGGTCTCGGCGTGACGATGCCGGCGATTTTGATTCTCGGCTTTGATTTGGAAATTCAGCGCGTGCTGCTCGTGGGTTTGCTCGGCGCGTTGCTGGGGATTCTGATGATGATTCCGCTGCGGCGCGCGTTGATCGTGAAGCAGCATGGGATTTTGAAATATCCCGAGGGCACTGCCTGCGCGGAGGTGCTGAAGGCCGGCGCAAATGCGGAATCACGCGCGATGGCGTCGGCGGCGGAGCAGCAGGCCGCGGCGACCCGCTCGCAAACACGCGGTGATGCCGTTCCGAATGCGACGACGATTTTTGCGGGGTTTGGTATCGGCCTGCTTTACAAGACGGCGATGGACGCGTTTCGCGCGTGGAAGGAAGCGCCGCAGAAGATTTTGGATGCGCCGCTTAAGGGCGGCATCATTTCCGCGGAGATATCGCCGGAATTGCTGGGGGTGGGCTACATCATCGGGCCGCGCATCGCGTCGATCATGATGGCGGGGGGCGTGCTCAGTTCGCTGGTGTTGATGCCGTTGATCCGGTTTTTCGGCGACGGCTCCAGCGCGATCCTGCCGCCGGGGCGCAAATTGATTTCCGCGATGGGCCCGGACGAAATTCGCGGCTCCTACATATTATATATTGGCGCCGGCGCGGTGGTGGCGGGCGGCATCATCAGCCTGATCCGGTCGCTGCCGGTGATTTTGCAGGGCATCCGTTCCGGCCTGACGGATTTTCGCAGCGCGGTAAGTGCGCAGGCGAGCTTCGTGCGCACGGACCTGGATCTTTCGATGAAGTTTGTGGGCGTGGGCATCGTGGCGCTGATCGTGGCGATTTATTTCGCGCCGAGCCTGCACATGAAATTGCTCGGCGCGATTCTGATTGTGATATTCGGGTTTCTTTTCGTGACGGTGTCGTCGCGGCTCACGGGTGAAATTGGTTCCTCGTCGAACCCCATTTCCGGCATGACGGTCGCGACGTTGCTGCTCACGTGTTTGTGCTTTCTCGCGGTCGGCTGGACCGGCGGCATCTATTATGTCACGGCCCTTTCGGTGGGCGGCATCGTTTGTGTCGCCGCCTCGAACGCGGGCGGAACGTCGCAGGATTTGAAAACCGGCTATCTGCTGGGAGCAACGCCGAAATATCAGCAGATTGCCATCCTGGTAGGCGCGGCAGCCAGCGCACTGTTGCTGGGCCCGATTCTGCTGGCGTTGAACAACAACGCGACCGTTTATATGCCCGTCGATAAAGTCGCGCCGGGCTTGCGCGCGCCGGCCGAAGCGAAGCTGGGCGCGGCGGAGCGCTTGCACGGCGTGCAGGCCGAAGCAGATGCGAAATCGTATCGCGTCTGGCAGAAGACCGACGAAGCGGGCGGGCCGCAGGGCAAATATCTCGTGGACGACACCGGCGCGGCGGTGTGGCTGGTGGATCCCGGTATCAACGGCTCCTACAAAACGCGGCCCGATGGAACTTCCGCGCAAAAGCTCGACGCGCCGAAGGCGCGGTTGATGAGCTACATCATCAAGGGAATGCTCGACCGGCAGTTGCCGTGGGGGCTGGTGTTGTTCGGTGCGATGATCGCGGTGGCGCTGGAGTTGTGCGGCGTGTCGTCGCTGGCATTCGCGGTCGGGGCTTATCTGCCGATTTCCTCGTCCACTCCGGTGTTTGTGGGCGGTCTCGTGCGGTGGCTGGTGGATTATCAGATGCGGCGAAAACTGCGGCACCACAAACTCACCGAGGAGGAATTGGTGGCCGAGGGCGACAAGAGCCCGGGCGTGCTGCTCGCGAGCGGCTATATCGCGGGGGGGGCGATTGCGGGAATTTTAATCGCGTATGTGCAGGGCGTAACAGTTCACTTCAACGCGCGGCTGGAGAGATGGGCGGAGACAAATCCGTTTTATGCCGGGCCGCAGTCCGATTTGCTGGCGTTGATACCGTTCGTCGCGCTGACGCTGGTGTTATATATGGTGGGTCGGGAACTCTTGCTGGCGAACAAAGCCGGCCAGCGCGCGGGCTGGAGCGGTTGACGCCGGGCGCATCGTGCTACTGTTTTCAAGACATGAGTGATATTGGATCGGCTCCCGATCTGGCCAGGGAACCCCTGACGCCAGAGCCGCATCATCCCTACGCCGTTCTGCGCAACCGCGATTTCGTGCTGTACCTGGTGGGGCGGTTTGTCGCTTCGCTCGGCCAGCAAATGGTCATCGTCGCGGTCGGATGGGAATTGTACGAGCGGACGCACTCCTATATGAAACTGGGGCTCGTCGGCCTGACGCAGATGTTGCCGATGATTTTGTTCACGCTCCCGGCGGGACATGTCGCCGACAACTTCAACCGCAAGCGCGTGGTCATCCTGATGACGGCCGTGATGACCTGCACCAGCGTGGCGCTCGCTTTGATATCCCGCGCGCAATACTCAATAAACTGGATCTATTTTTGCCTGTTTCTGATGGGCACGGCGCGGACGTTTTTGTGGCCGGCAAGCTCCGCGTTTCTGCCGCAACTCGTATCGCGCAAGAGTTTTTCCAAGGCGGTGACGTGGAGCACCGGCAGCTTTCAATTGTCGTCGGTGGCCGGCCCGGCGGCGGGCGGGGCGTTGATCGCGCTCAGCCATCACGCGTGGCCGGTATATGCGGTGAACGCGGCCACGGGCCTGATTTGTCTCACGTTGATTTCACTCGTGCGGGGACACCACGCCGCAGCTGTACGGGAGAAGATGACGTTGCGCAGCTTGATCGTGGGCTTCGATTTCGTGTTCGCCAATCCCATCATCCTGGGAACTATCACGCTCGATTTGTTTGCGGTGTTGCTGGGTGGCGCGACGTCGCTGCTGCCCGCGTATGCGAAGGACATTTTGCATGTGGACGCCTCCGGCTTGGGCAATCTTCAGGCAGCACTGCCGCTTGGCTCGCTGCTATGCGCGATGATTCTCGCGCACCGGCCGCCGCTGCAAAAAGCCGGTCGCGCGCTGCTCTGGTCGGTGGCGGGTTTTGGCCTCGCGACGATTGGCTTCGGTGTATCCAAATGGTTCTGGTTTTCCTTCGCGATGCTCTTTGTCTGTGGCGCGCTGGACAACATCAGCGTCATCGTGCGTCACACTCTGGTGCAATTATTAACACCCGATGAAAAGCGTGGTCGCGTGTCGGCGGTCAACAGCCTTTTCATCGGGACGTCTAATGAACTCGGCGGCTTCGAATCAGGCTTTGTCGCGTCGCTATTCAATCCCGTGGTCTCGGTCGTGTCGGGCGGCGTGGGAACGATCCTCGTGGTCATCGGCGTGGCCGCCATCTGGCCGCAAATTCGCAAATACGGCAAATTGGACGCTTGAAAACGCGTCAGGCCGGTCGGGGCTTCGCGGGGGCGACCTTGGGCTCGTGGAGCTTTTCCCAATGCAACGGTTGTAAATTCTCGAGGGCGTCCGAGCCGCCTTCCTCCAGCGGTTGAATGTGGACGATGCGCCAGCCCCACTTGGCGGGAATCCCATACATACGGCGATGAATGACCGCGCCCGTGGCGTCCTTGCGAAACGACGCCCACCCCGGCGCCGGCGTGGCTTTCAGCCAGACGGCGTGAATCGTCCCTTCATCGTATGGGCGCGGGGCTGCCAAGTTCGGCGTGGATGCCGCCACGTGGCCCTTTGTCCCGAGTTCTCTGGTATTCATATACGGCTTGGCCGGATAAAATGCTTCCAAGAGTAGATACGTGGAAAAAAAGCGGTTCTTTCAAAAATCTTTCATTTTTTCAAATGGCCCGCTTGAGACTTGCAATCGGGCGTTCACTACCACTTCAATAAGTGCGATGAGCTCCAACCGATTCGCGGGGCGGCTTGCGGTCCCGTTCTTTCTAGGCTGTTTGTTGGTGGGTGTCGCCGTGGTGGCCTGGCGCGCCACCTCGCGTTCCAACACGCTCAAGGCAGCCGGCCGTGCCGAAGTGGCCTCGCAGGCGGCCGCGGTCGAGGCGCAATTGAATCAAACCGTCGCCGCCGCCCAGGCGCTGGCGTTGCTCGCCCGGCAAAGCGGCGGGCCGATCCCCAATTTTTCCCGCACCGCCACCGACTTGCTCGCTGGGTTCCCGAGCGTGGACGCCGTCGCGCTGGAGCAAAACGGCATTGTCAGCGACATCATTCCGCGCGCGGGCCACGAGCGGGTGATGGGGCTTAATATCATGAACGATCCGGCGCAACGCGCGTCGGCGCAGGCGGCGATGCAACGCCGCGCGATGACCGTGGCGGGGCCGTTGCTGCTGCCGGGGGCGGACCTGGGCATCGTGGCGCGGGTGCCGATTTATCAACGCGGGCGCGATGGCCGCGAAACGTTCTGGGGATTTGTCTCCGCCTCCACTCGTCTGTCGAAAGCGCTCGCCAACGCGCGCGTCACGGATTTGCCGTGGTGCGGCTATAATTACATTTGCTACGTGCCGGCGGTCGGCGACCAGCATCCCTTGACGGTTTCCAGCTATGGACCGGTGACTGCGAAAGGTGCAGTGCAACAGGCGGTGAAAATTCAAAACGCGGAAATCCGACTGGCGGTCGAGCCGCGGAGCGGATGGTTCAGCAAACTCAAATTCGGCATTGAAATCTTCGCCGTGCTGATTTTCTCGGGGCTGGTCGGCCTGCTGATCAACGCGCTTGAAAGCCGGCAGGCGGTCGAGTCGTCGCTGGCCGAAGCCAATCAGCAGGTATCGCGCGACAACGCGGAACGCCAGCGTCACCAGGAAGACATGCGGGTCGTGAAAGAGAACGCGACGGCCATGCAGGCGCGGCAGGCGGAGGTGGAACAGACGCGCACGGCGTTGCAACAGGCGCAGCAAACCATCGCCGAACTGCAATCCAGGCTTCAGACGGTCGGCCAGACGGAAAAGGAAAATGCCGCCACCGTGCTGGTGCGTTTGCAACAGGACCAGGCCACCATTGCCGATCTTCAGGCGCATCTGGATGCCGCCACGCGTACCGCCCGCGAGGCGGCGGACGCCAGCGCGGCCAAAATCGCCGAACTCGAAACGTCCAATCAGCAACTCACTGCCCGCATCGCCGCCGCGGCGCACTATGAAGCGCGGGTCGCGGAACTGACGGTCTCGTTGCAACGGGCAGAGGAGGAAGCCGGGCAGTGGAAGCTCGCGACAGTGGCGTTGCGGGAAGCCGCCGATGCCCGGGCCGAAGATGTGGTGACACCCCCCGCTGTGGAAACCGTGGTGACTGAAAGCACGGAGCCGGAAAAGCCACGTTCCGAACGACGCCGCAAAGCCAGGCCCCTCGAAGAGCCCGCCGAGCCGGTCGCCGAAACTCCCGCCGTCACTGCGGCCGAACCCGCGCCGGAGCCCCTGGCCGAGCCTGAGCCGCTGGTTGATGCCTCCTCGTCTCATCACGAGAACGGGGCGACACATCAGGGCGCCGAGGCGGAACCGATCCCGCCCGAGGTGGCGGCGGCGATCAATCATCCAGAGCCCGCAACCGCAGCCGCGGCAGATCCAGTCTTTCTCGATACCGAGCCTGTCCCCGCAGAAAAACCGGCGAAGCCTGCGAAGCGCAAAAAAGTGCGCCGCGCGGACCAGATGGATTTCTTCGGCGCTGAAGCGGCCGATGACGACGCGCCCGCGCCCGCCGTCGAAGCCCGCGTGCCGGAACCGCGCGAGCAGACGGCCAGCCTTTTCAATTTCGACACCGACGCGGAGAAGCCCGCAGCCAAACCTGCGTCTACGCCGGACGAAAAGTCCGCTGCCGAGCTGGAAGAAAAAGCGGTTACCGCAGTCCCAACCGAAACGGAAACGCAAGTTGCCGAAGCGGAGCCGGTCGTGGCGGCGGCTCAGGCGGTCGGGGAAGTGGAAGCGGCGCCCGCGCCCGATCCGAAACTGCACGCCAAGGTGTTGCGCCGGTTTGTGGAGGAATACGCGCGCGTGCCGGAACGCATTCGCGACGACCTCGTCCTAGGCGATTCGGCGGCGGCTCAAAAGACGATTGAAGCGTTGAAGTCCGCCGCGTCGGATGCCGGGGCGAATGACGTTCACGAAGCGGCGGTTGCGCTGTCGCGCGCCATTCATGATCAGGCCGACCCAGCCGCCACGGAATTTCTCTGGGCCGATTTGCAAAAAGCCGTGCATGACCTCGCGGGCGATGTCAAACCCGCGCCGAAAGCGAAGTCGGAGAAGCCCAAACCTGCGCGTTCGCTGCCGCCTCCGCCGCCGGTGGACCCGACGGAACTCCGCACTGCTGTCGGCATGATCGTGCCGTTGCTGATGGATCAGGATCCCGGCGCGAAGGATTGTCTCAAGGACAATCGCGATACGTTTCGCTCCACGTTCACGTCGGAAGGCTACGTCGAGTTTGAAGACGCGCTGAAAGGCGATGATTATCCCGGCGCGCTGGAGCAGTTGCGCAAGGCCATTCGCAAACACGGCATCACGGTTTAGTTTCTCCGGCCGCCATGATTCGCAAGATCATCTGCGTCAACTGCGCGCTCATCATTCTATTCGCGGTCTGCCTGCTCATTTATCCGCCGGTGCGCGCGTTCATCAGCCTGAACGATCCGGCGCTGAAGGGACCCGGCGTTCCCAAGGTCGCGTGGCGGCTCTATAAAAATCTCACGCCGCGCTACACCGAATGGGCGAAGGCGCGTATCTTTGGGCCGTGGAGGATTTACAGGCGGCGTGGGATTCCGGGGACCACACCGGCGGCGCGGAGCCAAAGGTGTTCGCGCGCGATGCGATCGTGGCCGCGTCCGAACTGGTCATCGATCCCAAGCATGCCGCGTGGGTGAAGAAACATTGGGGTGACAATTATCTTCATCGCGAGAACGCGTTTTACCGCATGCTCGTCATTGCCGCGCTCACCAGCCGCGCAAAACTGCTGCATGATAATTTCCATCTGGACATGCTGCGCGACCAGGTTGAGACCTTCGCGGACGAACTCGACGCCACCGAAAGCGGTTTGGTGAACGATTACCCGGGCGAATGTTATCCCGGGGACGTCATGATGGCGGTCGCGTGCATCCGCCGCGCGGATGCCGTGCTGGGCACAGACCATGAGCGGTTTGTTGGCCGTGCCATTCGCGGCTTCACGCAAGGCCGTGCCACGCGGCTGCAACTGCCTCCTTACAGCGCCGACGCGACCAGCGGCAAGCCCACTTCTCCCGCGCGCGGCTGCGCCAACGCTTATTTCTGCCTGAGCGCGCCGGAACTGTGGCCCGACCAGGCGAAACAATGGTTTGGGCTCTACGACCGCTTTTTCTGGCAACGCGCCATTGGCGCGGACGGCTATCGCGAGTTCGCTGTCAATACGCCGAACACGTCATGGATGATGGACGTGGATGCCGGCCCGGTGATCTCGGGACACGGCGTTTCCGCAAGCGCGTTTGGCATGGGCGCCGCCCGCCGGAACGGCCGCTTCGACCGCGCCTATCCGCTCGCCGCGGAAATGCTCGCCACCGCCTGGGAACTCCCGAACGGCGTCCTCGGCGTCCCACGCCTGCTGTCGAACGCCGCCAGCGCGCCGATGCTGGGCGAGGCGGCGATCCTATGGCTCCTGACCATTCAACCGCAGAAAGGTTTTCCCATCAAACCGCCCGTTCCCGGCAACCCGCCGTACGTGTACGTGGTGCTCCTGAGCGCGCTCGCCATCGGCGTGTTTTTGATCCTCGAATCCGCCATCCGCTTTCAATACGCCCGCCGCGAACCGGAGCCGGAAGTCCGCCTGCGCGGTTTGCAAATCACTCTGTGGCTGGCCTTCCTCGCCGCCGCCGTGTTGTCCGCGTTTACGCCCTACTGGGGGCTGGGCATCGTTTTCTTCCTGCTGATGCTCACCATCCCGCGCAAACGCAAACGGCCCAAGGACGATTGGGATAAAAAAGCGAAGCAGGCAATGGCGCCAGCGGGGCCGGAGGCGGCGGGTTAGGGTTACGCTTTTGCGCTTTCAAAATTGTCAGCTCGTTGGATTGATTCCTAACGCGAACCAATTCCACAGCCCAAAGCGGCGTGGCTTCCGCCGGTGCGGACTTCCCGCCGCAGTCCAAAATTATCCCTCCGCGGCGGGAGTCCGGCGATTGGGTGACTTGATTAGTCCTTCACGCGTTTCAGCGTGGTGGCGTGGTCGGGGACTTCTTTGCCGTCCATGATGGATTTGCAACTGGTGGTGAAGGTGTCGGCGTCGTCGAAGGTAATGGTCATGGCGTGCATGTGAGATTCTTTCTCACCGATGCCGCAGGATTTATCGAAGTCGAACTTGATGGTCTTGGCGTCGGCGGACTTCAGTGTCATGGCCGGGCGATTGCCCAGCATGCAATAGTGCGTGAGCGCGAGCTTGCCGCCCTGGTCGTAATACATGGTGACCATTTCATTGGGCGTGCCTTCGAAGATTTTTTCCTCGACCACACTGCCGCCCGCGAGGACGCGGTAGTGGATGGTGATATCCATCGGACCCTGGCCCATGTCGGCCTTGCCTTTCCAGGTGCCGACGAGGGTTTTCATGCGTTCGAGTTCCGCCGATCCCTTTTTGGGCGCGGCCTGGTCGTCCGCCATGGCGACGGTGGCGGCGAGCAATAAGGTGGTCCAGCAGGCAATCAGTTTCATGGTCGTTTTTGTTTTCATAATGGTCTCTTTCGAATGGTTCATGTTTGGTTTTAAATGTTTTTTCCCAGCTTCATAATTAAGACGAACGAGGGTTTGGAAAAAGGACAGGGGATGGTGTTTTTTTTTAAAGTGCTGTTTTGCAAGGGCTTGGGTGGCTGGAGGCGTGCCTCTGTGAGCCGTGGCACCTCGAATGGGTGAATGGCTTTCAGAAAACTTATGACTTGGTTTGAAAGGCTGGGCTGCTGCGAGTCTCGCATGTGGAACGCGCTCCGTCCGGTTGCGATGGTGAACGGCTTGCCAATTTTCGAAGTAAAAATCCCTGGACCCTTTGCGGGTCCAGGGATCTCACTCGACCCGATGCGGGACCGCCTTGTCAACCCCACCTCCCTGGCGTTGCTGAAAATTCAAACTACGGCGTAAAAGCCAGATTGCCATGACGCTGGTCAGGCAGGCGCCGCTGGCGAACATGATTTTGCCAAAGGTGCGATTCCATTCCTCGGGTGCAAAGGGGATGCCGCCGGATATTTCGCCCGGGCTCAAGGCGGCGAAGAAACCGAGCGAAGCGAGCCCGGCCATGATCAATGCCCCCACGATATCCGCAGCGCGGCCTTTCAGCAGTGCGAGATCCCCAAGGCCGGCGACGAAAAATACCGCTGAAGCCACGAGCAACGGCCAACGTTGGGAGAGCGGCCCGGCTTCCGACGCGAAAATAAACAAAATGTATCCCGCCGCCGCAACGGCGAGCAGTCCCACCAGCCACGGGCGGCGCGGCTTGACGCTGGCCGCCGGTGACGGCGGAAAATCGCACGCAGGACAGCCGGCGCCGTAAAATTGGTGGCCGCATCGGTGGCAGGTGACCGGGTTCATGGTTTATGATCGATAAACCCCATGACCCAGTGCACACCGCGTGCGTTTGGTTCGACAATGTTCATACTTCCGTTCGCCGATAGTTTTCGTCTTAAGTGGGAAAATTCACAATTATAATTTGGACGGGATTTTCCAGTGGATGGACGGAAGCTAACGACGTGAAACCGCCATACAGAATCCAAGAAACGCAAATAACAAGGATGGACAAGGAGGAAGAGTGGGAAAATGGACTACGGATTGACACGGATGGACACGGATAAAAGGTCGAACTTGAGACCTATCCGCTAATCCGTGGAATCTGTATTATCGGTTGTTTGTTCCGTCCGATCGTTTACAACGTGTTTCCATTTCAGCTTCCTCTCCTTAAAGTTCAGCAGCAGCGCCACTTCCAGGCCGGTGATGTTCAGGTAACCGAGCATTTGGGCGACGTGAGTGTCGTTGAAGGCGGTAACGACTTTGGGATCCACAATAATCCGGCCATCCACGATCAGGTCGGGAACGAGGCTGCCGATGAAATGGCCACGAAAATTGACCGGGTATTCGTGTTGTTGCTCGACTTTGTGACCGCGGGCGGCCAGTTCGATCAGTAAGGCGTTTTCGTAAAGCTTTTCGTCCAGCCCAGGCTTGAGTTCATTCAACACGACCATGGCCGCGCCGATAATTCCCCGGGTTAGCTCCTCGTGTTTCATGAAAAAATTCAACCACAGATGAGACGCTCGGGCACGCATAATCTGGGTCAACCGCGAAGGGAGCATTAAAACTCGGAATTGACCGCAGATGACGCGGATGGAAGCGGATGTTTTGGAATCGAATGTTGTTGTTCCCCATCCGTGAATATCCGTGCAATCCGTGGTTATAATCGGTCGTTTGCCAGGGGGCCGGAGTGGACCACGGATTGCACGGATAGGCACGGATAAAGAAATCCGAAAGGGAGGGTTCACCCTAATCCGTAAACGTCGCTGTTATCCATCCCTATTTCCGCCCGTTTACAGTGGAGATTAATTGGCCACGAATGACGCGGATAAAAACTGCGGAGTGAATTTCGCACCTCTAATTAGCGGTATCCCTCCTCCGCTGGTCTTTGAGCAAAGCCGTTTTTTCCGCCGAACACTTCCGCGTTTGCTGAAAAATCTTGTGTTTTATTTTATTTTATCGCTTGTAATTTGTTTTCGGTGTGAGAAAATCATCGCCGGAGTTTGACGCAGATTCCCGCGTCGAAAGAGAATCCAACCGTAAAAGGAGACAATTATGCATACGCTTTTGGACATGGATGAAGACACCGATAGCAGCCCGATTGCGCTGGAGCGCATTCCGGGTCTGAACCGATTGATTGATTTTTTTCCGCCGCGACCGGACTTCGGCGAGCGGGCGGCGGCGGAACCAGAGCCGTCCGGCAAGCGTCGGGCGGCGAGGCGGCCGCGGGTGGGAAAGATCGCGCGGCTGCCCGACGCGGTGCGGGAGAAATTGAATCAACGGTTGCGCAATGGCGAACCGGCGCGGGTGATTTTGCCTTGGTTGAATGAGCTGCCGGAAGCGCGAGAGATTTTCGATTTACGCCGGAGCAGGTCCGCGAAATGCACCGGGCGCTCGGTTTGTCGGAACGCGCGGTCGATCAATCCTATCAGGCGAACGTCGAAAAAGCGGAGAAATCAAGGCTACTCAAGGCTAATCAAGCCTTCCCGCAGCAGAGCACGGACGTCGTGCCCAAGGTCGTTGAAAGTGTTACGAGTTGTGCCTGGCAGGGTGGTTATGCGCTACCGATCAGGGTTGCAGCAGCACGACTCGATAGTAACGCTGTGTCTGCAGCGAGACGCCGGTGTTGGTGAATTGAATCACCCCGCCCGTTCCTGGCAATTGATTCGCGACGAGGGACCAGGCGGGGGGATCCAAATTCTCCGTTTCCTCGACGCGATAGGTCTGGCCGTAGTGCGAGGTAAAGCTGAGCACGAAACTGTTGCCCGCGATGGGAGCGCCGCCGACCTTCAAATTGTTATCGGGCGCAGCCTCCGTGGAGTAAGTCCAGATTGCGCCGGGCGTGACGAGCGAGCCCGACAACGTATCGACGCGCCAATAGAAACGCGCATTCGCCGCGACGAAACCGTGGACATAGTTGCTGCCAGTGAACGAGCCTTTGTATTCGGGCGAGTTGGTGGTGGCGTTGGCGACAGCGCTGGCGCTCGCGCCGAAGTAAAGCCGATGCAGGGTGGCGCCCGCTCCGGGCGTCCAACTGAGCACGACGTTCGTGGAGGTGTTGATGGCATTGTTGGTGGGATTGGGATTGGTAGCCGCGCCTGCCAGCAGCGGGGTCGTGAACGACCAGACCGGGCTGGCGGAGGTGAAGAGCCCGTTGGTTTCGTCAATGCGCCAGTAATATGTGGTGCCGTTCGCGAGCGGACCGGGAGAATAGCTCGTGCTCGTTTGAGTGCCTTTATATTCCGGCGCGTTCGTCGTGGCGATGGCGACGGCGTTCGAACTCACCCCGAAGTAGATGCGATGTCCCTGTGCGTTGGCGCCCGCGAGCCAGGCGAGGTTTGGATTTACATCCACGCCGCTGGCGCCATTTGCGGGGCTCGGCGTGGTGGCGGCACTGAGCAGGAGCGGAACGATATACAAATTGATGCTTTGCGGCGGCACCGAGTTCGTGAGGGCGGCGCCGGAAAGTGCGAGGTCGGCGAGGCGGGTGATGGCGTTGGCGGACGTGAGCTGCCATTGTTGCGCGATGGCGCCGGCGGGGAAATTTGTCAGCGCCAGATTCACCTGCGCGCCGGCGGCGGATTGCTTGTTGATTACCATGATGGTGAGCGCGTTGTCCGCGGACCGCACGGCGGCGAACGCGGAGAGCGTGTCGGGATTCGGTCCGGCGGCGAGAATGCTGGTATCGCCAAAAGTCGATTTCGCGCCATCGTAGTTCCGATACATTTTCATCGCCTTATAGGTCGGCGTGTTCGCTTCCGGCGTGGTCCAGCGCGTCGCGAGGTCGAGTCCTTCGCGGCCGAAGATGCCGTAGATATCCGCCTGCGCCGTGGCGCCGTTGATGTCTGCCTCGGCGCCCCAGTTATATTCGGTTAGGCCGATTTTCGTGCCGGGATAATAAGTGTTCACCCAGTTGCGCATGCGCGGAATGAGCATGACGATATTGTTTTGCCCCTGCTGGCCGATCCAGCTTTGGTCTATGTAATTCGTGTCCCACAATTGACGTGTGGACTGGTTTCGCAGCGTGCGCATGGCCGCAGAGACGTCGTTTCCGAATTCGCCGCTTTGCGGATAGCAGTGCAGGGTGAAATAATCGAGCAGCCGCTGATTGGTGCTGACCGCGCGCTGACGAAATTGGTCAAGCAGCCATGGCCCGTATTCCCAACCGCCGTTGGTGGCGCGGTCGTGAAAGCCGGAATTTTGCTGGTCGTAGCCGCTATAAAAATATCCCGACCATCCCCATTCCTCCGGCGCGAGAACGAGCGCGTTTGGATCCACGGCCTTGACCACCCCGGCGTAGTCGAAAAACTTGTCGCGAATTTCCTGCATCGTGGTGCCGACCGGATGCACGTCGCGATGGCTCGAGTGCCAGATGGTTTCCTCGTTATCCATCATGTAATAGCGCACGCCGCCGTTGGTGGACAAGCCCCAGCGATTCGTCAGGTGTTGCACCCACGCTTTTTGATATAGGGAATTGGTGGGGATATTCGCGTCGTTGGGATTGTTCCAGGTGATGGGTGTGTTATTGCTGGTGCTGATGCCGTTGCCGGCGACGGGAAACCATTGGGAATCGGTTCCGGTCTGCGGCCCGTAATTCGTCGTCGCATAGCTCGCCAGGCGCGCGCGGTTCGGCCCCAGTTTCGCGACCCAGCCGATCATCGTAACGGTGAGCATGGGATCAGCGCCGCCGGTTTTGCTGTCAGCGACAAATTGATCGGCGGTCGAGCCCGGCTGGGTGGCGAGCGGATCGCCGGAATTGTAGTCATCGAGACTTTCGAAATACCAATCGTTCGCGTGATTGTGCGCGTTGAGCATCCAGTTGTAGCGTGTCTCCGAGTTGCCGCCGGAACGGTTCAGCGGTGCGTTCAAATCCGCGACCTGGGCCGCCGAGCCGAAGGCCACGCCATAGATGAGCGGACTGATCGTGCGCCGATTGCGCGAGGCGTCCACGGCGATGGAGATGACCGCGTTCGTCACCACCGTGATGCTGACGGCGGACGAAGTGTTCGAGCCCGCGCCGGGGCCGCCGAAATCGTAGATCACTCGCGCGCTGAGTGTGTAGGTTCCCGCGCCCACGCCGCCCCACGAGTAAGCATACGGCGGCGAGGCATCCTCGCCGACCAAGGTCGCGCCGTTGAAAAATTGCACTTTGGTGATGGCATGGTTGTTGGTGGTGACGGTCGCGGCGAGGTTCACTGTGGCCGGCGCCGCGTACGAGGCGTTGTTGGCGGGAGCGGTCAGCGCGACGACGGCGGGTGGGTTCGCGTTGGTCGTGAGCGTGATGTCGTCCACATAGAACGTGGGGGCGGGACTTCCGCTTTCAACCTGGAGCCAGAAGCCGTCGAAATCCGTGGCGCTGGCGACGCCGAGAGAGGCGAGGGAAATCGATTCCTGCCGCCAGGCATTCGCGGGGAGCGGGCTGAGGTGCACGGCGGTCTGCGGCGCGCCATTGCGCATGGCTTGAACCTGTACTTGCTGTCCGCCCGTGCCACCATTGATCCAGAATGTGATCGCGGAATAGAGCGCGGTATTTTGCGCCGCGTGATCGAAGTAAAGCGCCTGCCAACCCGACGAGGTGACGCTGTATGATTTTGTGCCGGAATGGACAGGTGACGTGGCCGACGGATTGACAGTCGCCCAGCTCCAATCCATCCAGCCGTTCTGCAACGTGTCGGTGTAGATGGCCTGGTCGGCACCCTGAACCGGTGAAATCCACGTGAAGACCGACGCCATCAGGGCACAAAAACCCCCGCTCCTGCGGGCGGCGCTAACGAAAAACCGCAACATCGCCTCCACGTTCGCACAAATCGTGCCGCTGCGCCACCCGCCGCCGTGAGGTCTTTTTTGATGACAGGCAGTGTCGGCCAACAGGCGCGCTCATGGATATCGCGTTGTCTTTGGAGGTCGTCCCGCTTAGTGTCGCGCGGTTTTTGTAATGTGAAATTGTTGGTGTTGGTGTAACCGAATTGATGTGCATGACTGAAGTGAATGAAATGGTCGATATCGGCGCGAACCTGGCGCACCGTTCGTTTGATGCGAATCGAGCGGAGGTGATCGCGCGGGGAATGGCGGCGGGCGTACGCACCATCGTGGTGACGGGCTCGAGCGTGGAGAATAGCGCGGAGGCGCTACGGATTGCCGCCGGTTATCCCGGCCAGCTTTTTTCCACTGCCGGCGTGCACCCGCACGACAGCCGAAGCTGCACGGACCAGACGATACCGCAGTTGCGCGAACTCGCCAAGGCGCAGGAAGTCGTGGCCATCGGGGAATGCGGGCTGGACTTCAACCGCGACTATTCACCGCGGCCGATTCAGGAGAAGTGGTTCGCCGCCCAGGTGGAACTGGCGGAGGAGTTGCAGATGCCGCTGTTTCTCCATGAGCGCGACGCCCGGGAACACTTTTGTGAAATTCTAAAGACGGGTCGAAAAAGCACGCCCGCGGTCGTCCATTGTTTTACCGGCACGAGTGACGATTTGAAAATCTATCTCGATATGGATTTGTATATCGGCATCACGGGATGGATTTGCGACGAACGACGCGGCACGCATCTGCGCGAATTGGTGCGTGAAATCCCGGAAAATCGTTTGATGATTGAAACGGATGCTCCCTTTCTGCTGCCGCGTTCGCTGTCGAAAAAGCCGAAGGATGGCCGCAACGAACCGGCGTTTTTGCCGGAGGTATTACGGGTCGTCGCGGAGTCCTTAGGAAAAACGCCGTCCGAGGTCGCGATGGCGACGACTCGGACGGCGCGGGAATTCTTTCGCCTGAAGTGAGGCGGGTTACTTGGCGACCTGACCCGTCAGGCCGGCCTTTTGCAATTGGGTGAAGACGTCCTTCTCATTGAAGTCGCCCGTGACGTTGAAGGATTTGGCGTTTTTCTCAGCGGTATTGCCGGTCACGCCCGGAACCTTCTCAAGGGCGTGCTGCACGGCGGTGACGCATTTGCCGCAGCACAGGTGCACATCTTCGACTTTCAACATCTGCACCTTCTTGTCCTTCGCGCCGGTCTTGTCGTGAAGTTTGATTTTGGAATTGTCGCTCTCACCGTAGTAGCCGGCGGCGACCAGCGCGTCGGCAGCTTTCTGCACGCTGGCAGTGTCCGGGCCGGTGAGGCTCACGATGCCGGCATCCTTGTCGGTGGAAACCGTCACATCCTTCACTTTCGAGACGGCGGAATCCACGCCTTTGACGCAGCTTTGGCAGCAAAGGTGGACATTTTTGATTTGGACCGAGGTGCTTTCCGCACGCGCCACCCCGGCAACGACCAGGGCCATTATGAGTTGAAATAAGAGTTTCATCCTGAACCTTAGATAGCAGAAGGGGCGAAAAATTCAATCTTCCTTCGCAAACATTACTGCACCTCCGCGCGGAAGAAGCGCGGCGAGCCGCCAGAAGTATCGCCAAACGTGTATTGACTGGAATACATCACATTCGTTCCGATGGGTGTCCACGCGCTCAAATCCGGCGAAGCGGAAAGCACGAGGCGCTGGCCAAATGCGCCCGCGATGGTGACTGACGTCGTGGTATTTGTGTGCTGGATGTTTTTCAGGATGGGCTTGGGCTCGGCCAGCCGGCCAACGCGCATGCCGTTGCCGTAGCTGGTCACCCAAACCTCGTTGGCATCGTAGGGATTGAAGAAAACGCGCGAAGGAAAGCGAAAGGGATAGCCCGCCACCGCGCTGAACGTCGGACTCGCCGCGCGACGATTACTGCTGTAATACAGCCCCTGGTCCTCGGTGGTGAGATACATCTCGTCGGGATTCGTCGGATGAATCGTGCAAGAGCCAACCGCTTTGAGACTGCTGATGCATGTCCAGTTCACTCCGCGATTTGTCGTGTAATACAAGCCGCCCAGGTTTGCGGAATTGCCCCACTCGCCCCAGACGCCGGCATACCAGGTGGATTGCGTGGGATCGTGCGGATCAATCGTAATGTCCTTGGTATAATACTGCATCCCGGCGGCGCTGCGATCCACCCAGCTTGCGCCGTCGGTGGTGCTGACGAATACGCCGGAACTCGCCTGAAAATTTCCCGACGCAATGCGCGCCGAGTAGCTCGCCACCAGTGTGCCGTCGTTCAGCACCACAATGTTATAGGCGTGACCCTGTGTTCTGGGCGGGTTCGCCAGTTTTGTCCAGGTGGACGATGTGCCCGCACTGAGGTTGGACGTACGATAGACGCCGCCGGTGCTGCTATTCACCATCGTAGCGTAAAGGCGGTTGGCGTTATTTGGATCCAAGGCCAGCGCGACGATGGGGCGGCCTAGATTTTTGAGCCGAACCCACGTTGCGCCGTTGTCCGCGGAATACATCACCTCGCCGGTGCCGCCGTCGATCGAAGCGTCCTGGCAATAACGATCCCACGCGTACATGTCGTGCACGGACGACATGGCGGCATAGACGATACCGTTGGTGGGATGTTTAAGCGTCTGGTAGGTGCTGTTGTAAGTGAGCGACATCGGGCTCATCCACGACATGCCGCCGTTCGTGCTGAACATTCCGCGGACGTCGGTGAAACTGCAAAAGAGCGCGTTGCTGGAGTTCCACGAAAGCCACCAGCACGAGGTATCTTCCGCACCCGCGCCGGTGTAGAAAGTGGTCTTGGGCGTTTGCGCGCCGGCGGCGTTTTGCGTGCCTTTCCAATCGTAAGCCTGCTGCCACGTCGTGCCGCCGTTCGTGGTGACGTGAATGAATCCGAAATCAGAAATGATCGCGCGATTCACGTCCGTGTCACAGACGGTGAAACCCATGGCGCACTCGCCGAACGACCATTTCTTCCAGTTCCATGCGCCGGAGTCGTCGCCGGTCCAGCCGGTGGCGACGTTCGCATTCCCGGTGCATTGCATCGCCTGCGACCACGCGCCGCCGCCGTTGATCGTTTTGAACACGACCGGCTGTCCGAGAGTGTCCGAACCGGCCACGTAGGCAATGTTGATGTTGGTGCGGGACATCCCGACGAAGAATGGAAAGTTGCCGCCGATGCCGCTGGTCACCGCCGTCCATGAGCCGGTGCCATTATCGAGCCGGTAAATTCCGTGATAGTTGCCGTAGTCCGAGCCTTCGACGCCGGGATAAACGTCGCCCGAACCGAGCGTCACGCAGAAGAAGCGTAGCGTGCCGCCTTCCTTTGCTCCCGCAAACGACACCATCGATTCGCCCGCTGGAATGCCGGGCGTGCCTGCGTTGGAAAAAGTGACGCCGCCATTGGTCGAAATCAGCAGTCCCGCCTGCGAGCCGACGTAAATGCGCGAGCCATCCCAAAACATGCCGCCGATCAAGAGATTGCTGGCGGTGAAGCGATCGGCGTACGTCGCGCCGCTGTTGGTGGAGATTTTGAGCGTCGAATAATCGCTCACAATCAGCCGATTGGTCGAGAGAGGATCGGCGAAGAGGCATTCCACCGAATAAGAATCAGGCGGAATGGCCGTCCACGTCGCGCCGCCATCGAGGGTGCGCATTGGCACGCTGTCGTTGAGCGCGTAGCGCACGAGCGGATTGCTCGTGAACGCCATGCGGCCAAGCTGGATGCCGCCTTGCAGCACGCGGAAGTCAACCGTCTGCCACGTTCCGCCGAAGTCCGTGGAATGAAACAAGTCGCTCATGTCCGAGCCGATCCAGACATCGTTCGGGTCGTAGGGATTGATGGACGGCCCGAAAAACGCGCCGCCACCGCCCGGCCCACGCGAGATAAACTGGGACGGCGGCGCGGCGGATGCCGATCCGCTGATGTACGCGGCTGCTAATGCAAGACTGGCTAGGAGTGTCTTGACGTGGAACCGAATTGAACTGCGCTCTGGAAGGGAATGCATGGGAATAATTGTTTTGGCTCGGCACGGCGCACTGCGGTCAATGCAATCGCGCTGGTACTGCGGTTAGCCCTGATTGTCGCTGTCGTTCGCTGCTTGTGGACTTCTAAATCTACCACGGCCTGACTACTGGGGCGAACGGCAGGTTGCCATTTGCGCCTGAATCAGGCTCAACAGGGTCAAAAAGGAGCGAGAAATGTGCCTCTGAGGCAGGGATTAACGGCCAAAAAATACGGACAAGGAAGAATTTCTGAGGAAGGCAGGAAGGAATGAATTTCCTACCCTCAGCAATTTTCTGAATCGACTTTTATTCGCGCCAGTGGGTGCGTTCCTCCCAATCGCGGGCGCGGCTGAGGGCTTCCTTCCAGCGTTCGCGGCGATGGGCGGCTTCGTCGGCGGAAAGTTTGGGTTCGAAGACGCGGTCGGTCTGGTGGTTGGCCTGGACTTCCTTGGGGTTTTTCCAGAAGCCGGCGGCGAGACCAGCGAGGTAGGCGGCGCCGAGCGCGGTGGTCTCGACGACCTTGGGGCGCACGACCGGGACGCGCAGGAGGTCGGCCTGGAATTGCATCAGCAGATTGTTGGCGCAGGCGCCGCCGTCCACGCGCAATTCGTTCACGGCGATTTTTGAGTCCTGCGTCATCACTTCGAGCACGTCTGCGACCTGAAAGGCAATGCCTTCGAGGGCGGCTCGGGCGAAATGCGCAGCAGTGGTTCCGCGGGTGATGCCGCTGATGGTTCCGCGCGCATACTGATCCCAATGCGGCGCACCGAGGCCGGCGAACGCGGGCACCATATAAACTCCGCCGCAATCCGGGACGCTCGCGGCGAGGGTTTCCACGTCCGTGGCGGACTTGATAATGCCAAGGCCGTCGCGAAGCCATTGCACGACCGCGCCACCGATGAAAACGCTGCCTTCAAGCGCGTAGGCTTTTTGCGTCGCCGTCTTCCAGGCGTAGGTGGTCAGTAGATCGTGCTGGGACGCGATCGGTTCGGCGCCGAGATTCATCAGCATGAAGCAGCCGGTGCCGTAGGTGTTCTTGGCGAGGCCGCTTTCAAAACATCCCTGACCGAAGAGCGCGGATTGTTGATCGCCCGCCATGCCGCCGAGGGGGATTTTTCGGCCGAATAAATCAGGCAGGGTCTCGCCGTAAATTTCGCTCGTGGCGCGGACTTGCGGCAGCAATTCGCGCGGCACGTCGAAGAGGCGCAGCAATTCCTCGTCCCATTCGCCTGTGCGCAGATTGAAGAGGAGGGTGCGGGAGGCGTTGCTGGGGTCGGTGATGTGCAACGCGCCGCCGGTGAGCTGCCACATCAGCCATGTGTCCACGGTGCCGAAAGCGAGTTCGCCGCGCTTCGCGCGTTCCCGCGCGCCGGCGACATTGTCGAGCAGCCAGCGCACCTTGCTGCCGGAAAAATAAGCGTCGATGACCAGACCGGTTTTGCTTTTGATCAATTCGCCGTGGCCGGCGCTTTTTAGTTGATCGCAGAACGCGGAGGTGCGGCGATCCTGCCAGACGATGGCATTGTGAATCGGTTCGCCGGTCTTGCGATCCCAGATGATGGTGGTTTCGCGCTGGTTGGTGATGCCAATGGCGGCGACATCGCCGGCGTCAATTTTTGCCTCGCTGAGGGCGGCGCGGGCGACTTCGAGCTGGCTCGCCCAGATCTCGCGCGGGTCATGCTCCACCCAGCCGGAGCGCGGGAAGATTTGCTGAAATTCCTTTTGGGCTTTTCCACGAATGGCGCCTGCGTGGTCGAACAATATCGCCCGCGAGCTCGTCGTGCCTTGATCCAACGCCAGAATGAGAGACATGTGATATTCTCACTAGCAGGGCGGTGCGGGGCCGCAACCAAAAACTTTTTCAATCTTTCCAGAGGCGATACGCGAGCGTGGCCGTGACGGCTTGCATCAGGATGATGATGGCGACGCAGCCCGCCCAGCCGGCTTGTTTCCAGATCAATCCGGGCAGGATCGAGCCGACGCAGCCACCGAGGTAGTACGCGCCCACGTAAAGCCCGGCAGCCGATGAGCGCGCGTGGGTGGCGGCTTTGCCGACATGACTCGACGCGGTGGACTGGCAAGCGAAAGCGGCACAAGCGGCGATTGTAAGTCCGCCCATGATGAGAGGCAGAAAGTGAATGAGGGTCAGCAACAGGCCGATGGAGGCCAGGGCGGCAGCGCCCAGCAAGGCCACGCGGCAGCCGATGCGGTCGATGACTTTGCCCGCCAGCGGAGTCATGACCACGCCGACGAGATAGACGCTGAAAATCGAGGCGAGCGCGCCCGGGCCAAGGTGGAAGGGTGCGTCGGCGAGATAGAAATTCACGTAAGTGAACGTGGCGACGAGGCAGAAGAGGAGATTGAAACCCACGGCGTAGGTCGCCAGCAATTGCGGATTTCGGAGGTGTCCGCGCAACGCCTTCAGCGACTCGTCCAACTCAGCGTGCGGTTTAAACTGCGTGGAGCACGGCAGGAGCCACCACGTGATCATAGCGCCCGCGAGCGTGACCACGCCGAGCGCAGCCATCGCTCCCTGCCAGCCCCAATGCGCCGTGATCAGGCCGGTGGCAAATCGTCCCAGAAATCCGCCCACGACGGTGCCGGTGACGTATGTCGCCATGGTGGAGCCCACGAGCGCGTGGGGGACTTCCTCGCCGATGTAGGCAACGACAATGGCAATCACGCCGGGCAGAAAGAACCCTTGCAGAAAGCGCCAGACGATGAATTGTCCCAGACTGCCGGCCGTGGCTGCGAGCAAGGTGGGGATGGCGACACCGAACAAGGCGACCACCATTACGCGCTTGCGCCCAAGCCGGTCCGCCAGCAGGCCGACGATCGGCGCGGTGAGAGCCACGGCGAGAATCGTGGCGGCGACCGTGAGGCTCACGAGCAGTTCGGAGGCGTGAAATACATTTCGAAAAACGGGCAGCAACGGCTGGGTGGAATAGACCGGCAGGAAAGTAGCAACGCCCATGGTAAAAAGGGCGGGGCGTATGCCGGGACGCAAGGCGGCGACCGCCTGGTCAGCCTGCGCGGCGTGAAACATCCATCGGGCCTTTAGGGAACCAATTGTATTCGTGGCACTCACTGGTGTCTCAACTTTACGAGTGACGCCGCAATCCATCCAATATATTAAAATTGCATTATAAATATATAAAAAGTATCAGTGATTTTATGGAATTGAGGCATCTGAAATACTTTGTCGCGGTCGCGGAAGAGCTGCATTTCAGCCGGGCGGCGGAACGGGTGGGAATCGCGCAGCCACCCTTTAGCCAGCAAATCAAAATGCTGGAGGAGGAAATCGGGGTGCCGTTGCTGCTCCGCACCAAGCGGACGGTGGAACTGACCGCCGCCGGCCAGGCTTTTCTGGTGGAGGCCCGGAAGATTTTGGCGCAGGCGGAGCATTCGGTGAATCTGGCCCGTCGCGCCGCACGAGGTGAGATCGGACAGCTCGTGGTGGGGTTCGTGAGTTCGATTGTGTACGGAAAATTCTCACCCGTTTTCGGATTGATGCGAACGCGCCACCCAAACGTCGCGCTCGTGTTGCGCGATCTCACGAGCGAGGAACAGGTGAAAGAGATGAAAGCGGGACAACTCGATGTCGGCCTGGTGCGGCCGCCGCTTCCGCATGCGGCGGAACTCGCGTTGCGCGTGGTGGGGCGGGAGCCGCTGATGATGGCGATACCGGCCGCGCATCGTCTCGCAAAGCAAAAATCACTGAAGCTCAATGCATTTGCGGACGAATCTTTTCTGCTGGTGCCGCGTTATCTGGGGCCCGGATTTTACGACCAGGTGATGGCGTTGTGCGCGCGGGCCGGCTTCGTGCCGAATGTGGTGCAGGAAGCACGGACAGCGCAAACGATCGTGAGCCTGGTGGCGGGCGGCATGGGCGTGTCCATCGTCCCGGCATCGATGCAGACGTTTCAACCGGACGGGATAGTTTATCGCTCTATCGAACCGGAAACAGCGGCCGACCTCGCGGTGATGTGGCGGCCGGATGATAAATCGCCGGTGCTGAACAGTTTTTTGGAAATAGTCTGGGAAGTGGCGAAGTTGAAGGCACCTTCGAAGGTGGCAAAGTAAACGAAGTTCGTTGCGAAGCGAACGCGGCATAACTAGCCTCGCGCGATGCGGAACCCGCTTACCGAAAACCAGTCATCGGCGAAAGCGGGGGTAAATTTTCCGATGCGTCCCACGCGGGCGCGTTACTGGG
Organism: Limisphaerales bacterium; assembly: GCA_044223735.1. GTDB lineage: Bacteria > Verrucomicrobiota > Verrucomicrobiia > Limisphaerales > UBA8199 > JBGALR01. Next base: position 21,066 of record JBGALR010000036.1, on the reverse strand, counting down.
TAATCGTGTTTGCCGTGACGCTGGCGATCATCCAATACATTGATCGTGTTTGCATCTCGCAGGCGGCGCCGCACATTTCGAAGGATCTCCATCTTGATGAAGGCCAGATGGGCTGGGTGTTTGCCGCGTTCACGCTGGCGTACGCGCTATTTGAAATTCCAGCAGGATATCTGGGCGATCGCATCGGGCCGCGCAAGGTTCTCCTGCGCATCGTGCTCTGGTGGTCCTTTTTTACGGCGCTGACGGGCTGGGTGCGAAGCTGGCTGTCGATGGTGGTAGTGCGGTTTCTCTTCGGTGCGGGGGAGGCAGGAGCGTTTCCGAATCTGACGAAAGCATTTCATCGTTGGTTGCCTGCGACGGAGCGAACGCGCGGGCAGGGGATCATGTGGATGAGCGCGCGTCTTGGCGGCGCGTTTACGCCGTTGATCGTCTATGCCTGCCTGGAATACATGAACTGGCGCGTGGCGTTCACATGGTTCGGTTTGCTGGGCGTGGTTTGGGCGGTGTTTTTCTTCTGGTGGTATCGCGATGATCCGCGGAGGCACAAGCAGGTGAATGCCGGGGAGGCGGCGCTGTTGCCGAAGACGGAGGACGCTTCCGCGCATTTTCAGGTGCCGTGGAAAAAAATATTTGGATCGCCCACCGTCTGGTGCCTGTGCGGTCAATACTTCGCCTGCAGTTATTCGTTCTATTTTTTTATCACCTGGTTTCCAACGTATCTTTTGAAGGCGCGCGGTTTCGACGTGAAGGAAAGCGCGCTGCTGGCGGGCACGCCGTTGTTTGTGGGCGCCTTTGGCTCCTTGCTGGCGGGATGGATTTCCCCGATTTTGGCGCGACGATTTTCGGACACGCGCAAGGTCCGGCGCGGCGTGGGCGCCGTCGGCGCATCTGGTGGTGCGGCGTTGCTCGTCGTGACGACGCAGTTACAAAATCCGTATCTCGCGGTGGCGGCGATAGCGCTGGTGGCGTTCTGCAACGACATCCAATTGCCCGGCGCGTGGACGGCGTGCATGGATGTCGGCGGCCGGTCGGTTGCCACGGTTTCCGGCACGATGAACATGATGGGAAACGTCGGCGGATTTCTTTCGCCCATTGTGTGCGGATACGTGGTGAAGAACACGGGGAACTGGAACGTGGCGTTTTATGTGACGGCGGCGGCCTACCTGATGGGGGCCATATGCTGGCTGTTGATGGATCCGGTGACCGCTCTGGAGGAACCGGGGGAAACACCCCATATGCGAAAAAGCGCAGCGTAGACGAATTTTCAGGATATGAAACAAATCCTGATGATCATGGTACTCGCGAGTCTGGCCATTTCGGCGCAAGCGACGACGGACAAGGCGGATCTGGAGAAACGACTCCGTCTCCTCGGCGCAAAATTTGAGGAATTGCAGGCGAAGCCGGAAAAAGCGGTGCCCGCCGAGAATCTCAAAAAGGCCTGCGGCGTCGTGATGCTATATCGGGTTAAAGGCGGACTTGTTTTTGGCTACGAAGGCGGTGGCGGTATCGCAATGGTGAAGGATTCCGTCACCGGGAAGTGGAGCCCGCCGGCGTTTATGAAATCCAACGAGGGAAGTTTCGGTGCGCAGATAGGAGGCCAGACATCTTTCACCGTCATTTTGTTGATGAACACCAACGCGACGGCGATGCTGACGCAACCCACATTTAATTTCGGCGGCGAAGCCAGCGGAACGGGCGGCAATGCCAGCGCCAAGGAGGAAGGCAAAACAACCTCGGTCGAGCAATTGACACTGGTCTATTCTGACGTGACGGGCTTGTATGGCGGGGCGACCTTGAAGGGCGGCAGCCTCGCTCCCGACGCGGACGCAAACAACACCTATTATGGACAGTTTTTGACCTCTCGCGAAATCCTTTTTGATGACAAGGGCAAACCTACTGATGCCGCCATTAATTTAGCAGATAAAGTCTCTCAATTCGCCAAATAGAGCGGTTTTTGCTTACCTAAATGCTTGTATATTAGCCATTTGCTAATACTATACTATTATTATTGACATAGTAATAATATTGGGTAGATTCGTGTCCAAGATTTGAAGTAACGTGACGATGTAGATCCTTAATAACGGCTGATCAACCTGATAAATTATGTCTGCTCTGCTAATGCACGCGCCCCTGAAGAAAGCCGCCGCACGTCGGTCAATTGCGGAGGTGCTCGCCCCGCTCGACGACCTGGCTGCGAACTCGACGCATCTGATTGCGAATCACGGCGCGAATTTCGAAGCGGACGGCGAGGCTTATCAGTTGCCGCGCTATATGTTTGTCGGACCGAAGGGTGGCGGGGATACGATCCGGGTGGGAATTTTTGCCGGCATCCACGGTGATGAACCGGAAGGCGTGCACGCGCTGGTGCAGTTTTTCTCGTTGCTCGAACAAAACCCGGAACTGGCGACCGGCTACTCGCTCTTCGCGTATCCGGTCTGCAACGCCACGGGATTTGAAGATCGCACCCGGCATTCGCGGAGCGGAAAAGATCTCAATCGCGAGTTCTGGAAACGTTCCGAGGAACCGGAAGTAAAACTATTGCAGTCGGAACTGGTCGCGCACAGTTTTCATGGAATCATCTCGCTGCACACCGACGATACCAGCCACGGTTTTTATGGCTTCGCGCATGGCGCAACTTTGACTCGCGCGCTCATCGAGCCGGCGTTGCAGGCCGCGGAACAATTTTTGCCGCGGAACGGGGATAACACCATTGATGGTTTCCGCGCGCACAACGGCATCATTCGTCAAAGCTACGACGGCATCCTGCGCGGTCCGCCCGCGATTCGCCCGCGTCCGTTCGAAATCATTCTGGAAACTCCGAAGTCGCCGCCGGCCTATTTGAAGGAAGCGGCTTTGGTGGCGGCGTTGCGAATGATTTTGGTTCGCTATCGCGAGTTCATTGCTTACGCTCCGAATCTGTGAGCGGAAGTGGAATCTCTGGAAGCAAAATTTATTCAAACCTGGTTCAGACGGCTGGCAACACGCCGTTGATCAAACTCAACCGCGTGACGCGCGGTGTGAACGCCACGGTGGTGCTCAAGGGTGAGTTCTGCAATCCGCTGCGCAGCGTCAAGGATCGCATCGGCCACGCGATGGTGGCGGCGGCGGAGCGTGAGGGGATTCTCACGCCGGATACCACGATCATCGAGCCAACTTCCGGCAACACCGGCATCGCGCTGGCATTTGTCGCAGCCGCGCGTGGATACCGGTTGATTCTCACAATGCCCGACAGCATGAGTGTTGAACGTCGGACCTTGCTGGCGTTGTTTGGCGCGCGCGTTGTGCTGACGCCGGCGTCCGGGGGAGCGAAGGCAGCGATTCAGCGGGCGAGGGGGTTAAGCGCGGAAATTCCCCATTCGTGGATTCCAAACCAGTTTGAAAACGCCGCGAATCCAGAAGCGCATCGGCAATCGACCGCCCAGGAAATTTGGAGGGACACGGACGGCAAGGCCGACATGCTGGTCTGTGCGGTCGGCACCGGCGGCACGATCACCGGGGTCAGCGAGGCGCTCAAGGCGCGCAAAAAATCCTTTCAATCGATTGCCGTGGAACCCGCCGACTCTCCCGCGATCACGCAGACTCGCGCCGGACTGCCGGTGGAACGCAAGCCCCACAAAATTCAAGGCATCGGCATTGGATTCATTCCAAAAAATCTGAATCTGGAAATTGTTGATGACGTGGTGACCGTGAATAACGAGGACGCAATCGCGATGGCGCGCAGGCTGGCGCTGGAGGAGGGAATTGTCGCCGGGATTTCCACGGGTGCAAATGTTTGGGCGGCCCTGCAAGTCGCGCGACGTCCGGAAAGCGCGGGCAAAATGATTGTCACGATTGGTTGCAGCACTGGCGAACGATATCTCAGCACTGTGTTGGCGGAGGCGGCCCGGCGTGAGGTTGAAAGTTTTTCCACACGCGAACCGGCGTCGGCCTGACATTTTAAAGGTTCGCAAAACCCTACTATATTAGTAGTGTTTCTTGTGGGGTGCTGTTAGAATTCATTTTTAATCACACTTTTCCTAATTAAATCAACGTTTTAATCACCGTTGACATGTGGGTATTTAGACTGATATTCTTTTAACACAATTAACATAAGTAAGTTAATCGTGTAAAAGCAGATTGCGGTAACGGGCGAGTTGTTTGAATTGGCTGGATGCCGCTTTGGTTGTTAGGGCACGTGCTGAGCACTGGCGTGCAACCAAATGTCGCGTTGCCATTGAATCATTTTTACGGAAAGATGCAGGCTTGCTCTCGATTACATCGGACTGAGCCTAGAATATGACACAGACCATTACAGACCCGAAAGTGACGGCCAACGAGTTGCTGAAAGAACGCAACCCGACGTTGGCGGGCACGATCGCGGAGACGCTGGCGAATCCGGAAATGGACCATTTCGTCGATGACGATACCCAATTCCTGAAGACGCACGGCATCTATCAGCAGGATGACCGCGACCTGCGCAAGACCGGCAAGAAATACATCATGATGGTTCGCTGCCGGATTCCGGGCGGCGTGGTGACGCCGGAGCAATACCTGGCGTGCGATGATCTTTCCTCCCGTTATGCGAACAACACCCTGCGGGTCACGTCGCGTCAAAGCTTCCAATTTCACGGAGTGGCCAAGAGCGGTCTGCGCGCGTTGGTGAAGGGCATCAACGATTGCCTGCTCAGCACGCTGGCTGCCTGTGGTGACAACAGCCGCAATGTGCTCGCCCCGCCCACGCCGGCGACGAACGAGGTTTGCACGCGCGTGCATGCTGACGCGCACAAAGTGGCGCTCGCGGTCGCGCCGCTGACGAAGGCGTATCATTCGATCTGGATTGACGGACAGCCGCTGGATTTCAGCGTTCCGGAGAATCGTGATTTCGTCGATCCGCTCTACGGCAAAACGTATTTGCCGCGGAAATTCAAAATCGCATTTGTCATTCCGCCGTTGAACGACGTCGATATTTTCACGAACTGCTGCGGCTACATCGCCGTCAGCGATGCGACGGGAAAATTGATCGGTTACAATCTGGTCGCCGGCGGTGGCATGGGACGCAGTCACGGCAACGTGATGACTTATCCCCGCGTCGGCGATGTCATCGGCTTCTTCACCCCGGAGAAAGTGGTCGAGGTCACGAAAGCAGTGCTGACCATCCATCGCGATTTCGGCAGCCGCACCGACCGCAAGCACGCGCGGTTGAAGTATGTGCTTGAAGACAACGGCCCCGTCTGGTTCCGCGAGGAAATGGAACGGCGCGTCGGCTTCAAGTTTGAGGATCCGCGGCCATATAAATTCGACAAGCAGGGCGACGCCTTCGGCTGGCACAAGCAGGCCGATGGGAAACTGTTTCTCGGTTTGTTTGTGGAAACCGGCCGCATCATCGACCGCGACGGCTGGCGGATGAAAACCGCCTTGCGCGAAGTCGTGACGAAGTATCGCCCGGAGATACGGCTTACGCCCGCGAACAACATGTTGCTGGCCAACATCGCGCCGGAGAATCGCGAGGCGGTCACGCAGTTGTTTGCATCCCACGGCATCAAAACGGAACCGGATCAGCAGGGCAGCATATTGCGTCGCGCCTCCATGGCGTGCGTGGCACTGCCGACCTGCGGGCTTGCGCTTGCCGAAGCGGAACGTTATCTGCCGAGTTTGATCACCAAGATCGAAGGGTTGCTCGCCGAAACCGGCGTTGGCATGCAGGAAATCACCATTCGCATGACCGGCTGTCCCAACGGTTGCGCCCGTCCTTACATGGCGGAGATCGCGTTCGTCGGCAAAGCTCCCGGGCGTTATCAAGTCTGGCTGGGCGGCAACGAAGCATGCACGCGGGTGAACCGCCTGTATCTCGACGTCGTAAAGGAGCCGGACATCCTGAACGAACTGCGTCCGGTGTTTGAGCGTTACGTCAGGGATCGCACGCCCGGTGAGCGTTTTGGCGATTGGGCGGCGCGCGTGATTTGGAAAGAGGAATCGGGAGCGGAAGCCTGGCCATGACATCATCTGAAATCGCACAACTGAATCTCGACCTGCGGGCGAAGTCGCCGCGTGAAATTGTCCGCTGGGCCGTTGCTCAGGGAAAGGAGCACACCGTCGTCTCCACCAACTTCCGGCCGTACGAGGCCGTGGTGCTGGACCTTTGCGTGAAGGAACAGCCGAACATGCAAGTGCTGTGGGTGGACCATGGCTACAACCGTCCGGCCACCTACAAGCACGCCGAGGATTTGCGCGAACGCCTGAAGTTGAACATCAAGGCGTTTTTGCCGCTGGTCACCGTGGCGCATCGCGATGCCGTTTACGGGCCGCCGCCGTCGCCGGACGATGAAGCGGGGCTCAAGGAGTTCAGCGCGATGATGAAGCTCGAGCCGTTTCAACGCGGGATGAAAACACTGGCGCCGAAGGTGTGGATCACCGCGTTGCGCAAGGTGCAGAATCCGAACCGCGCCGGCCTCGACATCCTCGGATTCGACAAAAATTTTAACACGCTCAAGGTGAGCCCCGTATTTTACCTGTCGGATGCCGACATGGAGGAATACCTGCAGGAGCACAATCTTCCAAACGAGTGGGACTACTTCGATCCCGCCAAGGCTGACGAGAAGCGCGAGTGCGGCTTGCATGCGGCCTGGGGCGCGGATGCGATGAAAGCCTCATGAGTTTGATGAATCCCATCTGAAGGAGCCGCGCGCGGTTGCGGTTGGAAACGCGCGACCAAAGCCCCAATGAACAGCTATCATCTCGATCATTTGCAATATCTCGAAACCGAGGCCATTCACATCATGCGTGAAGTCGCCGCCGAGTTCGAGCGCCCGGCGTTGTTGTTTTCGGGCGGCAAGGATTCCATCTGTTTGCTGCGGCTGGCGGAGAAAGCGTTTCGCCCTTCGGATTTGCCGATGCCGCTGCTCAACGTGGATACCGGCCATCACTTTCCCGAGCTGAATGAATTTCGCGATATCCGCGCAAAGCAACTGGGCGCGCGTCTGATTGTGCGCAAAGTCGAGGACGCCATCGCCAGCGGCGTAGCGGTGCCTGCGCCGGGCGAAGTCAGCCGCAACCGGCTGCAGATTCCCACGCTGCTCGCGGCCATCGAGGAATTTCGTTTCGATTGCTGCATCGGCGGCGCGCGGCGCGACGAGGAAAAGGCGCGCGCGAAGGAGCGCTTCTTCAGCTTCCGTGACGGCTTTGGCCAGTGGGACCCAAAAAATCAACGACCGGAAATCTGGAATCTTTACAACGCGCGCCTCAATCCCGGGGAAAACATGCGCGTGTTTCCGCTCAGCAACTGGACCGAGATGGATGTCTGGGAATATATCCGGAAGGAAAAGCTGGCGGTGCCAACCATCTATTTCAGTCATCCCCGCAAGTGCGTCCGCCGCCATTCGCAGTGGCTGCCGGTGAGCGACTTGATGCCGCCGAAACCGAACGAACAGGTCAAGGACCTGATCGTGCGCGTGCGCACCATTGGCGACATCATCAGCACCGGCTGCATCGAATCGCCCGCGTCCACTGTGGATGACATCATCAACGAAATCTCGGCCGCGCGGGTTACCGAACGCGGCTCCCGCGCCGATGATCGCGCGTCAGAAGCGGCGATGGAAGACCGCAAAAAGGCCGGCTATTTCTAAACAGGAAACTCTCGTGTCAATCCCTTCCAATCATCCGGTTGATATTCTCCGCCTGAACACCTGCGGTTCGGTGGACGACGGCAAATCCACCCTCATCGGCCGGCTGCTGTATGATTCGCGGTCGCTGATGGAGGACCAGATCGAAGCGTTGCAACGCTCGGCCGACCTCACCGGTGGCGGACAGATCAATCTGGCGAACCTCACGGACGGTTTGCGCGCGGAACGGGAGCAGGGAATCACCATCGATGTCGCGTACCGTTATTTTGCGACGCCGCGACGCAAGTTCATCATCGCCGATACTCCAGGCCATGTGCAGTACACGCGCAACATGGTGACCGGTTGCTCGACCGCCAACCTTGCCATCGTCCTGGTGGATGCACGCCTGGGCGTGATCGAACAAAGCCGCCGTCACACTTGCATCGCCTCCATGCTGCGGATTCCGCACCTGGTCATCGCGGTGAACAAAATGGATTTGGTGGACTGGAGTGAGGAACGCTTCATCGAGATACGCGACAAGTTCGAGGAATTTTTGCCGCGCCTGGACGTGAAAGACGTGCGCTTCATACCGATGAGCGCGTTGAGCGGCGACAACGTGGTGGAGCCTTCCACGCGCATGCCCTGGTATCCGGGGCCGACGATGCTGGGGCATTTGGAGAGCGTGCATATCGGAAGCGATTGGAATCTCAACGGCCTGCGGATGCCGGTGCAATGGGTGAATCGTCCAAACAATCCCACCGATCAGGCGCTGCATGATTTTCGGGGGTTCAGCGGCCAACTGGCGGGCGGCATCGTGCGCGTCGGCCAGAAGGTCATGGTCCTGCCGAGCGGACTGGTCAGCAAGGTGAAGCAAATCTGGATTTACGACGGTCCGGTGGAGGAGGCGTTCTGTCCGCAATCTGTGACCCTCGTGCTCGAAGACGACATCGATATCAGCCGGGGCGATACGATCATCGGTCCCGACAATTTGCCGGGCGCGAGCACCGATCTGCACGCAAACATTTGCTGGATGCATCCGAAGCCGTTGCAACGCGGAAAGAAATATTTTCTCAAGCATACCACGCAGACCGTGCAAACGACCGTGACGGCGATCAACGGCCGGCTGGATTTTGCGACGTTCGAACAGCAGCCCGAACCCGCCGAACTCGCGGTGAACGGCATCGGTGAGATTCGGCTGAAGACCTCGCGGCCAATTGTGTTCGACGGCTATGCCACGAACCGGTTGACGGGCTCGTTTATTCTGATCGAGCCGGGCACCAATCAAACCGTGGGCGCGGGCATGCTCTATCCGCCCACGGAAGTGGTGAAGCCGGACTACACCGACTTTGCCATCTGAAGCGTGAGACCGGGCGGCATCGTTTATCTGGTGGGCGCGGGTCCCGGGGACATGGGGTTGTTCACGATGCGGGGCGCGGAATTGCTAGGCGAGGCAGACACGGTCGTTTACGACGGCCTCGTGAATCTTGAATTGCTGCGTCACGCGCGGGCCGACGCGGAAATCATCTACGGCGGCAAACACGATTGCGGCCGGCGCGTTTCACAGGATGACATCAATGCGCTCCTTGTGGCGAAGGCGCGCGAAGGCAAACGCGTCGTTCGGCTCAAGGGCGGTGATCCTTATTTGTTCGGGCGCGGCGGGGAAGAGGCCGAAGTATTGGTGGCGGCGGGCATACCCTTTGAAGTCGTGCCGGGTGTGTCGTCAGTCGGCGCCGTTCCTGCGTATGCGGGCATTCCGCTGACGCACCGCGAACACAATTCGGTAGTCACCGTCGTCACTGGCCATGACGATCCTTCGGATGCGAAGAACAAGATCGATTGGGCCGCGCTGGCGAAAACTCCGGGGACGCTGGTAATTCTCATGGGCTTGCGAAACATCAAAGCCATTGCGACGGCGCTGGTGACGCACGGCCGCGCGTCAGACACGCCGGTTGCGGTCATCAGTCGTGGCACCACCCCGCGACAGATGACCGTGGTTGGAACATTATCCACCATCGGCCGTCAGCTTGAGGCGACCGAGGTCCCCGCGCCCGCGGTGACCGTCGTTGGCGACGTTGTAAATCTGCGCGATAAACTCGATTGGTTTGAGGCGAAATTGAAGCATTCATAGCCGGCTTGTCTTTGGGGTTCCGCAATGTATCCTGCTGGCATGAGTGGAAGGTGGAGCAAATGGCTGCCCTACCTGTTTATGTTGTTGGCAGCCCTGTCGCGCTGGCCGGGCCTGTTCCCGGTGAATTTCAGCGCATTCTACGCGCTTGCCTTTTGCGCGGGGGCGTTCTTCCCGAAAAACATCAAATGGTGGCTGCCGTTGGGGACGCTGGTGGCTTCCGACCTTGCGCTCAACCTCTATTATTATTTCGCGCTTGGCATCAATTCATTCCAGCCGATGCAGCTGATCAATTACGCCTGTTTCATCGGCCTGATCTGGTTCGGCACGAAATTCAAGCGCAGTTCATTCACGTGGCTGCTCATGGGCGGTATTTTCGGCGCGGTCATGTTTTACCTGATCACCAATTTCGCGTCGTGGCTCTTCAATCCCTTTCACAATCCCGAATACACCAAGGATCTGGCGGGTCTGATCATTGCCCTGACCCAGGGAACGGCCGGACATCCGACGACGCTGGAGTTCTTCCGCAACACGCTCATGAGCGGCGGTTTGTTCACCGGCATTTTTGCGGGCGTTACGAAACTTTCGGAGGCGGCGGAATCCAAAAAGGAAAAGGAGACCGGCGACGAGGCGGCTGAAGAGCCTCAGGGCGACGAGGTGCCGGGCGAGGGGAAAGCCTGACCTCGGGTATGCGCATCGGGGTCATCTCGGACACGCACGATTTTTTGGATCCCCGGATTCCGAAACTCTTCGCGGGCGTCGACCACATACTTCACGGTGGTGACATCGGGATGCCGGCCATCCTGTTGGAACTCCAGCAAATCGCGACGGTCACCGCAGTGGGCGGCAATACTGACGACAGCGCGTTCCGGTATTCCGAGACGAGCGTGATCGAGCTGGGCGGCCGCAAATTTCTCATCCATCACATCGTGAATCCCCACAAGCTGGATGACCGGCTGCAACTGCGGGTTACTCGTGAGCGGCCGGCGGTGGTGGTGTTCGGCCACACGCACAAGCCGTTTTTTGAAACGATCAACCGCACGATCTTTTTCAATCCCGGCTACGCGGGCAGGCCGCGCTTCGGCATGGAGCGCAGCGTGGCGATCCTGCACTGTAACGAAAGGGAAATCAGGCCGGAGTATTTGACATTGTAACGGCCAGTTCGCGCACCTTGCGCAAATCAAGCTTGCCGGTGCCCAGATAGGGCAGGGCGTCGAGGTGGAAAAATTCGTCGGGGCGCGGCTTCCAAAGGTTGGGCAGGGCGCACTGCGTTAGTTTCTCCAGGCAGGGAGCTAGCAACTCAGGTTTGAGTTTGTGCAACACTACCAGACGTTCGCCTTTTTTCTCGTCCGGCACACCGGTGACAACGAACGTCTGCTCAGTGGCGCCGGCGAGTTCGTGCAGGGTTTCCTCCACCTTGATGTGCGGCACCATCTCGCCGCCGATTTTGCTGAAGCGGCTCAGGCGGTCGGTGATTTGCAGAAAACCATCCTCGTCGAGCGCGGCGATATCGCCGGTGACGTACCAGCCATCGCGGATGACCTCCGCGGTTTTTTCCGGACGACCGAGGTAGCCCTGCATCACGTTGGGCCCGCGCACCAGCAACAGCCCGGGCTGGCCGAAAGGAATCGCGCCGTGCGTCTCGGGGTCCACGATTCGCACGGACATACCCGGCACCGGATGGCCTATCTTGCCGCGCTTAACGCCGATCTGGCGAAAGCCGGCGGAGCGGAAATCGTGCGAATTGACTGCGACCGCAGGGGAACATTCGGTGCACCCGTAGCCTTCGACGGGACGAATGCCCAGCTTCTCCTCGAACGCGGCGGCGAGGCGTTCCGGCAATTTTTCGGCGCCGGTCATTACGAGCCGCAAGCTGCCAAAATCCTCGGCGGAACAACCGCGCAGATAGAGTTGCAGGAACGTGGGTGTCGCGAGCATGAACGTTGCGGCATATTGATTCACGAGCGGTCCAATCGCTTTCGCTTCGAGCGGATTCGGATGATACACCGCGCCGACGCCGAGGGTGGCGGGCAGACAGAGGGTGCCCGTGAAGCCGAAGGAATGGAAAAACGGCAGCACGCCGAGCACTCGGTCCTTCGAAGTCAGTCCGAACACCTGTTCGAGCTGTTCGATGTTCGACGCGACATTGTAATGGCTCAGCATCACACCTTTGGGGTCGCCGGTGCTGCCGCTGGAAAAAATGATCGTCGCGAGGTCATCGACGGTGATTTGTTTGTTGCGGCCAACGAAACGTTCCAGCATCGGGGCCGGCAATAGCCACGCGGAAAGAAATGCTCCGATTTTCTCTACGAGGCTCGATTTGGCGGCGATTTCCTCCAGAAACACCGCCTGTCCCGGAACGTTGAGCTTGAGCTTTGAAAGGAAAGTCTGCGAGGTCAGCACGGTCTTGATATCACACTGGCGAATGCATGAAGCGAGCGCCTCCTCGGAGAGCGTATAATTCAGATTCACCGGCACCTTGCCCATCATTAGCGCGGCGAAATTCACGAGCACTCCCGGCACGGAAGGCGGCAGCAGGAGGCCGACCATTTTTTGTTCCGCCCAGATATTGCGCAGTCGTCGCGCGAGGAACACGGTTCGCACCAGCGCGGCGCCGAAGGTGACCCGGGGCGATTGCGCGTCCGCCACGGCGAAACGAAACGGATGCGCGCGCGCGGTGCGGACGAAGGCGCGCTGCAAGGTTCGCGTATGTCCCTTTCGGCAAGCCCACGCTTCGGCCATGAGCTTTTGCACCTGTTCCCGCACTTCAAACGGCGTCGCCGTATGGGGCAGTGGCGCGCCGTAATTCACCGTCACGCGATAGGGAATGCGGCGCGGCATCTTCCAGAGGAAACGTCCTTTCTCGAAGCTGAAGATGCTGCCCCAAACGCCGTCGAGGGCGACCGGAACGATGGGAGCTTCGACGTCCTGCATGATGCGTTCGAAGCCGCGGCGAAAGGGCAGCATATGGCCGATGCGGGTGATTTGTCCTTCGGCGAAAATGCAAACGACCTCGCCGTTCTTCACCGCCTCGCTCGCGGTTCGCAGGGACTGCAGCATTTCGCGCGGGCGCAGTTCGGAGGAAATGGGAATGGCGCGCAAAATGCGCGCGAGCGGTTTGATCCACGGTTGCTCGTAAATGCCCTTGTACATGATGAACCGGACGCGCCGATCCGTGGAGGCGAGCAGCAGCAAGGCATCCACAAACGAAAGATGATTGCAAACGAACAGCGCGCCGCCTTTGCTGGGAATGTTTTCGCGTCCGACCACCTTGATGCGATAAATCGTTCGCGTGACCACCCAGAGCACAAAACGAAGGAGCGCGTCCGGCAGCAGATAAATGGCATAGATCGCACCGAAAAAAGTCAGCACACCTGAAAAAAGAAAAATTTGCAGCGGGCTCGCGTGCGCCACCTGGGCGAGTAAATAATGCGCGCCCGACGCGAGAAACGCGCCGACGAAGGACATCAGGTTGGCCGCTGCGAGCACTTCACCTTTTTTCTCCTTTTCGGGGCGGTGTTGCAACAGAGCGGAAACGGGCACGATGAAAAAGCCGCCGGAGAATCCAAGTAACGCCAGTCGAACCAACGCGCCGGCGAGCGATGCGCCAGGCACGGCCAGCGAAGCACAAAAAATCGCGAGCCCGGCCGCGCCGAGCGGAACGAGGCCGTATTCGATCTTTCCGCCGGACAGATATCCCGCTGCCACGCTGCCAATTCCGATGCCAAGCGCGAGGGCCACGCTGAGCAGACCAATTTCCGTCTCCTTCAAGTGCAGCACGTCCGCGCCGTAGAAAAACAAATTCAACAACAGTAACGCACCGACGAAGGTGAAGTAACTGTTGCCGAGAAAAGCCAGGGTCAGCGGACGATCACCCCGGATAAGTCGGAGCTGCCGCATTAGGTCCCTGAAGAAATTCGCGTGGAATTTCTTCGTCGGATCGGCGGCTGGAACCTTGGTGATACCGAGGCTGGCCAGCAGGCCGACGGCGGCAAGCGCCATCAAAATGATGCCGGACCACCCCGGTTGTCCGCGAAAATACTGGGACATGAACGCCGCCGCGACCGTGCCGAGAATAATCGCCATGAAAGTTCCCAACTCCAGCAAACCGTTGCCCCACGAAAGTCGTTTCTCCGGCAGCAGTTCGGGCAAAAGGCCGTATTTTGACGGACCGAAAAACGCACTGTGGGTGCCCATCAGGAATACGCCAGCCAGCAGCAAGGGCAGGTGATTCGTCATGAGGCCGGTGAAGACCACCCCCATGACAAAGATTTCAAAAACCTTTACGCTGAGGGTTATCGTTCGCTTGCTAAAGCGGTCTGCGAGGTAGCCTCCGGCCATCGAGAATATTATAAACGGCAGTGAAAATAACGCGCCCACCGACTCGCCGATGTGGTGTTTCTCGGCCAGGGTAAGGTTCATCCCGATCATCATGAAAATGACCAGGTTCTTCACAACGTTGTCGCTGAAGGCGCCCTGGAATTGCGTTATGAACAGGCTCCAAAAGCCGGTCAGCCCTGGTTTGGGCGGTGCCTCGGTCTGGGAAGGAGCCGATTGCTGGTCCATATTAGCTGAACAGAGCGCCCTCGCCGGTTCGACGCTCCCTGCCGATAGCATTTCCGAGTAAACAAATCGTTTTCATACCCACTCCCAGCCTGATTGGCTGCACACGGGGAGGTTAACCGAAGGCATGGTGACGGCGCCAATTGATAAAATAGGCGCGAGCATTGATTTTAATGTGAAATGTTGCGATGGAACAATTTCCAGAACTTTTCTCGCATTGCAGTGTCCAACCATTTAGAACTAGTCAAACGGGCTGCCGTGCGGCACGTTTAGCCAAGGCCATGAGTGAGATCCAAATCATCGAATCGGCCCTCCAGCGGGCAGCGGGCCGCCGTCGCTGGGCGCGGGCGTTACGCGGCTTATGGGTGGGTCTGCTTGTCGGAGCACTTTTATGTCTCCTGCTAATTGGCGCCTACCATTTATTTCCCCTGCCGCTGTGGACGGTGACCCTGGCCGCAATTCTCCCGTTTCCCTGCATCCTGGTGGGAATGATCATTGGGGGCTGGCGCAAGCCGGGTCTCTCGGAAGTGGCTCGCTGGGTGGATGGTCGTCAACAACTGCAGGAGCGCCTGAGCACCGCGCTTGAAGTCTCTTCCGCTGGTGTTGTGGGTAACTGGCGGGATCTCGTGGTGACCGACGCTGCGGATCATCTGAAAGGCCTCGATGTCCGCCGGCTCGTTCCTTTTCGGTTGACCAAAGCCGCTCGCTGGGCAGTCGTGGTGCTCGCGTTGGGCGCAGGTCTGGGTTTCGTCCCGGAATATCGCAGCAAGGCGTATCTGCAAAAGAAGGCCGAGCAGCAAAATATCAAGGAAGTCGGCCGCCAGCTTGCAGACCTGACCCGGCATAACATTGAAAAGCGCGCCCCGGCCTTGCAACCGACCGAAAAAGCTTTGGACGCGGTCGCCGAATTGGGCGATCAGCTCGCGAAAAAAACCATGACGCGCAGCGATGCGCTCAAGGAACTTGCGAACATGGCCGAGAAGCTCAAGGACGAGCTGAAGGAAATGGGCAAGGATCCGGTGATGAAACGCCTGGAGCAGGCGGCGCGGGCTTCGACCGGTAATGAGTCCCAAACCGCCGCCGGCCTGCAAAAGCAGATCGAGTCGATGCAAAAGCAACCCGGCACGCCAGCCGGCAATCCCGAGGCGCTCGACAAGGTGAAGAAAGATTTGGAAAAACTGCAGGCGGCAGCCAAGGGCATGTCCGACAAAAATTCGGCCGCCAGCGAGGCCGAGCGGCAGAAGCTATCCGAGGCGCTTTCGGCCCTGTCGAAGCAAATGCAGGACATGGGCATGCAGCTGCCGCAGTTGGACGATGCGGTGAAGGCGATGGCGGAAAACAATGCCGATTTGGTGTTGAAAGATTTGGATGCGGCGACGGTCGACCTGGAAAAACTGCGGGACATGGCCAAATCGCTTCAGCAGATGCAGCAGCAAATGGAGAAGATGGGCAAGGACCTTGCCGAGCAACTCAAGAACGGGCAGCCGGAGGCGGCACAGGGAAGCCTTCAGAAAATGATTCAGGAATTGAAGTCCGCCAATCTCTCCAAGGAGCAAATGGAGAAAATGATGAAGCAGGTGGCCGACGCCGTGAAGCCAGCCGGCAATTATGGCAAAGTCTCGGAGCATTTGCAGAAGGCCGGCGGCGAGATGAAGAGCGGCAGCAAAGCAGCGGCTGCGGCTTCGCTGGCAGCCGCCGCCAAGGAACTGGGCGACTTGATGCAGCAGATGGGCGATGCGCAGGCGATGATGGCTTCGCTCGAGAATTTGAACAAAGCCTCGATGTGTGTTGGCTCATGCCAGAGCTGGGGCAAATGCAACAAGCCGGGCTTCAATCCCAACGGCAGCAAGCCCGGCAGTGGCGTGGGTACCTGGTCCGACAGCAGCGCACAGTGGGATGGCCAGTTCAATGACCGCTGGGACAATTCCGGCGTGGTTCGCCCTGACCAGGAAGCGAAAGGGCAGACCGATCGTGGCGATGGCGCGGTGAGCGATGCCCTCAAGCCGACTAAGGTCAAAGGCCAGTTCACGCCGGGTGGCCCTATGCCGAGCATTACGTTGAAGGGCGTGAGCATCAAGGGACAGAGCAAGGTTGGTTACGAGGAGGCCAGCGCTGCGGCGCAGTCGGAGGCCCAGAGCGCTCTCAGCCAGGAAAAAGTTCCGCGCGCATATCAGGGAGCCGTCCGTGATTATTTTGACGATCTGAAGCAATGAACACTGAAGAACAAATCAAAACCTTTCGCACGGCCTACGAGAACGTGCGGTCCGAGATTGCCAAGGTGGTCGTCGGCCAGGATGCCATTGTCGAAGGGACGCTGATTGCCCTGTTCGCGGGCGGCCATGTCCTGCTGGAAGGCGTTCCGGGACTGGGCAAAACGCTCTTGGTTCGCACGCTGGGCGAGGTGCTCGATTTGCCGTTCAACCGCATTCAATTCACGCCGGACTTGATGCCCGCCGATATTCTCGGCACCAACATCGTGATGGAAACCGAGGGTGGTCGTCGCGAATTCCAATTTCAGCAGGGCCCGATTTTCGCGAACCTGGTGCTCGCGGATGAAATCAATCGCGCGACGCCGAAGACCCAGTCCGCGTTGCTCGAAGCGATGCAGGAACACCAGGTTACGGCCGGCGGCCAGATTCGGAAACTGTCCGAGCCGTTCTTCGTGATGGCGACGCAAAACCCGATCGATCAGGAGGGCACGTATCCGTTGCCGGAAGCGCAACTCGACCGGTTTTTCTTCAAGATCCTTGTGGAATATCCGACGGCTGACGAATTGAGCGAGGTGTTGACGCGCACCACGTCCGGGTTTCGAGGCGGCGTTGAGCGGGTGCTCTCCCGCGAGGCGCTGCTCGATTTGATGAAGCTCGTCCGCGAAGTGCCGGTGGCCACGCACGTGAAGGATTATGCGGTGCGGCTGGTGCTGGGCTCACATCCCAAAACAGAAACCGCGACCGCCATTGCCAACCAATATCTGCGGTTTGGCTGCAGTCCGCGCGGCGGCCAGACGATGTTGCTCGCGGGCAAGGTGCGCGCCCTGACGCAAGGCCGGTTCAATGTGAGCTTTGACGATATCCAGGCGGTGGCGCCGGCGGCGTTGCGTCACCGGTTGATTTTGAATTTCGAAGCGGAAGCTGAAGGCATCACCACCGATCACATCATCACGCAAATCGTTCGTGACGTGCCGCGGGATGCCGAGGCGGCGGTCAACGCCTGACGGTGGCGGTGTTGGGCCGGAGTGGGATGGTGGGGAAGGCGTACCACGTGAAAAACCGAAATCATTTTGCGGGCCAGGTCCGCGTTCCGACAGTCCGCAAGCCGGCGTTGCGGACGTTGCTTTGTTCCGATGCCTGAGCCGCTGCTTACCCCTCAACTTCTCCGCCGCCTGGAGCAATTCCAACTGCTTGCCGCGCGCCGCGCCAAGAGTTCGTCCAAAGGCGAACGGCGCAGCAAGGCCCGCGGCCAATCGGTCGAGTTCGCGGATCATCGCAATTATGTGCCCGGGGACGACTTCCGCTACCTCGACTGGAACCTTTACGGCCGCCTGGAACGATTGTTTCTCAAGTTGTACGAGGAAGAACGTGAATTGCCCGTGCGTATTTTTCTCGACTCCAGCGAGTCCATGACCTTCGGCGACCCGCGCAAATTCGATTTTGCCCGCCAGATTGCCGCGGCCATCGGTTATGTGGGCCTCTCTGGTTTCGATCGCGTGAGCGTGCTGCCGTTTCCGGAGACGCGCACACCGGCGTCGGCCGCGGAAGCCGAACGCACGCAACCGACTTCGATGGAGATGGCGGCGCGGGGCGCATTGCGTTCCGTGCGCGGAAAAAAATCGGCCATTCAATACTTCCAAAATCTGAGCGCGCTGACCGCGGGAGGTTCCGCCGAGTTAAATCAGGCGTTGCGCCGGGGGGCGTTGCAAGCTAGGCAATCCGGCGTGGCCGTGGTGCTTAGTGATTTTTTGGATCCTGCCGGGTACGAGGCCGGCCTGACGGCGCTGATCGGTCGGGGATTTCAGGTGGACATCGTCCAGATTCTCGCGCCCGAGGAATTGGAGCCGACAACGTTTGGCGACCTGCGACTCGTGGATTCCGAAACGGGCAGCCAGCAGGAGGTCACGTTTGGGCGTTTTCGCCTCAAGCAATATCAAAAGACCGTGCAAAACTTTCTCCAGAAGTTGCGCGAGTTTTGCCAGGCGCGGGGGATTAATTATTTCACCGCCAGTTCGAACATGTCGCTGGAGGAATTGCTGCTCAAACAACTGCGGCAGTCGGAGGTGTGGGGCTAATCATGCATTTTCTTGCCCCACTTGGATTTCTGTTCGCCGCGTCGATTCCGGTGGTGATTGTTTTTTACCTGCTCAAGCGCAAGCGGGTGGTGAAGCTGGTTTCGAGCACGTTTCTCTGGCAGAAATATCTGGCGGAAACACAGGCGAGCGCGCCGTTTCAAAAGCTGCGCAAGAACTGGCTCCTCATCCTGCAGATCATCCTCCTTGCGCTGGCGGTGCTCGCGCTCTCGCGTCCCTATTTTGCCACGAAAGCACGGCCCTCGCAATTGCGGGTCGTAATTCTCGATGCTTCGGCCTCCATGCAGGCCACCGACGAATCGCCTTCCCGCTTTGAAAAGGCGCGGGCTGAAGCATTGAAATGGGTCGATAGCCTCGCGGGCGAAGACCAGATGGTCGTCCTCCAGGCGGGTGCGAACACCGAGGTGAAACAGTCCGCCACGAGTGAAAAAGCCGCCTTGCGTCGCGCGCTGCAATCCTGCGTTTGTTCCGATGGGCCGACCCGGCTTGTGCCCGCGCTCAAAATGGCCGAGTCGCTCGTGCGCGATCTGGACCCGAAAACGAATCCCGAAATTCACTTGTTTAGCGATGGTGCCGTGCCCGAGTTGAACGAGTTTGAGAACAAAGCCCTGCCGCTCGTCTATCATCGCGTTGGCAACAGCGCGAACAACATTGGCATTACCGCCCTGGACGTTCGCTCAAATCCCGAAGATGGCACGCAACGGGCGATTTACGCCAGCATTGGAAATTTTTCGACGAACTCGCAGCAGTCCGACCTGGAATTGCGACTGGATGACCGCCTGGTTGAGACGCGGGCCATCACCATCCCGGCGGGCGAAACTTCACCGCAGGTTTTTCTCGCGAAACAATCGCGCGACGGCGTCTTCACGTTGCAACTGACCGCCAAGGATGACCTCGCGGTGGATAATCATGCGTCGATCGTCAGCTTGTTGCCCAAGCCGGTGAAAATTCTGCTCGTGTCGAAAGGGAATCGCCTGCTGGAGCGCGCCTTGCGTGCCGTGCCAAACGTAGTTCTGGCGGGGGCGACTGATCTGACCGATCCCGCGAGCGATTTTGACATTGTGGTATTGGATGATGTGACGCCCACGGTGTGGCCCAAAGGCAACGTGATGGCGATCCATGTCGTGAACACTAACTGGGTGCCCGAAGTGACGCGCGTGGAAACGCCGGCGTTGGTGGATTGGAAATCGAATCACCCGCTGTTGCGTTACGCGAGCTTCGACAACGTGCAGGTGGTGGAGAGCCTGAGCGCCAAGACGCCGAGCTGGGCAATCTCGATACTTGAAGCCCCGCAGGCGCCGCTCATTCTGGCGGGCGACCTCGGACGTCAGCGCATTATCTGGATTGGCTTCGACATTCTGGAAAGTAACTGGCCGCTCCGAGTTTCGTTTCCCATCTTCGTGGCGAACGCCGTGGACTGGCTGAACCCGGCCAACGCGCGCAGCGGGCAGTTGCTCGTGAAAGCGGGAGATCCGTTTCGTCTGGGATTGTCGGAGCCGACCACGACAGCGCAAGTCACCGTTCCGGGCGGTCAGACGAAGACCCTCGCGATTGATCCGAAGGCGAATGAACTGGTTTTCGGCGATACCTTGAAGGAAGGCACTTATCGATTACACATCGGCACGAACGATACGGCCTTTTGCGTCGATCTGCTGGATGCGGCGGAGAGTAATATCAAGCCGCGGGAAGAGGTGCAGCTCGGCAAATACACGACGGTAAGCGCCACGACCAACAAACGCACCAACATGGAGTTATGGCGTACGATTGCCGCCCTCGGCTTCGTCATGCTGCTGATTGAATGGTGGTATTATCACCGGAGGACGGTTTAGGCTGATGACGGACAAAAATCCAACCCCGCCCAAGGACAGTAATTGGCCGAAAGACGAATTTGGCCGCGATGAAGTCATCGCCCAATTCTGGTGGGTCATCCCGGTGATCATCGCGATCCTGGCGTCCTTCCTATTGCCTATGCTGACCCGCAAAGAAAATCGGGCGATAGCCTACTGCGCGCAGGACCAGGAATACGCCGAGCCGATTTTACGCGATTGCGAGAAGCAGACGGGGGTCAAGGTGGCAACCGTGTTTGACAGTGAGGCCGTCAAAACCGTTGGCATGGCGAATCGTCTGCTGGCGGAGCGTTCGCATCCGCAGTGCGATGTGTTCTGGGGCAACGAGGAGCTGCGCACCCGCCAGCTTGCGGCGCAAAATGTTTTTCGCGAAACGAATGGCTGGACTTCGTTTGGTTATCGCAGCCGCCGGATGGTCATCAATACCAATCTGCTGCCGCTCGCGTCCGCACCGCGCTCATTGATGGAACTCACCAACGAAAGCTGGCGGGGCAAGGTGGCCTTCGCTTTCCCGCAGTTCGGCACCACGGCGACGCATTTTCTTGCTCTGCGGCAACATTGGGGTGCGCCTGTTTGGGAACAATGGTGTTCCGCGCTCGCCGCTAACAAACCTCTGTTGGTGGAGGGAAATTCCGTGGTTGTGAAAATGGT
>JBGALR010000035.1:0-68225 GCA_044223735.1 Limisphaerales bacterium | reverse complement strand
TGCTCGTCTTTTTCCCGAGTATAACTTTGAATGAGAGGCAAGGCAGAGATGCCCTGGTGAATCAACGAATACACTTTGCTCTCAGCTTGCTGCGCGACGAGGCCGCGATTGCGCATTTCGCGGCTGAACAAACGTATCGCAATAATGAGCAATGGAATCACACTCAGTGCATACAAGGTGAGATGCCAGTTGAGGCGGATCATGACCACCGTCATCAAAAACAACGTGAATAAAGCCGAAATCGCGATTAACAGGCCTTGCTGTAGCAGCGAGGGAAAGGCGCAGGTATCGCTGCCTGCCCGAAAAATGATATCGCCGGCTTCGGTGCCGTGATGGAATCGCATGGAAAGCCGCTGCAGCCAGCCAAAAACCTCCGTGCGGACCCGTTGCAGTCCTCGCAGACCCACACCAATTGAAATATAATTCTGCGCGGCCGAGATCACCGCGTGGCTGAAATGAATGATCAGGAGGGCAAAAATGAGGCCGGTGAGTTGGGTGAGCTGGGCCCCGTGCGCAAACATTTCAGGCCACCACTTGGGGAAAGGCTTCTTGCCCAAAACGGAATCCACGATCAACGCGACAGGCCACGGCTTTAAAACATTCAGCCCTATGCTGGTGAGCATCAGCAACAACACAGCCATCATGCGGCCCGTGTCCGGCCGGAAAAACTGCAAGGCCCGAATCAAATTTTTCATACGTTCATTTCGCGCAGGGACCTGCTTTTTAGCGGAAAACATGCCGAATCGCATTATGCCGCCGACTGGTTCCGTAAAGCACAGAGATGGCAAATTTGCTTCGTGTTTCGGTTGCAATGCGCCTTTGAAAGCGTGTTGATCGTGCAGGTTGCATAGAGGACAGTAACGACGTGTTTCGCGGGCAAGGTTTTGTTAAATGGTATAGGCGATGCTGAATAGGTTGGACCGTCGCCTATATGAGCAAAGAACATTCACGACCCCTCTGGCGGGGCGCCATTAGTTTTGGCCTCGTTTCGATCCCCGTCTCCCTTTACACCGCCGTGCGCCGGGAGGAATTGAAATTTCGCCTGTTGCGATCTTCAGACCTGAGCCCCGTGAGCTATAAACGGGTGGCGGAAGCGGACGGCAAAGAAGTGCCGTGGGATCAGATCGTCAAAGGCTACGAATACGAAAAAGGAAAATTCGTGGTGTTGAAGGATGAGGATTTTAAACGCGCCGACATCGAAGCCACGCAGACGGTGGACATCGTGAACTTCGTCAAACTGGAGGAAATCAATCCGCTGCTGTTCTACAAACCGTTTTACATGGAAGTGGGAAAGGGCGGGGACAAAGCGTACCTTCTGCTGCGCAACGCCCTGGTCGAAACTGGAAAAATTGGCATCGCCAAGGTCGTCATCAAAACCCGGCAACATCTGGCGGCCATCAAGCCGCAGAAACAGGAGCTCGTGCTGGAGCTGATGCATTTTCCAGAGGAGATACTGGATGCGTCTGAATTTTCGAGCCCAGCCGGTCGGACGGTTGCGAAGGCGGAGTTGACCATGGCACGGAAGCTCATTGACAGCATGACCACAGAATGGGATCCGGCCGCATACAGCGATGACTATCGCGAAACCTTGGAAAAGGTAATTGAGGAAAAGATGAAGAAGGGCGGGGAGCGCAAGCCTGGCGTCGTCGCCAAGAAAGCGAAACCGGGCAACGTGATCGATCTCGTTTCCGTGCTGCAGGAAAGCATTAAGGAAACGGTGCGAAAGAAATCGCCGAGCAAGGCCGTCTCGCACCGAAAGAGCGCGTAACACTTCATGTCTCTAAAGGAATATGTTCGCAAGCGGGACTTTAAGAAGACTCGCGAGCCGGCGGGCGGTGAGGCATCCCCGGGCAAGGAACACCGGTTCGTCATTCAAAAACACGCGGCGTCCCGGCTCCACTACGATTTTCGATTGGAACTTGGCGGCACGTTGAAATCCTGGGCGGTTCCCAAGGGTGTTCCTTACACGAAGGGGGAAAAACGCCTGGCGGTCGAAGTTGAGGATCACCCCGTCTCTTACATAGATTTTGAAGGGACAATTCCCAAGGGCCAGTACGGAGGTGGCGCGGTGATGGTCTGGGACGAGGGAACCTTTAAGCCGGCCACAAATTCCCCGTTGAAGGATCTCGCTTCCGGCAAGCTCCATTTTGAATTGAGCGGGCGGAAACTCCACGGCGAGTGGTATCTGATAAGGCTGCGGGATTCGAAGGAATGGCTGCTCATTCGAGGCGGCGAAAGCATCCGGCCGGTCTCTCGAAAACTCGATGACACGTCAGCGTTGTCCGGGAAAAGTATGAGCGAGTTGTCTGCCAGCGACGAGGTATGGCAATCCAAACCGCGGGAGAATAAGGTCAAATCCACCACGGCGCCCCGTAAGCGCGCCCCGAAATCCCGGGGGGCCTTAAAATTTGTAGAACCGATGAAGGCGAAATTGGTGGTTTCGCCACCCGTTGAGGGGATTGTTTACGAGGTAAAATTCGATGGCTTTCGTGGTCTGGCGCTGAAGGATCACGGCGGCGTCCGGTTGCTGTCGCGGAATGAAAAAGACCTCGCGTCAAAATTTCCAGAAGTTGCGAGCGCGGTGGCCAACCTTAAGGTTGACCGGGCCATCTTTGACGGTGAAATCGTTGCGTTGGATGCCAAAGGACGGTCCTCTTTTCAACTGCTGCAAGCCTACGAGTTGGGTAAGGAACGTCCGCCCATTTTCTATTACGTATTCGACCTTTTGCACCTCAACGGCGGGGACTTGACCGGCGAGCCGTTGCTCGCGCGCAAGGCGCGGCTCGAGAAACTGCTCCAAGGCGTCAAGGGAGTCATTCGTTACTCTGCATCACTGGGAGGGGACGCAGCGCTCTTGCTCAAAAAAATGAAATCGTTGCAGCTCGAGGGTTTGATCGGAAAGCGCGCGGATTCCTCCTATGAAACGGGCCGACGGAGTGGCGCGTGGATCAAGCTCAAGCTCGTTTCGCAACAGGAATTCGTGATCGGTGGATACACCAATCCGGAAGGAAGCCGCTCGCATTTTGGCGCGTTGCTGGTGGGTTATCATGAAGGTGGCCAGCTCAAATTCGCCGGCAAGGTGGGAACGGGTTTTGATCGGCTGGGCCTCAAAAGCCTGCACACGAAATTCGAAAAAATCGCGAGCTTAGATTGTCCTTTCGGCAATCTGCCGGAACGCAAGGCGTCGAAGTACAGTGCGCGCCTAACCGGAGCAGCGATGAAACGGTGCCACTGGCTCAAGCCGGAACTGGTTTGCGAAATCAAATTTTCGGAATGGACCCGTGATGCCAAATTACGACAACCGGTGTTTCTCGGAATGCGTGAAGATAAAAACGCGCGCGAGGTGGTCCGCGAAAAAGCGCCATAATCATGCCAACCAAATCAACCATTCAAGTCGGCGGCACGTCGGTGGAAGTCTCCAATCTGGAAAAGGTCTACTATCCCGAAACCGGTTTTACCAAGGGACAGGTAATCGATTATTACGTTCGAATTTCACCCGTTTTGCTGCCGCATCTGAAGGATCGACCCATTACGCTCAAGCGCTATCCTGATGGCGTCGATGGCTTTTTCTTTTATGAAAAGCGATGCCCGCCGCATCGTCCTGCATGGGTGAAGACCGCAAAGGTGTCAAAATCGGAGGGTGGCAGCATCGATTATTGCGTGATGTCCGATTTGCCCGCGCTCGTGTGGGCAGCCAATCTCGCGGATCTGGAATTGCACACGTTTCTTCACAAAGGTCCGGCCTTGAGTCGGCCGACGGCAGTCGCATTCGATCTGGATCCCGGCCCGCCCGCGGATATCGTTCTGTGCTGTAAAGTGGGTTTGCTATTACGCGAATTGCTGGCGAAACTTGGCTTGAAATGTTTTCCGAAAACTTCCGGTTCCAAAGGGTTGCAAATTTACGTGCCGCTAAACTCGACAGTTACCTACGAAAAAACCAAGCCGTTTGCGCATAGTATGGCCCTCGCCCTGGAACGAGACCATCCGGATCTGGTGGTTTCCAAAATGCAGAAGATTTTGAGGAAGGGGAAGGTGTTGGTGGATTGGAGTCAAAATGACGATCACAAGACCACGGTGAATGTTTATTCCCTGCGCGCAAAGGCGCATCCAACAGTTTCCGCCCCTGTAACATGGGAGGAAGTGGAAGCGGCGACGAAAAAGAAAGGCGCCAAAGCGCTCAGCTTCGAATCCGGCGACGTTTTGGAACGTGTCGAAAAATATGGCGACCTATTCGCACCCGTTCTCAAGCTGAAGCAAAAATTACCCGCCGCGTTGGAATGACCTCGCCAAGAGCCGGCGAGAAGCCATCCAGGAAAAAAGTCGCTTCCCGCGCGCTATTCCAAGCCCAGCTTTTTGCGTTTGCGATAAAGTGTGGCCTGGTCGATCCCGAGAATTCCCGCTGCCTCAGCGAGGTTGGGCACGCGATCCAAAATTTTACGAATGTGCAACTCCTCGAGTTTATCAAGGGTGAGGTTCGCGCCGGTTGCCGCCTCGGGATTGGCCGTGGCGATCGTTTCGAGGCGCATCTCTGCCGGGAAATCCTTGGAGCTGACGCTGTCGCCGTCGCTAAGAATCACCGCGCGCTCAACCGCGTTGCGCATCTCGCGCAGATTGCCAGGCCACGGATAATGACGTAACGCAGACCATGCGTCCTCGGTGAAGCCCGCAACGGATTTGGCGCACTGCGCCGCGAAGTGTTTGGCGTAATGCTCGGCAAACCGTTGCAAATCAGCGCTGCGATCCCGGAGCGGAGGCATTTCCACGGCTATGACATTCAAGCGAAAATAGAGATCCTCGCGAAACGCGCCTTCGGCCACGCGCTTTTTTAGATCGCGATTCGTGGCGGCGATGACTCGCACATTCGCCTGCCGGGTGACGTTTTCACCGAGGCGCTCATATTCGCGCTCCTGCAAGAGACGCAACAGCTTCGGCTGAATTTCCATGGGGAGATCGCCAATTTCGTCTAGGAAGAGCGTGCCGCCTTCGGCTGCTTTTACTTTACCCCAGTGATCCTTGATCGCGCCCGTAAACGACCCTTTGACATGGCCGAACAGTTCGCTTTCCAGCAATTCCTTGGAAAGGCTGGGGCAACTCACGGTCACGAACGGTTTTTCGGAAAGATTGCTGTTTTGATGTACCGCTCGAGCGGCCACACTTTTGCCGGTGCCGCTCTCGCCCAGAATCAGAATGGATGCCGGCGTGGGAGCTGCGCGCATCAGCACGTTCATCACCTCCTGGATCTTCGGAGAGGTAAAATCGAAGATCGGTTCTCCGCTCATCGAACGCGTTTCCTTCACCTCGCGCTCCAGTCGTTCGATTTGCGCGCCCATCTGGTTGAAGCGTTGCAAGCGCGCGATCACCGTTAGGAAATGTTCGCGCCGGAAGGGTTTCTCGAGAAAATCAATTGCGCCGCGCCGCATCGCTTCGACGGCAGTTTTCACATTGCCTTGGGCGGTGAACATGACAATGGGCAGGTTCGGCTGGGCCTTCTGAATTTCCACCAGCACATCGAGGCCGTTTTCCTGCCCGAGATTCACGTCGAGCAGCACGGCGCCGAACTTTTCCTCGCTCAATGTCGTGAGCGCTTGTGCTCCCGTCGCGGCGCCTTCCGCGTAATGCCCCTCGTCTTCGATGAGAAAACAGGTGGCATCGCGAAACGTCTTGTCGTCATCAACTACTAAAAAATCCATGGCGTTATTTTGGGTTGTTGGAGTGGGGAAGCCGGACCAGAAAAGTCGCGCCTTCGCCAGGCGTGCTTTCGCAAGTCAGATCCCCTTCCATGTTTTGAACGAGTTTTTTCACGATGCTCAGGCCCAAACCGGTGGATGGCTCCCCGCCCGTGGGACGGGCGGAAAGACGGCCGTAGCGGCGGAACATGCGCTTTCGATCCTCGGCGCTGAATCCGGGCCCTTGATCCTGGACCAGGCATTGTGCGCCGTTTGCTTCCGAACGGACAGTTACGGAAATTGTTTTGCCGGGCGGCGAAAATTTGACGGCATTGGAAATGAGATTGTCGATCACCTGGCCCAGCGCGAGGGGATCGGCCTGCGCCATGACCGGCTCCTGTGAGAGATGCATTTTCAATTGCAACGATTTGCGGAGCGCCGCCTCGTGATAATTTTCCACCGCGCGGGCCACGATGGCTCCAAGGTTAACGGGTTGCCGGTTAAAGATGACGCCGTGGTCGGCCGCCGAGTTCGCCAAAAACTCCTTCACAAAGCTCAACAACTGGCCGGTGGAGTGACAGATGTTTTCGCATAACTGTTCGAGTTTGCTGTCGCCCTGTCGGGCCATCCGATCACGCAGCAATCGGGCGCTCATCTGCATGCCGCCGAGATGATTCTTCATGTCGTGGGTAAGAATCCCGATGAGTTCGTCCTTGTCTTCCGCAAGCTGCTTCAATTGGTCGCGAGCAGCTTTGAGCGCGAGATGCGTTCGCACGCGCAATACCATTTCCGCGTGGTTGAAAGGCTTGGTGACGTAGTCCACTCCGCCCGCTTTCAACGCCTGTATGATCAAATCCTTGTCATCCGCGGCGGAAAGAAAAATAATCGGGATATCCGCCCACGCCGGTTCAGCGCGAATGCGGCGGCAAACTTCGATGCCATCCATTCCCGGCATCAACACATCAAGCAGAATCAAGTCGGGTAGTCGCAGGGCGAGGCGTTTCAGTGCGGAGGGTCCGTCGGACGCGGGAACGATTTCGCAGCCTAGCTTGCCCAACATGCCGCCGACAATCTGGATATTGGCGGGCTGATCGTCCACGACGAGGATGCGCGCGGACGCCCCTGGAAGCAGGGTAACCTGACTTTCATTAGGCACCAATTCTGATTCGTCCGCGCTCATGCTTGTGAGTGTTCTATTTGGCCAATCAGTGCCGGGAAAGCGCGCAAATGCTTTTCGAGTTCATCCACGGCGTAAGTTTCCGCGTAATGGCCCAAAGCCTCAGCGTAAGTGAGCAACGGCAGGCAATCGGTTTCCCGCGCCAGTTTTTCCAGTTTTTGGGCGAAGTCGCGCGTTTCGTTGATCGCAAGACTGTCCCGGACGCCCGGCCACTCGCTCGCTTCCAGGGCGCGCAACTGGGTGGCCACCAAACGCCAGGCGGAATGCGACTCAGGTGTTCGATTCGCCACCGGCTCGGGGGTTTCAGTTTTCTCGGCCTTGGGCAGGAAGTGGGACAATTCGTTAAAAAGTTGACGGCGGGAGAATGGTTTCCGGAGGTGCGCGTTGAACTTCTCCTGCAGAGACTGTTCCTCGTCGCCCATACTTGAGGCGGTCACGGCGATTACGGGCAACAATTCCATCCCGGCGATCTTGCGAATTTCCTTAACGGCCTCGTACCCGTTCATTTCGGGCATGCGGATATCCAGCAGGATCAGGTCAGGGTGAAAGGTTTGCGATTTCTGCACCGCTTCGCGGCCGTCTCGCCCAAACTCAATGGTGTGATGACTACCCTCAAACATGCCGGCCAGCAGCCGGCAATTGGTTTCATTGTCATCCACCGCGAGAATTCTCGCCGGTTTGAAATCGTTGAAATTCGGGGCCTTGGCCTGCTCCGCCTGTTCGGCGGCCGGCAACCGGATCGAAACTGGGACGTTGGGAAAGCGCAGGTGAAACGCCGAACCTTGACCGGGAACACTGGCCACGGTAACGGATCCTCCCATTAAGTTGACCAGGTTATGAACGATGGAAAGGCCCAGTCCCGTGCCGCCGCGTTCCTTTTCCTGGTGGGTGCCAACCTGGACAAAGGGTTTGAAGATCGCTTCAATTTTGTCCTTGGGAATTCCCACTCCGGTATCCTGAACTTCAATAATCAAAGTGATGCGGCTGCTGCTGTCCGA
Source organism: Limisphaerales bacterium (assembly GCA_044223735.1). GTDB lineage: Bacteria > Verrucomicrobiota > Verrucomicrobiia > Limisphaerales > UBA8199 > JBGALR01. The sequence goes on along the minus strand of JBGALR010000035.1, from coordinate 60,384 downwards.
CTGTTTTTCAAAATTCACGCGAACGTCGATCGAGCCGTGATCCGTAAACTTCACCGCGTTGCTCACGAGATTGACCAGGATTTGACGGAGGCGGCCCCGATCCAGCAGCAGCGCCCGTGGCAAGTCGTCGGAGATATGGCACTCCAACTTCACGCCACGTTTTGTGGCGGGCCCCGCAAAAACCACTTTGATGAAATCACAAATCTCCCGGGGGTCCGTTGGCTCGGGACGCAGATTCACCATGCCTGCCTCCACCTTCGACATATCCAGCAGATCGTTGATAAGTTGGAGCAGCGAAGTTGCGCTGGCGCGAATGGATTGAATATATCCGCGATGCTTGGCTTCGCGGATCTCGCCGTAGAGCAACTCGCTGAAGCCAAGAATTGCATTCATTGGTGTTCGAATTTCGTGGCTCATATTCGCCAGAAAGGTGCTCTTCTCCCGGTTCTCGCGCTCGGCCATCAGCCGGGCGTTGAGTAACTCCGATTCCCGCTGCGCATGACGCCCGGAAACTTGGGCCAGGTAGAAGGCCAAAAATCCAGCGCCCAAACCGATGATCGCCGTAATCATGCTGGTCAGGTTGGCGCGCAGCAGTTGCGACCGCGACGTGCGGGCCTCAACCGACGTAAGGTCCTCGCGCGCGTCTGACACGACCGAAACGCGCTTGCGGATTTCGTCCATCAAGCGTTTTCCCTGCCCTTCCTTGACGATGCCCGCAGCGGCTGTAATCCCTTTCTGGCGACGGTCAGCTATTACGCGCCGATGGTAGTCGATTGCAAGTTCACTTTGCGCACGTAACTCCATCACTTGAGCCATGAGATTGGTGTCGGTTCGGGCGAGCAGCGCAAGTTTTTCAAATTGAGCGGGCAGTGCCGTTTCCGCCTTTTTGAACGGTTCCAGAAATGTGTCATCCCCCGTCAGGGAGAACCCGCGTTGTGCGGTTTCTGCATCCAGCATCGACTTTAGAACCACCTCGGATGATTCTTTGATGGCAACTGCTTCCTGGGAGCTTTCGAGCGCATCATGTAACTGTCGCCAAGCAATACTGGATAAGACCACGCTGGCGACCGACAACGTAAGCCAGACGAGAATGACAAATTTGTAAATCTGATTATTGGCCCATCGACTCATATTGTCCCAAGCTGGTCCCAAATATCGAAGTATACGAACAACAAAAATACTGCGCGGTTCAAAAAACGGTGTCGAGCGAAAGCACTCTCACGTTCAGGAACACGCGCGCCTCGTTAGGCCTCGAGGGATGCCGACTTTGTAGGCTGTCCATCCACCTACAGGCCCAAGGCGGTGCGGGCAGCTGAGAAAAGAACAAACAAATTCCGTTTAACCGCGGCGTTTCATCAATAATCCCACCAGGATGCCAATTCCAAAGCTGATACCCATTACGCGATACGGATGCTCGTGAACTACTTCGTCCGCCGCCTTGGCGCCGGCCATCACGCGCTTCCGAAGATTTTTGTATGCCTCCTGTCCGTTCTCGATGGCGTCCGCAAGGCGTTTACGGGCCTCGGTCACCTTCTGATCGGTGATTTCGGAGGTAGCCTCTAGCAACGCCTGGGCGTCTTCAACGAGTGTATTTGCATCATGACGCAAGGCACCGGGCAATTCGAAGTGAGGAGCAGAATTATGCTTTTTCATAAAGTTTTAGAGATTTGACACAGTTTTCTGTTTTTACTTAAGCCGGGGACGTGCCATCAGCGCCTTACATCGCAAAATCTCCGATCTTCGCCTGAATTCGAGATAATTAAGACGAATTTGTGAATCCTTACCGTCGGTTCGTATTGCAAAATGCACGATTTACGAAAATTCGATGCACCTTGCATGGAAATTTCCGGAAGTAGGAATATTCGTGGGGCAATCTGATTTTCAAATCTTTAGATGCCTTCGCTCGTGTCTCCTGCAACATGCACTTTGCACCACGCCCGCGTAGCCTAACTGCATTGTGCAACTGCCTTCATTAGAGTCTCGCATCCATTGCAGCACAAAACCGTGGTAACGCGCATTTGCAGGCGTGTGGCACGGACACTGCATTGGAGATTTCAGGCGGCGCGCCCGGCACTGCGAACCGCAACGCCGAAAAATCAATTGAAAAAATATTATGAGCACACTGGAGATGAAAGGGCATTGGAACATTGTGAAGGGCAAGCTCAAACAGAAATGGGCCAAGCTTACGGATGATGATCTTGAATTTGTCGAGGGCAAACAGGACGAATTGATTGGCCGAATTCAGAAACGCACCGGTGAAGCCCGCGCTCACGTGGAAGCGGCCGTGAGCGAAGCGTGCTCCTCCTGCTCCGGCGGGTCCCGCGCTCTTAAATAAATAATTTTCGCAACCCCGTAATTTTTATGAAAAATTCATCACGATACCCCGGCATCTTCCTGGTTTCCGTTCCCTGCCTGCTCGGTCTTATTGGCTGTCAGGATAAGGCCAACACGAATATGGATTCGTCATCGGTGACGAACGCAACGGTGACGGCTTCCGAAACAGCCAGCTCTATCTCCGACAAGGCGAGTAATGCGGTCGTGGAAACGTACCAACGCACCAAAAATGCGATCACGAATATGGTAGCCGGTACCAACGGCATGACGACGAACATTGACAATAGCGGGATAAACGCCCGCGACCGCAATGGCGCCACCCTGTTGCCCGGCGACCAGGGCAATTCGCAGTCTGATATTGCCACCACGCAGATGATCCGCAAAACGCTCGTCAGTGGAGCAAACGAATTCTCGGTGGTCTCTCAAAACGTGAAGATCATCACGTCCAATGGGAAAGTTACGCTGCGCGGTCCGGTTAACACCGAATCTGAGAAAAACGGAATTGGTGCTATCGCCAATACGATTGCCGGCGAAGGGAACGTGGACAACCAACTCGAAGTAAAACCCACCCAGTAAGTATCCGTAAACTCCTCAACCAAATTAAATGTATGTCAAAAAAATCAGTATTCTGCATCGCGACTTCCGAGGATCAGGCCATTCGCATCGTTGATGACTTGAAAACGGCAAATTTTTCCAGCAACGACATCTCTGTTTTGTTGCCCGACAAGACGGGTACGAAGGATTTCGCCCATAAACAAAACACGAAGGCGCCGGAAGGTGCTACTACCGGCGGCGTTGCCGGTGGCGTGCTGGGCGGGGCGGTTGGGTGGCTGGTCGGTATTGGCGCGCTTGCCATTCCGGGCGTTGGCCCGTTCATTGCCGCCGGTCCGATCATGGCGGCGCTCGGTGGCGCTGCCGTGGGCGGTGCGGTTGGAGGCATTGCCGGTGCGCTCATCGGCATGGGCATCCCCGAATATGAGGCCAAACGCTACGAGGGCAAAATCAAGGGCGGGAATGTACTCATCTCCGTTCACACGGAGGATGGTACCGAAGTGAAACGAGCGAAGGAAATATTCAAACAGGCGGGTGCCGAGGATATTTCCAGCACGGGCGAATCCACCGCGCCTGTCGAGAAGCGCGAGCCTGCGGCCCGCTATTAAATTCATCTCTCCCTTCGCGTCCAGGCGCAAGCAGCGCCTGGGGCAGGGGGCTTCGGCGAAACCAACAACAACCAACAGAAAAGGGAAATAATGAAAACAGGAATACTAGGCAGTATCGGAGTCGCGGCATGGCTGGGAATGGCGGCGTTGATCGGTGGCGGTTGCGCCGGTGATCGCTATCACCAAAGCACGGGCGAACAAATCGACGACAAGGGAACCTCAATGCGCGTCAAGAGTGCGCTAGGCGATGATTCCCAATACAAGTATCCGATGGTGGAGGTCAAGACGTTCAAGGGCACCGTGCAATTGAGCGGCTTCGTGGATACCCGCGATCAAAAAAGCAAGGCAGGCGACATCGCGAAGAAGGTTGAAGGCGTCAAAGACGTCGTAAACAACATTACCGTCAAGGATTAAGCGTGATCCACCTGCTCGGGCCGACGCTTGTGAGTGTCGGCCCGGGTAGAGAATAACCTTATTTCACCCCGTTATGCTTTGGACTCTTTGTGTAATCCTCATCATTTTATGGCTGCTCGGTCTCGTATCGGGCTACACGATCGGTGGGCTCATCCACATCCTTCTGGTAATCGCCATCATTGTAGTGCTCGTTCGATTGATTCGCGGCGAGAAACTGTAATTTCCCAATACTTTATTTTTATGAACAAAGGCATAGCTATCGCACTCCTCGCCGGCGGGATCGCACTCTTGATCCTCGCTGGAAACGCCAACGACTCAGTGGGTTCGCACATATCGCGGTTTTTTACCGGCAATCCCACTGACAAGACCGTCTGGATGTTGATCGGCGGCATTGTCGCCACTGCGTTCGGGCTTTTTACCTTGCTGTTGAGCGGAGCCAAACGCTGAGAGGCATTTCCCGATCTCCCTTTCAGGGATTCGGGCACGGCATATCGAGTGACGGTCTCGCGCCCGGCACTCGATATCGTTTTTGTGAGGTTCTCGCGAGTAGTCTTCCCGATAATTCAGTCGACTTGGACGAGGCCCACTGTTTCGCACATTGCAATCAGCCGGTGATTGCCGTGCAGTTTGCAACGAGAGTTACACCGCAAATTGCATACAGTTCCTTATTTCCCTGGTGGCACGGGGTTTGCAAAGGAGACTATTTGCACTGTGAAAAAAAAAGCCTGTCATCGTGATGTGTCCTGCTCCCGACCGGTGAAACGGTCGGGAACAGGGCGCACTAGCAAAGGGCACCATTAATCCCATTACCCGCGGAAAATTATCCAGTGATGAAGAGCCGTTCCGAGGGGAGTTGCTAAGCGTTGACCTGCTCCAACGCCACGCGCGGGCGTTGGCAGCCCGACATAAGACGGGGATTAATAAGGGGCCGAATCGCCTTTTGCCGCGGTTGGCCGCAAACGAAAAAGTCCTTCGAACTTATAATGAGGAGACGCTTCGCGTCGAGCATACCCGAAAGGTAACGCCGGCGGCTGAGTGGTTGCTCGATAATTTTTACCTCATTGAGGAGCAGATTCGGATGTCTCGCCGACATTTCCCGCGCGGTTACAGCCGGGAACTGCCGCATTTGGTTCAAGGCCCGCGTGCGGGTTATCCTCGTATCTATGATCTGGCGCTGGAGTTGATTTCACATGTGGATGGCCGGATTGATGTAGCGCATCTCACCGCATTTATCGCCGCATACCAAGAGGTTACTCCATTAAAGCTGGGGGAGTTATGGGCCATTCCCATCATTCTTCGACTAGCGCTAGTGGAGAATCTGCGGCGGGTCGCCGCCTTGTTGGGCGCGGCGCGAAAGGATCGAGACACGGCGGAGGAATGGGCGAATCGCTTATTGGAGGTCTCCGAAAAAGAACCTTCCAAGGTGATTGTCACTGTGGCGCGGATGGCTCAGGAGGATGTGCCATTGAGCGAGGCGTTCGTCACTGAGTTCTGGCGGCGCGCCCAGGAAAAATCGTCCACCTTCAAAGTGGCGTTGAACTGGTTGGAGGAGCAACTGGCGCTGGAAGGTTTGACCGTTGAAAACCTGGTGCAGAGTGAGAGCCAGAAAGAGGCCGCGGATCAAGTGTCGGTGGGCAATAGCATTTCGAGCCTGCGGTTTTTGGATGCCACCGACTGGCATGAATTTGTTGAGAATTTGAGTGTCGTCGAACGGACACTGCGGACCGATCCCGCCAGGGTTTACGCAGACATGGATTTCAATACGCGCGATCATTATCGGCACGCGGTGGAATCGATCGCGCGGCATAGCGTGCATGCCGAATGGGAGGTCGCGGATCTGGCTGTTGCGCTGGCGCGAAAACAAGTGGGCAAAAGCGGCGCCCGCACCGCTCACGTCGGTTATTTCCTCGCGGATGACGGTTTGGTGGAATTGGAAAAGGCGGCCGGCATGAAGCCGCCGCTTCGCCTGATCCCTCGGCGGTTGCTGCGTAAATGTCCCCTGTTTATTTATTTGGGGAGTATCGCCGGCCTATCCGCAGTGCTGGGCTGGTGTTTTTGGAAGTTGATTGCCTCGAGCGGGCACCCGCTATGGGCGTTGGTTTTGGCGACCCTGCTGTGCTTGCTATGCGCGAGTCAACTGGCGCTGTCGCTGGTCAACTGGCTCGCCACCCTCTTCGTCCCGCCCCACTCACTGCCGCGGCTGGACTTCTCGGAAGGTATTCCGGCGGAACACGCCACCCTGGTGGTGGTGCCCACGATGCTGACCAGCGCGGCGGGCGTTGAAAATCTGCTGGAGTCTCTGGAGGTCCGATACCTTTCCAATCGCGATCCCAATTTATTTTTCGGATTACTGACCGATCTCGCGGATTCCGCCGAACAACAAATGCCTTCGGACAAGGCACTCGTGCAACAAGCTTGTGCGGGCATAAATGCCCTGAACGAAAAATATCGAGCCGATCGGCCGAATATCTTTTATCTGTTTCACCGGCCGCGAGTGTGGAATGCGAGGGATCGCATTTGGATGGGCTACGAGCGCAAACGAGGCAAGCTCTCTGATCTGAATCGCCTGCTGCGGGGCGGCAAGCGAGATTGCTTTTCCGAGCTGGTGGGCGACGTTTCCATTCTTTCCCGCATTAGATACGTAATCACCCTGGACACGGATACCCATTTGCCCAGAGACGCAGCCCGTCAGCTGACGGGGACCATGGCGCATCCGCTGAATCGCCCGGTTCACGACAAGGTATCGGGGCGGGTAATCAACGGCTATGGCATTCTTCAGCCGCGCGTTGGAGTGAACCTGCCGACCGCGAGTCGATCGCAATTTGCGAAAATATTTTCTGGCGATGCGGGCATTGATCCTTACACGCGCGCGGTCTCGGATGTTTATCAGGATGTTTTTCGGGAGGGTTCCTTCATCGGCAAGGGGATTTATGATGTGGATGCGTTCGAACGCTCGGTCGGCGAGCGATTTCCAGAAAACCGGATCCTCAGTCATGACTTGTTGGAAGGCAGCTACGCGCGCTCGGGGCTGGTGAGCGACGTGCAATTGTTCGAGGGTTTCCCATCGCACTATAACGAAGATACCCGGCGGCGACATCGCTGGATGCGCGGCGACTGGCAGATCGCGAGCTGGTTGCTACCGAAGGTTCCTGCGAACGGAAACACCCGTGTGGCCAACCCGATTCACGCGCTCTCGAAGTGGAAAATTGTGGACAACCTCCGGCGCAGTTTGGTGCCCATCGCGTTGATGGCGTTGCCGACGCTTTGCTGGTTTGTGTTGCCGGAATTTTCGTTCCTTGGCGTGCTCGTCGTGCTCGCGACGCAGTTTTCGCCGGGATTGTTGTCTTTATTTGTCGAGATGGCGTCCCGCCCCCCTGAATTGCCGGCCGGCCAGCACGCCCGAAGCATAAGCAACGCGGCGGTTCGTAACCTGGGCCAGTCTTTGATGAATCTTATATTTCTGCCGTACGACGCGGTTCTCAGCGTTGACGCGACGGTCCGCACATTTGGCCGGCTGATGATTACCGGTCACAATCTTCTCGAATGGCAGCCTGCCAGTGGTTACGACAAAAAAACAGCCAGCCATTTGAGAAGTTTTTGGGCGACCATGTGGACAGCGCCTGCAATTGTGATCGTGCTTGCAATCGCGTTGGTTTATCAAGCCTCGCCGGTTTGGATATCCGCGCTGCCTTTTCTCGTGATGTGGTTCTGTTCTCCCATCGTGGCGTGGTGGCTCAGTTTGCCGATTGAAGATCAGCGGCCAGCCTTGAACGAGGCCCAAAAAGTCTCCGTGCGTCTGATCGCGCGCGCAACGTGGCGTTATTTTGAAGCTTTTGTGACGGCCAAGGAGAACTGGCTGCCGCCGGATAATTTTCAGGAACACCCCGAACCGGTCATCGCCACACGCACCTCCACGACCAACATCGGGATGAGCCTGCTCAGCAGCCTGGCGGCCTGGGACTTCGGTTACCTTTCGGTGCGGCAATTATCCGAGCGGCTCGGTCAGACGCTGGAAACGATGCGAAAGCTCGAGCGTTATAACGGGCATTTCCTGAATTGGTATGACACCCGTACGCTACAGGCACTTTTGCCGCGCTACGTATCGACGGTGGATAATGGCAATCTCGCTGGCCTCCTGTTCACGCTGCGTGAGGGGTTGCTTGAAGTTGCCGCTAACCCTTTCCCCATCCCGGCGGCGGTGCTCGGATTGCGGGATACGCTCGGTTGCTGGATAAAAGTCGCGGAAAGCGATAAATCGCCGGACTCCGGGGCGATTCTCGCCCCGCTTCGAGGCATGGAGACGAAGCTAGCCGCCCCACCGCCATCGCCGGAGGCGGCAGTGAGATTGCTTGCCGATTTGCAAAGGGATTTGTCGGCACTGCCCGCCATCGGCTCCGGCGCGGATTCAGAACTTCACTGGTGGCGGGAGGCTTTTGAAAAATTGTGCCGGGAACATCACGATGAGATCGAGGCGGCGTTTCCCTGGTTGGGTGTCAAAGCTGAAAACCCGTCAGAAAACGGAGCTGATGAGATTGCGTGGCCGGATTCGCTTTCCCAGGTTCGAGCCGAGTTAAAGCGACTCGACTCAATGTCTGAAGGCACGACTTCACTCAAGGTGCGGCGGGATGCCCTGGAGGCGGCAGTGCAAGCAGCAACGGAACGCGCCGCGGTTTTCGAGAAATTGGCGGCGCTGTGTGATGAATTTGCGCGAATGGATTTTACCTTTCTATTCGACGACGCCCGTAAGTTATTTGCCATCGGCTACAACGTCACAAATCGTCAGCGGGACACCAGTTACTATGATTTGCTGGCTTCGGAGGCGCGCATTGCGAGCTTTGTCGCCATTGCGCTGGGGCAGGTTTCGCAGGAACATTGGTTCGCACTGGGACGTCTGGTCACGTCGGTGAAAACTCAACCGGCTCTGATTTCGTGGAGCGGTTCCATGTTCGAGTACCTGACCCCGCCGCTCATCATGCCCTCGTACGGGAACACTCTGCTGGATGTTTCCTGTCAGGCGGCGGTTGCCCGTCAAATTGAGTACGGTCACCAAATGGGCGTGCCGTGGGGCATATCCGAATCCTGTTTCAATTTCACGGATGCCCAATCCAACTATCAGTATCGCGCGTTTGGCGTACCTGGCTTGGGGCTCAAGCGGGGCCTCGCCGACGATCTGGTCATAGCGCCGTACGCCACCTTGATGGCATTCATGATTTCCCCGCAGGACGCGTTGGAAAACATCAAATATTTGCGAACGGAAGGCGCCGAAGGGCAATACGGGTTTTATGAAGCACTTGATTACACCCCCTCGCGCCTTCTTCCAGGAAAAAACCACGAAGTTGTTCGTTGCTTCATGGCGCATCACCAGGGCATGGCATTTTTAGCCCTGAACAAATGCCTGCTGGATGGTCCGATGCAGCGTCGTTTCGAAGCCAACCCGCTGTTTCAGGCGGCCGAGTTGTTGCTGCAGGAAAAAGTTCCCAAGGATAATGTCGCGCTCTTCCCGCACAAGCTTGAGTCGGCACGAATGCGCGAGGACGCGAGCAAGGCGGAAGCAACCTATCGCGTCTTTACGGATCCCAATGCCAGTGCTCCGGAGGTGCATTTGCTTTCGAACGGGCGCTATCATGTCATGGTGACGAATGCGGGCGGTGGCTATAGCACGTGGCAGGAAACCGCCCTCACTCGCTGGCGGGAAGATCCCACCCGGGATTGCTGGGGCATGTTCGTTTATTTGCGGGATCGGGGGAATGGCGAGGTCTGGTCCACGGCGTATCAACCGACCCGCCGCGCTGCCGAAAAATGCGAGGCCATCTTCAGCCAGGGCCGGGCCGAATTTCGCATGCGGGTTAAGGACATTGATTCTCACGTGGAAATCGCTGTTTCGCCCGAGGATGACGTGGAGGTGCGCCGGATCACGTTAATGAATTACTCGGATGATATTCGCACCATTGATGTGACCAGCTTCGCGGAGGTGTCCCTGAACACGCTCGCCGCCGATCAGGCCCATCCTGCGTTCAGCAAGCTCTTTGTCCAAACTCAGATTATTCGCGAAAAAAACGCGATCATCTGTTCACGTCGCCCGCGTGCGCGTGGCGAGCAGCCGCCCTGGATGTTTCACCTGATGCTGTTGCAGGGCACGCAGAGCGGCCAGGCGTCTTTTGACACCGATCGGGCGCAATTTTTAGGCCGTGGCCGTGAAGCGAACGCTCCGGCGGGAATGGACGTAATGGATCTGTCCAACACGGATGGGTCAGTCCTGGATCCCTCCCTCTCAATTCGGCGCACGGTGAGGTTGGAGCCACAACAGTCGGCGCGAATTACTTTGGTAACCGGTGGCGCGGCTGCCCGCGACCGGATTCTTGGCCTCGTAGAGAAATACCAGGATCAATCGATTGCCGATCGTGTGTTCGAACTGGCGTGGACTCACGGATTGGTAACCTTACGACACATCAACACAACCGAGCCGGAGGCGCAATTGTTTGGACGGTTGGCGGGGGCGTTGCTTTACAGCCATCCGTTGCGACGCGCGAATAACGCCACGCTCCTGCAGAACCGGCGCGGGCAGCGAAATTTGTGGAGCTTCGGAATCTCCGGCGATTTGCCCATTGTACTGGTTCGCGCCACGAAGGCGGAGCGGATGGATTTTGTCGGTCAACTCATCACGGCGCACGCCTATTGGCGCCTCAAGGGACTGGCCGTGGACCTCGTCATTCTTAATGAGGACGATTCGGTTTACCGTCAATCTCTCTACGACCAGATAATGGGACTGATCGCGTCCCGTATCGAGTCTCACATGCTGGACAAGCCGGGAGGCATCTTTGTGCGCCGCGCGGATCAGTTGTCGCTTGAGGATCACATTCTCCTTCAATCCGTCGCGCGGATCATACTGTCGGACGAGGATGGCACTCTGGCCGAACAATTGGCCCGCCGTCCGCGGGTGGATTTTATGCCGCCCGCATTGTTCGTTACGCGAAAACGCAGCCCGAACGAGACCCCGGCTGAAATTCCCGATCGGGATCTTCAGTTTTTTAACGGCCTCGGAGGATTTGCTCGCGACGGCCGGGAATATGTCTCGATTTTGCGACCAGGCAAGATGAGTCCCGCCCCGTGGGTGAACGTAATCGGCAATCCAAATTTCGGCACACTGATCTCGGAAACAGGGGGATCTTACACATGGAAGGAAAACTGCCATGAATATCGCCTGACGCCGTGGCACAATGATCCGGTCAGCGATCCGAGTGGCGAAGCGTTTTATATTCGCGATGAGCAGACCGGCCATTACTGGTCGCCCACGCCGCTCCCGGCGCGGAGTGACTCGCCGTATGTGGTGCGCCATGGGTTCGGGTACACAGTTTTTGAGGTGACGGAAGACGGCATCAACTCAGAAATGTGGACTTATGTCGCCACGGACGCGCCGGTAAAATTTGTCCGCATCATCCTGCGCAATCAATCCGGTCGCGAACGCAATTTGTCGCTCACAGGCTATTGGGAGTGGGTGTTGGGTGAATTGAGATCGAAAAACCTGATGCATATTGTCACGGAAATGGACCCGCGCACGGGGGCGATGTTTGCCCATAATTCCTACAACGCTGATTTCAGCGGTTACACGGCATTCGTGGCCGCCACTGAACCAATCCATTCCTATACGGGCAGCCGGACGGAGTTTATCGGTCGGAATGGTTCGCTGTCGCAGCCCGCAGCGCTGGGTCGGCAAAGACTTTCCGGAAAGGCAGGCGTTGGGCCTGATCCCTGCGCCGCGTTGCGCGTGGAATTACTGCTTGAACCCGATGAGCAGCGAGAGGTGGTGTTCAAGCTCGGCGCCGGGCGTACCCGGGACGAGGCCATCACGCACTTGCAAGGTTTTAAAAGCCTCGACGCGTGCCGTGACGCCATATTCATGGTGCGCGCGTACTGGAATGACGCGCTGGGGGCCGTGCAGGTGGAAACGCCGGATCCAAGCCTGGATGTGCTTGCCAACGGCTGGCTCCTTTATCAAACGCTCTCGGCCCGCATGTGGAGCCGCACCGGGTTTTATCAATCAGGTGGTGCGTTCGGTTTCCGCGACCAACTCCAGGACGCAATGGCGCTCATTCACGCACGGCCGCAATTGCTGCGCGAGCACTTGTTGCGCGCCGCCGGTCATCAGTTTCACGAGGGCGACGTCCAGCACTGGTGGCATCCGCCAGGCTCTCGGGGGGTGCGGACCCATTTCTCCGATGATTATCTCTGGTTGCCCTATGCCACATGCCGATATGTCGAGACGATCGGCGACACCGGAGTGCTGGACGAAAAAATCGCCTTCCTGGAAGGTCGCCAGCTTCGGCCCGATGAAGAGTCTGACTACAGTGCCCCGTTAACCTCTCCAGAAACGGGAACGCTCTATGACCATTGCGTCCGCGCCATTCGAAACGGCCTTCGCTATGGCGAGCATGGCCTGCCGTTAATGGGCTGCGGCGACTGGAACGACGGCATGAACTTGATTGGCGAGCATGGCAGGGGAGAAAGTGTCTGGCTTGCGTTTTTCCTGCACGACGTGCTTAAACATTTTGCCGTGCTGGCCCGCCGCCGAAACGACGCGGCGGTGGTTGACCTCTGCGAGGAACATCAACGGAAATTGCGGGAGAACATCGAAAAGAATGGCTGGGATGGCCGCTGGTACCGCCGCGCTTACTTTGACAATGGCGAACCGCTTGGCTCGGCGACTAATCCGGAATGCCAGATAGATAGCCTGCCGCAGAGTTGGGCGGTGTTGACTGGTGCTGGCGATGCGGCTCGCGCACGCGATGGAATGAATGCCGTTGACCGCCGGCTCGTCCGTCGGGATGCAGGATTGATTCAATTGTTCGATCCCCCCTTTGACAAATCCAACCTGGAGCCGGGTTACATTAAGGGATATCTGCCGGGCGTCCGCGAGAATGGCGGCCAATACACGCATAGCGCGGTTTGGACAGTCATGGCATTTGCGGCGATGGGCGACTCGCGGCGCGCCTGGGAGCTCTTCAATCTGATCAACCCGGTCCGGCACACCGACAATTCCGCGGCTATGAATCGATACAAGGTCGAGCCCTATGTTGTGGCGGCCGATGTCTACAGCGTGGCGCCCCACACGGGGAGGGGAGGCTGGACTTGGTATACGGGCTCCGCGGGCTGGTTTTATCGGCTCATTTCAGAGTCGTTTCTCGGCATTATTCTAGAAGTGGATAAACTCCGTTTTGCCCCGTGTGTGCCGGCTGATTGGAAATCTTACGTGGTCCGTTACCGGCACTCGGAAACGCAGTATAAAATCACGCTCCAAAAAATCGGGAAAAACTGGCAGGGGCCGCAAACGGTGTTTGTGGATGGCGTGGAACAAGCGGAGGCGTTCGTGCCGTTGCAAAGAGATCGACGAGACCACGTCGTGGAAGTTCATTTCTCGTGAACAGCGGCCGTAAAGGGAATACCATGAATCGATTTGTTTTTACCTTGTTACTGGTTATCGCGGGACTTTTGCCCTGCAAAGGGCAGGAGGGATTGCGGTTGGAGAAGTTTGACTATCCTTACCTGACCAGGATTTTCCAATTCAAAAGCCAGACACAGGATTTGGAAATGGCGTACATGGACTTGCGACCACCCAACGCTGTCAGCAATGTCGAAACCGTTGTTTTACTGCATGGGAAGAATTTCTCCGGCGCGTACTGGGGCAAAACGGCGGAGACTTTGTTGGACGCCGGGTACCGGGTAATCATTCCGGACCAGATCGGCTTTGGCAAATCCTCGAAGCCGGAACATTACCAATACAGTTTTCATCAACTGGCGTTAAATACCCAGGCGTTACTTGCCAGCGCCGGGGTCACGAAGGCTCACATCGTGGGTCACTCCATGGGTGGAATGCTTGCCACTCGATATGCGCTGATGTATCCCGGCGAAACGGAGTCTCTCGTGCTGATTAACCCGATCGGCCTGGAGGATTGGAAGGCGAAGGGAGTTCCTTACACGCCGCTGGATACTGCTTATCAAACGGAATTAAAACAGACCACGGTGAAGCTTCGCGCCTACGAGGAGAAAAATTATTATCACGGCGAGTGGAAGCCGGAATATCAGCGTTGGGTGGAAATGCTTGGGCAATTTTATGACAGCCCGGCTTATTCTCGCATGGCGTGGAATCAAGCGCTCGCGTCGGACATGATTTTTACGCAACCGGTATGCTATGAGTTTGGAGATCTGAAGGTGCCGGTGTTGCTCGTAATCGGCCAGGCGGACCGTACGGCGATTGGGAAAGACCTTGCGCCACCGGTGGCGCAGGCGACGTTGGGGAATTATCCTGATCTCGGTCGGCAAACGGCCGCCGCGATACGGCACGCGAAATTGGTGGAGTTGGAAGGTGTCGGACACTTGCCACACATCGAAGCCTTTTCGAGATTTATTGAGCCGGTGAGGGAGTTCTTGAAGTCACATGCGTCAATGCGAAGGAACTGATTCTCGTTTGATTTCCTACGGGTGCTTTTCGTGTTGGCACTGGGGCCGTGTTTCGTCCACCTGCCGATAGACGCTACTTCAGGACTGCGAGCACTTCCTTCGCTGCCCGAAGTCCGCTTTCGTAAGCGCCGAAGACGGTTCCCATTTGTGCGTCGTCCGTGGTTGCCTCCCCCGCGAAGAACAAAACGCCGGCAACTGGCGCTGCCAGCACGCGGGGCAACTCAAGACCATTCACCGGAAGGTAGCTGTATGCGCCGCGAAAGTTCACGTCGCGCGACCAGTTGTGATGATATAAGCCAACGAGCTGGCGCTTTAGCGCCGCCCGCTTTTCTCCGAAGAGGCGAGCTAGAATTTCGATGGCGAGGATCCCGAGCCGATTCGTAGAAAAGGACAGCAAGGCTTCCGCCTTGGTACCGCCCGTCCAGCCTGTCAGGAGTGGGCCGCGCGGATCGGTCCACCACGTGGGGATTTTCTCCGTCGGTGAATGAACGAAGCCCTCGTTTGCTTTCGGCCACCAACGTTCGCGAAACAGCAGCGAGATTTTTGTCACCTGGCCTGATTCCAGTTCGACGGCGGCGGCCTGCTTGTCAGGTAGCGGGGGGCTGAAGATTACCGTCCGGGCTTTCCACACGCCCAAGGGCAGGGTGAGGATGGCGGTGTCCGCGCTTAGGATTTCAGTGCCGCGTGTCCCGCGCCACGCTACTTCGACACCGGCAGGGTTCCAACGCACTCGACGGACGCGGGCATTGCGAAACATTCGGACGCCGTGCGCACGCGTTTCCTGCTGCAGAAATTGCAATACGGCCCCGTACCCGTGGCTTACACGTCCCTGCCAGTCGCCGTCCATGTGGTTCGCAAAATATTGTGCCTTCAGCAGCGAATGGGCGCTGATGCGGTCGGCGTGCGCCGCGTTGAAGCCCTCGGCAAAATTGAAGGCGAGCTGCCGTTGGAACAGGCTTAGCTTTTCGCCCTCCAGAAATTGCGTGAACGAACAATCAGGCCTTCGGGGGTTGATACGGGAAATGACTTTTTCCATGTCGCCCCACAAATCCACGGGTTCGAGCTTTCCATCCTCAACCAAAAAGTTTGCGGATTGCACCTTATGCGCGGAGAGCCGCGCGTCCTTGATGAGGCGGAGTAGCGGTTTGTTCCGGCCGTGGATGAACTCCGCGCCCAGTTCGATGGGTAATTTCCCGTGGCGGATCGTGTACATTCGTCCACCGAGCCTCGGCGCGGCTTCGAGTAAGGTCACGCGTGCCCCTTTACGGGCGAGCGACCGCGCGGCGCCCAAGCCCGCGATACCGCCGCCGATAATGATCACGGATCGTTTCACAAGTTTGCATTGCAAAGCTCCTCCGGGGCGTGGCAAAAGTAAATGCTCTTTCCGGCCCACCTACAATTTGGGAAGAGGAAGACTTGTTGTGGGACTGACTTGCGGCCTATCGAAACTGCTGTCGGATGCGGACCCGCCGGCGGAGGGGCCAATGTCGATTTGCGGTGCCCACTTCAGCCATTTATCCTCGGCTTTTTCGTAAAGCTGAAACACTTGATTCGTTGTCGGCATCGTGCCGGCGGGTGACGGGGTGGCGAAGGCAATGCCGCCGACCAAAAGGGACTTCAATGTTTCCGCGCTAACGCTCAAACCGCCGAACAAACTGAAATCGGCGTTGATGCCACCCGCATTCCAAAACTTCGAGTTTTGCCGCACTAGGGGAATAAACCGCTTACGCACGTGAGCATGGATGACGATATTTGTGGCATATTCTCCGAGGCTATAGTCGCGCACGATTCCCACCTCCACACCGCGATAGTAGAGCGGAGCGCCGGGATTCAGCCACCCCAGTTGAGGCCATGTGAGCGTGATGTCACGCCCACCTTCTTGTGTTTCGATGGGTCCTTGTTTAAGGCCGTCAAACTCATTTTTTGGAGCACCGTTGCCGGGAAGTGCTTCGATGTACGGTCCACCCACAAGCGTCTCGAGGCCGCTCACCGAACCGGCGGTAACATCGGCTTTGACCACCCAAAACCTCGAACCCTCGCGGGCAAGGTTCGCGGCGGATTTGTCGAGGCGCGCTTTCACGCTGACGCCCTTCATGTCGTCGGTCAGTTCGACGGAAATCACCTCTCCAACTCGTACGCCCCGATACCGAATCACCGTCTGTGCGGCCTGTATGCCTTTGCCATCCTCGAATCGAATCATGATGCTGGGGCCCGATTTTTTCACGTTCTGATAAACGAGCCAGGCGGCAATGCCACCCGCCACGATCGGTACCAGCCAGATCCACTGAAGTCTGGATTTTTTGGTGATCCGGGCCTGAGGCAAAGTGTCCGCGATATCCCCTGATTTTCCCTTCATCCTTTCTCCCTTTCCCAAATGACGCGCGGGTCAAAGCTGGCCGATGCCAGTAACGTCAGAACCACTACACCGGTGAAGGCAATAATTCCCGGGCCGGGAACGACGGTGGCCATGTCTCCAAGTTTTACCAGTGCCACCAGCACGGCTAGCAAAAACACATCGAGCATCGCCCAGGGTCCGACCGCACAAATGAGCTTGTAGATTTTCGTGCGCAGTTTCTGTGTTGCTGCTGAATGCGACGGTAATACAAGGAAAAATAAGCCCAGCAGTTTTAACAGCGGAATCACAATGCTGGCGAGGAACACAACCACGGCCACAAACCACATCCCATCCTGAAAGAGCGTGGTTACGCCGTCCCAGACGGTGTTCTCGGAAAAGCGACCCAGATATTGCATGCGCAAAATCGGATAAATATTCGCTGGCAGGTAGAGAAACAAGGCTGCCAGTGAAAGGGCGGCGGTAATGATACGGCTGTTTGGCCGCCCGGCCCGGAGTGTGGAATCACAACGTGCACAACGCGACCTCGAGCCGGGCGAAAGCGGAGCGATCGTTTGCACCAGCCCACATACTTCGCAGGCGATGATATCACTCATGGTAGCGTGTACGAAAATATTAGCCATGTAGCAATCTCGACGAACAAAAGCAGGAAGCGGGTGAACGCTTCCTGCTTTTTCCGCGAAAGTTGATTCCGGCGCTTGCCCGATTCAACGTCCACGTGGTCCCCCGACTATTGTACTCCCGCGGTCTTTGCCGAACCAAGTTGCTTTTGAATGCCCTCAATCATGGTGAGATGCTCTTGAATCACATGAGCGGTGCTTTCCGCAAATTCCTTCAAATCCGTATTCTCGGCATGTTTGGCGGCGTGCTGGAATTCCTTAAGGTCCTTTTTGTGATCCTTCACCATCATCGAAACGTATTCCTTGTCAAAATCTTCACCGCTGAGCTTGCTGAGCTTGTCGATTGCCTTCTGCTGGCTGGAACTGATTTCGGCAGGCAGGGTGCCGCCGTTTTTTGTGACGATCTCCTTCAATTTTTCGCCTGCTTTGCCGTGGTCCGTTACCATGCGCTGCCCGAATTGTTGCACGGACGGATTCGAGGATTTTTGGGCGGCGAGTTTTCCAAGATCCACTTCCATCATACCGCCCATTGCCGCTTCCTTCACGAATTTATAATCCGCAGAGACCAATTGCCCACGCTGTGCGTTATCATCGGCTTGAACGGAAAGGACGCCGGCCAGGCAAGCACACAGTAGCGCGGCCGTACGACACAATTTGGTATTTATTTGTTTAGTAGAAGTCATGGTTTTCATACGGGAAATTTCTAGCAGTCATCGTGCCGGTGGGAGTTATGCATGGAGGCGGGTTTCCAGATCCTCGAAACGCCATGCAATCCGCGAAAGGCAGGGGTTGGATTGGGCATTTCGCATACGCGTCGCAGAATATTACCTTTGAAAGGCAAAAATGCCGGCATCGGGATTTCTCCGCCCTAGGAAGTCATTTCGGATTATCTCGCCCGCAATCAAACTATAAGTGATTCCATTACCGCCGTAACCCAATGCGAAATAGGTGTGCGGTCTGCTTTTATGGATGCCAATGTAAGGCAAACCATCCTTGGTTTCGCCGAACGTGCCCGCCCACGAGTAAGCGACATCCAGTTTCACATTCGGAAACAAGCGATTAAATTTTCCAAGGAGCGTGCGGCTCTTTGCGGAGATCAATTCATCCCGGCGGGTGGGATTAACAAAAGGTTCGTCCTCTCCACCCACGATGATCCGGCGATCCGGCAGGGTGCGTAGATAAAGGTAAGGGAGCCCTGTCTCCCAAATCAAAGATTCACGAAACCAGCCTGGAATTTTCTCCTGCGGTTCGCTGATGAGGGCGTAGGTGCTTTTCAACGAGCCCGCGCCGGATTTCAGGAACTGTTTTGATTCAAAGCCGCACGCGATCACAGCGCGTCGGGCCCGGATGGTCAGGCCCGTTTCAGTTTTTAAAACGACCCCGTTACGCTGATGCGTGATGCGCTTAATCTTGGTGCGGTCGAAAATTCGTAACCCTCGTTTTATGCCGGCGGCCATCAGACCGTGAGTGAGCGAGTGCGGATCCACATGGGCCCCGTTCTCGGAGAAGAGCGCCATTGGACGCGAAAATGGAAAATGTCGTCGGATTTCACCCTCGCTCCAAAGTGACAGATCGATACCGAGCTTCCGGCGAAGCTGATATTCCTGGGTAATTGCCGCGGTTTCATTCTGATGGCGGGCCAACTGCAGGCTGGGCTTTTTTACAAAGCCGCATGAGATGCGATGGGTTTTCGCCAGCATTTCGATTTTGTAAATAGCTTCACGGCACAGTAAATAGCTTCGATTGGCAGCATCCTTTCCGACCTTGGGAATCAATTCGCGCAAAGGAACGTCCACCTCATATTGAAGCAATCCGGTGCTGCCGCTCGTGCTGCCCGTGCCGATATCCCTGCGGTCCAACACCACCGTATCCACGCCGGCTTCTGCGAGCTGGTATCCCACGAGCGCGCCCGTGATGCCCCCGCCGACGACGACACAATCGCACCGTAAATCCTCGTGGAGGGTAGGATACGATGCGATAAGGCCGTTGCTGATTCCCCAGAACGGATAATCCGAAGTCAAATTCATCGGTGCTTATTCATTCCCTTTGGGCGCCCCGCCCGGATCGGAAGGCGCTTGCCGGCAATACGATCGCACCCTGAATCCCGCTATTGTAGGGCTGATCACAAAACCGGTGTGAGCGCCGCTTTGTGATTGGGTTGGTGGATGCCTTCGCCAATCTCTTCGATCAATTTGCCATTAAACGCCGGCAGATCATCGGGCTTGCGGCTCGTGACCAATCCGTTGTCCACCACCACCTCTTCATCGACCCACTCCGCGCCGGCATTTTTCAAGTCGGTCTGGATCGACTCATACGAAGTCATGCGACGGCCTTTGACTACACCGGCGTCGATCAGCGTCCATGGCCCATGACAGATGGCGCCGACGGGTTTACCGGCGCTAAAGAATGAACGCACAAAATCCAGGGCGTGCGGATCGCGCCTCAGATGGTCGGGATTCATGACCCCGCCGGGCAGCAGCAAAGCGTCGTAGTCATTCGGGTCGGCGTCGGCGAGTGCCACATCCACTTTAAATCTTGATCCCCAGTCAGTGTGTTTCCAGCCTCTGACTTTTCCTTCGACCGGAGAAATAATAGCCGTTTCCGCGCCCACGTCTGCAAGGGCTTTGATGGGAGAGGTCAGTTCCTCCTGTTCAAAGCCGTCCGCGACGAGCACGGCGACTATCTTTCCGTTCAAATCCGCCTGTTTCGTTGTCTTCATAATCCATCGGAATCATGTCAAAAAGTTTGAGGGAGAACGCGACCGGCAAGGCGTGCTTGCAACGAGCCTAAATCCCGCCGCGCTCCCATTTTTCCTAAGCTTTTCACGTGCCGGACGCTCAGGTGCAATCCCCAAGGGTTTCCCGTTATGCTCCAGTGCAAAGTGCATGCGGGTTACTGCACATCGCGCACATTGCATCCGGTAATTCTCGCGTCGGTTGGCTTCTTTCGGAGTGTGCGGAATATTGAACCAGTACAATGTCTTATTCGTCCACGGCATGTTTCACGCTAGCGGGGAAGGATTGCTTCAGATGAAATTGCACGAAAAAGGTCGGACCGCACCCGAGGCATCCACGCACCGAAGTTCGAAATCGCGCTGGCGGAGGATCTCTCGAAAAATCTATATGGGCGTGGGCATTTTGGTGTTGTTACTGGTGGTCGGGCGCCTCGCGCTACCGTATGCCATCAAAAGCTACGTCAACCGCCAATTAAATCGTCCTGGCGATTACACGGGCAGCGTTGGCGACATCTCGGTGCATCTCTGGCGCGGTGCCTATCGCATCCATGGCATCGGCATTTTCAAACGCACGGGGGAAATCAAGGAACCCTTCTTTTCCGCGCACCGGCTCGACCTTTCGATTCAATGGAAGGAATTGTTCCACGGGTCAGTCGTCGGGGAGGTGGAGATGGAGCAGCCGCGGCTCAATTTTGTTTCCGGTCCGACTGAGGAAACCACGCAGACCGGGAAAGGCGCCGGTTGGGATGAAATCCTGAAAAGCCTTTTTCCGTTTAAGTTGAACCGCCTTCAAATCAAAAACGGTGAGGTGCACTTTGCGAATCATTATTCCCAACCCCCGGTGGATATTTCCATCTCGCAATTTTACGTGCTGGCCACCAACCTTACCAACGCGCGCGACCTTAAGTCTGAGCTTCCTTCGGGCGTCGTCGCGCGGGGCAAAACTTTCGGCGCTGGCAGCGTCGATCTTGATCTCCGGCTTAATTTGCTGGCCGGGAAGCCGACCTACGAACTGACGTTTCAACTTACCAATGTCAACCTGGTGGCACTGAACGATTTCCTTCTGGCCTACGGCAAGTTCGACGTCGCCCGCGGCACCTTTGGCCTCTTTGCCTCGGTCGCGTCGAAGGAAGGCAACTATGAAGGCTACTTCAAGCCCGTCATCGAGAATCTCGAGGTCTTCAACTGGCAAAAGGAGAAGGATAAAAACGTCTTCGGCGTGGTGTGGGAAGCGATCGTCGGCATGGTCGGGACGGTCTTTCGCAATCACTCGCGCGACACCGTGGCGACGAAAGTTCCGATTGCCGGTACCTACGAAAAAAGCGATGTCGGAGTCTGGACGGCGGTGGTCAATTTGTTGCGAAATGCATTCGTGCAGGCGCTCGTTCCCAAGGTGGACGAAAAGGTGACCGTTCGCGACGCGGAGAAAAAAAGCTCCAAGCCGGATGCCAAAGTGTCTCCTGCCAGCGACACGAACAAAGCTTCCGCTACGTCAAAATAGCCGCAT
Organism: Limisphaerales bacterium; assembly: GCA_044223735.1. Classification (GTDB taxonomy): domain Bacteria; phylum Verrucomicrobiota; class Verrucomicrobiia; order Limisphaerales; family UBA8199; genus JBGALR01. The sequence continues at coordinate 38,807 of JBGALR010000035.1, read as the reverse complement.
GCCTACGGTGTGGACGCCTTGATCACCGCTTCGAAGGCGAGCTTCTTTTCGCCGTTGCGATCAAACAGAAGGGGATGATTTGTGCGGTGGGGAGCATTGAGCCACGAGTCGCCATCCGTTGCGCCCCAGAACGTCACACGATCGATGACGCCCCGGTGCTTCACGAAAATAGCGAACATTTCCGCATAGCGTTTCGCGAGTGCGGCCTGGGCGTCCGTCGGCAATCCCTGTGCGTAAATATCGGCGCCGGCCGGGGCGTGTCCCTTAAGCTCGATATCGGCTGTGCGTTCGTCTTGTGTCGCGGGAACGACATCCACATCGAGTTCCGTAATCATTACTTTAACTCCGAGCTTCGACAAGGCCGCGACCATCGCATCCTCCTGCGCCGGCGTGGGCCAATCCATTTTGAAATGACTCTGTACGCCGATACCCGCGATGGGTATGCGCAGCGCCTGGAGTTTATTCACGAGGGCGATGGCTCCCTCCCGTTTCGGTTCATTCTCCAACGAGTAATCGTTGTAGTACAACTCCGCTTTCGGGTCGGCCTCGTGAGCGTACTCGAAGGCTTTTGCGATGTAATCCTCACCGATGATTTTCAACCACGGCGATGGGCGCAGAGTGCCATCTTCCGCCAACGCCTCATTCACCACATCCCAGCCTTTGATTTGCCCCCGGTAGCGGCCAACGACGGTGTGAATGTGATCGCGCATCCGGCGTAACAACGCGTCACGGTCCGGCGTGCCGTGCTCGTTTTGAAAAACCCACGCTGGCGTTCCGCTGTGCCATACGAGCGTGTGCCCGATGATCGCCATATGGTTTGTTTGCCCGAAGGCGACATAGCGATCGGCCGCTGCAAAATCGTATTGCCCCGGCGAGCGATGCACACGGTCCCATTTAAGCGCATTTTCCGAAGTGATGGAATTGAACTGCGCTTTGATGAGGGGAAGCGCCCGCTGATCCTGCCCGGAAAATTGATTCCGATTGAGCGCCACGCCGACCAGAAAATCCTTCTGATAAACTTCCTTCAGGGCGAGACCGGCGGAATCGGACGCCGCCAAAGCGACAAACGGCATCAGCAAAACGGAGGTAACAAATATTCTAAACCTGTCGCCCCGCCGTTTCACATCCGGACTTTTTCCTGGCAGTGCAGGGGACGAAGAATCTCCTCCGGCATCCCATCGGAATGCGTTCTGCAACTTTTTTACATGTCCAAGGGCGACCACGGTGAAGCCGGAGTTTGCCCCTCTGGCGATGGCTTTGTCAAAGAAGCCTAGCTCCATTGTTTCGCTTCCAAGGGCGATGCGTCCGGGATGGCCGCTGCTGCATCAGAAAAAATCAGGTGCGAACAGGTGCTAGAAGGTGCGAATTATTGCGAAGTGCCTTCAAAATCCAATAGTTCATCGCGCCTCGTTCCAAATTCGAATTTTTCAAAAATTTGGATAACCTGCATTCAAAAGTTGGGTTCGTTTTTGATAAAGTAAAGTTTAGAAATCATCGCAACTCGCTATCACTGAGTTGTTTGTAAATTTATCGAGTTGGGTTCGTTTGGTAAAATTTACATTTGCGCGAGTTTCCACATCCCTCAAACCAAGCGAGGCGTTTGCCGACAACGCCTCAGAAATCGAAGCCTCCCATTCGGCCGCTGAGCCGTCGCCGGAACTGCATGCGGGATACCGCTGGCCTCTTGCGCCAGTCGCGCACAACTAATTTATGTCAAAGATCAATCGCCCCGCCAGCTCCTGTGCCATGTGCTGGCGTGACACCAACACCCCGACCATACTCCCGTCGCGATGACTTGCAAGTCCAAAATGCATAGAAACAGCAAGTTATATCTGCAATCGCGGAAGGATCTGCAATCGCGGAAGTTTTTTTCGTCCATGGAGGGGAAAACGTGGGGCCATCCCCGGCTTGAGGTGGAATCAAGCGCTGCCCGCTGCCCCGCTCGGAAATATTTTCCCTTGAGCGCCTGCGGGCAAAACGTCATCCTGCGGTCCGCAAAAGGTTCGCGCGCGGTTGCGAAAAATCGATTCTGCCGCTAATTACCATTTCAAATCATGATCTCAGAACATGCTGCCGAGTGGCTTGGATATCCGGTGAAGGCCTTTGACGCGGAGGTTTCCAAGAATGGCGTGGCCGACTACGCCAAAACCATCCATCGGCTTGCCATCGATTGGGATGCCAACCCGGATTTGCCCACGCTTTTTTCCCGGTTTCTGGCCGATCCCGCATCCGCGCAAACGCCTGCCATCATCATTGGGCAGTTTCATGGCGACGATCCATCGCTCGGCAGTGAAGAGGTGGTGCAACTGCTGGTTTCCGCCCGTGACAAATTGCCCAACCTGCGCGGGATTTTCATCGGCGACATGGTGACGGAGGAAAACGAAGTCTCCTGGATCATCCAGTCGGATGTCGCCCCGTTGCTGACGGCCTTTCCCAATCTTGAACACTTGCGGCTCCGCGGCACCGCGGAGTTAACTTTTGGCGGACGGCTGGGCCATGAAAAGTTGAAGTCGCTGACGATCGAAACGGGCGGTTTGCCTCCCCGATTGTTTCGCGAAGTAATGGAGAGCCATTTGCCGGCCTTGCAACATCTGGAACTGTGGCTCGGCACAACCAGTTATGGCGGGGACGTCACGCTGGCCGACGTCCAACCCTTGTTGGCGGGAGGTCTCTTTCCGGCCATGAATCATCTTGGCCTGCGTGATAGTGAAATTGTGGATCAGATTGCGGTTGCCTTGGCCTCCGCGCCGGTGCTTGCCCGGCTGGAGTCCCTGGACCTGTCGCTCGGTACGCTGAGCGACGAAGGCGGTCAGGCGTTGCTCGATAATCCGGCGTTAAAGCGCCTGAAACGGCTCGATCTGCACCGGCACTTTTTATCCGAGGAAATGATGGCTGCCCTCCGCAAAGCCTATCCTGGCGTAAATGTCGAGGAGCCGGAGGATAGCGATACCGACCCGGACGATCGCTACGTTGCCGTCGGTGAATGAGAGCGTGAATCCGGATTTTGGTTTGTTCTGCAATCCGGAATCGCGCCGCGCCGAGGGGTTTTCCGTTGCTCTGGGTCGGACCTTGCGGCAGCGGCCGAAGCTGATTCACTGGGAGCAGGTTCTCGCGGGCGATTGGGAAGAGAGGCTGGGAGAGGTTCCGCGTTTTCTCCGTTTGGAGTCGCCGGGCAGAAACTGGCGGGTTGAACAGCGGTTGCTCCTGCTCGGCGCCGCCATCGAGGACGAGGAAATCTCCCATAACTGGCGCCGCCTCCCGGCGGAAGTGGTGACATCGCTGCCGGACGAACCCGGACGCGTTTGGCCGATGCGACAATGGTTTCTGGCGTGGCGTCGAACTTTGGAGAATCTCAGCCAGTGGGCCAGACAGCATGGACTCACCTCGCGCTGGTTTTGCCCGCCGGAAGATGTCGCGTGCATGTTCGACAAATGGAAATGCCAGATCGCGCTCGACGCCGCCGGCATCGCCGTTCCGCCCGCGCTGGGGCTGCCCCGGAATTTTGATGAGTTGTGGGAGCTGATGCGCCAGGCCGGAAGAAGACGCGTGTTTCTCAAGCCCTGCCATGGTTCGTCCGCGTCAGGTGTCGTCGCCCTGGAGGCCGGCAAAAATGATATCCAGGCGTTCAGCACGCTGGAACTGACGGAAACCGCCAACGGGCTTGAACTCCATAATAATCGGCGGATCCGAAAGTGGCGTGGAGCCGCCGGGGTGCGAAAATTGGTGGACGCGGTTTGCGGCGAGCGTTGCCTCGCGCAGGCGTGGGTGCCGAAGGCGGCGCAATCGGGAAGTCCGTTCGATTTGCGGGTGGTGGTGATCGGCGGCCGGGCCCGTCATGTGATGATGCGGCTGGGGCGGGGACCCATGACCAATTCACAATTGCTCGGCGGCAAGGGCGATGTCGAATTGCTGCGGCAAAAAATGGGCGACGAAGCGTGGATGCGGATGCTGGGCTTGTGCGAGTCGGCGATGACCCGATGCTTTCCACTGAGCCTTTATGCCGGCCTCGATGTGCTGGTGGAATCCAATTTTCGCACGGCGCGGATATCGGAGGTCAACGCCTTTGGCGATTTGCTCCCGCGAGTCCTTCACGAAGGACGCGATACCTACACGTGGGAAATTGAGGAATGCCTGCGCCGGGAGCCGGTTCAGGTTTCCTCGACCGGCGCGTAATCGTCCGGATTATCAAAGCCCGCCGTCCAGGCAACCGCCTGATGGCAGGTGGTGGTGGCCGGGGGAACCCGCACGAGATACTGGCGGCTGGTCGAAGGACATAGGACGGAAACCAGCACGATCGGTTCATCGTCTGTCAGGGCGATGCGCAGCAACTTGCGTTCGCCGCCCCGATCCCGATCGGTGTCGAGCACCTCCGCCTTTGCCTCCCGGACGAATTTTTCAAAGCCCACCCGCTCGATCATGACGCGGCGAACTTCCGCGTTTTTTTCCGCGAGAATGTCGGCGCCGTGCAACGTCTCGGGGAAGAAAGCGATTTGCGAGGTCACCGGCACGCCGCGCCAGCGGAGCCCGATGCCAAACAAGGCTTCCGGCAAACTCGCGACCCGCGTGCCGCCGATGTCCACCCAGGAACTCACCTGAATCTCGGTCGGCAACGCAGCGATGCGACGGCAGCCGCGCAGATCAAGGGACGCTATCGGGCCGAGCGTGGCCGGCAGGCTCTCGAGCGCGGTACAATTTTGGGCGCGCACCCAGCCATGCGTCACCCGCGCGCTTTCCGGCCAATGTTGCAGCGCCGTGCAGCCGTCCAGTTGCAGAAAGTTCACCTGCAAGCCTTCCGGCAATGAGGTCAAATGATTGCAGTTGGTGAGGATCAGCGTCGAGACCTTGAGGTGGGCGGGCAGTTCCGTGAGCAGATGGCAATCGGTCAGGTTTATTTTGTATTCGACCTGCAAATCCGAAGGCAGCCCGGTCAGCGGCTGGCCGGCCAGCGACAGCGAGTAACAACTCAATCCGGGGGGCAGCGTAACGGGCTTCTTCGTATCCTTCAGATCAAGGCGCAGCACACCGGTGCGCATACCTGCGGGCGCGTTGCCGGCGATGATCAATTGGGCGGCTTCCGGTGGTGGAATTTCCTGCATGAAAGAAAGCGGTTCAGTCCACGACCCGGCGAATTTCCTTGGGGGAATATTCGCGCTGGATTCGCACCGCGTATCCGCCGCGTGGCAGGGTCACGGGTCCGTGCTCCTCGTGGATTACGGTCGCGGACTCGGCGATGACGTCCAGGTACAGATTTGGTCCGACGGCGAACACCTGACCGGAAGCCGGGTCCTTGAGTCGGTGGGCATGGCCGGTGATTTCGCCTTCGGCCAGAATCGGCTGGTGCGGCACTCGCCCATCGCGTGGCAGTTCAGCGGTCGCAATCAGGAATACGTCACCTTGCCGCCATTGTTTGGAGGGACGCTTTATGGATGGACTCTTTAAAGCCTTTTTGAAAAACCCCAACATGAATTTATCGTAACAAAAACTACCTGCTAATCAAGCTGGTAAATGCGCGGGAATTCGCTCCAACAAGCCTTCGCCAAACACGGCATCCAACTTGAGTTCCTCCAGGTGAACATACCCGATATGGCAGCCGCACGTTTCGGCGGGACACGGCCGGGGGCGCAATGCCTGCTCGAACCCGGGCGCGTAGATGTTGCCGATCACATCCTTGACGAAGTGGCAGCGTCGCATATTTCCCTCACCATCGACGCTGAAGACGCTTTGGCCCGTGCGACAGGCGCGGCCGCGACTGGGATGGCGGACATTGTTGATGGGAAACAGCGGATCGAATTGAGTGAGCAGCGAAATCTCGTCGTCGGCGTAATAGTCCGGCGTTCGCTTGAGCGCGTTGACCCAAACGTAAGTCTCCGGCGGCAGTCCCGCGCGCAAGGGCGCAAGGAGCGGCAGTGCGTCCCGGGTGCCGACGACGCCTACGCTATACGAAACTCCAAGGGCGCTCAACGTGCGGCATTGACTGACGAAGCGGTCGAGATTGACTTCGCTGGGATGAAACGTGCACCACAAGGCCAGCTTGTGAGGATTCGCGCTGGCAGCCCAGTCCAGCGCACAGGAAAGATTCGTTTGAATCGCCACCCGGCGGACGTTGGGCAGATGACTTAATTCCGAAAGCGCGTGTTGATACGCTCGATGAATCAGCGCTTCACCCCAGGGGGTGAACAAAATGCCAATCTCCTCCGCCCGCGTGCCCACCCAGTTCGTAAAACGCACCAGACGGCGCTCGTCGTCCAGCAGTTCCTCGCGCGTGTTGCGAGTCTTGGCAAAGGGACAGTATCCGCATTCATAATTGCAGCTAGAAAGCGGCCCGCGATAGAGGATGGACCATGAGGCCTTCATCATTTCAACGCGAAATCGTCCATCTTTTCCCGCACGGACGGTGACCACAACCACGGGCCAATGACATCGGACAACTCCAGCCCGGAGGCGTTTAGTTGCAGGTGGTGACCTTTTTGGATGGCGAGGGATTCTTCACTGAGTTCGGCAAGTCGGGGAAAGTCGGCGAGGGCGTCAGTGGAAAAAAATGACTCATAAGCGGAAAGGTCGAGACCGTCCGTGCGCAACAATGATTTGAGAACGTAGCGACGTTTTTGTTCGTCGAGTTCCAGTTCGCAGCCGTAGTCGGCTTGCGAAAATTGTTCGCTCGTCCGCTGGTTGAAATCAGTAATGACCTCCAGCACACCCGGCCGCCCCACCGCATATTCGCTGGAATAATGCAGCGAGGCAGTATAGGAACGGGCGCCAGGCCCGAGTCCCACCATGCCGTCCTCCTGGCAGCAGTACACCGGACCTTCCGGGGGATTGTAGGAAAGCTTGCGAAAGAGCCGCATCGAAATCTGGCGATAGCCTTGCTGTAGCAAGTAGTCGCGGCCCGCGCGGTAGAGATCCAGACGAAGGTCGGTGGGGCGTGCGCCCGTGCGATCGAGGTGAGTCAACGGCCGGACGTAGAGCGGATAAAGATAAATTTCCTGCGGCGCAAATTCCAATGCCTCGCCGAGCGAGCGGCGCCACGAAGCCAAAGTCTGACCGGCAATCCCGTAGATGAGATCGACATTCAAACATTTGAAGCCGGCGGCCGCAATCAAGCCCAGCGCCTGCCGCACTTCGTGTACTTGTTGTGTCCGGCCGAGGGCGCGCACTTCCGCTTCAACGAAACTTTGCACGCCCAGACTTACGCGTGTGAATTCATGCGTCCGCAAGAGCGCGAGCTTGGATTCGGTCACTGTGGCGGGCGAGGCTTCAATCGCTTTGGGAATTGCGCGGGACAGTCCGTGAAAATTCTGCGCGAGCATGCCCAACAGCCGTTCCAGTTCCGGTTCGGAAAGAAACGTGGGCGTGCCGCCGCCAATGGCGAGGCGGGCGGCCTGCGTCGCGTCACCCAAAGCGTTTGCCACCGCGCGCGTCTGCCGTTCCATTGCCTTAAGATACTGTTGCACGAGGTCCGCGCCCGGATGGGTGGTCGTAAATAAATTGCAAAAGCCGCACCGCATTTCGCAAAACGGCACGTGGGCGTAGAGGAAAAGCGCATCCTTGTTTTCGAGTTCCCATACTTCCTTTAAAGCACGCGGCGTTGCGAGCTGACGGTAAGCGGTCTTATGCGGATAAGCGTAGGCATAGCCTTGAAACGCGCCGCCCTCCGCCAAAAATTCACGCAGCGATCGGTTCAAGGCGAACCTCCGTCGCCGGGCAGAATCGCCTCCGCATAAGGGACAGTCCACACCAGCGGATGACCGATGCGATGTCCTGTCCAGCCGTCCTCGCCGTAGGTTGTGCCGTGGTCCGAGGTGAGAATGCAAAAGGTGGGCCGCCGCTTTTTCGCCAGACTTTGTAATAGCAGGGGAAGTTGTGTGTCGACATATCGCAGTGCGGCGGCGTGGCTCTGGACCGTGTCGGGGCCTTTCGCCGTCAGATAAAAATAATTCGGCTGATGCAGGGCGGAGATGTTGATGAAGAGCAGGGTCGGCCGCCCGGGATTCTCCGCGAGCTTTTGATTGGCAAATTCAAATTGGTGCCGCGTGGAATCCCGATCAGTCACGCCGAAGCGTGTTTCCCAAAACGCTTCCTCGAACAAGCCCGGCAGCACGCGACTGAGCGGGTTCAGGCGATTGAAGAAACCCACTCCGCCGATGCAAATTGTCCGCCAGCCTTCCATTCTCAAACCGGTCACGAAGTCGGGCGCATCGAACACCTTGGTGCCGGGGCCGGTGGTTTCGCTGCCCGCAAATTGCGCCGCGAACAGCCGCGTGTGGGGCGTTCCGGCGGTCGCGGGCGTCGGCAAAAATCCCGCAAAAAATGCCTGGTGCGCAGCGTACGTAAAGTTGCCCGGCGAATGCCTTTCCTCCCAGCCGCCCGGCAGCAATTGTCCCAGATTCGGGGTGCGTCCCGCGTCGAGTTCGGCCCGGGCCACATCAAACCGCAGCGTATCCATCACGAGCAGCAGGATGTCATGCGATTGGCAAACCTGGTTCATATCGCGCTGCATCGGGTGTAAAGAATTGCAACTTCGGTGCGGCATGAAAAGCCCGCTCTCTTAGTAATAATTGATTTAATATTTGGACGAAAATTTGCGCGCGGCGTTCCAGCGGCACGGTGGGATGGGCGTTTTCTCCAATATCGACGGCCTTCCGCTGAGTCCCGCTAAATTGTGTGCCGGCATCTTGCGTTTTCGAGCCCATTTCAAAAGGCCTTGCCGTTGGTCGGGCCCGCCTATAAAACCGGCGCGTCTCAAACCCAGGTCAGGGCCAGGATGACGTTGTTAATTTCGTCCCCCAAAGACGGTACGGCGTTCGGGCGGTTGGTGAACTGCCCGCCATCTTCGTCGTCGGGCGCGGCACTCGGGTCTGGCATTCCCCGCGACCGTGCGCGCTATTTTCAAATTTCCGCGCCGCTGCGAAAGCATTCAACCCTCTGAATTAATAAATAAAACCGATATGAGCGCCACCGGCGAAGAGAAACCGAAAGCGGCTGCGGCCGTGCTTTCCGAAGACGAGCGGACTTTGGGCAGGATGGGTTACAAACAGGAGCTGCTGCGCCGGATGACGCCTTTCTCCAACTTCGCCATTTCACTTTCGATCATCTGCATTCTGGCTGGCTGCGTGACGTCGTTTCAGTTCGGCTTTTGCTCGGTGGGAGGCGCGTTCATCGGGCTGGCCTGGCCGTTGGTTTGTGTCTTTTCGTTGATCGTGGCGCTCAGCATGGCGCAGATCGCGTCGGCGTTTCCCACAGCGGGTGGACTATATCACTGGGGCGCGATTTTAGGGGGCCGCGGTTGTGGCTGGGTTACGGCGTGGTGCAATCTGGTGGGTTTGATTACCGGTGTCGCCGCGGTGGATGCCGGAAGTTATGATTTTCTTTTCGGCGCGTTCACCTGGGGAACGGGCGGGCATCCGGCAGCGATGAAAGTCGTGGGGGTGTCGATCTACGTTTTGTCGCAAGCGTATTTGAATTATCGCGGCATCCGGCTGACCACGCGACTGACGGACTTCTGCGGCTACTTGATTCTCGTTACGGCCTCCGTGTTGACGATTGCGATGTTCCTCTACGCCCCGCATCTGGACTTCAGCCGTTTGTTTACCTTCACCAATTACAGCGGACAACCGGCGGGCGATCCGGTGCTGCCGCACTCGAACAACATGCTATGGCTCTTTGCGCTCGGCTTTCTGGTGCCGGCTTACACCATCACCGGCTTTGATGCCTCGGCGCATACCGCTGAGGAAACAGTGAGCGCCGCCGAAAGCACGCCGCGCGGTATCGTACGGTCAGTCGCGGTATCCGCCGTTTTCGGCTGGGTGATGCTGACGGCGATTTTGGTGGCCATGCCGAGCACCGACGAAGCGGCCGCCCAAGGCAACAATGTATTTTATTGGGTGATGAAAACGGTCCTGCCCAAACCGCTGGCGGCGGTGCTGTATGTCTGCATCGGCATATCGCAATACATTTGCGGACTCGCCAGCCTGACGTCCGCCTCCCGGATGATGTATGCCTTCGCGCGCGACGGTGGTCTGCCGGCGTCGCCGTGGTTGCGACAGGTGTCGGAGCGATTTCGCACCCCGGGCCCGGCGGTTTGGACGGGCGCTTTTCTCGCCCTGTTCTTTATGCTGGTGGTGCCTTACTCAGCCATCGCGGCGTGCTGCGCCATTTTCTTTTACATCTCTTATGTGTTGCCGATCGGGGCGGGATTTCTCGCGTATGGCCGTACGTGGACCAGAATGGGGCCGTGGAACCTGGGCGGCTGGTACCGCCCGCTGGCTGTCATTTCCGCAATCGGCTGCGTCGGATTGATTTTTATCGGCGTGCAGCCGCCCAACGCAATCGCGCTGAAGATTTTGGGGGGCACGGCGGTGGTAATGCTGGTGGCGTGGTTCGCCTGGGAAAACAAGCGCTTCAAAGGCCCGCCCCAAATCAGAGAGCTGTGATCGCCCGCGTCTATTTGCCACGCCGTTGGTAAAAACTTCGGCCTTCATTACGGAACTGATTTGGCATAGCCTGTTGGCTGTGAAAGTTCCTGCAACCACGGGCCTATGGACCTGACGACGTTAGGTTGGAATGCCGACTTTGGTCAGCAGTTCGCGCCGTATGCGGCGAAGGGTTGGATTCCGGCGCGCGTGGCGGTGGAGGACAAGCATTTTTTCCGGGTCTGGACCGCGGAAGCGGAACTGCTGGCGCAAGTGACCGGCAAGCTCATGCACGAGGCGCGCGGGGCGATTTCCAAACTTCCCAAGGTCGGAGATTGGGTCGCTGTAAAACTCGTGCCCAACGAGGAAAAGGCGATGATTCAGGCGATCCTGCCCAGGCGCACACGGCTTTGCCGCAAGATGGCGGGTCGCGGCAACCATGAGCATATCCTGGCCACGAACATCAATACGGCGTTCATGGTCGCGGCTGCGGATGCGAGCTTTGACGCCAAACGCCTTGAGCAGATGCTGGTCATGGCCCATGAAAGCGGCGCGCGCCCGATTGTCCTGCTTAACAAAATTGATCTCTGCGAGGATCTCGATGCCCGGATCGCGAATGCCAGGAGCGTGGCCGGGGATGCCATGGTGCTCGCCGTGTGCGCGCTTACGGGGCGGGGTGTGAAACAGCTGGCGCAATTGATCAAGCCGGGCGAGACGGCTGTGTTTATCGGGACATCCGGGGTCGGCAAATCCAGCCTGATCAACCGGCTTTACGGCGAGGACATTCAGGCGACCCTGGAGGTGCGGACCAATGACGCCAAGGGACGGCACACAACTTCATGGCGCGAAATGATATTTTTGCCCAAAGGCGGTGTGGTAATCGATACGCCGGGCATGAGGGAATTTCACCTGTGGGTGATAGGCGAAGGCTCGAAGCAGGCCTATCCCGAGATCGATGCGGTGGCGGTGCGCTGCCATTTTCGTGATTGCACTCATACCAAGGAGCAGAAATGTGCCGTGCTCGAAGCCCTGGCGGCCGGCACGCTGCCACGCGAGCGGTATGACAGTTACCTCAAGCTGCAACTGGAGATTCGCTACCTGCATGACGCTGAAAAGAAGGCGGCCTGGCAGGAGCGCAAAATCGGCAATCGTGGCGCGCACCGGGTGTTCGACGAAGAGGAATAAGACGCGTCCGATGCGACAAAAGAGTATCGGTTGGGACCCTTTACCGGGTAGTATGTGATCGTGAACATCTCGTCCGCCACTTTTGATTGCAGCGCCCCGGACCTGGCATCATGTCCGGACGAATCGCTGCCGGAGTTCGCTTTTATCGGGCGTTCGAATGTGGGCAAGTCCTCGTTGCTGAACTTTCTCGCTGGCGAGGTGGGGTTGGCCCGCGTCTCGAATACACCGGGGTTCACCCGCCTCATTAACGTCTTTACGGTCAACAAAAACTGGCGGCTGGTGGACCTGCCAGGCTACGGCTTCGCCCAGGGAGCGCGGAAGGACAGCGACAAGTTTAATCGGGCCGTAAACCAATACCTGGCGAATCGCCCGAACCTCACCCTGGTCTTTGCACTTATCGAGTCCGGCTTGACGCCGCAATCCATCGATCTCGAATTCCTGGAATGGCTTGTGCGCCGCGCGGTGCCGTTCGTCCTGGTTTTTACGAAGACCGACAAGGTCCCTCCCGCCACCGTCGAGACGAATATCGCCGCGTTCATGGAGCGCATCGCGCCGTGGTTTGAAAAGCCTCCGGCATATTTCACCTGTTCCGCCGCGGCGCAGCAGGGCCGGCAGGAGTTGCTCGGGGTAATCGATGAGCAGTTGACCGCCATCTACGCGGCGTCGAATCAGACCGCCACGTCAACCGAGAACTCGCACAATCCAACCCTACAAGCGCGGCTGAGGGAAAATCGCAAGCGACGTCCCGATCTCAACCGCCCGTGGTGAGGATTCGGAGAATTGGTTTTGGTCCCGGAGGGAATCGTCCAAAAGAAAAATCGGACTTTCCTATCGGCTCGCCTTACCGGGCCGGTAATTGTATGTGACTTTGATGTCAGAACTGCGCTTTGCGATCGTCGGAACTGGATTCTGGTCACGTTACCAACTGGCTGGATGGCGGGAATTACCGGGCGTTCGCTGTATCGCGGTGTGCAATCGCACGCGTTCCAAAGCGCAGGCATTTGCGGACGCGTGGGACATTCCCTCGGTTTTTGATTCGGCAGAAGAATTGATCGCAAAGGAGAAGCCGGACTTCCTGGACGTGATCACCGACGTGGGCACTCATCGGCAATTTGTCGAACTGGCGGCGGCGCATCGCATTCCAGTGGTGTGTCAAAAGCCGATGGCCGGCAATCTCCCGGACGCCCAAGCGATGGTGGACGATTGCCGCAATGCCGGCGTGCCGCTGTTGATCAATGAAAACTGGCGCTGGCAAACGCCGCTGCGGGAACTTCAGCGGGTGATCGCCTCCGGAGAAATTGGTCGCGTCTTCCGCGCCCGCATCGATTACTGCAACAGCTTTCCGGTGTTCGATAACCAGCCATTTCTCAAAACAGTGGAACGGTTCATCATCGCGGACATGGGCAGCCACATTCTTGATGTTGCGCGGTTTTTATTCGGCGAGGCGGTTGCTCTCAATTGCCGGACTCATCGTGTTCATTCCGATATTCAGGGCGAGGATGTCGCCACGGTGCTGCTGCAAATGCGGAATGAAGCGATTGTCGTATGCAATCTGAGTTACGCGAGCCGGGTGGAGCATGATCGTTTCCCGGAGGCGTTTGTATTCGTCGAAGGCATGGAGGGTTCCGCGGAATTGAGTCCCGATTTCTGGCTCCGGGTCACCACGCGGGAAGGGACGGTCAGCCGCCGCTGTCCGCCGCCATTTTACGCCTGGGCCGATCCCCGTTATGCGCTGGTGCATTCCAGCATCGTCGATTGCCAGCGCAATCTGCTGCTGCAACTTTCCGGCCAGGGTCGCGCCGAAACGACCGGCGAGGACAATTTAAGAACAGTGCAGCTTGTTTCCGCTGCTTACGAAAGCGCGGCAGCTGGTGAGACCGTGAGGCTGCCGGTGTGAATTTCTCAAAACAAAAAGAGTCATAATTTGCGATTGCAAATCAATCGCCGCAATACCCCACTAAATCATGAACGATCACATCACGCTCGCCCTGTTTGGCGCGGGCGGCAAAATGGGTTGCCGCCTGACCGACCATCTTAAAGGAAATCCGGCTTATACTTTGCTTTGCGTCGAAACCGGCGAAGCGGGGCTGGCCAATCTGGCAACGCGCGGCTTGAAAACCACTCCGCGCGATGCAGCGCTCGCGCAAGCCGACGCGGTAATCCTGGCCTTGCCGGACCGCATTCTCGGCCGCGTCGCCCGCGAGGTCGTACCGATGATCAAGCCGGGATCACTCCTGATTACGCTCGATCCCGCCGCCGCACATGCGGGCGAAATTCCGACGCGGCCGGATACGGGATGCTTCGTCAGTCATCCCTGTCATCCGAATGTATTCGATCATTTTCAGACGGATGCCGAGATCAATGATTTCTTCGGCGGCACTCACGCGCGACAGGCCATCGTCTGCGCCCTGGTGCACGGTACGGAGGACCACTACGCGCTCGGCGAGCGCATCGCCCGCGATATCTATGCACCTGTGACGCGGTCACATCGCATCACGGTGGAGCAAATGGCGATTCTCGAACCCGCGATGGCTGAGACGGTCGGCATCTGCCTCGTCATGGCGTTGCGGGAAGCCCTGGAGGAAGCGGTGAAGCGCGGCGTGCCGCGAGCTGCCGCCGAGGATTTCATGTACGGCCACGTGAAAGTCGAATTGGGCATCGCCTTCAGCCGGGTGAATTTTCCGTTCAGCGACGGCGCCAGACTCATCGCGGATTACGGCGCCCGGCATATGCTCAAGCCGGATTGGAAAAAGCTTTTCGAACCGGACAGCGTATCGCAACAGGTGCGCGCCATTGTTTCCGGCAATATCGAGAATGGCTCGCGCGATTAAGCATGCGCCTGGGCATTGGTTCATACGCGTTTGCCTGGGCCATCGGCGTGCCGGGTCATCCGCCCGCGCGGCCGATGACGGCTTTTGATTTGCTCGACGAAGCCGCGCGTCTTCGTGTGGGATTGGTGCAAATTTGCGACAACCTCCCGTTGACGAAGCTCTCATCGTCGGAGCTGGACCGTTTTGCCGCTCGCGCTCTGCAACTCAATATTCAGGTGGAAGTCGGCACGCTTGGGTTGGATCCGGGAAACCTTCGCGCCTATCTTCAACTGGCCCGGCGATTTGGCGCTCCCTTTGTCCGCGTGGTAGTGGATTCCCCAGGCGACGAGCCCACGCCCGATGAAATCGTCGCTCGATTACGCCCGGCGGTGGGGGAATACGCGGAGGCAGGCGTTCGGCTCGCAATCGAAAACCATGACCGTTTGAGTAGTGGGACGCTGGCATGGATCGTTGAACAATTGGGAACTGAAAATGTCGGTATCTGCCTGGATACTGTAAATTCCTTCGGCGCGCTCGAAGGGCCGGCGGTCGTGGTGGAGACGCTCGGCCGGCATACCCTCTGTTTGCATGCCAAGGATTTTACCATCCATCGCGTCGGCCATCGCATGGGGTTCGTGCTCGAAGGTTGTCCCGCCGGGGCCGGTCAACTGGATGTCCCCTGGCTGCTTGGTCAATTGACGAAACATTCGCGGCCATTCAATGTCATCCTTGAAACCTGGGTCACGCCCGGCAAAACTCTCGAAGAGACGATCGGTCAGGAACGCACTTCGACCGAGGCTGGTGCGGGCTATCTGCGTGGCCTGATCCCGAATTGAAAATTTGTTAGAAATTTAAATTACCCCAAACTTATGAAATCCCTCCCGCGCTGGCTTTACCCGTCCGTCCTACTGGGCCTCCTGCCCCTGCTGCTCCTGGTGGGTTGCGGAAAAAGTCCCGACTCTCCCGCTGCGGGCGGCGAAAAGCAACTCACCGTCGGGATCGCCTTTGAGACTCTGCAGACCGAGTACTGGGTGGCAGGATTTGAAGCTCTCAAGGCCGAGTTGACCAAACGCAACATCAAGGTCGTGGATGCCATCGCCGACGGCGACGCGAACCGTCAGTTGCAACAGGTCCGCACTTTTGTCACCCGCAAGGTGGACGGCATCGTGCTGGTACCCAAGGATTCCAAGACGTGCATTCCCGCCATCAAGGCCGCGAACGAAGCGGGGATTCCCATCGTGCTCTTCAACCGCCCGGCCGCCGAAGCCGAGGGCGTAAAATCCGTTGCCGTGGTGGCCGACAATCGAAAGCTCGCGCGCGAGACGGTGGCCTTCATGATCGAGGAGGCGCGCAAAACCGGAAAGAAACAGAAAGCGATGCTTATTGTCGGCGACCTGGGTGACATCAATGCCGTGGGCCGCAAGGATGGTTTTCACGACGCAGTGAAGGGGAACGAAGACGTCATTGACGTGGTGGCCGAGGTCCCGTCCGAATGGAATCAAGAGAAGGCGCGCGCCGGGGTCGTGAATGCGCTCCAGGCCAACCCCGAAATTTCATTCGTCTTTTCGTCCTCGGACTTTCTTTTTCCGTCAGTCGTCGCCGCGCTCAAATCGGCGAATAAATATCACAAGCTCAATGAACCCGGCCACGTCATTCTCGGTGGATTTGACGGTGATGCAACCGCGTATCAAATGCTGCTGGATGGTTACCTCGACGCGACGGGAGTACAGGATGTCTATTTTGAGGCTGAACAGACGGTTCAAGCGTTGCTCGATCAAATGGCCAAAAAGGAGGTTTCCGCCGTCATTCTCGATCCGGGATTCGTGATCAACCAAGGCAACTTGCAGGAAAAAAAGGCCCGGATGTGGGGTGCCAACGTGACCAGGAAATGAAATGCTTTCCGTCGAGTCATCACCACCCGGTTCGAGCGGACGCGCGATCGAGTTGATCAAGCGGCTGTTTCTGTCGGAGTACCTGGTTCTCTGGCTGTGTGCGCTTTATTTCGCCGCACTCGCGCCGTTTACGACGGGCTTTGGCTCTTGGGCCAATCTGCAAACCGTCCTGGCCTATGCGCTGCCGATTCTTGTGGTTTCCGTCGGCTTGACGCTGGTTCTGATTATCGGCGGCATCGATCTCTCCGTCACCTCCATCATCGCGCTGGCGAGCGTGGTCGGGGGCAAGATCATGAGCGCGCACGCCGGTTGGCTGGCGGGAAACGCGCTGGCCATTCCGGTCGGCGTGCTTGCGATGCTGCTGGTCGGCGGTGCCGTGGGTGCCGTGAACGGATTCACCGTCACGGTCTGTCGCATTCCCGCGTTCATCGCCACGCTCACGACCATGATGTTCGTCAGCGGCCTCGCCATCTGGCTGACGATGTCGCAGAAAATTGGCGACCTGCCATCCGGCTTCGTCATGCTCGGCCAGAAGCTTTGGATCGTGTTTGCCATTGCGGGGGTGGCGACCTGGCTTGCGCACCTCGCGCTTTCCAAAACGCTTTATGGAAAATGGTCGTATGCGATTGGCCATAATCCGCGCGCCGCTTTCATTTCCGGCGTCCCGGTTCAAGGGGTGACTTTCTTCACCTACGTCGTGAGCGGATGCTTTGCCGGTCTTGCCGCCGTTCTGTTTACCGCCGGCCTTGAAACCGGCAATCCGGAAATGGCCCGCGACAACCTGCTCGATATCGTTGGGGCGGTCGTCATCGGCGGCACGAGCCTTTACGGCGGCAAAGGCAGAATCCTCGGCACCGTCTTCGGTGTGCTGTTTCTCGCGCTTGTGGACAACAGCCTGAACCTGGTCGGACTGAATTTCTACACGATCACGATGGTGAAGGGGGGCGTCATTCTTGCGGCGGCCATGACCGATGCACTGCGAAACAAGCTGATCGCGAGCCGATGATTGAATTTCATTCCATCGAGAAAAGCTTCTTCGGCGTGAAAGTGCTGAAAGGGGTGACTTTCTCCGTCAAGCCCGGCGAGACCGTCGGCATTGTCGGAGAGAATGGCGCGGGCAAATCCACCTTGATGAACGTGCTCGGCGGAAATCTGGTGCCAGATGCCGGCGAAATGCGCCTGAATGGGGTGGCGTACGCGCCGAAATCACCGCGTGATGCCGAGCAGGCCCAAGTCGCGTTTATTCATCAGGAACTGAATCTCTTCCCCAATCTCTCCATCGCCGAAAATATTTTTGCGGGCCACTTCCCATGGCGAGCCACCTGGCTGCCGATCATCGACCAGCGCAAGATTCGTGCGCGCACGAGCGAACTGCTCCGGGAGCTGAATCTTGCCTACTCGCCCGACACGCTGGTCGAACGCCTTTCCGCCGGCGAACGACAGTTGGTTGAAATCGCCAAGGCCATGGCCTTCGACGCCCGGCTTATTATATTCGACGAGCCGACGACGTCCCTCACGGCTCACGAGACTGACCGGCTGTTCGCCATCATGGCACGTTTGCGTGAGCGTGGCATCTCCATGATTTACATCTCGCACAGCCTTGGACATGTGTTGCAGCTTTGCGATGAAGTCGTGGTTTTGCGCGACGGTGCCGTGGTAGCCAACGAAATCGGTTCCCGGTTGACCTTGGAGCGCATGGTAACGTTGATGGTCGGGCGCGAGATTACGCAATTGTTTCCGAAACGTGCGGGCAAACCGACGGATCAGGTTGCGTTGGACGTGCGGGGGATTTCGCAGCCCGGGGTGGCTCGCGATATCACTTTTCAAATTCGACGTGGTGAGATTTTGGGAGTGTCCGGCTTGATGGGGTCCGGCCGCTCGGAACTGGCGCGGATTATTTTCGGCCTCGATCCCTGCGCTGCCGGGGAACTGAGATTGAACGACCAGTTGCTAAACGGGCTTGTGCCGCGTGAGCGCATCCAGCGGGGGCTCGCTTTTCTCACCGAGGACCGGCGCGCCGAGGGGTTGTGTCCCGAGGCGGCGATCGCGGACAATATTGCGCTCGTCGTGCTGCCGCGTTTTGTTCGCGGACTGTTCGGGCTCGTTAATGCGAGCACGATTCGCGCTGCGGTAACCAATATTCGCGAAGCGGTAAAACTTACGTCGACCACACGCGACGGACAGGTCGTAAAAACGCTTAGTGGCGGCAACCAGCAGAAAGTGGTGCTGGCAAAATGGCTCTTGAACGAACCGAAAGTTTTCATCCTCGACGAACCGACGCGCGGCATCGACGTGGGGGCGAAGCATGAAGTCTATCGGCTCATCAACGAACTCGCCGACCGCGGAACCGGTGTGCTGCTGATTTCCTCCGAGGTCGAGGAACTTATCGGCATGTGTGACCGCATCCTGGTGATGCGACGCGGCGAGATCCGCGATACCATCGCGCCGCACGAATTCGACCGCGAGCGCATCCTTCGCGCCGCGCTGCACGACGGCGCTCTGGAATAATTTGCCCCATGACATCCTCCTCTGCCAACCTCTTTGGACTTCGCCTGCTGAACCAGGCGTCGCTGATTTTATTCGCGGTGGTGCTGATCGTGTTCGGTGTTCTTTCGCCGGCGTTTTTCCAGCCGGCAAATGCGCTCAATATTCTCATTCAAACTTCATCCACCGGAATTCTGGCAGTGGGCATGACCTTCGTGCTGTTGACGGCTGGCGTGGATCTCTCCGTCGGCTCGATTATGTTTGTGGCGGCAGCCGTGGGCGGAAAACTGATTTTGAGCGGCACTTCGTTCCCGGTGGTGCTGTTGATCATGCTGGCGATCGGAATAGTATATGGTGCCTTGAACGCCTTGTTCATCACGCGTCTTGCCATCATGGCTTTCATCGTCACGCTGGCGACGCGCTATTTCGGGCGGGGCCTCGGCTTGCGTATCACGGAGACGCGGGCGATGAACCTGCCGGAAAGTTTCTACGAACTTGGCGCGGCGCGATTCCTTGGCGTCCCTTTGCCGGTTTTGATATTTGCCGTGGTCGTGTTGTTGGCTCATGTGACATTGAAACGCACGCCGTTCGGCCGGCAGATTTATGCCGTGGGGGCCGATGTGGAAGCCGCCCGAAAAGCGGGGATCAACACGCGGCTCGTGCTATTCATGGTGTACGTGATTTGCGGTCTGTGCGCCGCCGCCGCGGGAATTGTGGCGTTGTCTCAGGCTCCGGCAGTCTCGCCGGGATTCGGCAACAACCGTGAGTTCATGGCCATTGCGGCCGCGGTGCTGGGTGGCACCAGTTTGTTCGGCGGACGCGGCGCGGTATTTCCGGGCACCGTCCTGGGTGCGATCCTGATTCAGACGATTGACAATGGGTTGAATATTCTCAACGTGAATCCCTATCTCTATCCGCTTATTACCAGCGCGGTCATCTTTGCGGCGGTGCTGCTGGATGCCATTCGCAATCGCGTATTGGCGGTTCGAAGCCGACGCCGGATATTTGTTGTGACCGAGACCGCGTGAGCCATGCTTTCTGAGACGTTCCTTCTCTACGGCCAGTCGGAACCGCCCCCGATGTTGATACCGCTGCGGGCCGGTCCGTTAACACTGCTTTACGATCCGGCCGGCGGCATGGTGCGACGGATCATGCTTGGTGAGATCGAGGTGTTGCGCGGAATTTATGCGGCGGTGCGCGACCGCAATTGGGGAACGGTTCCGGGCGCCATTCGTGAGCTCAATCGCCGGGTGGATAAGCAGACGTTTCAAATTGAGTTTGAATCGGAGCATCGGCAGGGCGATATCCACTTTACCTGGCGCGGTAACATTCGAGGCGGCAACGATGGCTCCCTTCGCTACGAGTTCGACGGTACGGCGAAGACGACTTTCCTCCGCAATCGCATCGGCTTTTGTGTGCTGCATCCCATTCTGGAATGTGCCGGCGCGCGTGTGCGGCAGTTTCGAATGGATGGTTCCCGAATTGACGGTTGCTTTCCTGATCGGATCGAACCGCAGCTAATCGGACGGGGGAGCATCCGGGATTTGCGGCGGCTCGCTCACGAGGTCAAACCCGGCCTTTGGGCCGAAGTTGAGTTCGAAGGTGACATCTTCGAAACGGAGGACCAGCGCAACTGGACCGACGCCAGTTTCAAAACCTACTGTACGCCGCTTGCGGAACCGTTTCCAGTCGAGGTAAAGACGGGCACTTCCATTCGCCAGACAGTCACGCTGAAACTGGCCGGTGAGGCAGCGGGAGCCGATCGCGTTGCGATCGAAGTGGAGGAACAGCGTGCCGAGCCTGTGCTCGTAGGCATCCCGGAATCGCCCGAGCATCGATTTCCCGCCCTCGGATTAGGATTGGCAAGTCACGGTGAGACCCTAAATGAGGCGGAAATTCTGTCATTGAAGAAGCTCCGGCCGGCGCATTTGCGGGTGGACATACGGCTGGGTGATAAAGATTCGCTGCCGACGCTTCGACGGGCGGTCATTGAAGCAGGGCGATTGAACGCCGGCTTGGAACTTGCGTTGCATCTGTCGCGCGAGGGAGAAACCGACCCGGCCCCGCTCTTGCAGATCTTGAATCAGTCAGCCGCACCCCTGAGCCGAATTCTGGCGCTACGACAAAATGAGCAGGCCACGTCACGCCGGACGTTGGTGTGGGTGAGGAAAAATTTTGGCGCGTTCAACGTGCCCATCGGGGCGGGGAGCGACTGCAATTTTTGCGAACTTAATCGCGAACACGCCATGGAGCGGCTCCCGTTGGAAGAGGCGGATTTTCTCTTCTGGTCGGTCAATCCGCAGGTGCACGCGTTTGATCACCTGTCCCTCATGGAAACGCTGGCGGCACAGGCGGCGACCGTGCAGACCGCGCGGGATTTTGCCGGCGGCCGGCCGCTGGTGATATCGCCGCTCACCTTGAAGCAACGTTTCAACCCCGTGGCTACCTCAACTAATTCGGTCACGGCCACCCATGAATTGCCCGCGCCCGTGGATGCGCGTCAGCTTAGCCAGTTCGCCGCCGCGTGGACGTTGGGCAGTCTTGCAGCTCTTGCATCCGCCGGCGCGGATAGCGTGACATATTTCGAAACCACCGGCTGGCGCGGTGTGATGGAGCGGTCTCAAGGCTCGCCATTACCGCAACAATTTCCATCCACACCGGGGAAAGCATTTCCATTGTTTAACGTCTTCAGCGCCGTTGCCGGTGTTGATAACGTGGCCGCCGGTCATTCCAATTCACCAGGCCGGCTGGCCGTGTTGGGGCTGTTCGCCGGCAAACAACTCAAGCAAGCGCTGGTTGCAAATCTGACAGCGTCCCCGCAAGTTGCAATGGTCGCCGGATTAACGAACGAGCGTTCGTCATTGAAACTGAAGGCATTTGAAGTCCTGACGATTGGGGCTCCCGAGTGATCACTCCACCGTGACGCTCTTCGCCAGATTTCGCGGTTTGTCCACATCGCAGCCGCGCTGGACGGCGATATAATAGGCGAGCAATTGGAGCGGGACGGCGGTAAGCAAAGGTTGCAGGGCGTCCACCGTCTCCGGGATGTAGATGACGTCGTCGGCTTTGCGGGCAATGTGGGTGTCTCCCTTCGTGGCGATGGCGATGACCGGGCCGCGGCGGGCTTTGATTTCCTCGACGTTGCTCATGTTCTTCTCGTACATCCCGTCGCGCGGCACGATGAAGACGCTGGGGAAGTCCGGCGTCACGAGGGCGATGGGGCCGTGTTTCATTTCCGCCGAGGGATAGCCTTCGGCGTGCACGTAGGAAATTTCCTTGAGCTTGAGCGCGCCTTCCAGGGCGATGGGGAAATTTTGCAGACGCCCCATGAACAGGAAACCGTCGGCACGTGCGTATTTTTTAGCGATGGCTTTGATGTGCGCGCTGCCAGCGAGGATTTTTTTCAATTTCGCCGGGATGGCCTGCAATTCATGCACCAGCTTGCGGCCTTGCGCGAGCGAGAGGTGTCCGCGCTGCCGGCCGAGCGCGATGCCGAGCAGGGTCAGGCTGAGCACCTGCATTTCGAAAGCCTTGGTGGAGGCGACGCCGATTTCCGGCCCCGCGCGCATGAGTATTTCCGCATCGGATTCGCGGGCGATGGTGGAGCCCGCGACGTTCACGATCGCCAGCGCCTTCAATCCGTGCGAGCGCGCGAGACGAACGGCGGCCAGGGTGTCGGCGGTTTCACCGGATTGCGACAGCGAGACGACGAGGGTGGATTTTTCGAGCGGGCGATGTCGATATCGCATTTCGCTCGCGCATTCAACCTCCACCGGCAGCCGCGCGAGCGATTCGATCAGGTACTCGCCGGCAAGGCAGGCGTGCCAGCTGGTGCCGCACGCCACCAGTAACAGGCGGCGGACTTTGGCGAGGTGCTGGTGGTCCAACGCTGTTTCCTCGAACGCGATGGTGCCGGTGCGCGGACGCACGGTGCGCCGCACGACTTCCTCGACGCGCTCGGGTTGCTCATGGATTTCCTTGAGCATGTAGTGCGGAAATTTCCCCATCTGCGCGGCTTCGGCGGACCACTCGACGGTGGTCGGACTGCGGCGCACGGCTTTGCGATTGGCCGTCACCGATACCTCCCGCTCCGTCATCACGACGACATCGCCGTCATGGAGATAAATGACCTTGCGCGTGTGGGAAATCACGGGGGAGACGTCGCTCGCAAGAAAATTTTCTCCGCGGGCGAGCCCGATGATCAACGGGGAGCCCCGCCGGGCGCCGATCATGACGCCGGGGAGCCCGGAATGAACCATGCCGACGGCGTAGCTGCCCGCGGCTTCGCGCGTCGCGGTTTGTGTGGCTTCGGTCAACAACTCCGGACTTAATGTTTTGCCGCGGGCGAGGAGTTGATCCAGATGATAACCGATCAGGTGCGAGAGTACTTCGGTGTCGGTTTGCGAATGAAATTTGTGCCCGTGCCGAACGAGGCGGTGCCGCAGTTCCGCATAATTCTCGATGATGCCGTTGTGGACGAGCGCGAGTTTGCCGGATTGGTCGAGGTGCGGATGCGCGTTGGCATCGCTGGGCGGGCCGTGCGTGGCCCAGCGCGTGTGGCTGATGCCGATGGAGCCGTTGGCCGGATGCTGGCTGACGAGATGTTCCAGCCGCGCGACACGTCCGACGCATTTGCGCAGGTGGAAGCCGGTGGGATTTATGGTGCAGAGTCCCGCGGAATCATAGCCGCGATACTCAAGTTTCCGGAGGCCCTCGATGAGGACGGGCGCCGCGTCTTTCCTGCCGATATAGCCGACGATGCCGCACATAGTGACAGACGGTTATGAACTGTTGTTTGGTGGTTCGGTCATGGGTTGCCCGGGTGGGTAAGAATCCAGTTTGCCGCGGCGGACAAATCGTTTACGACGGTGGCGCGCGCGAGCGGGGCGGGGGTGGTGCGTTCCAATTCAGCGCCGTAGCCGGTCCTGACCAGGAGAGACTGTTTCACGCCGGCGTTCCAGCCGCATTCCAGGTCGATTAGCTTGTCGCCGATCATATAGCTCCTCGCGAGATCCACGCTGAATTCGTCCCGCGCGTCGAACAGAAATTGCGGTGACGGCTTGCGTCCGCGACTGGGGGTTCCGGGAGCTTCCGGCGCGATATAAACCTGGTCGAACTTCACGCCGTCCCGCCCAAGTGCTTGCAGCAGATGGTCATTCACTTTGGCGACGTCCGCGAGCGAAAAATAGCCGCGGCCCACGCCGGCCTGATTGGTGACGATAAAGAGGCGAAACCCCGCGTCTTGCAAGCGCTTCAACGCGGTGCCCGCGCCCGGATAAATCACGACGTCCTCGACGCGGTGAAGATAATTCTTTTCCTCGATGATCGTCCCGTCACGGTCAATAAAAACGGCGCGGCTCAGTTCCATGATTCGCGCGAGTGTGAGGAAAAAGGGCGGGGCAGGGAAATGAAAAAGCGCCGCCCGCTTGCGTCGGGTGGGGGATTTGATTAGCGTCGTGGCTCGATAACAAGGCGCGCTCCCCGGCCATTCGTTCGGGTGAGGGCCTTTCGAATTATGTCTGAGTCCTATATACAACAACTTTTTGCGGAACGGATCGGCGGCAGCCAGTACGGCAAATCCACGGCGATTTATAAATTCGAGAAAATCAAACGTGCCAAGCGCGCGGCCATCGCGGCGCACCCCGGGCGGGAGATCATCGACATGGGTGTCGGCGAGCCGGACGAAATGGCGTTTCCCGAAGTGGTGGAGAAATTATGCGACGAGGCGCGCAAGCCGGAGAATCGCGGTTACGCGGACAACGGCGACAGCGTATTGAAAGAGTCGGCAGCGCGCTATCTGGCGCGCGTCTGCCAGGTGCAGGGCATCAATCCGGAAACGGAAGTGGTGCATTCCATCGGCAGCAAGGCGGCGCTTTCGATTCTCCCCGCCGCGCTCATCAATCCCGGCGATTATGTGCTGATGACGACGCCCGGCTATCCGGTGTTCGGCACGCACGCGAAGTATCTTGGCGGCCGGGTTCACAATTTGCCGCTGACGCATGAAAATGGTTTTCTGCCGGACCTCGCTTCGATTCCGGCGGAGATTTTGAAACAGTCGAAGGTGCTGGTGTTGAATTATCCCAACAACCCCACGGGGGCGAGCGCCACGCCGGAGTTTTTCGCGGAGGTCGTGAAATTTGCGAAGCGGCACAATCTGGTGGTGATTCACGATGCCGCCTACGCCGCGCTGGTGTTCGAAGGCGCGCCGCTGAGTTTTCTGGCGACGCCGGGCGCGAAAGACGTGGGCATCGAATTGCACTCGGCCAGCAAGACTTTCAACATGACCGGCTGGCGGTGCGGATTTGTGGCGGGCAACGAATTGCTCGTGAAAGCCTACGCCGACGTGAAGGACAACAGCGACTCGGGCCAGTTTCTCGCCATCCAGCACGCGGCGGCGTACGGCATGGATCATCCGGAAATCACGGAGAAAATCGCCGGGAAATATTCCCGCCGGATGGATGCGCTCGTGAGGTTGCTCGCGCAAAAAGGTTTTCAAGCGCGGAAACCCAGGGGTTCTTTTTTTCTGTATGTCAAAGCACCCACAGCGGCGGTGAAAAAAGACGGGCAACGCATCGCCTTCAAAAGTGCCGAGGAAGTCTCCCAATGGCTCATCACCGAAAAGCTCATCTCCACCGTGCCGTGGGATGACGCCGGCGCCTACCTGCGCTGGAGTGTGACGTTCGTCGCGAAAAACGCCGGTGACGAAGGACGCATCCTGAACGAGGTCGCCGAACGATTGGGCGATGTGAGCTTTGAGTTTTAAACTTTTCCCTGTTTAATGCCTCCCATGAATAAAGCAGCACGAACCCTTACTTCGGGCGCGATCATGCGCTCCCTGCTCGCCCTCTGCCTGCTCGCGCTGGCCGCGAGCGCGTGCAAATCCACCGACAAGCCGGACTCGGCGCAATTTGCCTCGGTGGAAATTCGGGGACATTCCGCGCAGGAAATTCGCGGGACCACCGCCATTGTGTTTCAAGAGCAGGGCTACAAGGCGTCGTCTGGAAATTACAGCACGCTGGTATTCGAGCGCCCGGGCAGCACGATGAACAATCTCGCCTATGGCAACTGGATGGGCGGGGGCATCGCCACGCGGGTGAAACTCAATATTGTGAATGTGACCGGCGATTTGTTTCGCATCGACGCCCATGCCTTCCTCGTCCGCAACAAAGGTGAGGTGCTGGAGGAGGAAGTCACCATCTCGAAGATGCACCGCAAACCGTATCAAAAAATGATGGATGAAATCGGCAAGCGCCTGGGTCAGCCGCCGCCGAAGTAACCCCTATTCCTTTGGCGGTGAGGGCTTGCCACGGCGGGTAAAGAGATACTTCGCAAAGGAGCCCAATCCCGAAAAGTGATAGCCGGGATCCACGTAGTGTTCGATCACGTAGAACGCAAAATAGTAGAAGCGGCAGAAGCACCAGATCGTCACGGCGAGCAGCGCGACCATTTTCCAGCTTGGCTGTTCCAGGACGAGCAGCAGGCCGGACAATATCCCCACCACCAGAAAAAGAATTCCCTTCAGCTTGATCCAATTTGGATTCGTGAGGTCGCGCACGAAATTGCCTCGGGGATGGCAGCTCTTATTTCGCTTCGTAAACGACTCGCCCGTCCATCACGGTCAGGAGCACGCGGGCCTTGTCGATTTCTGAAGGCGCAGTCTTATATAGATCCTGATCGAGCATGACCAGGTCGGCGAGTTTGCCTGGCGTAATTGTGCCCTTCACCTGATCCGCAAACTCCGCGTAAGCGGATCCGACGGTGTAGGCGCGCACGGCCTCGTCCAGCGTTAGCTTTTGTTCGGGGTTCCAGCCGTCGGGATGTTTGCCGTCGAGTGTCTGCCGCGTGACGGCGGCCTTGAGGCCTTCCATCGGATTGAGCGGCGCCACGGTCCAATCGGAACCAAACGCCAGCACGGCGCCGGTCCTCAACAGCGAACGAAAAGCGTAGGTGCCCTTGGAACGTTCAGCGCCGATGCGTTTGTCGCACCAACGGCCATCGTCGGCTTCGTGATAAGGCTGCATGGACGCAATGACCTTTTGCCCGCCGAAGCGCGGTATCTCGCTCGCCCGCAAATGTTGCGCGTGCTCGATGCGAAACCGGCGGTCGCGCGGGCCGTTCGCCGCCACGGTTTCTTTGTAGATATCGAGAATGCGCATATTCGCCTCGTCGCCGATGGCGTGAATCATGATTTGTAGTCCCGCCTTGTCCGCGCCGAGCACGCGCTTCAGCATGATGCCCTCGGGCAACATCTGGTCGAACAACAGCCCGCGCGTATTGGGCGTATCGGCGTATGGCTCGAAGAAAAATGCGGTCGAGGAACCGAGGCTGCCGTCGGCGAATCCTTTCAACCCGCCGATGCGCAACATATCGCTGCCGAACGCGGCGCGAACGCCCACCTTCGCGAGCGGCTCCCACGAGACGATGGACCGAATCGCGTACATGCGGTTCTTCATCTCACCGCGCTCCACCATGTATTGATAGAGGCCGACATCGTCGCCAGCGGACATGTCGGTAACGCTGGTGACGCCGACCTTGGCCGCGTGTTCCGTGGCGGCGCGGGCCGCGATGTGTTTTTCGTCAAAACTTTTTTCCGGCACCACCCGGTCCACCAGGTCTTCGGCGGAATCCTTCAACACGCCGGTCGGCTCGCCGGTTTTCGGATCGCGCACGATCATGCCGCCCGGCACGTCCTTCGTATCCTTGGTCACACCCGCGAGCTTGAGCGCGAGGCTGTTCGCCAGCGCCATGTGACCATCGAGACGGTTCACCCAGACCGGGTGATCCGGGGTGGCGGCGTCGATCATTTCCTTCGTTGGGAGGGGAGCGCCGGGCCATTTCTCGTGGTCCCAATCGCCGCCCAAAATCCAGCGACCCTTCGGCACCTTCTTCGCGTACTCGGCGAGGCGTCGGGCGACTTCCTGGGTGGAAGTGGCGTCGCGCAAATCGACATTCGCCAGCGAGAATCCGCCCATGAGGTAATGCACGTGGGCATCGTTGAAGCCGGGAAAAACCGTTTTGCCGCCGGCATCGATCACACGCGTGCGGGTTCCTGCCATCGGGCGCAATTCGGCGGTCGTGCCGATCGCCACGATGCGATTGCCCGCGACCGCGACCGCCTCGGCGGTGGGGTGCGCGGCGTCCATGGTGTGAACGGAGGCGTTGAGGATCAAAATGTCAGGAGCGAGCGGAGCATCCTTTGTTTGGGCGGTGGTCGTCAGCATGGCGAGAGAGGAAATAACAATTGCGGCGGCGAGCGTTTTCATTTGGATAAGGAACAGCTCATTTGATGCGCGAGTTTGTATCCGGTCGGCGGCGAATTGTCACGCTTCGATGAACGTCGAAGATGCTGCGCGGGTTGGTATTGACGACGGGGGGGCGAAAGGCGGATTTTGCAGCATCTCAAGGAACCCTTGGACATGACGGATCGGGAATGCAAAAAAATCCGTTGGGAATGAACGCTCGCGCTAAAAAAATTCTGGCCGTCGTGGCGATTCCGGTGTTCCTGCTGGCAGTGCTAGCGGGAATCCTGCTGGTGATGCGACGGCCCGAGCCACCGATCCAAATTGTCGGCAATGTGTCGGACCGCGAAGTAGCCGACATCCGGGCGGCGTTACGGCACAAGATTAACCACGCAATCCTCCCCAACTTCACCGTGAAAAGTCTTCGCGCCGCGCCGGGTCGCCTGCTGGAGCGCGTAACCACGCCCAGCCCAAAGATATGGCGGATTGAAGCGAGAACTCACGGCTTCGCCGCAGTGCTCAGCCATGCGCCGACCAATACGATGGGGGAAAAATATGTTTTCTGGTGCACGTTTCGCGGCACGAACCAGTGGTGGGTGGGAGACTACTACGGTTTGACGGATTACAAGACGAATGCGCCGGACGTGGCGAACTAGTGCAGGGCTGGCAAGTGGCGGCGCACAGGGCCTGTAAAATCTGCCGCCTTTCCATCGCGCCATTCAGTCTCTATGTTCCAAGCCGCCGGATTGCCGGCGGAATTTTTCGTAATTATGAAATCGTTGCCAACTGTGTTAGTGAGGCCGGGCGAGGCGGATCGCATTTTGTCGGGTCATCCGTGGATTTATCATGGGTCGATGCTGCGCCTGGTGCAGCCCGTGGCGGACGGGGATATTGTTCAGATCAAGGATCACCGGCAACGATTGCTTGGAATTGGTTTCTATAATTCCAAATCCAAAATCAATATCCGGGTCCTCGCGCCGGAACGCGTGGAAATCGACCGGGCGTTTTTCGAGGAGCGCATCAAGGCCGCGCTGGCTGTGCGAAAAAAGCACATGCCGACCGCCACGTCGTTCCGCGTGGTGAATGCCGAAAGCGATTTTCTCAGCGGCTTGATCGTGGACAAATACGAGGATGTCCTGGTCGTGACGACCTCCGCCCTGGGCATGGACCAGCGCAAGCCGATGATCCTGGGCGCGCTCGAAAAAATCTTTTCACCCCGCGCCATCGTGGAGCGGAACGAAGTGGCGTCGCGGAAATTCGAAGGCCTGCCGGATGCCAATGGAGTGTTGTCCGGCGCGGTCGAAGGTCCGGTGACGATCAAACTCAACGGCCTTAAATTCGAGGTGGACGTGCAGGCGGGTCATAAAACCGGACTGTATCTCGATCAGCAGGCGAATTATCAGCGCGTCGCCGAACTCGCGGCAGGCGGTCAGGTGCTCGATTGCTTCAGTTTCCTCGGTGGGTTTGGCCTGCACGCAGCTCGCGCGGGCGCGGCGAAAGTTCATATGCTCGACCAAAGCGCCGACGCCGTCGCCGCTTCACTGCGCAACGCGGCTGCGAATGGGTTGACCGAAAAATGTACGGCTGAGGTCACCAACGTTTTCGACTGGCTCAAGACGCAAACCATGACTGCGCCGCACGAGAAAATCGTGCCGCGCTGGGACACCATCATTCTCGACCCGCCCTCGTTCACCCGCAACCGCGCCTCGGTGCCCGACGCGTTGCGCGGCTACAAGGAAATTCATCTGCGCGCGCTGAAGCTGCTCAAAACCGGCGGCACGCTGGCGACGTTCTGCTGTTCGCATCACGTGGACTCGACGCTGTTCATGGACACCGTCCTCTCCGCCGCCTTCGACGCGCGCCGCGTGTTGCGGAAAGTCGCGACGTATTCCCAGTCACCCGACCATCCGATCATTCCGATGATTCCGGAGACGGAATATTTGAAGGGATTTGCGTTTGAAGTGGTGAGGTGAAGTTGTTGGGCAATCGAGCGCCCCTCTGCGCGTCGAAAGCTGCGTCGTGCTACCGCAGTCCAAATGTGCGTTTGCTCGATTGGAAGGGCACAACCTCGTCGAGGTTGAGGTTATTTTCGGGCTTGGACCCCGGGTTGGCCCGAAAATCTTGGGCCAACCCGGGGCGCAACTCCGTTGGAGTTGGTTGAAACATCGGCAAATGAATTAAAAAATCGGTGAAGGCGAAATATTGCATTTTCAGGATTCCTTCTCATCTTAATTGCCGGACGTCGCACACCATATGACCAACTATTCCCGTCGTCATTTTTTTGGTGCTGGCCTTGGTGCGCTGTCTGCCACGGCGTTGCCAGCGGTGTTAGGTGCGGAGGCGGCGTCGTCCGTGCGGGCGCGGCTTACTCGGCTTGAGTTGGTGTCGGTGCGGGCGACGGAACGGACGGTTTGGTTATTTGTTCGGCTGCATACGGCCGCGGGATTGAGCGGACTGGGCGAGGCGTCGGATGCGTTTGGATATTTTAACACCACCAAGGCGCAGGCCGCGGAGATGCTGGATGCGCTCAATGGATTTTTCGGATTGATGCAGGGGCGGTCGCCGCTGGATATCTCCTGGTTTCGGCAGCAGGCGGGGCCGCGGGCCGCAGCGGGCGGGTTGGTTGCCGCCACGGCTTACAGCGCCATTGAGCAGGCGCTTTGGGATCTGATGGGGCAGTTGCTCAATCAGCCGGTCCATGTGCTGCTGGGTGGCGGTCTGCGTGACCGGCTGCCGGTTTATGCCAATATCAATCGCGCCACCAAGCCCCGCACGCCGGCCGGGTTTGCCGCAACAGCCAGGCGCGCGGTGGCGGAAGGGTTTCGCGCGGTGAAGCTTGCGCCGTTCGACGGTTTCAAACGGAAAGATTTTTCCGATCCCGCCCAATCACCGCCAGTGGTCGAGGGTATCGCGTGTCTTGCGGCGGTGCGGGAAGCGGTCGGCGATTCGGTGGAGGTGATGGTGGATGCGCATAGTCTTTTCGATGTGCCACTCGCCATCGACGTTGCGCACCGGCTTGAGCCGTTGCGGCTCACTTGGTACGAGGAACCGGTGGCGCCGGAGATGATCACCGAGACACTTGCGATCCACCGAGCCATCAAGCAGCCGATGGCGGGCGGGGAGATTCTCTTTCAGATGAACGGTTTTGCGCCGCTGTGCCGCCATCAGGCGGTGGATGTCATCATGCCCGACGTAAAGCATTGCGGTGGGGTGCTGGAGTTGACCCACATCGCCGCGCTTGCGGCGATGGATGGCGTGGCGGTCGCACCGCACAACCCGAGCGGGCCGGTTTCGACCGCGGCATCGGTACAGGTGTGTGCGGCGCTGCCGAATTTCCGCATCCTGGAATTGCAATGGGGTGAAGTTCCGTGGCGCGGTGAATTGGTTACGCCGGCGGAGGTTTTTAAGGACGGAATGATTGAGGTATCAAAACGGCCCGGTTGTGGTGTGGCGTTGAATGATTCGCTGGCGAAGAAATATGCGCTTTGAAAATGCGGGAAATGGGGGGCGATGAAGTAAACGCAAAGGCGCAAAGTCGCGAAGACGCAAGGCGGGGAATGAGAACCACGGATGGCACGGATTTCGCGGATAGGGAAGATTTTTTTGTTGAAAATCCCGAAGGGATTTCGCCCTCCAGCCCCAGGTTGCGCCGACGCTGGCGGCGCAACCTGGGGTAAAGTTTGAGCAGGATTTCAACCTCGAAAGAGGTTGTGTCCAAGGATGCGACCGGTCTCATAATTTTGAGCAGCGGATCGTTTGTGGTTGGTTCGCCTTCTTTGAGAAACGGGATCATTGTGCAAACATTAGATTGAAAACGAAGGGTGTGATCTCCAGAACTGAGGCGCAACCTCGTCGAGGTTTGAGACCACGTTGTGGCTTAACCCCAAGTTGGCCCGAAGATTCTCGGGCCAACTTGGGGCTGGAGGGCGCAACTCCGTTGGAGTTGGTCGGAGTAGGGGCAACGTCTTCCTGGGTTGGTCACATGGCGGGATAATTCAGAGGAATTGGGTTTGGGGCGGTTGGCTGGCGAATGAATGGGCACAATAAAATCATTATTTGGGTGGCGGCGATGTTCTTCGTCGGCGGATTGCTTTTTTATGTGCTGCGGACTGACGAACCGAGCTATCAGGGCAAATCGTTGTCTCAGTGGGTTCGCGGACTGGAGTATGGAAACGTCAATCCGACGGAGGAGCAGCGCGTCGCGTTGCGGGCGATGGGGGAACCGGCGGTGACACGGCTTATTGGCATGCTTCAAAGCCGCGACTCGGCGCTCAAGCGAAGGTTCATCACTTACGCACAGCAGCACGCCAACATTTACAATCGGTTCATTGCTCCGCGCCGGGTAATTCCCGAGGAAATCTATCATGTACAAGCCGCAGCGGCTCTCGGGGAGATCGGCCCGGCAGCGCAGGCCGCAATTCCCGCCCTCACGACTGCGGCCACGACCGATAAACAATATTTGGTGGTCGCTCGCGCCCAGGCTGCTCTGATCAAAATACGGCAGGAGCCGATTGCGCCGTTGCTGGTGTTGCTGGAGGATACGCGGTCCACCAACTGGCGGCGCGCCGCGTTGACGGTAAAATATCTTGGCACAAACGGCGAAGCGGCAGTTCCGCTTTTGATCCGCGCGCTGCAAAGCACGAATGTCGCCGTGCGAGATACAGCGGTGCAGGGTTTGGCGGGAATTGCGAGCGGTGCCGAGCTTGCGGTTCCCGCGTTGATTGATTGTCTCCAGGATAAAAACCCCAACATCCGCCGATCGGCGGTGGATGCGTTGTGTAAATTCCAGGGTGCAAAAGAGCAGGTTGTGCCGTTGCTCGTGGAACGCCTGCAAGACGCGGACCACAATGTGTGGTTGGGCGCAGCGTTTGGCCTCGAGAAATGGCTTGGGGAGAACGAAAAGCAGACGCTATACGTCCCCGCGTTGGTTCAGTCGTTGAAAAGTCCCGTTGAAATCATT
This sequence comes from Limisphaerales bacterium, assembly GCA_044223735.1. Lineage (GTDB taxonomy): Bacteria > Verrucomicrobiota > Verrucomicrobiia > Limisphaerales > UBA8199 > JBGALR01. Next base: position 5,828 of record JBGALR010000035.1, on the reverse strand, counting down.
CGAATGAATGCCGCCATTTTCTTGAAGCGATGTGATCCGGAGGCGGCGGCGAAGGCGGGGATTAAATGATGGTGATTTTCGGAATGCGGAAGCATTAATTCGTTCGAATGGGAATTAACGCAAAGGCGCAAGATCGCAAAGACGCAAAGGGAGAACCACGGATGGCGCGGATTTCACGGATGGAAAAATTTTCCCGCCCGAAAAATCTTGGAGGGGTTTCGCCCTTCAGCCCCAAGTTGCGCCGAAATCGACGGCGCAACTTGGGGTAAGATTTGGACAGGATTCCAACCTCGAATGAGGTTGCGTCCGTGGATGTGGATGATGCCGTGATCATTGGCAGCGGGTTATGTTCTATAGGTGCGGCCTGTGCAGAGAGGGCTGAGAGAGTTGCCGTGCAAACTTTGGAGTGAATTCGGTGGTATCCAGGACTGAGGCGCAACCTCGTCGAGGTTGGGAATTTATTGCCGACTACCCCAGGTTGGCCCGCAGGCTTTCGGGGCCAACCTGGGGCTGGAGGGCGCAACTCCGTTGGAGTTGGCCGGGAGCTTTGATCACAGACTCCGGCTGCTTTTCACGGAGTGGCGGGCAATGCTTCAGCCAAGCCCAAAAGTTCCTTCTGCCACTTCATCAATTTACCCAGGGTGGCGTCGCGGTCGTGGGCGAGGTCGGACATGGTGGCGCGGCTGGCGATGAGGGTGGGGTCGATCTCGAGTTCGGCGGCGCGGGCGTCGCGGACTTTTTGCAATTCCATGAAGCGGCGGCGTTCGCCTTCCGTTGGGCGGCGGCTGACGGTGCGGATGATGCGGGGAAAGCGGTCGGTGGGGACGTTGGCCGCGTGGGTGAGGCACTTGAGAAAGTTGGCGCGGCGGCGTTCCGAGAAATGACGGGGCAGCATCGGCTCGATGGGCTTTCCTTCGGCCGCGGCGGCGGAAATGGAGACGAGCGCATCATGGCTCAGGACAAAAAACGGCGGACGGTTGGCGGCGATGGCTTCGCGCTCGCGCCATTGCCAGAGTTCGCGCAGGAAGGAAAGGGCGCTGCGGTCGAGCAGGTGGCTGCCTTTGATGCGCCATACGGAGTCGAGGTCGGGCGTGCGGGGCGTGGTGGAGTCGATGATGAGTTGCGCGCAGGATTCCTGATGCCAGGCGAGGCGGCCTTTCGCCTGCAAGTCTGCTTTCAACCGGTCGGCGAGCGGCTTCAAATGCAGCGTGTCATTGCGGGCGTAGTTTTCCATGCGCGGAGTGAGGGGACGCATGGCCCAGTTGGCTTTCTGCGGTCCCTTTTCCAGCTTCACGCCGAGGTGCTGTTGCACGAGGTCGCCGAGACCGAATTGGCGCAAGCCGAGGAGTCGCGCGGCGAGCATGGTGTCAAAGATGGCGCTGGGGACAAATTCGTGATGTTTGCGGAGCAGGCGCAAATCGTAATCGGCGCCGTGCATGATCAATTCGTGGCCGGACAACGCGTCCAGCATCGGGTTGATGTCCAAGGCGGCGAGCGGGTCCACGAGGCGGTCGCCCTCGGTGGTGCTGATTTGAATCAGGCAAACTTTTTCGGGGTATGCATGCAGGCTGTCTGCTTCAGTATCCACAGCCACCCAGGTGGCGGCTTGGAGTGCCGGCAGGAATTCCGCCAGCTTTTGTTCCGTATCAATCACTGCCCCAATATATTTGGGTTCCGCCAAACGGGAAGGGAAAATAGCCGGTGGACGTTTTTGGGGTGCCGGGTGGCGGGGTGTGGGTTGTGATGGTTTTGTCGGCCAAGAGATCGAAAAGGGCTGAAAATCGCGCTCGAGATGGGGTTCGAGACCGGGCGGGCGTGGTTTTCGAGGCAATGGCGCCGATTTTCCTGGCAAGCACCTTCCTCGAAGGCAGATATGGCCACCATTTCTGAGAAATGTGAGCCTTTGGGAATTCCGACGCCGTGCGCGGTTTTAGGCGGCACGGGCTGTGGGGTAGCCGGCGATAGCCGGGGAACTGGATGCGCAGAGTCGGTGGCGAAACTGGAGGAGGTCCCGGTAGCCGTCGCCGACTTGAGTGCAAAGCTACGATTGCCAAGGGGTATTGAAAACATATGGCAAGGTTTGAGAGGTCGGGCTGCTGCGGGTCACAGCCGAAGCGGCCCGGCCGCTCAATCAGGCGGTAGCTTCATCGAAGCCATCCCGCTGTTCGGAGTATCGATGTTCCCGCACAACAGAATCCCACGCAGTTTGCTTGCCGGGCAGGGCGTTCTGTGGTTCCATCACCTCGCTGTAACGCTTCTTGTCTCTATGCTGTGCTTTCGTTTTGTCCTGCAAAAGATTTTATCGCCTCACCGTGCCGTGAGTCCGAAACGGACCCTCCTTCGTCTGATACTGCGGCTGGCACTCTGCATCGCGTCCCTCACGTCGGCCCGCGCGCAGGTGCCGGTGCTCCTCTCGTTGAAAGCAACTGCCACCAACGCCACCATTTCCGTGACGGGTGATTCCGGCACTTCCCTCCAGGTCCAATTTTCCACGAACCTCCCGGCGGGTCCGTGGACCACCCTTACCAATATCACGTTGGGAGCCGCGCCTTCGCAGGTGACCGATCCCGTGGCGCCCGCGGCGATGCGCTATTATCGCGGCCTCGTGGGCGCGGCGACCAATATCGTCTGGATCCTGCCCGGAACGTTTTTCATGGGCAGCCCCACCAACGAACTCGAGCGCAGCACCAACGAGTTGCGCCATAGCGTGACGATTACCAAGGGCTTCTACATCAGCAAATATCAGGTTTCGCAGACAAATTATATTTCCGTGATGAGCAACAATCCCAGTTATTACACCTCCGCGCACGGTTACACGAACGACCTCAACCGCCCGGTCGAGCAGGTGACCTGGTTGGACGCGACCAACTATTGCTTCCTCCTGACCCAGCGCGAGCGGCTGGCCGGGCGCATCGCCACGAACTGGTCCTATCGTTTGCCCACGGAAGCCGAGTGGGAATTTGCCTGCCGCGCCGGCACGACGAACGCCTTCTACTTCGGCACCAACCTCACCTCCGGCCTCGTGAACTTCAACGGGGAATACGAATACTATTCGGGCACCGGCACCGTCTTCAACGCCAGCGGCATCTTTCTCAATCGCACCGTGGCTGTGGGCGGTTACCAGCCCAACGATTCCGGCCTCTACGACATGGCCGGCAATGTTTGGGAATGGTGCTCGGATTGGTTCGGCAATTATCCCGCCGGCAGCGTCAGCGACCCCACCGGCCCGGCGACCGGCTCCGCCCGCGTCTTCCGCGGCGGCAGCCTCAACGCCACCGGCAAACTCTGCCGCTCCGCCAACCGCAACAGCGCCAGCCCCACCATCTCCGTCAACACCATCGGCTTCCGCGTGGTGTTATCGGGGCCTTGATGCCGAAGGGGCCTGGTGCGGCGAGTCCGTTGGTTGTCGTCGACGATTGAAGATTGATCGGAATCCGTTTCCGAAATCAGAGGTTCTTGGATTGGCTGCCGATTCAGGATGCCCATTCCCAGACAAATTTCCCTGCCACTTCCCGAAACGCTAAGGCCAAGATTTCACGAATTCTCTTTCCCCAACGCCAACGGCGTTGCGCCCTCCAGCCCCACGTTGGTCCGAAGCCTATCGGACCAACGTGGGGTCAGCGTCCGAAAATCGAGACAACCTCGACGAGGTTGCGCCCATTTGTTTCGAGACTGGGGTATCGCGAAAACGGAGGCACAATCTCATTCGAGGTTGGGGGTGACTGCTACGATTACCCCAGGCTGGCTCGAAAGCTTTCGAGCCAACCGTGGGGCTGGAGGGCGAAATCTCGTTGAGATTTATCGGGCGCGGAGTGTGGGAGTCTGGAGACGGGCCGTGCGGCGATATCTTCACGCACATGAGATTTGGCTTTTTGATCCTCACCATGCGAACACGATCACGTCTTCGTGGGCACCGTCTGGTCAGGTGATTTCAGGAAAGCGATTGCTATTTCGCCGTTTTTGTTGCCATGCTCATTCCTCGATGGCCTACGGGATGTGGAGAACATCATGAAACTCACAATTATTCTTGGCGCGATGCTGTCGGTCGCGGTCGCCGCCACGGGGCGAGCCGGTGACCTCAATAATTTGCCGAACGCGACGGCTGTCAGGGTGGGAGACCCGTCAAATCCGACGGAGCAACGGCGGTCATTCACCATCACCGATACCAACATCATCGCCGAGTTGGTGCGGGCCGTTCAAAACGCGCCGGGTGAGTGGCGAAGGGAAACTTCCAACGTGGCGTCGAATTATCAGCGGTTTGTATTCCTGCGCGACACCAATGTCCTTGCGGTGATGGGACTGGGTCATCAGTGGTTGATCGTCGAGGAGAATGGCGAGCGCCGGCTTAAGGAGATTTCCAAAGAGTTGGAGCACGAAATCGCCACGTTTGGGCAAGCTCGCGGGCGGCCGTGGAAAGAGAGCAAATGGCGCGCCGGCTTGACGCCCGGCGAGGCCGCGAAGGTTTACCATTACAGCCTCCAGGCGGGTGGTCCGCAAAGCTTCACGGGCCTCACCAATGCTCCCTCCGCCAATCCGGTGCGGATTGCCTTTGTGGATTGGAATAATGGCAGCGCGACGTTTCGCCTGACCAATCGGGAGTCGCACCGCATCCTATTGTGGAATGTCCGCGTGCAGTCGCGCTCGGCTGGTTTGGGGACCGATGGCTTGGGCTGGGATACGATCTACGATGACTACCCGGAGCCGACGGGCAAACTTGATTCCTCCCGCTTCGAGCCCGGTCAGGTCGGCGAGTTCCTTGCCCGGCTGCCGGACAAAATGCCGTGGCGGGTCTGCGTGCTCTATAGTGTCGATTGGACGGATTCCGGGAAAACGTTCTCCGGAAATTACGAAGGCATCAGTGAGGAATTGAACGAATAATCAGGGGATCGTGTTCACCCGCATCTCTTTAGACCGAACGCAAGTAAGGGAAACACCCCATGGAGGACGGTTAGGTCGCGCGTATGTTGTTCCACCGATTAAACAAACAACGCAATTCGTGCGGCTGGGCATCTGGACGCTTTTGCACAGTTCAAAAATTAAAGAAATAAAATATGAAAAATGACCATCAAAGTGGCTCGGCCGCCGTTATGGACCGGGACGAAAACAAATCCGGTTCCGACAAATCTCCAATGGATAAGCAGGAGATGATGAAAAAGATGCAAGCGGCGGGCACGCCCGGTGCGGCGCACAAGGCGCTGGATGTCCTCGTGGGAAATTGGAAGGCCGAGGTGAAATGCTGGTACGAACCCGGTGGCGCGCCGCAGGTGAGCCAGGGGACGGCGAAGGCCAAATGGATTTTCGACGGGCGCTTTCTCGAGGAGGAATTTCACGGCGAAATGATGGGCCAGCCGTTCACCGGCCGGACGCTCATCGGTTACGACAACACCAAACAGACCTTCAACTCGGTCTGGATCAGTGACAAACAAACCTCCATTTTCAACAGCGAAGGCAAAGGCGACGCCGGCAACAAAGTCATCACGCTCGAAGGCAAGGCCACCTGTCCGGCCACGGGTCGAAAGGATATGGTGATGAAATCAGTCCTGCGCCTAACGAGCCCCGACAAGCACACCTTCGAAATGTTCGACGGCAGCCGAGGCGACGTCAAAACGATGGAGATTACCTACACCCGGCAGGGCGCATCTTGAATTAATGACCGAGGCTCGCCCTCATCCTAACCTTCTCCCCCAGTCCGGAACGATGCAATTGACGTTTGGCGGTGTTGCGGGTTGAACTGTGTTTCGATGAAAAAACCAACGCGACCACTCACGGGCAACACTCACCAAACGGTGCTTGAAATTAGCACGACCAATTCGGCGTCGTCGATTCGA
>JBGALR010000001.1:0-377669 GCA_044223735.1 Limisphaerales bacterium | reverse complement strand
GCGGAGGGGTTTGTGTTCGATTACAAGCCGCGCGAGGTGAAGGAGTATCTGGACCGCTTCGTCATCAAGCAGGCGGAGGCGAAGAAGGTGCTGAGCGTGGCGTTGTGCGATCATTATCATCATGTGCGGCTGGCGATCGAGGGGCGGGAGTCCGGGAATTACGCGAAACAAAACATCATCCTCGTGGGGCCGACGGGCGTCGGGAAAACGTTTTTGATTCGCAGCGCGGCGGATTTGATCGGCGTGCCGTTCGTGAAGGCGGATGCGACGAAGTTTTCCGAGACCGGCTACGTGGGCGGCGATGTCGAGGACATGGTGCGCGACCTGGTGCGGCTGGCGGATGGCGACGTGAAGCGCGCGCAGTACGGGATTATTTACATCGACGAAATCGACAAGATCGCCGCCGCCGGCAATGTCAGCGGGCGGGACGTGAGCGGCCGCGGCGTGCAGACGAATTTGCTCAAGCTGATGGAGGAGACGGAAGTTTCCTCGCGCGGGGCGAACGATATCGCCGGCCAGATCCAGGCGATGATGGATATGTCGCAGCGCGGCAAAAAGACGCCGAGCACGATCAACACGAAGCATATTTTGTTCATCGTCAGCGGCGCGTTTGGCGGGCTCGAAAAAATTGTGGAGCAACGGATGCGTTCGGCGTCGATCGGTTTCGGGGCGAAAGATCGCCCGGCGGAATCGGCGGAGGAGGCGCTGACGCAGGCGCAGACGCGCGACTTCATCCAGTTCGGTTTCGAGCCGGAGTTCATCGGCCGGCTGCCGGTGCGGGTGGTGTGCCATTCGTTGAATGTGGACGATCTGTTCCTGATTTTGAAGCGCTCCGAGGGCAGCATCATCCGGCAATATGAGCAGGACTTCGCGGCCTACGGCATCGAGGTGCTCTTTGCGGACGAAGGTTTGCGGCGCATCGCCGAAAAGGCGGCGGACGAGCAGACGGGCGCGCGCGGTTTGATGACGGTATGCGAGCGGGTGTTTCGCGATATCAAATTTGAACTGCCTTCGACCCAGGTGAAACGGTTCGTGGTGACGAAGTCGCTGGTGGACGATCCGGTGGCGGAGTTGAAACAAATTTTGACCGACCCCAAGCAGGAGGAGCGCATCGTGGCGCGGCAGCTCGTGGATGAATTCGCGCGGCGTTTCGAGGAGAATCATGGGATGAAAATTCGTTTCACCGACGCGGCGGCGGATGCGCTGGTGAGTGAAGCGTTGGAAAAGGGGCAGTCGGTGCGCGACCTGTGCGCGAAGCGATTCAAGGATTTTCACTTCGGCCTGAAACTGATTTCGCAAAATTCCGGCCAGCGGGAATTTGTGATCGATCAGGACGCCGTCGCGCAACCCGACAAGGTGTTGAGCGAGTGGGTGGTGACAAGCTACCGCAAGAGCGACGCGCCCCCTTCCGGTCCGACGGCGGAAGGCGCAGCTTCTGCCTAGGTAGGGTCATCGCGCTGCGATGACCGCGCGGCACCGTGGCCGCGCAAGAGAGAGATAATCGAAGTCGATTCATAGTATACGCCTTGCGATAAAGCTGTGGCGTTTGTTCCGGCCGCTGAACGCGGCCGGGGACATCGCAGCGCGATGTTCCTACCTTGGGAACGTCTGGCTTGAGATAACTAATCCGACCTTTTTTGTTTTTCAGCGCCTGGCTTTTCGGTTAGCAATCTGTGCTGCGACGCACAGCGATGACCGAAAAAGCGAAGAAAACCCCAGCCAAATCCAGGCCCGCCGGAGGTGGCGGGGGCGTTTGGCCGCGCTGGGTGAGGTCGCCGCTGTTTTTGAGCCTTCTCCTCGCGCTGGTGACGCTGGCGATTTATCTGCCGGTGGCGCGCAATCAATTCGTCAATTACGACGACTCGGACTACGTCACGATGAATCCGCATGTGCAGGGCGGATTGACGAAGGACAACATCGTCTGGGCGTTCACCAAATCGCACTCCAGCAACTGGCATCCACTGACGTGGATGTCGCACATGCTGGACTGTGATCTCTTCGGCGCAAAGCCAGCCGGGCCGCATCTGGTGAACGTCGTGTTCCACACGGCGAACACGGTGCTGCTGTTTCTGTTGCTGTTCCAGATGACGCGGGCGCCGCGGCGGAGCGCGATGGTGGCGGCGTTGTTTGCGTTGCATCCAATGCACGTGGAATCGGTCGCGTGGGTCTCGGAACGCAAGGATGTGTTGAGCACGCTCTTTTTCCTGCTGACGCTGCTCGCGTATGTGAAGTATGCGCGGTCTGCGCCGGGCGCAGGCCGGGGGAACTGGTGGATGCTTTATGCGCTCGCTCTGGTGTTTTTCGCCCTCGGCCTCATGAGCAAGCCGATGCTCGTGACGCTGCCATTCGTGCTGCTGCTTTTGGACTACTGGCCGCTGCGGCGCCTTGGGCTTGTGGAAAAGCGCAATTGGGGGCGTTTGATAATTGAGAAAATTCCCTTCTTTGCATTGGTCGTTATTTCCAGTGTGGTGACGTTCATAGTCCAAAAAAAAGGCGGCGCGGTATCGACGAGTCTTGGTCTTGCGGCACGCATCTCCAACGCGGTGGTGTCCTACGTGCGTTATCTCGGAAAGCTGTTGGTGCCGACTGATCTTTCGGTGCTGTATCCGTATCCGGATCATTGGGCGGGCACCGTTGTGGCCGGCTGCGCCATCCTGCTGTTGGCGATCTCGGTGGCGGTGTTTTGGTTCGGTCGCCGTCGACCCTATTTGATGGTGGGGTGGCTATGGTATCTCGGCACGTTGGTGCCGGTGATCGGGTTGGTGCAGGTGGGGATTCAATCGATGGCGGATCGTTACACGTACATTCCCGCGATAGGATTGTTCATCATGGTGGTGTGGCTGATTGCCGATCTCGTGGGCGAAGCGATGCCGGCAGAGCAGGGGACACCCTCGGTGCAACCATTGCCGCAGGGGGCGCTGACGGTGGGGGCCATTGCGGTGCTGGCGGTGTGTTCGTGGCTGACCGTGCGGCAAATCCAGGTCTGGCGAAATAGCGAGACGCTCTTTACGCAGGCGATCCATGCGACGGAAAGAAATTATCTCGCCTACAATAATCTCGGTTATTACCTGTCCAACGAAGGCAGGGTGCCCGAGGCGATGGTGTATTACAAAAAATCCCTGGAGATAAATCCCAACTACGAGGATGCGTTGAACAATCTTGGTTACGGCTACGCCGGACAACGGAATTTTGCGGAGGCCATACGTTTGTACGAGTCGGCGTTGCGGGTGCGTCCGCGACATCCGGAGGTGAACAACAATCTCGGAAACGCGCTTGCGGAACTGGGACGGGTGGACGAGGCCATCGCGCACTACGCCGTGACCCTGGAGCAAAAACCGGAGCACGCCGACGCGCACAATAATCTCGGCATCGCGCTGGCCATGAAGGGGAAGCTGGAGGAGGCGATCCCGCATTTTCATCTCGCCATCCGATACAAGCCCGATAACGCGAGCGCGCACAGCAATCTGGGCAATGCGCTTGCCGCACAACACAAGCTCACCGAAGCCATCGCCGAATATCAGGAAACGTTGCGATTGAAGCCGAACGACGCCCACGCGCACAACAATCTCGGCAACGTCTTCGCGGAACAAAACAAATTACCCGAAGCCATCGCGCAATATCGCGAGGCCCTCCGCCTGAACGCGGACAATCCGGAAGCGGAGTATAATCTCGGGCAGGCTCTGGTGCGCGCCAACCAACGCGACGAAGCCGTCGCCCACCTGCGCGAGGCGCTGCGGCTCAAGCCCGATTACGCCGGGGCGCGCCAGCAATTGGAGGCGTTGCTGAGTGCCGGCGCGAAATAGCGTCAACTGGGATTGCTGCAACGATTGTCACGCTTCGGCTCACATGCTTATGTGATGGCCGTTAGGTCTAAATGTTGTTGAGGCTTCGAGCAAATTCGTTCAAAGTCAAATCGATGTCAGCCAAAACGCCTTCAAAATCAATGAATAAAAGGATTACTCTAAGCGCGGTAGCATTGGCAGTATTCGGATCGTTTAATGCCAGCGCGGATACTACGTGGATCAGCACGAGCAGTACGACCTTCACGACGGCAGCGAACTGGAACAATGGATTGCCGAGTACCGGCCCACAGTTGGCGATCTTTGCTGACAGCGCCACGGTTCAGCATACCGTTAACATCACTGGAGCGACCGCAAGAAACACCGTGGGCATCAGTTTCCCATCATTTGCCGGAGGAGCGGGTTTCGTGTTTGGCAGTTCCACGGCAGATTCTCCGGGATTTCAAAACCGTGCGGGCGGCAGCGCCAATGGCATCCTCAACAACGATAATAACACCCAGACTTTCAATGTATCCGTGACGCTGTTCTCCAACACTGGCATCGCAGGTTCGGGAGCGGCACAAACATTCAACGCTGCGGGTGGTGATATTGTATTCAGCGGAAATCATCCGACGGGCCGGTCCACGGTGAATAACAACGGCGGAACGATTACGGTGGATGGCGCACACAATGTTACAATAGGCAGTTCAGGTTCCACTTTCGGTGATTTGATCGGCGCGGGTGGGTTGGTCAAGAATGGCTCGGGAACGCTGTCCCTCGGCGGATCGGCCGCAAATACCTACAGTGGAGGTACGACGCTGAACTTGGGAACCATCCTCGCTGGCAAAGCGAACGCGCTCAGTTCGGGTGCAGTAGTGTTCGCGGGAGGCACATTCAATCCCGGCGCCTTTAATCAAATAATGGCTGCGGCCACGCTCACATTATCGGGCGCTGCGACGGTGGATTACCTGGCGGGCGCAAGTGAAGTGGCCTTTGCGAACAGTTCTGCCCTGGCATGGACCGGGACGTTGAATCTTTTAAACTGGAATCCGTTGACCGACAAACTGCGTTTTGGCGTTGACGCGACTGGTTTGACGGCCAGCCAGTTAAACCTCATTGAGTTCGACGGCGTTGGGCTGGGTACCGCACAGATTGATTCAAGCGGTTACGTTTTTGCTGCTGTTCCCGAGCCGTCATCGATTGCTCTGTTGATTTTGGGTGGGTTATCGATGGTGGCGTTGCGCCGCCGCAAGGTCTGAATAGTTCTCAGATCCCAAGACAGGTCGCCCGGCTACGGCGGCCTGTTTTTTTTGTACGCCTCAGCAGCGTTGCTTCCAGACCGCGTTGTGGGCGGGCGGAATGTATTGACGGATATTCAGAGGGCAGAGGCGGCCCGAGTTATGCGACCTCCTTTGCCCATTGTGGCGACTTCGTTTACGGTATCCTGCTGCGCGCAGAAGGCGACGTCGTCGCGGAGGTGGGGTTGTGTCATTAGGCGGCTGCCGTTGCGGGATTTGGCGAAGGCGCGGGCCACGTCGCTCTTTTCGAATTGAAACAGGTCGTGGGCCATGAGCGCTGAATCAGAAACTTTGCCTGAACCATATTGAGGCCACAGGAGCTCGCACAGTGCTCCCGCGCCGAGAACATCTTCATAGGCGCATTGATCGAATGTTCCGCTGCACACGAGTAATAAATTTGCAGGGGAGGCGTGTTTCAACCACGCTGCGGTGGCTCCGAGGTTAAGGAAGCTGCCCAAAAGCACCTTGCTGGCGCCAGCGCAGGCTCGCAAGGCGCGGGTGCCGTTCGTGGTCGTCATCACGATCGTTTTGCCGCGCACGGTTTCCGGGAGAAATTCCCGAGGGGAGTTGCCCAGGTCAAAAGTAATTCCGCCGGTCAAAGCGGCTTCGATGCGCAGCCCTTCGCGTTCGCCAGCGAGGAGGACGTCCGGGTTCTGGCGGCGGGCCTCCAGCGCTTCAGGAATTTCGCCCACCGGAATGATCGCGGCCGCGCCGTTTCCCAGCGCGGTGACCATCGTCGACGTGGCGCGGAGAATGTCGAATACCACGCACACCGTGGCGCTTAAATCCCGGGAGGGTAGGGCGGCGAACTCGGCGGGGGCGAACAGAACTTCAAGCGTCGTGGTCGTACTCATGGCTGGCAGTTTATGCCGGGACGGGTCGCGAGTCAGTTCCTTTGCGTGAACAAATAAAAAATGCGCCCGAGAAAACTCAGGCGCATTGATTAAGATCGCCGGCTTTGCCGGCCCAAGGCCGCAGTTAGGACGGCGGGCCCACCGGGGCCGGGATTTCTTCACTGATAAAGACCTGGCTGGTTTGATTGGTGCCGCGCAGCATGCCGAAGGCGGTGTTCTGCTTTTGGAAAACGGCGCCACCGAAGGCGCGGGCTTTGTTGCTCGCCGGATCAATCACCGAGCCGGTGTAGGTCCCGCTGGTCGTCGAAAAGGTGAGGGTGAGCTTGTTGGTGCTCAGGTTGGTCACCTTGCTGAAGTTGCCAAGGCTGATGGCGTTGACGAAGTCGGCGCTCAAATTGCCGCCAGAGAACAGCACATTTGCGTTGGTGAGCGACAGGACGTGCATCGTGGAAAGCGCCGGGGGCTGGTAGGCGGACCCAGCAGCTTCGAAGTCGTAGGTGAAGCCGGCGGGATAGTAGGTGGCGTTGCTGATGGCGGGCTTGATCCAGGAGACCATGCCGGAGAGGTCCACCTTCGCGTCGTTGGTGAAGGTGAGCCAGCTCATGATGCAACCCTTGCCGGAGTAAAGGGAGATGTAGAAGGGCCACTCGCCATTTTTGGACACCGGCGCGCTTTGGCTCACGGGCGTGCCATCGGCCAGGGTGCCAGTGAATGTCGCCATGCCTGCGGCGCTGATGCGCACCGTGCCGTAGCCGTCGCCGCCGGGCAAATTCGGATTCCCATCCTTGCCCGGCAGAATCAGCGTATAGCTGCCCGAGTTCGGAGCCGTATGACCCTTGACCGAGCTGAACACCGCGCGGTCGCCCAACAGCGTGGAAGCCCAGGTCGGCGCGGTGATCGTGCCAAACACCTGGTCGGCCTGATCGTTCGTTCCGATACGCACTTGCACCGTGACGTTCGAGCCCTTGAGTTTGAGAGCTGATGTACCGTTGAAGTTGAGGTCAAGCTTGCCGCTGAAGCCTGTGCGCACGCCGCCCTGCTGGATGCTGCCGGAATATCCGCCACTCGCGGTGACGGTGGCCGTGAAGTAACCGGCACTGTCGGGACGCACGGCGTCGTTTTCGTGGAACAGGCCGTTGTAGGTACCCTGAATCGCGAGGTAGGGATTCGGGATGAAATTGGCTTGAGCCGAGAAACCGGGCTTCAGCACGAGCGTGACTCTCGGATTCGAAGAGGTAACCGATCCGGTCCAGCCGACGAAAATCTGGCCGGCGCCAGGGGTGGCGGTGACCGTGTAGGACTTGTTAATCAGCAGGCTGGTGGAGGTCATCAGGTTCGGATAGACGGTACCTTTACCGTTGGTGGTAACCGTGACCGGCACGAACGTGGCTTGCAGCACGGTGTTGGATTTCAACACGAAGGCGATTCGTTGCGCGAGCGACGTGGCGCTGCCGCTCCAACCCGCGAAAGCCTGACCCTTGGCCGGCATGGCGGTGAGTGCGTAGGATCGTCCGAGCGTGAGCTTCTGGCCCGACAAATCCGGGGTCACTTTGCCATCGCCGATGAGGGTGACAGTGAGATTCGGCAGCACAACCGCCGCCGGGCGCGCCTTGAAATTGAAGGTGGTGGTCGTCGTGTCGATGCCATCGTCCACGGTGATGGTCACGTCCGAGGTGCCCAGCATTCCCGTGGCAGGCGTCAGGGTTACCGTGCGGCTGGCACCGCTGCCGCCGAAGACGATGTTGCCCAAGGGCAGAATTGAAGTGTCAGAGGACGTGGCGGAGACCGTGAGGCTGGCCGGGTCGCTTTCCAGGTCACCCACGGTGAAGGGAATCGCGGCCGTGGCCGTGTCAGGATTAACGGTTTGATCAGCGATGTCAGTGATGGTCGGCGGCGTGTTGACCGGCCGGCCGGCGACGATGCTGAGCTGGAAGGTGCTGCTGGCCGAGGCGGCGCCGTCATTGACGGTGATCGTGATGTTAGCTTCACCGCTTTCACCCGGCGCGGGAGTGATGGTGACGGTGCGATTGCTGTTGCTGCCGCCGAAGACGATGTTGTTCGTCGGCACGGCGACCAAATTGTCGGAGGTTGCCACCACCGTCAGGTTCGAGGCGGCCGTTTCGATATCACCAATCGTAAAGGCGATCGCGGGCGTGGCCGTGTCTTCCGGCGTGGACTGCGCATCGATGTGGCTGATGGTCGGCGCCTGATTGACGGACTTGACGGACACAGTGAAGGTGCGGGTGACAATGTTGTTGCTCGCGGCGCCATCATTCACCTTGACCGTGATGGTGGCGCTGCCGGAGGCGTAGGAGACCGGTGCGAAGCTCAACGTGCCTGTTGTGGCCGGGCTGGCGTAGCTGACAGTCGGATTCGGGATCAGGCCGGTGTTGCTGGACGTCGCGGTGACAGTCAGCGTTTGGTTTTCACCCGCTGCACCCGAGGAAATGCCCGACAAACCAACCGTTTGTGTGCCGTCGTTTTCATTGATTGAAAGATTGTTGATCGCATTCAACGTCGGCACCTGGTTCACCGGAGTGACCGTGACCGTGAAGGTTTTGGTGACAATGTTGTTGCTCGCGCCACCGTCATTCACGGTTACCGTGATGGTCGAGCTGCCGGAGGATTGCGAAGCGGGCGTGAACGTCAATGATCCGGTGGTGTTTGGGCTCGTGTAGGAAACCGCCGGCGTCGGAATCAGGCTCGGGTTGCTCGAGGTCGCGGACACCGTCAGCGTCTGGTTTTCGTTGGCCGCGCCCGAAGAGATGCCGGAGAGATTCACCGTTTGCTGGCTGGCATTCTGCGAGACCGTGACGTTGTTGATCGCGTTAAGCGTCGGCGCCTGGTTCACCGGGTTGACCGTGACCGTAAAGGTTTTCGTGACGATGTTATTGCTCGTGCCGCCGTCATTAACCGTGACTGTGATGAGCGCGCTGCCGAAAGCGTTCGCCACCGGCGTAAAGGTGAGGGTGCCAGTGCTGTTGGCGCTGGTATAGTTGACGGTGGGATTCGGAACCAGGCCCGTATTGCTCGAAGTCGCGGTGACCGCGAGCGTTTGCAATTCGTTCGACCCGCCTGAGGTGATGCCGCTCAGGCCGACGCTCTGCAGCCCGGCGTTTTCATTGAGAGTCATGTTGGGGATGGACGTCAGCGTCGGCGCCTGATTTATAGCGTTGACGGTGACCGAGAAAGTGCGTGTCACCGTATTGCTGGAAGTCGCGGTGACGGTGAGCGTCTGAGATTCGTTAGTGGCGCCGGTGGAGATGCCGGCGAGATTGACCGTTTGCTGTGCGGCGTTTTGGTTAAGCGTAACATTGCCGAGAGCGTTGAGGGTAGGGGCCTGGTTCACGGCATTGACGGTGACAGTGAAGGTGCGGGTGACAGTGTTATTCTGTGCCTGACCGTCATTGACCGTCACGGTAATCGTCGCTGCGCCGTTGGCAAAAGCGACCGGGGTGAAGGAGAGCGAGCCGGTGGCGTTCGGGCTGGTATAGGTGACCGTGGGATTCGGAATCAAACCCGGATTGCTCGACGTGGCGGTGATGCTCAGTGTCTGCGATTCGTTCGTCGCGCCGGTGGAAATGCCCGCGAGATTAACGGTCTGCGCCGACGCGCCTTCATTGATCGTGACATTGTTGAGGGCGCTCAAGGTGGGCGCCTGGTTGACGGCATTGACCGTGACGATGAAGCTGCGGGTGACGGTGTTGTTCTGCGCCTGGCCGTCGTTAACCGTAACCGTGATGGTCGCGGAGCCGTTGCCGAAAGCGGCCGGGGTGTAGGAGAGCGAGCCAGTCGCGTTCGGGCTGGTATAGGTGACGGTGGGATTCGGAATCAAACCCGGATTGCTCGACGTGGCGGTGATGGTCAGCGTCTGCGATTCGTTCGTGGCACCGGTGGAAATACCTGAAAGCGAGACCGATTGGGCGCCGTCGTTTTCGTTGATGGTCGCGTTGTTCAACGCGTTGAGAGTGGGCGCCTGGTTTACGGCGTTGACGGTGACTGTGAAAGTACGCGTCACGAGATTATTACTGGCATCGCTGTCGTTGACGATGACGGTGATCGTGGCCGTCCCGTTGCCGAACGCGACGGGAGTGAAACTCAGGCTGCCGGTCGCGTTGGGGCTGGTGTAGGTGACGGTGGGATTCGGAATCAGACCCGGGTTGCTGGAAGTGGCGGTAACCACCAACGATTGCGACTCGCCGCCACCGGCCGTTATGCCCGCGAGGCTCACGGTCTGTGCCGCGGCGTTTTCGTTGATGGAGAGGTTCGAGAGGGCGTTTAACGTGGGGGCGTCATTAACCGGGGTCACCGTGACGGTGAAGGAGCGGGTAACCACGTTGTTGCTGGTACCACTGTCGTTGACCGTAACGGTGATCGTGGCGATGCCTGAGGCGTTCGCGACGGGCGTGAAGTTCAACGTTCCAGTCGCATTCGGGCTCGTGTAAACGATGCTCGGATTCGGAATTAGGCCGGTGTTGCTGGAGGCCGCGGTGACGGTGAGGGTTTGCGATTCAGACGCCGATCCGCTGGAAATTCCCGCGAGGCTGACCGACTGCATGCCGGCGTCCTCGTTAATGGTGACGCTGGTGAGATCGTTCAGTGTCGGCGGAGCATTCGTCGGCGCTGCCGTCGTGGCGCTGGCTTCGTTGGAAAAATCGCTTTCCAGGCCGGTGCTGTCGTAAGCGGTGGCGGCAAAATAGTAGGTCGCACCATCCTTCAAGTTCGTGACCGTGGCGGAGGTGGTCCCGACGGACACCATATTGGTGTATGTACGGCTCGACCCTCCGTAGTGGATGCGATACCCTGCGATGTTCGTCCCGGTACTGGGATTCCACGCGAGCGTAATTTTGCCGGCAGCCAATGACTCTGAAGTCATGATGGCGGAGCAACCACAGACAAGAAACGTTATGAGAGCCGCGCGTCTCACCCGATCACTGAAACCTGCTTTAAACAACATATGCGAACGCCCTAATGCATATCGGTTGCCAAGGTGCGTTGAACGTACGGAAAGAATCTGTAAGCGCCGTGCCCGGGGCGCCGGCATGCCAGGTGATTCCAATTTTTGCGAATCTTTGTTTGGGGCAATGTCAGCAAGGGTTTTCCATGTCTGTGCGCGAGAAATATGCGGTGGATTGTCCGCAAAAAAATAATCGGAAGCCCCCGGGGAACGACTGCTACACTTTAGGGCTCTCAAGACAAAGGGTTGTCTTGAAAGGGAACAGGCGAAATGTGGGGGCGCCCGGTGTTATCAGGCCGAAATTGCGGCGGGCATGGCAAGTGAAGGTGGGAGGAAAATATTCCCCGCTACCGCGGGTGTCACACCTTGGGGCGCGGCGAGAGCTTTAAGTTGACATTACATCACTGCGTTCCAATCTTGCGGCCCATGTCTACCCGCTGGTTTGTCGCGCACGCCAGGCCGAGGCGCGAAAAGAAAATTGTCGAGCATTGCGCGCGCAACGCCATCGATGCGACGCTGCCGTGCCGCCGCTCCGTCCACAAGTATCGGGGCAAGACGGTGGAGTTTCAGAAGCCGCTTTTTCCCGGGTACGTTTTTTTGCGGCTCGATCCAGAACAGACGGGTCTTGTCTCGCAAAGCGATCACGTTGCGAATCTACTTGACGTTTTTGACCAGGATACCTTTGAGCGGCAGCTGCGCGACATTCTCGTCGCCGTGGAGTCGAATCTGGGCGTCCGTCTCGCGCCGGCCATCGGGGAGGGGATGCGGGTGCGGATCAAGTCGGGACCGCTACAGGGAATCGAGGGCTGGGTGGAACAGCGACACGGGATGACGACGGTGCTACTTCGACTGGATTTCATTAATCAAGCGGCGGCGGTCAAGATCGACGCGGAATTGCTCGAAACCGTGTAATTGTCCCGGTCCAAGACAGTTTGTGGACACTTTTGGACTCGTGAGACACTTTTTCGGGACACGGGAACGCAGGCTGGATTTGGGGCGGATTTCTACAAGTGGCTTTCATTTAATCATTTGCTTCGTTTTTGCCCTTTTCGTCGCAGAAGGGGGTTGTGTTAAATCATCCCCTGTCCCATTAGGCACGCCTCCTGCTAATAGTTGGGCATGGTTATGATGCTTCTCTCCTGCTGGATCGGTGGCTCCTTCATTCTTTGCCTCGCCCTGGCTGCCGCCGCTGCGCGCCGCGCTCCCCAATATCGCTGCCAATACCGCGCTGAAAGCTCGAATTTCGACCTTGGTCTCACGAATCTCGCGAACCGCACTGTGATGGCTCCGGCGGCGCACTAACCGCTTTCGCGTGATCGCGGCGGTCGGTTTCGGTTTTCCTCCCGCGCCCTGACTTTTTTCGGCGGGCGCATCTTCCCTGGCTTCCCAGTTTCCTCCCGTCAGAACTTCAGCAGTTTTTTTTCACTTTTTGTCGCTCCGTAGTTTTGCGGTTGACGATGTTTCGCCGCGTTTTTTTCAGATTAGCCGCAACGCAAAAGAGCCAGTGTTATCAGGGGTTTTCTCGGGGTCCGCTCATCCGAACTTCCGCGTCCGTATTTACACCGATACAGGTTCCGTAATCAGTGGAGTTGATGATTTTTCCACGCGGTGGATGATAACACCGTCAAGAGCCCACTCCGATGTGGACGTGGGATGAAGGTTGGAAAAAGCGGGATGAAGGTTGGAAATAGATTTGGAAAACATGAACGCAGAAGTAGCGCAGTCGGAAATCAGAGGGAACGCGATAGGGATCAAACCAGAAACTTTTTCTGGCCCGGGAAATCGGGCGGGAGAATTTTTCACAACGGCGCGTAGTCACAAAAATATGGCAAGGCAGGACAAAAACTGGAAAACGAGGAACGAAGTTAAGAGCGGGCTGCCAGTTTGGAAGCGCACTCTGGACGCGGTTCTCATCTTTGCGATGGCACCAGCCCTGCTGGTGTTTGGTGCCGGAGTGGCAGTCATGGTGGTGTTCGGGTCGCGCGGACCGATTTTGTTCCGGCAACGCCGGATCGGTTATAAGGGTCGCGAGTTTACGTGTTTTAAATTCAGGACGATGAAGGTCAACGCTGAGACAAAGTCTCACCAGGAGCATACGCAACTGCTGATGAAGTCGGGCCAGCCGATGACGAAGCTGGATGCGAAGCGCGATCCGCGGCTCATCCCGTTCGGCTCGCTGTTGCGCTCCACCGGCCTGGACGAACTGCCGCAACTCCTGAATGTGTTGCGCGGCGAGATGAGCATCGTGGGACCCCGCCCGTGCGTGCCCTACGAATATGAGAATTACGAAGCCTGGCAGCGGGAGCGTTTCAACGCCGTCCCGGGTTTGACCGGTCTCTGGCAGGTCAGCGGCAAGAACCGCACGACCTTCAATGAAATGATCAATTTTGACATCGAGTATTCCGAGCGCATGAGCCCGGCCCTCGATTTGCAAATCATGTTCAAAACTTTACCCGCGCTTTGGCAGCAATGCATGGACAACCGTGCCGCACGCAAGCAGGCACAGTTGCCCGCGGGAGGAATGGCAAAATCAGTTGAGTTATATCGTCTATGAAAACTACTAAGGAATTGGTCAAGGTTGGTGTGGTGGGATGCGGCTACTGGGGGCCGAATCTGATTCGTAACCTTCGGCAGTCGGCCGACTGTCATCTCAAGCTCATCTGTGACGCCAGCGAGAAGCGGTTGACTCACATGCGCCGGTTGCATCCGGGCATCGAGACGACCACGCGCTTCGATCAGGTGATCAACGACCCTGAGATCGATGCCGTCGTGATCGCGACGCCCGTGCGCTTCCATTATGAGATGGCCCGCGCCGCGCTCGCCGCCGGCAAACACGTTTTCATCGAGAAGCCCATGGCCCGCACCGAAGCTGAGGCGGAAGAGTTGGTGGCTTTCGCAGAACACCAGGGCCTGGTCATCATGGTCGGCCATACGTTCCTTTTCTCGCCCGCTGTGCGCCGCATGAAGGAAATCATCGACGCCGGCGATATCGGCGAGGTGCAATACATTTCGGCGCGCCGTCTCAACCTCGGCTTGTTCCAAAAGGACATCAACGTGGCCTGGGACCTCGCGCCGCACGATATCTCCATCATTCTCCACCTGCTCGACGAGCAGCCGGTCAGTGTCTCCTGCCAGGGCAGCAGCCATGTGACCCGCGGCATCGAGGACGTGACGATGATGTATCTGACGTTCCCGAAAAACCGTTGCGCGTTCGTGCACAACAGCTGGCTCGACCCCAAGAAGGTGCGCCAGATGACGGTCGTCGGTTCACAACGGATGATCGTGTATGATGACACCGAGCCGTTGGAAAAACTGAAGATTTACGACGCCCGCGTCGAAGTGCCGCCGCACTATGACACGTTCGCCGAGTTCACCTATTCCTATCACTACGGCGACGCGTATGTCCCTTACATCAAGCAGGACGAACCGTTGAAAATGGAGTGCCAGCATTTCATCGATTGCATCCGCGACGAATGCACGCCGATCACCGGCGGCAAGCTCGGTCTGGAAGTGGTTCGCATCCTTGAAGCGGCCGGCGATTCGTTGAAGCAGCAGGGCGCCTCGGTGAACCTGGGCAAGAATGGCAAGGTCAAAGCCAACGGCAACGGTCATACGAATGGTAATGGTCATACCAACGGTAATGGCAACGGCCACACCAACGGTAATGGCAACGGGAAGTCCAACGGCAATGGCAACGGCCATGGCGCAGTCGTTCCCGCGGGAACCCGAAACATGGTGACCGCATGAGCGATAAGGACCAACTTTATCAACGCATAGCGCCGGATGTTAAGCTGGGAAAAGGTGTAAGGATCTTCGCTTTCACGAACCTTTACGGCTGCGAGGTCGGCGACGGCTCCAAAGTGGGGGCCTTCGTCGAAATCCAAAAGGGCGTGAAGATTGGGCAGCGCTGCAAGATCTCCAGTCACAGCTTCCTGTGCGAAGGGGTGACGATTGAAGACGAGGTGTTCCTTGGTCACAATGTCACCTTCATCAACGACCGGTTTCCCCGGGCGACCAATGCGGACGGCTCGGCGCAGACCGAGGCGGACTGGCAGTGCGTTCCTACGGTGGTGAAACGCGGCGCTTCGATCGGCTCGAGCGCCACCATCCTTTGCGGGGTGGTCATTGGCGAGCGGGCGACCGTGGGCGCCGGCAGCGTGGTTACGAAGGATGTCCCCGATGGCGCAATCGTCGCGGGCAACCCGGCTCGTATCCTGCGCACTGCGGGTGTCACTTGATCTACGCTTGAAAGCCAGATGCAAGTTCCCTTCCTTGATCTCCGCGTTCAGCACGAGCCGCTCATGCCTGAGTTGCTCGACGCTTTTCGCCAGGTAACCGAAACCAGCGCCTTCGCGGGCGGGCCGTTCGTGGCTCGCTTTGAAACCGAGTTCGCCGCCTTTTGCCAGACGCGCCATGCGTTGGGCGTGGGCAGCGGAACCGATGCGCTCTGGTTGAGTTTGCTGGCGTTGGGTGTTGGTCCCGGGGACGAGGTCATCACTGTTCCGAACAGCTTCATGGCCACGGCGGAAGCCATCAGCCTGTGCGGCGCGCGGCCGGTGTTCGTGGATATCGACGAGGAAACTTACACGATGGATCCCGCCCAATTGGAGGAATCCATCTCGTTGCGTACGCAGGCAATTGTGCCGGTGCATATCTTCGGTCAAATGGCCGACATGGATGCGATCCTGGCCGTTGCGCGTCGCCACGGAACTCCCGTGGTGGAAGATGCCTGTCAGGCACACGGTGCGGAGTATAAAGGTCGCCGTGCGGGCAGCATGGGCGTTGCGGGCTGTTTCAGCTTTTATCCGGGCAAAAATTTGGGCGCCTTTGGCGAAGCCGGCGCGGTCACGACCGACGAGCCGGAAATGCGCTCGAAGATTCAGGTGCTTCGGGACCATGGCCAGGCGGCCAAGTATCTTCATTCCACCATTGGCTGGAACGCGCGCATGGATGGCATCCAGGCGGCGGTGCTCAGCTTGAAATTGCGCCGGCTGGCCAGCGCGAATGCGGCCCGGCGCGAACACGCGCGGGTTTACGGCGAATTGCTGGCGAACGAGCCCCGTGTTATCCTGCCCACCGTGGCGGCCAACAATCTCCACGCCTATCATATATATGCGGTCCGCGTTAAGGACCGTGACGGGGTCCTTCAGCGGATGGCCGCGAAGGGCGTCAATTGCGCGATTCACTATCCGGTGCCGATCCACCTGCAGAAGGCGTATGCTTTTTTGGGCTTCCGCCAGGGCTCGTTCCCGGTGGCGGAACAGTGCGCACGGGAATTTCTCTCTCTGCCGATGTATCCGGAGTTGCGGCCGGAACAAATTCAGTTCGTGGTTGAAACCTTGAAAGAATGCCTGCTTAGTTAGGCAACGGTCGCAAATTATGAATTCCGGACAAAATACAAATCAGGACGGCGCTGACCAGGAAGCTGGTGGCATCGGACTGGAGGACATTTATTACACGATCTTCCGCCACAAGTGGATGATCCTCGCTTTCCTCTGCGCTGGTGTCGTCGCGGCTCTCCTTGTGCCCATAGTTAAACCTGCGCCTTACGTTTCGTGGGTGAAGGTCATGGTGCCGTATGTAGTGAACAGCAAAAGTGCGGCTGCGATCACAGGCTCTGCGGCAGAGATAACTCCGACCGCCATGCCTGGTCAGGGTGCAATTGCTTCGGAAGTTGAAATCTTGAAGAGTGCAAATGTCGCCACGAAGGCGGCTGAAGTGGTGGGGCCGGCGAAGATCCTGGCGAAATTCGGCGGTGGCTCCGATGTCGAGGCGGCGGCGGGTGTGGTGCTAGCCGGCATCGATGTGGAAAATCCCCGCGGCACCGATATTTTGGTTATTTCGTTCAAGCACCCGGACCGGCGCGTGGCTCAGGAAACTCTCAGCGCCGTGCTGGCCGCCTATAAGAAACACAACCTTGAAGTCCGCATGGGTGGCAGCGAGATGGACGAATATTTTCAGAAGCAGATCGACCAGGAACAGGTCAAGCTCACGCAAACGGACAAACAGTTGAAGGACATCAAGGCGGCGTCAAAAATCGTCTCCGTCGATGAGACGAAGAAAGCCTATCAGGCCGCGCTGCTCAAATGGGAAGAGGATTTGCGGGTCGCAGAAGGCGAACTGGCCGAGCGCACTGCCATTCATCCCAACGATAATCCGAACACCTCGGTGACGAACCTTAATTCAGCGATGCCGCCGGCGGACAAGATCGAAGAATATACGACGTGCGTCTCGGAACTCGAACAGAGCAAGAAGTCGAAGCGGGAACTGATCAGCCAGCGTCACTACACGGAGATGCATCCGCTTGTGCTGAACGCCCAAGCCTCCATTGCGAAGCAGCAAATCCAAAAGGTGGCTCTGGAAAAGGAATATCCGGCGTTGGCCGGCATGAGCCTTAACGTCTCGCGTAGCGGCACCAACTCCGTGGGCGCGGACATGGTGGATGACCTTTCCTCGATTCGAAAGCTGACTGCCCGCGTTACCTATATCAATACGGTCATCAGCAACATACAGGCGCAAGCATCCGCTGTGCTCGACAAGGAAGCAGACATCAAGGCTTTGGAACGCAAGCAATCCTTAACGGAAACCAACATCTTCTCCCTGTCCAGCGCGATCCAACAATCGCTCGTGACCAAAAACCTCAGCGCGGTGAATGAAACCGTGCGTGATGTGCAATCGGCCACTCCGGCGGCGCGCGACATGAAAAAGCTGCGCAAGCTGATTGGTGGCGCATTTGTGGGCGTGGCTGGTCTCGGCCTCCTGATAGCGTTCCTGCTCGATTTTGTGGTCAATCGCACCATTCGCCGTTCGGCCGACATCGAACGCCAGCTTCATCTGCCGGTGTTCCTGACGATTCCCGACACGAAATGGAGCGGCAAGCTCCGGTTGCCCTGGAAAAAAGGCGAGCCGTCCACCGACACCGCGCTGGCGGTTGCGGGCGACGCCAACTCCGAAACCGCCATGGTTCCCTGGGGCCAGGGCGAGCAGTTGGATACCTATTTGGAAGGTTTGAAGGAACGCCTGATGACCTATTTCGAGGTACATAATCTCAATATGAAGAAGCCCAAATTGGTGGGCGTCACCGGCTGCGATCGCGGTGCGGGTGTTTCGACTGTGGCGTCCGGCCTCGCGGCCGCTCTGTCGAACGCTGGCAACGGCAGTGTTCTGCTGGTGGATATGAACAAAGGGCAGGGGCTCGCGCAGTCTTTCACCAAGGGTGAAATCACCCAGGGTCTGACGCAGGTGCTCGAAGCGGAAAACCGGGACAACGCCCGCGTGCAGGATAACCTGTATGTGGCCACCGTGGACCGCGAGGAAGACGGCAGCCTGGCCAAGTCGCTGCCTTCCAAATTTAACAAGCTCGTGCCCAAGCTCAAGGCGAGCGATTACGACTATATCATTTTTGACATGCCGCCCGTCACGCAGACCAGCGCGACGCCGCGGCTGGCAAGTTACATGGACATCACCCTCATGGTGATGGAATCGGAAAAAACGGGACAACAGATGGCGTCGCGCGCGAGCGCGTTAATGCGGACAGCCCGGGCCAATGTGGCCGCGGTGCTGAACAAGTATCGCCCTCATGTGCCCGCGCGACTTTCTCACGAGTTATGAGCTGTATCGCGCCTCAGCGCGCGAGAAATTATCAGGTTAGCGAACGGGTCTGGTTGGTTCCAGACTTGCTGATTATTAATTGGGATAGGGCAGTGGGCAGTCAGAAAACATGCACGGGACGGCGCCAACGATTCGCGGCACTGCGAATTGACGGGGACGAAGTCCGCCCGGGCGTGGTTGGACTCTGATTGCGGGTTTGGGTTTCGCCGGGGAGTACGTTTTTCAGCGGAATTATACTTTTATTGAGGATATGTTTCGATCGATGGCCAATCCGGGAACGACCGCCACTCCCGCGCTGATGCGCGAGGAGCCGGCCACGTCCCCCCGCGTTTCCAAGTCGTCCCTGCCGCGCACTGGAAAACGGATCTGCATGATCACGCACTCGTTTTACGAGAGCGATAATCGCGTGATTCGCTATGCCGAAACGCTGGCCGCCCGGGGTGACACCGTGGAGATCGTCGCCTTGCGCCGCAGCGCCGAGCTGCCGGTCGAGGAAACCATCAATGGCGTCAAACTCTTCCGCATCCAGGATCGTTTCGGCAAGACGCAGAAATCCAGTTCCTCCTTTCTCTGGCCGTTGCTGCGCTTTCTCGGGGCTTCCTCGTGGTGGTTGACCCGCAGCCACGCGCGCGCGCGTTACGACGTCATTCACGTCCACAACATTCCCGACTTTCTGGTTTTCGCCGCGTGGTATCCGAAGCTCACAGGAGCGAAGGTGATTCTCGACATCCACGATATCGTCCCGGAATTTTTTGGCAGCAAGTTCAAGAAATCCGATTCCTCGGCGCTGGTGCGCGGTTTGAAGCTGGTGGAAAAAATGTCCGCCGCTTTCGCGAATCGGGTCATCATCGCGAACCATCTCTGGCTGGACAAATACATTGCGCGCTCGAGCCGCCGCGAGAAATGTTCGGTATTCATCAACAACGTTGACCGCACGCTCTTCAAGGCCCGCCCGGATCGCGGCACCAAAAATGATTATTTGATCGTGTTCCCCGGCGGCCTCCAATGGCATCAGGGCGTGGACGTGGCCATTCGCGCCTTCGCGAAGCTTCACCAGCGTTTGCCGCAGGCGAAGTTCCACATTTACGGCGACGGCAACATGAAGGAGAGCCTGGAAAACCTCGCGAAGGAACTGGGCCTGACTGACAGCGTGCGCTTCTTCAAGCCGATGCGGATCAAGGAAATCGTGGACGTAATGGCAAGCGCTGACCTGGGCGTGGTGCCCAAGCGCGCCGATTCCTTCGGGAACGAAGCCTACAGCACGAAGATCATGGAGTTCATGTCCGTCGGCGTGCCGGTGGTGATTTCGAGCACGAAGATCGACCGCTACTATTTCAACGACTCGGTCGCGCGGTTTTTTGAATCCGGCAATGTGGACGCGCTCGCTGAGGCCATGCACGAAGTTTTGACCAATGAGGAGTTGCGCCGCGGCATGATCGCGCGCGCCTCGGAATACGCCACCCGCAACAGTTGGGAAGAGCGCAAAACTGAATATCTGGAACTCGTTGATTCCCTCGCCACCAAGTAAGTCATGCAACGGAAGATTGAACAAAGTTTAAATCAGCTCGCCCATTGGGTCGAAGAACACGACTTCAAGGCGTATGATCCGGGCGACGGCCAGATGTCGTTCCTCCGGGCGCTGACGTTCGAGCGGCCGTTTGCGAAACGGTTGCTGACGGGCGTGGTGCTGCGCGCGCCGTTCAATGTCCGTCCGTTGATGGGCATCAAGCCCCATACCTCCACCAAGGGCATGGGCTACATGGCCTGGGGCTACACCAAACTTTACAAGTTGACCCGCGAGGAGAAATACGCGGAACTGGCGAAGTCGGGTTTCGAGTGGCTCATCAAAAACCGGTCGAAGAAATATAAACAATTTTGCTGGGGCAACAGTTTTGACTTCTCCACCCGCGCCGGCACGATTCCGTGCGGCGAGCCGACGATTGTCTGGAGCGGTTTGATCGGCCAGGCGTTCGTCGAGGCCTACGAGGTTTTTGGCGATCAGAAGTACCTGGACGTTGCGACGAGCATCTGCGAATGGATCATGACGTTGCCGGCCGAGAAGACGAAAACCGGCACCTGCCTGAGCTACGTTGCCTACAACCAGGTTTCGATTCACAACTCGAACATGCTGGGCGGCGCCTTGCTGGCCCGCGTAGGCAGCCTGACGAAGCGGGCCGAATTTCTGGAACTGGCCGAGGATTCGATGCTGTATAGCTGCTCGCGCATGAACGCGGATGGCGGCTGGTACTACGGGGAAGCCCCCAAGTATCATTGGGTGGATAATTTTCACACCGGCTACAACCTGGATTGCCTCAAGCGCTACATCGACAGCACCGGCAACACGAGTTTTTCGGACTGCATGCAGCGCGGGTTCGACTATTTCAAAAAGCATCTTTTCGAAGCGGACGGCCGCGCGAAGTATTTCCATAACAAGACGTATCCAATCGACATTCAGTGCGCGGCGCAGGCGATTGATACGCTGACCTTTTTCTCGAAAAACGACGAAGAGGCGCTGAAACTGGCGGAGCGGGTGGCGGAGTGGACCATCAACCGCATGCAGTCGAAGCAGGGATTTTTCTACTATCGGGATCTCGGTTGGATGGTCAACAAAACCCCGATGCTCCACTGGGGCCAGGGGACGATGTTCAAGGCACTGGCGAATTTGCTAACGCGGCTTTCCACGAAAGCCAACAATAACGAAATTATGAACGCTAAGGAAAACAAGGTCAGCGAAGGTGGCAAGGGAACGGCGCCGAGTGGCTTGAAGTTCGTGCTGATCACGCCGGCCCGCAACGAGGAGGCCTTTATCGGTGAGACGATCCGTTCCGTGGTCGCGCAAACGGTGCGTCCCACCGTCTGGGTGATCGTCAGCGACGGCTCGACGGACCGCACGGATGACATCGTCAAGGAATACGCGAAAGAGCACAAGTGGATCGAACTGGTCCGCATGCCCGATCATCGCGACCGCACCTTCGCGGCCAAGGCCAATTGTTTTAACGCTGGCTATGCGCGGCTGAAGGGCACGGAGTTCGACATCATCGGCAACCTCGACGCCGACATCACCTTCGAGCCGACGTATTTTGAGTTTCTGCTCGGCAAATTTGCGAGCCTTCCGAAGCTGGGTGTCGCGGGTACGCCGTATGTCGAAGACGCCGAGAATGCCAACGCGCACACCTACGCGCACCAGTTCGCTCAGCTCGAACACGTTTCCGGCGCCTGCCAGATGTTCCGCCGCACCTGCTTCGAGCAAATCGGCGGATACGTCCCGATCAAGGGCGGTGCCATCGACTGGATCGCGGTCACCACCGCGCGCATGAAGGGCTGGGTCACCCGCACCTTCACCGAAAAATATTGTTTTCATCATCGGAAACTCGGCACCGGTACCGACAGCAAATTGATGGTGCGTTTCCGTTACGGTCAAAAGGCATATTATGTCGGCGGTCATCCGGTCTGGGAATATCTGCGTGGATTCTTTCAGATGCGCGAGAAGCCCCGCGTGCTCGGCGGTTTGTATTTCATCTCCGGATTTTCCTGGGCGATGATTACCCGGATGCGCCGTCCCGTTTCAGCGGAATTGATCGCGTTCCACCGCTCCGAGCAAATGGCCCGTCTGCGCCGCGTTTTGGGGCGCCGTTCCAAGCGCGTTGAGCAAACCGCTTGAGTCTGGTATAAGGCTGTCGCGGAAACATGCCTTACCTGGCGCTATTAATCGGCCTTGGCCTGATCGCCTGGCTGCTGTCCAACGATTTTAAGTGGCGGCGGCTCGGGTCGAAGGCGCTGATCATTCCCGGCGTCTGGCTGACAATTCAAGGCTCCCGTCCGCTCTCTTATTGGTTTGACTGGAGCGGCGAGAGCAACGTGGATGGCAATCCGATCAACACGTTTACCTTTGCCGTCCTGATCTTCTCCGCGATTTATGTGCTGCGCGGACGCCGGCTGGATTGGGGCACTTTGTTCACCCGGAACAAGGCGATCTTTTGCCTCTATCTATTTTTCGCGCTGAGTGCCATCTGGTCAGAGATGCATTTCATATCCTTGAAGCGGATCTTCAAGGACTTTGGTTGCGTGCTGGTGGGTTTGATTTTGTTGACGGAAAAGGACCCGTCGGCGGCGATTCGGGGTGTGTTCGTGCGGGTCGCCTGTGTGCTGTTTCCGCTGTCGCTGGTTTTCGGAAGGTATTTTCCGATGATCGGCCGCAACTTCACAAAGGACGGTGAACCGATGTTCACCGGCGTGGCGACGCAAAAGAACAGCCTTGGTGAAATGCTCTTTGTGCTGGGTTTGGTGGTCCTGTGGGATCTTTACGAAACCTGGAAGCTGCGGCCGACTCAAAAGCAGCGCCGTCACAAGATGGCGTTGATGGGATTGATGGGGTTATGCGTCATCCTGCTGAAGTTCAGCGACAGCAAGACCTCGCTGCTGTGCTTGATGATGGGTTCGGCGGTCATGTTTGGTTCGTTGTTCCTGACGAAGATTCCGAATGGCCGGCGTATTTTGGTGACCTGCCTGGCCATTGGCATCGGGCTCGTGGCGCTGGATAAGACGTTTAATCTCTCGGAAATTGTGATTCGGATGCTGGGCCGCAATCCGGATCTGACGGGTCGGAAAGATATTTGGCGGCTTGTGCTGGAAAAGCAGGATAATACGTTCCTGGGCCAGGGCTTTTGTATTTTTTGGGATACGGAAAAAGGTCAGGACGTCATTGGCCAGCTAATGCGCATCAATTCGACGCACAACGGCTATTTGGAAATGTACATGGATGGCGGCCTGATCGCGGATTTCCTGTTGATATCATTTTTGCTGGTGGGCGGAAAACGGGTGATTGACCGGCTGTTCCGCGGCCATCCGGTGGGCCTGATTGGACTGGTGTTTTGGGTGACCGCGATCATTTACAACTTTTCAGAATCGAGCTTTTTCCGGCTCGATGTTTTGTGGTTCACGCTGTTGATGGCGATCATGGATTGCCCGCAGCGATTCCGCCGAGGCGCGACGGTCACCTCCAATTCCGGCCCGCAAGTTGTGGCCATGGCCGCCTGATGAGTATGCTCGTCATTAACGCAGACGATTGGGGCCGCACGGTGTCGGAAACCGACATGATGCTGAAGTGCCATAAAAAGGGCGCCATCACGTCGGTCAGCGCGATGGTGTTCATGGCGGATTCGGAGCGCGCAGCGGCACTGGCGAAGCGCGAAGGCGTGGACGCCGGGTTGCACGTGAATTTTACCGAGGCGTTCACAGCGAAGAACACTCCGGCATGGCTGATTGCCTCGCAAAAGCGCATTTCAAGGTTTTTGAAGCGCAGCAAATACGCGCTGCTCCTGTATCATCCGTTGTTGCGGAAGGATTTTCGGAAGGTGTATGAGGCGCAGGCGGAGGAATACAAACGTCTCTATGGTGTCGCGCCGTCGCATGTGGATGGACATCAACACATGCATCTGTGCTCGAACATGCTGATTGACCGGATCATTCCGGCGGGTACGAAGGTGCGGCGGAGCTTTTCCTCGCTCGACGGTGAGCGGAGCGCGTTCAACCGCGGTTATCGCAAGCTGGTGGATCGCGCCCTGGGGCGCGCTTATCGCATGACCGATTATTTTTTCGACATCGGGCAATGCCTGGAGGGCGAACGGTTGAAGCGTGTTTTGGAAATCGCGAAGCGCGACAAGGTGGAGTTGATGACCCACCCGTATCGTGACCGCGAGTATGCTTTTTTACTGAGTGACGAATATTCGGCGAAGCTGGGCACGGTGAAGACGGCCAGTTACGCCAGCGTTTAAAAAACAAATCTATGACCACGGCAACAAAATCTATGAACCTTGCGGACGCGTCCGACACTGCTTCCAATTCGCGGGGCGCCACGCCCAGCCCGTCACGGGCTCGCAAAGGCATTTTCGTCGAAGACAAAGAGGTCAGTATTCGCGGCCGCCTGTTCAAGATGGCGCGGGTGAAGGCCGAGTATTACGAGTTCGTGAACGACCCGGCGGTGTTCATGGCGCAGTTGAAAGAGGTGCGGCCGCAGGCGGACGTGCTGACGTTTCTGCAGGAAATTCACGACCAGACCCCGCATCATTCCTTTCAGATGGAGCCGGACACGCTCGCGGTGTTGCCGATCACCACTTACGATCACTGGTGGAAAAAGACCGTCAACGACAAGACCCGCAACATGGTGCGCAAAGGCGCGAAGGCCGGCGTGGAGTTGCGCACTTGCGAATACAACGACGAGTTTGTGAAGGGCATCCACGCCATTTACAACGAATGCCCGATTCGCCAGGGCCGTAAATTCAAGCACTACGGCAAGGATTTCGAAACTATCAAGCGGGATCACGCGACGTTTCCCGAGCGCAGCGAATTTGTCGGCGCCTTCCTGAACGGAGAGATGATCGGTTTCATCAAACTCGTGCACGGCACCAGGACTACCAGCTTGATGCAGATCATTTCCAAGATCAGTTTTCGCGACAAGGCGCCGACCAACGCGCTGCTGGCGAAGGCGGTCGAAATTTGCGCCAGCCGCGGCATCCCTTATCTGCACTACGGCATCTGGGCCACGCGCGGCATCGGTGATTTCAAGAAACATCACGGGTTTGTACCGCACACCGTTCCGCGCTATTATGTGCCGCTGACGGCGAAGGGCCGTCTCATGCTGAAGGCGAATTTGCACCATCCGCTGACGGAAATGCTGCCGGAACCGATGGTGGACAAAATTGTTGCTTGGCGTACCAAATGGAATTTGCGTAAATTCAAGCCGTCCAAGGCTTGACGTTATGGGGCAGTAGCTCAATTGGCAGAGCGTCGCAGTTAAATGCGAAGATGGTTGTTCGATCCCTCCCTGCTCCACCATTTCGAAACGCAAACGGGTAATCCTCCACATGCCTGGCATCACTGGAATTATTGGCGGCCATTCGCCGCAGGCTAATCGCGCCAACCTGGACCTCATGGTCAAACGGATGACGTATGAGCCGTTTCACCACGCGGGCCAACACGCGGAGGAAGGACTCGGCGCGTGGGTCGGATGGGTGGCGCACGCCGGTTCGTTCGCCGACTGCATGCCGTCGTGGAATGAGACGAAGGATGTCTGTCTGATTTTTGCCGGCGAGAATTTCGCCGATCCCGCCGAACTCGAAAGTCTGAAGGCGAAAGGCCATCAATTTGATTCCGACACCGCCAGCTACCTGGTGCATCTGTACGAAGAGCAGGGGATTCAATTTCTCGAGAGGCTCAACGGATGGTTCTGCGGTGTCCTGATTGATTTGCGGGAACAGAAGGTCGTTCTGTTCAACGACCGTTATGGGTTCAGCCGCGTTTACCTGCACGAAAGCAAGGACGGCATCTATTTCGCGTCCGAGGCAAAATCGATTCTCCGCGTCGCGCCCGAGACCCGCGAAGTGGACATGCGCGGACTCGGCGAATTTTTTGCCTGCGGTTGTGTGCTGCAAAATCGGACGCTCTTTTCGAACATCACGCTGCTGCCCGGGGGATCGCGTTGGACGTTTTCGCCCGGCCAGCCGGTGCGCAAGGAAGTCTATTTCAAGAAGGAGTCATGGGAAGCGCAGCCGGTGCTGCCGGAATCGCAGTTTTACGACAAGCTGAAGGAAACCTTCAGCCGCGTGTTGCCGAAGTATTTCAAGGGCCGCGAGGGAATCGGGATGTCGCTCACGGGCGGGTTGGACGGCCGCATGATCATGGCGTGGGCGAATCGCGCGCCGAATTCGCTGCCATGTTACACCTTTGGCGGCTCCTATCGCGATTGTACGGATGTGGTCGCTGCGCGCCTGATTGCGAAGGCCTGCGGTCAATCACACAAAGTCATCCCGGTCGGCGACGAGTTTCTCAAACAGTTTCCAAAGTTCGCCGAAGGAAACGCCTTCGTATCGGACGGCGCCATGGATGTCACTGGTGCGGTTGAATTATATATCAATCGTTTTGCGCGGGAGATTGCGCCGATTCGCATGACGGGCAATTACGGGTCGGAAATCATCCGGAGCCATATCATGTTTCGGCCGCACGGGTTGAACCAAAGACTTTATTCCTCGGATATGCAGAAGCTGGGCGGCCAGGCGGCCAGCACATACCGCGATGAAGCGAATATGCGTCGGCTCTCCTTTATCGCGTTCAAACAGGTGCCGTGGCATCACCGTTCGCGCTTGAGCGTGGAACAGTCGCTGGTGACGATGCGCTCGCCTTATCTGGATAATGAAATTGCGGCGGTGATGTATCAGGCACCCGCCGACGTGGCATTGGCCGACGGGGCCTCGCTGAAGCTGATGGGCGATGGCAGGGCGAATTTGGGCCGAATTCCGACCGATCGCGGTTTAAGTTATCCGCCGACGCCAGTGGTGACCAAATTACGGCACTTATATCAGGAATTTACGGTGCGCGCGGAATATGCTTATGATTATGGCATGCCGGCCTGGATTGCAAAGATCGACCATGCATTTGCGCCCCTCCACCTGGAACGGCTTTTCCTCGGACGGCACAAGTTTCATCATTTCCGGGTCTGGTATCGCGACAAGCTGGCCGGCTACGTGCGTAAAGTCCTGCTGGACCCGCGCGCGCGTCAGCGGCCCTATCTTCAGGGTGCGCAATTGGAAAGCGTATTGGACGGCCACTTCAAAAAAGGCGAGAATCATACGGTGGCGATTCACCAGGCATTGAGCGCCGAACTCATCCACCGGCAATTGATCGAATCCAACGGGAACTGACGCACCATGAACGAACGACCCCACATCACAGTTTGTGTCTGCACGTATAAACGGCTCGCGTTTCTGAAGCGCCTGCTTGGCGACCTGGGTCGCCAGCGTACCGAAGGGCGGTTCACCTATTCCATCGTCGTCTGCGACAATGACGCGAAGGAATCCGCGAAAGGCACCGTTATGGAATTTGCCGTCACCTCGCCGGTGCCCGTGAAGTATTGCATGCAGCCGCAGCAAAACATCGCGTTGACCCGCAACAAGGCGATTGAAAACGCGCAGGGTGATTACGTGGCGTTTGTGGACGATGACGAATTTCCAATTCCCGCCTGGCTCGCGACTCTGCTGAGCACGTGCCGGCAATACGACGCCGACGGCGTGCTCGGCTCGGCAAAGCCGGAATTTGAAGGCAACGCGCCGGAATGGGTGATCAAAGGAAAATTTTACGAACGTCCGACGTATCCGACGGGCTTCGTGATTGACTGGCGCAAGGGCCGGACCGGCAACGTGCTGTTAAAAAGCAAATTGTTTGAAGGCCTCGAACAGCCATTTCGCGCGGGTTTTTTGACCGGCGAAGACCACGATTTTTTCCGTCGGATGATCGAGAAGGGCGGCACGTTCGTGTGGTGCGATGAAGCGCTCACGTACGAGGTAATTCCGGCGTCGCGCTGGAAACGTTCCTTCATGCTGCGTCGCGCGCTGTTGCGCGGGAAGATTTCGCTGGTCCACCCAACGTTTGGTCCGCGAGAGGTGCTCAAGTCAGCTCTCGCGTTGCCGGCGTACAGTATGGCATTGCCATTTCTGCTCCTGGGGGGCCAGCACCTATTTATGAAGTATCTGGTCAAGACCTTTGATCATGCGGGCCGCCTGCTGGCTTACATTGGCGTGGACCCGATCAAAGAGAAATATGTTACGCAATAGCCCCATGGCGACCGAGGATGGTTCGAGCGCTTCGACGACACTGTTGGAGCAGCCGAAACGACCGGCTTCCGCCGGCGATAATGAATCACGAAAAAAAGTGGGCGCTTCCAATTCCATACCGGTGGCCAAGGATGCGATCATCGGAGCCGACGACCAGATCCTCGTGACCGGTGCGGCGGGTTTTATCGGCCCGCGCGTGGTCGAGAGTCTGGTTGCGCATGGCTATCGCAATATTCGTTGTCTCGCCCGCCCCTCGAGCGATTCCGGCAAGGTTGAAAAGTTGGGGGAACGTGGGGGTGAGGGCGCAACGGTGGAAGTCGTGCGGGGCAATCTGTTATCGCGCGAGGATTGCGTTCGCATTTGCAAAGGCGTGGCGGTGATTTATCACCTTGCGGCCGGTCGCGGCGAGAAGCTGGTCGCCGATGCGTTCATGAACTCCGTTATCACAACGCGAAATTTGCTGGACGCGGCGCGTGACAATGGCTGCCTGAAGCGCTTCGTCAGTATCAGTTCGTTTGCCGTGTATTCGAATGTTGGGAAAAAAGGCCGTCTGCTCGACGAGACTTGCCCGGTGGAAACGAATCCGGTGAAACGCGGGGATGCCTACAGCTTTGCCAAGATCAAACAGGACGAACTCGTTGCCGAATACGGAAAAAAATACGGTTTGCCGTACGTGCTCGTGCGTCCCGGATATGTTTATGGCCCCGGCAACGAATCCATTTCGGGCCGGATTGGCATCGGGACGTTCGGCATTTTCATGCATCTCGGTGGCGCCAACAAGATTCCGGTTACTTACGTGGAAAATTGCGCGGAAGCCATCGTGCTGGCGGGCTTGCGACCCGGCGTGGACGGCGAAGTGTTCAACGTCATGGACGACGACTTGCCTTCGAGTCGGAAGTTTTTGCGGTTGTATAAAAAGAACGTAAAGCGGTTTCGTTCGATCTACGTGCCGCACGCGGCCAGTTACCTGTTGTGCTGGCTTTGGGAATGGTATGCTGACTGGTCACAGGGTCAGTTGCCGCGTTCCTTCACGCGCGCCGGATGGCACAACATCTGGAAGCGAACGAATTACACCAACGCGAAGTTGAAGCAACGCCTGGGGTGGAAACCGAAAGTTACCACCGCCGAGGGCCTTAACCGCTATTTCGAGAGTTGCCGGAAAAAACAATCGCATGCTTAAGGCGGCCATCATTGGTTGCGGTCGGATCGCCGACTCGCACGCGTCCCAGATGCAGCGGATTCCCGGCTGCGAAATCGTGGCCGTGTGCGACCGCGAAGAATTGATGGCGAAGCAGCTCTTTGAGCGGTTTCCCATCAAGCGCTATTTCGGCGACATGGACGCGATGCTGAAGGAGGCGAAGCCGGACGTGGTTCATATCACCACGCCGCCGCAAAGCCACTTCGACATCGCCAAACGCTGCCTGGAAGCGGGCTGCCATGTGTATGTCGAAAAGCCCTTTTCATTGGTCACGGCAGAAGCCGAGGAGATGATCGCGCTCGCGGAGAAAAAGGGACTCAAGATTACCGCAGGTCACGACGATCAATTTCGCCATTCCGCGCGCCGCATGCGGGCGTTGGTGGAGAAGGGCTACCTGGGCGGCCCGCCGGTCCACATGGAGAGCTACTATTGCTACGAACTGGGCGAGACCGGATATGCGAAGGCGCTCGTCGCCGACAAGCAGCACTGGGTGCGTCGTTTGCCGGGCGGTTTGTTGCAGAATATCATCAGTCACGGCATCGCGCGCATCGCGGAGTTTATGTCCACCGAAAACCCGCGCGTCATCGCGGATGGCTATGTCAGCCCGGTGTTGCGAAAGATGGGGGAACGCCAGCTTGTCGACGAATTGCGCGTCATCGTCACCGACTCCGCAAGCATGACAGGGTATTTTACTTTTTCATCGCAGATGCGTCCGTCGCTGCATCAGTTCCGCATTTATGGTCCGAAGAATGGTCTCGTTTTGGATCAGGACAACGAGACATTGATCAAATTGCGCGGTGGCCGGCACAAGAGCTACATGGAGCAATTCGCCCCCTCCGCCGATTTCGCGAAACAATATCTTGGAAATATAAAATATAATGGCGGCCGGTTCCTAGCCCGCGATTTTCATATGAAGTCCGGCATGAAATTCCTGATCGAGGCCTTCTATAAATCGATCACAGAGGGCGCGAAACTGCCGGTGTCGTATCGAGAGATCCTGTTGACGTCGAGAATCATGGACTCAATTTTCACGCAGCTTCGGGCTCAGGTGGAAGCGAGTCAGGCGGAGGAAGCGAGGGCCAAAATGCCCGATTTGAAGCGCGATAATGCGGTCGTCGCGGCGTCCACATTTTAGACGTCGTTTCCCTTTTTTGTAAATTGTTAGGCGGAAATTGGTTCCCAGGGATTTCCTAGCCCGCACTTCCGTCTGCCTAGTGGGCTCGTTGGCTTGGCAACTGCTAAACTAACCCATGATGAAACAGAACGTTGTATCTCATTGGATGAAAAGGATGGGGCAGTTTGCCTGCGCCGCCCTGTTTCTAGCAGCACAAAACGCGGTTTTTGCCGACGTCATACCGGCGAATCGCGTGGCCACCTGGCAGGGTACGGTCGGTATCCCGGGCGGCATCCCAAATGTCACCACGGTGTACACCACACTGTCCTCCTCCGCGACGCTGGCGCAGATTAACAGCGCTATTGCCTCGTGCCCGAGCAATCAAGCCGTCGTTTTGCCGACGGGCACGTTTACCATCCCGGGCCAGATCATTTTCAACAACCGCAACGGCGTGGTGCTCCGCGGCTCGGGCACCGGCACGGTCCTCAAATTCACCTCTTCGCCCTACTTTGCGAACATCCTCGTGGAAGGTTCGAGTGCCAGTGTCATCTGGAACTCGGCCAGCGGCACCGCCAACTGGACCGGCGGTTACACCCAGGGCTCCAGCAATATTACCGTTTCCGCCACGACCGGTCTCTCGGTCGGCATGATGATTTGCCTCGACCAGTTGAACGACAATAACGACGTGAACGCCGCCAACGCGTGGGAAACCACCGGCACCGGCGCTCCGGGTTGCAGCGGCGCAAGGGGTTGCGCGGATTGCAGCCGTTCCTGCGGCAGCCGTTCGCAACAGCAATTTACGAAAGTCACCGGTATCAGCGGGACGACGGTCAGCATCTGGCCGCCCGTGCAGATGCCGAACTGGCGCGCCTCGCAGACGCCGCAAATTTGGTGGATCAACGGCATCGCCCAAAAGTGCGGTATCGAAAACATGACGATTGACGGTTCCTCGAGCAGCCCGGGCAGCGGCTACGGCGCGAACATCTGTTTCTGGAATACCTGGAATTGCTGGGTCAAGGATGTGAAGTCGGTGAATTATCTCGGCGGTGGCGGTGAAAGCTCGCATGTGCAGTTCCAGCAATCCGGCGGCGGCGAAGTTCGTCACAACTATTTCTACGGCACCCGCGCGGCCTCCTCCATGAGCTACGGTGTGTTGCTGAACATGGCCAGCTCGGTTCTCGTGGAAGATAACATTCTCGAAGGCATCTACGCGCCGGTGATGTTTGACTACGGCGCCTCGGCCAACGCCATCTGCTACAATTATTTCACCAACATGTTTGACAACGCGCAAACCATGGCGGCCTCCGCCTGGTTCCACGCAGCGCATACGTGCATGAACCTTTTGGAAGGCAATTACGGCAACCAGTTCCGCGGTGATTATTTCCACGGCAGCAGCGGTTACAACACCGTCTATCGCAATTATCTCACCGGTTGGGAACCCAACAAGAGCGACAACGAATATCCGATCAATCTGACGGTGACGAACCGCTACTGGAACATCGCGGGCAACGTGCTCGGCAAGGCGGGCTTTCACACCAAGGTGGATTCACTTTCGACCGGAAGCTGGAGCGCTAATGCGATTTACGACATCGGCTGGAACAACGCGGGTGTCTCTGCTGGTCTGGCAAATGACAACGTCACGGTAACGACTCTTTATCGTCACGGCAATTATGACGTCGTGACGAAAGGTATTTTGTGGGATGCTTCAAATACCGATCACACCATCCCGGCAAGCTTGGTTTATTCCAGCCGCCCGGCGTGGTATGGCGGTGTCTGGCCCCCGTTCGACCCGGCCAACGGCGCCGCGCTGACCGCGAATGCCAATGCCTTCACGAACATTCCGGCTGGGTACCGCGCAATCCGCGGCACAGATCCGCAGGCTGGCCCCGTGAACAACCCTCCGGGCGCCTCCGCCAATGCGACCCCGAAAACCGGTGCGGCCCCGCTGGCCGTTGCGTTTTCGAGCGCTGGTTCTTCTGATCCCGAAGGAACAGCCTTGACCTACGCGTGGGTGTTTGGTGACGGTGATACGGCTACGACGGCGAACCCGAGCCATACCTATACCACTGCCGGAAGTTATTCGGCCAAGCTGACGGTTTCCGATGGCACCAATTCGACCACGTCGAGCACGATCGCGATTACGGTCACGATCCCCGGCCAGAACTATCCGCCAGTGGCGGCGGCGGCGGCGAATGTGAGCGGTGGCGTCGTTCCGCTGGCGGTGACGTTCTCCAGCGCCGGTTCGTCTGACCCTGAGGGTTCGACGCTGGCGTATTCCTGGAATTTCGGTGACGGCACGACCTCGACAAGCGCGAGTCCGAGTCACACCTATCAGGTGTCCGGCCTCTTTACCGCGACGTTGACCGTGTCGGACGGCACGAATTCAGTATCGGCGACCCCGATTGCGATCGCAGTCGGAAACGGCGCGAGCGGTCTCGTGGCGGCCTACGGATTTGAAGAAGGCACGGGCACAAGTGTGACGGACGCCTCTGGCAAGAGCAACGTGGGCACCGTGAGTGGCGCAACGTGGGCGGCTGCTGGCAGGTTTGGCAAAGCGTTAAACTTCAATGGCGGCAGTTCAATGGTTACAGTCACCGATTCGGCTACGCTCGATTTGACGACCGGAATGACCTTGGAAGCCTGGGTCTATCCGACGACGTTGAGCAGCAGTTGGACCGACATCATCTTCAAGTCAGGTGACGCGTATTTCCTGATGGGCACGACGCCCACCAGCCAGTTCCCGGATGTGGGTGGCTCCTTTGCCACGGCCAATGCCTATGGCACTTCGGCGCTGCCGCTGAATACCTGGTCGCATATCGCCGGCTCCTATGACGGAACGACGATGCGGTTCTATTTGAATGGCATTCAAGTTTCGAGCCGCGCGCAAACCGGCGCCATCGCCACCTCGACTGGCGATTTGTCCATCGGCGGTGACGCTGGCGGGCAATATTGGACCGGTATGATCGACGAAGTCCGCATTTACAACCGCGCACTGACGGCGACAGAAGTTTCCGATGATATGCTGACTCCCGTGCTCGGCCAGGGCGATCCGCGCCCGACCGCTCCGCCGGCGCCCTCGGGACTGCGCGTCGTGGTTCAATAACGATGGTTTACCTGTTGCCCGGGTTTCCCCGGGTGGCGGGACATGAAGAAAATTCGAATCAGGTGCGAGCCTCAGAAATCGAGGCTCGCACCTTGTAGCGTGTGTGCAAGATTGTCAGCGCTGCGGAAGTGCGGTACGGCCGCGGGCCAAAGAGTTGAAGTAAGAAGGATTTCTCGTTAAACTTTGTTAATGAAGCCTTTGGTATCCATCCTCATTCCAGCGTACAATTCAGAACGCTGGATCGCGGAAACGATGCGCTCGGCGCTGGCCCAGACTTGGCCTCGCCGTGAGATCATTGTCGTGGATGATGGTTCCACGGACCACACGGCCGCAACGGCAAAACAATTTGCCTCGAAAGAGGTCCAAGTCGCAACGCAACCGAATCAAGGCGCTTCCACGGCCCGGAACACGGCGTTTTCCCTGGCGCAGGGAGACTACATTCAATGGCTGGATGCCGACGACCTGTTGGCGCCGGACAAGATTTCGCGGCAGATGGAATTGGTGGAGAAGGGGGTCGGGCCGCGAACGTTGCTGTCTTCTGCCTGGGGCCATTTCATGTATCGGCCTTCCGGCGCAGCATTTATTCCGACGCCGTTGTGGAACGACCTTGCCCCGTTGGAATGGCTCACCCGGAAGTTGAGCCAGAATTTATTCATGCAACCGGCGACCTGGCTGACCAGTCGGCAATTGACCGAAGCCGCCGGCCCTTGGGACAAGCGTATCTCGCTGGACGATGACGGTGAGTACTTTTGCCGGGTGATCATGGCGAGTGAAGGCACGCGGTTTGTTCCCGACGCCAAGGTTTATTACCGGCGCTCCGGTGCCGGGAGTCTCAGCAACGTCGGCCGGACCAATAAAAAGCTGGAATCGCAATTTCTTTCGATGCAGTTGCACATCCACTATCTGCGTTCGTTGAAAGACGATGCGGCAACGCGCTCGGCCTGCCTGAAATATCTGCAAACGTGGCTGGTATATTTTTATCCCGACCGGTTGGATATCGCGCAGCAGTTGGAGGCGATGGCCGCCGAGTGCGGGGGTAAACTGGAAGCGCCGAAGTTCCCCTGGAAATACGCCTGGATTCAGGGAATGTTCGGCTGGGAAGCGGCGCGCCAGGCGCAGGTTTTCGTGCCGCGATTGAAGCTTTCCGTGAAGCGTTCCTGGGACCGCGCGCTTTTTCGCTGGGAGAATCGAACCTCAAATTGTTATGGCTGAAACCTCCGAACGACCGTTGATGACCTTTGCGATTGCCGCCTTCAATCAGGAGGCGTTCATTCGTGAGGCGGTGGAAGCGGCTTTTGCCCAAACCTATTCGCCCTTGGAAATCGTCCTGTCGGACGATTGCTCGAAGGATCGCACTTTTGAGATCATCAAGGAAATGGCAGCGGCTTATCGCGGGCCGCACAAGCTGATTTTAAATCGCAACGAGCGCCAGAAATCCATCGGCGGCCATGTGAACCGCGTCGTGGAAGTTTCGCACGGCGAACTTATCGTCGGCGCGGCCGGTGATGATGTTTCCCTCCGGACTCGCGTCGAGGAGACTTTCCGCGCCTGGGACGCCAACGGACGAAAGGCGACGTCGGTCCATTCCAATTTCATTCAAATTGACGAGCACGGCAAAACCATCGAACAGGTTTTTAAAGGGCAGGGGACGCAGTCAGACCAGCCCCTTGAGCAAACGGTGGATCCGCTCACGTACGTGAAGACACTGGAGCCGATTGTGTTTGGCTGCGCGCACGCCTTCGGGCGCAAGCTGTTTCGAGTTTTCGGTCCATTGCCGGAAGAAGTCATTCACGAGGATAACGTCCTCGCCTTTCGCTCCATTCTTGCCGGCGGGTTGTTGTCGATCAACAAGCCGCTCGTCAAATATCGTCTGCACGGCAACAACGT
Source organism: Limisphaerales bacterium (assembly GCA_044223735.1). GTDB lineage: Bacteria > Verrucomicrobiota > Verrucomicrobiia > Limisphaerales > UBA8199 > JBGALR01. Next base: position 342,263 of record JBGALR010000001.1, on the reverse strand, counting down.
TTACGTCCGCAGTCGCAAGCGCGGCGTGGATTTGAAGAGCCTGCAGCGCCAGGAAGACCACGTGCGCCGGAATTTCCGGAACCGCGAGACGATGTATGGCGCGTTCCTCCGCGATTTGGAGGTGGCGAGGTCCCAAAATTTAATCCCGGCGCAGCCGGCGGAGTTGGTGGGTGCGGAAGCCACGCGTTTGCGCATGCGATATACGCTGCAGCACAAATTCCTGGAAAGTGGTATTGTAGGCAAGTGCCGCATCCTTTCGCGGTTGCGTCAGGATGGCATGAGTGCGGACGAGCTGAAGTTGTTGCGCCGACGTCTGGTGCCGCAACCGCTGTTGTTGCGGATGCGGCTGGCGATGAGTTACGCGGCGGGCGGCCGTGGATAATTTGGTGTTCGTGTCGGTGCGGGTGAGTGTAGTCGAAAGCCTGTAGCGGGTCTTTCCATAGTGGCGCTGTTTGACTATGATATACATGATGCGTGGGCTGATGTTCGGAAAAAACGCCGTAAGGTGGGTCGCGGCGGGTTTGTTGCTGTTTCAATGTGCTGCGCGTGCGGATGTGATTCCTGGAGACCGCATCACCACCTGGCAGGACCGTGTCGGGGTGGAGGGCGGCATTCCCAACGTCACCAAAATCTTCACCAATCTTACTGCGCCGGCGACGCTGGCTCAGATTAATGCCGCAATTGCGGCGTGTCCCAGCAACCAGGTGGTCCAACTCGGGCCGGGCACGTACGTCCTCAATCCGCTTTACAACGCCACCGACGGCAGCACGCACTCGATTTTCTTCAATGGTAGAAATGGCGTCGTCCTTCGCGGCGCCGGTCCGAGTACGATTTTGCGATTCGTCGGTTCGCCGTATGTCGCGAACATCCTGGTGCAGGGAAATTCTCAGAGCGTGATTTGGGACGGACCTTCCGGGGTCGTGGACTGGACGAACGGTTACGCGGCCGGCTCCGTCAACCTGATGGTTTCCTCCACCAACGGTCTGACCGTGGGCAAACAGGTCTGCGTCGATCAGCTTAACGACAATGATGACGTGAATGTCGCCAACTCGTGGGAGACCACCGGAACGGGCGCTCCTGGTTGCGCCAGCGCCGCCGGTTGCGCGGATTGCAGCCGTGCCTGCGGTAATCGCGCGCAATTGCAATGGGTCACCATTCAGAGCATCAGCGGCAACACCATAACGGTGTGGCCGCCATTGCAGATGCCCAACTGGCGCGCTTCGCAGCAGCCGCAAATCTGGTGGATCAATGGAATGAGCGAGCGTTGCGGCATTGAAAATCTGGCCATTGATGGCACGTCCAGCAGCCCGTATAGCGCCTACGGAGCAAACGTCGCTTTTTGGAATACGCGCAACTGCTGGGTGAAAGACGTTCGTTCGACCAACAACCCCGCGAACCCCGGTTCGGACAGCACGCACGTTCATTTCCAGCAATCGTCCCGCGGGGAAGTTCGGCACAGCTACTTTCATGGTACGCGCGCGGGTGCGTCGCTGAGCTACGGCACAATCTTCAACACGTCGAGCGCGATTCGGGTGGAAGACAATATTTTTGAGGCGATTTACGCGCCGATTATTTTCTCGTATGGCGCCAGCGGGAATGTGATTGGTTATAATTACTTCACCAACATGTTGGATAATTCCACCGTGATGGCGGCATGCGCCTGGTTTCACGCGGGCCATTCCGTCATGAATCTGCTCGAAGGTAATTACGGCAATCAGATTCGCGGCGATTATTTCCACGGCAGCGCCGCCTACAACACGATCTATCGCAACACCATGACCGGTTGGGAGCCGGACAACTTTGACAGTCTTTCAGCCATCATCCTTACCGTGACGAATCGTTATTGGAACGTGGTTGGCAACGTGCTCGGTAAATCGGGATTCCACACTGTGGCTGATTCTCTCTGCACCGGCACATACGTCGGCACGGCGGTTTATCAGGTGGGATGGAATAACAATGCGTACTCCCTGAACAACGACCCGGTCACGGTTTCCACTTTGTACCGCCACGGAAATTATGACGTCGCGAATAACGCGGTGATGTGGAACAGCACCAACGCAGATCACAAGCTGCCCGCGAGTCTTTATCTTCCCAGCCGCCCGAGCTGGTTCGGCGACCGGCCATGGCCGCCGTTTGATCCCAATACTCCGGCGACCGCCGTGGTGACAAATCTTCCGGCTGGTTATCGCTCCGTGTATGGGATTGATCCGCCGGCCGCAGGTGGTGGTGTACGGCTCCCCGTCGCGATTGTGAACTCCTCAGTGCAAAGTGGCGCCGCTCCTTTGAATGTGACGTTCAGCAGCGCGGGTTCTTATAATGCGCAGGGTGTCGCGCTAAGCTATTACTGGTCGTTCGGTGATGGCGCGGTTTCCACCACAGCGAATCCCGCTCACAGCTATCCAGCCGGGCAATATCGCGCCCAATTGACCGTGTCTGATGGCGTCAATGTGGGGCAGTCTCGCATTTTGAACATCTTGGTTACAAACGCGCCTTGAGTCGGCAAGTTTGTGAATTTCCGCATCGGGCGTGCATGAGTTTCTCTTCTGGACTTCGGCGGTGAAAAGCACCGCCCGGGGTTCCCTCGCAGACCTTCCGTAGTTCACCCTAAAGGCCTTCCGTATTCGCGCCGTTTTATGCCGGAGCGATAAGCTGTTAATGTCAGGCAGGCATTTTTCGATGACAAAATTTTTTGATCGTTCCGCGTGTGGTGTCGGCGCGGCGCGTCGATGGACAAAGACCTTGTTTGGCCTGTGCGCCGGGGCAGTATTGCTCGCGCAGGCGGTGTGCGCGCAGGTGACGCAGCCGCTGGTGGCCATTCACGATTCAGAACTCACGCGCGCGTTGGAGTCGATGCCCGCGAGCGGCGCCACGCCCAATGGCGCTGGCAATACCGGCAAACAATGGTGGACCAAGGACTGGCATTATTTCGTGATGCCCGAGTCCTTGAAGGAAGCGCTTCGTTCCGACGGCACCCCCTACACCACGTTGGGTGATTCAAATATCGTCGCGGGAAGTTTGTTGACCAACGGACAACCGCGTTACCCCATCGTTTTCAGTCTCGCGTCCGAGGCGATCAGGACGGAGGAGATTGCACAGTTTACGAATTACGTCGCGGCGGGCGGTTTTCTCGTGGTCGGCTCCTCCGCGTTTACCCGGAACACCAACGGAACGACCCGTGGCGATTTTGCCTTTGCGAATCAACTGGGTGTGCACATGGTCGGCTCGACCCTTTCCAATTGGGGCAACAACTACAACATCACCAATTCAGGCGGTCACCGGTTGGTCATGGATCTGCCACAGGACCAGCTCATCTGGCGGATGCCCACGGACAACGATGAAATTTCCTGGGGCACCTCGCCGGTTCACAATTTCTCCGACTCGCATGACATTTGGAAGGTGTCGGCCGGTCCGGGAGCGACGGTGCTGATCGGCGGGGATAATTATCCGTTCCTGGTGATCAAACCGTACGGCAAGGGCTATTTTATTTATCACGCGGCGTTCCAGCCCTTGGTGGCACACGGCGGCTTTGGTCCCGGCATGTATGCTTACATGATCATGCGGCGCGCCATCGAATGGGCCTTTGAATCGTCGGGTTTGCCGGTCGGAAAATTGAGTCCCTGGCCTTACCAGTACGACGCCGCTTTCATGGTTCGTCACGACCTGGAGAATTATACGAACGAAATGGTCCGCATTTCCGCGTCGGCGCAGGCCGAGTTTAATGCGGGAGCGAAGGGCGATTATTATTTCTGCACCGGCACCATCCGGGATGACATCAGCGCCTCGGCGAGAAATTCTGCCATCATCAATTTCCGTCAGGCTGTCACCAATTGGGGTGCCACGCTCGGGCCGCACAACGGCGGCTTGAAGAATCCGGTTAACACCAGCCTGGTGCGCGGTGATTACGATTACTGGCATTGGGGTACGGACGAGGCGCTGGATGTAACGCCGGCGGGGTATGCGAGCGGCAAGGCGTACGCCATGGCGTCGCTTTCCAATTCGTTCAAGGACGTCGAAGGCTGGCTTACTGGTATCACAAATGGAATGCGGTCCTGGGTGGCGTGTTACTTCAACGCGACCCGCGAGGATTCCTATGACATCCAGGAGCAGCTGGGAGTAAAGATCACGGGCGACCAAAAGATTTCTCCATTTCCGCACTGGACACTTTCCACCGAAACGCCCAACAAGCGCTACTCCATGTTAAGCCAGCCGGTCAGCGACTGGTATATCGACGGCATGGTGGCTCAATCTATGGAACCCTGGCATCCTCCTGCGGTTCACTCGGTTGATACCGTGCATGCGGCGGTCGATTATTATTATAATCTCGGCGCGCTGGTTAATATCTACTCGCATCAGTTGTCCACCGGCCTGGCGGCCGACGGGTCACCCAGTTCCGGCATCGCGTATTTGCTGGTGCCGGAATACATCAGTTACGGTCTTAACACCAATTTGCATCCACGAATGTGGTCCGCGAACGGCGCACTGGTTTATCAATGGTGGGTGCAGCGTTCCAACGCGCAGATCACCGTCAACTATTCCACCAACGGTTATCAATCTCTGGCCACCGTCGGCGTCTCGGGTTCCGTTAGCACGAACACCGCTGTCGAAATTCTTTTGCCGGGCACCAACAGCGTTTGCGGTTTGCAGGTGTTCACCAATGGCGTTCTGGCGGGAACCAATGTTTATCGCACCGTGACCAACGCCTTTTCAAACCAGAAGTCTGTGCGTGTTCGTGTCGGCACTTCCGTTTCGAGCGCGGTCATCAGTTACTATCCCTATGCGCCAGATGCACTGGTTTTTGCGGAGAACTTCGATGGCACCGCCGCGCCTGGATTGCCGTCGGGCTGGTCCACTTCGGCGAGCGGCGCACAATCCTCGTGGATCACACAGACGGCCACCAACTTTTCCACTCCAAACGCACCGTATTCACCTGATCCGACGAACGTCGGGGTTAATCAATTGGTCTCGCCGCCCATCGCGGTGCCGGTTGGTCTCGCGCAGCTTACGTTTGCGAACAACTACGATTTGGAAAGCGGCGCTGGCACCAACGGTTTCGACGGCGGCGTACTGGAAATCAAAATCGGCACCAACGCCTTTGCGGACATCATTGCCGCCGGCGGAAGTTTCATCAGTGGCGGTTATACCAGCGTCATCGACAATCATTACAGCAATCCGCTGAGCAATCGCCAGGCATGGAGCGGCAACTCGGGCGGATTTATTTCCACGGTGGTCATGCTTCCGGCTGCGGCGTCGGGCCAGACCATTCAATTGCAATGGCGTTGCGGCACCGACAGCGGCGGCTCCCGCACAGGCTGGCGCATTGACAACGTCACCATTTCCGCGACGGCCTGCCTCTGCTGCGTGGGTGGAAATAATACCGCGCCAGTGTTGCCCAATGTGAACTCGCGGACCATCGCGGAACTTTCGACGCTGACGGTTACTAATACCGCGACCGATGCGGAATCGCCGCCGCAAGCGCTCAGTTATACATTGTTGAATCCGCCAGCGGGTGTGACCATCAGCACGAACGGCATCATCACCTGGCAGCCGTCCGAGGCTCAAGGCCCCGGCACCTACACGATTACCACCATTGTCACCGATAGCGGCACGCCGGTGATGAGTGATACCAACTCGTTCAATGTAACTGTCACCGAAGTCAACGTCGCACCGGTGCTCACAGTGCCTTCGAATCAAACCATTCCCGAGCAGGTGCCATGGACGGCTACGGCCACGGCCACCGACGCCGATATGCCGGCGAACACACTAACTTTCGCCTTGGTGTCGGGGCCTTCGTCGCTGACCGTTTCCAGCGGCGGCGTCATCAACTGGACGCCCTCGGAAGCGCAAGGGCCGAGCACGAATGTGGTCACGGTCAAAGTGACTGACAACGGCTCTCCCGCGCTCAGCGTTACCAACTCCTTCAACCTGATTGTAACCGAGTCCAACAGTGCGCCGGTATTGCCGGGGCAGTCGAACCGCACTATTCCGCCGCAGGCCACCACGATGATCACGAACACGGCGACCGATTCGGATTTGCCTGCGAATACGCTGACCTATGCGTTGATTTCGCCGCCGGCATTTGCCTCCATCGACGTCAACTCGGGCGTAATCACGCTGTCGCCGACTCTGGCGCAGAATAATACGACCAACTTGATCCGAACAGTCGTCACCGATTTCAACCCACAAGCAGTCAACGCGCAGAACATCAGCGTGACCAATACATTCACGGTGATCGTCAACAACTCCGCGCAGGTGTCGCTCGATTCCGCGACCTTGCTGGCGGAAGGCTGCCAGCCCACGAACAATGCGATTGATCCGGGCGAGACCGTTGTAATTTCGGTTGCGTTCAAAAACACAGGCAATGGCAACACGACGAATCTCGTCGCCACGCTGTTGCAAACGAACGGAGTGATGGCTCCCAGCGGCCCGCTTTCGTACGGTGTTCTGGTGGCCAATGGTGCTTCTGTTACCCAGGCATTCAGTCTCTCGGCCACGGGGATTTGCGGCGGGACGATCACGGCCACCTGGCAATTGCAGGATGGAGCCGCCAATCTGGGCACCGCGACAGCTACTTTTACCCTGGGTCAAACGCTGACGGTCCTCACCCAGAGTTTCGATAGCGTGACCGCGCCGGCGCTGCCGTCGGGCTGGATCAGCACCAACAGTGGTGCGCAGGGACGCTGGTTCACGACGAACACACTGTCCGACACAGCTCCGAATGCAGTGTATTCCGGCGACGCCAGCAGCACGGGGATCAACGAACTGAATACTCCGACCTTTGTGCTGCCGAATGGCCCGTCACTCTTGAGTTTCAAGAATCGTTATGACCTGGAATACGATACGGCGCATCCGACCAACGGATACGACGGCGGCGTTCTGGAAATCAAAATCGGCACCAACGCGTTTGTGGACATCACCAACGCGGGCGGTGTCTTCATCAGCGGCGGATACAACGCGAAGATTTCGAATCTGTATAGCAATGCCTTGAGCGGTCGCTGGGCCTGGAGCGGCAACTCGGGAGGTTACATCAGCACCGTGGTTGCGATGCCGGCATCGGCGGCGGGACAGACTGTGCAATTGCGCTGGCGCTGCGGCTCGGACAACGGCACTGCGGGCAATGGCTGGCGGATCGACGGCATCGCGGTGACCGGCAGCGCGTGTTGCGCGAGCGCCGCGCCGACTCTGCCGAATCCTTCGGATCGCACCATCGCGGAGCTGACGCCAATGACGGTGACGAATACTGCGACTGGCTCACCCGGCCAGACATTTGTCTATACCCTCACGGGGCCGACTAACGCGGTCATCAGCACCAACGGCATCATTACCTGGACGCCGAGCGAGGCGCAGGGACCGGGAAGCTTTACGTTTACCACAGTGGTGAGCGACACGAATCTTCCACCGTTGAGCGCGACCAATAGTTTCAACGTAACAGTGACGGAAGTGAACTCCGCACCGTCCATCACGCTGCCGGCGGACCAGACGATCAATGAACTCGCGCTTTGGACCAGCAATGCGACCGCATTGGACGGAGATCTGCCGCCAAACGCCCTTACCTTTGAACTGGTGTCGGGACCGGGCGGCTTGACGGTTGCGCCCAATGGATTGATTAGTTGGACGCCAACCGAGGCACAAGGCCCGGGCAATTACACGATCACAGTTCGGGTGTATGACAACGGCACGCCAAGTCTGAGCGCGACCAACAGCTTCCATCTAACGGTGAGCGAAGTGAACTCGGCTCCGGCTCTAACACTGCCGCCGAGCCAGACCATCGACGAAGTGGCGCCGTGGTCGGCGAACGCGACGGCGCTGGACGCGGATAGTCCGCCCAATTCGTTGACCTTTGAACTCGTCAGCGGTCCGAGCGGCCTCACAGTCGGCGCCGGCGGCCTTATCCAGTGGACTCCCTCCGAGGCCCAGGGACCTGGCAGCTACACTGTGGCGGTGCGAGTGTTCGACAATGGTTCCCCCGTGCTGAGCACCACGAACTCGTTCCAAGTCACGGTGGACGAAGTGAACTCGGCGCCGAGCTTGTCGCTTCCGCCGAGCCAGACAATCAGCGAACAAGTACTGTGGACCGCGAACGCAACCGCTATCGATACGGATTCGCCGCCCAATACGGTGACCTTTGAACTGGTCTCGGGCCCGGGCGGTTTGACGGTCAGTGCGGGCGGCTTGATTAGCTGGACGCCCAGCGAGACTCAGGGTCCGAGCACCAATGTGGTGCAGATACGAGTGTTTGATAATGGCACGCCGAGCCTGAGTGTCACCAACAACTTCACACTGACAGTCGCCGAGATCAACACCGCGCCGGCACTTACGCTGCCTGTCGACCAGACCATCAACGAAATGGTAGCCTGGACCGGAAACGCTACGGGTGTGGACACCGATTCGCCACCCAACACGCTGACTTTTGAACTCGTCTCCGGCCCGAGCGGATTGACTGTCAGTTCGAATGGCGTCATCAATTGGACGCCCACCGAAGCGCAGGGGCCGAGCACCAATATGATTACGGTGCGTGTATACGACGACGGCCAGCCAAGCCTGAGCGCCACGAATAGTTTCGTTCTCACGGTCGTTGAGGTAAATAAGGCGCCCTCGCTGACCTTGCCTCCGGACCAGAGCATCGACGAGGAAGTGCCGTGGACGGCCGCCGCGACGGGCAGCGATAATGACTCTCCGACCAATCATTTGACATTTGAATTGGTCGCCGGGCCGAACGGGTTGACGGTGAGTGCCGCTGGGGAGATTTCGTGGCAGCCGACGGAAGAGCAGGGGCCTTCGACAAATACCGTTGCGATCAGGCTCTATGACGACGGTAGTCCCATAATGAGCGCCACCAATTCTTTCACGTTGATTGTGCGCGAAGTGAATGTGGCGCCCGTGCTGCCTTTGTTGACTGATTTTACGGTCGCAGACGGCACGCCCGTGACGGTCACCAATACCGCGACCGATGCGGATCGACCGTTTAACCTGTTGTCCTATTCCCTTTTGTCAGCGCCCACGAACGCCACGATCGATGGCAGCGGCATCATTATCTGGACGCCGTCGCCGGAACAAGCGGGCAGCACGAATGTGTTCACAACTCGCGTGACGGATGACGGTGATCTGCCGTTGAGCGCGACCAATACGTTCACCATCACAGTCAGCCCCCCGAAGCCGGGACCGTTCTTCGCCTCGATCATCCTGAGCAACGGACTTGCGGTGGTGACATGGGATTCAGTTCCGGGCCGCAGTTATAAGCTGCAATATAACGATAACTTGCTGGACACGAATTGGACTGATGTGCTGCCGGACGTTACCGCGACCGGTGCCAAAGCGGGTTCAGTGCTTACAGAAACGGGCATCCCGCACCGCTATTATCGGGTAATGCTGGTGCCTTAAAGGGCGCCAGACGTGCAGTGGTCCCCGGGGCTTTCCCGGGAGGCGTACAAGGACTTTCATTTCCGTAGTAGGAGGGAACGTCCTTCCGTAATGAACGGAGTCTTGCTTTTCGCAAGGAGTGCTACAATAAAAATGGTTACGGATTTAAAATCATGCAAATCAATGTCATTGATTATTTCGAAAAAGGGTCGCTGCTAAACTGCAGGGACAAGGTCGCCGTTAAAGAACAGAACCGCGAAGTGACCTTCGCGGAACTCGAGCGCTACGCCAAGAATTGCGCCGCACTCATCGTTCAGCGGATGCCGCAAACGAGCCAGCCGATCCCGGTGTTTCTGCCGAAGAGTGCCGCCAGCATCGTCGCGGACATCGCCATTCTCTACAGCGCGAACGCCTACGCGAACCTAGACATCAAGTCGCCGCCGCAACGCCTTAAGGGCATGCTGCAAAATCTCGCGCCCGAGCTGGTTGTGACGTCCAAGGCGCTGGCCGAGACGTTGAAGGGCATGGACATTCCCGTCGAAAAGATGCTGTTCGTCGAAGACGCGATGGTGGAGACGGCTTCGTACGATAACGCCGCGCTGCTGAAGCGTCAGGAGAACGTTATCGACAGCGATCCGTATTGCATCATCCATACGTCGGGTTCCACGGGCATTCCCAAGGGCGTCGCATTGAATCACAAGAACACCATCGACTTTGTCGACTGGGCGTTCGACCGCCTGAACCTCGACGGCAGCGAAGTGATGGCCAGCCTGGCGCCGATTTATTTCGACGCTTACACGCTGGAGTTTTGCATGATGATGGCGAAAGGATCGACCTGGGTGGTCGTGCCGGATCAGTTCGCCATGTTCCCGGCGAAGCTGATCGACTTCCTCGTCACGCAGCCGATCAATTTCATCTTCTGGGTGCCGACCGTGATGGTCAACATCGCGAATCTCGATTTGCTGGCCAAGGTGAAACTCGACAAGCTGAAGAAGGTTTTCTTCATCGGCGAAGTCTTCCCGACGCGGCATCTCAATTACTGGCGCCGGCATCTGCCCGAAGCGATGTTCGTGAATCTCTATGGCCCGATCGAAATCACCGTGGCCTGCACCTATTATATTTGTGATCGACCGCTCGCGGACGACGAGAAGTTGCCCGTTGGATTCCCTTGCGCCAACACGGGGATTCTGATCCTCAACGAGCAAAATCAGCTCGCGAAAGTGGACGAGCCGGGGGAAATCTGCGTGCGCGGCAGTTCGCTGGCGCTCGGCTACTATAATAATCCCGAGCGCACTGCGAAGGGTTTCGTGCAAAACCCGCTGCACTCGCATTATCCCGAGGCGATCTATCGCACGGGCGATCTCGGCCACTGGAATGCCCGCGGGGAAATCATGTTCCTCGGCCGGCGCGACTTCCAAATCAAGCATCAGGGTTATCGCATCGAACTCGGCGAAATCGAACACGCCGTATTGCAGGTGGACGGCATTCGCAACTGCTGCTGTGTTTACAGCCAGGAGAAAAGGGAAATCACGTTGTTCTACGAGTGCGACAAGGAATTGACGCCTGCGTTCGTTCGCGAACGTCTTTCGCCGTTACTGCCAAAATACATGCTGCCGACGGTGTTCAATTGGATGGAACTCATGCCGCGCAATCCGAACGGCAAAATCGATCGCGCGAAATTGGTTTCCAGCGTGAACTAGCGAATGACTCCAGTCACCGCCAGCAGCCAGGTGTTCGACGCCATTCAGAAGGCCAAGACGGGTGCGTCCGCCTTCTGTACCAACTTCTTTCCCGTGCAGGCGAAGTTGGATGCCTGGATCAAACACGGCGAGCTGTTCGTGGAAGCCCGCGACGGAGCGGTGTTCTTTTTTCGCAGGGAACAAAACTTCTGGCACTGGTATTTTTGCGCCGGGGATGCGGCCGCGCTCCGGCGCGAGACCCAGATTTCCCCGGCGTTGAAGACCGAGGCGGTGGTGACGGACCTGGTGGGCAAGGCCGGCACCATGGACGAATTGTTGAAGGCCGTGGAAGCCGGCGGTTTTCGTCCTTACAGCCGCCTCGTTCGCCTGGCGCGTGTGGCGCAAACGGAGGCGGAAACCGCTGCGGGTGAAAACCCGGTCGTTTGGGCGGAAAAGCACGACGTGGACGGCGTGTTGAAGTTGATCGAATCGGCCTTTGACCGCTACGCCGATCAGGTGCCGACGGTTTACGAGCTTGAAGCGGCGATTGAGGCCAAGCAAATTCTCGTAATCCGGGCCGCGCAGGGGTTGGCCGCCTTGCTCTTTTTTGAGACCCAGGGCGTCACGTCCACCGTCCGCTATTGGGTGGTGGGGGAGCAATATCGCGCTAACCGGTATGGTTCGGCCCTGATCCGGTATTATTTCGCGTCGCAAAAAGCGGTGCGCCGGTTTGTGCTTTGGGTGACCGCCGCCAATGAAAATGCGGTGGAGAAATATCACCATTACGGGTATTCCTCGGATGGTTTGATTGACCACGTTTTGGTAAATGACATGATTCGCGCATGAAATCACTAGCAGAAATTCTGAAGGAAATCCGTCCGGAGTTCGATTTTACGACCTCCAATGACTTTATCGGCGACGGCATGTTGGACTCGTTCGACATGGTTACGTTGGTTTCGACCCTCGACAAAACCTACGGCATTTCCATCCAGGGCACGGACATCATTCCGGAAAACTTCCAGAACATCGCGACCATCACGGCTTTGTTAAAGCAGTGCGGGGTACAGGCATCATGAATTTCGTTTTTCGAAAAAAACGCGTTTCAGGGATTCTGACGGTCGTGCCCGCCCAGGAGCGGCTCTTCATGGACGAAATGAAGAACTACAACGCTCCCGAGGCGCGCTCGCTGAAGTTGAAGGAGGTCATGGGCTACGACCGCCGCCGGATGGTGGAGGCAGGCGTCTGTGTTTCCGATTTGGCGGTGTTCGGGTTGAAGCATCTTTTCGATCACGGACTGTTGAAGCCCGACGAGATCGACGCGCTGCTGGTGGCCACAATGTCGCCGGACCATTTCATGCCGCCCACGAGCAATATCATCCAGGGCCGCCTCGGCTTGAAGCAGGATATGTTTTGCCTCGACATGATTCAGGCGTGCGCCGGTTTTGTGTTGGGACTTGCGGAGGCCTGCATGCTGCTGGAGCAGGAGAGCGTCCGCAAAGTGGTGTTGATCAACGGGGACGTTCTGAGTCGGAAGACTTCGCCGAAGGACCGGAACATTTATCCGCTAGTGGGCGATGCGGTTTCCATCACCATCGTGGAGCGCGATACGGCCGATTCGACCATTCACGCCAGTGTGAAAATGGATGGCGGACGCGGGGAAGCGCTGACCATCCCGGCGGGCGGGATGCGCCTGCCCAGTTCCCCCGAGACCGCCGTGCTGGAGGACGTCGGGGACAACAACCTGCGCGCCAAGGACCATCTGCGCATGGACGGGACGGCGATTTTCAATTTTGTGCAAACGGAAGTGCCCCCGCTGATCGAAGGCCTCCTGGCCAAGGCGGGCGTTAGCACAGAAACGGTGGATTATTTCCTGTGCCATCAGCCGAATCGCTTTATGCTGCAAAAGCTGGCGGACAAGATGAAGATACCGTATGCCAAAATGCCGAACAACGTCGTCGAACATTTTGGCAACAGTGGCGGGGCGACCATTCCCACCGCGGTCGCATATAATCTCGCTGAACGGATGAAGGGCGAAGGCGCCCTGGTTTGTCTGGCTGGGTTCGGTGGTGGGTTGGTCTGGGCCTCGATGCTGATGCGTCTGGGTGGGTTGTCGTTTTGTGAGTTGATCGATTTCGCCTAGTTGATCGTATGAATGAATTCCTGAGCAAAATTGCCGGCATATTGGAAGTGGATGCCGTGAAAGAATCGGATGATTTGAAGTCGTTTTCCCAATGGGATTCGCTTTCGGTCCTGTCCGTGATTGCCATGCTGGACTCCAGTTATGGTGTAAATCTTCGGGCCGCTGATCTGGCGCCGGTCAAATCGGCCGGTGACCTCTGGCAATTGGTGGAGGCCAGAAAGAGAACGTGAACCTGGTCTATTCTTCCAGAGTTCCGAGTCAGTGTCGCGCGGCCTTGGAAGACCTGCTGTTTTTTAATCCGCAACAACATCGTGTACGTGACGGCATACTTGAATCGCTCGAAAAGTTCGGTCAGCCGAGGCTGGAGGAATCCGCCGACGGCCTGTCCGTTCGCGTCGGCAGGCAGGAGGCGCAAACCTTGTTTGCGTACGACCGCGATCGCCGCGCGGCCGACCCGGTCGGGCTCGTGGTGTTCATTCGCACCAGCGGTACGGACATCTCAATCATGCATGTTGCCGTACATCCCGATTACTCGCTCCACGGGCGCTACAAAGGTGTCGGACTCGGTGCGACCCTCGTCGAGAAGGTCAAGGAAATCGCCAGCCGGATCGTCGGAATCAAGCGAATCGTGTTTTTTTACCGGCAGGAAGTCGTCATCAATTTATGAACGCCGCCCGGCCCGGGCGCGGGCCGGTGTGATATAATTTCATCATGGACCACAAAGTACAATCCGAAGGATTTGGTGTTCGTCTCCGACCAGTGCGCATGGAGGACGCGGCATTCATCGTCTGGCTGCGCAACCTGGAACACGCCCGCGGAAAAGTCGGCGACACCGCGCCGAGCGTGACCAGCCAGGAGGCATGGCTCAAATCGTACTTCGATCGTCCGGGCGATTACTACTTCATCATCGAAACGGTGGGCGGCCTGTCCATTGGCGCCTACGGAATTTACGATGTTCGGGGCACCAGCGCCGAATCCGGCCGCTGGGTGATTCGCACGGATGTCCCCGCCGCCGTCCCGAGCGCAACGCTGGCGTTCGAAGCGGCGTTCGGCCCGATGGGATTGACGGAGTTACGGGCCAATACAGTGTCCACGAATAAGACAGTGCTGTCCCTGAACAAGAAATTTGGTTTCAAGGAAACGGGCATTACCCCCGCAGCCCAGGTGATTGCGGGCCAAACCATGGATATGGTGCATTTCGTGCTGGCTAAAGCGGACTGGCCGCAAGTTCGGGAAAAGCTGAAGCCGCTCGCCCGCGTGGCGGAAGGCCAGGTTTTAGCCTGGGAACGGGCGCAACAGGCGACGACGTAGGCGGCGGTTGGTTCGGGTCGGGTTGGAAGTTTCAAGGATTTATTAAAAGTGCATAGGCTGTGAGACGGTGTGGTGTGGACTGATGGAGCTAACAAATGAACGAGAAACATTTTATGGAACTGAGTGAATGCAAGATCATCGAGCTGCCGAAGATCAATGATCCGCGCGGCAACCTCACTTTTCTGGAGGCTAACAAGCATCTCCCGTTTGCGATCAAACGGGTGTTTTACCTGTATGACGTGCCGGGCGGCGCGGACCGGGCAGGGCACGCGCTGAAGAAGTGCCATCAATTTCTGATCGCGATGTCGGGCAGCTTTGACGTCATCGTTTACAACGGCAAGGACAAGCAGCGCTTTCACCTGAACCGCTCCTATTACGGGTTGCATCTGCCGCCCATGTTCTGGCGCGAGATCGATAATTTTTCCTCCGGCTCCGTCTGCCTGGCGCTCGCGTCGGAAGGCTATGACGAAAAGGATTACTATCGCGAGTACAAGGAGTATTTGCGCTTTGTGGGGAGCGCGAATCCGTGAAGGTTCCGTTTCTGGATTTTGTCGGGCCGTATGATGAATTGAAGGCCGAGCTGGATGAGGCGTATCAACGCTTCATGAAGTCGGCCTGGTACATCATGGGCAAGGAGCTCGAGGCCTTCGAGCAGGAGTTCGCGGCCTATTGCGGCACGAAATACTGCATCGGCGTCGGCAACGGTCTCGAGGCGTTGCATTTGATTTTGCGCGCCTACGATATCGGCAAGGGCGACGAAGTCATCGTTCCCTCGAACACCTACATTGCGACCTGGCTCGCCGCCTCCTATGCGGAAGCCACTCCGGTGCCGGTCGAACCCGACCCGCGCACGTGCAATATCGACCCCGCGCGCATCGAGGCGGCCATCACGCCGCGCACGAAGGCGATCATGCCGGTTCATCTATACGGACAGCCGGCGGACATGGATCCGATCAACGCCATCGCGCGCAAGCATGGCTTGAAGGTGATCGAGGACGACGCGCAGGCCCAAGGCGCGCGCTACAAGGGCCGCCGCACGGGCGGACTCGGCGATGCCGCCGGGCACAGCTTTTATCCGGGGAAGAACCTTGGCGCATTCGGTGACGGCGGTGCGATCACGACCGACGACGCCACCGTGGCGGACCGGATTCGCACGCTGCGCAACTACGGTTCGAAGAAAAAATATTACAACGAGGTCAAGGGCTACAATTCCCGGCTCGACGAAATGCAGGCCGCGTTCCTGCGCGTCAAGTTGCGGAAGCTCGACGAATGGAATCAGCGGCGCGTGAAACTCGCGGCGCAATTCCAGGCGAAAATGCACGCGCCCGGACTAATCCTGCCGTATGTCCCCTCCTGGGCCGAACCGGTCTGGCATTTGTATGTGGTGCAAACCGCGCAGCGCGATGCGCTCCAGCAAAAGTTGAGCGAAGCAGGCATCGGCACTTTAATCCATTATCCGGTGCCGCCGCATATGTCCGGCGCCTACGCGGACATGAAGATCGCCGAAGGCTCGCTGCCCATCGCGGAGAAATTGAGCCGCACCGTTTTGAGTCTTCCCATGGGACCTCACGTCACCGCCGACCAGGCGAACGTCACAATCGAGCAGGTGTTGAAAGCCGCGGGGGCGCCGGTGCCGGCCATGGCCAACTAATTGGTTTCCGTGAGCGCCGACGCCAAAAACAGTTACGGACAAATCCTGAAGTCCTCCGCCGTGATTGGCGGATCTTCAGCGATGAAGATTGCCTTGAGCATCGTTCGTACGAAGGCGATGGCGATGTTGCTCGGCCCTTCCGGTGTGGGATTGATGGGCCTTTACGAGAACATCATCAACCTGACCCAGACGGTTGCCGGCTTCGGCATCAACACCAGCGGAGTGCGGCAGATCGCGGAGGCGGCGGGAACCAACGATTCCCATCGCATCGCCCGCACCGTCACCACGCTGCGACGGGTGGCGTTGTTGCTTGGTGCGATTGGCGCGTCGTTGCTCGTCATTTTCTGCCGTCCCATTTCCAAACTTTCGTTTGGCACCGATGAAAACGCCGGTGCGGTGGCGTTGCTGGCGGCGGCGGTATTTTTCGGTGCGGTATCGGCCGGGCAAAACGCGTTGGTGCAGGGGATGCGCCGGATTCGCGACCTGGCGCTGACCAATCTGCTGGGGGCGCTTTACGGAACCGTATTCGGCATCGTTATCATTTATTTCTTCTGGCGGGCCGGCAATCCGAAGGGCGGGGTGGTGCCCGCCTTGGTTTGCGTGGCGGCCATGAGCATTGTCACTTCGTGGTGGTACAGCCGCAAAATCAAAGTCGAGCCGGTCAAGATGAGGCTGTCCGACATCTCCGGCGAATTGTCGGAGCTGCTGAAGCTGGGTTTCATCTTCATGATGACGACCTTGTTCGCCTACGGCGCGGGCTATCTGATTCGGATCATGGTGTTTCGCGGATTGGGCGAAGCCGAAGCAGGATATTATCAAGCCGCGTGGGGAATGGGCGGCATCTACGTCGGCATCATTTTGCAATCCATGGGCGCGGATTTTTATCCGCGGCTGACCGCGGTGGCCAAGGATAACGTCGCGTGCAACCGGCTGGTGAACGAGCAGTCGGAAGTGAGCTTGTTACTCGCCGGGCCCGGAGTGATGGCCACCATGACCCTCGCTCCGCTGGTGATTCAATTTTTCTATTCCGCAAAGTTCGGGCCGGCTGTGGAAGTATTGCGCTGGGTGTGCCTGGGGATGCTGATGCGCGTCGTGAGCTGGCCGATGGGTTATATCCTGTTATCGAAAGGCGCACGCAAGCCTTTTTTCTGGACGGAACTGTGCGGCGCCATCTTCCAGGTCGGACTGGTCTGGCTGCTTCTCTCGAAATTCCAACTGCTGGGCGCCGGCATGGCTTTCTTTGGCTCTTATTTGTTGTATTGGGGGCTGATCTACATGGTGGTGCGTAATGTCAGCGGCTTTCGTTATTCCCTCGAGAGCAAGCGCATCGGCCTGCTCTACGCAGTGCTCGTGAGCGCCGTGTTTGCCGCGTGGTATGTCTTTCCCGACAATCATCTGGCCGTGGAGATCGGGGGAACACTGGTCAGCATCGCCGCCGGGTTTTACTCGATGAAACGGATTTGCGGGCTGGTGCCGCTCGAAAGACTTCCGCGGGTGGCGCAGCGCGTGCTTAGACTCTTCCGGCTGGTTCCGGCCCTTTGATGGCTGGCGCGGAATTGAGACGCTTTAATTGGAAACGAACTAAAAAACAATGAAAACAGCAATCGTAGGTTTAGGTTACGTGGGGCTTCCGCTCTCGCTTCAGTTTGCCCGGTCCGGTGTGACTGTGCTCGGACTGGACGTCGACAAATCGAAGGTGGACGCGCTCATGGCGGGCAAAAGCTACATCAAACACATCACCTCTGAGTCGGTGAGTGAAATGGTGAAGGCCGGCAAATTCTCCGCCGCGACGGATTTCGCCCGCGTGCGTGATGTGGACGCCGTCATCATCTGCGTGCCGACCCCGCTCAACAAAAACCGCGAACCGGATATTTCATACATTCTCGACACGGGCCGCAGCATTGCGCCGCACATGAAAAAAGGGGTTTTGATTGTGCTTGAATCCACCACTTATCCCGGCACCACCGACGAGGATTTGCTCAAGGTGCTCGAAGCCGGCTCCGGCTTGAAGGCGGGCGCGGATTTCCATCTCGCATTCTCACCCGAACGCGAAGACCCCGGCAATCCCGACAGCAAAGTCGCCACGATTCCGAAGGTGGTCGGCGGTTTCACGCCCGCCTGTCTCGAAAAAGCCGTCGCGCTTTATTCGAAGGCGGTCAAGACCGTGGTTCCCGTTTCCTCCTGCCGCGCGGCCGAGGCGACCAAGCTGCTGGAAAACACATTCCGCGGTGTCAACATCGCGCTCGTGAATGAGCTCAAAGTCGTATACGGCGCGATGGGCATCGATGTCTGGGAAGTGATCAACGCCGCCAAGACCAAGCCGTTCGGCTTCATGGCCTTCTATCCCGGCCCCGGTCTCGGTGGTCACTGCATCCCGATTGATCCGTTTTACCTGACGTGGAAGGCGCGCGAATATGGCCAGCATACGCGTTTCATCGAACTGGCCGGCGAAATCAACACCGCGATGCCGGCGCATGTGATCCATGTGGTCGCCGACGCGCTCAACGAACGGCAAAAAGCCGTTAAGGGCAGTTCCGTTCTCATCCTCGGTCTGGCTTACAAGCCGAATGTGGACGACGAACGCGAATCGCCGAGTTACGTCCTGATGGAATTGCTCAAGCAGCGCGGCGCCAAAGTGGCCTATTACGATCCGTATGTGCCGGTTGTTCGCCCCACGCGCGAACATCCGCAATGGACCGGCACGAAGTCGGTCGGTTGGGACAAGGCCACGATCTCGGGTTACGACCTGGTGCTCATCGCCACCAATCACGCGTCTGTGAATTACAAGGAACTCGCCGAATGGGCTCCCTGCATTGTGGACACGCGCAACGCCATGGCTGGTATCCAGACGAAAAAAGGCCAGGTCACGAAGGCGTAACCTTCGCCATCTTTTCATTGTTCCAAGCCGCCCTTCGGGGCGGCTTTTTTTATTCCTCGGCCGCGTGGCTGCCGCCGCGAATGAATTCCTCGTGCAGGCGGGCATAAACTCCGCCCGCTGCCACGAGTTCGGCGTGGGTGCCGCGTTCGACGATGCGGCCCTGGTCGAGCACAAGAACGAGGTCGGCCTTGCGGATTGTGCTCAGGCGGTGCGCCACGACAAAGGAAGTGCGGCCGCGCAGCAGCACTTCGAGCGCGCGTTGCAGGCGCGTTTCGGTGACGGTATCGATGGCGCTCGTGGCTTCGTCCAGCACGACGATGCGCGGGTCCGCCAGCAGCGCCCGGGCGAAACAAATCACCTGACGCTGACCGAGGGACAACGAGGCGCTCTTTTCCCCTACCTGCGTATTGAGGCCGTTCGGCAGGTTTTCGAGCAGGTCGAGGCAATCCAGTGCGCGCAGAGTGTTGCGCACTTCTTCTTCCGTCGCCTGCGGCCGGGCAAAGCGGATGTTGTCGATGATCGAGCCGGCGAAGAGAAAATTATTTTGCTGCACGCTGCCCATCCGCTGGTGCAGCGAGTCGCTGGTGATTTGCAGAAGATCATGGCCATCGACGAGCACGCGGCCGCCGGTGGGCAGGTAGAATTTCTGAAGCAGCGCGACCACCGTGGTTTTGCCGCTGCCCGTCTGGCCCACCAGCGCCACGGTCTGGCCAGGTTTGGCGACGAAGGAGATGTCCTGCAGCACGGGGCGTCCGGCGTCATACTCAAAATGCACCTTCTCAAATTCAACCCGCCCTTTGATTTCCGGCAACGGTTTGGCATCGGGCGCGTCCTGCCAGTCCGGCGGCATGTCGATCAGCCGGAAATAACGTTCCGCGCCCGCCATGGCGCTGAGCGCCTGATTGTATTGATTGCCGATGACCTGAACGGGATCGAAGAAGAAATTGGCGAGGAAAAAGAAAGTGACGAGGTCACCGATTTCCATGTGCAGCCAGCCCTGCCACTTCAGCGCGCCGTAACCGCTGAGCAACGCCAGGGCTCCCAGGAAAAGCTGGCTCTTCATCTGGAGCAGGGGAATGAACACCGCGGACGCCTGCGCCACACCGACGTTATTTTCCCCGTGCAGGGCCACGAGCTTGCGGAAAAATCCCGCGTTGATCTCATGCCGGACGAAGGCCTGGGTCACGCGAATGCCATTCACCGATTCAGCGAGCGTGGAGGCGAGCCGGCTCCAGGTCTCCTGAACCTTGCGCAACCGGTAACTGGCGTTGCGCTTGTAACGCTGGTTTACGAACCAGATGCCGGGAACCATCAGCAACATCAGTGAAAAAAGTTTCCAATTATACCAGGCCATCAAGAGACCGGCGACGGCCATTTGCACGGCTTGAATGATGATCACGAACGCCACGTCCTGCACCGCCACGCGAATGCTGTCCACGTCCGAGGTCATGCGGCTGATAATGCGGCCGAATTTCGTGCGATGAAAATATGACATCGGCAGGCTGTTCAGCTTGCGAAACAGCTCGCTGCGCATGTCGTGCGCCACCGCTTCGCCCAGTTCCAGAGCGAACCGCTGGCGAAAAAAGAAAGTGGCGATCATGAAAATCACCAGCACCAGATACGTCGCGGCGTAGAGATAAATTCCGTTCAAATCGCGTCCGGCGATAGGGCCGTTGATGGTCTCTCCGATCATCCAGGCGAGCGCGGGCAATTGCAGGCCGCGCGCGAGAATCAAAACAAACAGCCAGTTACGCCGTGCCGCGTAAGGCCTGGTGTAAGTAAACATGCGGCGAATCAGGCCGCCACTCAGCGGTGCCCAATCGGCTTCCTTGTCCTCGAGCGGATTGTAATGGGTGATGGCGTCGCGAAACGACGCGGCCTTCGCGGGCGCGGGAGCAGGAACCGGGTTTTTCGACGGTGCGGCGCTCATGGTTCAGCCGGCGAGATCCATGAGTTGCAGCATCGCAGTCTCGCGATACGGGCCTTCCAATTGCACGAGTTCCTCGTGGGTGCCGCGCTGAATCAAACGCCCTTCGTCCAATACCAGAATTACATCGGCGCGCCGGAGCAAGCTGAGGCGGTTGGCCACCACAAATGCCGTGCGGCCGGTCATCGCGTTTCGCAGCGCTGACACAATCTCATGTTCCGTCTTGGGATCCACGGAGGCGGTCGGGTCATCCAGGATCAAGATGGGCGGCTCGAGCAACAGCGCGCGCGCGAGGGCCAGACGCTGCCGTTGACCGCCGGAGAGGTCCACGCCCGATTCACCGAGCACGGTTTCGTAGCCCTCGGAGAGTCGCAGAATAAATTCATGCGCCGACGCCAGGCGTGCGGCCCGTTCGATTTGCTCCTGCGTGGCGCCGGGATTGCCGAAGGCGATGTTGGCCGCGACCGTGTTCGAAAAAAGAAAACTCTCCTGATACACGATGCCGATTTGACGGCGATAGGCGTCGAGGTCCAGTTCCTTCAAGTCGCGTCCATCGACCAGAACGCGGCCCTGTTGCGGATCATAAAAGCGGGGGATGAGACTGAGCAGCGTGCTTTTGCCGGCGCCAGTCATGCCGAAAATCCCGACTACCTGGCCGGGTTGCGCCGTGAAGGAGATATCCTTGAGAATTGGCGCATCCGGGGTGTAGCCAAACGTGACCTGCTCAAAGGCGATCCGTCCCGAAAGCTTTTCGATGACGGTGGGTTGCGTCCGGGTTTGGACTTCCGACGGCGTGTCAAGCACTTCGAAAACGCGGCGTGCCGCCGTGAAACTCTGCTGCACGGAATTGGCGATGGTCGCGAGGTTGGCGACCTGGCCGTTGAATTGTTGCAGCAGACCGGCGAAGACGACCAGCCCGCCTCCCAATGAAACCCGGCCATGCACATACAGCCAGCCACCATAGGCGAAGAGGATGACCAGGCTGAATTGGGAAAGGAATTGTGTGGTCGGCGTATAAACTGAAAGGTCGCGAAAAATGCGCTTCTGCTGATCGGAAACGAGATCGTTCGCCTCCTCGAACCGCCGGATTTGATGCGGTTCCGCGGCGAAGCCCTTGACTGTTTGCATTCCCTGCACGCTTTCGGTGAAGAACAGCACGAGATTGTCGGACAATTCGCGATTACGCAGATACGCGGGGCGCAGCCGGCCGGAGTAGTAATGTGTCACCGCCCAGAGGCCGACCGTGACGGAAAGGCACGCGATGGTCAGCGATGGCTGGATGTGCCACATGAAAATGAAATAGGCACCCAGCGTCAGCAGCATGTTGGCACCTTGCAACACCACGCCGTCCACGAAAAGACGGGTATTCTGGACGTCGCCGGTCACGCGGTTGAAGATCGAACTGGGGCCGTGCAAATCGAAAAAGCGAAAGCTCAATTGCTGAAGCTTTGCATAGATGCGGTCCCGCAAGTCCGGCACGATTTTGCCCTGCGTAAGGCGCGCCGTCGTCATGTTGTATTGATACGTCAGCAACGCGCGGAACAATGCCTGCACGACGATGGCGAGCGACAGGGCGGTGACAATTTGCAGCGGCGTCCAATTCGCGGGCGGAACCCAGCCGAGCGGATATTCCGGCGCGCGCTGGGAAGGGTCGAGCGCATGCCGGATGACATCGACCACCACGCCGAGCAGTTGCAGCCCGATGAGGCCGAGAATCAAAAGCACGAGGCTCAGCCCGACCGATTGCAGGCAATCGCCCCGAAACTGCCAGGCGAGCGCAAGCAATCGGCGCACGAGTTCACCGTTGGAATAACGGCGTTCCAATACATGACTCGGGCGCAATTCGCTCATGGAGTCAGGCAATATGCCGCGAAAACCAGGTGCAATCCAGATTAAAGGCCCGCAACGGGTGCTGCCGGTCTCGCTGGGACCTCGCTGACGGGAGGATATCGACGAATTTTATTTCGCCGATGGCAAAAATAAGTCCGCGATCTGGTGGGGGATTTCCGCGATTTTTGCGTCGTTGCGATTGGTGAGAATGATGACCGTGAATTTCCTTTCCGGGAAACGCGAGATGCGTGTCGTAAAGCCACGGCTGTCGCCGCTGTGCCAGATTTCCGGCGTGCCATGATAAGTGCCAATGAACCAGCCGAAGCCGTAACTGATGTCGGGTTGGTGGGTCTTTGTCATCGGCGTGAATGCCAGATTTTGGAGGTCGGCGCTGATAAGCTTGTATTGATAAAGCGCCTGATCCCACTTCGACATGTCAGCCACGGAGGAATAAATGCCCCCGTCGCCGAGCACCGAACTGGTGAGGCTTTGGTCGGTGCGTTTCCAGGTTTCTCCATCGCGTGTGTAGCCGTAGGCGCGATTGGGAACGACGGACAAGCCTTGCTGGTAGGCCAGCGTCTGGTTCATTTGCAACGGCTCAAAAATGTTATGCTGCAAAAAATACGCGAAAGTATTGCCGGAGCGCACCTCGACAATGAGCGCCAGCAGGGAAAACGCGGAATTGCTGTAGCGATATTTTGAACCGGGAGGAAAGTAGGTTTTGTCCTCCTTCATCAGCAGGCGCAACACGTCGCGATCGAGCACCGGGATTTCCGTGCCCTTTGGAATGACGTCCTCGTAGTCGATCAGGCCGGAGGAGTGTGTGAGTAATTGCCGCACGGTGATGGCTTTGCCGTATTCGGGAAACTCAGGAAAGAAATCCGTCAGGTGCTCATCCAACGAAAGTTTTTTGCGCTCCGCGAGGATCAGGATTGCCATCGCGGTGAATTGTTTCGTGACCGAAGCGAGGCGGAAGTCCGTGTTCGTGCGACAGGGCGTTTGAGTTTCAATTTCTGCGAGGCCGTAGCCTCTGGCGAAGACAGTCTTTCCGTCCTGAATCACCATGACGCTCGCACCTGGCGAGTTGGGCTGGTTGAAGTCTTTGAACAGCGCGTCGATGGCCGGATTTTCCGTGACCGTCTGGCTTTGTCCCCCTGAGGCTAACAACGTCATAACGATGGCGACTAAAAATAAATGGATGACCCGCACGGCAGAAAGAATAGGCGAAAATCCTAGCGGGACAATGTCAAAGCGATGACGCCGCCGACCGCAATCACGCCGCCAGCGAGCGAGTGAATTGTGGGTCGTTCATTTTCCATGAAGTATGCCAGCGGCATCACTGTGATCGGGGTAAGGGCGATGATGGCGAGGACAATGCCGGTCGGCGTGGTTTCCAACGCCCATTGCATGCAACTCACGCCCAGCGTCTGACCGGCAAAACTATTTCCGACCACCCACGGCCATACGGCACGCCATTTCTTTTTGGAAGCTTCCACGACCAGTTCGTGCGGGGCGTTTTTCTGCAACTCGAAAGCGTGGCGTTTCACGATCAGCACGGAAATGCCCGCAAGGAAAAGCCCGCCCAGGATGCGCTGAAACGCCGCGGTTCCGCCGTCGATGGGCTGGCCGGCCGCGTGCGACATCGCGTAGGCTTTGCGGCTGAGCACCGCGCCGCCGGCGCCGCCGAGCGCCGCAAGGATACTGAACAATGTGCCGACAATTTTTGCCTCGCGCGACAAATGCATGTGCGCGCGGGGCGTCAGCGCGATGCCGACGCCGGCGAGGATGACGATCCCGCAGAAGATTTGATACGGCCGCAACGTGGTTCCAAGCCAGATCCATTCGATGAGCGCACCGAATGGGGCAGTGAGGCATTGGATGAGCAGCATCGAGAGCCGTGAGCCCAGGCGGGGCAGGGCCTGGAAGAGGGCGACGTCGCCGATGCCGATCCCGACGATGCCGCTGATCAGGAAAATCGGAAACGCGACACCGGAGAGGCCGTAGCCAAAACCGTAGGCCCACACGCCGAGAGAAAGCGCGGCGCAGGTGAGCCGCCAGAAATTCGCCTCCGAGCCGCCAATGAGCTTGGCCGAGCGATGGCCGCAGGCCACCGACACGGAAAACAGGATGCTACATAGAAACGCCGGAAACACGGGGCGGAACTTAAACGAAAGCGCCGCCGGCGCGAAACGTTAAATATACGAAACCGTTGCGACCCGCGCGCTGACCTTAAAAGGTCAACACGGCGGGCGCGAAAGCGTGATCACGAGCGGAGGTGGCGCGGTCAAGTTTGGCGCGCCGATCGCGGGTTCTGGCGTGGGTGCCGTTGACGACGCGTTTCCACATTTGTTCGCGGGGGAAAATGATATTGCTCGCGGTGGTTGGCTGCACGCGTTGTTCGAGAATAAATTCAAAATGTCCGGCCTGTGCCACCGCGCGCAGATAATCCGCCGCCTTTTTTGCGCCGGGATGGGATTTTTGGGGTGCGCCGACGAGGCCAACGAGACACCCGCCGGCTTGTATGCGATTGGGCAGCCAGGTGTTCACCCAGACATTAAAAGGCAGCGGCAGAGTTTGCGCGGTGTCGAGAGCCGCCACAATCAAATCAGCGCGCATCGCGGTCGAAACCGCTCCGGCGAGCACGCCGGGCTGGCAAAGTTCGTCAATGTTCCACCAGGTCGCACGAATGGAATCCTTGCCGGTGAGCTTGCTGACTTTGGCGAAGACTTCACGTGCCCAAGCCTTGGTATTCTCGTCTTGATACACGATGGTCATATTGAGCGTGTAACCAGCGTGGGGTGTGATGGTGAACAGGTTTTCCAGCTTAACGCCTCGTTCTGAGACAGATGTGTTCTTCATAGCGGTATGGGTCACTGACTTTTTGGTTTTTTTCACGTCCTCCCGCATTAAATCACCGCTTTTCGGCGGCGTTTGCAACAAACGCGAGGGACAGAACCTCCTATCGCAAGTCTTGTGCCGGACGAATTGTGAAACCAACTGAGGAAAAAACCGGCGCTTTTAGCCAGTCGAAGAAGCGATCAAAACTTGAGATTCCACTCGTCCAATGCGTATTTCGTGCGGGCGAGCCGCTGAATCTCGTTCATCGGGAATGCATGGAGCGTCTCGGTGGCATTCCACGCTTTAGCCAGGGCGGTCTTGAGATGGGACGCAGGCACCGTGAGATTTGTCAAAAAATCGGAATGCGAACGGTTCAGTCGATACTCCGGCTGCCGGGCTGGCATCGGCAATGCCTTTTCGAGCAGGCTGATGTCGAGATGCAGCAGAAAGGAACCGTGAAATATCAGGCAACGACTGTGACGCCGCTGGGCGTTGCCGCAAAACTTCAAGCCGCCAATGGTCAGGTCTGTGTGACCGTGGCGTTCCACGCGCGCGCGGATCAGGCCGGCCATCGCCGCCTGGTGCCGCTCCATGATGAAATCGTTAGTCGAGGTGATGCTGTGACACGGACCGCTTGGATTCAGCCGCAGGATGAGGGTGTAGTTCAGAACGCCGGGACCTTGGAGTACCGTTCCGCCACCCGAGCAGCGGCGCAGCACTGGAATCGTGTTCGCTTTGCAGAATGGCACATTGACCTCCGTCCCGACCTTGTTGGCGTAGCCGACCACAACGAAATAGCGTGAAGTTTCCCAAACCCGGAGTAATTCGGTGGTTTCGTCGGCTTCGCAGAGGTCCAGCAAAGCCTCATCGCAAGCAAGATTCTCCTCGGGGGAGGGGAGGCTCAGGTCACAATATTTCATGCGGATAATATTTCACTGACAACGGTCCCGCCTTCCTGTCTAATATGCGCTTGCACCTGTTTGACGCGCAGGTGAACAGAGTTTACCTAATATGATTGGGCCTGACAAAGTGAAAGTACCTAAAGAACAATCGAACGATACGGCACCCGAATTACGGATTCTTCCCCGGCCGGAAGATAACGATGATGAACGGTGGCTGGAATCGTTGGAAACCGTGCTCGAAATCGCCCTGAAGGATCAAGGTCCGCAGAAGACCAATCGCTTCCTGGAAAATCTCAGCAATCGGTTGCGTCGCCGTGGCGTCGAAGTGCCCCGCGTGGTCAGCACGCCCTATATCAATACCATTTCGCCCGAACGTCAGGCGCCGTTTCCCGGCGATTGGGAGATGGAACGCCGCATCAAGAGCTATGTGCGCTGGAACGCCATGGCTATGGTTGTCAACGCGAACCGCAACGACAGCGGTCTCGGCGGGCATATCTCCACGTATGCCTCTTCGGCGACGTTATGCGAAGTCGGTTTCAATCATTTCTTCCGCGCCCGCACCGACGATTTCATCGGCGACATGATTTATTTTCAGGGCCACGCCACGCCGGGTGTGTATGGCCGCGCGTTCCTCGAAGGGCGCATCGACGAAGCGAAACTGCAACACTTCCGCCAGGAACTGGCCGAGGGCGGCGGGCTTTCGTCTTATCCGCATCCCTATTTGATGCCGGATTTCTGGCAGTTCCCGACCGTCTCGATGGGCCTGGGGCCGTTGATGTCGATATATCAGGCGCGCTTCAATCGTTACCTGCGCGCGCGTGGTTTCATGCAGGGCGAGGAGCCAAAGGTCTGGGCGTTCATCGGCGACGGCGAATCGGACGAGCCCGAAACGCTCGGCGCGATCACGCTCGCCTCACGCGAGAACCTCGACAACCTCGTCTGGGTCGTAAACTGCAATCTGCAGCGTCTCGATGGACCAGTGCGCGGCAACGGCAAGATCATCCAGGAACTGGAAGCGGCCTTCCAGGGCGCCGGGTGGAATGTCATCAAAGTCATCTGGGGCTCGGATTGGGACGCGTTGCTCGCGGCCGACAAGACGGGCCTGTTGCTCAAGCGGATGGACGAAGCGGTGGACGGCGATTACCAGAAGTATTCTGTCGAGCCGGGCAGCTATACCCGCAAACATTTCTTCGGCAAATATCCCGAGCTGCTCAAGCTCGTGCATCATCTTACCGACGAGCAGATTCAAAAGCTGCTGCGTGGCGGTCACGATACCCGCAAGGTCTATGCAGCTTACAAGGCGGCCATGGAACACAAGGGCCAGCCGTCGGTGATCCTCGCAAAAACCGTCAAGGGCTACGGCCTCGGCGAAGCGGGCGAAGGCCGCAACATCACGCATCAGCAAAAGAAGCTCAACGAAAAGGAATTGCGCGGGTTTCGTGCCCGGTTCGGCATTCCGATCGCGGACGAGGAAATTGCGCAGACGCCATTCTTCCGGCCCGCGCCGGACAGCCGCGAAACCAAATACATGCTCAGCTTGCGCAAGAAGCTGGGCGGCTTTGTGCCGCAGCGCGTTGTCACCGCCGAGCCGCTCCAGGTGCCGAAAATTGAAGCCTTCAGTGAGTTGCTCAAGGGTGCGCGCGACATGTCCACCACGGCGGCGTTTGTGAAAGTGGTCAGCTTGCTGCTTCGTGACAAGAATATCGGGCGGCAAATTGTGCCGATTATTCCCGACGAAGCGCGGACCTTCGGCATGGACGCCCTGTTCCGAGAAATCGGAATTTACTCCTCGAAAGGCCAGCTTTACGAACCGGTGGACAGCAAATCGTTGCTGTATTATCACGAGACCAAGGATGGACAAATCCTGGAGGAAGGCATCACCGAGGCGGGCTCGATGGCGTCATTCATTGCCGCCGGGACGTCGTATGCAACGCAGGGGCGTCATATGATTCCGTTCTACATCTATTACTCGATGTTCGGCTTCCAGCGCATCGGGGATTTGATGTGGCTCGCGGGGGATATCCGCGCGAAGGGCTTTTTGCTCGGCGCGACCTCCGGCCGCACGACGTTGAACGGCGAAGGCTTGCAGCATCAGGACGGCCACAGCTTGCTGATTTCCAGTTCCATTCCGACGCTGCTCACCTATGATCCGGCGTTCATGTATGAACTGGCGGTCATCATCGCCGATGGCATGCGCCGCATGTATGTGGAGAACGAGGATATTTTCTACTACCTCACGCTCTACAACGAGAAGCACGAAATGCCCGCGATGCCGGAAGGCGCCGAGGAAGGCATCCTTAAAGGCCTCTACAAGTTCAAGGCCGGTTCCGACAAGTCGAAAGTCAAGGCGCACATCCTCGGCAGCGGACCGATCATCTGGAGCGCGTTGCGTGCGCAGCAAATTCTGCAGGAGCAATACAATGTCTCCGCCGACGTCTGGAGCGCGACCAGCTACAAGTTGTTGCGCAACGACGCGCTGAAGACGAGACGCTGGAACATGCTGCACGCGACGGCCACGCAAAAGAAATCCTACGTGGAAACCGTCCTGGAAAAAGAGAAGGGTGTCTTCGTGGCGGTATCGGACAACCTCAAGCTCGTGCCTGACCAGATTGCGCCGTGGGTTCCGGGCGGTCTCACGACGCTCGGCACCGATGGTTTCGGCCGCAGCGATACCCGCGCGCGATTGCGCCGGTTTTTCGAAGTGGACGCCGAATCGACCGTCATCGCGACGCTGTTTGCGCTGGCCGAAAAGGGCCAGATCAATCGCAGCGTCGTCGAGAAAGCCGTGAAGGACCTCGGTGTGGATCCGGAAAAGATCTCGCCGGAACTGGTCTAAACGGTATCGATGGAATTAAAAAACAGCCCGCCTGGATTCATCAGGCGGGCTGTTTTGTTTTTGAAGGCAGCTTGGAAATCTTGAATCAGCCCGCGCGGCGCAAGTGGGTTTGATCCGCGCGCGATTGTTTCGCCGCCTTGCCCTTGGCAGCCTTTACCGTCTTGGTGCGCTCCACCATCAACTGATGGGCGTTGCGGAAGATGTCGCGGCGGAAAACGTTGTCGAGCGCCACCGGACGTTTCTGCCAGCGGAGAAATTCATAGAGCCGGGCCGTCACCCAGTTTGCCCGGGCGGCGGTCGGCTCGTTCGCGCCGTCGCGGTGGAAGAGGTTGAGGCCGTGCAGGGAATGCACCTTGCCCTTGACCGGCTCGTAAGGCCCGATGAGGCCCGGCTCCAGGCATTCGACGGGCGCGTTGACGTATTGCGGTTGCGACAGCAGTGCGGGGAGCGTCTGTCGGATGTCTGGATCATCGCACAGTGCCGCCGCTTCCAGCAGAGCGGCGATGAGGCGCTCGTGTTCGTCCGCTTTTTTCTCGGCGTAATCCTGGCGCACCATCAAACACTTTTCCGGATGCAACGGAGCAATCGCCGCGCTGGTCGAAACGCACACGCCGACGCCCGACTGCACCGCCATCGAGTTCCACGGTTCGCCCGCGCAATAGCCGTCGAGGTAACCCAGCTTCAACATGGGAAACATCTGGACCGACGGCACCATCGCGATCCGGACATCGACGTGCGGCGAGATCGCGCCGGAGCGGAGCCACTGGCACAAAATAAAATATTGTGGCGAAAATGCGGAGCCGACGCCGAAGGTGAACGTGCGCTTGTTGCGGCTGCGCATGATCTGGTCGCGCACCGTCGTTTCGTCCTCCTCACCCATCTCCCACAATTCCCGGCTCAGCGTGATGGCGTTGCCCTCGAGGCTGAGGACCATGCCGCTGACGCACGGTCCCTGTTCGGGCGTGAGGCCGAGATTGATCAGGAAGGGCAGCGCGGCCGGCGCGTGCGCCGCCTGGAGCTGGCGATGAAGGATCTGGTCGTGAATGCGGTTCCAGCTCGCCTCGCAACGGAGTTCGACGGAGAGATCGTATTTCTTGAACACGCCATGCTCCCGCGCCACGACGAGCGGCGCGCAGTCGTTTTCCGGCAGAAATCCGAGTTGCAATGGCTTCTTCTTTTTCAAAATGGTTAAAACGCCCGGCGTGAACAACGCGTGCGCCGGGGATTTTATGCGGTTCTTCATCCCTGGCTTTCAGCACGCGGGGTGCCATGGGGTTGGGGAATGCGAAAACGCTTTTCAGCCCGTCAAAACGCAGTCCCACGGCGGTTCACGCAAGGCGGATATTCACCAATGTTGACAGCTACATTATGTTGTTGTGCGATTGGAATTATGCGGGCGGCGCGCCGCGAAAGTATTTGGCGGCCGGCTGACTTCACGATCCGGGCCCGGTCGAAAGCTTGATGAGTTTTGCCCATGCTGGCAAAGAGGCGACGGCGCACGGAAAGGAATTTTACTGGCACTCCGGCGCGGATTAGGCAAATTGTAGTGGTTTAAATTTATGGACTTGAAACTTCCACCCTTGGGTGAAGGCGCAGATTCGGGCACCGTGGTAAACCTGTTCGTCAGCGAAGGCGATCAGGTCAAACGCGATCAGCCCATCCTGGAATTGGAAAACGAGAAGGCGGTGGCCGCCATTCCCGCGACCGCTGCCGGCACCGTGACCCGCGTGTACGTGAAGATCGGCGACAAAATCAGCGTCGGCCAGAGCCTGCTTGCGCTGACGGAAGCCAACGGCAGCGCGCCCGCGCCCGGCGCCAAGGCGGAACCCGCCGCGACCAAACCACGCGCGACGAAACCTGCCGCCGCGCCCGCGCCCGAGGAAGAGGAAGAAGAGGCGGGCGAAAGTGAATCCGAAGAATCTTCGGCGAAGTCCGATGCGGAAATCGCGGCAGCGCCATCCCTGCGCAAGCTCGCGCGGGAACTCGGCCTCGACCTCGGTCGCGTGCGCGGCAGCGCGCGGGGCGGACGCATCGTCATTGAGGACTTGCGCGCCTACATCCAGAAACTGCAAAAGCTCGCCGCGCAGCCCAAGACCTCCGCCGGTGGCGCTGCGCCGGCCAAACCGGTCGCGGAACAGATCGATTTTGCCAAGTGGGGCCCGGTCTCCAAGACGGCGCTCACGCCGTTGCGACAGGTCATTTCACGCCGCATGCTGGAAAGTTGGAGCGCGACTCCCCGCGTCACGCAGTTCGACAATGCCGACATCACCAACGTGATGGCGTTGCGCAAGAAATACGCTGATGCCTACAAGGCGAAGAATACGCACCTGACGCTGACTTCCTTCGTGATGAAGGCGGTCGTCGAGGCGCTGCGCAAACATCCGTTGATGAACTCCAGCGTGGACGACGTGGCGGAGGAACTCGTTTACAAAAATTATTTTCACCTTGGCATCGCGGTCGACACCGACGCGGGCCTGATCGTGCCGGTCATTCGCGACGTGGATAAAAAGAGCGTGCTGCAATTATCGCTCGAATTGGAAGAGCTGGCGAAAAAGGCGCGCGACCGCCGGGTGGGCGCGGAGGAATTAAAAGGCGGCACCTTTACGATTTCGAACCAGGGCGGTATCGGCGGCGCGCATTTCACTCCCATCATCAACAAGCCGCAGGTGGCCATTCTCGGCCTTGGCCGCGGCGCGATGCAGGCCGTGGTGCGCGACAACGCGGTCGTGCCCCGCCTGATGTTGCCGATCACGGTGGCGTATGATCATCGTGTGATCGACGGCGGCAGCGCCGCGCGGTTCACGGTGGACCTCGTGCAACTGATCGAGAACTTCCGGGAAGAGGACGTGAAACTCTGATACTCCCGCGGTGATCGACGGCGGCCCCGGGTGGGGAAATCCGGCAGGCCTTTCACAACGGTCCTGCCGTGCCGGTTCACGCTAAATTAAATCTTTATGGATCCTATCAAGACAGAAATTGTGGTGGTTGGCGCCGGTCCGGGCGGTTACGCCGCGGCCTTTTACGCGGCCGACTTGGGCAAAAAAGTCATCCTGGTGGACCGGGACAAACGCCTCGGCGGCGTGTGCCTAAATCGCGGCTGCATTCCCTCCAAGGCACTGCTGAACGCGGCGCACACGATTTCTGCCGCCCGCGAGTCCGAGCATCGCGGCATCACATTCGGTTCGCCGACCATTGACGTCAGCAAGCTGCGCGCGTGGAAGGAATCCATCATCACCAAGCTTTCCGGTGGCGTGGCGCAACTCGCCAAGCTGCGCGGCGTGGAAGTCATCCATGGCAAGGGCTACTTCGAAGATTCCAACACTTTGCGGGTCGAAACGGAACAGGGCCAGCAATTCGTCAAGTACGAACAGGCGATCGTCGCCGTCGGCTCCAAATCGGCGGTCCCGCGCGATTTTGATCTGGGCAACCCCCGCGTGATGACCTCCACCGAGGCGCTCGAGGTGGAAGACATTCCCGAAAACCTGCTCGTCATCGGCGGCGGTTACATCGGCATGGAATTGGGGACCGTGTACGCCACGCTCGGCAGCAAGGTTGTTCTTGTCGAGGCGCTGGATACCATTCTCGCCGGCGCCGATCCCGACCTCGTCCGGCCGGTGATGACGTACGCCAAAAAGGCGTTCAAGGAAGTTCGCCTCAAGACCAAGGTCGGCAAGATGGCGACCATTGGCAAACAGATCAAAGTCGAGTTCATCGTGGACGGCCAGAAGAAAGAAGAACTGTACGACCGCGTGCTCGTGGCCGTTGGCCGTTCGCCAAACGCGGCGGACATCGGCCTGCAGAACACGAAGGTGACGCTCGATGAGAAAGGCTTTATTCGCGTCAACGAAAAGCAGCAGACGACCGATCCCGCGATCTACGCCATTGGTGATATCGCTGGCGGCATACTGCTCGCGCACAAGGCCAGCCGCGAAGCGCGCGTGGCGGTGGAAAATATCCTGGGCGATGACAGCGCTTTTGAGAAGGTCATCATCCCCGCCGTGGTCTTCACCGACCCGGAAATCGCGTGGTGCGGCCTGACCGAGACCGATGCGCGGGCCAAGGGAATCGAAATCCAGGTGGCGAAATTCCCCTGGGCCGCTTCCGGCCGCGCCCTCGCGCTGGATCGCACGGATGGCTTGACTAAACTCGTCATCGACCCGGAAACCGAGCGTGTTCTCGGAGTGGGCATTGTTGGTCAGGGCGCGGGCGAATTGATCGCCGAAGGCGTGCTCGCCGTTGAAATGGGTTCCACCGCCAGGGACCTGGCCCTGTCCGTTCACGCCCATCCGACGCTGTCGGAGACCCTGATGGAGGCCGCCGAAGTCTTTTACGGCCACTCCACCCACACGATGGGACGGAAAAAGGCTGAATAGGCGAAAAATCGAGCCGGGAAGATTTCCACTGTAGGGAAAATCTTCTCGCTTGAATTGAGGCGTCAGACGGGTAGTATTGAATTTCGCTGGCCAACCGGTTGGCGTCAATGGTTCGGGGCGTAGCGTAGCTTGGTAGCGCGTCTGAATGGGGTTCAGAAGGTCGTGAGTTCAAATCTCACCGCCCCGACCATTTTAATTCTTTCTCGATGAAGGCGCGGTGGATCATCTTCCTTCTGGTGTTGTTCGTGGGAATTGCGAACGCCAAAATCATCGTCGTCAATACCGCCGATAACACCTCGCCGGGCATTGGCCAGACGAACCTCCTTCAGGCTATTTCCAATTTACAGGACGGAGACACCGTTCGTTTCGCCATTCCTGGCAGCGGTCCGTTTTATTTGGTGACACCGCCGCTCGACCCGGAGAATGGCCATCCCCAATAACTCCACCTGGGCATTCGATGTCCTCGTGACGGGCAGGGCGGCCAATGGAAATTCGGCCGCTTATCAGATTCGCGGGGTCATCAAAAATAATTCCGGGACCACCAGCATTGTCGGCTTGACCGCATTTACCCTGCTGGCGGAAGATGTGGCGGGCTGGGATGCCAGCGTGGTGGCGGATAACACAAATGACGCGTTGGTGGTCAAGGTGACCGGTGCGGCGGCGACCTCGATGCGTTGGGTGGCCACGGTGCGCACCTCGGAAGTGACATTTTAACAAAGGTAACCATGCGATACCCATTGGACAACCTCAAGGCGCGGGCCGGCTGGCGGCGGGCGGCCTTCGCCATCGGCGCGGCGCTATTTCTCCTGGCCGTGGCGCCGCTGCACGCGCAAACGAACTTCTCCATCAACTGGTATTCCATCGATGGCGGCGGCGGGGTGAGCACGGGCGGCACCTTCACGGTCACCGGCACCGTGGGACAGCCCGACGCCGGCAAAATGAGCGGCGGCGCCTACACGCTGGACGGCGGCTTCTGGGGCATCTTCGCCCTCGTGCAAACTCCCGGAGCGCCGACGTTGCGCATCGCGAATACGCTTACGAACAGCGTCCTGGTCCTGTGGCCATCCCCATCCACCGGCTGGCGGTTGCAGCAAAATACCAATATCGGCACCACGAACTGGACCGACGTCGCGCAAATCCCCAGCGACGACGGCAACACCAAAAGCGTGGCCGTTTCTCCGCCATCAGGCAGGAGATTTTACCGGTTGATCACGCCCTGATTCTGACGGAAGGCAACCCAGCGGGGCCGCGCTGCCCTTTTTTCCTCGGGAAAACAAAGGAGTTGGCTTTTTCCTGACGCACCTTATAGAAAATCAAGGGTGAGCCCAGAGGAATTGAACAATTGGTTGCGAGGTGTCGCTGAGGAAGTCAGCGCGACGAGATCTAACTATCCGATCAACGTCGTTCGAGGCTGTCCGATTCCGTTCTTCGGTAACATCCTCACCGCGCGCGTGCTGACTGTTGGTGTTAATCCTTCCAACACCGAATTTAGAAAGGAGAGATTGTGGCGAGAGCCGCTCAATCATTTGAATTGGCAGGCGAGACTGCTGAATTATTTTAATTTTCCGGACGTTCCTGCTCACCCTTTTTTTGAAACTTGGTCGATTTGCCTCCGCTCCCTCGGGCTAACCTATTGCGAACGCGAAGCTGCGCATATTGATGTATCACCACGACCAACAATTCCCATGTTGAGCGACGGGGTCGATAAGCTGGAATTTAGGAAAATGGCCGAACACGATGTAAAATGGTTTTTCGAGCTTCTGTCCAGACTTCCGCAGGTACAATTACTGTTGGTAGCCGGGCCTATTCCCGCAGCCAACGGCACGAAGCAACAGTTGGCAGAATTTATTGCGCGACAGGCTGGGATGCATGGGGCGAATTGGATCGAGGATAGACCGCTACCTAGATTGATAACACTTGGACATCCCGAGGGCATTCCGATTTTTGTCTGCCCGTTTGAACCTAATGTAAACGGATGTTTCGCAATGATCCGTCAGGTTGACCGCAATCGCGAGATTCTGCGCCCCTTTGCCGCGCAACGAAATGGCTCCATTCCCATCCTGCCCACTCATATGGATTGGCCGTCCTTGATTGGTAATTTCATGTTGAATTTTGGAACGCTCGATCATTTGGTCTTCGCATTCCTGAAGGACCGCATTCCGCCAGAGGAGTTTGAGCAGGTGAAAAAATGGCATTTCAAGGATCGCCTCAGCCGGATTGCCAAATACTTGAAGGATGCGGATTGTCCGCAAGATGATCAGGAGGCCTTCACGGAATGGTTGATGTGCCTCGAACCTGTTCGAGAAGTCCGCAATCATCTCGCCCATGGCCACATGTACATGCGCACGGATGTGAAAAATCAAAGGCCCGTTGTTACCGTGCTCAAGGCAAAAGATTTGGATACCGGACTTTTGCCCAATTCGAAGCATATTCAGTTTTCGGAATTGTTGAGTGCCTTAACTTCGCTGACCTCCTTAATCGAAGGGTTTTTGAGGCTCCGCGATAGTCTAGCGCAAAACCCATCCGAATTGCGCGCTTCACTTCGACCTCTCGACTAAGAACCTGTCTGCTCCAACCGGAATCCGATAACCACCCTTCATTATTCACCGCATGATATGCGGCGAATAGGGGCAATATTCACCGCAAGGTTTGCGGGGAATATAAGGTATATCCGCCGACGAAAAGGGGTAGCCCGAATTTCTATGGACCAGGGCAGGGTGGGTGGCCGGCTGGCGGATGTTCGGCATTGGCAGGGGCGGTTGCTGGGGCGCATGGAAAGCCTCGGGTTTCAGTTGCGCGAGGTGGCGACGCTGCAAACGCTGACGCAGGACGTGGTTAAAACCAGCGAGATCGAAGGGGAAAAGCTGGATGCGGAGACGGTGCGTTCATCGCTCGCCCGGCGCATGGGTCTGGATATCGGTGCGTTGCGGCCGCTAGACCGCAACGTCGAGGGGATCGTGGAGGTGATGCTCGATGCCACGCGCAAGTTTGACAAACCGTTGACGCAGGAGCGCCTGTTCGGCTGGCATGCGGCGTTGTTTCCGACCGGCCGCATCGGAATGCAGCGGATGACGGTGGGCGCGTGGCGTCCCAAGGAGAGCGGGGCGATGCAGGTGGTCTCCGGGCCAATCGGGCGCGAGAAGGTTCATTGCGAAGCCCCTGGCCACGACCGGCTGAAGGGCGAAATGTCCGCTTTCCTCAAGTGGTTTAATGCCCCGGCGGAAATGGACCTGGTGTTGAAATCCGCGCTGGCGCATTTCTGGTTTGTCACCATTCATCCGTTTGAGGATGGCAACGGCCGGATCGCGCGGGCCATTGCCGGCCTGCTGCTGGCGCGTTCGGAGAAGACGTCGCAACGCTTTTACAGCATGTCGGCGCAAATCCGGCAGGAACGAAGCGCGTACTATGACGTGTTGGAGCGAAGCCAGAAGGGCACGCTCGACATTACGTTGTGGGTCGAGTGGTATCTGAATTGCTTGAAGCGAGCCATCGGGGCGTCGGAGAAACTGCTGGAAGCGGTGCTCGTTAAGGACCGCTTTTGGAAAGTGCATGCCGGGGAATCCTTCCATGAGCGTCAACGCAAAGTCATCAACCGTCTGCTGGATGGTTTTGACGGAAAGCTGACCTCCTCGAAATGGGCGAAGCTCACGAAGTGTTCGAGCGATACGGCCCTGCGGGACATCAATGAATTGGTGGAACGTGGGATGCTGGCGAAAGACGCCGCCGGCGGGCGTAGTACGGGCTACGTTTTGAAATTGCCGTAGCGTTGGAGTAATTGGCAGCCGGCCTTGGATTGGCATTATTTCCGATTGGGGTCGAAGAAGCATGGGTGGCAGAGCAAAGAGCCTGCTCTCCCTGGCCGTTTACGCCGAATGGCGTTGTTCATGCATCTAAAAGGCCAAGGCGAAACCGCATTCGAGGTTCGGAAATTTGGTTTCGGTTACCCCGGTTGGAGGGTTACACCCCGTTGGGGTTTGAGGGGCTTTGGGGCCCGATGCACCAATGGAAATCGTTTGACATTACGCTGTGAAGTTAGCAGGATGGGCTAATCCAGTTGCGGGGACTTGGTGCGAATTTCCGTGGCTTGAACCATTCCTGAATGGGTCGCGCTGATTTTGGCTGACGGCATCAAGGCCTCGACGTTTCCGGGAGGCGCGGGTTTTGGTGACCCGCTGGCGGGGCAAAAATTGAGGTGAAGGCGTGGTTGTCCAAATGAATTTTTTAGACACATGAAGCTACCATACACATTTTCCCGCGGGATTGCGGCCGTTGTTGGGGCGTCACTGCTGCTGGCGTTGTCCACGGTGCGGGTCGCGGCGGTTGTCGGCTATATCAATGTGGCGCCGCCGCCGGGCTATTCTCTTTACGCGCGGCAGGTTAGTGATTCAGTCACAAATAATGTGGAGTCGCTTTTCTTGTTGGGTCTCACGAACCTGTCGGGGGCCACGATTTTCAAGCTCAATCAGGATGGATTTGTGGCGAACAACTATCTGGCGGGCTGGTCGGTGACGAATCTGCCAGTGGGGCCGGGTGAGGCGTTTTTTGTCAAAAATCCCTATCTGACGAATCAAGCGCTCACGGCGGTCGGCGACATCGTGCTGGCGCAGAGCAATCT
Source organism: Limisphaerales bacterium (assembly GCA_044223735.1). Taxonomy (GTDB): domain Bacteria; phylum Verrucomicrobiota; class Verrucomicrobiia; order Limisphaerales; family UBA8199; genus JBGALR01. The sequence continues at coordinate 303,926 of JBGALR010000001.1, read as the reverse complement.
ATTTGTGGCCGGATTTTCGGCGCGGGGTTGCGCGGTGGCGGTCGGAGGGCTGCTGAAAACGGATCTTGGGTTTCCGATTGCGAACGGAGACCGGATTTTTTGTCTTACCAACGGGACCTCCACTTACACCGTTTACAATTACAGCAATGGCTGGGCTCCCTCGGAACCGCGGGTGGCGGTAATGCAAGGCATGTGGGTGCAAAAGTCGGCGCCTACGAACTGGGTCTTTTCGCCTGTCGACGCGCTTCCGTTGTTCGTCACTTATCCCATCCAAAGCGGCACGACGGGGCAGCTCAACTTTTTCACGTATAACGCCACCAACAGCGCATGGGGCCGAGGGTATAAGGCGGATGGCATCACGCCGCTATCGGCGGGGTATCGGGGACAGCTTTATGCCGGCACGAATGCGAATGAGAGTTCGTTTGTGCCGCTGGGTGTCCCGGTCAGCTTCATGGGCGGGGCGGCGGCCGGCTATCTGCGGGCGGGGACGGTTTTCGTGCCGTTTGCGCAAGGCGGCCAGAGTGTGTGGACGCAGGTGCGGGTTTGGGATTCCATCGATGGCGCCAGCTTCGAACAGGCGGCGACCAATGGCGGTCAGGTCGGCAAGTCGGCGGTGATGGCGCTGACCGCCCGGGCGGTGATTGAGAATGGTCAGCCGGGATTTCCGCCGCCGGATGTGAATCAGTTTCCCGCCTTCAATTTGCAAACCATGACGGCGCCAAATATTGAAGAGGAGCCGCAAGACCTGACCGTGAATGCCGGCGAGAGCGCCGCGTTTACGGTGGTGGCCAAGGGCACCGCGCCGTTGAACTATCAATGGCGGTTCAATGGCAACCCAATCAGTGCGGCAACCAATGTGGAGTATGCAATCGCTTCAGCGCAAACCACTGATGAGGGAAGCTACGATTTGGTGGTGGCCAACGCGATCGGAGCGAAGACGAGTGTGGTGGCGGTGCTGACGGTGCAAAACCCGGTGAACCCGGAGTCGAGGCTGCTGACGCCCGTCTTTTCACCGGGCACGGGTTTTCAGTGCAGCGTAACGGGGCAGGTGGGCGCGAGTTACGTGGTTTACGTCGCGACGAACATAGCCGCGCCGGCATGGTCGCCGATCTGGACAAATGTCTCGCCTTTTACGTTTGTGGATCCAGCGGCCACGAACGCGCCGGGACGATTTTACCGGGCGGCGTGGCAACCGTGACGACTGGCGTGGTGGGTTGTTTTTGATCGGAAATGGCGGGGCACAAGTAGTTGCGTTCACTGATAAAGGGGAGGTGGTGCAACGTTTTTTTTCCCGTTGGTTCTCCAACTGCGTGGGTCTCCGAGCCCTGCATCAGCCAGATTTCCCCATAATGGACGAAAAAGGCTTCCGCGATTGCCGATCCTTCCGGGATTGCCGAGAAAACTTGCATGTTCTAACACTTTTACTCTTGAAAGTTTTCCGTAACGGGGGTAAGGTCGGGGTGTAGGTGTCCCACCCTGGGCCTGAGCGCAGGACCGGGTGGGGCGATGATCTTTGACATAAAGTTCTGAATCGCGGCGGCCTTGGCGGGCGCGTGAATGAGAACCGTCATTTTCCGGACCGGACTTCAGGTGCGTGACGGTTGAAATATGCCGATGGCCGTCGAGTATGGAAACCGGGCTGGATCTCCGTGTGTGTGATTATTGGCGAAAGGGTTTCAAAGTTAAGTCGTCGATAATCAACGCTCCGAAAGGCTGATTAAGGCTGGTAAAGGCTATTCAAGCCAATCCCTTCGAGGATGTGAAGAGCCCACGGGGAGGGAGCGACGAGATGTAAATTTTACCAAACGAACCCAACTCGGAAAATGCGGAAGCGACGTGCTGATAATAGCATGGGATTTTTTTTGAGGGGAATTGCTTGTTAAAAACGAACCCAAAAGAGGCCAAAACGGACCCAAAATGTTCGTCGTGCATACCAGGAATGACGTGAGAAAAGAGGAATCAATTGCGGGTTGAGAATCGGATTTTCAAGGCAATGGTGCTTGCAATTCTCCGGGTTCAGGGCAAACTAATGACGACCAGAAGTCCGGGCTGTCCACAACAGGCCGTTCTGGTGATGGCTGGTGATGCGGAAGTCCGCCAGTTCCATTTCAGACTTTTAACTTATTCCCGCTGCAACGCGCGTTGTGGTCGCGTCGTGCCCGGTGCTTTTCGGCTTGGGACGGGGCGAGTATGGCGGCGGTGGCGGGAGACAATCAAGCGGGCTTGGTACGGGATACAAAATGAAATTTATACGGCGTGGGATTTTAGGGATGTTTTGTTCGGTCGTTTTGCTCTCGGGCGCGGCCCGGGCGGCGGTGACCGTTGACGGTTCGAAGACCTATCAGGTGATCGAGGGCTTCGGGGTGAATGCGAATCATCGAAGCTGGAACAACGGAGAATTGTCGCCGGTGTTGGATGCGCTGATCGATCAGGCGGGGATGAGTCTCTTCCGGGTGGTCTATGACAACGCGGATTGGGAGACGAACAACTATGGCGGCGATTTCACGGTGCTGAACCGGACGTACGCCAATTCGCCGGAGTTTCAAGCGCTCTGGGGAATGATGGCGTACCTGAACCAGCGCGGCATCTCGAATGGGATGATGCTGAATTTTCAGGGGTTCGGGCCGACGTGGATGGGCGGCCAGTCGCTGGCGTCGGGTTACGAAAGTCAATGGGCGCAAATGATCACGTCGGCGGTGTTGTACGCGAAGAAGACGAATCACCTTCAGTTCACGCTGCTGGGGCCGAACAACGAACCGGATATCCCGGGCTCGGGCATCGGCATGAACGCGTCGCAGTACGTCACCGCCCTGCACAACTTAGCCTTGCAACTGGACGCGTACGGCTTGAGTGACATTCGGTTGGTGGGGCCCGACCTGAGTAACAGCGACACAAACTGGCTGCCGCAGATCGTCAACGATTCCGTGGTGATGGGTAAGGTGGCGCATTTCGGGATGCACAGTTATTCCGGCAACGGCACCGGTTCTGCAAACATCAATAGTTTCATCAAACGGTCCGCGTATCCGAATCTCACGTTCTGGATGACGGAGTTCAATGTCTGGTGCCAGGTTTGTCAGACCGGCGGACAAGGTACGAACAACTGGCTTTATTTCCGTGGTGCGGCGGAATATCTGCTGGGTCATCTCGCCAACAATGCATCGGCTGGTTTGTTGTGGGACGCTTACGACAGTCCCTACCTGAACAATTTCAACGACGGCATTCACTGGACCTATTGGGGATTGTTCGCGGTCACCAACATCAACGCTTCACCGAGAACCTATACGCCGCGAAAAAACCTGTACACACTTTCTCAAATCACGAAGTACGTGCGGCCCGGCGCGGTGCGCATCGATGTGAGTGGGGCGACGTCCACATTGTCCACGCTCGCTTTTTACAGCACCAACACGGGCCAGGTCACGCTCACCGGCGTCAACACCGCCACCAGCGCGGCAACGCTTTCGGGCACGCTGAAGTCGCTGCCGTCGGTCACGAGTCTCCAACTGTATTACACCGACCAGAATAATAATCTGCGCGATAACGGCCCTGTTTCGGTCAACAACGGCGTATTCACCGTGGCGATTCCGGCCAATTGTGTTTACACACTGGTAGCTGCCGGCACACCCGCGGTGACGGTATCCGCGAACCTCACGAGTCCGGCAAATGGGGCGTCGTACGTTGCTCCCGCGACGATTGCGATTCAGGCGAGTGCCTCCACGTCCAGCGGCTCGATCACGGGCGTTGGCTTTTATAGCGGCAGCACCAAAATTGGTCAGAGCACGACGGCACCCTACGCAATGACGTGGAACAATGTGCCGGCCGGTTCGTATACTTTAACAGCGATTGCGACTAACTCGACCGGCATCGTCGGAGGGTCTTCCCCCGTCAATGTCGTAGTAGAGGGCGCGCCGATCCTCATACAGCAGCCACAGAGTTTGGTCGTGATGGCTGGCAGTGCGGCGGCGTTTACGGTGTCGGCGACGGGTGCGGCGCCGATGAGTTATCAGTGGTTCTTCAATGGGGATGAAGTCGTCGGCGCGACCAGCCCCACGCTGTTGATTGGAAATGCGCAAGCGGCGAATGCGGGAAGCTATTCGGTCGTGGTGTCCAATTCAGTGGGCACGGCGACGAGCGCTGATGCGACGCTCACCGTGAATGCGCCAGGCGCCTGTGTGGCGGCTCCGAACGGCCTAATTGGCTGGTGGCCGGGAGATGGGAATGCCAGCGACATCAGTGGCACCAACAATGGAACACTGCAAGGCGGGGCGACGGCAACGAATGCGGGAGTGGTGGCGCAAGCGTTCACCTTTAATGGCACGAATAACTACGTGCAGATTCCCAATTCCAACGCCTTGCGTCCGACGAACCTGACCATCGAGGCGTGGGTGCGTTTCAGCGCCCTTGATTCTCCGAGCCTGGGCGGATCGCCTGCAGGTGATCAATACTTGGTCTTTAAACAAAACACTCGGAGTTCCGACTTCGAAGGATTTGATCTAAGCAAAACTCGCGGAACGAGCGGCGATGTTTTTAGATTTCTCGTTACTTCGTCGACGGGTCAGGGCGTGGAAATCCGCTCGGCAACTTTGGTGAGCACGGGAACGTGGTATCACGTGGCGGCGGTGCGTGGTACAAACTTCACGCAGCTCTACGTGAACGGCCAGTTGGAGCGCCAGGCGACGGTAAGCTTTGCGCAAGACTACGGCACGCTGCCCATCTACTTCGGCACGTCCGGCCAGACTTTTTGGGATCACAAATTGAAAGGCTCAATCGACGAAGTCTCTATTTATAATCGCGCATTGTCTGCGGCCGACATTGCCGCCATCTACAACGCCGGCTCCGGTGGAAAATGCAAAACGGGCGGTGCCGCGTTGGCGATTACTGGCCCGCCCCAAAGTCAGACCGTGGCGGTCGGAAGCTATGTCGCCTTAACCGTCACGGCTTCGGGAACCCAGCCTTTAAACTATCAATGGCTTTTCAACGGTGCTTCGGTCGCTGGCGCCACGTCTTCAGTTCTGACGCTGGCTCATGTTCAATCCGCAAATGCCGGTAGTTATCAGGCGGTGGTGACCAACTCCACGGCGTCGGCGACGAGTGCGGTGGCGGTCTTGACCGTTTTGCTGCCACCGGCGCTGAGCACCCAGCCTCAAAGTCTGACGAACGTTGTTGGTTCGACCGCGACTTTCGCGGCTACCGCCAGCGGCAGCCCTCCGTTGAACTATCAATGGCGGTTGAACGGTCTCAATCTGACAAATGGAACGCGCATTAGCGGCGCAAAGACCAATAATCTGAGTGTCACGAGTGTGCAGGCCGTGGATGCGGGCAGCTACGCACTAATCGTAAGCAATGCGGTGGGCGTGGTGACGAGTGCGGTTGCGGTATTGACCGTCACGGGGCCGCCGGTGATTACGTTGCCGCCAGCCAGTCAAAGTGTCTCGGCTGGCTCAAACGCGAGCTTCTCCGTGACGGCTTCCGGCACGGCGCCGCTCACATATCAATGGCTCTTCAACGGTTTCGGCCTGGCCGACGGCGGGCAATTCAACGGTACGAGTGCCGCAACGCTGTCGATCACCAGTGCACAATCAAACAACACTGGAAGCTATTCGGTGGTCGTGGCCAATAGTGCCGGCGCAGTGACCAGCGCTGTTGCCACGCTGACAGTCAATGTGCCAGGAAGCTGTTTTTCCGCGCCATCTGGAATCGTTGGTTGGTGGCCGGGAGACGGCAATGCCAATGACATTGTTGGCACCAACAACGGCACTTTGCAGGGTGGGGCAACCGCAACCGGTGCAGGTTTGATTAGTCAGGCATTCACCTTCAATGGCACGAACAACTACGTGCAGATTCCAGATTCGGCGGCATTGCGTCCCACCAATCTCACGATCGAGGGTTGGGTGCGTTTTAGTTCGCTCGATTCGGCCGGCTTGGGAGGTTCGCCGGCGGGTGATCAGTATCTGGTATTCAAACAAAACACGCGTAGCTCCGATTTCGAAGGCATCGATTTGAGCAAGACGCGGGTGAGCGGCGGCGATGTATTTCGCTTCCTTGTTTCCCCCGCTGCCGGCACGCCGGTTGAAATACGTTCGAGTACTTTAGTGAGCACGGGCAAGTGGTATCATGTCGCCGCCGTGCGCGGGACAAACTTCACGCAGATCTATGTTAACGGACAGTTGGAGCGTCAGACCAACGTCACCTTCGCGCAGAGCTATGGCACGTTGCCGCTCTATTTCGGCAGCTCGGGCCAATCGTTTTGGGATCATAAATTCAAAGGCTCCATGGACGAGGTGTCGCTCTACAACCGCGTGTTGTCGCCCGCTGACATCGCGGCCATCTATGCGGCGGGCGCCTCGGGAAAATGTAAGCCGGCGGCGCGTGCCTTGACGATTGAAGCGGCCGGTAAGAGCGAGGCCATTACTTTGGAAGGCAAGGTGTTGGTTTCCTCGTCGCGAATTGCAACCTTCTCGTTGCTGCCAGATGGGAACTCAAAAATTGCGTTGGATGCCTCGTCGAATGTCTCCTGGCGAATTGATGCCTCCACCGATCTGCTATACTGGACGACGCTGACCAACGTGCCCCACACGAATGGAGTCTTTCAGTATATGGATCGCGATGCGACCAATTTTCCGAGACGCTTCTACCGCGCGATTTCGGTTCCGTGACGATATTGGGCATGCGCTCAATATGCGCGTCAGTTTGGTCAGCGCAGTTCCACAGGGAACATCAGGACGGCACCTTTGGCTCGCACCGTGTGTGGGTATCATGCCCGTCCGAGCAGATTGTAAGTCGGGACTTTGCCGTGTCCTTTTATCTCCATTTCCTGTTTGGCTGCGAAGAGGAATGAGTCTTTAAGACGCTGCTGCGAAGAGGCCCCGACAACGATGCAGCCCGGATTGGCGCTGGCGCCCAATCGAAAAGCGAGGTTGACGGTGTCGCCCCATAAATCATAAGCGAATTTCTTACGCCCGATCACGCCCGCGACTACCGGTCCGGTGCAGAGACCGATGCGTATCTGAAGGGAGGTGTTATATTCGGCGTTCAGCCTGGTGATCTCCGATTGCATATCCAGAGCCAAGGCCGCGATCGCCTCGGCATGGTCCGATCGTGCGACGGGCACGCCGCCGGCTACCATATAGGCGTCGCCAATCGTTTTGGTTTTTTCCAAACCATGCTTTTCCGCCAGCCCATCAAAGGTGGAAAAAATTTCATTTAAGAAGTGGACGACCTGAACCGGACCAATGTGAAAGCAGAGAGTAGTGAATCCAACCAGATCGGCAACGAGGACGGTGGTGTCGGGATAATGGTCGGCAATATTCATTTCGCCTTTTTCCATCCGGTCAGCGATGGACTTGGGCAGGACATTGAGCAGCAGGCGCTCGGCTCTTTCCCGTTGTTCGCGAACTTGATCGGCCAGTCGCTTTCCCGTGGTGGCATTACCGACCCGGAGCATCATGTCCTGCACGTCGATGGGTTTGGTGAGGAAGTCGTTCGCTCCAGCCGCTATGCCCATCAGGCGTTCCTGACGCTCGCAAAGCGCAGTGACCATCAAAATCGGAATTCCCATGGTGCGCCCGTTTTTTCTTACCTGGCGGCACACCTCAAAGCCATCCATGGAAGGCATCATGACGTCGAGGAGGATTATATCCGGCGGACGTTGCGCGATGTCCTGCAACGCCTCCGCGCCGTTTTGGGCTTCGGTAACCTCATAACCCAGTGCAACCAAAGGGTCGCGCAGCAAAGTGCGGTTCACCTCTTCATCATCCACGACCATCACCAAACCACGGCGGGATGGAGCGGAGGACATTGTCCGGTTAGGAGTCAGAGTTGCAGTTTTCATATATTGGAGTGAGTGGATGATCTGATGAGCGGGTGTGGCCAGCCCTTATAAAAGCGGCTGCTTTCGCGGCAAAAGTTCGAGTGTCGATGGGCTTCGCCAAATAGCCGTCGCAGCCGGCTGTCAGTGCGAGTTCGGCGTCGCCTTTCATCGCGTGGGCGGTGAGCGCGACAATGATGAGGTTGCAAGTTGCGGGTTCGGCACGGAGGGCTTTGGTTGCGGTCAAGCCGTCAATGCCCGGCAGGCTGAGGTCCATAAAGATGAGGTCGGGGCGAAGTTTCAACGCAAGGTGGAGGCCCTCCTCAGCAGTGTGTGCCTGGCCGACATTAAAGCCGACCGCTTCGAGCAGATCGGTGACCAGCTCGAGGTTCAGGGGATTGTCCTCAATTACCAGAATTTTGTTGCCGGTCATGGGTTAGCTCCAGTGGAAATTCCATGTGTCGTCAGCTCCGTGGGCTTCGGGTCGTCCAGTGTGCGGGCTTGTGTCACGGCTTCTTTGGGGACCTCGCCTCTCTCGTGCACTTGTTCGGGAGTTAAGCCGGGCGTTTGAAAAGGGAGTAGAAACGTGAAGGTGCTGCCGTGTCCCTCGACTCCGTCGCTCTCCACCCATAGATGGCCGCCATGCATTTCCACGAGTTTTCGAGTTAGTGTCAGGCCCAATCCGGTCCCTTCCTGCTGCCGACCGTACGACGAATCCACTTGTTCGAACTCGACGAAGATGCGTTCGTGATGTTGCGGGTGGACGCCGATGCCGGTGTCGGCGACAGCGACTTTCAGGCAGTCGGCTGATGTGCTAAGGCCCCGTTGTGGCAGCCCGAGTTCAGTCGAGCGCGATTCTCGGACCGCGGTCAACGTCACTCGACCGCCGGCTGGCGTAAACTTAATCGCATTGCTGATCAGGTTGTACATGATCTGCTTGAACTTTGCCTGATCGGCACACAGGGGTGGCAGAGTCGGCTCCACCCTGAACTCCAACTTGATATTCTTCTTGCCGGCCAGGGTCTTTACTAGGATGTGCATATTCTGCATTGCGGTGGGAACGCTGAAGAGCGCGCGGCTAAGTTCCAATCGCCCGGCCTCCACCTTGGATAGATCCAGGATGTCATTGATGAGTTGCAAGAGGTGACGCCCGCTGTGAAGGATATTGGATGAGTATTTGAGCTGGCGCCCGTTCAAGTCGCCAAAAGTCTGGTCGCCGAGAATCTCCGAAAAGCCGATGATGGCATTGAGCGGAGTGCGAAGTTCATGGCTCATGTTGGCGAGGAATTGACTTTTGGCGCGATTGGCGGCCTCGGCGGCTTCTTTGGATTTCCGTAGAGCAGCTTCCACCCGTTTGCGTTGGGTGATGTCTGAAAAAAGGCCGTCAGCACATGGCTCGCCCTGGCGCAGTTGTGCCGCCGGGGCGCGACTGTGCAACCAGATCCACTCCCCATCCCGGTTGCGCATGCGGAATTCCACATCAAGGCGTTCATGGTTTTCGAAGAGTCTGGCGTGACTTTCTTCGAATCGACGGAGGTCGTTCGGATGCACACGTTGCGTCCAAAGTGCCCGACCCCCCTGAATGATTTCCACCGGCGTGTAACCCAGGACGTTTTGAACATTCTCACTGATGTAGACAAATCCTTTGCTCCCGTTGGCGGTCCAAACAACATCGGGGATATTCGCGACCAGCGAGCGATATTTCTCCTCGCTTGCTCGTAATGCTTCCTCGTGTTGTTTACGGTGCGTAATGTCCTGGATCACGGCCTGAAATTCGGCCGTGCTGCCATCTTCGCGAAACAGTCGCCGAACGGTAAGTTGGTGCCAGGTCATCAGCCCCTCGAGGCCTGTTACGCGGTGATCGAAGGACACCATCGGTTGTTCCCGTGGCGAGGCTTCGAACCAGCTTAAGGGAACCGCGATGTCTTCACGGCAGAGGGTGCCGAAGAAATCTGTGCCCAGCAATTCCTGGGGGGGATGACCGTGGAAACGGCAATAGGCCCCGTTCACGAATGAAAGTTTACCGTCTGGCTTAAACCGGCAAATCATGTCCGTCTGATCTTCCACCACCGCGCGGAAGCGTTTCTCACTTTTTGAAGTTGCCTCTTCCGCCCGTCTCCGTTCGGACGCGGCGGCTGCCAGCAAAAGATTCGTGACCGCCAGCACGCCGATGTAGCTGCCGATGAGCATCAAGCTTTCCGGTTCGGAGTTGGTGTGAAATGGGCCGCGTCCGCAGAGGAGGGAATACAGTGCTAGAATGGTCACCAACAATGTACCGCTGGTGGCGCCTCGCTGTCCGAATCGAAGGGCGCCCCACACCAGAAATGGAAATGGGAGATACGCCATTGGGTAATTTTGGATACCGGAAACAAACCAGGAATGGAATGAAATGAGGGTGCCAACCGCCAGCCCGCTGCAGCACAAGACTGCTTCGATGATCAATCGTGGGCTCCAACGCAGGCTTGTGGGGGTCGCCCAAACAAGGATGAAGGGCGCAACTACAAGTACCGCCAAAGCGTTTGGCACCCACCATTCCAGGATTGTGGAGAAAAGATTCTCCCACGAGGTCGTGCCGGTATAAGCTAAACCGACTACATTGAAGGTTGCATTTACGGTGGTGCCGAGAAAACAAGCCAGCCCGACGTATGCGGCCACATCGCGGGTGCGTTCGAGGGAGTTGTCGAAATTTGCAATATTTCGAAGCAGAAAAGTACAAACCACCGCGCCCATTGTATTGCCAATCGCGGTGCCGACCGTGAAGAAGCCTATAGGCACGCCGTTCATGAATGAGAAGGCGAAAGCTCCCAGTGCCACACCAGGCCAAAACCGATAGCCGAACAACAAAATGGCAGCCAGAGCGATACCGGCGGGGGGCCAAAGCAACGCGATGCTGCCCGAAAGAAAAGACGCCTGTTTGCCCAGCAGACCTCCGAGGAAGTAGACGGCAATCAGACTCACCATCCGGGTAATTGTCGTCAGTCGTTGATTCCTGTTCATCTTCATGCCTCACAGGTCCGATTGGAGCAGGGCGCCGCAACAAGGAGTGGTATCCTCCGGGATTTGCTCCTTCGCGGCTTGGAGAATCGCATCAATCCTGTCTTTGGCCTTTCTGCTTGCGTGCGCGTGTACATAACGTTCTCACAACAGCAGATTTCCCCCCGTCGCCAGCGTTCGCAACGCCCATGCATTGAACGGGGTGAAAGTTGCAGTAAGTGGGGTGTGTATGAGCTGGAAGAAGCGCGCTACCCTGCTTTTCCAAGGTGCCTCGGGACAATTGACTTTACCGCGACGGCGCCAAATGCCGCGTTTAATCGATGTGTTCATCACATACCCGTCTTCGGCGTTTCAAACGCAAGAGAGGAGTCGTAAATTGCGAAACGACCGGTAAATTGGCGCGCGAGTGAAGAACCGGTTAATCGAGCACTTCCAATTGCAGGTGGACGCGGCGCGGGCGATCCGGGCCACGATCGCATTTGCAATTCCACTACTTGTGTGTCACTTGCTGCATCGATCGGCCGAGGCTCTGTTTGTCTCGGCTGCGGCCCTCAATCTTTCGCTGCCAGATTTGCGCGGACCGTACGGCATTCGTCTGAGCATTCTGGCAACGATGACTTCCGTCGCGGCTGCATCGGCGATGCTCGGTGTGGTGGCCGCCGGGAGCGCGCCGGGAGCGGTGCTCGCCATGGGAGGAATTGCTTTGCTGGGAGGATTTTGGCGGCACGTGAGTGCTGACTACGGACCATCCATGGCCGTGTCATCCGCGCTGCTTTTTCTGCTGGGTTTGGCTCAGCCGGGAGGTTGGTCGGATGCGGGGCATCTCGCGGAATTGGTGGCGTTGGGCGGGGCCACGGCTGCAGTATTACACGCTGGTTATTGGATCGTGCGCCCGCAGTACGGCCTGCGCAATGCGGTGGCGGAAACGTGGGTCGCCACCGCGGATTTGGTGGCGGCGATGAGACGGGAAATCGCTCCTGGCAGGAACGGGCCAGCCGAATCCTTCGCGCACCAGGAGCGGGAACTCCGGACCGCGCTGGATCGCACATTTGTCATTTTGGGTGCGGCTGAAAACCGCAAGCAAGCGCTTTTGATCAGCCATTTGGAGGAGATGCGGCTGGAGGTGGTCCATATCACAATGCGGATCATCGCCTTCAACACGTCGCTGGAGACGCTCACGGAACGGCCCGATTTCAAACGGTGCCTGCCGGTGATTGACTCAGTATTAAAGGCTTTGAGCGATGCAGCTCGGTCGGTGGCCATTACCCTGATTATGCATCGGCCGGAGAACCTGGCCGCATCCGGCACCCGCCTGCGGCGTTGTCAGCACTTGATCGAAGCGCTGGACGAGCAACTGGGCATGGTGCCGAACGGAGGTGTTGAAGCGGGGCAGGCGAGGGCGACTTTGAGGCAGATAGAGCGGTTGCTGCCGCGAATCCAGTCGGGATTGCAGAAGACGGTGGACCACGCTTCCCCGCGCCCCGGGATCCGGTGGAGCCTGCCGGACCTCAGTGCGCGGTCTATTCAATCCCTGGGCGCGTGGATCCGGCCAGAGGCGCAACCCGACCCCGTCTTGATACGCCATGCATTGCGCATGGCGGTTTTCACGATGCTGGCGGTGGCGCTCTATAAAGGGTTCGGTATTCCGCGCGGATATTGGATCGCGTTCACGATCATGGTCGTGCTTCAGCCCGATTATGGCTCCACCCGGCAGCGGGCCGGCGCACGTCTCATCGGGACTGTCGCCGGCAGCGTGCTCGCGAGCGTAGTCCTTTGGATTGAACTGCCGCTATTTCTGCTCGATGGTTTGGCGACCATTACGGCATTTTTCTTCGCCTATTTCGTCAGGCCACGGTACGGCCTGGCGATATTCTTCGTCACGATCAATCTCGTATTGATCACCGAAACACTGTCACGCGTCCATCAGGATTTCATGATCGTGCGAGTGCTTTCCACCTTGCTGGGCGGAGGTCTGGCGCTCGTGGCGGCGCGAATATTTTGGCCTCTCTGGGAAGGTGAGAAGTTTCCCAACCTGCTGTCGGCGGCCATTCGCGCGAACCTTATATTCCTTCAATCCATGGCTCCCCGTGTTGACAGCGATGCGGCAGAGCAGATTAATCCCATGATGGCGAAACGCCGTGCTGAAAATGCAAATCGTTATGTGGCCGCTTCGGTGGAACGACTTCTGGGCGAGCCGTCGAGCCGGCAGGAGATGCCAGAACGGGCCGCCGCATTGGCGACTTACAATCAAAGGGTCACCCGGGCGCTCACTGCCCTGGCGGTGCATCTACCCGAGGACGGGCAAGCCGAAACTCCAGCGATTCGCGCGATGTCGCAGGAGGTCGTCGCTGCACTGGAGGATCTCGCAAGGGCAATAGAAGCGGGTTGTGAGGATGCCGCCATAGCCGCACTGGGGAGGGAAATGGAAACGCTGGAGGCAAAATTTACCGGCGTCGGCGGCGCCATTGGCGGAGGCGGTTCACCAGATACCTTGACGGTGGTGCAACTTGGCAAAACGATCGCGGAGATTCGCGCCATGACTCTGGCCTTACGGATGACGTCATGAGACCTTACTCACTTCGGCGAGCGACGTTTGCCGCTCGCTCTGAGGAATTGCAACCGTAGAATCAGGAAATGGCGCGCTATTCACGGAATGACCAGGCCGGAGTCGAACTGCCGAAAGCAAAGTTGGATCGGGAATCGCTGCGGCAGGCGGTCGAGCTGTTCCGATACCTTCGTCCCTACCGGGTGCGCTTTGGCGCTGCGCTCGCCTCTTTGTTCATGGGTAGTTTGCTCAGCCTGACGTTTCCCTATCTCGCGGGCAGTATCATCGACACGGCCGTTCACAGCAAGGGGCCGAACAGCATGGTGGGGGCGGATCGCACGGCGCTCTTGTTGATGGGAATTCTGGCGTTGCAGGCTGGCCTGTCTTACTTCCATTCACTGTCATTCGCCACGGTTGGGCAGCGCAGCCTCGTTGACTTGCGGCGTGCCACTTACGCGCGCTTAATCTCGCTGCCGATGACATTTTTCGCGCAGCGTCGAGTCGGAGAACTCGCAAATCGCCTGTCCGCCGATTTGATTCAGATTGAGGACACTCTCATCACCATCCTGCCGCAGTTTATTCGCCAGACGACAATTTTGATAGGTGGCATTGCGTTAATCGCTGTCACCTCTTTGAAACTGACCGGCGTCATGCTGGGGAGTTTGCCCTTTGTCATTGTGGCGGCGGTGGTGTTTGGTCGCAAGACCCGCAAGATTGCTCGGGAAGCCCAGGATAAACTCGCGGACACGGCCACGATTGTGGAGGAGACTTTGCAAGGAATCGTGAATGTGAAAGCATTTTCGAACGAAGGTTACGAACTCAACCGCTATCACGAGGGTCTGGGCAAATTTCTCACCTCGACCTTGCGGGGCGCCCGGTTGCGCGCGGCATTCGTCGCGTTCATCATTTTTGCCTTGTTCGGTTTCATCGTGCTGGTCCTTTGGTCGGGGGCACGCCTGTTGCAACAGGGCGAAATTACGTTTGGTGATCTCACCCGCTTCGGGCTTTACACGACTTTTGTGGCGGGGGCGATGGGTCAGTTCGCGGAGTTATACAGCCAGCTTCAGAAAGCGATTGGAGCGACGCAAAGGGTGAGGGAGTTGCTCCGGGAAACGGGTGAGGTCGAGGCGTTGCTTGGGCCAACGCCGGCATCGACACTGCCTCGGTTGCGCGGCGATGTAGCGTTCGAGAAAGTCCACTTTACTTATCCTTCGCGACAGGGCGTTGAAGTGCTGCACGACATTAGTCTTCAGGCTAAGTCCGGCCAGCGAATCGCACTGGTGGGGCCGAGCGGGGCAGGGAAGTCCACTTTGATCTCGTTGCTATTGCGGCTTTATGATCCCTCAACGGGGCGGTTGGTTATTGACGGGCGCGATGCGCGGGATTACAAGCTCACGGAACTGCGGGGACAGATGTCGATGGTTCCGCAAGAGGTGCTTCTCTTCGGCGGCAGCATAGCGGAAAACATCGCCTATGGAAAACCGGGCGCGAGCGCGGAGGAAATCGAACAGGCGGCGAGGAAATCCAATGCACACGAGTTCATCCGGGCATTTCCGGAGGGCTACGCCACCATGGTGGGCGACCGCGGCATCAAACTCTCCGGCGGCCAGCGACAACGCGTGGCCATCGCGCGAGCGATTCTGAAAAATCCCGCCATCCTTATTTTGGATGAAGCAACCAGTTCCCTGGATTCGGAGAGCGAACGTCTGATTCAGGAGGCGCTGGAAACACTTATGCAGGGACGCACGTCATTTATCATCGCGCACCGGTTGGCGACGGTGCGGCATGTGGATCGCATCGTTGTCGTCGCCGGCGGTCGCGTCGTGGAAGCCGGCACGCACGAGGAGTTGCAGGCCATCGAAGCGGGTGTTTATCGCCGCCTGGCCGCATTGCAGTTCCGTGATTCCGCTTAAAGGTTGGCTGTTCGGAGAGGCAAGGCGTCGCAATTTCACCCCACTCCAGGGCCGTTTCGCCACAGAATTGTGGGCGAAAGGCGTTCTCCTGTTAGGGTAACCAGTGGCAAATGGGATTTCGTTCTCCAACGGAGCAGGGGGTTGGGCGCAGCCCCTCCGCGGCTTCGGCCGTTGGTCCCGAAGCCGCTGCTGTATGTTCGCAACAATTAGTGACTGGAACGGCGGGCCGGTGAATTGGTTTATAGCCGCGACGGCGCTGGGCATCTTCTATCTGCTTGCGTGGCGTCAATACCGGAGTGCCCGGGTACGGCCTCGCTATAATCGTGTCCGAGAACGCCAGCGTCGCGACTACTGGGGTTGGGAATAAACCGGCAGCGTCGCGGTTGCGCGAGGTTTCTGGCAACCTCAATTCTTTTTCAATTGCATGGGGCGGTTTCCTCGGCGTCTCAGCCTTGGGGATTGCGACCATATTTCCAGAAGTTGCGGAGACGTCACCGATGCGCCGCAAATCTGTAACAACGCACTGCCATCCTCTTGAGCGAATCATGGTTGCGGGATTAACAAACGCGAAGAAATTCAGCTCATTGAATCCAATCAATTGAGCGAGTGCGATGGACCGGGAATACAATGAACGCGATGTACAGCAGCTCATTCAAAATTGATCGCCCCTCTTTTCTGCGGACTGGGATCGCGATGCCTGTCGTCAGGAAGCACAGCGGGACTCAATTTGGGTTCCCGAAAGATACCGAAAAGTTGCACCCTGGGTGCTATCTGATTCGGCTGCGGCAGATTTACGGAACGGAACGCCGCCCGTCGAGGATATCACAAATCCCTTCTTGAGGAGAATCACGGCATTCGGCGGCAATTCTAAAACTCATTCGCCCAATTCCGTTTTTTGCGCTGCTGTGGCAACAGCGGTTTGGAGAGCTATGGCGCTTCCTTGACGCGCCTTGCTGCGCTGGCATACAGGCGACGTCTGCCGGCAACTTTAACCATAGGTGTCGAGCATTCGATGCATCGTGAGCGACGGCACCTCCGGCAAAGCGAAACCTTTGATTGCGCCGTTGTCGGTTTTGCGAAAGGCTTTGGCCGTGCAACGATATGAAAGTGAACTTGCCGGGCTGAAGGAAAAACTGCTGCTGATGGCGAGCCATGCGGAATCCTCAGTTCGTCAGGTGGTGGAGGCTCTCGTCAAACGGGACTACGAGCTCGCCGAGCGGGTCCGTGCGGCAGACGAGCCGATTGACCGGTTTGAGATTGAGGTCGACGAATTATCCATCAAGCTGCTCAGCCAGGCGCCGTCCGCCGAAGGACTGCGGTTGATCGCCGTCGCGATGAAGATTTCCCAAAATCTGGAGCGGGTCGGAGACGAAGCCACCACAATCGCCCGGCGCGTTCAGGAGCTTTGCCAGGAGGCTCCGTTGAAGCTGGTGGTGGATATTCCCGAAATGGCGAATCTGGCGCTGCAGATGCTCAAAAGTTCGCTGGACGCGTTCGTGAATCAGGATCCGGGTGCGGCGCGCGCTTTGATTCCCGAAGACAAGAAGGTTGATGCGCTGCACAAGGATATCCAGCGTCAGCTCATCCGGCAGATGATGGAGGATTCCGAGACGATCACGCGTTGTCTGAATGTAATGGTAATATCCAAAAGTCTCGAACGGATCGCGGATCATGCCAAGAACGTGGCGGAAGAGGTTGTTTACCTGTGCGAAGCGCGGGACATCCGGCACACGGCAATTTAGCCTCGCTCCGCTTTCACTGATGAGCCTCCGCCCAACCAGTTTCCGCACTAGGTTGGGAATTTTAACATTTGCACCGGCGGCGATGAGCAGACGAATACAATCCGGATTGCGCGATTTCTGAACGGCCCATTCCAGCAGGGACTCGGTTTCCGAACCGCTTCCGGCGAGTTTTAAATTTGGATTGATGCCCTTCAACAAACGTTGAGTTTCTTTCGCCTGTCCGTCCTCGATGGCACGAAGCAAATGCAATAACCGTGAGGCTTCCTCGCTCGTTTTGCAATGGGCGGGTTTGATCCAATGTTGTGCGAACCACGGAGGGTAATTGGCGATCCAGCCCATCGTGATGAGTTTGGCCTCGGAGTCGTCAGGCGTTTTGGATTTCATGTTGGCCGACGATTTTTAGCCAGATGGCTGGTCGGATCCGGGGGCAGGTCGTTGTCGGATTTCCATACTGTGGGAGCTCACCGCAGATCGAAAATGTCCGCGCGGAGGATTTTTTTATCCCACAATTTGCGGGTGGCAAGCCAGACCTTTTTGCCGTCTTGTTTCGGATAGCAAACGGGCACTACCACTCCGAGTTTGCGAAACTCCTTATCGGCGGACTCGTTTTGATTTTCCCACCCTTTCTCCTCCTTTGCTTTGCCGTTTTGAAATAACCGATAATCCATCGCACCGGAAGTGTCCTCACCGCTGAAGGTCAGGGCTCGGATTTTCAATTGGGTTGAAAGCTTCTTCGCCAGTTCCTCGCTGTGCGCAAAATCCTTTCCATTCAGGGGACGACACATTCCCAGATAGATGATTGTCCATGCGCAGTCCTTCGTTTGCACGGCGCTCACCAACCGGGCCATGGTATCGCCCTTTTCAGTGGCGCGGATCGATACATTTTTCCAGGTTGCCTTCGCTGGCGATATCGAACGCACAGCTTTTGATACCAGGTCCAACGGCGACTCGACTGCCACCAGCGTCCATTCTGGATGTCCCCAATCCCAGATAAATTCGAGGAAGGGTTTTATTTCGATGTCTTTGGCTGTTTCGGCAGCTTGAGGTTTTGGTGTCGTCCTTTTGAGCGGCTTGGCGAACGCGGCTTTGAGCAACGCCAACGTTGGACGAAATTTAGAGTCTCTCCCCACCGCCTTTGTCGCAGCGTCCAAAGCGGTTTTGCCCTCAGAATCTTTCAGGCGCGGGTTGGCGCCTTGCTTCAATAAATAGGCGACCACTTTCTCATGTCCACCAAGCGCGGCGTTGGCGAGCGGTGTAAAACCCCATTCATTGCCCAGGTCGACATCAGCCCCGGCTTCGATGAGCATTCGGGCGATGGCAAGTTCCCCGTTACCGGCTGCGCTGAAGAGCGGCGTGCCATATTCTTTCTGGGCGGAATTTGGATTGGCGCCTGCTCGCAGCAAGACTTGGACGGTTTTGGTGATGTTAGCAAGCGGCACCACTCGAGTCTTTACCAACCGGCCCTTTATCACTGCCGATTTGAAAAATGACAGATTCGCGAGAGCTTCTTGCAACACGCCCTCAGCGCCGGATAATTCTGCATCTGCTTTAATTGACGCCGCGACACTTTGGAAGTCACCGCGACTGGCGGCCTTGATCAATAATTTTAATTTTGAGGGCATGGAATCGATTGTTCCCGTGCATCACTCCTTAAATTTCATCGTGCGCGTGTCTTGCTCCCGACCGGTGGGAATGGTGAGTGGCTTGTAAAGTTCCGGACGTCGGGCGCAAATCCATTTCCGTCCGGTGGCTTCGGTGAGAAGATTCGCGTCCAAATCCGCGATGACCATGGCATCTTCCGCCTTCCAGGTCTCGGCGAGAATGCGGCCGTAGGGATCGAGTATCATGGCGTTGCCGGTGCGGATTTCATCATCGTCCACGCCGACGCCGTTGCTGAAAATCAGAAACAGACCGTTATCGTGCGCGCGACTGGGCAGCCAGCGCATCAACCAGCCGCGTCCCTTGTCGCCGCGAAATTCGCGTTCGATTGCCGACGGATCAGATTTGCGATTTTCCCAGACGGAGCGGTCAATCAGGCCCATCAAGTGAGGATCACGGCTGCGCACCGCGCCGGTTTGATGTGGCGCGATCAGAATCTCGGCACCGCGCAACGCGTTGATGCGAACATTTTCGATGATGTTGCAGTCGTAGCAAATCAGGAGGCCAACGCGAAATCCATCGGGCAAATCGAAAACTGTATACTCCGTTCCACTCTGAATCGCCACATGCTCGAAGGCGTGCAACTTGCGATGACAATGAAGCGTCCCATCGGGCAACGCTACGACATAACTGTTATGAAAGATTCCGTTACCGGCGGCCTCTATCAAGCCGGCACCAATGGTGAGATTGTGGTTGCGTGCGAGAGCTATGAGTCGTTGAGTGCTCGGACCATTGGGAATCGGTTCCGCGAGCGCCGTCAATTGCTCGACTGATAAGTTCCGGATAAACCAATAGCCGGTAAGGCAGCACTCCGGGAAGATAATCAGCTTCACACCTTGCCCGGCAGCTTCCTTTACGAAGGTTTCCACTTTGGCAAAGTTCGCTTCCTTGTCTCCGGGTGAACTCTCGAATTGCACCGAGGCAACTCGCAGTGAGCGGTTATCTCCCTGGCTCATGATTGAATAAAAGCAGGCTATATTTGAGGTGTGGCGAAAATCAAATCAACGTCGCCGACCACCCATCAATCCACCTAACACACCGCGCATAAGTTGGCGGGTCACCCCGCCAACAATGGCAGTCGTTACCGTTCGGGCTGCGCTTTTGGCCAGCACTTCGCTAAAACTTTGCGGTTGCCGTCCGGCGGAACGTTTCGGCGCGGCCGTCGGAAGCACGGGGGCAGGGGGCTGATTGGGATTCGACTCGCCCATTCCAAAGAGGCGATCAAAGAATCCCCGCTTTTGTTCAATGACCGGCGGCGCCTGGACCTGGCCTGCACTCGCCGAAATTGCGCCGGTTAGTTTTTCGTAAGCCGATTCGCGATCGATGGCCTTTTCATAAACCCCGGCGACGATTGAGTTCGCCATCATTTGCTGCCGCTGCTCTGGACGGATGGGGCCGATCTGACTGCGCGGCGGCACCACGTAGGCGCGCTCGACGATGCAGGGCTGGCCTTGCTCATCCAGCAACGACACCAAAGCCTCGCCGACCGCCAGTTGAGTCAGCACCGATTCGGTGTCGAGCTTGGCGTTGGTGCGGAACGTCTGCGCCGCCGCTTTCACCAGCTTTTGATCTGCGGGCGTAAATGCGCGCAAGGCGTGTTGCACCCGATTGCCTAACTGCCCGAGCACGGAGTCGGGAACGTCACGCGGATTCTGCGTTACAAAATAAACGCCAACTCCCTTCGAGCGAATCAGCCGCACCACCTGCTCAATCTTCTCAAGCAACACCGGCGGCAGGTCGCTGAAAAGCAAATGCGCTTCGTCGAAAAAGAAGACCAACTTGGGTTGCGGCACATCCCCGACTTCCGGGAGATTTTCAAATAATTCCGACAGGATCCAAAGTAGCAGGGTGGCATAGACCTTGGGTGATGCCATGAGCCGGTCGGCGGCGAGTATGTTGACCACCCCACGGCCGTTTTCGTCGGTCTGCATCAAATCCGCGAGGTTCAACGCCGGTTCGCCGAAAAACTTGTCGCCACCTTGCGATTCAACCGCCAGCAGGCCGCGTTGAATGGCGCCGATGCTCGCGGCGGAAATATTGCCGTATTCCGTGGTGAACGCGGAGGCGTTCTGGCCGACGTGATTTAACATCGCCCGCAGGTCCTTCAAATCCAGGAGCAGCAGGCCGTGCTCATCCGCGATGCGGAACACGATGTTCAGCACGCCCGCCTGCGTCTCGTTGAGATTAAGCAATCGCGCCAGCAACAGCGGTCCCATTTCTGAAATGGTGGCGCGCACAGGATGACCGTTTTGCCCAAAGACATCCCAGAAGGTCACCGGACAACCGGCGGGTGAATAGCCGTCGATTTTCAATTGCCCCAAGCGCTCCTGCACTTTCGGCGATTGTCCGCCCGGCAGACTGATGCCGGCGAGATCGCCTTTCACGTCCGCCATGAACACCGGGACGCCTTGTGCGCTGAAGCTTTCCGCCAGCACCTGCAGCGTGATCGTTTTGCCCGTGCCGGTGGCGCCGGCGATAAGCCCATGCCGGTTGGCCATTTGAGGCAACAGAAACAAACTGTTCTTCGCCTTTTTGGCGACCAGGATCGGCTGCGGATTGCTCATAAAATATGCTTACGCCATATCGGCGGTTTTCAGAGTGTGTGAAAGGCCGGCTGCCTCGCGCAAGTCATTGCTGGCCTTTCACACAAACGGCTGCCGCGTCGGTTACGTCTCGACGATTTTTTCCGAGGGGCTGTTGCGCATGACCGACGCAATGCCATTGTCCCGCCCGGCTTCCGAAGTGTACATCTCGCTCTTGCCGATGACCTGTCCATTGGCCGCTTTGAGCACGAAGTAAGGCTCGTTTTTCACCGAGACTTTTTTCTCGTACGACGACTCGTGCGGACCATTCTTGCGGACAGAGTCGATTCCATTGAGGGCCGCTTCCCGCGACTCGTAGGTTTCACTGGTGAGGATCACCTCGTGGTTGGCCGCCTTGAGGTTGAACATCGGTTTGCCGGACGTGGTCTTTTTCAGCTCGTAATACCCGCTCATAACTTTCCTTTCTTGGTTGTTGTTAATGCCGAAGCGTTAGTCGGGAAAGGGAGTGCAACGGAACGATGATTGCGCCTCAGCTTGCCTGGTATTTTTTTTTTCTCTTTCCTGGTTGTTCGATATTCCAGTCCAAATTTTCCGGTTATGCAGATTTTTAATCGGAGAGTTTACTTGCGGGTTTTTTTCTTCCCCGTCAGCGCGGATTTGTTCCACTGCCAATTGCGAATCTCGGGCATGTCTTCGCCGTGTTTGTGGATGTAGTTTTTGTGGTCGATCAGTTTGTCCCGGAGCGCCTGCTTGGCGTAGGCGGCGCGCGCGCCGAGGGCAGGGACGCGGTCGATTACATCACCGGCGAGATGGAAACGATCCAGATCGTTAAGCACCACCATGTCGAACGGTGTCGTCGTGGTGCCTTCCTCCTTGTAGCCGCGAACATGGAGGTTTTTGTGGTTCGTCCGGCGATACGTCAGCCGGTGAATGAGCCAGGGATAACCGTGGTAGGCGAAGATGATCGGTTTGTCCTTCGTAAAAAGTTCGTCGAAGTCACGGTCATTCAGGCCGTGCGGATGCTCGGTGTTCGGCTGCAAAGTCATCAGGTCCACGACGTTGACCACCCGGATTTTGAGCTCCGGGAAAAACTCCCGCAACATCTCCACGGCGGCGAGCGTTTCCAAAGTCGGAACGTCTCCGGCGCAACCCATCACGACATCGGGCTCGTAGCCGGCATCGTTACTGGCCCATGGCCAGATGCCGAGACCCGCCGTGCAATGCTTGACGGCGGAATCCATGTCGAGCCATTGCGGCGAGGGTTGCTTGCCGGCCACGATCACGTTGATGTAATTGCGGCTGCGCAGACAGTGGTCCGTGACCGAGAGGAGCGTATTCGCATCCGGCGGCAGGTAGACTCGGATAATCTCGGCCTTCTTGTTCATCACATGATCGATGAACCCGGGGTCTTGATGGCTGAAACCATTATGATCCTGCCGCCACACGTGCGACGTGAGCAAATAGTTCAATGAGGCTATGGGGCGGCGCCACGGAATATTCCGGGTCACCTTCAACCACTTCGCATGCTGGTTGAACATGGCATCGATGATGTGGATGAACGCCTCGTAACAGGAAAAAAAGCCGTGACGACCTGAGAGCAGGTAACCCTCGAGCCAGCCCTGACAAAGATGCTCGCTCAGGATTTCCATGACGCGCCCCTCGGGCGCTTGATGTTCGTCGGTTTTGAGAATCTCGCCGGTGAACTGCCGGTTCGTCGCCTCCAAACAATTACCCAGCCGGTTGGATTCCGTCTCGTCCGGTCCCATCAGACGAAAGTTGCGAGCCTCAGCGTTGAGCTTGATAACGTCGCGAAGAAACATGCCCATGCGGCGAGTCGCTTCGCCCGTCACCGCCCCTGGTTTCGGAACGTCAACGGCATAAGATTGGAAATCAGGCAGCTTGAGGCTGCGCAGGAGTTTGCCGCCATTGGCGTGCGGGTTGGCTCCCATGCGTCGTTCGCCTTTTGGTGCCAGCGCAGCCAGCTCCGGCAACAGCCGGCCCGTTTTGTCGAAAAGCTCCTGTGGCTTGTAACTCCGCATCCATTTTTCCAGCAACTTGAGATGCTGCGGCTTCTCCGCGAGTTCGCCGAAAGGCACCTGGTGCGAGCGCCAGCTACCCTCGGTCGGCTTGCCGTCCACAGTTTTTGGTCCGGTCCAGCCCTTCGGCGAGCGTAGAATGATCATTGGCCAGATCGGACGTTCCTTGAAGCCTTCCGTCCGCGCCTTCTTTTGAATCCGTCGAATCTCCTCGACCACTTCATCCATCGTAGCTGCCATCAATTGATGCATCGCCGTCGGATCACTGCCTTCCACGAAGTAAGGCTTGTAACCGTAGCCGACAAACAGATCGGTCAATTCGCTCTTGCTGATACGGGCGAGCACCGTGGGGTTGGCGATCTTGTATCCGTTGAGATGAAGAATCGGCAGCACCGCGCCGTCGCTGACGGGATTGAGAAATTTATTCGAATGCCAGCTCGCGGCCAGCGGTCCCGTTTCGGCTTCGCCGTCACCAACCACACAGGCGACGATGAGATCCGGATTGTCAAACGCCGCGCCGAACGCGTGCGCAACCGCATAGCCAAGTTCGCCGCCTTCGTGAATGGAGCCCGGCGTTTCCGGCGCGACATGGCTGGGGATGCCACCGGGGAAGGAGAATTGCTTGAACAGCCGTTTCATCCCCGCCTCATCCTGCGAGACATTCGTGTATACCTCACTGTACGTGCCTTCGAGATACGTGTTCGCGACCGCCGCCGGGCCGCCGTGACCCGGGCCGGCGATGAAGATGGTGTTCAGGTCATATTTGTTGATGACGCGATTCAGGTGGACGTAGAGAAAATTCAGGCCCGGTGTCGTGCCCCAATGGCCGAGCAGACGCGGCTTCACGTGCTGCAGCTTCAACGGCTGTTTGAGCAGCGGATTGTCATAGAGATAAATCTGCCCCACCGAGAGATAATTTGCGGCCCGCCAGTAGGCGTTCATCTTGTTGAGCAAATCCTGCGAGAGTGGTTTCTTCATAAAATTTTGCCTTTGCCGACGTTTCGTTTCCTTGCAACTCCAATTTCATCCTAACGCTATCGCTGCCCGATATTCAACACCCGGCAAATCGCTTGCGCGATGATTATCTCCTCATCGGTGCGAATGACTCGCACCGTTACGCGGCTTCCCTTTTTGGAAACGACGTCCGCACTGCGTTGGTTTTTGCGCGTGTCCAGTCGCAGGCCGAGATAATCGAGGCCGTCACAAATTCGTTCGCGCACCTGGTATGCGTTTTCGCCAATTCCACCGGCGAAGATGAGCGTGTCCAATCCGCCCAGCGCCGCGGTGAAGCCGCCGATCCATTTCTTGACCTGATAACAGAAGAGCGCCACGGCTTCCGCCGCGCGCACGTCCGTGCCCTCGCGCTCCAGCAAGTCGCGCATGTCGGGACTGATTTCGGATACGCCGAGCAATCCGGATTGCTGGTGGACCATCTTGTGAAAGTTCTTCCCGCTCATTTTTTCCGTGCGTGCCAGATACCAAACCAACCCGGGATCGACGTCGCCGCTGCGCGTGCTCATCGGCACGCCCGCCGCCGGGGTGAAGCCCATGCTGGTATCGATGCCCTTGCCATTTCGAACTGCGGCAAGGCTCGCGCCGTTGCCGAGATGCGCCATGATCACGCGGCTGTGTGCCGCCTTGCGGCCCGCCACCTTTTCCAGTTCCGCGAGCAGGTAGGTGTACGACAGGCCGTGAAAGCCAAAGCGCTGCACGCCTTTCCGATCGAAGCGGCGCGGAATCGACAGCAGCTTGGCGACACGCGGCATCTCGCGATGAAACGCCGTGTCGAAACATGCCACTTGCGGCACGCGCCGATGACGCGCGTGAAAAAGCTTCATCAACTGGATGCCCGCCGGGAGATGTTCCGGGGCGTAAGGACTGATGCGATGCAACTCCGCGATGACCGCCGGTGTGATGCGCTGCGATTCCGCCAGGTGCAGGCCGCCATGCACCACGCGATGCCCGATGCCCGTCACCTTGTCGAAGCCGATATGTCGATCAAGCCATTGAATGAGAAACTCCCCCGCCGCGCGATGCGTCGAGGTCGGCAGCACGCGCGTTTCCTTGTTGCGTTCGAAGTCGCGCGTAGTGAGCGTGGTTTTTGGCAGCCCGATGCGCTCGAGTTTGCCGGACAGCAATTGCCTCGTCGGCGCCTCCGCCGCGTAGAGCGCGAATTTGATGCTCGACGAACCGGCGTTTACCGTGAGCACAAACGCGTTTGACGGCAAGGGCAGGGCGGAGCTTTTAATCGCAGTGGACTTTCTTTTCATTACTCGGGGATGGGGCA
Source organism: Limisphaerales bacterium (assembly GCA_044223735.1). Lineage (GTDB taxonomy): Bacteria > Verrucomicrobiota > Verrucomicrobiia > Limisphaerales > UBA8199 > JBGALR01. The sequence goes on along the minus strand of JBGALR010000001.1, from coordinate 278,403 downwards.
TGTCAAATCCGCATCGGCAACGATGATCGCTTTCCTGCAATCGTTGGTTGATTCCGTCATCCGCTGCGAACATGAAGACCGCACCGAAAAAGCGCAATCTTGCCAAAACAAAATCTCAACCTTCCTCCAACGGTCCGACCGCGGAGAAGGTTCTCGTTGTTATCGTTATGTCGGTGTTAGAGCCAGAATTGTCACATGTTCTCGGAGAAAGTTTGGGTTCGTTTTCCAATCCTGATTGGGCGAAATAATTCGTAAATTATTAATATTAAACAACTTGAGAACATTTCAAGTTGGGTTCGTTTGGTAAAATTTACATTTCGTGGTCGACAGGACTTGTCTACCGCACCCAGCGCGAGAGCTGCGTCCAAATGGCACAGGGCTCCAAGGCAATTTCCGCTGTCTATTGGTTTGGGGCATCTGCGATTGGATTCGCTTGATTAGGCTTTAGTAGCCTTGATTTGCCTTTAGGAGCGTTGATTTATAATGACTTGGCTCTGGCATTTTCGCCGATTCGCGTCGGTTCCGATAACTATCTGGTTTCTTACGTCCAAAAAACCCAATTATCTATCCCAACGGTCACCACCCGCCGCCCGGGTCGTGCAACCGCCGTCTTCCTTCCAGGCGGCCATCAAAGGCGCACCCGTCAAAACTTTATGTCAAAGATCTTCGTACTCCTTGGGCTTGTGATCCGGCCCACTGGCAGAACGCCAACGTCCCGACCTTACTCCGCGGGCAGCACATTTCAAGTACTGTCTTCTTCAAAACGCTTCAAAAATGAAGATTTTTCAGCAGTCCCGGAAGGACCGGAAATCGCGGAAGTAAAATTGACTCCCAACACCCTCCGAAGCGCGTGGTTCCAAAAAAGCGGTGAGCAAATGTGGGGGGCATTTTTTGCAGAGAGGCTTCGTGGAACCGGCCCGTGACAAAATCCAAGCCCCTTGGCTCCAATAAATTCCGCGCTGGCCAAAATAGGTCAAAGGCTTAACCTGCGCCGAAATTGTACATGGCGCGAACGTCCATCCTGCGAACTCTGTCGCCCCGCCTGGGCGGACTGGCGCTTATCTTCATTGCAGTTTGCAGCTCGGCGGTTGAGCCCAAGCGTGTTCTCATCCTGGATTCATTTGGCAGGGACGTCGCTCCATTTAACGTGGGGGCATCTAGTTTTCGCACCACGCTCGCCAGGGATTTGGGGGAACCGGTGGATATTTACGAAGCACCACTCGATGCGGCGCGCTTTGCCAATCTTGAAAACGAAGCCCCGTTTCTCGAATTTCTCAGGTCGCGTTTCGAGGGACGCGCGTTGGATCTGGTTGTCCCGATCGGCGCCCCGGCGGTAAAATTCGTTCTGAAGCATCGCGAAAACCTGTTTCCGCAAACTCCGGTTTTGTTTATGGGTGTGGAACCGCGCGTGTTGCCTCCCGGCGCGCTTCAAACCAATACCGCCCTGGTGACGCAAAAAGTCAGTCTTCCTGGCATGGTTGAGGACATCCTGCAAATGCAGCCCGGCACCACCAATATCGTGGTCGTGTTCGGGGCGTCGCCGCTGGAGAAATTCTGGGTGGCGGAGTGCCGCCGCGAATTCCAGTCATTTAGCAATCGAGTGTCGTTTACCTGGCTCAACGACCTGCCGTTGGACTCTATTTTGGCGCAAACCACCAATCTTCCTCCGCACTCGTTTATTCTGTTCGGCATGATGGTCGTGGATGCCGCCGGAGTGCCCTATGACAATGACGAGGCGCTCCGACGGCTGCACAAAGTCGCGTCCGCGCCAATCTTTGGATATTTCGGCAGTGAGTTCGGGTTGGGCGCAATCGGCGGCAGGCTGTATCAGGATCGTGAGGTGGGCGTATTGGGAGGGCGGGCCGCGATTCGCATACTCCGTGGCGAAAGCCCGGGGAACATCCCACCTCAAATCCTGGAAAAGGTGACGCCGGTTTACGATTGGCGCGAACTCCGACGCTGGCATATCCCGGAAACGCGACTGCCGACGGGGAGCGAAATCTCGTTCCGCCAGCCGGCTTTTTGGGAAACCTACCACGACCAAATTCTGGCGGTTCTGTCACTCTGCATTGCGGAAGCGGTGCTGATTGCCTGGCTGGTGGTGACCCTGCGGAAGCGGCAGCGCGCGGAACGATCCTTGCGCGAAAGCGAGGAACGGCTTCAACTTGCCACGGAATCCGCCGGCTCAGGGCTCGCGAGCGCTTCCTTGCAAACCGGCGAGGTATGGGTGACGCCGCGAACCCGGGAAATGCTGCGGCTTCCTCAAACCACGCAACTGGCCCCCTCACATTTTTTGGATTTGATCAGGCCCGAAGATCGGGAAGCGATTCGCGAACAGGTGCGGAACGTTTTGGAAAACAAACTGCCGTTGCATATTGAATACCGCTGCGCTCTGCCGGACCAGACGACCCGATGGATCGTATTTCGCGGGCGCGTCCAGACCGACCCCAGAGGCAACCCGGACCGCTTAATGGGGGTTTTCCAGGATGTTTCCGAACGCAAGCAGTCTGAGTTCGAAGCCGGGGAACTGCGCGGCAAGCTCGCGCACATGGGGCGGGTGAGTACTCTGGGCGCGCTGTCGGGTTCCCTGGCTCACGAATTGAACCAGCCGCTGGGCATCATCCTGAGCAACGCCCAGGCGGCGCAGGAGTTACTCCGCCAGCAGCCTCCGGATTTGGCCGAAACGCAGGAGATTTTGTCGGACATCGTCGCCGCCGATCGGCGCGCGGCCGACGTGATCGACCGGTTGCGGGCGTTGCTGAAGCAAGGGCAGGTGTCACTGCAACCCCTGCAACTCAACCAACTCGCCGATCAAGTTTTGAATCTGGTTCAGGCGGATTTGATCGCGCGGAAAGTGACGGTGAATCGCCAGTGGTCAGAGGCCCTGCCACCTGTCCGGGGCGACCGCGTCCAGATCCAGCAGCTTTTGTTGAATCTCATCATCAACGGCGCGGACGCGATGGAGGACAACCCGCCGGGCAGGCGCCGGCTCAGTCTGCAAACGAGCCTTCGCGGGGACTGCCTTCGCCTTTCGGTGCGGGACGAAGGCTGCGGCTTGCCGGAGAATATCGAGAGCATCTTTCTGCCTTTTCATACCACCAAACCCAATGGTCTGGGGATGGGGCTCGCGATTTGCCGTTCCATCGTGGCCGCCCATCGCGGTCGTCTCTGGGCGGAGCGTCATCCGGAGCAGGGGTCTGTTTTTCACCTGGAACTGCCGTTGAATGGCACAGCCAAACCATCATGAGCCGGCACCAGGGCATCGTTTATCTGCTCGACGATGAAGTCGCCATGGTCAAGGCGCTTACGCGGGTGCTGCGGGGCAAGGGTTTTGCGGTGCGCGGATTTTCCTCGGTCGGCGGGTTTTTGGGAGCCTTCGATTCCAGGCAGCTCGCCTGTCTCGTGCTGGATGTGACGATGCCGGAACTCGACGGCCTGGAATTGCAACGCCAGCTTCTCCGGCAGGGCATCCGCATTCCGATCATCTTCCTCACCGGTCACGGCGACATTCCCATGAGTGTCCGCGCCATCAAGGATGGGGCGAGCGAATTTCTCACCAAGCCGGTCGAAGCGGCCACGCTGGTGAAAGTCGTGCAGGCCGCGTTGCAGGAGGCCGAAAACCGCTGGCATGAAAGCGTGAAGACCGCGATGTGGGCTGCCCGCGTCGCCACCCTGACTCCGCGCGAAGCCCAGGTCATGGAGCAGGTGGTCGCCGGACGGCTCAACAAACAGATCGCGGCCAAACTCGGCACCGGGGAAAAAAACATCAAGTTTCACCGGGCGCACCTTATGAAGAAAATGGGCGTGGAATCCGTCGCGGAACTGGTGCGGGCGGTTGAGCGGCTCAAGCCGGGGCGGTGACTTGGGTTGCGTGCTGGACCAAAGTCCAGTATCGCGCCATGGAAATTTTTTTTAGTTTGCCGGGGTGATCGTGAAGGCAAAACCCGTGGTTGCCGTGCTGGACGATGAGCCGGAAATGCGCAAAGCATTTCGCCGGCTGCTTAACTCCTGTCACTTTGCTGTCGAAGAATATGATTCCGGGGAGGCTTTTCTCGCCGCGCTGCCCGCGCACCGGCCGGATTGTCTGCTGCTTGATTTGCAATTGCCGGAACTGAACGGCTTCGGCGTACTCGAGGCGTGTCAGCACGACGCGGTTCGCCTGCCGATCATAGTCGTCACCGCGCATGACGACCCCGGTGCGGCCGCCAAAGTCGGCGCGCTTGGCGCCCTGGCGTTTTTGAAAAAGCCGGTGGATCGCAACTCCCTCGTGGCGGCGATCGAAGCGGCCCTTTCCACTTCCACCAACCATCCCGGTAGTCCGGCTGGGCGCCTGCCGGACGGCGGCGCAAGTTTTTAGTGTCTGAGCAGATGAACAAATAACCCAACTGAAGAAAACTTATGATGAATCGAACCAATATCCAGCGCGCGCTCGCAACGGGCCTGGCTTGCCTCGCGCTTGGCCTTACCGGCCAGAACCTTCCGGCCAAGGAAACCGTTTTTGAAGCGATTCCCGCTGGCATTGACGCCTACGTGTATGGCTATCCCCTCGTAACGATGGAAATGACCCGGCGGATCATGACGAATGTCCGCGAGCCCGGTGGCACGCGCGCGCCCATGGGGCAGTTTGTCCGCATGCGCGAATATCCTAACGCCACTTTTCGCGATGTGACCGCGCCCAACGCGGATACGCTTTATACCACGGCCTGGCTTGATGTGGGCAAAGAGCCTTGGGTGATCAGCCTGCCGGACGCGCACGATCGCTATTATTTGTTCCCGATGCTCGACGGCTGGACCGATGTCTTTCAGGTCCCGGGTAAACGCACCACTGGCACGGGCCCGCAAACCTATGCCATTACCGGCCCCGGTTGGAAAGGCAAGCTGCCGGCGGGCGTGAAGGAATACAAATCGCCGACCGCTCTCGTCTGGCTGCTGGGCCGCATCTATTGCACCGGCACGCCGGAGGATTATGCCGCCGTGCACAAGTTGCAGGACGAAATTTCCCTGGTGCCGTTGAGCTCTTACGGCAAGTCATACACCCCCCCGCCGGGCACGGTGGATGCCGCCATCGACATGAAAACCGCCGTCCGCGAACAGGTCAACGCTCTCAGCGTGGATGAGTATTTCAACCTGCTCGCCAAATTGATGAAGGATAACCCGCCCAATGCTTCCGATAAGAAGATGGTCGAGAAACTGGCCCACCTCGGCATCGTGCCCGGGCAGCCGTTCAACCGCAGCAAACTCGGCGGGCTGGCGAAAGACGAGTTCTCCAAGGTGCCGAAAATGGCCAACGATCGAATCATGCGCTGGCTCAAGGAAGGGATCGTCGCCGGCGACAGCAAGTTCGAGCACGGCTGGCTCTTCACCACGAAGACCGGCGAGTACGGTGACAATTACATTCAGCGGGCCCTGATCACCGCCATCGGCCTCGGCGCCAATCGTCCGCAGGATGCGATCTATCCGACCTCCGAAGGGCCGGATTTGGTCGCCTCCTATCACGGCTCGAAAAAGTATGTAATGCACTTTCCGAAGGGCGAACTCCCGCCCGCCCAGGGCTTCTGGTCGCTCACGATGTATGATCAGGACTATTTCTTCGTGGCCAATCCGATCAACCGTTACAGCATCAGCGCCCGCCAAAATCTGAAGTCCAACGCCGACGGGTCCGTGGACCTCTACATCCAGAATGAAAGCCCCGGCGCGGACAAGGAATCCAACTGGCTGCCCGCTCCGAAGGAAAAGTTCATCCTGATGATGCGCTTGTATTGGCCGAAGACCACGCCGCCCTCGCTCCTCGACGGCACGTGGAAAATTCCTGAGGTCAAGTCGGTCAAGTAATGCACTGAGTCGCGAACGGTGCGGGTTGGCAGCTCCGAAATCCAGATTGAACGGATTACGATTCGCCATCCAGCCCGCCCCTTCGCCCTCGGGACCACGCCACGGAATTTCAGTCACGACTGGCGCACACAGTCCATGATGAATTCAGTCACACATTTTGAGATATACGGCGAGTACCCGGTCGCTTTGGCGGATTTTTACCGCAAGGCGTTCGGCTGGGAAGTCGAACAGATGCCCGGGATTAATTATTGGCGAATTAAACCCGGAGCCGGTGATGGCCCTGCGTTGCACGGCGGGTTGACCTCCCGGGCAATTCCCGGCTTGAACGGCTGGATGCTGTATGTCCAAGTCGATTCACTCGACGAACTCGAAGCCCGGATTCAGAGCCTCGGCGGCGCGATCGTCCGACCCAGAACAGCCGTGCCTAAAACGGCGTGGGTGACTATCGTTTCCGATCCCGCAAAGAACATTTTTGGCGTCTGGGAGGCTGATCCAAAGGCCTTCCCGATGCCAGATCCGGACTGAGTTCTAAACCCAACCCGCAAACGAAAGCACCAAATGTACTACACAGATAATTCAATCCTTCCCGAAAACATGGCCCCGTTGATTATTACGGCGGCGCCTTACGGCCCGGCGTGGTTGCCGGGAGATGCGGCGGACATCGCATTGTCCTGGGATGAACAAGTTCAAGCTGCGGTGGACTGCTATAACGCGGGCGCCACGATGCTGCACTTTCATGTTCGTAATCCCGCGACCGGCATGGGCTCTTCGAACTTCGAGCAATACAATTACCTGCTCAAGCGAGTGAAGGAAGCAGTGCCGGAGATGATCATCCAGGTTGGCGGCTCGATTTCATTCGCTCCCCACACGGAGGATGCCAAGGCGAAGTGGCTCGACTACGATACCCGCCACATGCTCACGGAGTTGGACCCCAAACCGGAGTTTGTGACGGTGACCACTGGCACGACACTCTGGGACATCGCTTCGATGTTCACCAAAGACGATATCAAGGGAACGCACATGGACGATCCCAAGGTATTGGCAGCGTGGTCGGGCATGGTGGTGGATTCGACACCCGCCTTCTACGTCGAACACCTCAAACGACTTCGGAAGAATGGCATCCAGCCTTACTTCGTTCCCGCTCATGTTCACCAATGGGAGCTTATCGAGCGCTTGATCCGTGCCGGCGTTTACATGGGGCCGTTGAATATGGCCCTTTGTGCCTATGGCGGCGGCACACTCGGACGAAACCCGTTCGATTTGATGCATTTCCTGCAACGTGTGCCACAGGGTTCGGTCAACACTTTCTGGTCCAGCATGAGAGGTTTGATTTCCATTTCTGCCATGGGCCTCGTGCTGGGACAGCACGTCCGGGTAGGCAACGAAGACAACCTTTGGGGCGCCCATCGCGAGCGCAAGACCACGGTCGAACAAATCGAAGGCGTCGTGCGTCTCTGCAAACAGTTCGGTCGCAAAGTCGCCACCGCTGCGGAAGCGCGCAAGATCATGAAGGTTGGCACCTGGTACAACAGCGTTGATGAGACGTTGCAAAACCTCGGCATGCCTCCAAACCCAACCGAGTTCAATCCCGGCTTCCTCACGTGGCCGACGGACGGAAAAATCCAGCCGGCTGTCATTGGGGGTGATTCACACCCAATTGCCGCCTGCATGATCGCCCCGGAGCCGGTTCGGGCCGCGCAAGCCGCGCTGATGGCCGCAAAAAAGTAATTTCTCCTACATCCCCCAGGTCCCGCCCTCGTAAGGGGGGCGGGACCCTTCTAGAAGCATTTATCTGAATTTATTGAGAATGGAACATGTGAACCCTGCCACCGGACCGTGGGACCCAGCGCTGGATCAACTGAGGGAGTGGGATCCGGGTTGGGCCGAAGCGTGCGCCAAAATGACCACCAACCCGTGGACAAGCGGCGTCCTGCCGCTCCGGTTTGTCGAACTGGTCAGCATCGGCTTGAACGCCGCCTGCACGAACTTGAATCCCGACGGCACGCGCCGTCACATCCGCGCCGCGCTCGATGCGGGCGCCACCCGCGACGAAATCCTGTTCGTCCTGAAGTGTGCGTCAGTGATGTCCATTCACTCATGCAGTCTCGGCGCGCCATTGTTGCTCGAGGAGGCGAAGGCTGCCGGCAAATCGCCCGCCGCCAAGCCCGCCGCCGCGACCCCCGCGTGCGATAAGATGAAAAGCATCGGTCAATGGAACACGGCGTGGAATCCGTTTTACCAGCTCGACCCGGTCTGGACGGACCAATTTATGGCGACCGGCGCGGGAATTTACGGTAGCGGCGTTTTGTCCGCGAAGGAGACGGAACTCCTGAGCATCGCTTTTGACGCTTCCTACACTCACATGTATGCGCCCGGCACGAGGCGTCATATACACAACGCGTTCCAGGCCGGGGCGACCATGGAGGAGATCATGGAGGTGTTGAAGCTCTGCGTGGTGCAAGGCGTTCAAGCCTGCAACCTCGGCGTGCCAATCCTGGCGGAGGAACTGGTCCGCAAGTCGTGAGGTTCAAGCACGAAGGCCGTTTCCATGACCGATCCAATTCATAACGCAGGCCGGATGGCAAAGTGGAAGGCAATACTCGTTCATGAATTCTTCGAATATCTCTTCAATTTTGCCTTTCTGGCCTTCTTCCTCATTTCTTTCGCGTGGTATAAACGACTGATACTTGCCGTCTATAGTATTCAGTTTTCGGGCTATTGGGCGCCATTGATTGAAGCTGCCGTCCTCGCCAAGGTTGTCATGATCGGGGACGCCTTGCGCTTGGGTAGGAGATTTCGCAATCTGCCTTTGGCCGTGCCTACTATCTATCGTACAATCATGTTCAGCCTCCTTGTACTGCTGTTCTCCTTTGCGGAACACATTGTGCGCGCGTTGATGCATGGGAAAACGGCTGCCGAAGGAATCGCGGAGCTGACCACCCAGGGATGGTCTGTCATTTTGGCCTGGTTTGTGGTGGTCATCGCAGCCTTCCTTCCATTTTTCACGGTCAAAGAAATTGAGGCCGCCTTTGGTTCTGGCAGGGTTCGGGGGTTGTTTTTTCGAAAGGGCAGCGAAGGGAATTTCGATCCCGCCACGGGCGGAGGGCAAACAGAGAAACCGAAACCATGAGCCACGACCCGGAAATAACCGCCGCCCCATTCGATGCCGCCACACGGGCACGCCGCCGCCGCCACTTTTTTCCTTATCTTGGAGCGCTCGGTCTTATTTTCTACCTGCTGACCGCAAGCGTGGACATCTCTCTCTCTTTTGGAAACAAAACGTCCGTCGGCATTCCCAACTTTTCGTTTTCGATGTGCCGCGCAACCCCGGTACGGCAAATAAGCGATGAGCCACGGCAGAGATTCTATTTTCTTGCGCTCACCGCAGGACAAAAAAGGGTGAGAGATGAACAACCGATGTAAAGGCCACATCGATGCTTTTCGTTATTATCGTTCTTTTCACAGTCAAAATCCAACCAAGTATCAAGTCATGAATATTACCATGAAAAAAACCGGCCTTGCTGTTGCGGCCGTCACCGTGGTTTGCGCCAGCATCGCTCGCGGCGAAATTCAGACCACCGGCACGCCGGGTTCGCCCGGCGCCACCACCACCATTGACGGCAGACAATTGCCGGCGCCAGATCCAAAGTTTGGCGGGGTGATCAAAGATGATGCGCTCAAATCCAAGGCCTGGTGGGCGCCGCGCATTGTTCCTCCCAAACAGGCGCCCAACATACTGCTGATCATGACCGATGATTCCGGCTTCGGTGTGCCGAGCACCTATGGCGGCGTTATTCCGACGCCGAACATGGACCGTATTGCCAAGGCGGGTTTGAAGTATACGCAGTTTCATTCCACCGCCCTTTGTTCGCCGACGCGCGCGGCGCTGATCACCGGCCGAAACCATCATTCCGTTGGCTTCGGCGTGATCTCGGAGCAGTCCACCGGCTTTCCCGGCTACAACAGCGTCATTCCGAAGGACAAGGCCACCATCGGGCGCATCTTGCTGGACAATGGCTTCGCCACCTCGTGGTTTGGCAAGGACCATAACACGCCCGTGTACACCGCAAGCCAGATTGGGCCGTTTGATCAATGGCCGACCGGCCTGGGTTTCGAGTATTTCTACGGTTTCGTCGGCGGCGACACGAGCCAGTGGGAGCCCAACCTGTTCCGTAATACAACGCAAATCTATCCTTATGTAGGCAAGGCGCCGGGCACCTGGAATCTTACCACCGCCATGGCGGATGACGCCATTGATTGGTTGAATCAGGTCAATCAGATTGACCCGGCGAAGCCCTTCTTCTGCTATTACGTTCCCGGCGGTACGCATGCCCCGCATCATCCCACCAAGGAATGGGTGGACAAGATACACAACATGCATCTCTTCGATGACGGCTGGAACAAGCTTCGCGACACCATCTTCGCCAATGAGAAGAAACTCGGGGTGATTCCGCAGAACGCGAAAATGACCCCGTGGCCCAAGGATATCCTCAAGGAATGGGACCAGCTCACCGCGGACGAAAAGAAGATGTTCATCCGGCAGGTGGAGGTCTTCGCGGCGTACGTCGCCTACACCGATCACGAAATCGGCCGGGTCATCCAGACCGTCGAGGACATGGGCAAGCTTGATAACACGCTCATCATCTACATCAACGGCGACAATGGCACGAGCGCCGAGGGACAGTTGATCGGCACCCCGAACGAAGTGGCAATGTTCAATGGCGTCCAGGTGCCGGTCGCGGACCAGTTGAAGTATTTCTACGACGTCTGGGGCACCGACCAGACTTACAATCACATGGCGGTGGGCTGGGCCTGGGCCTTCGATACCCCGTTCTCCTGGACCAAGCAGATTGCATCGCACCTGGGCGGCATTCGGCAGGGCATGTGTATTTCCTGGCCCGGCCACATCAAGGATGTCGGCGGCATCCGCCACCAGTTCTCCCACATGATTGATGTCGTGCCAACATTGCTCGAGGTCTGCGGCATTCCCGCGCCCGAGTACGTGGATGGCATTAAGCAGGCGCCCATCGAAGGCACCAGCTTCGCCTACACCTTCGACGCAAAGAACAAGGACGAGCCGTCCCATCACAAAACGCAATATTTTGAAATGATGGGTGACCACGCCCTTTACCGTGACGGCTGGCTTCTGAGCACCAAGGTTATTCGTCCGCCTTGGGAGGTCGTGGGGCCCGTCAACCCCGACCCGCTTAACAACTGCACCTTTGAGCTTTATGATCTGACCAAGGATTGGACCCAGTGCGACGACGTGGCGTCCAAATACCCTGACAAGGTCAAGGAGATGAAAGAAGCGTTTTTCAAGGAGGCGAAGAAGTACGAGGTGCTGCCAATGGATGCATCAGTGGCGACCCGCCTCGTCATGCCGCGCCCGAACATTACAGCGGGCCGCAGCGAGTTTGTTTACACCCGCCCGATGACCGGCCTGCCCCAGGGTGACTCGCCGCTGCTCCTCAATTGCTCCTACACCATCACCGCGGATGTTGAAGTCCCGGATGCCGGGGTGGAGGGAATGCTGGTGACCTCAGGCGGCCGGTTCGGCGGCTGGGGATTTTATGTCCTCAAAGGCAAGCCGGTGTTCACCTGGGACCTTGTCGACCTGAAACGCGTCAAGTGGCAGGCGCCCGACGCCCTGGCACCCGGCAAACACACCATCGAGTTCGATTTCAAATATGATGGACTCGGCGCCGGGACGCTGGCGTTCAACAACATGAGCGGGATCGGTCGTCCCGGCACGGGCACGCTCAAAGTGGACGGCAAAGAAGTCGCCAGCCAGAAGATGGATCACACGGTTCCACTCATCCTGCAATGGGATGAAAGCATGGACTTCGGCTCGGACACCGGCACACCGGTGGACGACCAGGATTACCAATGCCCGTTCCCCTTCACTGGCAAGTTCAACAAGGTAACCATCAAGGTGGACCGCCCGCAGCTCTCGCCCGAGGACATCAAGAAGCTCGAAGCGGCCTCGCGGAACAACAAGACAAGCGAATAATTGTCGCTTTTGCGGACGAATGCGTGGGCCGGCGATCCAAAGCCGGCCCGCGCCATTCACATGAAATAAAAATCAGCCTCCGCTGCATCAAGGAAAGAATTAAATTCTCTGGCTGACGCGAAAGGCGAGGCGACGCAGCTGAAGTCACGAGCGAAAACTTGAAAACGATCCAAGAGCAATCCAACGCCACCGATTCGCGGCGCCCGGGCCGCCGACGTCTCTACCTTCGCATCGGGGCGATGATCCTTGTGCTGTATCTGCTGGCCGCGTACCTGATTATCCCGAGCCTTTGGAAACGAGACGCCGAACGACATCCCGCGCTATTCGATGCGCCCCGCATTACACATACACCCTCGGGGATTCCCGGGGATCCGATCAACGTAGCTCTGCTCGGCACCGAGGCTGAGGTGATTCATGCGATGACTAAAGGCAAATGGGATCCAGCTGACGAGCTTACGTTTCGCAGCAGCACCAGGATTGCGGTGGATTCGGTGTTCCGACGGCCGGATCCCGATGCGCCAGTCAGCACGCTCGAGCTTTTCGGCCGCAAGCAGGATCTCGCTTTTGAGCAACCAGTGGGTGACAGCCCGCGCAAGCGCCATCATGTCCGCTTTTGGCACTGGGACCGGCTGTACGACGGGAAAGAGGTTTGGTTCGGCGCCATCACGTTTGATGAACGGGTGGGCTTGAGCCACACGACCGGCCAGGTGACGCATCACGTCGGCCCGGATTTGGATGCGGAGCGAGACCGGCTCATCGCGGGTTTGCAGAAGGCAGGTGTGACGGAGAGGGTGTTTTGGCTGGATGGATTTCAGCAGTTGCAGGGAAAGAACGGTGGCGGCGACCCTTGGCACACGGATGGAAGATTGGAAGTTGCCGTGCTGGCAACCAACCTGGTCGCGCCGATCTTGCAAACCAACACCGCCCCAAAACCATGAACTCATTCGTCATCGGCCTGATCAGCGCCGGCAGCATCTTCGTTGGCGGGGTGCTCGGCATGGGTTTGCAACGCCGCCTGCCGGGGCACCATTTGAGCAAGGAGATGCAGGACCTCGTTAAGCTCAGCGCCGGCCTCATCGCCACGCTGACAGCTCTCGTGCTGGGTCTCCTGGTCAGTTCCGCGAAAGGCTCTTTTGACACGATTAACAGCGGCATCGTGCAAGGCAGCGCGAAATACGTTTTGCTCGACCGGGCTCTGGCCCGCTACGGGGCGGAGGCGAAACCGGTGCGGGAACAATTGAAGCGCACATTGGCCGCAGGCATTGAGATGGTATGGCCCAGCGAGCCGGCCGCGATTTCCGGGCTGACCGCCTTCGAGCGCGCCAATGGAATGGAGTTGGTGGTGGAAAAACTCGGAGACTTGACGCCGAAGACCGACGGGCAGCGTCAGTCCCTGGCTCAGGCGCAACAGATCGCGGGCGATTTGGGACAGCTTCGGTGGTTATTGATTGAACAGTCCCAAAATCGACTTCCGCTGCCGCTGCTTGTCATCCTGGTCTTTTGGCTCGTTTTACTCTTTGTGAGCTTCGGACTTTTCGCCCCACGCAACCGCATGGCCCTGATCGTATTATTTGTCGGGGCGTGTGCCATTTCGGGCGCCATCTTTCTCGTGCTGGAACTGAATCGGCCGCTGGACGGTGTGGTCAAGGCCTCCAGCGCCCCGTTGCGAAACGCCCTCCAGCACCTGGGACAATAGCCGCGTCACCGAAACATTCGCCGGACTGGTCAGTTACTCAATCGACTATGAAAAAAAATAAATCAAAAAAATCCAGGGAATCGAAGGATAACTCGTCAGGCACGCGGGCGCCCGAGCTCAAGAAAGGCAGGTACAGTGACGGTCATCCATTGCATGACCTGCAGTACTTGGAAACCAAGATCATCCTCAAGGGGGATCGCTTCACCTCCCGGGATTCCTTCAATCAATTTGCGAAGGTCGTGAAACGGGCGGCGGAAAACTCGGATGTGGATTTCTCCCGTAAAGGTTTCAAGGAAGAACGCCCGCGGATTCGCGAGGTGTTATTCCTGGATACCGCCGACTTCCGGCTGTATAACAACGCCTTCATTCTGCGCCGGCGGCAGGATTATGTGGACGGATTCGCGGTCGGTGACCCGGAAATCGTCTTCAAGTTCCGGCATCCCGACTTGCAGAAAGCCGCGGAGATGGATGTTCGTCCGAAAGTTGCGGGCGAATACAAAGTTAAGTTCAAGGCCGAAGCCCTCCCGCTGAAGGACCAGATTGGCGGACTTCGAATGTTGTATTCCCATAATGTGGAGTTTCCCTTGAGCGCGGTTCGGGAAGCGGACCGCACTTCGATGCCGACTCTTTTGCGGCTGTTCCCCGCGTTGAACACCCTGCAAACTTCCGAGACGGATCGCGTTGAACTGGTAAACTCCACTGCCGTCGAGGAAGTGTTGCAGGATCTAGGCATGTTGGATTTCGGCAAGGGCATGGTCGCTAAATGCGATATCTCCGTTTGGCGGACGCGCGGCGATCAGAAGCAGCTCGTGGGTGAGTTTGCCTTCCAAATCAAGGCGGAGCGACGCAACGAACTTCACGCCGTGGCATTGAAGCGTGCGGAGCAATTTTTCATAGCTCTGCAATATGCGGCCCAGGATTGGCTCGCACTCGGCACGACCAAGACCGGCGCGGTTTACCGGCTCAAAGGCAATCCGCCCAACGCGCACGAGTGAGGCCGGATCCGGCCGAAGACAGGTAGTCGTCCGGGACGCTCGCAAGCCGCATGAAACGATTCCACGATGCGAGAGCGGCGTGGTCGTTTCAGCTTGGACGCGTCTGTATGATGGCCACCTGACCCGCGGTAGCGCCTGGAACAAAATAGAATCGGCCAAATCGCCACGCCTTTTCTTTTCCAGCGTGGCAAGAATTCTCACTTTGCCGGGAACCGACCCCGCCCGTCGATCCTCTTACCGGTGAAGATATTGCAAAATCTATGGGCGATTCGACAGGGGAACCGGGCGGAACGCTGCCGACACGGGTCAGGCAGGCGGTTTTCATTGAGCGCGACGGGATATTAAATCACGCGCCCGAGAAGGCTGGCGCGCCGGTCAGCCCGTTGAAAGCCACCGACTTACGCATCCACGACCAAGCCATCCCGCAAATTAAGCGCCTCAAGGCCGCCGGTCTCATCGTCATCGCCACCACTCATCAGCCCGGCCTCTTGCGCGGTCAACAATCCCGACGCGACCTGGACGCCATGCACGATGTTCTGCGAAACACCTTCGACCTGGAGGACATCCTGGTTTGTCCCCATGACGAAACGCATCCCTGCTTTTGCCGCCACCCGCAACCCGGCCTGCTTGTCGAAGCTGGCTTCAAGTGGCGACTGAACCTCGACCTCTCCTACGTCATCAGCGACAAATGGCAGGACGCCGAAGCCGCCCGCGCCGTCGGCTGCCGTTCGCTACTCGTCGCGTCCCCGTGGGTCGGCAAAGCCCACCGCGACTTCCTCGGCCCCGACCTCGCGACGGTCGTGGAGAAAATCCTTCAGATGCAAACCGCGCAACGGCTGTTGCCGGTATAGGGAGTAATGGCTTGGCGTCATGGCCGGCTTGAGAGACCAAGCCGCATCTTGCCACGGGTGACGAATTTCCTCTCCAATAGTTCGATATATCAGAGAGCTTTTCGTCGTCCTGCTGACCGCCTCCCACGCCGCTCAATTCCGATACCCAACGATTATTTTGCGTTCGGGTGATATTTGCTTCATGCTGGCGGCATGCCGTCAACGCCGGTGATCGCGGTGGGCGTGGTTTTGATCTTCGCGGGCGCGAGTCTCTTTTTTGCGCTGGCGGAGACCGCCCTCTTTTCGCTGAGCAAATGGCAATCGCGGCAGCTCGCCGAACGGGTGCCGGGGGCGGGCGGTTGCGTCGCCCGGTTGCTGGCCAAGCCGCAGGATTTGCTCGCAACGATGGTGCTGGGCAACACCTTTGCCAGCGCGGCGATGCTCGCGGTGGCGCTGTGGATGGCCATCGAAGGCTTCTGGCCGCCGACGATTACACTGGTCGCTCTTTTTATATTGACCCTGATTGGTTGCGAGGTTCTTCCCAAAACCCTGGCGGTGCGGCACGCGGAACAATGGTCTCTGCGGGTTGCCCGGCCGCTGGCGTTGCTGGTGAAGGTCAGCCTGCCGTTCTGCCGCGTGGCGCAGGCCATTAACACGGCAATTCTCAACACGGTCGTTCCCCGCAGCGTGCGGCCGCATTTCACCCTGACGGATGAGGACTATCAGGAATTGCTGGAGATGGCCTATCAGCAAGGCACGCTGGCGCATTCCGAAAAGGAAATCATCCTGCAAATCATCAGCCTCGACCGCCGCACGGCGCGGGATGTCTTGAAATCGCGTTCGCAAATGGCGGCGATCTCGGACGATCTTTCCGTGGAGGAAATGGCCGAGGCGGCGCGGAAACACAAATATCGGCGGCTGCCCATTTACGATCAGACCCCGGATACGATCGTCGGCATTCTCAATACCCGCGCCCTGCTGCTCGATCCGCAAATCGATCTGGCGGATGCCATCGAGTTTCCCTCATTCGTGCCCGAGGCGATGAATTTGTTGCAGTTGATGAAGAGCCTGCAACGGCAGCAACGCGGGCTGGCCATTGTGCTCGATGAGTTCGGCGGCACCGCGGGCATCGTGACGATGGAGGACATTCTGGAGGAGTTGATCGGCAAGATTCGAGGCGAAGTGGAGGCGGAAGGTTTTGTGCTGGAGAAACTGGGCGCGGGCCGCTGGCGCGTGGCCGGCACCATGCCGCTGGACGATTTTCGCCGCGAATATCCCGGCCTCGCGGAATTTCCCGAAGTGGAGACGATGGGCGGGTTGTTGACCGCATTGCTCGACGTGGTCCCGGCGCGCGGGGAATCGGCCGTATTCTCCGGGCTGAAACTGACCGCCCAGGGCGCGGACGACCGTCGCGTGCGCGAGTTGCTCGTGGAGGTGGCCCGGTGAGCATGGTGTCCGCCGATTCCCTGATCTGGCTGGTGTTCGCGTTCTGCCTTATTTTGTCTTTCATCTTTTCCGGGATGGAAGCGGGCGTCCTCGCGCTGAGCCGTCTGCGCATTCGCCAGCAAATGCGCGCGGGCCGTCCCTCGGCGCGCGTGCTGCATGAGTATCTGGAAAATCCGGAAAACTTCCTTTGGACCATTCTCGTGGGCAACACGCTGGTCAACTTCCTCATTCTCGGCTGGCTGATTGCGCGGTTGCATGGCGCCCTCGGGCAATATCGCCTTTCGTTCGTCATCGTTTTCGCCATCGCGGTTTTTCTCTTTTACACGTTCTTCGATCTGCTGCCGAAGATGGTCTTTCGGATGTTTCCGAACCGCCTGTGTCTGATGCTGGCGCGGCCGTTCCGCTTCATTCACTGGCTGCTGCGGCCGCTGGTGGCGCTGGTGGAGATGTTTTCCGGACTGCTGCTGCGCTGGCGCGGCGGGAAGGTGTTCACCGGCCATCTCTTCGGCAATCGCGAGGAGTTGCGGCTGGTGATGCAGGAGTCCGGCCAGGCGTTCACTTCCGAGGAACGCATCATGATCAATCGCGTCCTCAATTTGCAAAATTTCACGGTGCGACAGGTGATGATCCCGGTGTCGCAGGCCGTTTCGGTCGATGCGCAAATGCCGGTGAACAAGGTTTTGGAGCTATGCCGGGAACATAAGGTGGCCCGGCTGCCGGTTTGGGACAATCGCGGCGGCGTGCGGCGCATCGTCGGATTGGTCGCGCTCAACGCCATTATCTTCCAGCCGGACGTGGACCTGACCAAACCGGTGGCGGAGTTCATCAAACCGGCCTTGTTTCTCGATGAGAATGTGCGCCTGGAAATCGCGCTCCGCCGAATGCAGCGGGGCGGGCAGCGGTTCGCAGTGATCTTGAATCGTGAACGTCGCGAGATTGGCATTCTCAGCCGGCAGGATGTTTTGAAGGCCATCTTCGGCGAGGTGGGCCTGTGATCAAGAATCGAATGTCGCATCATGCATAGCGAAGACGATTCAGTATCGCTCATCTGGCGGGTGCTGGCGGTCCTCCTGCTGGTGCTGATGAACGGCTTTTTTGTCGCGGCTGAGTTCGCCCTCGTGAAAGTGCGCGATACGCAGCTCAATCCGCTGATCGCGAAAGGTCAGCGACGCGCCAAGCTGGCGGGTTACATCTTGCAACGACTGGATGCGTTCCTGAGCGCGGCCCAACTCGGCATCACGCTGGCGAGCCTCGGCCTGGGATGGATTGGAGAACCGGTATTCATCGCGATTTTGCAGCCGGTGTTCGGCTGGTTGAGCGTCGATTCGCTTCAGTTGCGAAAATTGCTCGCGTTCATCTTTGGTTTTACGGCCATTACATTTTTGCACATCAGCGCGGGCGAGCAGGCGCCCAAGCTGCTCGCCATTCAACGACCGTTGCCCACCGCGCTCTGGGTCGCGTATCCGATGCTGTGGTTTTATCGCGCCTCCTATCCGTTTGTGGTGCTTTTGAACTGGACGTCGCAATGGCTGCTGCGGCAGGTGGGCCTGAAGCATGCGAGCGAGCACGAGCGGGCGCAATCGGAGGATGAGCTGCGCTTGCAGTTTGCCGCCTCCGGCCGGGGAACCGGACGCAGCGATCTCGGGCGCGACATCGTGTTGAATGCGCTCGACCTGCGGCGGCGCGTCATCCGCGATGTGATGCGGCCGCGCCAGGAAATGGCGATCTTCGACAGCGAGGCGACCATCGCACAATGCCTCGAAGTGGCCGAGAAGTCGCGTTACTCGCGTTTTCCGCTCTGCGAGGGCGGGGATCTCGACAAGACGCTGGGCGTCGTTCATATCAAGGACCTTTACGCCATGCGGCTGAAAGCCGTCACGGGCGCTGATTTGCTGCCGGTGGCGCGCAAACTGATTTACGTGCCCGAGACGTCACGGCTGGAGAAATTGTTGCAGATGTTTCTCGAACGGAAACTGCATCTGGCGGTTGTCGTGGACGAATATGGCGGCACACTCGGAATGGCCACGATCGAAAATATTCTCGAGGAACTTGTCGGGCAGATTCAGGATGAATTCGATCAGGAAATCGTCCTGTTGAAACGAACGGGTGACCAAACCTGGGAAGCGGGCGGCGCGCTGCCGATTCATGAGCTCGAGGAACTGGTGGGCGAACCGTTGCATGAGGAAGGCATCACCACGGTAAATGGCTGGGTGACCCAGCGTTTGGGGGGCTTTCCCAAGGTCGGCGACGTTTTGACGGTGGGGCGCTGCGAATTGCGCGTCGAGGAGCTGGAGGGCATTCGCGTGGCGCGCCTCAAGTTGACGAAGCAGCCTGAGACTGTGCCCGCTGCACCCGCTGAAAAACCTGACGAACCCAAGGCGTGAATTTCATGTCGCCTCCACTCGGCATAATCTCGCGGGCAAAGATTGGTGGACTGCTGGTGATTTTGCTTTTGTTGCCCGCGCTCGCGCTGGCGGGAGATGTCACCTATGTGGTGAAGCGGGGAGATTCGTTATACACGGTGGCGCGCGATCATGGCGTCACCGTGGATGAATTGGCCGAACGCAACGGCATCGCGCGCAGCCTTTACCTCAAGGTCGGGCAAAGTCTCTTGATTCCACAAAAAAATTCAAAACGACCGGCGAATCCGGCGCCGCGTTTGCCAGCTTCCATCCAGCGGGCGATTGACCGGGCGCCGGTAAAGCCGGGGCGCTGGCAGTTCATTGTCATTCATCATAGCGGCGTGGATGCCGGGACGGTAAAAGCGATGGATACCTACCATCGGGAGGTGCGGCACATGGAGAACGGGCTCGCCTACGATTTCGTCATCGGTAACGGGAATGGGATGAATGACGGTGAAATTGCCGTGGGCCCGCGCTGGACGAAGCAACTCGACGGGGGGCATCTGGCAAGTGAGGCGCAGAACAAAATCGCGCTGGGCATCTGCCTCGTGGGCAATTTCGACGAAGACAAACCGAGCGTGCGCCAGTTGAGCAGCTTGCGGGCGTTGATTCAGGCTTTGATGGTGCGGTGCAAGCTCGACCCCGGCGACGTCAAAACCCATCAGCAAATCAATATAGTGAACACGCGTTGCCCGGGTTCAAAGTTTCCGGCGGCGTCGTTTATTGGTTCGTTGAAGTCGCCGGCAACGACGGGCCGTTGAAGCGCGACCCACTCACTAAAAAAATTGCAACGACGACGCCTCCCGCGAGCGTCATTGCAGCCCCGAGCCAGCGTTGGTGTGAGATGCAGGTGGTCATGAACAGCACGTTAATCAGCAGCCATATTATCGCTGGAAGACGATCAGGCGACGGAGGGTTGCCGGGCTTTTTCACGATCAGCCACGGAGTGAGCAAAAGAAGAATGGCCACCGAAGTCAAAGCCCACGCGAGAAAGTCCGTCCATGGCACGCCATGCGGTTTGGTCGGTGACGCGTTTGCGAAAGTCTCCCAGCCGATGATCAACCATACCGCCAGCGCCGTCGTCAATCCCAGCAAGCGATAGCCATAGTTTGTCGCGCGACGCCAGGGTTGCAGCATGAACTGACCGGTTCCGCGTGCGCTCAGGAGTGCCACAATACACATCAGTGGCACCATCAAGGGGACATGTAAAATTCGCGGCCCATTTTCCGAGGTGGAGGCTAATGATTCAAAGGAAATGCCCGTGACGATGGCTGCCTCCATCGCCATCCCCGAGACGATGGCGATGAGGATCGGGATCATGGTCACATTTTGCGAAGGCAGGGTTCTGCGCAAAGAGGCGAGCAACGAGACGGCAGCAAAGATTAGCAGCATGGCTTCCGGCCAGACCGGGGAGGCTGCGGGGAGGTGAGGGAAGATCCTCTTAAAGCAAACGAACAAGATTTGCACGAGGAACAGCAGAAACGCAATCGCGCGAACCTTCCCGGTCAGGCCGGAAAAGCAATTTCTCTCAAGCGGTAGGTCTGGTTGCGAAGCGCGATCCATCTGAGCCACTTTATTCGCCCGGTAAGATAAAGCCACGCTGATTCGGTCGCCGTCAAATCGCTGGCCCCGGAATTGCTATTCATCTCCTCCGGTAGGAATTACGCATTCAATATGAAGTTGGAAGAATCGAACAAGCTGATCAAATGGTGCGCGGAGCAAATGAATGCCCGCTACAAAAACGTCGTGTTTGACGAATGGGCGGTGGTTGCTTTCGGCGACGGAAAGGGACGCATTTTGTCCTACACCGGGCCGCGAAAAGAGGGTTTTCAGCAGAACTTCAATCAAGATGCCGGTTCGCTGCGTCAGGGTTTGATGAGCGACCAATACACGGCGGGCGACTTTGAATTTTCGCGTCACGGCGTCGGTCCGGCTTTCGAGTCCTTCATGATGCTTGGCAAAGGGGTTTACCTCATTTGCAACAACACTGTCCAATCCATGGACGGTATCGCGAAAGACTCGTTGTGGCTGGGAGCACAGGTGCCGTTTGTGGAGTTGAGCGATAAATTTCGTTCGGATCCGTTGACGACGGAAATTGGCTGAGCGGGCAGGGTGCCGCCAGGCGCCCTGGCTTTAGCCCCCCAAGCCTTGATAAAGAAAAACCGCGTACGCGGCTGTGAGAATCCAGCCGACGACGCGAGGCAATCTTCCCCAGAACGCCACGAAAATCAGATGTGTCAGCAGGGCGGCGATGAGGATTAGCATTCCGGTGTGAAAAAATGCCGGCAGTTGGATTGTGCGGTATAACGCGAAAATGCCGACGCACAGGGGAATGCTGATATGGCCATCGCCCACTTGCGACGTGTAAACCACTTCGGGATTTCCGCGCCAGCCATAATAAAAAGCCAGCAAGCCGTTAGGCAGGACCATCAGCCATCCGCTCAGCCAGCCGATGTTTTTCGCGCTGACAAAGCCGGAGTGAATTTTGGAAATCCAGTTCACGAGCCAGTCGGTGCTGAGATAAATGGCATACGCGCCCACACCCAGCAGCGCCAGATTCACCGGCAGCATCCAACTAAACGACTTGTTCTGCCGCACATTGGTTTTCATCACCTCGAAAACGTGAAAGCATTGCCAGAACAGAAACAGGCCCACCAGGACAAGGCCGTCGGCGAAATCAATTTTACCGTCACGTCCCAATGC
Source organism: Limisphaerales bacterium (assembly GCA_044223735.1). Classification (GTDB taxonomy): domain Bacteria; phylum Verrucomicrobiota; class Verrucomicrobiia; order Limisphaerales; family UBA8199; genus JBGALR01. The sequence continues at coordinate 256,489 of JBGALR010000001.1, read as the reverse complement.
CCAGACCGCGCCGGTAAAGAACAGTCCCGCCGTCAAGGTGAGCAGCAGCGATAAGCGGTTGATTTTGTGTTCGTGGCCGCCTTTTTTGTTCTTCGACTTGCCCGCTGGCAGGATTTGCATGCCCCAAATAATCGCCGGCACGCCGAGCAGGAAGGTCATGTTGGTCACGTTGTTGACGAGCGAGTTCGTCAGCACTTCCGAACCTGCGTCCGTGCCGCCCTTGGCTCCCATGACGAACGCGAAGATAAGGTTTCCCACACCCGAACAATACGGCATCACCAGCGTGCCCAGCACGGTGCCTTCCACGCCGCCTTTGCTCATGGCTTCCAACCGCCAGATCGTGAGAAACGACGCGGCGATGAACAAGCCCACAAACCACCAAGGCGCTGCCGCACCAGAGCTTTCCATCCATGTGAGCAGTGGTTTCAAGAGGGCGGAATAAAGTATCGAAACGGGAAAATTGCAAACGGCAAATGAAGCATCGCCTCACTTTTCGCCGAGTTTGGCCGCGATTTCCCCGGCCGACATGCCGTGCACTTTGATCACCTTGTGACGCGACGTGTGTCCCCGAACCAACTCGATCCGGCTTCGGGCGCGATCCAGTTTTTCCGCCAACAACCGCAGCAGCGCCTCATTGGCCGCGGCATCGACGGGCGGCGCGGTCACTTTGACGCGCAATTCGTTGCCGAGTGCGTCCCCGATTTCGTTGGCGGACGCCCGCGGCTGCACCTTGATGCTGAGCAGCGCACCACCGGGTTGATCGCATACATATCCGGGAATCGTCATCGTCTGAAATCAATTCTGGCCGCGCGCGGTGGCGGAAGCTAGGCTGGAGTTTCGTAGCGCCATGGGTATTGCGAGCACGTTATTTGCGTCGTTGTTTTGGGGCACGGTCGGATTTGGCTTCGCCATTTACGGCAAGAAGCAGCATTCGACCTTTCCGCTCTGCGGCGGCGTTTTGCTGATGGCGATTTCCTATTTGATCGGCTCGGCGGTTTATATGTCGCTGGCGGGTGCCGCCATCGTGGCCGCAATTATAATGCTGACCAAACGCTACGGGTGATTCGGAGTACGCATGAACAAAACTCAATTTCTGGTTTCAACCATTTCACTGGCGACGCTGACGGTGTTGACGGGGTGCGCGTCCACACCTTCAAAATCCGAACCAGCCAGCGCCGCTTCGATGCCATCCACATCATCGGTAGCGGCGGTGCAGACGCAGCCGGCACCAACCCTGCCGATCACGGCCACCAACGCGCCGATGCCTTTCGAGGGGGACGGCTGGCAGGTCATGTTCGATGGCAAGAATCTCGACGGCTGGCGCAAAACTGACTTCACGGGCAATGGGCAGGTGGAGCGCGAGGCGGACGCAGTGGTATTTACCATGGGCGATCCGTTTACCGGGATGAATTGGACGAATGCATTTCCGAAAATCAACTACGAGATCGCGCTAGATGCGATGCGAGTTTCCGGTTCGGATTTTTTTCTCGGCCTCACGGTGCCGGTCGGCGACACATTTTGCAGTTTGATTGTCGGCGGGTGGGGAGGTTCGTTGATTGGCATCTCCAGCATCGATGGCTTGGATGCCTCCGAGAATGAAACGAGCAAGTACGATCGCCTGGAAAGCGGCCGCTGGTATCGCGTCCGCTTGCGTGTCACCACGAATCAGATTGAAGCGTGGATCGACAACGAGAAGGTGATAAACGTCGTCACCGCGGGAAGGAAAATTTCCATGCGGCCGGGAGAGATTGAAATGTCCAAGCCCCTTGGCCTCGCCGCATGGCAAACAGCCGCGGCCTATCGTGAGATTCGCTTTCGCGAGGTCACCGGTCCGGTAAACCCCGCGAAAGCGCGATATTTTCCCAACTGATCAGACCGTGTAAGTGCCCGAGGAGACCACGCCGCCGTGGCCGGTCCAGTTGGTGTGGAAAAACTCACCGCGCGGCTTGTCCAGGCGCTCGTAGGTGTGCGCGCCAAAATAGTCACGCTGGGCCTGCAACAAATTGGCCGGCAGCCGTTCGCTGCGATAGGAATCGTAGAACGCCAGCGCGGTGCTGAACGCCGGGACGGGAATGCCCTTTTTCGCGGCGGTGGCCACCACGTTGCGCCAGCCGCGTTGTGACTGCTTGATCGCCTTGCGAAAGAACGGGTCGAGCAAAAGGTTCGTCAATTTCTTGTTCTTGTCGTAGGCGTCCTTGATCTTGCCGAGGAACGCGCTGCGAATGATGCAGCCGCCCCGCCACATCAAGGCGATGCCGCCGTAGTTGAGATTCCATTTTTGGTCTTTTGCGGCCGCGCTCATCAACATGTAACCCTGCGCGTAGGAAACGATCTTGGATGCATACAGCGCGTGGCGGATGTCCTCGATGAACTTCTTCTGGTCGGTCCTGATGACCGGCTTCGGACCTTTGAGTTTTTTGGCGGCGGTCACGCGCTCGTCTTTTAAGGCCGAGATGCAACGCGAGTACACCGCTTCCGCAATCAACGTGATCGGAATCCCGAGGTCTTGCGATGAGATGACGGTCCACTTGCCAGTGCCTTTTTGGCCGGCGGTATCGAGAATCTTGTCCACCATCGGCTGACCGTCGCTGTCCTTGAATCCCAGGATGTCCCGGGTGATTTCGATCAGATAGGAGTCGAGTTCGCCCTTGTTCCACTCGGCGAAGACGTCGTGCATTTGCGCCGCGCTCAGGCCCAGCCCGACTTTCATCAGGTTGTAGGCTTCGCAGATGAGCTGCATGTCGCCGTATTCGATGCCGTTGTGAACCATCTTCACATAATGGCCGGCGCCATTTTCGCCCACCCAATCACAACAGGGGCTGCCATCGTCCACTTTGGCCGCGATTTTTTGGAAGATTTCCTTAACGTGCGGCCACGCGGCGGGGGAGCCGCCGGGCATGATGCTGGGACCGCGGCGAGCGCCTTCTTCGCCGCCGGAAACGCCGGTGCCTATGTAAAGCAGGCCCTTCGATTCCACGAATTTGGTGCGGCGGGCCGTGTCGTCAAAAAGTGAATTGCCGCCGTCGATGATGATATCGCCGGGTTCGAGATGCGGCAGGAGCAAATCGATGAACTCGTCCACCGGCTTGCCCGCCTTGACCATCAGCATGACCCGGCGAGGACGCTTCAAGAGCCCGATCATTTCCTCGATCGAGCGCGCGCCGATGACCTTTGTGCCTTTGGCTTCGTTGGCCATGAACTCGTCCACCTTGGCCACGGTGCGATTGAACGCAGCCACGACGAAGCCGTGATCGTTCATGTTTAAAATCAGATTCTGGCCCATGACGGCCAGCCCAATCACTGCGATATCTGCTTTCGATTCCATAAGGTTTTTATTCCTGCGAACAAACTAATGACCCGTCTTCAGGCGCTCTTGCCCAACTGCAAGCGAGTGTCGGATTCGAGCATCGTCTTGAGATTCGGCCAGTCCACGCCGTTCATCTGTTGAAATGCATGGAGATAAACCGCCACGGCTTCGGGCGGATATTTGCCCACGAGCAAATCGACGGCGGCGCGAAGCTTTTCATCATCCATCGTGGGCGGTAGGTCTTCGACCACGCCATCCTGGTGAGCGATGCCGAGCGCATCGAGAAAGTCGCACAGCATCGACTTATATTTTTTTAACAGCCAGCCGCGAATCAGGTTGCCGGTGACGAGGTCGAGCGCGGGACGGGAAAGTGTCGCGGCCATGGTTTCGTGGCGTTGCGCCTTCGACTGGCGCTCCAGAAAAACAGGGCGAAGTTTGCGCACTTCGGCCACGGCTCCGAGCGTGGCGCGATAGAGCGGCTTATCGGTTTCGAAGGTGTGCGTGAGGATTTCGGCCGCGAGGGGCGGCGACATGAAGCCTATTAATTCGTGTGACGTCAGCATGGGATTGAAAGGCAGGTGGGATCACCGCAGGTTTGAAACCTGTGAGGCGGTCACCGCGTGTAACGGGTCAAAATTCAAAGAGTTCTCCGGATTTCAGGCGAGGCTGGGGCTACCCAACCGTCGTCAGGGCAATCTTATGTTTTTTGGCGAGAATTTCGCAAGTTTCTTGTTCGAGCAGAAGCGACTTGCCGGCTTCGAAGGCCAGCACGGCCACTTGCGCTGCGGCGCATGTCTCCAGCGTTTTCGGGCCTAAACAGGGGATGTCGAACCGTAAATCGTGCTTTTCGCGGGCGACCTTCACGGCTACTGCGCCGCCTTTGCTGCCCGCAAGTTCGCCGCCGCGCGCAAGGCATCGGTCGGTGCCTTCGAATGCCTCCACCGCGAGCACGGTGCCGTCCTTGACGAGCACTGTCTGGCCGATTTCCAGGCGCGAGGTTTCCTTGGCCATGCGAAAGCCGAACTCCACGTCGGCCTTCTGCACATCGGTGAGTTTGGGGCCCAGGTGGAAACCGCTGCCGGGCATCATGGGCTTCAACCAGGGCGTGGCTTCGATCAATTCGACTCCATCTTTTTTCAGCTCATCCGCAATCGCGCCGAAAATAGTGTGCGCATTTTTTTCCTTCAGTCGAAAGAGGACGCCCATCGCGCGCAGGTCGGGTCGCAGGTCATAAAGATTTTTCGGCGCGATCTGGCCGGCCATCACGCATTGCCTCACGCCGCGATCGGTGAAAGCGCCGATCATTTTGGAAAGCTGCCCCACCTTGACCCAAACAATATCGTCCACGAGCGAAGCCAGCGCCGGATCCGTTTCACCGTCGAAGGCCACGGCCACCAGACGCTTCACTCCCATGCGCCGCGCCTCTTTCGCGAGAGCGATGGGGAGTGAACGATTACCGGCAATGATGCCTAAAGTTTCAGTCATGGGCGCGGTGTGAACACGGCGGCATTTAAGAGGAAATGCAAACGCTTGTAAATCCGCAGTGAAGCATGGCAGGGCGCGCAGTCGATTTTCACGTAAGGAGCTGAAAGTCGGCGAGGCGACGCGGGCCAGCTTCACCAGGGAATCTCGCTGCGATCCCGGAAGAATTTACCGGTCAGCCTTTGCTCCGCTTCGCTCGCCAGCCAGACGGCGGTATCGGCTCCTTGCTCGACCGAACGAGGGGCGGTAGCCCCGCCCATGTCGGTGCGCACCCAGCCGGGGCACATTGAATTGACGGGGATTTTATCCGTCGCCAGCGCCGAACTGAGCATGAGGGTCACGCCGTTCAGGGTGAGTTTTGAAAGACAATAGCCGGGCACATCCGCCGACAAACCATCCAACTGGCCGTAGCCGCTCGAAACGTTGATAACGCGGGCCGCCTTCGCGTGACGCAGATAGGGCAGGAACGCCTGCGTCACCTCGATGGGACCAAAAGTGTTGGTCTGAAACGTCTCCGTCACCTGCGATCGCGACAGGGCGAGGATGTTGGTGCCCGCGTCAGGATAGATGCCGGCATTGTTAATCAACACGTCGAGATGATCATACTGACTTTCGAAGGCAAGGGCCGCGCGGGCGATGCTTTCAGAATTGGAAACGTCGATTTCCAGCACACTTGCCTGACCGCCCGCCGCGACGATCGCGGCGGCGGCGGCAGACCCAGCGTCTTTCTTCCGGGCTCCGATAACCACCCGCCAGCCGCGTTGAGCTAACTGACGGGCAGTCTCGAAACCGATCCCCTTATTGGCGCCTGTTATTAAAACAATGGGCGAGTCTGGTGTGGCGGGGTTCATGGGATGTCACGCCGCCGTTGCGAGCGCATCAACCTTGGCGAGAATCGCCTTTTTGCCCGCCGCACCCATGCTGCGGTCACGTATTTCGCCTTTGTGGAAGTAAATCAAGGTGGGAATCGCCTGCACCTGGAACCGCTCGGCGAGCGCCTGGTTGTCGTCGATATTCACCTTGGCCACTTTTACCCGCCCGGCCTGCTCGGCTGCGATTTCATCCAGGACGGGGCCCAACATCCGGCAGGGACCGCACCACGGCGCCCAAAAGTCGAGCAGCACCGGTTCGGCGGATTTCAATACCTCCGCGTCAAAATTGGTTTCGTTGATCTCGATTGCTTTCATAAATAATGCGGATTCTGATTTGCTTGTGTCAGGCGGCCAGCACTCGCACTGGACTTGCCTGTCGGACCATTCGCTGACGAACTGCCCAGCGGGTCGCTGCCGTTGCCTTCTCCTGCGCGAGCAGGGGAAAGAACAAGTGCGGATACGGCGTCTGCCACGCGAGCGCCTCGGCTTCGTTTACCGCGGCTTCCAACATGTGACTGTTACCCGCCAGCCGGTTTTCATATTCCTGCAAAATAGCCTGTTTCACTTCGGTCACCTGCGTGTTCAATTTGCGGCACGAGGCAAAACATACGGTTCTCGACGGGGCCGCTTTCCCCTCGTCTTTCAATTTACTGTTCATTTTCATATTGGCACTATATGAGTAGTTGACTAGTTAGTCAAATACCTGTTCAAAAAAACTTCTGCCCTTACGCGGCGACCGCGGTCTTGGCCTTTACGCCGAGCATCGCGAATACACCGCTGCGCATTTCGCGCAGACATTCGGCGTTATTTTGAATGCGAGCCTCCGTCAATAGTCCTTCGTAATAGGCGAATACCATCCGGGACGCCTTGGCGGGATTGGATACGTGAACCTCGCCCGCTGCGTCGGCTTCGCGAATGGCGCTTTCGAGATACTTCCGATATTGATCGAGGATTGACTGAATAGTGGTGCGCAGCTTCGGCTCTTGGAGGCAAATCTCCGCTCCGAGAGTAAACAACGCGCAACCGAGCACGCAGCCGCATTCCTTTTTAAGTTCGGTCTGCTTGCGATAGGCGAAATCACAGAAGTTTCGCAACCGGGTCAAAGGCGCGACGGTGGGGGAGAACAAGGCATCCAGAGCGGGGCGGCGCTTTTGCCAGTCCGCATTGATGGCGACGGCGGCCAGGTCCGCTTTGGAATCGAAAAAATAGTAGAAGCTGCCTTTTTTAACCCCGGCCTTTTCGCAAATGAGCTCAATCGTGGTGTTGCCATAGGAGCCGGTCCAGATTAGCTCCAGCACCGCACACATTAATCGTTCTTTGGCATCGCTAACGCGTCCCATGGCCTGTTGTGATCGTCACCATCAGGTTGATGGCGCCGACGTATTTGGAAATTACGATACTGGACTAAATAGTCAACTAAGGATCCTGCCAAACTCAACGCTTTGGTGCCGCGGAATTTGTGGCCGGCGCGGGAGGCGGAGCGGTGAGCCGTGTAATCTCCGCCTGATACAGGTCGGCGTCGGATTTTTTGCCGAGCTTTTGCGCCAGGGGCAGCATTTTCTGATAAAGCATCAGCTTGTTGGGATATGCCGGTGACTCCTGGAGCAGCGCCTGATAGTTCGTCAATGCCTCGGCGTTTTGGTCCAACACCGGCAGCTTTTCACCGAGAGTCAGGCGCAAACGGATTCGCTGTTGCGGCGAAGGATTCAATTTCAGCGCTTCGTTGTAGGCGTAAACAGCGGATGAGGGCTTGCCTTGGATGGTATAGATATCGCCGAGTTTCTCCGTCAATACGGCGCTCTTTTTCGTTTCGTCGAAGCTTTCCAGGATCAAGGCGACATCGCCGGGCGGTTTCTTCATTTCAAGATTCAGGTCGATGAGGCGCAGGTACGACCACTCCAGCATGGGGCTGTGGCGCACGGCCAGCATTCGATGCATCATGTCGGGGTCTTTGCCGAAGGGGCGATAGAGCGGATCGCCCACAACAGTGGCCTGCCAGGAAAGGACCGGCTGTGACGCATACGCGGCTTCGCCAAAGGTGAAGCCATAGAAAATCATGCGCGAGGTGAAGATGGAGATTTCCGGGGTTCCCGTGAGGTAAGGTTCGTTGACGGTTCCCATCGTGATCGTCGCACCTTTCGCGAGCAACGGTCCGGCCCAGCCGTGATGAAGATCGTGCAGGGTGCCGGCGTTGTAGGAATGCAGGTGATAGGCGAACGCGCCCGGCATGAACTCCACTTTATCCGGGAGAAACGGTCCCGAGACATCGCCGTCGTACCATCCCGCATACCACGCTATCTGGCTCATGGGAAAGCCGGCCGGAAACGTGCCGGGATTTTCATCCACGATTGTTTCATAGCCGAGGTGTTTGCACAGCTCGGCTGCGGCGCGGAGCCAGTCATCGCCCAACTTGAAACCGGGCTCGGTAATATTGCGCAAATCGAAATAGGCGCGGCCCCACAGACCATTAGTCTCGGCCTCGAGCGCGCGGTCAATCATGCCGCGGACGATGTCCGGCGTGGGCGCATCCAGACGGGCGACCATTAAAACTCCGTTCGTGGGATCCACGGACGCACCATTGGTGGTTCCGTAGATGGGATTACGCACGGGACCGCTTAATGGGACGGCTTGTTCGATCATCGGCAGGAGGGCCAATTCGCTATCCACGGCCGCCTCGTCGCGGCGCATCTCCGGGCGCAGTTTTTCCGAGCCCGGTTCCTTGAGATCAGGATCGGATTCGATGCGCAAGGGCACACCGTAACACAGCACGGCATAACGGATCTTTGTCTCCATCACCTTGCGTTCAGTATGCTCCGGAATATTATTCGTGGCGGGAACGCCCCGCGAACCGATGCGCCAGAGCTTCTTGGACGCCAGCGCCTTCGCCAACGGAAACTGCAGGGCATCGCGAAATTCCTTGCGGCTCATGTCCTGATTGGTGGTGAGCGCGTAGCCGAATATCTGGTCCGCCGGTATCTGGCGTTTCTCCGCGTAATAATCGGCGATCCGCTTGGATTCGGGCACCTTCGTGTTGTAGATCAACACGACCTCGTCTCCGGGATTGCCCGCGCGGATACCGAAAGCCGCCGTCAGCAGGAGGGTGGTCGCTAATAGAAATTTCTTCATGTTAAACGGTTGTGTGCGTAAATCCGCGTCTTCACGTTCGTTGAGTGAAGGCGTTTCAGAAACCTTCGGCTATTGTCCGTCGTCTCTCAAGTCCCGATTACCTGCAAGCCATCATACGCCAGTTCGACTCCCGGCGGAAGTTCCGCTTGTGACAGATCATGATCGTAGTCGTGCGTGAGGTGGGTGAAGTAGGTTTGGCCGGCCGCGATTCGACGGGTGGCGGTCAATGCTTCATCCAGGCACATGTGGGTCGGGTGGGGTTGCCGTCGCAAGGCATCGAGGACGGCGACATCCACTCCTCGAACAAGCTCCAGCGCTTCCGGCGTAATCTCTTTACAGTCGCTCATGTAGGCCAGGCGCTTGCGTCCTCCCTGCTTGAAAAGAAAACCAAGCGTAATCGTGGCGCCATGGGGCAGGGGCATGGGAGTTATTTCCAAATCGCCAATAATAAATGGCCCGGTGATGATCCGCTGATCCGGAATGAAATAGCCCTTCGGCCACGGACCCTCATGAAAAGCGTAGCGGAACACCCGGCGCAGGTCGTTCATCGTCGGTTCGCTGGCGTAAATCGGCAGGGCGGTGCCGTCGCGCAGGTCGCAAAATCGGCGGCAATCGTCCAAACCCATGATATGGTCAGCGTGCGAATGAGTGAAAATAACCGCGTCGAGCCAGGCGATCTTTTCCCGCAGCATCTGGATGCGGAACTCCGGCGTGGTATCCACCACCAGTTTTACCTGATCGGTGGCCACGTAGATGGAGGGGCGGGTGCGGTGATTCCTGGGATTGGCAAGAAACTCCGGCGGATAATCCTTGCCGATGATCGGAACGCCCTGGGAAGTGCCCGAACCGAGAAAAGTAAACGAGAACGACATGTCGGATTTACCCTAACAAACGTCGCCCACCGCCGCAACCCAAGCACTTTTCTTTTGCCCAACACCCGTGCAATCGCCAAATTCATGCCCGTAACCGGCACATGCTGACGACCCTGCGCATCAAGAACCTGGCCCTCGTGGAGGACCTCACGGTGGAACTCCAGGCAGGTTACAACGTCATCACCGGCGAAACGGGGGCGGGTAAATCCATTCTTATTGGCGCACTGAGCCTTGCCCTCGGTGAACGCGCCGACCGGACGCTGTTGCGCAGTGGCAGTGACGCTTGCACGGTCGAAGCGGTGTTTGATGTCACGAAACTGCGTGCGCCCCTCTCATCATTCCTGGAGGAAAACGGGCTGGAGCCATGTGAGGACCACCAATTGGTCCTGAAGCGAACGTTCACCAACGCGGGAACGAATCGCCAGTTCATCAATGGATCCGCGACGACGCTCGGCACGCTGGCCGCGGTGGGCGAGTGGCTGGTGGACATTCACGGGCCGCATGAGCATCAATCCTTGCTCCATCCCTCCCGGCAACTTGCAATTCTGGACGCATTTGGCGGGCTCGATGCGGAGCGGGAGGCATTCGCGCAAATCTTGCGGCGGCGTTCGGTGATCGAGACTGAAAAGGCCGCGCTGATTGTGGATGAAAAAACTTACGCCCAACAACTCGACCTGTTGCGTTTCCAAGCGCAGGAGATTTCTGCCGCGCAATTGCGAGCGGACGAGGAGACAGCGGTGGAGCAGGATTATCGCCGCGCGAGTAATTCCGCCCGGCTGCTCGAACTAAGCCAGGCCGCGCTCGAAATTTTGGGTGAAAGCGAAACATCGCTGCTCAACCAGGCTGGCGTTCTCGGCCGCACGTTGCACGACTTGCGCCGTATTGACGCGGCTGCGGAACCGCTCACCGCTTTGCACGACCAGGCGCTCACCTTGTTGCGGGAGCTTCAAACTGAACTTTCGCGCTACTCCGACAAAACGGAACTTGATCCCGCTCGGCTCCAACAATTGGAGGAACGCCTCAACCTGCTTCATACGCTCAAGCGCAAATATGGCGGGACGCTCGCTGAGGTCATCGAATTTGGCGAGCAATCGAAACAGAAGTTGCAGAATCTGGAGCGGCGCGACGCGACGCTCGTCCGCTTGAATGCGGAATTGAAAAAAATCGACACCGAAGTGTGGCGTGCGGGCGAGGCGCTCTCCGCCAAACGCCGCAAACTCATCCCGCAACTCTCCAAAGCGGTGGCCAAACAGCTTTCGGATCTCGGTTTCAAGCAAAGCCAATTCGATTCGAAATTGACGTCCGCCACTCCACTGAAAAATGGCGTCGCAGACGAGTCTCGACTAACGCAGCAGGGCCTGGACACCATTGAATTTCAATTTGCTCCGAATCCGGGAGAGCCGATGCAGCCGTTGCGCTCCATCGCGTCATCGGGCGAACTCGCCCGCGTCATGCTCGCCCTCAAAACCGTGCTCGCCGCGGAGGATTCGATTCCGGTGCTGGTCTTTGACGAAGTGGACGCAAACGTCGGAGGCGAAACGGCGAATGTCGTCGGCGAAAAGATGCGGCAGATCGCCCGCCAACGGCAGGTGCTGTGCATCACTCATCTGCCCCAGGTCGCCGCGTCGGCCTCCGCGCATTATGTGGCGACAAAACAGGTCAAGGCGGGACGCACCATTTCTGAAATCACGCGCCTCGATGCCGAGGCTCGCGTGACCGAACTCGCCCGCATGCTTGGCGGTCAAAGTGCTGCCGCACGAAAACACGCGGAAGCGTTACTGAAGGACTAGCAAAGGCGAATCGCGAGTTTGGTCCTGCTCACGCGGCATTCGATGCGGCGCGCAATTGCGCGGCATGATTTTGCAGCTCTGGAAAAAAGGCTTTGAAATCCGAATAAAGCATCTCGTAGTTGCGCTCTAAAATCGCCTCGCACGGCGAGAAATCCAGCGGCCGCCGAAGCCTTAACCCGAGACGATTCATGGCCACGAATGTGCCGGAAAGTTCGCGATAGGAAAAGAGCCAGTCGGCTTCCCTCATCTGCTCAAAGTACCCGACTATCTGCGGGGGAAACTCATTCCGAAAATGCTCGAAGGATTTATAAACGCCTTGAGTAAATTCGGACAACGATTGCGACGAGTAAATCGCCCAGTCTCGAGCCAGGAAATGATCATAAATCAGATCGGTCAAAATCCCGCCGAATCGTCGAAACGGTGGATCAACCCGTTGCCTGCTCTGGCGGAAAATCGGATGTGCATCCGTGAAGGCATCAATGCCACGGTGTTGCTTGATGCCGCGCTGAAACCCGGTCGGCAGCGATACGAACATGGCCGGTGGACCGAAGTCGGGCAAAAGATTTCCGATCCGAGCAGCCGCGTCGTCCTCGGACAAGTACAGATGGGCCAGCCAGTTCATACGGCGTTTGCCTCAGGAAGGGCCCGCCGGAGTGGCGGTTTGCCCGCTGGCTGTCGGGAAGTGCTTATCTCAAATAATTACTTTTTTACTGCACCAAGCGGAAGCAGAGTTTTGCCATAGACTTCATTCAGCACCTGGGCAAGGCCGGTGTAAATCGCCGCCAGACCACAGACAATGCCTTCATAACCGGTGAAATGCTTAAACTCCGGCGAGGCGCTGGTGTAATCCCCGAAGGCCAGCAGGAAGAAGAGAATGGTCAAAGTCGCGAAAACAAACTGGAGCGCGCGATTGAGACGAAGCGTGCCGACGAATAAAACGGCCGTGAAAATTCCCCACATGGCCAGGTATGCGGCCATGGCCTTTTCATTCGACGGAGTGGCGAGGTTCAACTTCGGCAGCGCAATCAACGCGACGAGCGAGAGCCAGAATAATCCATACGAGGTAAACGCGGTGGTCGCGAACGTATTTCCTTTTTTCCATTCCATGATGCCCGCGATGACCTGCGCCACCCCGCCGTAACAGATGCCCATCGCGAGGATCATCCCGTTAAGTTCGTAAAAGCCGGCGTTGTGCAGGTTTAGCAGCACCGTCGTCATGCCGAACCCCAATAAGCCGAGAGGCGCGGGATTCGCGGTCGTATCTTTGATTTGCGTCGTGGTGATTTCGCTCATGAGGTAAACTGGGTTGTTTTGTTGGAACGCTCTGGTTTAACATCGGCATTTGCCTCGACAAGCAAATTCTTGCGGTCTTTCGATACCGGTTGCGGGGAGCAGGGGAGATTCGCGGGATGGGCCGAAGAATTTTCGCATTTTGATGATTTCCGTTGGCGTCCGGTATAAGAGTTGAACTATATAGAGCGGGTATGCGTTGTTGTAATGTTGTTTTCGGTGTGTTGTTTTGTGCACTGTTTAGCATCGTGGAAGCGGCTCCCCTGATTGATCCAATTGCCAATGTTACCATCCCGGCAGGCAAGTCGCTGATCCTTCCGGTCACTGCAAGCTCACCTTCCGGGCAACCCCTGGCGTATACTGTGACCAGTAGTACCAACGGCGTCGCGGTGGTGATGCACACCAACAACCCTTTCTGGCAATTGACGGTGGCCCAGACCGCCGCGACCAATGCGCCGGGCGCCTACCTCACGCCATTTCGAGGAGGATTTGTGATGGTGACCAACGTCGGCGCCATGACTTTTATGCTATTCCCTGAATATGCGCCGCACACGGTGAATGTATTTCAGGGGCTGACCACAGCGGGCTTCTACAACAGCAATACCATTTTTCACCGCGTCGTGACTAATTTCGTCATACAAGGCGGCGATCCTCTGACCAATGGTGCGGGCGGGCTGGTATTCGAATACGATGATGAGTTCCATCCACAGGCGGTGTTCACGGGAAACGGCCAGCTCGCGCTGGCAAATAATGGCAAGGACACTGACGGCTCACAATTTTTTGTGACAGTCGGTCCTCAACGGAGTCTCGATTTCCGCTACACCTTGTTTGGCCAGTTGACGCGTGGCTTCACTGTCCTGACGAACATCAACCGAACGGCCCTGGTCACCAACACCAGTCGTCCCCTGGCGGACGAAATCATTCAATCCGCCGCTTACGTGACAAATACGACCGACACTGTTGTGACGCTGACCGCCACGAACGTTGTTGGCGTGACTTCGACGATCAAAGTGATTGCCGATGCCGGCGTTGGTGGCCGGACGACCAACACGTTTAACGTGACCACGGTCGCGGACACTAACAGCAATGCGAACCCCTTCATTTATCCCAACACTATGACGAATCTGGTGGCGGCCATGAATCAACCGCTGACCAACCTCATTTCGAGCTTCGAATCGAATGGACTGCAATTATTCTGGTACCCGCAACTGGCCGACGGGCTGTCTCAGAGCGCGGTTTCCGCATTCCTGGGAAACCTCTCCACCAATGTGCTTCGGACGTTGACCTACAATGTAAGCAATCGCAGCGGACTCCTGCGGACTGTCATCACACCGGCCAGCAACTATGTCGGCCGGGTGAATATTTTCTTCGATGTCAGCGTTAATTCCCAATGGGACGTCTACTTTGGTTCAGGCCTGCCACTCCCGCCGTACGACGAACAATTCATAACCGTGGTGTTTGGCGACACACCGATCGCCGGGCAGGCGAACGCGACGACCGTGCTGGCGGGGGCGCCATTTACCAACGTGCTGCTGGCAACGTTCACCAATGGCGTTCCGGGCAGCGCCACCACAAATTTCGCAGCCTTGATCAATTGGGGTGACAACACCCTCACGACGGCCAGAATCACGACCAATGGCACCGGACAAAAGCTGGTACTTGGCGCGCACGCGTATACTTTTCCAGGTGTTTATCCGGTGTATATCACCGTGCAAAGCAGCGTTGGCGCGACCGCCACGGTGCTGTCTCAAGTGACGGCGATACCGACCTTGCCGAAACTGGTCCTGGGTGCGCCGCCCGTGTTGGGGCCGGGCGGTTTCGGCTTCAGTTTGCAAAACATTGCCGGCCTGAATGGCGTGATTCAAATTTCCACAAATCTGAAAGGTTGGACAACGCTTACGAATTTCACCGGCACGGAAGCAACGTTGAATTTCCGTGACGCGGGCGCCACCAATTCGAGCCGGCGGTTCTATCGCGCGCTGGTGCCGTAGTTCTTCGATCGCGGGTCAGGAATCGAAAGTTTTTCCTCTCCGGCATTGCGCTCTCCCAAAAAATGATGCACAACTTCCGGCCATTTTTTTTATGAAAAAAGAAGCGAAGCGAACGAACGAAGCGCAGTTGCTGGAATTGCTGAAACGAGTCCTGCCCAAGGCCACTGCCGATGCCCAGCTGGCGGGCAAAATTTACGAGGCCATCGCGGCTGAACTTCAGGCGAAGTCGCGTTCAGTCGCCTTCGAGAAGTTCTGCGATAAAGTCGAGCTGCCAAACCTGGACGCCAAAACGGTGGATGACGTGAAGCTCCAACTGGCGGCGGCGTTCGACGGCGACATCGCGGTCAAGCCGGATAAGAAGGAGAAGGGCTTGATTGTGGAGGTGGACATGCCGGACGGCACCCAGTTCAGCGGCATCATTAAAGTGGGGGCGGTCGCCGCCGCAGACGACGAGCAGGAGATCACGCTGAAATTCATCCCGTTTCCGGTCTGCCTTCCCGGCGACACGGAACTGGTCTGGCTCCTCGCTAAACGGGAGAATCTATCGGCCGATGAGGCCGGTATCGCGCTCTCGAAGGTGGAAGAGGAATTTTGGGCTTCGAAAACCGGCCAGAAACTGATCCGTGACCGGGTGGAACGAAGCTTCCCAGAATTTGTCGCGCGCGTGCCGGCCGGAATGCTGAATGAAGTCGGCTTGAAGCGCCATTACAAGACGCCGGAAGCGATCAAGCAATTGCGGCCGGGTTTGAAGCGCTGACCGGGATCATTTCAATTTCTTCACCAGCACTTTGGAGTTACGGCCGCTTTGGTCGTATTTTTCCCGGCGTGAAGGCGGGAGGTCTTCGGAGGTGCCTTCGATGAAGCCGCCTTTGGACTGGAAATAAGTGAATGCCTGCGTGGAAAGCGTGATGAGTTCCTCAAGGCCCAGATCCCGTGCTTTGTTCTCCACAAACTGAATAAGCTTTTTGCCGATGCCCTGATTTTCGTGGGAGGGACTGACGAATAAAAATGCGAGTTCGCCTTTGCGCTGGTCGGAATAAACGTGCAGCGCGACGAACGCGACCGGGTTTTTGTCGATTTCGAAGATGTAATAGTCGGCTAGCTGCTTCTCGATCGTGGAACGGGTGCGTTTCACCAATTCCTCGTTTTGCACCGAGCCTTTGCTCAGAGTCAGAATCGCTCGCACGTCCTTCTTCAAAGCCCGGCGAATTTGCTGAAATTCATTCCCGTAAATTAACGTGCCGACACCTTCGTTCGTAAAAACTTCCGCCAGCAGACCTTCCTCGACCGTCCCGCTGATGACGTGGACCCGCGGGACGCCCGCCTTGCAGGCCGCGACCGCGTGAATCGCTTTGGAAAGCGTGTCGGGATGGACCTCGTCTTTTTGCAAAGCCAGCACAGACTCTAGGTCGGCCACTGGCATTTGCCGAATGACGTGATCGCGCACCCGGATGCCGTCTTGCGTTGTAATGAAAAGAATCTTTGTCGCTTTGAGCGCCACCGCCACGGCAAGCGCCACGGCGTCCGAGTTCACCCGGTAGGTTTTGCCATCGCCATCGAAGCCCAGCGGCGGTAGAACGGGAATGATGCCGTCGTCGAGAAGCTTTTGAAACATCTCGGTATCGACGCGCTCGACCTTGCCGGTAAATAGGTGGTCCACGCCGTGAATAATTCCCAGCGGATGAGCTATGACGGCATTGGTGGAAACCGCGCGCAGGTCGTTGGCTGAAAGACCTTCAAGGATTTCGTGCGTCAATCGGTTCGAGGCGGTGAGCGCGAGCTTGAGGGTCGCTTCGTTGGTGATGCCCGCGCCGTCCAGGTTCGAAGGCGTGACGGTCGATTCGGCGGCGAGCGACTTGATTTGCGCAGACGCTCCATGCACCAGCACCACGCGGATGTTCAATGACCGTAGCACGGCGATGTCCATCAGGATGTTCCCGAAGTTCTCGTCGGTGACGACGGCGCCGTCCACGTTGATGATGAACGTCTTCTCCCGGAATTGAGGAATGTACTGCAGGATTCCCCGCAGGTCGGTCAGTTTCACAATAAGTTTAGTGGTTGGTTATCAAACCAGGACAATAAGTATTCAGTTTCGCCCGCGTTTCAAATGAAATTATTTTGTGCCATAGCGCATCCATCCATGAAGGGGGGCACCCGGCGAGTCCAGTGAACAGTGTCGGCCGGTGAACACTCGCTGCGCGTGCGGATCGTCGCACGCGCATTGCGCCGGCAAAGCTGAATTAATTCATCGTTTCGGTTAATTTAGCTGTTCACCTTGTCTTGTCGCGTTAGCGCAAATAATAGTTTGTCAGCAAACCCGGCGTGCTGTTGACTATTGCCAAAGAAAAGTGACGACGAATTTTACATTGCCCGCGGTGCGCGGGACCCTGGCTTGGCGGGGATTTTATTTCTTGCTGCTGGCCTCGTCGCTGGCGGGCTGTGGTCGCAATGATATCCAGGTGTACCGAGTGGCGAAGGAGACCAGCCCGGAACCGCCGATGTCGTCCACGATGCCGGCCAGCGGCTCCTCAAGCGAAGCGGGTGGCGTGAGCCCAGCATTGAAATGGACGTTACCCACGGGTTGGCGGGAAGTGGCGCCTGGCCAGATGCGCGTGGCGTCTTTCCAGGTGCAAGGCAAAGGCGGCGAGCAAGCGGACGTCAGCATCGTTCCGCTTCAGGGGCCTGCCGGTGGCGACTTGGGCAATCTCAATCGCTGGCGAGATCAGGTGAGTTTGCCGGCCGTATCCGAGGAAGAAATGACCAAGCTGGCCGAGTCAGTGGAAATCGCAGGGCAACCCGGCAAACTGTTTGATCAAGTGGGCACAGTGCGCGATTCCGGTGCCAAAGCACGGGTTATCGCGGCATACATCCGTCGCGATGACACAACTTGGTTTTTTAAAATGACAGGGGCTGACTCTCTGGTCGCCGCCCAAAAGCCAGTGTTTATTGGCTTCGTCAATTCCATCCAGTTTGTTGCGCCTGAAGCCTCGACCGCCTCGTCGTTGACCAAGTCTGGCGATCCGGTCTGGGAAGTGCCCGCGGGCTGGCGACAAGTGCCGGCTATGAATCCGCTTTTTGCCAAGTACCAGATCTCGGGTGATGGGGATGCGCAGGCGGCGGTGAATATTAGCGTAGCGGACAAGGATGGGGGTGGTCCGCTTGCCAATGTCAATCGCTGGCGCGGCCAGATTGGGTTGGAACCGATTGGCGAGGTGGATTTGACGAAAGAGCTACATTCCCTTGACGTGCAGGGTGGCAAAGCGATGGTTATAGATATGAGCGGTACCGACCCCCGCACCCAGCAAAAAGCGCGAGTGATCGCAGCCATAGTTTCGGTTGCCGGCCGAACCTGGTTCTACAAGTTGATGGGAAGCGCGCCACTCGTTGACCGCGAATCGGTGGCGTTCACAAAATTTGTGCAAACCGTGAAATATTCCGATGGCCGCTAAGTCTGCACGTACGACTGCCGATGTCGAAGTCAAGGCAGCCCAATCGGCCGCGCGCGATGCGTCGCGGACGGGCAGTGGCAAAGCGGCTCCTTCGGGCGTAACCTTGCGTGGCCTGATCAAATTCTTCAGTTCCCTGTGGCTGACGGTCGTTTGCCTTTCGCTCGGCATGGTGCTGATTTTCATTGGCACACTGGCACAGGTTGACCTTGGACTTTACAAGGCGCAAAACGAGTTTTTTCGCAGTTTCTTTATTTATTGGGGACCGCAGTCGGCCGGGTGGAAAATTCCGGTATTTCCTGGCGGCTATCTTTTGGGTGGCGTGTTGTTCATCAATCTTGTCACAGCGCATTTCTCCCGATTCAAGCTGACCAAAAAGAAAATCGGTATTTGGATGGTTCATGTCGGCATCATGCTTTTGCTGTTGGGGCAATTTCTCACCGATCTGCTTTCCCGCGAAAGTTCGATGCACCTGCGCAATGGTCAAGCCAGCAATTATTCCATCGCCGAACGCGAAGCGGAACTGGCGGTGATCGATGTCACGGATGCCGACACGGACAAGGTCGTGGCGATTCCGCAGGGTGTCTTGCGGCATCAGGGATCGATCACGCATGCCGAAATGCCATTCACGGTAAACGTGAAGAAGTTTTTTCAGAACTCGATGCTGGAGAAACTTGCCCCCGACGCCGGCCCTGGTCCCGCCACGCAGGGCGTCGGCTCGCGCGTAAACGTGCGGGAATTGCCCCACGTAACTGAAATGGACAAGCGAGACGTGCCGAGCGCTGTTGTGGAGATCGCCGGTCCACAGGGGGCGATTGGCTCCTGGCTTGTTTCCGAATATGTTGAAAATGCGCAACACTTCAAATTCAATGATCGCACCTATGAACTGGTGCTGCGGCCGAGGCGGTTCTACGAACCTTACACGTTGCAACTGCTGAAATTTCAACACGACACCTACGCAGGCACCGATATTCCCAAAAACTTTTCCAGCCGGGTGATGCTGCAGCACCCCGCTACCGGTGAGAAACGCGAGACCTTGATTTATATGAACAGTCCGCTGCGTTACGGCGGTCTTACGTATTATCAAGCAGGCTTCGATCCCGACGACGGTGGAACGATTCTGCAAGTCGTCCGCAACCCGGGTTGGCTGACACCATATCTGGCGTGCATTCTGGTGGGCGCGGGTCTGCTTGTGCAATTTGTGACGCATTTGATTGGATTTGTAATGAAAGGAAGGCCCGCGTGAAGAATTTGCTGCGCTGGCTGCCGTGGGCATTCGTCGCCCTCTTCGTTGTTGAGATTCTCGTTGTCTTCATGCCGAAGAAGGATGGTGAGTACCATGTCCGCGAATTTGGCCGGTTGCCCGTTTTGCTGAATGGGCGCATCCAGCCATTTGATTCTGTGGCCCGCAACTCGTTGCTTCAGATCCGCAGTACTGGCGAGGTGCCACTGGAGGAAGTGCCCTCGTGGAAATTCTGGCATCACCCCAAAAAACTGAAGGCGACCGAGTGGTTGCTCGAAGTCATGGCCCGTCCGGAAGTTGCCGACACGCGCCCGATTTTCCTGATTCACCTGCCGGATTTGCTGGGCGAGTTGAAACTGCAAAACATGGGCATCGAGAAGTCCGGTCTGCGTTATTACACGTTCGACCAGATCAAGCCGGTCCTGCCTGAGGTGGCCAAACAGGCCGTGCGCATCGTGGAACGCGAGGACAAGAAAGTTTCGACAGTGGAGCAACGGACAGTTTTTGAAAAGCAACTGATGAAGCTTTTCAACGCGGTTACACTATATCGCCGTCTAAAATTCACGCTCCAACCCGAAGGCGTGGAGAATTTTAGCGGTCAGTTGGTCGAATTTCAAAAAAATCTGGGGCCCGCCCGCATCGCTGCCCGTGCGAGTCAGGAAGGAAAGGCGTTTGACGAGGAAGCCATCCGCAACATGGCTGCGCCCTTGCAGGAGTTTCAGATGATGTCGGACTACGGTTACGCGCTGGTGGTGCCGCCTCTCAATCCGGAGTCAGGCCGGGAAAAATGGCAGAACGCCGGCACGGCCTTGCTGGATTCCACTCGTGCCGATGATTTCCATCCCGCCGTGACGAACCTTGCCCGCATCGCCACCGCGTATCGCGAGAAAGATGCCGCCGATTTCAACCGTACCGTGAGCGCCTACTCGGCGTGGCTCGGCACGAGTTTCGAGCGGGAACTGAAAAAGGGCAGGGCGGAGTTTTTCTACAACGACATCAAGGCGTTCCTGCATGCAATGATTATTTATCTATTTGCATTCGGCTTGGCGTGCGCCGCTTTGTTAACGCGCGCAATTGCGCCGAACTTTTCAGAATCGCTGCGCCGCTCGGCGTTTTATCTGATCATTCTCGGGTGGTTGGTGCACACATTTGGGCTCGTATTTCGCATGGTACTCGAAGGACGCCCGCCGGTGACCAACCTTTATTCCTCAGCGATCTTTATCGGCTGGGCCGTGGTGGTGCTGGGTCTGATCCTGGAGAAAATTTATCGCGTTGGCATTGGCTCCATGGTCGCCGCCCTCGCCGGCTTCGCCACGCTTGTTATTGCTCACAACCTCGCGCTTGGCGGCGATACGATGGAGATGCTGCGCGCCGTGCTTGATACGAACGGCTGGCTCGCCACGCACGTTGTAGCCGTTACCCTCGGATACGCTGCCACGTTTGCGGCGGGGTTGCTGGCGGTAATCTATGTGTTTCTGGGCGTATTTACCCCGGTGCTCAGGCAAAAACTGAACCCAGTCCATAACTCGACTGCTCCCGCGAAAAAGCCGGCGGGAGGCGAATTGGAAATCGGCAAGGCGCTTTCAAAGATGGTTTACGGCATCGTTTGCTTTGCCACGTTGTTCAGTTTCGTTGGCACCGTCCTTGGCGGTATCTGGGCCGATCAATCGTGGGGACGATTCTGGGGCTGGGATCCGAAGGAAAATGGCGCGCTGATGATAGTCATCTGGAATGCCGTCATCCTGCACGCGCGCTGGGGCGGGCTCGTTCGCGAGCGCGGCATCATGAACCTCGCGATCTTTGGCAACATCGTCACCAGTTTTTCCTGGTTCGGCGTGAATCTGTTGAGTATTGGGCTGCACTCGTATGGTTTCACGGATTCCGGGTCGGAATACCTGATGAATTTTGTGGTTGGCCAGATGGCTTTGCTGGGGAATGGGCTCATCTGCGCGCAGGCCTGGCGTAGCGTTTCCGCGGATGCAGAAATCGGCTTCGGCCGCACATTCCGTTCAGTGTTGGTTGCGCTTGACGTGGTCTGGTTGCTCGCCTCCGTTGTTTGGTTTTGCGGCACGTACGCACAGCACGATTTTGTCTGGTTCGGCAGTGTTTTCGAAGCGTATCCGTGGCTGACGTCGCTCGCCAAATTTGGCTCTTACGTTTTTGCCGTGTTTATCTGGTTGCTGGCACTCGCTTCTTGGCTGGCCGTTTTGATTCGCCGCCAGCCTCCCGTTTCGCTGCCGCATGGAGAACCGGTGTTGGGAAAATAATCGTGTCTGTTTGCAAGGCTACGATTTCGGAACATCCGGATACTGCCACACGATGTCGCCGCTCTCATAGTCAATGGCGCCGTGTTTCTGGAGGCTTACCCGGCCGTTGTCGTCCTGCTCGTTCCAGCCGATTGAGTAGAGGATAAAGCCGCCTGTCTCGGTGGTATGATATAACAAGGGTCGCCCGCCGATGATATCGTGTGGAATCGCGGACATGAGTCCGGGGGAAAGCAATTCCAGTGCGTCGGGATATTTGCCATGAACCAGCCGGTATTGCTCCAGGGCACATGCCACCCGACAGAGGTTTGCGGAGGTCTGTGCAATGGCGAATTTTCGAGCGGCTCTCCCCAAGCTCGGGAGTAGCATTCTCGGCAGAATCGTGAAAGGCGACGCTGGCAAGTTCTCGATGAGTCGCGACGCATTGGTGGCCCGCGAGGGATAAAATAGCTGTTTTTGCTGATCACTGACGGAAAGATAGTATTCGAAGAGGATTCGAGACGTGGCCATTTTGTTTTGGACGAACCAACCGGACGGTATCAAGTGGGTGAGAAAGAACGTCAGTGCATCCGGATTCGCGGGAGAGCTTTCTCCCACCGTGTTCAGATCTTGCGGATGCCGTTTGAGATAGTCCGCCAAAGCGACGTCGCAGGCGTTTTCCGCGCGCATGCCCGCGGTGTAGTCCGCGACGAAGTCAAGTTCAGCGAGCGTGTGGTCCAGCGTGGTCAGTTGCGAATCGGTCCAGCGATGTTTGGCCAGACCTTCCCACACGACTTGGAGCATTGCTTGCAGCATGGTGATACGGACCAGTTGTGAAACGAGGGTCGGTTCGGAGCGAAGTTTTTGCGTGAGATTCAGGCCGAGGATGACGTCAGCGAACGCGGCGTCCCTGTTTCCCAATTCCAGATTGGCCGCCGCCCGTAGTTGGAGGATGCGGACGCACCCCTTCAGTGAATTCAAGTGCGGCAGCAAAATCATATACGGATGTTCGCTGTCGTAGTTCAGTGGAAAGCGGCAACCGGGGAGCGCCGCCGCCTGCCGTACCTCCTCAAGTATGGAATTGTATTTGGCCAGAGCCAGCAAGACATCGGTTGCGGGGGCTTGTGGGTCCACCGGTATGGCGAATACGTTAGTCGTGGTGGCCAGGTCGCGGTAATACTTTTGCCAAGCGCCGAAGTCAATGCGTGCCCCTTTTTCCCAACCGCCAAAACCGTTTGTCGGGGTGTTGCCGCGGAGGACAAGTGGCATTTCGAGGCGGTTTACGACATTGGTGTCCTCTGGAGATTTTGGCTTGCCCTGCGAGTCCAGAGATCTTGCATAGGACGATGCGATCACGGGAGCCATGGCAAAGTTTTGGTCGCTTGAAATCGCCGGAGGTACAAAGCTTGAGAATTCAAACTTCTCTCCCTTCGCTGTCCAAGTGTCCTTGAATTTATTCCACTCTCGGGAGGCCCGAAAGTCTTCCCAGCCATAAAAAAGCAAAATGAGGCCGAAGGCGACTCCGCACAGAATCGCGATTCGTTTGAATAATCTCATGTTTTGAAACTGGAACCGGCAAAGTTAGCGCGCATTGGTATATTTGACACGGAAAGCGGCGGTTCCTCACGTGCCTCGACGGAGATAGTGCCAACTTTGTCCCTCCAATGCGCCACGCTGGCGCATTCGTCAAACCTGCCCGTTTTGCTGTGGTAGCGGCCGGTGCCCTGTAATGTTAGGGTTAACATGTTGACATTGTTGGGATTGAGCGGTTGGAACTTAAATGAAGCTTAAATTTTTTCGAGTGGCCCATTACTTGCACGAAGCACGTTCCGTCGGAGATGGGGCAGGTGTGGAACGCCCTTTATGTCTTTGACGCCAAGCCGTCGTTCTAATAGCGTCTGGCACCTAAAAAAGTCAGCATGATTGGTTTTATAGTAAAAAAATTCATCGGCTCGAAAAATGACCGCGAGGTGAAACGCCTCCGGCCGATGGTCGCGAAAATCAACGCTCTGGAACTGGAGTTGCAGAAGGGCTCTGAGGACGTCCTGCGCCAGAAAACCGCCGCGTGGAAAGAGGAGCTTTCCCAGATTGAGGACAACGACAAACTCGCGAAGCGGCTGAACGAGATATTGCCCGAAGCATTCGCGGTGGTGAAAAACGCCAGCCGACGGCTCTGTGGCACTGAGGTCATGGTGCGCGAGCATCCGCTCAAGTGGGAAATGGTGCCGTTCGACGTTCAGTTGATCGGTGGCTATGCGTTGCACTCCGGCCGAATCGCGGAAATGGCGACGGGCGAAGGCAAAACCCTCGTCGGCACGCTTCCTGTTTACCTTAATGCCCTGACGGGCCGCGGCGTCCATGTCGTGACCGTGAATGACTACCTTGCACTGCGCGACAGCGAGTGGATGGGGGCGATTTATAAATTTCTCGGACTGAGTGTCGGTTGCATTCTGCACGATCAGCCACCCAACGTGCGTCGCGAGCAGTACAACTGCGACATCACTTACGGCACGAATGCCGAATTTGGCTTTGATTATCTCCGCGACAACGGCATGGCGACCCGGCGGGAAGACCAGGTGCAGCGCGGGCATTATTTCGCCATCGTTGACGAAGTGGACTCGATTCTGATCGACGAGGCGCGTACGCCGCTGATCATCAGCGGACCCGCCGTCATCACCTACGACGATCAATACGCCCAATACAAGCCATTGGTGGAATCGTTGTTTGCCGTGCAGACGCGTCTGTGCAGTCGATTTCTTTCCGAGGCCGAGGCATTGATTCGCAAGCTGCATCCGGAAGACGGAGCGAATCCCGAGAAGCCGGATGCTTTGGAGCGTGAAATCGGTTTGTTATTGTATCGCGTCAAGTTGGGCCAGCCCAAGTCGGAAGGCTTGATGAAACTGCTGGAGGAGCCGGAAAATCTGCGGCTCATGAACCAGGCGGAGTTGCAACTTCACGCCGACCAGAAGAAGGTCGATCTTTACGCTCAAAAAGAAGAACTCTATTTCGCGATGGATGAGAAGAGCCACGAGGCCGACCTCAGCGAAATGGGCCGTAATTTCCTCAGCCCGAAAGATCCAGACGCGTTCATGTTACCGGACCTCAGCACGGCGATTCATGAGATCGACAACGGTCCCGAACCTGACGCCCGCAAACGCCTGGAAGCCAAGGCGAAGATGCAGCAGGAGTTCGAAAACAAGGCGCAGCGCATCCATGCGATCTCCCAATTGCTCAAGGCGTACTGCCTTTACCAAAAAGATGTTCAGTACGTGGTGCAGGATAACAAGGTTGTCATTGTCGATGAAAACACCGGCCGCTTGATGAGCGGACGTCGCTGGAGCGACGGGTTGCACCAGGCGGTTGAGGCCAAGGAAAACGTCACGATCGAACGCGAGACGCAAACGCTGGCGACCATCACGATTCAAAATTATTTCCGCCTCTATCTGAAGTTGGCGGGCATGACCGGCACCGCCGAAACCGAGGCATCCGAATTTTTCGACATCTATAAGCTGGGCGTGCTGGTGATTCCAACCAACCGTGTGGTCGCGCGCAAGGACGCCAACGATTCCGTTTACAAAACCCGCCGTGAGAAGTACAGCGCGGTGGTGAAGGAAATCAAAGAGATTCACGGCAAAGGCCGTCCGATTCTGGTGGGCACAATTTCAGTCGAAGTTAGCGAACATCTCTCCCGCCTGCTGAAACGCGAAGGAATCATCCACTCGGTGTTGAACGCCAAATTCCACGAGCAGGAAGCGGAGATTGTCGCTCGTGCCGGCCAGCGGGGCGGGGTAACCATCGCTACCAACATGGCGGGTCGCGGCACCGACATCAAACTCGGTCCCGGCGTTGCGGATATCGGCGGCTTGCACGTTATTGGCACGGAACGTCACGAAGCTCGGCGGATTGACCGCCAGTTGCGCGGTCGTTGTGCGCGCCAGGGTGATCCGGGTTCCTCGCACTTTTTCATTTCGCTCGAGGACGATTTGATGCGCCTGTTTGGCTCAGACAAGATCGTCAAATACATGGAGAAGATGGGCTTGGAGGAAGGGCAGGAGCTGGAGCATCCTTTATTGAACCGTTCCATCGGGACCGCGCAAAAACGGGTCGAGCAGCACAATTTCCAGATCCGCAAGCGCACGCTCGAGTACGACGACGTGATGAACAAGCAGCGCGAAGTCATCTATGGCTTCCGCAATGAAATCATCCGCGCCACGGATGTCCGCGACCGCCTCATGGACATCATGGAGGAAGTCGTTATCCAGAAGGTCGAGGAACATACTAATTCCGGTTCCGACCATCACGATTGGAAGGTGCGCGCGCTCGCGGACTGGGTGAATTTGAATTTCCCGCTCGGGATGCCCGAGGGCGAAATCGTCAAGGCCGCCGAATCCGGCCACGAAGCGCCAGCGGGGGGTTCCGTGTTCGACGGCCTTTCGCCCGCGCAATTCGCGGTATGCACGTTCGTCCTCGACAGCGTTCGGAAGGCATACGAGCTGAAAGTCAGCTTTGAGACGAATCCGGACGCGGTGCGCGAGATAGAGCGTTACACCATTCTTAGTGCAATCGACAAGCTGTGGCAGGAACATCTTTATGAGATGGACAGCTTGCGCAACAGCATCGGCCTCCGCGCCCACGGCCAACGCGATCCGCTCATCGAATATAAATCCGAGGCCTTCAAGATTTTCGAAGAGCTGATGGTCAACATCAAAACCGAAATCTGTCACAACATCTTCCGTAGCGCGTCGAGTCTGATGGCTTTTGAAAATTTCATTCGCAACGCGCCACAGCAGACCACGCATCAAACCACCAGCGCGTTTGGTGGCACCTCGACCGGCAACACCCAGGCGTCGGCGCCCGGCGCCACCCAATCGCGCGGCAGTGACCTTGTCAGCGAGGCGGCCGATGCGGTGGAAAAGGCCAGGCCGGTGCGGGTGGGTCCCAAGGTCGGACGCAACGACCCGTGTCCTTGCGGCAGCGGCAAGAAATACAAGCAGTGCCACGGCAAGTAGTCCGCGCCGCGTATCCCTACTGACCCGGCAATCGTTTTCCCCCGCAAAAACTTTGCGCGGGGACTTGCGCCCGGTCGGGTCGTATGGTTGACTGCGCCTTAACAGGTGCGATTGGAACATCCAACCTCCGGCCCTGGCCATGTGGCAAAATCAGCGCTCGCTGGTTTTCTTGCCGTCCTGCTGCTTCTCGCAGCGATGCTTTCCGTCAGCCATGCGTTGCATCAATCGCTGCATCAGGACGGATCCAGTGGGAATCACGTGTGCGTGATTTGTTCCCTGGTGGATGGGCAGGTTAGCGCCGCTGAGACGGCCGTCATTTTCTCCCTGGCGTTGTTCATTGCCTTTTTCGGCGTTCGGCTGAAGGGCGATTCGCTCCCGCCGGCCTTCAAGTTTTTTTTCTCCCCCAGTCGAGCTCCGCCTCGCCGCTGACCTTCCCCGGGTCGGTTGGTCGGTCAATTTAAGGCAATCGTGGTCGTCTCCCTGTTCGCGGGAGCGTTACTTCGGGAGCAGATATGAAAGCAAAAACCTTTGAGATTCGATGTGATATAATTTGCACGGACGGTGTCGGTTACCCTGAACGGAAAGCGCTTGTGCCTTTGCGTTCCAGCCGGCGGTTAGTGGCAATTCTTCTTTTTACTTCCCTGACCATTGCGGTTTCGCCGGTTTCGCAGGGTGCGGAAACCAACGAGGTACAGCAGTTGAAATTGCAGCTTCAACAGTTGCAGGAAAACTTCGAACGCATGCAGCGTGAACAGAAGCAGCAGATTGATCTGCTGAACAAGAAGCTTGAGGCGCTGACCACCCAGCCATCGGCAGACGCGGAAAAGAAGAAGCTCGAGCAGGAACTCACGGCGGAACTTCAAACCAACCAGGCGCCTTCGACGATCACGGGCCCCGCAACGGCGGCCGGAACGTCCGGCACTCCGGCGATCTCCGCGCCTTGGTCCGCCACCGACCCGATCACGGTGGCGCGAGCGGGGTCGGCTTACATGAACCTGAGCTTCGATGCGCTCGCGGATTTTGGTTGGTCCACAGTACCGGATCCTTCGACGTTTCTCCAACTCGGCGATCACGACCCCAACGCGCGCGGCTTTTCTCTGGTGAACGCCGAACTCGTGCTGGATGGCGCGGTTGATCCCTACTTTAAAGGGTTCGCCAACATCGTATTCAAGCTCGACCAAGCGGGTGATACGCAAGTCGAACTGGAGGAAACTTATCTCCAAAGCATGTCGTTGCCGTTGAATCTGCAACTGAAGGCGGGACAGTTCCTCGCCGACTTCGGCCGGCAGAACACCCAGCATCCTCACCAGTGGGCGTTCGTGGATGATCCGATCATTCTGACTCGTGCGTTTGGCCCGGATGGACTGCGAGGCATCGGCGCGCAGCTCTCGTGGCTCGCGCCTACGCCGTTTTATACCGAAGCCGTGCTTGGGATTTTCAACGGCAACAGCGATACGAGTTGGAGCTTCCGTAACGTGGGCGAACCGGACTTGTTGGGCGTCGATCGTTTCCACGGGCGGGCCACCATCAATCGCAACTGGCAAAGTCCGGGCGACGCACTATTCGTTCCTCGTCTGGCATCTTCCTTTGAACTCACCGATCATCAAACGGTGGTCATGGGTGTTTCCGGCGCTTTTGGGCCGAACGACACGGGTTACAACCAATACACGCAGATTTACGGCACTGATATTTACTGGAAATGGAAGCCGGGCAACGCACACGCTGGGTTTCCTTTTGTATCGTGGCAAACCGAGGCGTTGTATCAAATTTACGGTGCCGGCGCTGACCCTTCCCTGGCGCTGCCGAATGAGACGCTTGACGACTACGGGTTCTACTCGCAGGTCTTATGGGGATTCAAGGAACGCTGGGTGGCGGGCCTTCGCGGGGAATGGGTGGATGGTAATTCGGGTGTCTACGATCCCTACGATGTTTTTCGGGGGGAACGCGTCCGCGTTTCTCCCGATCTAACGTTTTATCCCAGCGAATTTTCCAAAATTCGCTTGCAGTATAACTACGATCAGGGCGCGGGCTTTGGCACCGCCCACTCGGTCTGGCTGCAGTTCGAGTTCCTCCTCGGGGCTCATTCGGCCCACAAGTTCTAAACCTCAAAATATTTCAAGTCTGTGAAGCAAAAATTAAAAACTCCCGGCCTTTGCGGCCTTCCACGTAAATCGATGAAAACATTCTGGCTGATCTGCCTGGCGACGGCGGCAATATCCGCCACCGCTCACGCCAAACTGAATGTGGTGGCCACCACAGCTGATCTTGGCTCCCTTGCCCGCGAGATCGGCGGTGATAACATCGATCTTACCGTGCTGGCCAAACCAACGGAGGATCCGCATTTCGTGGACGCCAAACCGAGTCTCATTCTCAAATTGAACCGCGCCGACGCTGTCATCGACGGCGGTGCGGAATTGGAAATCGGCTGGTTGCCGCGTCTGGTGGATCAATCCCGCAACAGCAAGATTGCCAACGCCGGGCATATTTCCGGCTCGGCGGGCGTTCCGCTTAAGGAGATTCCGTCCACGCTGGATCGCTCCGGCGGCGACATTCACGCGGCGGGCAATCCGCATTTTCTGGTGGACCCATTGAACGCAAAAATCGTGGCAAAGAACATCGCTGATGGGTTCTGCAAGCTGGATCAAAAATCCTGTGACGTCTATCAGGCCAACCTCAAGAAATTCACCGCCGCCATCGATGCGAAAATGGTGGAATGGCAAAAGAAACTGGACCCGTATAATGGGCAGCAGGTGGTCGCGTATCACAATTCCTGGTTGTATTTTGGCGAGCGTTTTGGATTGAAGATCGACGTGTTTCTCGAACCGAAACCTGGCGTTCCGCCGACCCCGCGCCGCCTGGCCGAAGTCATCATGAAGATGAAGGAGGACAAGATTCATGTCATCCTCGTTGATCCATATCTCGATCGTCGCACTGCGGAGACAGTGGCCGCAAAAACCGGCGCCACCGTGGTGGACGTTGCTCAATTTCCGGGCGGCGTCAAGGGCACCGAGGGAGGCTATATCGCTCTGCTGGATTACCTCGTGAACTCCGTGGCCAACGCCCTGGCGGGCAAGAAGTAACCACCCGCCATACCGTTTGATCTTATGGAGCTTTTATCGCTGATGAAGTGGCCGCTGATTGCGAGCCTCATCCTGCCCTGGCTGCTGGTGTACTTGGGGCTGCATATTGTGCAGCGGGGCGTCATTTTTGTGGATCTTGCGCTTGCCCAGATGGCCGCGTTTGGCACCTGCGTTTCCATGCTGGTGGGATACGACGTTCATGACACGCAAAGTTTCGCGTTCTCGCTTGGGTTTACGTTCTTTGGCGCGGTGTTGCTCACGTTTACGCGCAGCAGTCGCCAGCGTGTGCCACAGGAGGCCTTGATCGGCATCGTTTATGTGGTATCCGCGGCTGCTGCGATTCTGGCCTTGAGCAAAAGTGCGGGAGGACATGAGGAATTACAACGTTCGCTCGTTGGCGAATTACTGGTGGTGCCGCCTGGGGATGTGATCAAGACCTTTGCTTTGTTCGTGGTGGTCGGGATTGCGCACTACATCTTTCGCAAAAAGTTCATGGCCATTTCAGCGGACCACAAAGCCGCCCAGGCGAGTGGTATTAATGTGCGTTTGTGGGATTTTGTGTTTTACCTGCTGTTCGGCCTCGTGGTGACCACCTTCGTTCATATTGGTGGTGTGTTGTTGGTCTTCTCCTATCTGGTAATTCCGGCGGTGAGTGCGACGTTTCTGGTGAATTCCATGCGTGCCCGATTCATCGTCGGCTGGGTGATAGCCACGGTCGCGAGCGTTATCAGCCTGATCGTTACCGCCAGGGTCGATTTGCCTATTGGGGCGGCAATCGTTTGTGTGTTGGGGACGCTGCTGATTTTCGCGATTGGCATCAGCTTTTTTCGTCGCGCATGAAGACCGGCTTTACGAAGGCCGCAAAGCAAAAAGGTTAAAGCGGCGGCACGGAAGCCGTGGGGCTGAGGATATCACCGGGCTAAGGGGAATAGACCACAACTTCCACCGTCAGCCGCGCCGTCGCTTTAACCCTTCAATATTAATATGTATGCCAGACAACTGCAGGCCTTGTCTGTAGTCGGTGACCCGGTGTGTTATGTAATAATTCCCCTTACATTGGGACGTGGGACGTAAGGCCTGACTGAGGGTCGCTGCGCCAGGTCTACTGTGTCGGCGCGGGCGGTGCAGGCGCAGCATTAAGCGGCGGATCATCGAGTATCGGCAGGCCATCGGCTTGTTTGTTTTCCGCTCCGCGCAGAAATACCACGCGGCGATAACCAATGCCCTTGAGCAAGCCGACCCATTTTATTTTGACCGGGTCGCTCATGTTGAAAAAAATGAGGATGACCACGGCGAGTTCCCGGCCGGGCTGCTTTTTTGCGAGCTTCATTGTTCCGTCGATATCGAAAGTGCTCAGAAACGCGCCTTCCATCTGGACCGGCTTCAGGATCCGATTCACATTGTCCGAATAATAGCGGATGATGATGTCGGCCTTGGCCTCCTCGTTGAAGGGCGGACGCACTGGCATTACTGCCTCCGGTGTGGAGCAGGATGTGAGGAGCAGGCTTGTGCCAGTCAGAAAACAGATCAAGCGGCCAATGGCAAAGGCACCGGAAACTTCTCTGCGGCGGCGCGAGCTTGGAGATTGAACCGCCAGGTTGTACAACCTCGTCATGAAGGCCGGCGCGCACCGGGCCGCCCGTCGGCTGATTTCGTCCTGCGGTGCCATCATCCTCCGGTTAGCACTCAAGGTCGTCTATCGTTTGGTGTCCGCGTTGCGATTCACAACCCCGGTGCCAGCGCAATTCCTTTACCCATTCCAGTCCCGCCGCCGCCTGCCACAATGGTTTGCGCGACGCGTTGACGATTGAGTTCATACTAAACCGATTACGCTGCTAATGGAAATGATTGTCAATGCTGGAAAATACTTACGGCGGCGTTTTCGCCGTGCGGGAACGTAAAACCAGGTCCACCCACGGCAAATCCTCCGGTCGTGTGACTTTCGGATTTGGCTCGGTGGCGACCACAAGCTGGACCAGCTGGCCGATCAGTTCGCAGGCGGCGGTGTCGTCGGTGACGGAAAGATTTCGCCGACGCACTTCGGCGAGCGCCTGCCGAATTACCTCGACGCGAAAAGTCTGCGGCGTCTGCACGGACCAAAGGCGTTCACGGTCTAGTGTGCGCTCGATCAACTTGCCGTCGTGGGATTCCTTAATGGTGTCGGTCACGGGTTGCGCTGCCACCGCGGCGCCCATGGCGCGCGCTGCTGCCACCGTCGCGGTGATTAATCTGGGGGACGAACAGGGTCGGGCGCCGTCCTGAATCGCCACGATTTCCGCTCCCGGTGAAAGTGCTGCGAGGCCATTCCATACTGAGTCCTGTCGTTGCGCACCGCCCACAGTGAGGCGGAATTTTTTTCGGAATTGATGTTGCTCCGCAAGTTCATGAAATGCGGCCTGCATGCCATCCCTTACCACGAGGCAGATTTCGTCGATGCAATCGGTCAATTCGTACTGCCGCCATGTGTGTGCCACGACTGGCTGGCAGTGTACTTCAAGAAACAGTTTATCCACGTTGGGACCCATGCGGGTCCCTCGGCCGGCGGCGACGATAATGGCGGAAGTCACGAATTGTGGGAAAATTCAGGTTTGCTTTGGCGACCATGCGACCCAATCTGATCGTTGCGGGCAAGCACGAGTTGGTTGGCTCCGGGCCTTTAGGTGAGGATTGCTCGCCGCTTAATTTGCTGCATGTAATCCCGGGGGCTTCCAGGAGCCGTTGCCCGGCGGAAGGATGGAGGGCGGGGTTTCTTTGGGCCAGTAAAGGCGCATCACAAGATAGATTGGGCCATCGGGGGCCGGGAGCCAGTTCGATTCCTTCTCCGGGCCGGGTGAATCCTTTTGAATGTACATCGTCAATGAACCGTCGTTGTTTTTCTTCATGCCTGGCAGCATCGGGGAATTGATGAGGTAGCGATTGATCGGGTTTTCGATCAGCAATTGCGTTTTGCCGTCATACATGGTCACCGACCAGAACGCGTTGACCGGCGGTAATTGTTCTGCCGGAAAGGTAAGCGTGTAATTGTGTTTGCTGCCATCGAGTTTCGCGCCGGTCACGTCAGTGATGGCCATGGGATACATCGCTTCGACGGCGTCGTTGCCGTAAATACCCGCCAGGGCCGCGGCGGCGCGGAGTAAATAATCTCCATTGTAAAATGCTCGATTGCCGAACGCGGCTCCCACGCGCCAGCCGTTGATTTCCTTGCCGATTGCGTTGCGCTGAACCTGTATTTTATCGTAGCCCTCCTTGATCCCGAGCCCAACCTCCAGCTTGTGTCCGGCGTCGAGGTCTTTGAAATTGAATTTCTTGCCCGGTCCAATGCCGATGCTGGCGAACCGATCACGCAACGCCTTCTCTTGAGGAACCTCCGGGCAAAATTGCAGCAGGAAATCCAAATAAGCGGGGAACTCCACCTTAAACGCGTTTTCCGTGAAGGGCGGGAAACTGATTGGCGGAACTGCCGGGGGAGCCGGTTGCTTCAAATACTCTGAAAGCGGCTGCACGATATAGCCAGCCTGGATTTTAATTACGTTGTCCATGTCCGCCGGGTTGAACAACTGGGTGCGATAGATAACCAGACTGAATTGTGTTTCGCTACGGAACACCTGTTTGATCCCAGGCGGGACTTCTCCATGCCAGTTCGGGCCCGCGAGCAGAAACGTTCCCGCGCCATTCCCGGTCGCACGGCTGCCGATGTAGCCGTAAGTGCAGGAATAGAGGTCGCAAAATTGAACGGAATAATAGCGTCCTTTCTCAATCTCCGGCACGGAGAGCACCAGCGGTTCAGCGCGCAGGTCCGCCTGCAACATCGAGTAGGGAGTGTCACTGTTGGGCGTGACGATGGACGTATCCTTGTAGGTGAAAACGCGTGCGTCATTAAGAATCGTGTTGAACGGCCCCTTGTACTGGCCGGACGATTTGTCCACGTTGAACTCGTACATGGCCTTGTATGCCGCGATCATCGGAAAGCCATAGATGTAAGCCTCCTCGCCGATGTCCTTGATGCCTTCCATTCGCGGCCGGCGCTTGTCCGCTTTTTCCGCCTGTGCAATCGTGTCATTTTTACTGGCACAACCAGTGAGCAAACCGGCGGCGACAGCTGCGGCGACCGCCGTGTTAAGGAAAAGTGAAATTCGTTTCATGCAATGTGGTTTGAGTTGATGAAGTGACCGGCAAATTTATTTAAAAAGGCGGAGGAAATAGTGGTCTTACATCAATTATTGAGATTTTGCGCACGTTTGGCCTCAGCGGTAAGGAAAAATGGTCGGGGCGGTGAGATTCGAACTCACGACCTCTTGTACCCGAAACAAGCGCGCTAGCCAGGCTACGCTACGCCCCGACCCTGAGCGGCAAAAGGTGGCTTGTGCGGCGACAAATTGCAACCTCGAAATTCAAAAAAGCGAATTTCGCGGTGACCGGCAGCGCGGGCCTTACTTTGTTGCCAATTCCTTGGTGGTGTGGGGAGCCTGCCCGCTGAGCGCGGCGACGGCTTCATCCACGGCTTCGCTGAGAACCGAGAGTCCCTCGCGCAATGCTTCCTCGGTAAGGGTTAGCGGCGGCGCGATCTTCACTGTCTGTCCCCATGCGCCCACGGGACTGAAAAACAGAAGGCCTTTATGAAAGCAGCGTTCAATAATATCATGCGCCAGGTCGTGGTTTGGCTCCTTGCGTCCTGGTTTGATGATTTGCAGCCCCGCAACCAGCCCCCGGCAACTGTGGTGTCCGATGATGGCGGCGTGACGCTTTTGAATTTCCTTAAGTCCGGCCTCGAGAATTTCGCCGAGTCGCGCCGCGTTGGCGGTGAGGTTCTGGGAAACGATCTTTTTGATGCTGGCCATCGCGGCCGCGCAGCAAATGGGATTGCCGGTGTGCGTGCTCGTCATCGACCCCGGGGGAAATTCATCCATGATTTCATGGCTTCCGATGACAGCGGAGATGGGCAGGGAACTACTGATTCCCTTGCCGCAACAGATAATGTCGGGCGTGACACCGTAGTGTTCAAAGGCCCAGAATTTTCCGCTGCGGCCAAACCCCGCCTGCACTTCGTCGAACACCAGAAGCGCGTCGTTCACTTTGCACCATTCGGCCAGGCGGCGAATGTATTCCACGGGGGCAAAATCCGGGCCGACTCCCTGGAATGACTCAAAGATGACTCCGGCGACGTTTTCAGGCCGCAGACCCTTCTTGTCGAGCGTCGCCAGGAATAAATCGAAACTAGTGTTCGCGGTCCAATACCCGTCTGGAAAAGGCACCTGCACGATGGCGGGGTCCTCGTTGACGATCCATCCTTTTTGACCAGGAATGCCCCCGGCTTGTTGTGCTCCCAGAGTTCGGCCGTGAAAACCGCGTTCTGCACCGACCACACCAATTTTCTTGTTGCCGCCTTTGCGAATTCCATGGGCACGAATCAACTTGATCGCGCACTCGGTCGCCTCCGAACCGGTGGTGAGCAGGAAAGCTTTGTCGAGCCCCTTGGGCGCGAGGCTGACGATCAACTCAACCAGTGCCGCCCGTTCTTCGCTGGGGAACACGTAATTGTGCAGCAGACCGCTCTTCACCTGATCGATAATGGCCTCGCGAATTTCTGGCGCGCCGTGTCCTGCGTTGGTCACGAGCACGCCGCTGCTCCAGTCCAGCCAGCGGTTGCCGTATTTGTCGTAAACCGAAACGTCCTCCGCGCGATCCCAAACCAGCGGCGGTTGTCCGCGCATCGACTGCGGCTCGAACCGGCGCAGTTTCTCCAGTGTGGCGAGGGAATCAGGGTGCGGCAGCGGCGTCACGATGCGGCGAAATTTCGTTTCGACGCGCGCCACCGTGCGAGGTGTGATGCTAAATTCTTTGCCCATAATGGGATCTACAGGTGACCACGGATGGTGGGGAATGTGAAGGAAGAAATGGCCGGGTTAGAGCAGGCTCGTTCTCGCCTACAAAGGTTTCGTGTAAAAGGTTTGGAAAGCCTTTCCGTCGGCAGCGCGGTATGGATCCACGATGATAATGCCATCGGCGCCGAAACGGGCGGTCACGGGCGCGCCTTTTCCTTCCTTCAAATATTTAAAATTCAAATCTCGCACGATGCGTGCTGCGTGAACGATGGCGACATTGATGCGTGATTCCTCGTCGGTGGGATAAATGCCCGCCAGGCTTTCGCGACTGGCGTTGCTGAATTTCATCCGGCAAACCGCGGCGAGGCTCACGGTCAGACAGTCAATGCCGTAACCCACATACGCGCGGGAACCATCAGGACGTTTGACGTCGCGCGTAAAGTGGTTGTTTGCCGTGCGGCTGCCTCCGCCTTTATTCCACCATCGGAAACCGCGGTATTGCTGGTCGCTCTCGACCTTGCCATCGGTGCCGACAATTTCGTGGCCCTGGTTGACGGGACCTTCGAAGTCCGGCGGGGTGATCCAGTTGTTGTGAAAGTTAAAACTGAGACCATTGTCGAAATCGACGCGGACCTGCACTGCGTCGAAGGCGTTGATGCCGTCGCGCAGCAGCCTTTGTTTTTGGCCGACGGCGGTCAGTGAGACCGGCTTGCAGCCATAGTAGTGGCAGATGAGGTCCACCCAATGCGTGCCGACGTAGCTGAACGGATCGCTTTGTTCCGCCCATTTAAATGTGCTCGCGGAAACCTCCAGCGGCTCCTCCAACGTCGCCACGCCATAAAGCGGTGCTCCGATGCGATTCTTTATGTCTTCCCGGATGCGCAAGTGATCGGGATCGAATCGCTTGTGCATGTCCACAGCCACGATCCGGCTTTTCATTTTGGCGAGCGCTACTATTTCGTCGGCCTCGGCTAGATCGAGACACATCGGCTTTTCCGTAACAACGTGAACACCGGCGTCGAGCGCGGCGAGAATGACCTCGGAATGGAGGTTGTCTGGCGTGGCGACCGCCATCACGTCGAGATCGGGAAAGATCTTCAGGATATCGAGCCACGGCTTATCGCCGAAAAACACTTGGGGCTCGTGGCCCGACCACGTTTTGAAATCCTGCTGGGCACGGCGCGCTGACTTTTCGCTGCGGGCGGCGACGGCTACAAGCTGAAATTTAACGGGCGCCAGGTCGCGAGCCCAGGCGTCCAATCCCACGCGTCCAAGCTGGGAACTGATGCCGGCGCGCTGCAAATCGGCGTAAGCGCGCAAATGCACGTCGCCGCCAAACATTCCCGTACCCACCAACGCCAGTTTGATTGTGTTTTCCATGCCGCAATGAGGCGCATCGTGGTTGACGCAGGGGATGATTGGCAAATTGAAAATGCACCGTGACCCGAACGGCTAATAGCTTTACTTTTCGGGTGTCTTCGAGACACTTGGCCTAGAGGCTCTCATGCAACAGACAAACAAACCCGCGTCGAAAACCAGAATCACGCTAACGTGGATCTTTTCCATCGGCATGATAATGTTCTGGATCGCGTTTGGGATGTGGTACAATCGTGACAAAACCGACGCGTCACCGCCTCCGGACATGATGCGCAGCGTCTTTAACTTCATTGTCGGCGGATTCTTTTTGACGGTGGGCATCGCGGCATACTTGATCACAGTGTTCACGACCGCATTCACTTTTGACTTCACGCGTCCGATCTGGAGTGCGCTGAAAGTGAAGGTCTACTTTGCAAACCTATTTGTGCCTACCATCATCGCGCTGGGCGTGGGCTTTATTCTCGCGGCCTTCCTCCCTCATTTGCTCGTCCGCTTCGGTTTGGCCCCCGGCACGGCGCAAATGCTCCCCATCATGCTGGCGTTGGGCCTTTTGCTCAGTGCGACTTTATGGGTGCTGATCTGGGCTCCGGTGGAAAAACGGGCGACGATCAAGCGGCTCGCGGCGCAGGGCATTTCGCCGGCGCACTTGCAGGGTGCAGTATTCGTTGGGCTATCCAATCCCGCGAGCGGTATCACGAAGCGCTTTGCGGCGATTGAAGAGGACATCGGCGCGTTGTGGGTGGGGCAGGATCAGTTGGTGTATTATGGTGACGAAGAACGATTTTCCATCAGCCGCGACCAATTGGTTCAGATTGAGCGCAAGGCTGACAACCGCAGTACGAGTGTACTGGGCGGTATCGCTCATATCATTCTGCATGTCCGAATCGCGGAGGGCGGCGAACGGCAGATACGCCTGCACACCGAAGGACTTTGGACCATGGGGCAGAAACGCAGAGTCATGGACTCGCTGGCGGAGTCCATCATTCGGTGGCACGACGCGGCCGTTCCGATAGCCCAACCCCTGCAGTCCACTTAGGGACCAAGCAATCGAATCCGGCCCACTTTATAGCGGTGCTGGCCGTCGTCATCGGGCAAGGGAAGGGCCAACCGCGGGGTGCCGTCCCGTTGGCCAACCGATACATATAATGTGTAGTCGCCCGGATGAGTAACCGGAGCGATGTGGCCTGCCAAAAAATCTGACGCCCGTTGCTTCGTCGGTGCATTTTCTAGAGCCCCCACTTTGAGATCTTTGACGTCAAATTTTTCATCAGAAAGCACCGACACCATGCCGTTTTTTTCGTCCTTGATGGTGAATGTTACGAATCCCCCCGGATAGCAGGGCGCCACGCCAGCGTTGGCCCAGATGGTGTTAACGGTAAAAGGCTGCCCGATCTTAACCTCGCGTGGCCACGAAAGCTCGCGCAGTTGCAGGCGGTATCCGAGGCGGCGGTTGATGCGCTCCACGAGCGCGACATTGTCTTTTAATAATTCACGCGGCCACCAGTGAATTGAGAGATAGCTGGCGTGATAATCCTCCACGGCTTTCGACAAAAGCGATCCGTCGCCCCAAGCCTTTCGCGCCACGGACGCGCCGTAGTGATCGTGTTCCAAAATTACTGGCCAGCGCGGCCAGAACTCCTGCGCCATCTCGCTATGATACCAATTTCGCGGTGGCGGTTGCACAATGATGCTGTCGTCGCGCAGGCTGACGCCTTTGGCAATGGCGTAATCCGTCTCAGGAAAATGTCGTCCCGGTTTGTCGTGGCCGGCTACATCATCGCTAATGCAGAGGAGCGTTTTTTTGAAATGCGCGGCGTAAAGATCGATGTGCTTCTCGACGATCGCCGGCGCTTCGTTGGTCGGAACCTGGCTGCTCATGAAGGTATGGCCTTCGCCCCACAATCCGTACGAGCCGATGTCCACGAACGCGACGTTCGGATTTCCGTCATAGCGCGCTGCCATGGCGGTTAGAAATTGGCTCAATTTCTGGAGGAAGATGGCGTCGCCGAAGTCAGGATCCCAAAGTGCGCTTTTGTCGTTGCGGCCTTTGCCAAATTCGTAGAAGTAACCTTTCGCTCCGGCGTGTTTCACCCATTCCGGTGTGGCAAAAGGCATCCAGTTCTCGGAGCAAGTCACGCGGAGACCGATGCGTTTGCCTTTGGCAATCCAGCGTTGCGCCGGAGTATCGAAGAGAGCCCAATTGAACTTGCCTTCTTCCGGTTCAAGATAGGCCCACGGAACGCGTAGATAAACGGTGGAGACGCCGGGGTATTCGTCCACCGTATCGGAAGGCTCGAGTTTCGAGCCGTAGTTGTCCGGGATGTTCGAATAAAAATATAACACCATGCCCATGTCGGGATTCACCAGCGCCGCGCCGGTGTCAACGGGGTGCACGGTGACCACGGCTGTGAAATTAGTATCGGCTGCGAGGTCGGGGCAGGTTGAGCAAAATAACGCTGCCAGGAGCAGCAGGATGGGGCAGCGAGATTTGATCATTTTGATTCGATTCGTTTGAAGTCTTCTGAGGTTTCGGTGACGCGAAAACGAGTAGTCGAAGTAAGCTTGCGAAACTGAATCGACCACGCTTGCTTGAGGTTTACCCAGACGCCGTCCGGCATCCGCTGGCGGTCGAGGGCGAATTCGCATTTGCTCAAGGAACCCAGCCAGCCAAACCAGCCGAGCGAGATGGTCTCCGTAAGGTGCGCGGAAACTTTGGTGATTTCGTCATCCTGTTCATCGACCCAGAGCGTTCCCTCCACGCGATTCAGCACACGGTCGCGAATGCTGCTGGCGGCTTCAGGGTTTTCCTTCGGTTTAAAAAAAACAACGAACGTCGTGCGATTGTTTAGTTGTATACGCTTGCTGACCGTGAACTGGTAGTGCGCCAGCAAATCGGGGCTTACCAGGCCTTTGCGACTGGCCAGGAGTTTCTTCGGATCGATGGAAGACATTCGT
This sequence comes from Limisphaerales bacterium, assembly GCA_044223735.1. Taxonomy (GTDB): domain Bacteria; phylum Verrucomicrobiota; class Verrucomicrobiia; order Limisphaerales; family UBA8199; genus JBGALR01. The sequence continues at coordinate 216,584 of JBGALR010000001.1, read as the reverse complement.
TGTTGGAATTTTTCGTCGCGTTCCTGTTCGGTCTGCAATTCCGCCGGCGTCAACTCGCGGCCGGCAATTTTCAAGAGTCGGTTGAAGGGAATGCCGGAAATCAACGTTACCTCATAGAATTTTTCATCCGAGCTTACCGGCGCGCCGGAGGAATCGAGGCGCTCTATCAAGGTGTGCTTGGGATATTTATAAACCGGGCCGCCATTGGTGGAGACCAAGGCCTGCGAGCGATTGATGATGCGCCGGGTGAGTTCATCTGAGGACGGCAACGGTTCCGCCGCTGACAAAGAAAGCGTAATGTCGGAAAAAATCCGGAGTCCGAGAAAGAGCAGCGCGAACCTTAAAAAAAGTCCGCAGGGTCTTTGACGGGGCTCCGCCGTGTAAAACACTTCGCAGCCAGCTATTTGGCGTTGGATGCCGTGGCTGGCGCAGCGGCGTCGGCTGGATTCGCGCTGACGGGCGCCGGCACATACATGATGCGATCAGGTTGAGTGGGTGCGTACGCGTTGCGTTGAGGAATGGTGGTGCGGTCAAATTTCACGTAATCCTTGATGGCCCCCACGTGACCCACGTGCAGGTATTTTTTCAGGACCCCTTTGCCGTTCGGATTTGAATCGCTAAAGTGTGCTGAGCCATAGCCGACACCATGCGTGCCGGAAAGGTTTGAGGAGAAATATTTGAAACCGGTGATCTTGCTATTATCGTCACGCAACCAGTCGATGAAGATAACCGCGTGACCGCCCGGGGGCGTCGTGCTATAGCTGAGGAAATCGCCCGGCTTCACTTCGTCCAGGTTGGTCACCGAGTGACCGAGGCCGTACGCGGTGATGCCGCGTTCTTCGGAGTCGCCTTTCCCTTCGATATACCAAAGTTGCAGCATGTTGAAAAGGTCGCCAAAAGTCATACCGTTGAAATCATCCGGGTCGATGCCTTTTTGAATATTGCGCAATTTCATCGCGCGCACAAAAACTTCGAATGTGAAACCGCAGCAATAGCTGCAACGAGAACCATCCGGGTAAGCCTTCGCGACGACCATGCTCTTGTACCACATGTCCTGCGTGACACCGTTGTAGATGTCATACTCGCGCGGTTCCCAACTGCAATGGTAGGGGTAGGTGCCATCCAACGGATACGCCGAGATGACTTTCAGCACATACGGATTCAACGAGCCTTCGGCGTCATCGGCAATCATCTCCTCGCGCGCATAAGCCTTCGCCAGCGCTTTGTCTACCGGCGAAAATCCGCGCTCATCCACCGGATAAACCTTGGGCGTATAGGCGAAGCGCTTGGCGATTTTTCCGGTCTTATTGGTGGCACCGGAAGCGGTGGCGACGTGTGCGGAATTTGTGGCTGCGCCGACAGCGGCGCCCGACTCAGTTTTGGCCGCGCCCGGATCGGCGGTCTGACAGCCTGACAAAAGCAGTCCGGCGACGGCGATTCCACTCAAGCTAACCGCAGTGGATAGAACGTGCGAGAGAGGCCGCTGAAGAAACGAAAAAGCGTAAGGCGAATTCACGCTCCCACCTTAACCGAAGCGGGGGCACCTTTCAAGGATTATGCGACCTTCGCGAGGCCGGCTTAACCCTTCAGTGACGCCACCCCGTAATCTCGATTCATCTTTGCGATGAAATTAAGGCTGATCTCCTTCGGGCAAACCGCTTCGCAGGACCCGGTGACGGAGCAATTCCCGAAACCTTCGGCATCCATCTGATTTACCATGTTGAGCACGCGCCGGTCCTTTTCAGCCTGACCCTGCGGCAGCAAGTTCAAGTGGGAAACTTTCGCGGCGACGAAAAGCATCGCGGAGGCGTTTTTGCATACCGCCACACAAGCACCGCATCCAATGCACGCGGCGGCATCCATCGCGAGATCGGCAGCGACCTTGGGCACGGGGATGGCGTTTCCGTCGGGCGTGCCGCCGGTGTTCACGGAAATAAATCCGCCCGCCTGAATGATCCGGTCAAACGCACTACGATTGGTGACGAGATCCCTGACAATAGGAAACGCCTTGGCGCGCCACGGCTCAATCGTGATGGTTTCGCCATCCTTGAAATGCCGCATGTGGAGCTGGCAGGTGGCGGTGCCATTGTGACCGCCATGAGGAATGCCGTTGATGACCAGCGAGCACATGCCGCAAATGCCCTCGCGACAATCGGAATCGAAGGCGATCGGTTCCTGGCCGTTGCCGATGAGTCCCTCGTTGACAACGTCGAGCATTTCCAGAAACGACATATCGGGCAACACATCCTTCGCCTGATAGGTTTCGAGTTGCCCCGAAGTGGACGCGTTCTTCTGCCGCCAGACTTTCAGAGTCAAATTCATTTGTAACTCCGTGTGCTCATATGGACTTCCTCATACACCAGCGGTTCCTTGTGCAATTCGGGGGCCTTGTCGGCGCCCATGTATTGCCAGGCGGCGATGTAGGAAAAGTTTTCGTCGTCCCGCTTGGCTTCGCCATCTTCGGTTTGATATTCCGTGCGGAAATGGCCGCCGCAGGATTCCCGGCGGTGCAGGGCATCGAGGCAAAGCAGTTCGCCAAATTCCATGAAGTCGGCCACGCGGCCGGCGTACTCCAGCGCCTGGTTCAGTTCGCCGTTTTCGCCGGTTACATTTACATTCTTCCAAAATTCCGCCCGCAATTCAGGAATGCGCTTCAAGGCTTCCTTGAGACCGGCATCGGTGCGGGCCATGCCGCATTTTTCCCAAAGGATATGGCCAAGTTCGCGATGGAACGAGGTGGGTGTGCGTTTTCCCTTGATGGAAAGCAATCGTTTGGTCAGCGCATTAACTTCCGCTTCCGCCTTTTTAAACTCAGCATGGCTGGTCGCAGGTTTCGGTTGCTTCGACGTCGCGAAATAATTGCCGATGGTGTAAGGCAGGACGAAATAACCGTCGGCGAGACCCTGCATGAGCGCGCTCGCGCCGAGGCGATTTGCGCCGTGATCGGAGAAGTTCGCCTCGCCGATGACGAACAAGCCGGGCACGCTGCTCATCAGGTTGTAATCCACCCACGTGCCGCCCATGGTGTAATGCACCGCAGGATAAATCCGCATAGGTGCTTTATAAGCATTCTCGCCGGTGATCTTTTCATACATGTCGAAAAGATTGCCGTAACGTTCACGAATGACCGGTTCTCCCAAACGCTTGATGGAGTCCGCAAAGTCCAGATAAACTCCCAATCCGCCCGGACCCACGCCTCGACCTTCGTCGCAAACTTCCTTGGCTGCCCGCGAAGAGATATCGCGCGGGGCGAGATTGCCGAAGCTCGGATACTTGCGTTCGAGCACGTAATCTCGATCCGCTTCGGGGATGGAGGCGGGCGGCTTTTGGCAATCTTCCTTGCGCTTGGGCGCCCAGACCCGACCGTCGTTGCGCAACGACTCGGACATCAACGTCAACTTCGATTGATGATCTCCGCTGACGGGAATGCAGGTCGGATGGATCTGCGTGTAACAGGGGTTCGCAAAATAAGCGCCCTTCTTGTACGCGCGCCACGTGGCGGATACATTGCAGCCCTTGGCGTTGGTAGACAGATAAAAAACGTTCCCATAACCGCCGGTGCCGAGGACGACAGCGTCGCCCGAGTGAGAGGAAATCTCACCAGTCACCAGATCTCGAACCACGATGCCTTTGGCATGGCCATCAATAACGACCACATCGAGCATTTCGGTTCGCGGATACATCTTCACGTTGCCGAGGCCGATCTGGCGGGAGAGCGCCTGGTAAGCGCCGATCAACAATTGCTGCCCCGTCTGTCCGCGCGCGTAAAATGTGCGCGAAACCTGGGCGCCACCGAATGAGCGATTTGAGAGCAGGCCGCCATATTCACGGGCAAACGGCACGCCTTGCGCAACGCATTGATCAATGATGTTTACGCTAACCTGCGCCAGGCGATAGACATTCGCCTCGCGCGCGCGAAAATCACCGCCCTTAATGGTGTCGTAAAAAAGCCGATAGATGCTGTCGCCGTCGTTCGGATAATTCTTGCCGGCGTTGATTCCACCTTGCGCGGCAATACTGTGCGCGCGGCGGGGGCTATCCTGAAAACAGAAGCACTTAACCTTGTAGCCGAGTTCGGCCATGGTTGCGGCCGCCGAGGCACCCGCGAGACCGGAGCCGACAATGATGACCTCAAACTTGCGCTTGTTAGCCGGGTTCACCAGCTTCATCTCAAACTTATGCTTGTCCCACTTTTGCGCAATCGGACCCTGGGGAGCTTTGCCGTCGAGAATCACTTGAGCGCCTCCTTTCCATATCCGAGCAGGATGGCCACCGGAATCGAGGCATAGCCCGCGAAAATCGCGGCCGCCAGCCAGTACGCCAACCCGTCGAGAAACTTGCGATACGGCTGGCTTTTCCAACCGAGCGATTGAAACATGCTGCTCACGCCGTGGCTGAGGTGCAGGCAGAGCAGGGCGATGCCCACCAGGTAAAAGAGCGCCACCCACGGGTTGCTGAAACCCACTATCAACATCTTGAAAATGTTATGGCGATGTTCATCGTCGTAAAAATCGGCGAAATTTTTCCCCGTGCCGTTGATGGCCTGAACGAGCACCGTGAAATGAAGCAGATGATAAATGATGAAAGCCAGAATGATCAACCCGCTCATCAACATCGTGCGCGACGCATACGAGGAGGCAACCGGCTTGTAAACAGCGTAGGAAACCGGGCGGGCCAGCTTGTTCTCCGCGGAGAGTTTGATCGCTGACCAGATGTGCAAGCCGATGCAGGTCAGAAGCACGATACGCGCGGGCCAGATGATCTCCGGATTGGATTGGAGAAAATGTCCGTAACGATTGATCGATTCAGCGCCGAGGAATATCTGAAGGTTGCCCGCCAGATGGCCGATTACGAAAAAGAACATCGCAAAACCGGTCCCGGCCATAATGTATTTTTTGCCGAGTGACGATTTAAATAGGTTCTCGATGATTTTCATGAACGGCCCCGTGACGGCCGGCGCACACTCGCCAGCGATCAGATAAGAAAGAATCTAATAACGTTGTCCTCAGGTCAAGGAAACTAAAGTCGTTTTAAGCTCGGGAGATAACATAAGTTATAATTGATTATGTTTGATTGCTCCATTCATTGAGGCTGCGTTCCTCCGGGGAACCCGCCGGGTTGAGGCGCAACAATTCCATCGCTTCGCCGATCAGGTAGAGGGAGCCGGCGATGGTGACGAACGGATCGCGCCCGGCGTCGGATAGGGCCGCGGCCAGGGTGGCATACTCAATCACCGGTGCATCCGGATTGGCCTTCCGGCACACCTCCGCGAGGCCGTGTGGTTCAGCGGTCCGCTCGCTTTGCACCGGCACCAAAAGAATCCGCGTTGCGACCGGCGCGAGGATCCGACACATGACCGGCCAATCCTTGTCGCGCAGTATGCCGAGCACAAGAACCGGTTTTGCGCCGGGAAAATTTTCGCGCAATGCCGAGACGAGGATTTCCGCTCCGCCGACATTGTGGGCGCCGTCCAAAAGAATTTTTTGTCCATTGCCGCGGGTTATGAGTTGCAGTCGTCCGGGCCAGTGCAGGTGGGAAAGACCGCTGCGGATGGCTGCATCAGTCACCGGAATTTGTCGCGCCAGAGTTCGCGCGGTCGCGAGCGCAACCGCCGCGTTCCTGAGCTGATGCTCGCCCAGCAATGGCAGGGAAATATTCGCGAGCGGTGGCATTTTGGTTTCGGCGGAGGAGACGAAAGTGAGCGGCGCGCTCTTGTCGCGCGCGGTCTGCTGAATCACCGCCAGCGCCTCCCGCCCATCAGTGGCGGTGATAATGGGAACGTGTGGCTTGATAATCCCCGCTTTTTCGTAAGCAATGCCAGCCAGGGTTTCACCGAGATATTGCTGGTGATCGAACTGAATATTCGTAATGACGCTGGCCAGCGGCGTGACGATGTTGGTGGCATCGAGGCGGCCGCCGAGGCCGGTTTCCCAAATGACGAGGTCGCACTTCTGCGCGATGAAATGAAGCATTGCCATGACCGTGACCGCTTCAAAAAATGTCGGGTGCTCCTTCGCCTCTTCGGTTGTGCGCCAGCGGTGCTCGATGAGCGCGCGCAATTTGTTGGCTAGGGCCGCCACTTCGGTTTCGGCAATGTATTGTCGATTGACCTGAATCCGTTCACCAAATGATACGAGGTGCGGTGATGTAAACAAACCTACCCGGAGCCCGGCCGCACGATAAATGCCTTCGAGCATGGCGCAGGTCGAGCCTTTGCCATTCGTGCCAGCAACATGGATGAAACGAAGCTGGTTCTGCGGATTTCCGGCGAGCGCCGCGAGCTTTCGCGTGTTATCGAGCCCAAACTTCGCGCCAAACCAGCGCAGGCGGTATAAAAACTGGATGGCTTCTGAATAAGTCATGGGCGAACGCGAGAGGAAGGTACGGGCTGGCCTCGTGCAATCAATACCGAAGTGAATGAGAAATTATCGTTGGAACAACCAAGCGAAACGGAAATCAATTGGCAGTTGAGTGGCTTGGGATGTCTGGATTTTGGAAGCCCTGTACCATCTCTAATGCAAGCGGCCTGTTTCTCTCAACCGCAATTTCGCAGAAAGTTCGGGGAACCGGCGGCTCTCAGATTCGACAGGCGCCAAATATTATTTGGGTGTATGGACGTTCGGTTGGTAATGCAGGTGGGGTGGGGTGGGGTGCACTCGACGTATCCCGCGAGGTCCGTCCGGTTGCGGCTTGATCTTGCGATTCAGCGACAGGAAAGGTTTTCAAATAAACATGCGGGACAATAGTGTCCCATCCCAGGCGGTTCCGGGACACGAAGTCCAAACTTGAGACAGAACTCTCGCGGTCGGTGTTTATAGGGACGGGGTCCTCGGGTCAAAAACGGACGAAATTGGGGTGAGTTTGGCATTTGCGTTCCCGTGCGCCCCTGTTAGGTTCTAAATGCGGTATGCGACCGGCAATTTGTGAACACTAATTGTACTAATAATAACCGCCGGCCGCTGTGTTCACACCGCATTGAGAAAGACACAGTTATGAAAACAAGAGGATCCCGCCAGGGGGGATTCACGTTGGTGGAAATCATGATCGTCGTGGCCATTATCGGCCTGTTGGCGTCGATTGCGATTCCCAACTTTGTGAAAGCCCGTACTACGGCGCAAATGAACGCCTGCATCAGCAACTTACGTCAAATCGACGGTGCGGTGCAGCAATGGGCGCTCGACACCAAGCAGTCCGACACGGCCAACGTGACGCCTGCGGATGTCCTGCCCTACCTAAAGAACGCGGTGGTATGCCCTTCAGGTGGCAAAACCTTCGCTGACAGCTATGCGCTATCCACGGTTGCTTCACGCCCCACGTGCATGAAGAAACCTGAGACGCACAAGTTGGAAGAGACGCTGCAATAGCGGTTTAGCCTAATTCGTCGAACACGAGGCCCGGGAGCAATCCCGGGCCTTTTTGCTTTGGCGCGGTCACCAAAGGCGGGCGGAAGCCGTTCGTTTGTTTGGCACCGGCCCTGCTTAGGGAGGAGCATGCGGTTGCAGCAGGCAATCCGTGAACGACAGCCGTATTAACTATAAACCGCCTGCTGCAAGTTCACACCGCGTAAAAACAGAAAGGCAAATTAGTATGAAAAAGAATATGTCCCGCAAGGCTGGCTTCACGCTGGTAGAAATCATGATCGTCGTCGCCATCATCGGCCTCCTGGCCGCGATCGCGATCCCGAACTTCGTCCGTGCGCGCCAGACGTCGCAAATGAACGCTTGTATCAACAATCTCCGCCAGATTGACGGCGCCAAGCAGCAATGGGCGTTGGAAACCAAGCAGAACACCAACGCGACGCCGTCCATTGGCGCCATCAGCCAATACCTGCGCAACTCAGTCACCTGTCCGGCTGCGGGCAGCGATTTGACGTTCGGCGGCAGCTACACCATGGGCACCATCGCCGAGAAGCCGGTGTGCAAAGTTGTGGCCGCGACCCACATTTTGCCGGCCGATACGTCGAACTAAACCGGCGGCCATTATATCGCGAAGACCCGGGGTTTCCCCGGGTCTTTTTTTTGTGAGAAATCCGTGCGGTGGCATGTCGAATGCTGATTCACAGATGCGGTCGCACCGGGCAATCAGTGAACAAACATTGTAATAATAATAACCCGCCCGTTGCAGGTTCACGCCGCAAAAAACAGAAAGTAAAAGCAAGTATGAAAAACAGAACCTCCCGCAATTCGGGTTTCACGTTGGTGGAAATCATGATCGTCGTCGCCATCATCGGCCTCCTGGCCGCGATCGCGATTCCGAACTTCGTGCGCGCCCGCCAGACGTCGCAAATGAACGCCTGCATCAACAATCTCCGTCAGATTGATGGGGCCAAACAGCAATGGGCGTTGGAAACCAAGCAGAATACCAATGCGACGCCTTCGGTGGCTGCCATCAGCCAATACCTGCGTAACTCGGTTACCTGTCCGGCGGCGGGCAGCGATCTGACGTTCGGCGGCAGTTACACCATGGGCACAATCTCGGAAAAGCCCGTCTGCAAAGTCGTGGCGGCGACGCACAAGTTGCCAGCTGACACCTCCAACTAGTTTGTTCGAACCTCTTCTAAGGGCCTGGGAGCAATCCCGGGCCCTTTTTCTGTTCTTGTTCGCGACCGTTTTGGATGGGCCCGTTTCCTGCTTATGCTTAAATGCGTTGTTATAAATGGACAGCTGAAAAGTTCACTGTCTCAAAAGTGACGGAGAACTCAAGTGCGGTTACGCGAGTTCATACGTGCTGACGAATATGAAAATTAAATTCTCGCGAATTTCGGCTTTCACCCTGGTGGAAATGATGATCGTGGTGGCAATCGTTGGCTTGCTGGCAGCCATTGCCATTCCGACTTTTGTGCGCGCGCGCACCACCTCGCAGACCAATGCGTGTATCAACAATCTTCGCCAGGTATTTGGGGCCACACAGCAGTGGGCGCTGGAGTATCGACAGGCGGCCGGCGCGCCGGTGACTTATTCAGACATCAAGCCTTATATGAGAAATGTGGTCACTTGCCCGGCAGGCGGTTCCTCCCCGGTGTTCTCGGAAAGCTATGAGTTAGTGGACGTAACCACTCTTCCCACTTGCAAGATCCTCCCCGCCTTGCACATTCTCCCGCCCGACACGAGCGATTAGATTTTTCTGCGCGTGGCAGTCAATGGCTTGGGAAATCTTTCTCAAGCCTTTTTTTACGAGTACAAATGTCGTGGGACTGGCTTGCATCCGAATTTGAAAAGTGGTTTGTATGGTTTGCGGATGTGGAAAATATGAATTTTAAGACAATTATTCCTTGAAACATGGAAACGATTGTTGAAACCAAGAATTTGCGGGTTGAATACCGGCCCCAAATATCAGGCGCTGGCAAGAAAGTGGCGGTGAAAGAGTTGAATCTTAAGGTTCACGCCGGGGAAGTGTTCGGCTTTTTAGGACCCAACGGGGCGGGTAAGACCACCACCATGAATGTGCTGCTCGGCTTCGTAAACGCCACCAGCGGGGCGGCCTATCTTTTCGGCGTGGATGTCCGCGAGCCCATCGCCCGCCAGCGAATCGGTTACCTGCCGGAATTGACCTACTATTACAAGTTTTTGACGGCGGAGGAAATCTTGCGCTTCTACGCGCGCGTTTTCGGCATCGCCCGTGCTGAGGCGGACCGTCGCATTGATCGTCTGATGAAGCTTGTTGAATTGGAGCACGCCCGGACTCGGCCCATTAAAACCTATTCCAAAGGCATGCAGCAGCGCGTCGGTTTGGCCCAGGCGCTGATTAACGACCCGGACCTGTTGATTCTTGATGAGCCAACGAGCGGCCTTGACCCCCTGGGCCGGATGAAAGTACGGGAAATCATTCAGCGGTTGAAAAACGAGGGAAAAACCGTCCTGTTTTCCTCGCATGAACTTGGCGAGGTGGAAACCATTTGTGACCGCGTTGCCATCATCAATCAGGGAGAGCTGAAAGTCGAAGGACGAGTGGCTGATTTGGTCCAAAAATATCAGGCTAACCTGGAAAGAATCTTTCTTAATCTCATCGGTTATCAACCCGAGCCCACCGTATGAATATCGTCTCCGCCATATCGGGCGTGGTCATCAAAGAACTTTATCGACGGAAGGATTTTTATGTCCTGTTTTTTTTGACGGCGGTGATCACGCTGCTCATGGGGTCGGTAAACTTTTTTCAGGATGCGAAGATTGTCCGGTTTCTGAAGGAGGTTTGTCTTTTACTGATCTGGATATCCGCTTTGGTCATAGCGATAGGGACCACGGCGCGACAGATTCCCGCTGAACGAGAGAACCGTACGATCTTCCCTCTGCTGGCCAAGCCGGTGACGCGGGCACATGTGATTTTGGGCAAATTTGTCGGCTGCTGGCTTTCCTGCGCGCTGGCGCTGATGGTCTTTTACCTCTTTTTCGGCATCGTCAGCGGTGCACGCGAGCACCACTTTCCGTTGATGATATTTTTCAAGGCGATGTGGCTGCAATGGATGATGCTGGGCATTGTGGTCGCGCTGGTGTTGCTGGGGTCGGTGGTGTTTGCGGCGCCGTCGTCCAACGCCACCATTTCATTCATCGTCGTAATTGGCATTCTGATTTTGGGTCGTTATTTGAACCAGATTGCTGGCCAGCAGCATCAGCCGATGGCAAACATCCTGTCCGCGATCTATTTCGTGATTCCTCATCTCGAGTGGTACGATGTGCGAGGATTTGTGACGTTTAATCGCCCACTGCCTGGCTGGGTGGATTGCGGGCTGGCCAGTCTTTATGCCTGCGCATATATGGCTTTTTTATTATTTTCCACATGGCTGGTATTTCGGCGCAAGCCTCTGAACTTGTGAAACTGCGGGCTTCATATTTCATCTGGCTGTTATTGCTTGCCGTTATTTTCACCCTCGCCACGCTGCTGCAGCCACGTGCGGCGGAGTGGAACGCCCGTTCCGGGGGAAGCGGCATGATGGACATGCTTTTGGGTGACAGCCGGAAGATGTTTGCCAATCATTTTTTCGTGCAGGCGGACGTGTCGTTCCACAGCGGATACTATCCCTCGGTTTTTGACCAGACCAAGGCGCCCGCGGGTGCCCGGCACATGACCGCTCACGAAGGGGAGGCGGTCGCCGAGGAACACGAGAAGCAGATGGATTTTCTCAAACCGCCCAAAGACTGGATCGAACGATTCGGCCGGCATTTCCTGATCACCGAACACACTCACTTGGAAGGCGGAGATGAACGCGAGATTTTGCCGTGGCTGAGGATTTCCGCGGAACTGGATCCGCAAAAAATTGAAAACTACACGGTGGCCGCCTATTGGCTCCGGGATTTGGGCAAGCAAAAGGAAGCTGAAGATTTCCTCCGGCAGGGGCTGCGCGCCAATCCGGAAAGCTACGAAATCCTGTTTGATTTGGGCCGGCTGTACAAGGAGAACTACCATGACGTGTCGCGCGCGCGCAACGTTTGGGATGAGGCTTTGCGAAAATGGATGCAGCAGGAGTCCGGAAAAAAGGATCCCGATCTTTATCAACTGGATCAAATTGCCGTGAGCCTGGCGGACTTGGAAAAAAATGCCGGGAATTTTTCCCGTGCCATGGAACTGCTGGAGATCGCGAGCAAGGCCTCCCCTCATCCCGAGGCCTTGCGTCTGCAGATTGAGGAATTGAAACAGAAATCTTTCCCCAATGCCGACAGATCTCCGGTCTCCCAGTGATTCCCGCGAAGATTCAGGAGATTCATCTTTGTTTTTGAGAACCGCCTCTGCTTAAATCCCCGCCGCATGAAATTGCGGCACGCCCAGATTAAGCGGAACACCAAAGAGACGCGGATCTTCCTCAAGCTGAACCTTGACGGCCGCGGGAAGTCCTCCATTCGGACTGGTGTCCCCTTTTTCGATCACATGCTGACGCTTTTCGCCAAGCATGCGGTGGTCGATTTGTCCCTGCGTTGCCACGGTGACCTGGCAGTTGACGCGCATCATACGGTTGAAGATTGCGGCATTGCGCTTGGGCAGGCGGTTGTGGCGGCGTTGGGGGATAAAAAGGGCATCAAACGCTACGGTACCGGCTTTGATCCGCGCAACCCTTTCAGCGGCGAGGCATATGTGCCAATGGACGAATGTCTGGCCCGATGTGTGATCGATTTCAGCGGACGGCCTTATCTGGTCTGGCGTGGATTGGATGGTTTTAGCCTGAAGAAAGTCAGCCGGGCAGAGAAAGAGCAGGACATGTCCAGCGCGTTTCGATTTGGCCTGGCGCGGGAGTTTTTCCAGGGATTCACCAACGAAGCCCGTTGCAACCTTCATATGGAACTGCTCTATGGTGACGAACCGCACCATATTGTGGAAGGCCTTTTCAAAGCCTTTGCCAAGGCGGTGGATTTTGCCTGCCAGCAGGATCCGCGCATTGCCGGCCAACTGCCGTCCACCAAGGGAAAACTGTGAGGCGGGATGAATACACGCTGAATTTGCGCCGTCGAACCGATGACTGATAAAGATCATTCCTCGACCGAAGATCCGAAATTGGTCCGGGCCGCCCAAAGGGGCGATATGGTCGCATTTGAGGAGTTGGTCGCGAGGCATCGGGACAAGGTGTATGCCCGGGCCTACAGTATGATGAGGAATGAGGAAGAAGCGACGGATCTTTCTCAGGAAGCCTGGGTAAAAGGGTGGCAGCGGTTGAAGCAGTTTCAGGGTGATTCGAGCTTCCATTGAGGCGATGGATCAGGACTCGGGCGGGGTGGAGCGGCAGATGCCGGTGGTGACGGTAAATCCGACAGCCGGGCTGGAACGGCAGGAATTGCGGCGTCGTATTGACAAGGCTCTGGGTCAGTTGTCCTACGAGCATCGCACCGCGCTGGTGCTGCATGAATTTGAAGAGATGGAATATAAGGAAATCGCGAAGTCGATGGGCTGTTCCATTGGCACGGTGATGTCGCGGTTGTTTTACGCGCGTCGCAAACTGGCGGCGCTGTTGATGGATTTGAAAAGACAGGATTCGATGTGATGGACCACGAGGCACAACTGAAATTGCAGTCCTACGTTGACGGCGAAATGCCGGAAGCCGACGCGAAGGCGGTGGCGCAATGGCTGGAGCGGGATGCGCAGGCGGCCGCGCTCGTCGCGGAATTACGCCAAACGAATGGCGCGTTGGCCGCGTTTGAGGCCGAGGTGCGCCTACCGGAGACGCGGGAGTTTTTCTGGTCGAAGATCGAACGCGATATTCAGCTGGCCGAGGTCGCATCGGTTGAACCGGCGAGAGTTCCGTTGCACGTGCGGCTGCGTCGGTTCCTCGTGCCGATGACGGGCGTGGCTTTGATCGCTTTTGCGGGCTTGATGATGACCCGGCAGGAGGGGATAACCCTATTTCCAAATTCTGCTGCAACTGAAACCGCGCTTTCCGATTCCGAGGCTTTCACATATCGTGATTACTCTGCCGGAACGACGCTGGTCTGGCTTTCCTACCCGGCGGAAAACGAATTGGCGGACGATGGCGGGCTTGGTACTCTCGTGGAATAGCGATGAAACGCAAATTTGGTTCGGCCGCCATAGGCCTTTGGATTTTTCTAGCCGGGGTGGTTTCCTCACCGGACGCTTTTTCCGCCGAGTTGGTAGCCGTCAAATTTCAAGCGCAATTGGTTTGGGGAACAAACGATGAACAGTCGCCCGATCCCAAACATAAACCCGTTGAACCCGATGTGCGCGCCAAGCTGGGAGAACTGCCGCTGAAGTTTACAAACTATTTCGAGGTCAATCGCAAGTCGGTCGAAGTCGCATCCACCGGCGCCAGCAAAGTGCCTTTGAGCGAAAAATGTCAGGTGGAGGTGAAGAGTCTCGGCGGATCCACGTTCGAAGTGTCACTTTACGGAAAAGGCAAGGAAGTCGTGAAACGCAAGCAAACCCTGGTGAAGGGTGAAATGCTCGTGGTGGGCGGCAACGCGCCAAACGCCACTGCCTGGCTTGTAGTGCTTAAGCGCCTCGAATAATCCGTCACCGCTCAGGTTGGAGTGGTTTTATTCCAGAGATTGTTCGGCCCCCTTTTTGCGGCCGAACACGCAGATCATGAAACACCCCGTGATCGAAATGCCTGAAGCAATTGCTCCAATACGGAAGGCGACATCTTCGTAAACCAGCTTCACTTGATGCCTTCCTTCGGATACCTGGATGGCTTGGAAGGCGTAGTTTGCCCGTAACAAGGGCGTTGCGTTGCCGTCAATATAAGCCTTCCAACAATGGTAGTACGTTTGGGAAAGCACCACCAGCGCCGGCTGTCCTGCGTCTGTTTCAAATTCAACTGTCTCGGCCGAAAACTTTGTGGTCTTTACACGGCAACCGACATTAGTGGTTACAATGACCCAATTTTTCGCTTCTGCTGGCAGCACCACATATCTTTTCGGTTCAAAGCCTCGCTCAAATACGCTGAGCAGAGCATTCGTGCCGTCCAGAAAAACCGGCATTTGTCCCGCAGTGATCAGAGGCTGGAAGGTAGCCCGATTGGTCCATTCACAGAACTGGCCCGGGGCGGTGATTTGCGACACCGCCATGAAATCCATCAGGGGTGGGAAATCCGTGTTGGTGGAGGCGTACAATGCGGACATCAGATCGCCGGAAGCGCCGGGATTTAAGGAGAAGAAGCCGTTTACAGTGGGAACGTTGTCCAAGAGATTGCAATCGGCGAAGTAGCCAAGTCGGTTTACCACAAAATTGTCAGCGAGATCACCGCTGATAAATCTTCGGAATTTGGAATCTGCCGGGGCGGAAACCATGGCCCTTGATTCGCCCAAGGCCGGCTGGGGTTTCATCGCAAGTTTTTCACGGGCCATCTCAGGTGTATAGATCCAGGGCAGGACTGTTGGATTCTGCGAGGGGGCGTGTGTCACGAGATCCATCCAAGATAACGCCACCAGCGACAGCGCGAGGAAATTTCGCCGCGTTTTACCTTTTGAATTTATCAAGGCAATCACTGCGCCAGCCGTCATCACGAGAACAGCGGCCCGGACCACGCCATTGCGCAACGTCGCATTGAAATCGTCGGCGGGTTGTGGGAATCGCCACGCATAGACTAGAATGGCAGCCATCAACACGAGCAACAGCACGCTGACTGCAGTCAATTGCTTTTGAGCCGAAGCTGACCACTGCCGCTGAAGTTGCGCGACGGCAAATGCCGCCAGCAAGGGAATGCAAAAGATGGCCGGCAACACGAATTTCACCGGGTAAGTAATGAGACTGATTTGCGGCAGCAGTGCGCGGACGGAATGATAAAAAATCGAATGGTCTCCCGGCGCCATCAACAACGCGGCACCCGTAACGCCTGCCAACAGCCACACCCGGCGGTCGCGAGCAATGCACAATGCAACCACCGCCAGCGTGACGGACCCTGCGCCCGCGAAATAAGAGGATGTCCAGCCTTGGTCGTATTGGAAAAATACCCCCATGTTGGAAACGTGACCGTAAAACATTGGCACCAGGAAATTAGCCCAGCCCCATTTGGGCATCGACCACCTCGTGTCTGCGAAGCCTGTTCCGCGTTCCGAATGCGCAGCCAAATCCAGAAACGGAAGCACTTGTATGGCAGTCACACCGGCGACGAGCACAACAACCACGAAAAAGCGGAATGCCGCGGGCAGCCTTTTGGGAGCTTGTAATTGGTTGCTCAATTGATCGTGGGCGCGTCCCACGTTTTCCACAATCCAGAGTGCGACGAGAAAAAGCCACGTCACCAGTATCGTTTCCGGGCCTCCGGCAAGCATCTGCAGCGACCCCGCCATCACCGCCAACACAACAGCACGACCGCCTTTCTGCCAGGCATTCTGTGCCGCAAGCACCACCCAAGGCATCCAACTCCAGGTAGCAATGTGGCTCGGCCACATTAAAAAATTCATGGATAGCCCGTTGAAGGCGAAAACGACGCCGGCCAGCGCGGCGGCCAGCAGGCATCCGGTCCAGCGCCGGGCCAGAAAATACATGCCCATGCCCGCAATAAAAATGTGCAGCAGGCAGAAAAAACTCAACGACCAGCTTAGTGGAAATATAAGGTAAATCAACGCGGGAGGATAAAGCGGCATCGTGTTCCACTGCGCGAGAAAAGGTACGCCGCAATTATTGTAAGGGTTCCACAATGGCAATATTCCACTCCAGAAACTCTCACGTTGAAAATGAGCCAGCGGATAAGCAAAGAAGCCATAATCGCGCACCACGAACGTTTTCAGCCCCAGCAGGACTTGCGGAAACGCGGCGAATATTAATACGGCGAGCAGGGCGGCGAACCGTCCAGGCGTCAGCCAGTCCGATGTCGATAGATTTTCTGTCCTTGCTGCCGTTGGTTCAATTGCCGTTGGTGCCACGGACTCAATCATTAAACGAACCCGCGCCGCCCGTCTATCGCTGGTTCATAAATACGTTCAGGCACGGCCTTCGAATGCAAGTGCCCGGTTTCTGTTCCCATCCCCGAATCGCGAGGAATCTTGACCCTTGGCGGGAATCCGCACACTGTTTGCCTTTCGTTGCGGTTCTGATCATGTCATCCAAACGCATCTGCATCATTGGCGGCGGTCTCGTAGGTCTGGCGACCGCCCGCAAACTGACGGCGCAGTGTCCATCGGTTACAATCAGGGTGCTGGAGAAGGAAGCGACCGTCTGCGCTCATCAAAGCGGGCATAACAGCGGCGTGCTCCACGCCGGTCTTTACTACAAGCCCGGTTCGTTGAAGGCGCGATTGGCGGTCTCGGGCGTGCGCGAGATGGTGGCGTTTTGCCGCGAGCATACGGTGCCGCATGAAATCTGCGGCAAACTGGTGGTCGCCGCCGACGAGTCTGAAGTGCCACGGCTGAAATCCTTGCATGAACGTGGAATTCAAAACGGCCTCGAGGGGATGCGTTATCTCGATATCAAAGGCATGCGGGAAATCGAGCCGCACGTCGGGGGCGTCGCTGCGTTGCATGTGCCTCAGGAGGGAATAGTTGACTATCACAAGGTCGCCGAGGTGATGCAAAAGGGCATTGACGCCAGCGGTGGACGGGTGGTGCTCAACGCGCGGGTAACTTCTCTGGAATTGCGCAACGACGAATGGCGCATTGGCAGTGCAGCTGGGGACTTTGCGGCGGATTTCATTGTCAACTGCGCGGGCCTGCATTGTGATCGCGTCAGCCAACTCGCTGGCGAGAAAAGGGAAGTGCGCATCGTCCCGTTTCGCGGTGAGTACTACAAAATCAGACCGGAGCGGCAATCGCTGGTGAAAAATCTCATTTATCCGGTGCCCGATCCGCAGTTTCCTTTTCTGGGGGTGCATTTTACGCGATTAATTTATGGCGGCATCGAGGCCGGACCAAATGCGGTGCTGGCCTTTTCACGCGAAGGTTATCGCAAGACCGATGTCAAGGTGGCCGATCTCTGGGACGCGCTGACCTTTTCGGGGCTGTGGAGATTTCTCGCGAAACACAAACGGATGAGTTGGGAGGAAGTGCGGCGTTCTTTCAGCCAGCGTTTGTTTTGCGAGTCATTGCAACGGCTCGTGCCGGAAATTCGCCCCGAAGACCTCGCGCCGGGCGGCGCGGGCGTGCGCGCCCAGGCGATGTCTCCCGCCGGCGAGCTGGTGCAGGATTTTTGCCTCTTGAACCGCCCGAAGGCGCTGCACGTGCTAAATGCGCCGAGTCCGGCCGCGACGGCCTCCCTCGCCATCGGCGGCGAGATCGCGAATCTGGTTGCCAGGGAAATCTGATTTCCTGTAGTTCTTAACCCCTTTTATATGAAAATTCTAATCACCGGCGGCGCCGGTTACATCGGTTCGGTGTTGACCCCGAGTTTGCTCTCCCAGGGGCACGAGGTGACGGTCGTGGACAATTTCATGTTTCGCCAGAACAGCCTCGCGGATTGCTGCCACTACGAGAATTTCCACATCATCCGTGGCGATTGCCGGGATGAAGCCCTGATCAAGAAGCTCGTTCCGAAGGCTGATGCGATCATCCCGCTGGCCGCGCTCGTCGGCGCGCCGCTGTGCGACCGCGATCCTGTCGCCACGCGCACGACCAATCTCGAAGCGATCGACTTGATTTGCCGCGTCGCCTCGAAACAGCAATGGATGCTCGTCCCCATCACCAACAGCGGATACGGCATCGGTGAGAAGGGCAAGCAATGCACCGAGGAATCTCCGTTGCGCCCCATCTCGCTGTACGGCGTCACCAAGGTGCAGGCGGAGGAAAAAATCATGCAGCGTGAGAATAGCCTCAGTTTCCGCCTGGCAACGGTGTTTGGCGTCTCCCCGCGCATGCGCGTTGATTTGCTCGTGAATGATTTCGTGCACCGGGCCGTGACGGACCGTGCGGTCGTGATTTTCGAGGGTCACTTTAAGCGCAATTACATTCATCTGCGCGATGTCGTACGCGTGTTCGAGCACGGCTTGAAAAATTTCGAGTCAATGAAGGGCAAGCCCTACAACGTCGGTTTGGAGGAAGCCAATCTTTCGAAGCTGGAGCTGTGTGAGGTCATCAAGAAGCATGTGCCCAAGTTTGTATTTTTGGAAGCGCCCATCGGTGAAGATCCGGATAAGCGGGATTACATTGTATCCAACGCCCGCATAGCCGCCACCGGCTTCAAAACGGAATGGACGCTGGATCGCGGAATTCAGGAATTGATCAAGGGATTTACCATCCTGCGCAATTCGTTGTATTCGAACGTCTGAGAAATCTCATGAGCCTGGAACCAAACCAGGTGGTGGCGGTGGTGCTCGCGGGGGGCTTCGGGACGCGCGTGGCCCATCTGCTGCCTGGCTTACCAAAGCCCATGGCACAGGTTGCGGGCCGTCCATTTCTGGAATGGGTCGTGCGCTTTCTGGCCCGTCAGGGCATCAGTAACATCGTCCTTTCCACCGGTCATTTGGCGGCGGTCGTGGAGAATTATTTTCGCAGCCATCCGATTGCAGGCGTGAAAACTTGCTGCATTACCGAAACGCAGCCGCTCGGGACCGGCGGAGGATTTCTGAATGCGGCCCGTCTGTCGGGCGAGAATCCCCCGGCGTGGCTCGTGTTAAACGGAGATTCGCTGGTGCTTTCCGCGCTGGCGCCGTTAATTGGGGAACTGGACGATCCAAAGACTGCCGGGGCAGTCATGGGCCGTGTTATGCCGGATACCTCGCGCTATGGCACGCTGGCGGTCGGTCCCCGCGGTGAATTGCAGGGGTTCGCGGAAAAGCGATCGGGCAGGGGAGCCATCAATGCGGGTGTTTACCTGTTGCGTGGCGCTTTGGTGAGCGAATTTTCCGGCAACCCGCCGCTCAGCTTTGAAGTGGATATCTTCCCACGATTGATCCGGGACCACGTGCCGATCAAGGTTGTGGAGGTCGATGCGCCGTTTCTGGACATTGGCACGCCGGATTCGTTGCGGGAGGCGGAGGCGTTCGTCGAACGAAATCTTTCGCAGTTTCAGGAATGACCGTCATGGATGGACCGACTGATCCGCTGGCTGGCCGCGAGGTTGTGTTCGCAACCCCGTGGTTCAAGGTTCTCGCGGAGCAACCGTCTGGATCGACGAAACCCCATTATGCGATCACGGGAAATGATTTTGTCGTGGTGGTGGCCGTGACTGCAAAAAGTGAGTTGCTCCTGGTGCGGCAATTTCGCCACGCAGTTCGTTCCGTGACCTTGGAACTGCCGTCCGGCCATGTCGATCCGGGTGAGAGTCCGGAACAGGCAGCGCGGCGGGAATTGCTGGAAGAGACGGGGTACGAAGCGGCAGTATTCCAGCCGCTGGGAGCGCTCTCACCGACGGTCGCCCGTTACACGAATCAGTTTTGGTGCTTTTTCGCCGCTGATGCACGGCCGGTGGCCGGAGTTCAAATCCAACCAGGAGAAGTCGAGGAACTGATACTTTACAAGGGTGGCGTGGGAAAACTGACCCAGGAGAGGGAATTTTACAGCGCGCCCAACCATGCGGCTCTCTGCCTGGCGATGGCCAGGGGTTTCTTGAAACCGCCTTATTGAGGAATCGAAATCACCGCGCCGGGGCTGTAGGGTCCGAGACCGACGCCGCTCGGCAGGGTGGCTTCCACCGTGGTGCCTACGGGATTTGCCACGTAGGACTCATTGACCGCGGGAATAAGGCTGCCGTAGCGGAGATACGCTTTAAGCACGGTGAGGTCATCCACGTCCGCGCCATCGGCCATCTTGTTTTCGAGCGCCCATTGGTCCTTGGCGGTTTGGAGCATTCGGAGATTATTGTAAATGACATTGAGTCGCGACGTGTCGCGCGCCTTGGCCAGCGACGGCATCGCCAGGGAAGCGAGCAAGCCGATGATCGTGACGACGATCATGATTTCCAAAAGGGTGAAACCCGAACTCTTTTTATCAGTGCGACTCTTTTTCATAGTACAACTTTCTGGGAGCCGTAACGCATAAGCCGTGCCAACGCCAAAATTGTTAGGATTGCAAGGGCGTTTCACCCGTCTGATTATTTTTCGTACAAGCAGATTTTGACTGGGTGAAAGTGGGACAGTGTCACTCTGCAAACTCTGAACCACCGAAAAAACCGAGGTCGAGCGTCTCAGAATTCCAACACCTGTTGATATTCGGGAACGATCACTTCGGCGTTCGGTCTCATCGCGCGCAACGTGTCTGCAAACGCCAGCGCCTGTGATTCCTCGCCGTGGATGACCGATACTTTTTTGATGTCACCGGATACCCCTTCGACATAACGCTTTAGTTCGTTTTTGTCGGCATGGCCGGAGAAGGAATCCAGCGAGGCGACGCGAGCTTTGACCTCGTGCGGCTCGCCGAAGATATTCACGGGGTTGCGGCCCGACATGATCTGGTAGCCGAGCGTGTGTTCCGCGCAATAGCCGATGAAGAGGATCAGGTTTGCCGGATCGCCAATGTGGTTGGCGAGGTGATGCCGGATGCGGCCCGCTTCCGCCATGCCGGAGGCGCTGATGATAATCGCCGCGTCTTTTAACGTGTTGAGTTTCATCGAATGCGCCAGTTCACGGATGTAAGTGAGATTCTCCATGCCGAACGGATTTTCCTTCTCGCGCAGAAAACGATACACCGGCTCGTTGAAGCATTCGGGATGCAGTCGGTAAATCTCGGTGGCATTCACGCTTAGCGGACTGTCCACGAAGATGGGCACGCGGGGCAACTGACCGGCCAGGGTCAGTTGGTGCAGGGTGTAAACGATTTGCTGTGTGCGGCCGACGGAAAACGCGGGGATGATGACCTTGCCGTGACGCTCGAGCGTCTCGCGGACGAGTGCGCCGACGCGTTCGTTGGCGTTCACCTTCGGTGAATGTTCC
Source organism: Limisphaerales bacterium (assembly GCA_044223735.1). GTDB lineage: Bacteria > Verrucomicrobiota > Verrucomicrobiia > Limisphaerales > UBA8199 > JBGALR01. Next base: position 195,349 of record JBGALR010000001.1, on the reverse strand, counting down.
CGGCCGCCATATGTGCTTTCCACTTGCAAAAAATCAACGTTCTCCACCGGTTGCGGATCGCGCAATATATCGTCGCCTCCCCGGCCAACGTCGCCGCTGAATAGATAGCGGAATTTGCGGGTACCTTCCCGCACGTCCAGAATGACCTGCGCGGAACCGAGAATGTGGCCGGCGTCGCGAAACGTGACCGTGAGACCGTCCGCGACGAGCATGGGGCGGTCGTAATTCACGCCCACGAATTGACGGATGGCCTTGTCCGCATCGACGGCGCGATAAAGCGGTTCGACGGGTGGCAGGCCGCGCTTGGCTCGTTTGCGGGAAACAAAATCGGCATCGCTGCTTTGAATTTGGGCGGAATCCTCAAGCATGATGCTGGCAAGATCGCGGGTGGCGAAAGTGCAATGGATGTTGCCCTCGAAGCCCTGCCGGCAAAGGTTGGGTAAATTGCCGCAATGATCGATATGCGCATGACTGAGAATCACCGTGTCGATTTGCCTGGGATCGAACGGGAACGTGCGGTTGCGTTCCATGGACTCGCCGCGCGGTCCCTGGAAAAGGCCGCATTCCATGAGGACTCGCCGCCCGTTCACTTCGATCAGGTATAGTGAACCGGTGGTGGTGCGAGTCGCCCCGAGAAAGTGAATGCGCATCGGGGCTAGCTTTGGCGAAAGGTGATGCGCGCCTTGCCCAGGTCGTAGGGCGACATTTCGACGTTGACGACGTCGCCGACGCTGATGCGGATGAAATTTTTGCGCATTTTTCCAGAGATATGGGCTAGGACTTCGTGGCCGTTGGGCAGCGCCACTCGAAACATCGTTCCCGGCAGCACCTGGGTCACCGAACCTTGCAACTCAATTGGTTCTTCCTTTGGCACATTACGATATAACTCAAATCTCAACCATTTGTTGCCATTTGCCGCGGAGGACTTCAATGGTTTTTTTGTGGGTGACGTGAAACATCGAGGCGGGCGGCATGGGAGGCGGTGTATGATGGGTGAAACATTTCATAAACATTCGCTTGACCTACCACCGGCTTTCTGTAAGCTGCGCTTAACCCTGAGACGAATGAAATTCCCAAACCGACTTTAGGGCTCTCCCCGAAATGATGGGTTAGTTCCTGGAAAGCGTTTGGGAATGGCGACTCGGGCCGTAGGAGAGATGCTATGGCAAGTGGCAAGGTAAAATGGTGGAATAACAAATCGGGTTTTGGGTTCATCGCTCAAGAGGCGGGTGAGGATGTTTTTGTTTATCACACCTCTGTCCTGGGAGATGGATTCAAAGTCTTGCACGAAGGCGAGGAAGTGATCTTCGACATCGTGGCGAGCGAAAAAGGTCCCAAAGCCGAAAACGTTCGGCGAACGCGGGCTGCCTGATTCGCTTGGAATCAGAATGTCGGTTGCCTTCGGGGCGTTAAGCAACGGCCGGGGCAGTGGGCGCGGGTAAGGGCTGCACCGCAGACCTTCTCTGCTGCACACGTTTCATTGGTTTCGCCCCGCGCGGCAGGTGCTGTGTGTTAACGGGGGCGCAGGCGGCTTATTTTCCCTGGCGCACACTTGGATGGCTTATAGTCGTCGCCACGACTCAGGGAAAAGGGCGGTTGGAACGCTCGATCCCCTAATCGCGCCGATGTGCGACCGCTTACGGTCGCTATTTCGCCCCCTGCCTGTCGTCTTTCAGGTTTGGCAAGAACGCCGTAAGTATCCCCAGCAACGGCAGGAACGCGCACAACTTCATCACGAAGATAATGCCCGTGGCATCCGCGAGTTTGCCGAGCACCGCGGACGCGATGCCCGCCATGCCGAAGGCGAACCCGAAGAAGAGGCCGGCGATCGTGCCGACTTTGCCGGGCAGCAATTCCGTTGCGTATACCAATATGGCTGGGAACGCCGAGGCGAGGATCATGCCGTTGATGACACTTAACACGGCCGTCCAAAAAAGGTTCGCGTGCGGCAACAGCAGGGCAAAGGGCGCCATGCCCAGAATGGAAATCCAGATCACCAGCTTGCGGCCGATCCTGTCGCCGACGGGTCCGCCCGCGATGGTGCCGATCGCCACGGCGAATAAAAACACGAACAGGTAGAGCTGCGAATGCGCCACGCTCACTCCAAATTTCTGGATGAGATAGAACGTGTAGTAATTCGTCATCGACGCGAGGTAAAAGAATTTCGAGAACATCAGGCAAAGCAGGATGCCGAGCACAATGGGCACCTGCTTGAGCGGGACGGGATGATGATGGATGTCGGCGGCGTTGCGGGCTCGCCGTTCGTTGAGGTGCTCCTTGTACCAGGCGCCCACCCGGGAGAGAATGATCATGCCGGCGAGCGCAATAAGCGTGAACCAGAGAACATGCCGGCGTCCGTAACGCACGATAATCAAGGCGGCGAGCAGCGGCCCGAGGGCGCTCCCGGCGTTGCCACCGACCTGGAAAAGCGACTGGGCAAACCCATGGCGGCCACCCGAGGCCAGCCGCGCCATACGGGATGATTCGGGATGAAAGATGGCGGAGCCCATCCCCACCATGCCCGCCGCCATCAGCACCGCAAGATAGCTGCCGGCAAATGCGAGGGCCACCAGTCCGACCAGGGTGATGCCCATGCCCACCACGAGGGAGTACGGTTTCGGATGCCGGTCGGTATAGAAGCCGATGATGGGTTGGAAAACCGAGCCGACCATTTGAAAGGTCAACGTGATGAGCCCGATCTGGGTGAAGCTCAGGTTGAACGAGTCCTTGATCATCGGATAAATGGCCGGGATGAGCGCCTGAACGGAGTCGTTGAGCAAATGGCAGAAGCTCAAGGCGAACAAAATGCCAAGCGTGGAAGTGCCGGCGGCGCGGGGCAAGGTCGCGGATTCAGTTTTTGCGTTCATGATCGGGCGTTTGATTTCAGATAAAACAAAAAGCCCTGCCACCTTTCGGGAGCAGGGCCGGGAGAATGTTTGATTTAAGTTATCCTCTTCCGCGCTGCTCACCGGCCCGCCACACCAGCGTGACGAACAGGTTGCTAATGACGACGACGCGGGAAACCGGAAGTGACGCAATAATCACCGGCCGCGCCAAAACGGCGTCGGTCATCGGCGAAAACTTTTGATTGCGCGGTAACATTGCTGCGAAAACATAAAATGAAATGTCCGAATGTCAACCCGGCAACTCGACGGCATGGAAATGCATAATACTGGGATTCTGAAATGAGCTGTTCCCGCGGCGCAACTTTCGACGCACCGCGCCACTGGGAAGGCTGAGTGACAGGTCTGCGGCGAAAATCGCCCGGGCAGCCGGTGGTTTTGATTTGAAATTTCACGCCCCTGCTATCTAATGGCCTGAATGTCAACGGATGCCTCGTCAGCCGTGGAAGGAGATATATTAGCTTCCGCGCGCGATCGGGTGGCGGTTACGCCGATCCCCGATTGGGTGCAGCCCTGCGGCTATGCCCGGGATTTTAAGCCAAAAAGCACCGGCCCGGTGACACACTTTTTGCTCGATCGGCAGGTGCATGCCGAACGGCACGCGACTTTTTTCCGCACGGCGGTGCGGCTGGAAACCATGCAGGCGGTCCAGCAGCATTCACAGTGGCGGGTGGAGTTCTCGCCGGACACCGACTGGGTGGAGGTGCATTCGATCAAAGTACTGCGGAGCGGGTCCGAGACGGAGCATGCGAAACTGGAAAAGATTCAATTCTTGCAGCGGGAGGCGAGGCTGGAGGGATTTGTCATTGATGGCGGCGTCACGCTGCTCGTGCTCCTGGAGGATGTGCGGTCGGGCGACACTCTCGAGTGGTGCTACACGATTCGCGGCCGTTCGCGCCTCCTCCCGGAGAGCTGTTCCGAGATGTTTTCCATCCCGGACGACGTGCAATTGGGAAAGCATCATGTCTTCGTGCGATTCGCCGAAACACGCGCGCTGAAGTGGAAGTCGTCTTCGCCGGATTTTACACCGGAGGAACGGCGCGAGGGCGGGGAGATATTTTGGACCTGGCTGCGCGAGAATGTCCGTTCCGACGAGCGCGAGGCCGGCACGCCGATTTGGTATGTGGCGTATCCGTGGATCCAAATCTCGGATTGCGCCGACTGGCAGACCGTGGCGGTCGCGTCTCACAACGCATGGAAACGCGACGGAGCAACCGATGGACTTGAGGCTTCCATCCGGGAAATTGAAGATACCGAGACGGACGCGGCCCGAAAGGTCCAGCGCGCCATTCAACACGTCCAGGACGACTACCGTTATCTCAGTGTGAACCTGGAAGTGGGCGGGCAAATTCCCGCCCGATGCGCGACGGTAGTCCAGCGACGCTATGGGGACTGCAAAGACCTGGCGTTTTTGTTGAGTTCGTTGCTTCAGGGCATGGGCATCGCGGCGCGCCCGGTGCTGGTCAACGCGTATCTGCGAAAGTCGATCGGCAACTTGCTGCCTTCGCCGAATGTGTTCAATCATGTGATTGTCGAATACGAACTCGGTGGCAAAAAACGGTGGGTGGACGCGACTTGCAAAGCGCAGGGAGGGGACGCATTGAATCGCAGCGTGCCGGATTTCGGCCTGGGCCTCCCGATTACGCCGGATTCGACTCAATTGGCGAAACCACCGGTGGCCGCGATTCCGTCGCTCTACGAAATCAAGGAGCATTTTTTGGTGGATACCACCGGAAAATCTTCCTCTCTCGCGATTGTGATTACGACGCATGGTTTCGAAGCCGATATACTCCGGCTCCAGTTCGCCAATGAAGGGGTGGACGCCATCGCGAAGCGGCGGTTGGAAACGTGCGAGCGGAGGTTTCCCGAGGTCAAACGGGTGGAAAACCTGCAATTTCGCGATGATCGCGAAAACAATGAGTTTGTCCTGAGCGAGGTGTTTGAGATTAATGGTTTTCTGCTCGTGGAAAACCCGCCCGCGTTTTGCTGGATACCGATTCAAAATTGGGCGCTGTCCGGGGTCCTGCCGGTGCTGTCGGAGGCGGAACCGGTGCGGAAAATGCCCCTGGCATTGCCGCATCCCTGCAAGGTGGTTTATAAATTCGAGATTGAATCGCCGGGGCTGGATGTGACGGCCATTCCGCCCTACAAGTTGCGCAATGAATTCTTTGAAGTGTCCCTGACCGGCCGGGCATTGCAAAAATTCACCATGGCGAGCTATACCCTGACGACATTTGACGACTCAGTTCCGGCCCAAAAAATCGCCGAATATCAAAAACAGATTGCAAAAGTACTGCCGGCGTTTGCGCTGCGGCTGCGGCTGCCGACGGGTTACTCCAGCATGAGGAGGCGAAGTGATTTCGGTGCGCTGCCGGCGCCCAAACGACCGATCGTTCGGACCGGGGTATCGTCGTCCACGCGTGCGCCTGTGCCCGCCGCCGCTCCGCCACCGGGCGAGGCTCTGATCGCTTCCCAGCCGCTGCAACAAATTTCCGTGGCGCCGGCTGCCGCGGAAAATGTGGCGCCCGAGGCGGTTCGTCCGAAGCGGGACAAGCTCACACGCAAGCGTTTCGCAAGCGGGGATTCCGGCCGGGGACTGCAAAAAGTCGAGCTGGTCGTGCTAATTCTGTTTGCGTTGCTGGTGCTGGCCTTTGGAGCGCTCATGTTTTTTGCCGTGTCCTACAGCCTGCGACATGGCTGAGATGGCCGCAAGGCGTCCGGTGAGCCGGCACGATTCGGCCCCAGCATGGTCCATTCTTACCGGCCCGGGGCGTTGCCGGGCGATTTCTTTTGAAACTTTGTCGGATATCAGCGGGGTGCGCCGTTATACCACTAGAGATGAGCGGAAATGATCAGGAACTGCTGGCGGAGTTTACGCGCGACGCGTCGCAGGACGCATTCACCGAGTTGGTGAATCGGCACCTGAACCTGGTGTATTGCGCCGCGCTGCGCCAGGTCCGTTCACCGCAACTGGCGGAGGAGGTTTCGCTTTCCGTTTTTACCCAGCTTGCCCGGTGTGCCGCCACCCTCGCGCCCAACACGGTCTTAACCGCCTGGCTATATCAGGTCACCCGCAACGCTGCCATTGACGTCGTGCGCGCCGAGGCCCGACGGCAGGCGCGCGAACAAATTGCCTTCGAGATGAGTGCCACCCCCGACGCGGATACCAATTGGATGCAGATCGAACCGATGCTGGATGAGGCGATGGTTTCGCTGGAGGAGTTGGATCGCACCGCGTTATTGCTGCGCTATTTCGAAAACAAATCGCTAAGGGAAGTCGGCGACGCCATTGGCGCCAGCGAGGATGCCGCTCAGAAACGCGTGAGTCGCGCCCTGGATCGTCTGCGGGAATTTTTTGCCGAACGCAAGGTGGGGGTGGGAGCGGCGGTTTTGGCGGCGCTGGTTTCGGCGAATGCCGTTCAGGCCGCGCCCGTTGCGCTGGTGCCGGTCATCGCGACCGGAGCCACGGCGGCATCAGCCGCGCTCGTTGCTTCCACCGCCTCTGCCACCGCCGTTGCTGTCACCAAAACCATTGCCATGACCACCATTCAAAAAGCCATTGTTGCCGTCGTGCTTGCCGCCGCGGTGGCCACCGCCATCTATCAAACCCGGGAGGTCTCCGCGCTTCGCGAGCAGATGCAGACGCTCAAGCAGCAGCAGGAGCAGCGGGCGGCGTTGAATGGCCAGCTGGACGAGTTGCGCCATGAGCGTGACCAGGCCACGAACGCGCTGGCGGCGTTGACCGCGCAAAATGACTCGCTCAAAAAAAATCCGACGGACGTGCTGAAGTTGCGAGGCGAAGTCGGACGGCTCCGCAAGGAAAACTCCCAGATGGGATCGTCCAGTGCGTTGAGCAAGGTCACCGCGAATCCGGAAGCGAGAAAAATGATGCGCGAGCAGCAAAAGATGGGCATGAGCATGATCTACAAGGAGCTGGCGAAGCAGTTAAAGCTGACGCCGGAACAAACCGAAAAGCTCAACAATCTATTGGCGGATCATATCATGACCAACGTGGATAACGTTACCACAGTGTTGCGTGACAAGCCGGCGGCCGACGAGTTGAATGCGGTTTTTGCCGCCCAGGACGCGGCGTTGCAACAACAATTAACTGAGATGCTCGGCGCCGATGCCGTGGCGAAATACGACGACTATACCAAAGACCTTCTCGGGGCGATCACGGCGGAACAATTCAAGGACAAGCTGACCGGCACCAAGGAAGAGAAGGCTGAAAAAGCCAAACAGCTCCGGCAGTTGATCCAGGAACAAACCCAGGCGGTGCTGGCGTCACGGGGTTTGCCCGCCGACTATCAGACTGTTCCGACATTGAATTTTCGAAACTTTGCTTCCGAACAGGGAGGCGAGCAGGGGATTAAGTTGCTGGATGATATCTTCCAGCAAGTCGCCGCCCACGCGGGCAGCTTTCTCTCGGAAGCGGAGATCGCCAGGTTTCGCGAGTTCGATGCGGCGGCGGTGACCAATAACCGCGGCGCGCTCGCCTTGAATCGGACCTTGATGGCGCCCATCTCGAATTGAGCGGCTTCCCTCGAGTGGCGATTGCAAAATTGGTTCTAAATGATTTGGGCTATCAGCGCAAATTACGTCGCGCTGGCTTCGGGATTGGCTATATTTGGGAATGCTCGAATCGACATCGGAGCCGGTGGAAAGCCTGTATGTGCACGTGCCCTTCTGCGCGAAGAAGTGCTCATACTGTGCTTTCTATTCCGAAGCATCGAGTGGCGAGTTGATCAATCGCTACGTGGGCGCGGTTATACGCGAACTCGAAATGGTCGCCGCTGATTGTCGTCCGCGGACAATCTTCTTTGGGGGCGGCACGCCTTCACTCCTGAATCTCCGGCAATGGGAGGACATTCTGGGTGCAATGCAGCGATTCAAGCTGACGGGCGCGACGGAGTGGACGGTGGAGTGCAATCCCGCGACGGTCTCACTCGACAAGGCGAAGCTGTTGCGCGCGGGTGGGGTGAATCGCATTTCGATGGGCGTGCAGTCGCTCGATGAGCAGTTGCTGGAACGTCTCGGCCGCGTTCACAGCCGGGAGATGGTTTTCAAGTCGTTCGACATTTTGCGCGCGGCGGGCTTTGATAACGTAAACATCGATCTGATGTTTGCCATTCCCGGGCAGACGCTGGACGTCTGGCGCGCCACCCTGGCGGAGGCCACGGCGATGGGCAGCGAACACCTTTCCAGCTACGAGGTGATCTACGAGGAGGACACCGCGCTTTATCAGCAGCTTGAAGCCGGGGAATTTCAGGTGAACGAAGATCTGGCGTGCTCAATGTATGAGGAACTGGTGGAACGCGCCGTTGCGGCGGGTTTCCAACAATACGAGGTGGCCAATTTTGCCCGCAACCTGCACGAGGGCGCGGCGGGTGATGGTATTCCAAGTCGGGCTTGCCGTCACAACGTGAATTACTGGCGCGGCGGGTCGTTTTATGGTGTGGGACCCAGTGCCACGGGCTACGTCCGGGGCGTGCGGGCAAAGAACTGGTCGAATACGCAATTATATTGCGAACAGCTCGAACGCGGACAGCGCGCGATCGAATCACGCGAGGAACTGGCGCCGCTGGCGCGCGCGGGTGAGACGGCAGCGTTTGGCTTGCGCATGAATGCCGGTTGGCCCTTTGAACAATTTCGCAATACGACGGGTCGCGACCTCCGTGACGAGTGGGGCAATGACATGGCAGAGCTGACACGGCAAGGCTGGGGGCGCCTCCTGCCGGATCGGTTCAGCCTGACGCCGGAGGGTCTGCGATTCGCGGACGCCGCCGCGCAGAAGTTCCTCCGTTAAATTGCTCCCAAGGGAAGCTCGGAGACTGGATTTTTTGCCCGTGGTCGATATGAAAAGCCTTCCGCGATTTCCGGTCCTTTCGACATTGCCGATAAAAATGCAAATTTGGCCATTTGACCCCTTGCCAGGTTCTGCGGCGCAGGCGAGGTCGTCGGTGTTGGCGTCCCACCCGGGAGCCGGAATGCGGGGCCTCGGTGAGGCGACGATCTTTGACGCGTGACTTCTCAAAGTCAGCAGCGCTGGCGGGGCGGGGGTGTTTGACCTTCCCGTCCGATTGTCGATTTGCATCGGGTCCGGTCAACGCAATGACGCAGGGCACGAAGTCGCAAAGCTGACAAAGATTTTGCCGCCAGGAGCTAATTCTCCGTTTTTTCATCTTTGAAATCCGACGTAATCTCGTGGCTTGTGCTCCGTAACCTCTGTGCCCTCCTGTTAAACAGTTTCTCAAAATTTTGGCGGTGGACCATTGGACAGCATTTGTCCAACCCTCCAGTTTAAGATCGCGGGGCCATTGAAATGAAAAATGAAGATTTTAGAATGCAGAATGGAGGTCCGGGCCGGACTGGCTCCGTACCCGGCGCAGCAGGGGCCTTGGATGCCCAGGCTTCCCTGTGGAGGGTTCGATCCCCTTGGGCACCGATCAGGACGGCATGGAGACGCCTTGGTTCGGCCGAGTCATGGAGTGTTACGGCTTGTGGCGCTGTGTGGGGCTCCGTTGCGCAGCGCGGGTTTTTGCGGGGCGACGCGGAAACTGGCGCAAAAACAATTCGCAGTGATTCGCACCAGAAACTCTTTTGGCGGGCAGCGACGCTTTTGGAAATGTTTATTGCCTTCGCGACTAACGACCACGGTTATCGCGTCGCCTAATCTTGACGTCTGAGCGCGCCGCAAATTACAGTGCCATTAATCTGCCAATGAAAACGCCTCAAATGTCGTTCCGTGTTATTTGTTCCCGCCTCCTGCGACTCGCTTCGGTGACACCCGTAATGCTGTTAGGCATGTTGCTGTGCTTGTCGCCCCGGTGGGCGCTCGCGCAACGGCCGCTGGGGATTGACGTATCGCATTACCAGGGACAGCCCAACTGGACGAGCATCGCGGGCTCGGGAATTTCGTTCGCTTGGTGCAAAGCGACGGAGGGCGCGAATAACAACGACCAGGATTTCATTCACAATGTGACCAACGCGAAGGCGGTGGGGATTCCCATTGGTTTCTATCATTTTGCCCATCCGGAAGCCAACACACCCGCCACTGAGGCGCTCCATTACTGGAATGTGGTCAGTCCCTATTTCAAGGCGGACGGTTTGACGTTCATGCCGATGCTCGACATGGAAGTGTTCACCGGCGTCGTGGGCGCGAGCACATATTCCGAATGGGCAAACGCCTGGATCAATGCGGTGATCGGTTATGCCGCCGCCGCCGGTGTCAAAACGAAGCCGTGCATTTACACCAGCGCCTGCCACGCGGGAAACTTCGACAGCAGTGTGGCGCAATGGTATTCGGACATCGCCAACTACAACGGCCAGAATCCGCAGACGGGCACGCCTTGGAGCGTATGTGGCAGTCAGAACGCCTGGGGTTCCGGGGTGTGGCACGCGTGGCAATACACGTCGAGTGGTTCCGTGCCGGGCATCTCCGGGAACGTCGATCTGGACGTCATCAATGGCACGGCGGCGACCTTGCTCAACTACATCGCGACCAGCCTCGGCGACGGCGCGACCGTGGTTGACGGCAACGTGCCGAGCACCGTCACTACCGGCAATACGTTCATTGCTTCCATCACTTTCAAGAATACGGGCACCACCACGTGGACCAACACGGGGGCGCATCCCTATAAGCTTGGTTCGCAAAACGCGCAGGACAACACCCGCTGGGGATTCAGCCGCGTGGTGATGCCGACTTCGCCGGTCGCGCCCGGAAACAATCTTACTTTCAGTTTCACGGCCACGGCCCCGACGAGTCCCGGCACCTACGCGTTCTCGTGGAAGATGCTGGAAGAAGGTGTGCAATGGTTTGGCGAAACGTTCACGACCTTTGTCACCGTGACGGTGCCGGGGCCAGGCACCAATTTTGGCAGCTATACCTTCGATGTGACTTTGGATTCAACCTCCCGCAATCCGTCGTATGTGGGATATACCACTTGTAGTGGTCTGAATGCGTGGTATTCGTTCGGCATTCCAATTGCGGGTTCCAACTGCACCGTTTTCAACCGCGACATCCGCTGGATGCCACCGCTGCCTACTTATGGCTTTACGGGGCGTGGGCTTTTGACGGCGAGCACCATCGTTCCCGACGCGCATGCCACAGCCACGGCGAAATTCTTCGCGGTGGATACGTCGGGGACTGATCTCTCCGGGCCGCTTGGCGGGTCGGTGAATGGCTGCGCTTACAGTTGCGACTGGGTGACCTTTTATAATTCGACCGTGAACGTGGCTTCGTTCGGCGGCTTCCGCAGCAATACGCAGGATGACGGTCCCCCGGTGGGGAGTTGCAGCAAGAATTGTGGCGGCTTTCCGGTGGGCTACAGCCAAATGCACATTCAGGGCGCGCGCTGGCAATACATGAATGACTGGACATGTGTCGGCCCGTACGCCTCGACGAATGTCACCGATACTTCGAATCGCTCGTTCACTGAATCCAGCCTCTATCTGTATCCCGCGGTGGACAGCAGCCATGGCAACATCATCAATACGCTGCTTGGTTTGAACGGCAACACAGCGGGCCGCGTGACGACCGGCGACTGCAATGTCTCGAACACGTTGAATTTCGCGGGCGCTATGAATGGCATTTCGCCCGACGGAAATGCTGTGGCTTATGGCAATGCGAATAACGCGGATGCCTATGGTTTCGCGTGGTTGTTTTCGCCCGCCGGCGCGGCGCCGCAGTTTGTCATCGGCTCGGATGACGGCAATCGGCTGTGGGTCAATGGCGCGCTGGTGAACAGCACCAACGCGTCGCGTGGCCTGACGCGGGATCAGGACCGCACCGCAGCGGTCAGTCTGCCAGCGGGGTGGAGTCGTGTTCTTTTCAAGGTGCATAACTTTACCAGCGGATTCGAGGGCACAGTCAGTCTGCGCAATAGCAGCAATGTGAGCCTTAACGAGCCTTCCGTTAATTATTCCGACTTGGGCGGGTATTACAGCTACGGCCTCGGCTATGAACAGGACCCGTGGTATCCGCAAATTGTCGTCAGTAATATTTATGGCGGGGTCGCGATTTCGAACGGAGCCTCGTTTTACGGCAACAACACGACGGTGACCGCAAGCGGTAATTCAAAATCCACCGGGCCGGTGCCTTATTGGCGCACCATGCAATATCAATGGGGCTACAATCTCGGCAACGCTGACGGCAATTACGCAGACGTGTCCGGCACTCCGTCGGGGACCAATTGGTCGCACACGACATCCGGGGTCATCGGCCATCGACGTTTTCATTTCTTCGCGGTCAGCCGCTCGGGACGCACCTCATTCCAAAACAACGGTGCAACGGGCGGCTCTCTTTATCAAGACGGCGGCAACTACGCGCGCTTCTACGACGTCTATGTGGACAACGTGCCGCCGCAAACGCCGGCGTTCTCCGCCATTACTTCAACCAGCACAGACAAGGTCGACCTGGCGTGGAATTTGCCCTTGGATCAAGGCGTGAATGTCGCACCCGGCAGCGACGAATCGGCCGGCGGTTCCGGGAATCAGGACGCCCAGAATTGGTATCGTGCAGGCAGCGTGGGAGTGCAGGTTTATAGGAATGGTTCGGTCATCGCGCCGTGGAACACCCTCACGTCGGGGGCATTTGGCGATACTGGACTGACCCCAAACACATCGTATATTTATACGCTGGAAGCGCGTGATAATTCCGCCGACCTGCGCGGTGCGTGGCATAACGCGACGGGACAACAGGGCCAGACGACAGCGTGGACGTTATCGGTGCCGCCCGGACTCGGCAGCATCGTTGGTTCCCCGACCAACGTTATTGCCGGCGCGAACGTATCGTGGACCGCAGTGGGCGGGTTTGGCCCGGGTCTCGTTCAATATTATCGGTACGCCTGGGACACGTCGGCAACCCATGCGTGGACCGACAGCGAGCCCCAGTGGAATAGTGGCACCCTGGGCAAGATTCCCACTTCCGCGGGTGTGTGGTATCTGCACGTCAAAGGCTACAACGGCGCGAACGTCGGGAACGGCTCGTTCGATTATTCGCTCACCGTGGCCCCTGCGGGGCCCAGCATCAGCGGCATCAGCCAGTTGGGTGATGGAAACATGCATTTGGGCTTCAGCGGCCAGCCGGGTCACACTTACTGGATTCAGGCCGCCGAAAATCTGAGTCCGCCGATCATTTGGACGGTGATCGGTACGAACATAGCGGACGGCGTGGGCGTGTTTTATTACGACGACTTGGACGCGACTAATCACGAGTCCCGGCTCTATCGAGCGGGCGGTTCCCAGCAGCCGTAAGCTTGATCAGGGTACGAACTGGGTTCGATAAAACCTCCGCGGAAAGAGCGCGGTGTTTGGGTCGAAGAAAATAAACGGCACCGGGTTCGTTTGAATCGTCTGCCATGAGGTGAGGTTTGTCGAACCCTGGACGACGTATCGGTAACCGGCCAGTCCGGAGACGGACATCGTGAATTGATTGCTCGCGTTCATGCCCCCCGTCGCAACCGTGGCCGCTGTCGGTGCTCGCAAGCGATAATACATTTGAGGTGCCGAGGTGATTACGATCGTCAAAGGACTGGTCGCGCCGGGGATGTCTGCATAAGGCCCGACAACATTCGTGGCAGACTGCAAAACATAGGGCGGGAGCCAGGTGAGTATGAGCGAGTTGGTCTGTTTGCTGACCGCCAGCAGGGCAGGGACGCGCAGCCCGACCGTCACGCTGGTAATCGAACCAAGATTGTTGGTGATGAGAACTGAGTAATTACCGGCATTCGCATACTGAACGTTGGGCAGCACGAGCGCGCTGTTCGTTGCGCCGGCCAGATTGCTGCCGTTGAAGCGCCATTGATAAACAAGCGGCAGATTGCCCGTCGCGGTTACCGCCATCGTCACTGTGGTGCCGGGCATCACCGATTGATTCGTCGGCTGACGTGTGATGGCGGGCGGAGCTGAGTTGACTGTTAGGGTTGCGTCTGAACTTGTGGCTGAGTTGAGGGAATTGCTCACCAGCACGGAATAGGTCCCTGCGTTGGCGATTGTTACATTATTGAGTGTCAACACCCGCGCGGTTGTGCCCGACACATTTCCGCCATCGGTGATATTGGTTCCATTCAGCCGCCATTGATAGGAGAGTCGCGGCGCACCGGAAACCGCCACTCCAAAGACCACTTTCGCGCCCGTGAAAACCGTCTGGCTCGCAGGCGAACTGATGATCTGCGGCGCGCCCGTGAAGCTCAGGCGAAAAATCGTTCCCTGACCGCCGTAACCGCCGGTGGTGGTGGTGCCATACAAACTGCCGTCCGTACCCTGGATCAACGCGGCTTGTGGCCGGGAACCGTCGTTGAAACCGTCGAAGCTGGCGAGTGTGGCGAATGTTCCGTCCGGTCCGATGCGGAAAATTGTGCCAACGCTGCTGGATCCGCCCAGATACGTGGTGCCATAAAAGCATCCGTCGTTCGCGAGCAAGAGACCGGCCTGCGGATAAGCGCCATCCGTGGACACGAAACCGTTGAATGCGTATAATGTGCTCAGCACCCCGGCAGAGGTTAGGCGGAAAATCGTGCCGTAGAATTGGAAGCCGGAAATCGAATTGCGCGTGGTAGTTCCATAAAAGGCGCCGTCCGTTCCCTGTGCCAGCGTGCCGGCGGGCTGATAGCCGTCGCTTCCCCCTTTGAAGGTATAGAGATTGGCCAGTGCGCCTCCCGGCGTCATTCGATAAACATTGCCGAATCCGAGTGCGCCGTTTGGAGTCATGCCATAAAAATTTCCGTCGCTGGCTGCCACCAGTCCACCGCTCGGGCTGCCACCATCGATGCCGTTCGTGAACGAATAGAGGGTGATTAGATTGCCGTTCGTATCGATCTGGAAGGTGTTTCCGTATCCCACGCTGCCGCCCGTTTGGGCTGTGCCGTAAAATTTGCCGTCGCTGCCAGGCGCCAGGGCGGCAGTTGGAGTGCCGCCGTCGAGTTCGTCGGTGAAAGAGTGAAGATTCGTCAGCGTGCCGCTGGGCAGCATGCGGAATATGGAACCCGCGCCAATGACCCCACCGGTCGAGGCCGTTCCATAAAGGTTGCCGTCGCTGCCGAGCGCGAGGGCGGCGCGAGGTTGAGTGCCGTTCGCGTCATCCAGTGAGGCCAGAAAAGTGAGCGCCCCGTTGGTGGTGATTTTAAATGTGGTGCCGACGAGATGCGATCCGCCAAATTGTGTTGTCCCGTACAAATCGCCATTGGTTCCCTGCACGAGTCCGTTGGGAACCCTTCCGTTCACGTTTCCGGTGAACGAGTAAAGCGTGGTGAGCCGCGTTCCGGGAGCGCTGGGGGGTATCACCGCCAGTACCGCACCGGTACTTGTCAGGGAGGCAAGCGCATTGCTGGCTACGAGCGTGTAGATTCCGTTGTTGCCTTCGGTGACAGCTTGCAGGGTCAACACCTGGTCGGTTACGCCGGAAATGTTTCCTCCGTTGGTCAATGGGAGATTGTTTTTCAGCCATTGGAACGCAAGCGGAAGGTTGCCCAATACTTTGGCCGCAATCGTCACGTTCGCGCCTGGCGCGGCGGTTTGGTTGGTGGGTTGCAAGACAAAGTAGGGGGGGGACGACGTGACGACCAGCGAGGCGACAGCGCTCGTGACGGAGCCAGAGCTGTTGCTGACGATCACCGAGTAGCTGCCTTGATCAGCGACCGTGACGTTGCTGAGTTTCGGCGTGCGGGTATTCGCGCCGGAGACGGCGCCGCCGTTAGGCAAGTTGGTTCCGTTCTTGAGCCATTGATACTCGAGCGGATTGGCTCCGGTGACGACAACGCTGAAACCGGCGGTATCGCCGGCGAAAACGGACTGACTGGCCGGAGGAATCGTGATTTGGGGTGCCCCGGTGAAGCCGACACGGAATAGGACACCTTGATCGCCCGCGCCGCCGTTTTGTGTCGCGCCGTATAGATTGCCATCGAAGCCCTGAGCAAGCGTCGCCTGGGGATTTGCTCCGTTGAAACCGGTAAATTGCGCCAGGGGCGTCATTGTCCCGTCGGGTGAGAAGCGGAAGACCGTGCCCGCGCCATAGGTGCCTCCGTATGCGGTGACGCCATAGAAATTGCCGTCGTTCGCCAACAGCAGACCGGCAGTCGGAAAACTTCCATCCACGCCGTTGGTGAACGAATACAGATTGGTTAGCTGGCCCGATCGGTTTACGCGAAAAATATTTCCAAATCCGGGTGTGCCACCCTGTGAGGTGGTGCCGTAGAGATTGCCATCCGAGCCCTCTGCCAGGGCGGAGTAGGGGAAGGCCCCGTTGGTTTTGCTGAACGCGGCCAACGTGCTTACAAATCCATTGCTGGAAACTCGATAAATCACGCCGTTATTTGACACCCCTCCTTTGTAGGTGGTTCCGTAAAGACTGCCGTCGTTCACCAGGGCCAGACCAGCAGACACATGGCCACCATCAACACCGTTGGTGAATGCATACAAGACCGTCAGCACGCCGTTGGTGGTAATTTTGAAAGCCGTGCCCCTGCCACCCGTGCCACCCTGATATGTGGTGCCGTAAAGAGATGCGTCCGCACCGAATGTCAGATTTCCGTAAGGCAGGTCGCCGACGTTGACGTTGAGCGAGTAGAGATTTGTTAGCAGGCCGTTTGGGGTGATGCGGAACACGGTGCCATTGTCGGCCGCGCCACCTTGATAAGCTGTGCCATAAAAATTGCCATCCGGGCCTTCAGTAAGCGTCGCGAATGGATTCGCGCCATCGTTGGTGCCGTTCAACGCATACAGTGTCAACGGCGGTGTTCCAGGAGTGTACTGAAACACCGTGCCGGAGAAGTTCGGCCCGCCGCGCTGCGTTGTGCCGTACAACAATCCGTTCGTTGACTGCAACAATCCGTTGGGATGCCCGCCGCCAGTTCCGCCATCGAAGGAATACAGGGCTGTCAGCGTAGCTCCAGGTCCGTCGATGGGCGTGACCGTTAGCACTGCATTGGTGCTCGTGATGGAATTAAACGAGTTGCTGGCGACGAGGGAATAAGTGCCGGCATCCGTCGCGGTGACGTTGCTGATGGTGAGGCTTGTCGTCAGGACGCCCAAAAAATTCCCCCCATTTAAAAGATCGCTGCCATCTTTTCGCCAGTGATAGAATATTGGTTTGGTGCCGGCGACCATTGCGCTGAATGATATCGTTTGACCGGGCAGGACGGTCTGACCGGTTGGTTGCAGAACAAAAATGGGTTGCGACGGCACGATGCTGAGTGCTGCGTTGGAACTCGTGGTTGAAGCGAGGATGTTGCTTACCACCACGGAATACAGTCCGACGTTTGCGGATGTCGCATTGCTGATGACCAGTGTCGGGCTGTCTGCACCGAAAATATTGCCGCCGTTGGTTAGGTTGCTAAGGAAGGTTCCGTTGTTGTAACGCCATTGATAGTACAGCAGGGCGTTGGTCGGCGTGCTGAAGGTGAAAGTCGCTGTTGCGCCGTCGAATACCGGTTGATCATCGGGCTGGTCGATGATCGTCGGCGTTGTAACCACTGCGAGGGTCAACTGGCGGCTTTGGCCGAAGGTATTGTTGAGATTGGTGAAACACAAAGTGGCGGAATAATTTCCTGCAGGAAGGGTGCCCGTCGCCATCCCAAGTGAAACGGTAACGGGCGTCGCCGGGCCGCCGGGAGGTAACGCGCCGCTTGAGGAGGAAACCTGGAACAGCGCCGAGGTGTTGGCGAGAGTCCAATTCAGGGAGGTGGATCCCGCGTTTGTAAGCGAAAATGACGCAACTGTAGGCTGAAATGGGCCCCCAGCCGGACCGCTGAAGGTAACGCCGCTGGCTGGCGTGATTTGCAGGCCATCAACAGGCGTGACCAGCAGGTCGATCAGGTTGCTCCCATTAGGCGTGCCCAAGCCGGTACAGAGATCATAACCGGTGGTGGCAAAAAACTTTGTGGCGCTGCAGTCGTTGGTATTGTTACCCGTCGTAATGTCATGAAATGCCGCGGCGTATTGCGAGCTGGAGGCAATCGCGTAAATCGCCGGGTTGATGAAACCGATGGCCGGCTTTCCTTGGATCGCGGCTTGCTGGTTCGCCAGCGCGGCGAAGCCGGCCCAGAGCGGGGCGGCTGCGCTGGTGCCTGAGATGGTGAATTGCTCTCCGTTGTTGGCGACAAGCCACATATCCTGCGCGACGCATGAAACGTCCGGCAGATTTCGCATGGTGGTTGAGCCGCCATTGAGCGACATATTCATTCCCTTCTGATATCCGGGAATCGTGTAGTTGGTGCTGAATCCGCCACCGCTAAAAGGCCAGGTCGTTTCGGAGAGCAATGCGCCATCCGGCTGACTGGTTGAAACGATGGTGCCGCCGACCACGGTTACGAACGGATCGTCGCTGGGCGTGCGAATCAAGCCGCAATGAGCCCCTTCGTCCCCCGACGCTTGAAAATATGACTGCCCTTGGGCGGCGAACTGCATGAGGATTTGTTCCGTGGTGTCCTCGCCCCCGAAGCCAGACCACGTCCAGGAGGAGCTTAGTTGCTTCGCCAGGTTGTCGGTGGCCATGCGATTCAGGATGTCGTTGGGTATTCGCCCCTGATAGACGATGACGTTTGAAAGTCCGGGAGCCATCGCAATGGTCATGCAAATATCGAGTGCGACTTCGATATTGGAGTCGTTTGGCCGTCCGTTGAAACCATTCAGGTAAACGTTCACGAGCGGGACGTGCCGTATTCCGGCCAGCGTTTCGTAAGCGGTGATATCGCTGGGATAATAGCCGGTGAGTTGGAACAGGCCAACGGACTGGCTCCCGCCGTTCAGCGAAACGCCCGGGGCGTAAGCCGACCGAAAATCCTGTCCCACCAAAAACCCACGCGGCCCGGAACCGGCGACAAGCGGGTTCGCTGACCGGCCAGGACGGGAATCCAGCGGCGTGGCCCGCAGATTCATCGGCTTCGGGGGACTAAAATCATCCAAACCGCCAATGGATAAAATTTTTATACTCAAGTCGAGCGATGGGTCCTTATCGGGCGCATAAAAAGTGCGGGCTTCCTTGGGATGCTGATAAAGACGCATGCCGACGTGCAATGTCTTCTCGATCACCGACACGGATGCGCGCACGTCCAGCAACGTGCGATTCGGATGCGTGCCCACGATTTGCATTCCGTTTGCCTCCGCGAATGCGATCACCGTCTGATAATCATCCGGCGCGGGGCCAAATCTTTCCGCAAACTCGGTCGGGGTTAGATAGCGATGAAAATTGGTGCTGGCAGGATCGTAGATTTCGCGCAGCAGCGTTTCGAGCGACTCGCGATCGCGCAATGGTAGGCCGATGACAAGGTCCAACTCATTTGTGCCCGACATCGGACGGGCAGCTTTCAGATTGTATGCCGCCGGAGGCAAATGGCCGCGCAGAACTTGGAAGTCCGCCGCTGTGGCCATCAGGGAGGTGAATGATAAAAAAATGCCGAGACACATCCGGGCTGCGCGGCGTTGGGGGGTAAATTTCACAACTTCCTATGATTTCCTAAAATGCTCGCTTACTTTCTGTACCCGGTTGACGGCAAAATTGCAAGTGGCCCTGCCGTCAAAAGACTTTTCACCACGTGGCCGCCTTGGTATTTCCCCCACAGCTTACACAGACACTATGAGAACGCTAATGATTGGCATCGATTCCGGGACGCAATCCACCAAGGTGCTTGTGGTCGATGCGCGCGATGGAAAAGTTCTGTCGTCCGCGTCTCAGGAGTACGATTTGATTCCCGATCTGCCGCCCGGGGCCAAGGAACAGCATCCACACACCTGGCGCGACGCCACCGCGGCGGGCATTCGTCGGGCGCTTCGTCAGGCGCGCGCTACGGCAGGAGAAGTGAAAGCAATCGGAGTCAGCGGTCAGCAGCATGGGTTCGTGCCTCTCGACAAAACCGGCGAAGTCATACGGCCCGCCAAGCTTTGGTGTGATACCTCCACGGCGTCCGAATGCGATGAAATCACCGGGAAGCTCGGTGGCCCGAAGAAAACAATTCGCGCCTTGGGCAACGCGGTGTTGCCGGGTTTTACCGCATCCAAAATCTTGTGGTTGAAAAAGCACGAGCCGAAAAATTTTCAACGTCTCGCTTCGGTCTTGTTACCTCATGATTACCTTAACTTTTGGCTGACGGGCGAACAGGTCATGGAATACGGCGACGCGAGCGGGACGGCGATGCTGGACGTCCGGAAGCGAAAGTGGTCGTTAGCCGCGGTTGAAGCCGTCGATGCCGACCTTGCTGAAAAATTGCCTCGACTGATTGGCAGCGATCAGCCGGCTGGTTTGTTGCGGGCGGCCACGGCAAAAATGCTGGATTTGCAACCGGGCGTGCTCGTGAGTGCGGGCGGCGGCGACAACATGATGGGCGCGATTGGCACCGGCAATACCCGTGCGGGTATCATTACGGCCAGCTTCGGCACGAGTGGAACCATTTACGCATGTGCGGAAAAACCGGTGGTGGATCCCGAAGGCGAAATCGCGGCCTTCTGCGATTCGACAAATCGGTGGCTTCCGTTGCTCTGCACAATGAATGTCACGGTGGCGACGGAAATGGTGCGTGAAGATTTTCATTGGACGCACGAGAAGTTTGCCGCCGAGGCCTCGCGGGTGCCGGCCGGCTCCAATGGTTTGCTGCTGCTGCCATATTTCGAAGGCGAACGGACGCCCAACGTGCCGGAAGGCACCGGTGTCTGGTTTGGCGTAAACCACAAAACGTTCGAAGGGGGCCATTTTGCGCGGGCTTCGATGGAGGGCGTGACGCTCGGCATGAATTACGGTTTGCGGCGCCTTGCGGAGTTGGGCGTGAAGCCGAAGCAAATTCGCGCGACCGGCGGCGGGGCGAAATCGAAAGTCTGGCGCCAGATTATGGCGGACATTTTCGATACCGAGGTCGTGACGCTTAAAGTAAGCGAGGGCGCGGCTTATGGTGCGGCGTTGCAGGCGCTTTGGTGCTGGCGCAAGCAACACGGGGAAAAGATCTCGATCAGCGAGATCACCGATCAGTTTGTGGGATTGAACGACGGCGAAGCCATGCGGCCAAACGCTGAAGCCGCGGCCACGTACCGGGAATTGCAATCCATCCAGGATAAACTGTCCCTCTCAGCGCGGGAGGCATTTACCCAGCATCGCCGGTTTGTATTGCGCTAAGGCGCCCGGCACGTCCCACGCCTTCGATCGAACGTCGCAATAGATCGAGCGCCTGGTGCGTCGTCACTTGTTTGAAGGTGTCACGGTCGTAGGGATTCTTGTTGGCTTCCACTACCACCCCTACCGCTGATGCGAGGCCAATGAAGACGGTGCCGACCGGCTTTTCCGGCGAACCGCCCGAGGGCCCGGCGATGCCTGTCACGGAGATGGCATAGTCCGCGCCAGTTTCCGCGCGGGCGCCTACGGCCATTTCGCGGGCGACCGCTTCACTCACCGCGCCGAACTGCATGAGTGTCTCCGTGCGAACCCCCAAAAACTTTTGTTTGGCCGGGTTGCTGTAACTGACCACCCCCGCCAGTAATACCGCTGAAGCGCCGGGAACGTTCGTGATTCGATTTGCAACGTTGCCGCCGGTGCACGACTCCGCGAGCGCGAGCGTTTGTTTTCGGTCGGTGAGCATTCGTACAATGATCGTCTCCAATTCCTCATCTTCGACGCCGTAAATCCGGCGTTCGAGCAGTTCATTGACGATGGTTTCCGAATCGCTCACCACTTTTGGGCCGTTCGCTCCGCGCGCGGCAAGGCGGACGTCCACCTGTCCGGGTCGCGCGCAGTAACCCAGCTCCAGCCCGGCATCCACCGCGCTTTGCAGCGGCGCCGCGATTTTTTGTTGCACCATGGACTCGCCAATTCCTGTGGTGCGCAACGTCCGGCAAACGAATGCATCTTCCAGAGGCAGCACGCGTTTCAGCATGGGCGCAACCGTGTCGGTGAACATCGGACGCAGCTCGCGCGGGGGGCCGGGAAGCATGATCAGCCAGCTGGGTTTGCCGTCGACACGAAAGGGATTGGGTCGCACTTCCAATGCGAGGCCGGGAGCTGTGCCATTCGTGTTATGAAGCACCAGGCCGCCTTCGGGAATCAACGCCTGCACACTCGTGCGTTCCGGCATGGGACGCTTGCGAAGATCAAAGAATTCCTTGATGTGCGCGAGCACCGTGGCGTCTTCGTGCAATTTCTTGCCTAGCATCTGCGCGATCAGGTCACGGGTAATATCGTCCGACGTTGGGCCGAGTCCGCCGGTTGTTATGATCAGGTCTGCGCGGCCAAGTGCCTCTCGTACTGCCTGCTCGATATCAGCGCCGGTGTCGGCAATCGCCACCTGGCGCGTGACTACGTATCCGAGGTCCGCCAGTTTGCGGCAAAGCCATTGCTGATGTGTGTTGAGTACACGGCCCAGCATCAATTCACTGCCGGTGTTGATGAGTTCGACGACCAAAGGTTGCACGTTTGTTTTGGGATTGTATTGGACGTGGAGCGAGAGTGTGGCGCTTGCTTACGGCCGGGCCGCTTGTTTCGGCGCTTTTTTCCTGGGTGGTGTCGCCTTGCGAATTTCCGCGTCGAAGGTTCCGGCGACGAAGCTCTTCGCATCGTCTGGAAACGCGATATAGAGTTTGCCGGGCATTCGACCATTGGCGGCCTCGCCGAAAATCACCCTGAGGGCGTAACCGGCGTTGACGTTGTGCGTGATCGGCTCCTGCTGTTCGTCCTTCCAACGCAGGATCGCGCGCGGCACCGGCGGCGGACGCTCGGCGGGAATCTCCACCGTCTTGCCGCTCAACTCTTCGCCCTGTTTGGCCACCAGCATAATCGTAACGCCCAGATCCGGCGGCCATGCTTTGCCTTGCCGCAACGTCAGCGTGCCGCCTTGGAGTGTTGAGCGCTCACACAGAAAGCCATGGCCATGAATGCGGCCCGCCGCCGGGACTTCCGGAATGGAAAGGTTGGTGAGGCTCAGCGTCCAGGCGAAGTTGGTCGGGATGGGATTGATCGTCATCGGCACGACTTCGGCCGTTTTTTTGGCGACCGAATTCGTAGCCGGTAAGTCGGCGGCCTTCCTCGTCTTAAAAATCTTGTCCCGGAAAATAAAAGCCGCCGCCGCGGCAGCGCAGATCAGGAGTAACAGCGCGATGGCAACGGGCGCGCCCTTTGCCGAGGCACGAACAGGCGCATCGGAGTTCGCAAAGCCGGTTGCGGGGGGACGCGGTTTACCAACCTGCGCGGCGGAAAGAATAAATTTGCTGTCTGCGGATGAAGGGGCCTGGGGAATGACGATCTTCTGAAAGCAAGTGGGACATTCGAGTTGCCCGCCACTGGCGCTGGAGTCCGCGGTTATGTGCTGGCCGCAGACGGGACACGCAAATTTAAACTCGCTCATCGCTTCGCCCACAACGATTCCACACGGGGCAGGGGAGGACAAACTATTTTTCAAAGTGACTTCCGGAGCGGCACGTTGCACATTCGGCGGAAGTGAAGCGCATGAAGAAGAGTTCTCCCATATCCCGCAGCGGCCGGTTTGCCGGCGGGCCGAGCGACGCGGTGGCGCAGTTTACCGAATCGATCTCGTTTGATCAACGGCTGTGGCGCCATGACATCGCCGGGTCGATGGCGCACGCCACGATGCTGCAAAAAGTCGGGCTGCTAACCCGCAAGGAGTTGCGTGAGATACTGAATGGCTTGGAAGCCATCGGCCGGGAAATCCAGGTAGGCAAGTTTCGTTGGAACATGGAACTGGAGGATGTTCATATGAACATTGAGCAATCCCTCACGCAACGAACCGCGGCCGGAGCGAAATTGCATACCGGTCGTTCACGCAACGACCAGATCGCGCTCGACCTGCGACTCTGGTTGAGGGAACAAACCCTGGAATTGGCGAAGGAGATTTGCGCGTTGCAAGCCGCGCTCGTAGAGCTCGGTGCTCAGAACGCCACAGTGATTTGCCCCGGCTACACTCATTTGCAGAGGGCGCAACCGGTTTACTTTGCGCACCATTTGCTGGCTTACGTCGAGATGATCGAGCGTGACCGCCAGCGGCTGGAACAATCCATGGCGCGTTTGAATGTGTGCCCGCTTGGCAGCGGCGCAATCGCGGGTTCCACGCTGCCGCTGGATCGCGAACTGGTCGCGGTATTGCTGGGCTTTGTCGATTCACACGGCCGGCCGCAGTTGTCACAAAATTCGATGGACGCCATCAGCGACCGGGATTTCGCGGTTGAATTTTGCAGTGTCGCGGCATTGCTGGCAGTGCATCTCTCCAGGCTCGCCGAGGATCTCGTGCTGTGGTCGAGCAGTGAGTTCAATTTTATCCGGATCTCGGATGCTTACACCACCGGCTCCTCGTTGATGCCGCAAAAGAAGAATCCCGACGTCGCGGAGTTGACCCGCGGCAAGAGCGCCCGCGTCGTCGGCAACTTGATGGCGCTGCTGACGCTCCTTAAGGGATTGCCGATGACATATAATCGCGACCTTCAGGAAGACAAGGAGCGATTATTCGACACCGCCGATACCGTTCGCGCGACCGTGCGCATTTGCGCCGGGATGATGTCGCATACGAAAATCAATCATGATGCGTGCCTCGCGGCCGCCAAGGATCCCGGGTTGCTCGCGACCGATCTGGCCGACTACCTCGTGCGCAAAGGGCTGGCGTTTCGCCAGGCGCATCACGCTGTGGGCGCGCTCGTGGCGCTGACGGAAAAGTCAGGCAAGCCCCTCGATAAACTCACGCTGGCGGAATTGCGTTCGGTGGATAAACACTTCGGGCCGGATGCGTTGCGCGTGTTCGATCTTGAGCAGGCGCTCGCCCGCCGAAATCTGCCCGGCGCTCCCGGAAAGAAGGAAGTGGCGAAGCAGCTGGCGCGCTGGAAAAAATTGCTGGCTTAAGATAGCCGCGCCTCGCGCGGGCGATAATGTCACATACGCCGGATCAATTGCTCGGACCGTTGCTCAAAGCCGTTTCGCGCTCGTTTTATCTCACCTTGCGCGTGCTGCCGGGCAGCATACGACCGCAGATTGGCATCGCCTATCTGCTTGCGCGCACCACGGACACCATCGCCGATACCGAACTCGTTCCCCTGGAGCAACGGCTGATCGCGTTGCAATCGCTGCGTGAACGAATTTCCGGCAAGTCCGAGCGCACGCTCGATTTCGGCAAATTTACCGGCGCGCAGAGTTCCGCCGCCGAACGCACCCTGCTGGAGCAATGCGAGCCGAGCCTCGCGCTGCTTCGTCAGTTGTCACCCCCGGATCGGCAGCGAGTGATCGAAGTGCTCGAAATCATTGCCAGCGGCCAGGAATTGGATTTGAAACGGTTCGCCAGGGCGACGGCGGAGAATATTATCGCGTTGCGAGCGGAGGACGAACTCGACGACTACACGTACCGCGTTGCGGGATGTGTGGGCGAATTTTGGACGAAGATGTGCCGCGCACACCTCTTTCGTGAAGCGACAATTGACGACACTGTTTTGCTGCGAAACGGGGTGCGCTTTGGGAAAGGACTGCAACTGGTGAACATTCTTCGCGATTTGCCATCCGACTTGCGGCAGGGCAGGTGTTACCTGCCGCAACCGGGCCTCACCAGCGTCGGTTTGACGCCGGGTGACCTTCTGAAGCCCGAAGCGGAGCGGCAATTGCGTCCGTATTACGGCACGCAGCTCGACCGGGCGCAGGCACACCTCGCCGCCGGGTGGGATTATACCCTGGCTTTGCCGCGCAATTGTCTGCGCGTGAAGCTCGCCTGTGCCTGGCCCATATTGATCGGGCTGGAAACCTTGAAATTGTTGCGCACCCGGAATGTTCTGGATCCGACCCATCGCATCAAACTGAGCCGCCATCAAGTTCGCCGCATTATGACCCGCTCGGTGATGCTTTATCCCTGGCGCGGGGCCTGGAGTCGGCTGGCGCCGGGTTCGGTAAAACCGACTTGAGCGTGGGGAAAGCAGTTGCTTCCGGTGCTCCCATATCGTAATAAGAAGTACATGCAGATTTCCAAGACGCTTCTCATTGCCTGCGGGGCGGCCATCCTTATGGCAGCCCCTTCAATTTGTACCGCAGATGATTCGACCAACGCCCCGGCGGCGCCGGTGTCGTCCACCAACTCTGCTGCCACGCCGATGACCAAGGCGGAGAAAAAGAAAGCCGCCAAAGCTGCCAAGGCGCAAGCCGAAGCGGAGGCAAAGGCGAAGAAAGACGGCGATAAAAATAAGCCGGCCGCAAAACCCATGCCGAAGGTGGAAGCCAAACCGACCGGTGCGCTCGCACCCATTGCAGCTCCGCCGAGCACGCTTTCCGCCGACAAGCAAAAGGAATTGTCTGATCTGCTCGGCAAATACAAGGCCGACCAGATTACGCCGGAGGAATATCATACCCAACGGGCGAAGATCCTGGCCGGGCCATAGAGACCTTCATTTCATTTGCCCGCCGGACTGAGGTCCGGCGGGTTTTTTTGTCGGTGGTAATATTAGGGCAATTTCTTTTGAGGACTGCGCTCAACTTTGCACTTTAAAAATTAATCTAAAAATCTAACATCCAATCCCATGCATCAATTTCGTTATGTCGGTAATAAACTGTATTGCGAAGGCCTCTCCGTCGAGTCGCTCGCGCGCAAATTTGGCACGCCGCTTTACATTTACTCGCAACAGACTGTCACCGGCCACTTCAAGGACCTGGACACCGCGATGTCCGGTGTCGATCATTTGATTTGCTTTGCGGTAAAGTCCAATTCCAACCAGTCCCTCCTGCGGTCGCTTGCCAACGTCGGCAGCGGCTTTGACATCGTCAGTGGTGGCGAATTGCAGCGGGTGATTGCCGCGGGTGGCGATCCGCGTCGTTGCGCGTTCGCCGGTGTCGGCAAGACGGCGGAGGAAATTGAATTTGCGCTGCGCCAGTGCGTTTATACATTCAACGTCGAGAGCGAAGCGGAACTGGAACGCATCAACAAAGTGGCTGGTCGCGTCAAAATGGTCGCACCGGTTGCCGTGCGGGTGAACCCCAATGTCGAAGCTGGTACGCACAAGAAGATCACGACCGGTACCTACGACAACAAATTCGGTGTCGCGTTCGAGAAAATCGAGGCGTTGTACGCCAAGGCGTCGAAATTGAAGAACCTTCGTCTGCGCGGTTTGCAAACCCACATCGGTTCCCAGATCACCCAGGTGGCGCCTTTTGAGCAGGCGGTGCGCAAGTTGGTTCCGCTCGCGCTGCGTCTCAAGGAAAAATACGGCATCGGATTTCTCAGCATCGGTGGCGGGCTGGGGATTGTTTACAACCCGGCGCTGGCGAGCGGTCCCGCCACGTGGTGGAGTTCCAAAGCGGGCAGGGACATTATTACGCCGGAAAAATATGCGGCGCGTTTGCTTCCGATCCTCAAGCCGCTGGGATTGCGTATTCTCATGGAACCCGGCCGGTTTATTTCCGGCAATGCCGGCATCCTGGTCACCAAGGTTGAGTACGTGAAACGCACGGGGAAGAAAAATTTCCTGATAGTAGATGCCGCGATGAACGACCTGATTCGTCCCGCGTTCTACGAGGCATATCACGAAATCCTGCCGCTCAGCAAAAAGAGCGGTGGCACGATCAGTTCCGACGTTGTCGGGCCGATTTGTGAGTCGGGTGATTTCTTCTGCCAGGATCGTCCCTTGCCGAAAGTTGGCGAAGGCGACTACCTCGCGCTCATGAGCGCCGGGGCGTACGGTTTCGTGATGGCGTCGAACTACAACACCCGCTCGCTCGCGGCGGAAGTTTTGGTGAATGGCAACAAATCCGCCGTCGTGCGTGAACGCCAGCCCATCGAGGAAATCTGGCGCGGTGAAAAAACCGCGCCCTGGCTCAAGTAACGCTCCGCGCTACTCGCATAATATTCGATAGAAACGACTTGCTGCGGCAGGCGCGACGTCGTGCAATTCCAGAACGTTCCCGGTGCCAGTCACCGGGGGCGGTAGCGGCGTCCAATTTGTATCGGTCAACGCCGTTTTGTATTCCAGTGTGTACGTGAGGCCGGTCATGCTGGTGAACGAAAGTTTCATCTCGCCGCCACCCGCATTCAGGCTCGACACACTGGGCGAAACCAGAACGCGCAAGCGGGCCAAGCTGCTCGTTGTCCCGCCGGCCATGTTTGTTATTATTACAAAATACGTTCCAGCTTGAATCGGCTGCACGTTTGGCAGCGTGAGCACGGAGTCGGTCGCGTTGACGAGATTGCTGCCGTTGAAAATCCATTGATATCTGAGAGGACTGGTTCCGGTGGTTGCCACTGAAAAGCCCACCGCACCGCCCACGACGGTGGTCTGGTTCGTCGGCTCCGTGGTGATGCCGGGTGGCGCGTTGGCCGTCAGAACATTCGTGGCACCGTTGTTTGCGGTGTTCAACTCACCGCCGGACGTGGTCACGTAAGCTATGTTCGTGATCGTCCCGGCAATCGACGGATTCACCGTAACCGTGAGGTTGGTTCCGTTGCCCCCCGCCAACGTTCCCAGGTTCCAGACCACAAATCCGCCGTTGTTTGTCGCGCCCGTCGAAGCGGACACGAAGGAAACGCCGGCAGGCAACGCGTCGGTCAACACCACGCCCGAAGCCGGAACGGCGCTCGCGTTCGTAATCGTCAAGGTATAGACAAGGCTTTGTCCATCCACGGCAGGATTCGGCGTGGCAGTCTGGCTCATCACGAGGTCGCTCGTTGGCGTGCAACAGGTGTAGCTGCCGCCGGTGATTGAAATGCTGTCGATGTACCAACCCGCCACGGTGACGCCGTCATCGGTGCCGCACCGCCATTTCAGTTGCACCGTGCGACCCAGGGCGGAAGGGGGCAGGTTGACGACGGTGGTGACAAAGCCGCGTGAGTTGCCGCTCCACGCCGGGCGCCCGCCTAATGGATTGCTATAGCTCGGACTGATGGTCCGCCCGTAACCGCCGCTTACGAAACTCCCGCCGGCGGTTATGATGTCGGTGAATGCGCCGTTGCCGATCTTGATTTCCAGAACACCGCCGTCGTAGGCCGTCGTTCCGGTGCTCGGTGCTTCCAGATTATAGCTTTGACGAAAGCGCAATTGGGGAGACGACGCAGCAAGGACAAACGCGGGCGACACCAACTCGCTCAACCCAATGCTGGCAACGTCGGGCACATAAGCCGCGTTGGGCGTCGTATCATTCGCGGAAGTGGAGGTGACCCACGGCGATTCGGCGCCCGTGGCAGTCGTCGTCCAGCCGCCGGGCAGGGCGGGGGCAGTCACGCTGTCGAACCGTTCCAGAAAGTTTGTTGATGAAATCAACGTGCCCAGCGGAAGGACGAAACTGACGGCCCCGAGACTCGAGCCACCATCTTGCAATTGCAATGTTGCCGTAACCACTCCGCCGCAGACCCCACTGGCCGCAAACGTGAACGGCCGCGTTGTTGTGCCGCCTCCAGCCGCAAGGGCGCCGTAAGCCTGCGCCCCGCCGGGCGCGTTCACACCGCCTGTCGCGAGCAGGGTGGCGACGAGATTCGTTGTGTTTGCGCCGCCGTTATTCCTGAGTGTGAAATTGAGTGTGACCGTTTCTCCCGGATCCACCGCGGCGTTGGGGCAGCTTTCCGCAACGAATGCCACGGCATTTGAGACGATCAGGGGAGCGGGCGGACCGGCGAGCGCATTGACCAGCCCCGCCACCTTCGGCGTGCCCCAGCCCGTGCAGAGATCGTAACCGGTCGTGGCGCTGAAAAGACTCGGGCTGCTGCTGCTGAAATTATTACCGGTGGTGATGTCGTGAAACGTGGCGCTGTAATTCGTGCCTTTCCCGAACGCATACAATGCCGGGTTCATAAAGCCCACCGGCGGCATTCCGTTGAGCGCCGCCTGTTGATTGATAAGCGCCGCGAGGCCCGCCCAAAGGGGTGCGGCACAACTTGTCCCGCCAACGGTTGTCGAACTGCCGTTGCCATACAGCACATAAACGTTGTCGGCCGTCAAAGCGACGTCCGGCACATTGCGAAACGTGGTCGAGCCTTGATTTACTCCCATGCTGATACCCTGTTGCCAGGCAGGAATCGAATAGTAGCTGCTGCTGCCGCCGCTGCTGCCGGTCCCGTTATTCCAGTTCCATACTTTCTCGGAGGAATAGGATGCGTTCGCGCCGGTTGTCAAAGTCGTGCCGCCCACGACCGTGATGTAAGGATTGTCCGAAGGCGTATTGGCCTGCGATGCATCATCGATGGCGCCGGCCGGGAATGCGTCGCTATCACCCGAAGCGGAGAAAAAGGATTGTCCCTGCGCCATCATCTGCTGAAACAAGGCATCAGTGGTTCCGCTCGGCCCGCCCGACCATCCCCAGGAGCAACCGATGGTCTTTGCCAGGTTATCTGTCGCCATGCGGCTCAGGATGTCATTCGGATTTCCAAATGGCCCTGCCTCGTAAACGATGATCTTCGAAAGGCCCGGCGCCATCGCAATGGCCATTTCGATGTCGAGCGACACCTCCACGTTGCCGCTGTTGGCACCCGTGGTCGGCTTGCCGTTGTAACCGTCCAGCAACACGTTTTGCAGTACGGGCCCGTTCGCCAGACCGATCAAGTTTTGGTAGGCGGTGATGTCACTTGCGTAATAGCCATCGAATTGCAACAACCCGAGCGTTTGACCGGCGCCCGTCAACGCCACGCCGGGAGCATAGGCGGTCCGAAAGTCGTTCCCGATGTACGTGCTGCCCGGACCCGTGCCCGCGCGCGGAGTGACCTTGGCGGCGTTTTGTGAAAGTGGCTCAATGCGAACCCGCGGTTTCGGGAGGCGATAATCGTTCAGACCGCTGATGTCCTGAATCGTAACGCCCAAATCGATGGACGGTTCCACATCCGGAGCGTAGAACGTTCGATCGTCCTTGGGATGTCGAAAAGTCCGCATCTGCAAATGCAGAACACGTTCAACATCCGCCACCGATGCTTTCACATCCAGTATGACACGGTTCGGATGGCGGGTGGTAACGACGAACCCATTTGCCTGCGCAAAGGCCACGATGGCTTCGTAGTCCTGTTCCGTTGGACCGAACTGTTCAGTGAATTGTTCCGGCGTCAAAAACCGGCGAAAGTTGGGACTTGCGGGATCGTAAAGTTGATCAAGGAGGTTCGTAAGTGCCTCGCGATTGCGCAGCGGCAACCCAATCGCCAGGGAAAGAGTTTGGGAATTCGGCAGCACTCCAATGGGAGTCATCTGCTTGACCTTGCTGGGGACGTGGTCGTGCAGAAACTGTCTCGGAGACGCGAAGGACGAGTTGGGAAACAGGACAGTCAATAGAGCCAAAGCCGCCGCTGCCGCCCCCCAGAATGCTGGCGACCAACCCGGTTTGGTAACAACTCTGTGCTTCAAACTGATACTTTCTCCGCAAAGATTAGCACGTCTTGTGCCTTAACACATCATGACGAGACGATGGAATTGATCCCCATCGTCATTCTGGTGAAGGGCTGATTCCGAGTTGAATTCGGAATGTGGGATCTGGGTGCGCACCGACTCAAGCCTGAGGGCTTGGGGGCCGGGAAAAGTCCAAACATTCGGGCATGACGCTGCATTCACGCCCAAAATCCCAATCATCGCGCCTGTCCCGGTCCGGAGCAGCATGGCCGAGGAGATTTTACATCGGCCCGGCCCGGAACTCAAATTTTCGCTAAAGATTAATCGGTACATGGCTTTTCACCTGGGAAGCCATGTACCTGTAAACTTGTTGTTTTTCTCAGGCCAGGTCCACCGTTACGACCGCCGTATATCCGCCCGTTTCCACCGGTTGATAACAGACATCCCGAACAATATGTGTCCGACCGCTGCCGAAGCGAAATTTTTCGCCGACGCGCGGCACGTGATCGTATGGCCAATGCACATCGTCATCCGGCTTGTCCGAGTGGAGGATTTTGACGGAGAGCTTGTGGTTTGTAATTACGTGCGATTCGATCATGACTGACTGCTTTCCCAATGCGCTTTTTTTGCGCGCTAATATTTTGTGATCCCCGAGAGTGAGTGCTGCTCCGGGAATGTAATTATGTTACCATACTCCGACTTACGGCGAGCGCCAGTGGGAGATCTGGCGGGTCTTCTATTTAAGGCAAATCCAAGGCCTGGTTGTGGTTACGGAGGTAATCGTGGACATTCCAA
The DNA here is from genome assembly GCA_044223735.1 of Limisphaerales bacterium. GTDB lineage: Bacteria > Verrucomicrobiota > Verrucomicrobiia > Limisphaerales > UBA8199 > JBGALR01. The sequence goes on along the minus strand of JBGALR010000001.1, from coordinate 163,409 downwards.
GAAAAGTGGAGAAGGTTGATCCTGGGTCCTGACAATACGCTGGCAGTAAATGGATACGAATGGTGCTAAAAAGATGGCAAAAAACAGGCCCGTGAAATTTCCCCTCGCGCCGATGGAGGCGCGCCTGGTCAGAGAGCTTCCCCAGGGTGAAGTCTGGCAATACGAACCCAAGTGGGATGGCTTTCGGTGCCTGGTTTTTCGGGACGGGGAAAAAGTCATTCTGCAATCCAAAGCCGGCAAGCCGTTGGGTCGATATTTTCCCGAACTCGTGGCGGCTCTCCTCAAGTTGAAAGCACCGCGTTATGTTCTCGATGGTGAAATCATTGTGTCGTCGTGCGGTAGGGGTGATTTCAGCCAGTTGCTTCAGCGCATTCATCCCTCCGCCTCGCGCATCCTAAAACTCTCCCACGCCTTTCCCGCCACTTTGATGGTGTTCGACCTGTTATCGGAAGAGAAGGATGTTTCTTTTCTCAACGAACATCTTTCTTTTCGCCGATCAAAACTGGAAGCCTTTGCCCGGCGTTATTTTACCAGGAACCCTCGCGTGCGATTATCACCGGCGGCGAGGACGATTGCTCAAGCTGGAAAATGGCTGGCCCGCCAGGGCGCATTTTTCGACGGGATCGTCGCTAAAAGGCTGGACGCTGCTTATGCCCCGGGCAAGCGAACCGCGATGGAGAAATTCAAGCCGATTCGCACAGCCGACTGCGTGGTGGGTGGTTTTCGTTATGGCAAAGGTTCTCCATACGTCGGCTCATTGTTGCTGGGGTTGTATGAGAACGGCCTGCTGCATCATGTCGGTTTTGCGTCGGGTTTGAAAGCGAGTGAACGAAGGGCGCTGACCGCGCGTTTGCGCGTGCTGATTAAGCCGCCAGGTTTTACCGGTCATGCGCCGGGAGGGCCAAGTCGGTGGAGTACCGAGCGCAGCGCTCAATGGCAGCCCTTGCGCCCTAAACTGGTGGTCGAAGTCAGCTTCGATCATGTGACGGACAAGCGTTTCCGCCACGGTACGAAAATCATCCGTTGGCGGCCTGATAAAAGTCCGGCTCAATGCACGATGGAACAGATCCTTCCGGGCAGCCGCAATACCAGGAACCGAACCGTAAAAAAGATCAGTAAAGTCTGAAAATGGCGGCACGAATGGTCGCCGTGCGAGATAAGCAGTGCTACCGGGTACGATTCTTGATCGATTCGACCTCATTTTCGATCTCGGCCTCTGCGAGGTCGAAGCCTTCGTCATCGGCGAGTTGAAGCGCCATCTTCCGTGCCTCGGCTCGATTGCGGGCCGATACTTTCAATTCCAGTTTTAAGGTGGCGGTTCTTTTTATGACCGCCTGAAACTCGCTTTTGCTCGGCGGCTTGGTGATGCGCGGAGGCGCGGGAATTGCCGTTGCGCGTTCGGAGGGTTTCACTTCTGGCTCCCGAATGAGCTCATATTTTAATCCAATTACGCGGACATTGAGCTTCGCCGGGAGAGGCTTGGGAAATACGAGGTATAATGCGGACGTTTGCTGATGGAAGCCGATTTCGGCGAAATCCTTTCCGGAGCCAGGATGATGTTGCACGACGGTCACAACCCGATTTTCGCGCACGGCTTGCATGAATGGATCACCCTTTTTCGGCTGCTTCCACAGAGTCACGGTTTCCGGATGCCCGTGGTTTTTAACTAATTCGGTGAAGCGTATTTGCGAACTCATCGTTGGCAGAACTTTTTGCCCCGAGGCATGCGACCGACAAGGCGCTCAGTCCAGAGGGCTGCTGCGGTTGACGAACCTAGTCCGGCAAAATTTCCCAATCGGCAAGGACTCGTGAGCTGAGCAATTCGGGAAACGGACTGACAATCTTGATTTCGATGGAATGCCTTCCAGCCGGAGTTTGTAACTCCGCCTCATAGGTCCCTTCCCACGGTGTCTCTTCTTCAAAGGGCTCTTCCGCGTCCTGGCGGAGCATTTCTTCGTCATCAACGAATACCAATTCCTCCACGAGTTGTGCCTTTACCCAATCGCTGGCGGAATTGAGATCATTCTCCCGGCTGGGGCGGTCCGGATCGCCAATGCGCACGAAAAACTCGACGTCATCCACGGGCCCGTAAGTGTTGGAGTGCGTCAGTCGCACGATCGTCGGTTGCCCGGCATCGGGCGGTTCGGGAATGGTCGCGGCGTATAGGTCCGACTCGCCTTCGAGCTGCCAAAACGTTTCGGAATCGCGCACCGCCTTTCTGTTGTCTGTGCTCATGGTAAAGTTTCCCGATGGTTTGGTTGACCCGTACGGTAAGAGAAAATGCCGGTGGTTTCAACTCGCATTGTCGGCGCGGCTCGTTTACGCGGGTAATTTTCAAGCTTTGCCACCTTGCCAGACAAGGCCTGTGATAATTCCGGTCGTGACGGAAAGGACGCAAAGTATGAATTGTGGTGCCTCCTGCGGCGCAAAGGAATGCAGAACGATTGCACCCACAACGCCTGCGGCCAGAGGGGCATACAGGCGCCAGTATTCCGCGCAGTCCAGACCTTCGAAAAGGCCTTCGATCAGCAGTTGAAAGAGTAATTCTAGCAACTCTGGCATGGAAATTTGTAACCCATGCGGCGTCGGTGCGCCCACTACAAAGCGGTAATCGGATTGGAATCCGCGCCACGGAGCGGATGAGCCTGTCACCCGACGATTGCCCTTGCGGGTTGGCAGGTTCAAAAACCATCTTGGCCGGCGAGTAATGAGTCGCCACCTGCGCAAGAAGAAGAATTCGGGGGATCGAGTTGCCGCGCGCTCCGCAGCGAGTTCGCGTCCCCGCCCACCGTGGCGAAACAACATCCCTTCGTGGCGGCTGCACCTTGCAGTCGTGATCGTTTTGTTTCTCGTGAACCTGGCTGTGTATCAGCGCGTAATCAACCTCGGTTTTCTGTCGGTGGACGATCCGGATTACGTCCTAAACAATCCGTACATAGAACACTTGGACGCGGCGAAATTGACCCACATGTTTACGGTGCCGTATTTTGCAAATTACGCGCCGGCGAATCTTCTGAGCTATGCGCTGGACGTTGCGTTGGCGGGCGGAAAAAGCGCGGCGGCAATACACTTTTCGAGCGTGGTCTGGCATTGGTGGGCGGCCTGCATGGTGTATCTGCTGGCATTCACCATTCGTCCGCGCCTGGTGTTTGCGACCGTTGCGGCCGGGCTTTTTCTCCTGCATCCCGCGCACGTTGAGGTCGTGGCGTGGATTTCCAGCCGCAAGGATTTGGTGGCGACGGGTTTTGCGACGCTGGCGATGACGTGCTATCTCCGATATCGACAGCCGGGTAAGCATAGGGGCGTTTTGTATGCTGCCAGCCTGCTGGCTTTTTTAGTCGGGAGTGCCGGAAAACAATCAGTCGTCCTGCTGCCGGCGGTGATGCTGAGCTGGGACTTATTGGTGGAACGCCGCCGTTCATGGCGGATGATCGCCGACAAGATTCCCTATGGACTGATCACTGTATTCTTCGGCTGGATGACGTGGCATGCGCAACCGAGCACGAACCAGGCGTTGCAACCATTTGTGTTGGCGGCGACTGAACTGGCAAATCTCTGGCTGCTGACGGGCTTGGGGCAATACACCGTTTATCGAGGAGCACCCGATGCCGCTGCATGGAACGTGGCCGGGCGTGTGGCGTTAATGATCGCGGCGGTGGTGGCCTGGGCGTTGCCGTTGCTTTTTCTGAAGTCGCGACAACCGCAACGCGCGGTGTTTTGTTTTTGGGTGTTGATTCAAATGGTGCCGCCCATGCTGCTTAGCTTCGTGGTGCCCATCACCGATCGATATTTGTTTCTGCCATCCGTGGGTGCGTGTCTTTTGTTGGCAGATTTGGGTGTGGGGGTGATGGAGAAACTGCCGCGACATTCATGGGTGGCAGAGGCCGCGATGGCGCTGCTAGGCGTCGTTTGGGGTGTGAAAACGTGGTGCTATGCGAACGAGTGGAGTGATCCGCGCGCGGTGTGGTATGGCGCGCATTTCAAGACGAAGAGTTCGCAGGTGTCGCAGTTTCTTGGCGAAGTGTATCAAAACGCGGGCGACCGTGCAGATGGCTTTGTCAAAACGGGCAAGGTGGCGTCTCTGACCAATGACCTCGCGCTCGCGCGACTGGTGCTCGCCGATGAGCCTCTGATGATGAGGCTCGGCATCGAATGGTCGAATGCCTCCCCGGTCCGAACCAATACAGCGGCGTATCGCGACAAGTTGTGGGGTCTAGCGTGGGAGCAATTTGAACAGTCGGTTGCCAATCGAGGGACGCTCAGCACGCCGAATCTCTTCATGACCCGCGGCCGGTTGTTGATTAGTCAGGGGAAATCGGTGCAGGCGATTCCGGAATTCAAACAGGCGCTGGCATTCGCGGAACACAGCAACTATGACCTCGTGCGACAGGAAGGCGTAACCCACGCGCTGTTTGCGATCGGCGTGGCGTATTGGAATCTCGGAAATTATCGCGAGGCGCAGGTATGGTTGTTGAAAGCCCAGGCGGTGCAGCGGAAGTCCGGACAGTTGTGGCTGCCTTCCCTGGATCAGGAGGTGGAAAGAGTAGGGCGTCTGGCGGCGGGCGGGACTTAGCGGCTATCGGTAGCACGCTTCCCTAATAGGTTGCCGATTGACAACCATCCAAATTTATCCGTCATTCTAAAGCATGAAAGCGTGGCTGCTTGATGAACCAACGGGAATAAGCCGGCTTCGCCTGGCGGATGTGCCTGAACCGGTGGCGCGGGAGGGCGAGGCGGTTTTGGAGATTCACTACGCCGGCCTCAACCCGGCGGATCGGTATCTCGCCGAAGGGCAATATCCGGCGCGCCCGACCTTCCCGCATATTCTTGGCCGCGACGGTGTGGGGACAGTCACGCAGATTGGTCCTGGCGTGACGGGTGTGGCGGTTGGTGACGTGAGGGCGATTCTGCGTGGTGAGGTGGGCGTGAACCGCGCGGGGACCCTGGCGGCAAAGGTTGCCGTGCCGGTGGAAAATCTGGTGCCGATTCCCTCGGGTTGGAATGAGTGCGAAACGGCCGGCGCCGCGCTGGTTTATCTGACAGCATTTCAGGCGCTGACCATGTGGGGGGCACTGCCGTCCAGCGCGATCGTGCTGGTGACCGGCGCTTCAGGCGGTGTTGGCGTGGCCTCGGTGCAACTTGCGGCGGCGATGGGCCATACCGTGGTGGCGCAGTCGCGCAGTGCGGATAAGGGTGCACGCTTGCGAGGACTGGGCGCAAAGTTTGTGCTGAATCCGCAGGACGCTGGCTGGGGCAAAAACCTTAAGTCGTTGCTCGCACCCCGCCGCGTGGATCTTGCGATTGACAGTGTTGGCGGCAAGCTTTTGCCCGAGGTCATTGAGACCCTGGGTGATCAGGGCAGGGTGAGTCTTGTGGGGCGGCTGGCCGGCCCGGTGCCGAATTTCAATACGGCGACCCTTTTCTTCCGCCGCATCCGGATTGGCGGCGTGGCAGTCGGCGCGTATTCGCCGGCGGAATGCCAGGCGAATTGGAAATTGGTGCTTGAACTGATGTCCCGCACCGGTGCGCGTCCGCTGGTCGATCGAATTTTTCCGTTTGAACAATTGTCTCAGGCTTTCGAGCGGCTGCAGCAGGGGCCGATGGGTAAGGTGTTGGTGGAAGTGGCGGCCGCGCGCGGTCGGTAATCAGTCAGCGTGATCGTTTTGGAAACGATAGACGTGGACCTCGTAAGGGGCGAACCAGTCGGTGAATTTGCCATTGTGAATTTGCACCGTGCGCGGGGCCTCAAAGAGGACTTCGCCGCCCGTCGCGTGATCAGGTAGTCCATTGAATTGCACCTGGGCGGCAGTTCCGCCGCGTTTGCACGCGAGCAGAAAAATCTCGTGCCCAACTTCACGCACGCAAAATTCAATGCCTTCACCTTTGACCGCGACCGGTTGTTGTGACACCGGCGCAACCAGCGCGGGATATAACGGGCTTTTGGCCCCGATTTCCTCGATCACCGGCCGCAGGACGCGATTCCAAAAATTCCAATTCCAGCGGAGCTTCGCGTCCGACTCGCTTAAACTGTTGGTGAGCCCGCCGCCAAAATAATTGATGCCGCGCGCACCGTTGATGATGGCCTCGTAGGTCATGTAACGTTCCTCGGGAAACGTCGGGAACCGCAGTGTCTTGCCTTCCTTGAGCACTCCGCTCCACGCGATTTGCAGCGTCATCCACACCGGCTTTTTGCCTTCCGCCACCTGCATCATGATGCGCGTGTAGTCGCCGATCATGCTGATTTCGGAATTGGTCGAGACAAATTGAGAATGATTCCCCGGCGGATAACCGATGGGATAAACGTCCGCGCCAGTGATATCGCAAACGGGATTGTATTTTTGCAGGCTGGCGATGGTGCCACGCGGCGCCTGAATGATGGCGAGCGGATGGTTTGGATCGACTTCCTTCACTATCGCATACGCACGTTCCAGCGGCGGCAGCGGACGCTTGGCCCATTCCGGTTCGTCGTCGCCCTTGTAAACGCCGAGGCCGGGATGATCGCGAAACGTGGCGAGAATTTTGCGAAGGAGAGCTTCGGCTTTGGCGTCGCCGGGTTTGACCCGTGCCGCTTCACGCAGGTTGAGCCAGCAATACAACCCATGTCGCGCCGCCGCGTCTTCGAATTTCTTTTCGCGTTCGAACCGGCCCTCGTTCCACGGTTCCTCCGGGCCCGAACGCACGAAGGTCGCCCCGGCCTCCACAAGTTCGGCAAAGGCGTCCTTCCCCGCTGGTGTTTTGCCATCCGCCGGCGGTGCGGCCGTGAACCCGATGACGAAGATTTTCTTCCCGTCAATTTCCAGCACCCCGTCGGCATTTGGAATCGCCTTGTTCGCGTGCGCGGCGAAGGCGTTGAGGAGGCAGAGGGCGGCGATTAAAATGCGGAGCGGACCGCGGTGATTGTGCATGATTGGATTGAGCGAAGCTCAGGGCTTCAAAATGATTTTTCCGGCGATTATGCCGTCCTTGTGAATGCTGCTTCGTTCCAGCAAACGATGCGCTTCCGCCGCTTGTGAAAGCGGCAGCACGCGATCGATACGCGCCTTGAGCCCGCCTGCCTGGGCCCAGCGATTGATGTCGCCGGCGGCGCTTTTTTGTTCCCGCATCGTGGCGTTAAACGAGGCGAAGCCGTGCAGCGAACAGTCCTTCACGTAAAATGGCCCCACCGGAAAGGCTGGCCGCGCTGCGCGTCCCGCCATCACGACCATCCGGCCACGCATGGAGAGCAGGGAGATGGTGCGTTCGAAATCGGGTTCCCGCAGCGTTTCCCACCACACGTTGACTCCCTTGGGGGCGAACTGTTTGATCGCGGCAGCCACATCTTCCGTGTGGTAATTGATGGCGAGATCGGCGCCGAGGTCGCGGCAGGCCTTTACTTTTTCGTCCGTGCCCGCCGTCGTAATGACGCGGGCCCCGAGAATCTTGGCGATCTGCACCACGCACGAGCCCACCCCGCCAGTGCCGCCGTTGACAAACAGAACTTCGCCCGCTTTTAGTTTCACCTTCTGCACCAGGCCCAACTGCGCGGTGACGCCAACGAGCGACAGAGCGACGGCATCGTCTTCCTTGACGCCTTCCGGGATTGGGTGAAGAAAAGCTTCCGCGACTGCGGCAAATTCCGATGAAGTACCCTGGCGGCCGTCAGCGCCCTGGCCAGTGGCCCAGACACGGTCTCCGACTTTGAAATTTTTCACCCCCGCGCCGGCTTCCACAATTGTCCCTGCGACGTCACGGCCGATGACGTAGGGAAATTGCAACTCTGCCGGCACCGAGCCGCTGCGGATGTAGAGATCGATGGGGTTGACGTCCACTGCGGTCACCTTGATCAGGCACTCACGCCGCTTCGGGGTGGGGGTCGGTAAATCGCCATAAATGATTTCATCCGGGGTTCCCGTCTTCGTGATGTATGCGGCTTTCATGGCGGTGATGTCAGCAAAGGTTGATGAGACAATCTAGGGAACGAGTGGCGCCCTCGCAAGTATCGCCAGGAGAGGCTGTTCAAAATGTACAAGGAAGCGACACGGCTTCGGCGAGGCGGCGCAAGTACTCCTCGCGCGGAATTTCGATACCGCCCAGCCTTGAGGTGATGGGCGTTAGCATCTGAATGTCGAACAGGCCAAAGTTTCGCGCTCGCAAATGTTCGATCAGATGATAGAGCGCCACTTTCGAGGCGTTGCTGGCGCGATGGAACATCGATTCCCCGGCGAATAGACCGCCCACGGCGACGCCGTAGATCCCGCCTGCCAGAGCGCCGTCCAGCCAGCATTCCAAACTGTGCGCGTGGCCCTGCCGATGCAATTCGGTGTAGGCCTCAATAAACTCCTTACTGATCCAGTTCCCACCCCGTCCAGGCCCGGGCGCGGCGCACGCTTGCATGACGTCGCGGAAGGCGCGATCGATCGTAATTTGGAAGATGCCCTGCCGCACGACCCGCGCGAGGCTGCGCGACACGTGAAAGCCGTCCAGTTCGAAGATGCCGCGTGGATTGGGAGACCACCAGGTGATGGGTTTCACCGTCCACGGAAATACTCCCGCGCGATACGCGGCCAGGAGGCGCGGCACGGTCAAATCGCCGCCCACCGCAACGAGGCCCTCGGCATCCGCGGCGCGCGGGTCGGGAAACCGCAATCGATTGTCGAGGATGGCCGGCACGTTTAACCTGTCACGCGTGAACGTATAACTCCACCCGCCGAGTTGCAACGTCTTGTCGCGCGGGGAAGCCGCTGCTAGTCTCGCGGCCTGATGCGGGAGTTTGCCGAAGTCTATCGCGACGCAATCCTGGTACTTACCGTGCCGGGGCTGTATTGCGTGATGCTGCTTGCGGGCCGGCACCTCAAGCGTCGGCACGGTGTGCAGTTGGGCATTGGCTACCACCTTTTCTCGCTGTGTCTCGCCATTTACTGTCCTGCGCGGCTTTTGGATCTCAACTGGGAGTTTATCCATCATTTGGGTGCGGCCACGATCATCCTCGGAGCCTGGGTGCTAGTTGCTCTGGTGGATCGATATGTCTGGGAACTTCATTTTCAGCATCGATTTCGGGTGAAAGTCCCCATCTTCCTCAAGGAAGTCAGCCGGCTGGTCATTCTGGTCGTGGCGATATTTCTCGTACTGCAGTTCAGCTACCATCAAAGCATCCGGGGATTGCTCATCGCGCCCGGCATTGCCGCCGTCGTCATCGGTCTGGCGATGCAGGATCTGATGGGCAACATCATCGCGGGCGTTGCCTTGCAAATGGGCAAATCATTCGTGCATGGCGAATGGCTGCAGGTGGACGCCGGTCGCTTTGCCCAGGTCATGGAGATCAACTGGCGCTCGACCAAACTGGTGACGGTGGACGCGGTTTCCATTGAGATTCCGAACCGCGAACTGGCGCGGCAGACGATCATCAATCTGAACCGGCCGCAGCGAAAACACGCGTTGCGGATTTCCATCATGCTCGAGTATGCGGCGCCGCCGAACCGCGTAAAGGATGTGCTGCTGCACGCCGTGGCAAATGCCAAGGGGGTTTTGCCGGAACCCAAACCGCAGATTCTTCTCAAGAACTTTGGCGATTCCGCGGTGGAATATGAGATCCGCTTCTGGCTGGAGGAATATGAAATGTTCATCGAAGTGTCAGACGCGATTCGTACCAATGTCTGGTACGCCTTGAAACGTCACGGAATTAAAATCCCCTACCCGGTAAGGACGGTGCAACTGGAGCGCCCTGCCCGTGACAAGCAACTTGAGTTGCAAACTGCGGCGAGAATCATTCTGCGTCAGCAGCCGCTGTTCCGGTGTCTCAGCGACGAGGAGCTGGACTCGCTCCTGCCGCGCGGGCGCGTGGTGCATTTCGGCCGGGACGAAAAGCTGATTCAACAGGGCGCGAAAGCGGACTCCATGTTTGTGCTGGTGGACGGCGAGGCCACGGTAATTGTGGAACGCAATGGCCAACCGAAGCCAGTGGCATATCTGCGATCAGGCGATTGCTTTGGGGAAATGTCCTTGCTGACCGGTGAACCGCGGAGCGCGACGGTTGTGGCGCAAACCGATTGCGAAGTTGTGGAAATCGGCAAGGCCGTGCTGGCGCGCAGTCTCAAGGAAAATCCCGATCTGCTCGCCCAACTCAGCGAACTGCTGGCCCGACGCCAGATGGACAACGAGGGCATCCTCGCCACGCAGACGGAAACCAGCTTCATCCGGGCGCAGCAAAACGAGTATGCGCAGGGCTTCGTCCACAAACTGCGAACCTTTTTTGAACTGTGAACGGCGCCGACGGAAGCATAACGCGAATTGACGGCGCCGGGGGGCCGGGCTCATGGTGAAGCGCCGCACAAAATATCGAGCGTCCCGCAAATCCGGTGCCGGTTGCCTTTACTGGTTTGTCGTCTTGATCGTCGTGGGCGCGGTGATTTGGTACTGGTGGGAAACCCGCAAGGCGCCGCATACCCATCACAAGCCGCAGGTGATCGAGACGGTAAACCCGGCGGAGCCCGATGTGCGGCGAATGGTGCAGGTTAAACCGCCGCCAGCTCTTACCAACGTGGTTCTGCCCCCGGAACCCAAACCGTTGCCACTCCCGCCGCCGCTCGTCGTCACAAACGCCGTTCCGGTTCCGCGTCCGCTTCCCCCCACCAATGCAATGCTGGTTCCGATTCCGCCACCCGGAGTGTATCCGCGGCCAGTTCAAACGTTGCTGGAAGCCCAGGTGGCGCTCGCTCGCCAGGGGATATCGTCCGGTTCACTGGACGGTCAGATTGGTTCGCAAACGCGCTCCGCCTTGCGCGCCTGGCAGGAAAAGGAAAAATTGCCGGCGACCGGTGAGCTGGATGTGGCAACAAAAAATCGTCTCACGCTCACCTCCGCGCTTTATACGAATTACACCATCACCTCGAACGACCTGGCGAGACTCCAACCCGTGAAGTCCACCTGGGTGGGAAAGTCGCTGCAGAGCGCTCTGGACTACGAGACGATTCTGGAATTGGTTTCGGAAAAAGGCCGGGCGTTTCCGAGCCTGATACGTCGTCTGAACCCGTCGGTGAATTGGACCAATGTCGAAGCGGGCACGGTGGTGCAGATTCCGGAGATCGCCGACCCGCCCGGCGGCAAAGCGGCGTTCGTGAGAATCAGCCTGGGAGGCAAGGTGCTGGAGGCGTTTGATTCCAAATCGAATCTGCTCGTGCATTTCCCGTGCAGCATCGCGCAACGCGTGGAGAAGCGGCCGAACGGCGAGTTGCATGTGGCGGTCATCGCGCCGAATCCGAACTACACATTCGATCCGGATGTTTTTCCGGAATCAGCGGAAGCGCGTCGCATCAAAAACAAACTGGTGCTGCCGCCCGGCCCCAACAACCCCGTGGGCGTGGCCTGGATCGGCCTGGATAAGCCCGGTTACGGCATGCACGGCACGCCAAATCCGGAGCAGGTTGGACGGACGGAATCCCACGGTTGTTTTCGCCTTGCGAACTGGAATGCCGAATATCTTGTCAAGCTGGTCTGGATCGGCATGCCGGTTTACGTGGGGCCTTGATCGGCGTGATCAATAGCCGGAACGCTTGGGATACGGCGGGCGTTTGACGTCGAGCGGCGGGTGCTGCTTGAGTGCTTTCAAGACTTCGGCGACCCCCCGTTCCAGTTGCGGATCGCCGCCCTTGGCCATGAGGCCGGGGTCGTCAATCACTTCAATGTCAGGATCAACACCATAGTTCTCGATTGTCCACTGGCCGTTCGTGGTGTAAATCGCGAAGGCGGGCACCGTCACCCCGCCGCCATCCACCAGCGGGGGCGAGCCGGTAATACCGATGAGCCCGCCCCATGTGCGAGTGCCGATCAGGGGACCGAGGCCGGACTGCTTGAAGTAATAAGGAAAACAATCGCCGCCGGAACCGCTCCAGCCATTCATCAACATCGCCTTGGGGCCGAATTGCGAAATGGTTGGGGTCACCCAATCCTTGCCGTGTCGCACGGACCAGAAATTGCGCAACGGACGATCCAACATCTCAATGAAGCGGTCGGGTATTTGGCCGCCACTGTTGAAACGCTCGTCAATGATCATCCCCGGCTTGGTGAATTGGCCACGCCACATGCGCACCAGTTCGTTCTGGCCGTTGATCCCGGTGTCAGGGACGTACACGTAGCCGATTTGGCCATCGCTCAGCTTTTCGACGCGTTTACGATTTTCCTCGATCCACGCAAGATTGCGCAGCCGATCCTCGCTCGCGAGCGTGAAAACCAGTGCTTCCCGGGCGCCGGTCATCGTCGGTTTGTCATTCACGGTCAGAAACACCGGCTTTTCCGCAAGCCCTTGAAAGGCCGCCCAGGGATCTTCTTTGATATCCATCGGCTCGCCGTTCACCGCGAGGAGATAATCGCCTTCGTGAACATTGGTTACTCCCGGCTGCAGCAAGGGCGAGCGGACCTCGCTGTCCCACGGCGCGTCGCGGATGATGCGCTGGATGCGATACGCGCCGTTCGTCAGGGAGTAATCGCAACCCAGATAGCCCACATTGATGGAGGGTCCGCGTTCGACGTCGCCGCCGCTGCGATAGGTATGTGACGAATTGAGTTCCCCGATCATTTCGCCAATCACGTAGTTGACGTCCCAACGCGTGACCGCGTCTTTGAGCAGTGTTCCGTAGCGTTCCCGCATGGCGTTCCAATTCACACCGTGCATCCCCGGATCGTAAAAATAGTCGCGCTCCAAACGCCAGGCGTCGTTGAAGATTTGACGCCACTCGGCGACGGGATCGATCTGCGCCTCGAAACCTTTAGTGGCGATTTTCTTGTCCAGTTTCTGGCCGTCCTTCGGTTCGATGATGGCGTAGTCGCTGCCGTCGCGAACGAAAAGCTTTTCCCGGTTCGCGCTCAGTTCGACGTAATCGGCATCATCCAGGATGGTCTTCTCTTCGCGCTTTTCGAGGTCGTAGAACATCACGGGCTTCTTGTCGCCGCCGGAACCGATGCGGGGGAGTCGATGGTAAATAAACTTGCCGGACACGGCGGAAAGGCAGTCAAAGCGCCCGGCCTTCGGCGGCAACACGATTACGCGTTCCTCGAAGTTCGCGAGGTCGATTTCGAGCGGTTTTGGCTTTTCCTCCTTTTTCTTGTCCTCTTTTTCTTTTTTGTCGTCATCGGACTTGGAATCCTTGCTGTCGGCTTTCTTATTGTCCCCGGCTTTTTCGTCGTCGGACTTTTTGTCTTTGCCGCCCTCCTCGTCATTGCGCGGCGCCAGGGGTGAAAGGACATTTGTGCGCAACGGTATGGCCGCGAGCACGGCGGTATTGGCGTAAACCCACGATTCATCCAGGTCGCTGTAGCTCGGTGTGAAGGTGCGTCCGGTGCGGAAGTAGAGATATTTGCCGTCCGGGTCGAAGACCGGCATTTCGTCGTTATAAAAGCCGGACGTGACCTGATGGAACGCGTTGGATTTGCAATCGTAGATGGCGAGCGCCGAGTTGCGATTTTCGAGGTCCTGCGCCCACGCGAGCCAGCGGCTGTCCGGCGACCAGCCGAAGCGAAAACGGCTTAATTCATCATGATACTGCCACAATTGGTGGCCGATGACGTGATTGGTCTTCGTTGCGAAGTCGAACAGGTTGATGCGCATTGCCTGGTCGATAAAGACGATCCATTTGCTGTCGGGCGACCATTGTGGTTGATATCGAAAACCGGCGCCAAACTTGGTGAGGGTGCGTTCGGCGGTATCCGCAGTGTTCGTATTGTTTTCCGAACCGCGGACCGTAAGTTCGTATTCCCCGGTCTGGTCGCTGAAATAAGCGATCCACTTTCCATCGGGTGACCACGCGGGATAGCGTTCGGCCACACCGGATTTGCGCGTGAGGTTGCGCACGACGCCGTGCTCCGCGGGTGCCGAGAAAATCTCACCACGAGCTTCAAACAAGGCGCGTTTGCCCGTGGGCGAAACGGTGGCGTTTTGAATGTAATTGGAAACATTTTCGCGGCGCGGTTTGAGGGTGGCGCGGTCGGTGATGACCCGGATGTCCACCTGATGCGCCTTTTCGGTTTTCAGATCCAGAAGATATAGCCGTCCGGCAGCCTCGAATATGATGTCGTCCGGTCCGATGCTCGGGAAGTGAACGTCGAATTCCTTGAAAAATGTCACCTGGCGGAATTTATTGCCCTTGAAGTCGCAGGCCCAAAGGTTTGCCCGTTTGTTTTCGTCGCGGTCGGAAAGAAAATAAAGCGTGTCGCCATGCCACATCGGCACGGATTCCGCGTCGGGAGAGGTGGTGAGGTTTGTGGCCGCAAACGTTTCCAGATTGAACAGCCAGATATCCGGATTCATGCCGCCGCGATATCTTTTCCACGTCCGGAAATCGACACTGATGGGAACGTAAGCGAGCGTTTTGCCGTCCGGCGAGATGGCGCCGAACTCGCCATAAGGTATGGGAAGCTTTTCCGGCAGCCCGCCCTCGGAAGAAACTTTGTATAGCTGGTTGAAGCGATTCTTGGTGCTCGTCATCGATGTCGCATAGAGAATATTCGATCCGCTAGGATACCAGCCCAGCACTCGGTCAGGCGATCCATGATGAGTGATGCGCAACGGGAGACCGCCGGCGACTGGCATGACATACATGTCCTCGTTTCCGTCGTAGTCGCCGGTAAACGCGAGGAGAGTGCCGTCGGGTGAAAAGCGGGGGAACGATTCCTCGCCCTTGGGTGAACTGACGCGCATCGCGGTGCCGCCGGTTTTGGCCACCAGCCAGATATCGCCCGCATACACGAAGGCGATTTGCGTGCCCGAGACGGCGGGCTGTCGCATCATGCGGGCGTCCAGCGGCCTTGGGGGCGAGGATTGGGCTTGCGCGAGTAGCGGCGGACCGCCGCCAAGGAGAGTCAAGACCACCAGGAAAAGGCCCAAAGCGAATTTCATGCTTTCGGAATCTGCATGCCTTGCTCGGTTAATTCAAGCGGGATGGTAAAAGCGCCAAGGCAACGGGCGGGGAATATCTTCTCGAACGACATCGCCATGGCGTGTAGGGTTTGGTCCCAAGCACAACCGCGATTCCAATGTTTCAAAGATTTTTCGCCCTGGCTGAGAATAAGACAACTGTTCGCACTGAGGTGCTGGCCGGCGTCACCACGTTTCTCACGATGGCTTACATCATCGTCGTGCAGCCGGCGGTGTTGTCGGGAAGGATGTTTAGACAGCCGACCGGCATGGATTTCGACGCGGTGACCACGGCCACGTGCCTGGCGGCGGCACTGGCGACCGCCATCATGGCGCTTTACGCGCGGTATCCCATCGCGCAGGCGCCGGGCATGGGCGAAAATTTCTTCTTCGTGTTCTCCGCGATACCGGCGGCGGCCTCGGCCGGATTCGCCAATTCGTGGGAAGTCGCGCTGGGAGTGGTGTTCATTTCGGGCGTACTATTTTTGACTCTGTCATTGGTCGGAATTCGGGAAATGATTTTCAATGCCATCAGCCCCAGCCTCAAAAACGGCATCGCCGCCGGCATCGGCCTGTTCATCGCTTTCATCGGGCTGCAAAATGTGAGTTTGATCGTGAAGGATGGCGGCACCGGAGTGAAGCTAAACGCGCACTTCGCCTCGCCGGACCTGCTCGTTTTCTTTTTCGGTTTGCTGCTGACGGCGGGGTTGCACGCGCGCAAGACACGCGGCTCGATTCTATGGGGCATTCTGGGTGCTACAGCGCTGACGTTGGGCTTGAAAGCCTTGGTGTCGCATTCACCGATATTTGCCACGAGTTGGCCGGAGCTTTCGGGTTCGATGCTCGTGACGCAGTTTGAATATGCCAGGGCGGTCGTGGCGCTTCCGCCTTCACTTGGTCCGACATTTTTGAGGATGGACCTGATCCACGCGCTTTCACCAAAGATGTTGCCGTTCATTTTTGTTTTTCTATTCATGTTGACGTTCGACGCCATCGGGACGCTGATCGGCGTTTGCGAGCAGGCGGGATTCATCAAGGACAACCAATTGCCGCGCGCGAAACACGCGATGGTATCCGACGCAATCGGCACCGTAGCTGGCGCGGCAATGGGAACGAGCACGGTGACAAGTTTCATCGAGAGCGCGTCCGGGGTGGAGCAGGGCGGGCGCACGGGACTCACCGGGTTGGTGGTGGCCGCTTTATTCCTGCTGGCCCTGTTTTTCAGTCCGGTGATCGCGATGCTTGGCAGTTATCCGCCAATCACCGCACCGGCGCTCGTAATTGTGGGCGCGATGATGATGCGAAACGTCACCAAAATTGATTGGAACGATTACAGCGAATGCATCCCGGCTTTTCTGACGCTGGTTGGGATTCCGCTTTCCTATTCCATCGCGGACGGTCTGGCCTTGGGATTCATCAGCTACCCCATCATCAAATTTTTCAGCGGGCGCGGAAGGGAAATCGGCTGGCTGACGTACGTGCTGGCCGCGATCCTGATTCTTTATTTCATTTTTGTGCGCAGCAAAATTTAGGCTCGCAAGCCGGCGAAAATCATCCAAAATCGCGCATGCGTAACGTGCGGCAAAAATTGAGTGTGGCCCGGGGCGAAGAGCCGGCCGAACTCCTCTTCAAAAACGCGAACCTCGTCAACGTTCTTAGCGGTGAAATTTACCCGACCAGCGTCGCCGTGCATGACGGGCGCGTCGTGGGCCTGGGCGAATACAAAGCCGGCAAGGTCATTGATTTGCAAGGCGCCTACCTCGCACCGAGTCTGATCGACGGTCATTTTCACGTGGAGAGTTCGATGTTGACCGCTCCTGAATTTGCGCGCGCGGTGGTGCCCCACGGCACGGGCGCGGTGGTGATCGATCCTCACGAGTACGCCAACGTCCTCGGGCTCGACGGCATTCGTTACGTGCTGGAATCCAGCAAAAATCTGCCGCTCGATTTTTTCATTATGCTGCCGTCCTGCGTGCCGGCCACGCCTTATGAAACGGCGGGGGCGCGGATGACGGCGGGTGACTTGAAATTGATGATCGGTGACGAACGCATCGCGGGCGTGGCGGAGTTGATGAATTACCCCGGTGTTTATCTCGGTGATGAAAGCGAACTCGCCAAGATCGAAGCGGGCAAGGGAAAGAATATCGACGGCCACGCGCCCGGCCTCAGCGGCCCCAATCTCAATGCTTACGTGCTGGCGGGGGTCCAGTCCGATCATGAGTCCACCGAATTGCACGAGGTGCAGGAAAAGCTGCGGCTCGGACTTCATGTGCTGTTGCGCGAGGGCAGCACCGAGCGCAATCTGGCGACGTTGGTGCCGGCCATCAACAAGTTCAACGCGATGAGTTGCTCCTTCGCGACCGACGACAAGCTGGCGGGTGATCTTGCCGCCGAGGGGCATATCGATCACTGCGTGCGCAAGGCGATCAAGCTGGGCGTGGACCCGATGACGGCGTTGCAGATAGCCACGATTAGCACGGCGCGGCATTATCGCCTGCGAAATTACGGCGCGATCGCACCTCGCTATTGGGCGGATTTTATTGTGTTCGACGACTTGAAGAATTTCACGGTGCGCCAGACCTATAAAAAGGGCGTGCTGGTTGCGGAGAACGGACGATATCTCGCTCCGTCGCCGAGCGTCACACCGCGGCCGCGCAGCACGATGAACCTGCTTTATAAAGCACCGCAGGACTTTATCGCGCCGGCGGTTTCGAATGGAAAAATCCGCCTCATCGAAATCGTGCCCAATCAGATTGTGACCCGTGAAATCATCGAGTCACCGCGAGTCGAGGCGGGGCAGGTGGTGGCAGACCCGTCGAGGGATATTTTGAAGATGGTGGTGGTGGAACGCCATCGCGCCACGGGCAATGTCGGAGTCGGCTTCGTGCGCGGATTCAAATTGCGCTCCGGTGCCCTCGGCTCCACGGTTGCGCACGACGCGCATAATGTTGTCGTGGTGGGCACGAATGACGCCGACATCACTCGCGCGATCGAAGAGTTGGTGAAAATGCAAGGCGGCCAGGTGGCGGTCGCAGATGGCAAAGTGAAGGCGGAGCTGGCGTTGCCAATTGCCGGCCTGGTATCGGATCAGCCGCTGGATGAGGTCATCCGGCGAATTGCCGAACTGAACGGAGCCGCACACGCATTGGGGTGCGATCTGGAAGCGCCCTTTATGACTTTGTCCTTTTTGAGCCTGTCACCGATTCCGGAATTAAAGCTGACCGACCAGGGCTTGATTGATGCAGTCCACTTGCGACCGACCACTTTGTTCGTCTAGTGGCCTTTGCCCATCTGGTAGAGGATTAGCGCCACGATGCCCGAAACCAACAGCCCGGCCGCCACGGCCCAGCAAAGAAATATCCGGCGTTTGCGGCGCAGGGCACGACCGCCCATCCCTGGTAAGAGGTAAAACCGGTCTCGTTCTTTGTCTCTGGCAAACCAACTCAAGGGGGACGCCTTCATTTATTAAACCGCCAACCACCGTGCAGACCGGCATCCATCACCCTGCCGTTTCCGCTCCCATCATTCAGGAAAGAGTATGTATGATTTTTGCCCGAATAGCCAGTTTTTTTGTCGTGCCGGGCTGGGAAATTTGTCCGGGAAGGTGGATTTTACCGTGGCGCGGGTTGAGACGCGGTGTTCAGCCTGGTGCCGCACGCGAAGCAAAAGTTCGAATTGGGCGGGCACGACTCGCCGCACGAGGGACAATCCAGGTGCGCGGCCGCGTGACGGCGATGGATGATCAGGTTGCGAACGTAGGGAATCCAGGTGAATACGTACGCAAAAATGAAGACCGAGTCGCGCTTGTGAACCGAGTAGGTCAGCAATAATAGCGAACCGGCGAGGCTCAACCACCAGAACGCGGCCGGTATCACCACGCGCTTCAATTTCTCCGTCGCGTACCATTGCACGAAGAAGCGGGAGAAGAACACCACGTTGCCCACCCAGCCGATGATCTTCCAGACACTCCACTCGATGCCGAGCAGCTTGCCGTCGTGCCAGATGAGGTTGGTGAGCGAGTCCATATTTGAAGTCAGCGTAGTGAGTCGCAGTCAGACCGGAAGAAAAAAGCTCACGCGAACGCGATACCTTCGGCGTCGAAGCGTTCCTTCACCTGCAAGTTGAGCGCCTGCATGCCCGCGAGATACTTGCGGTTGTCCGTGCCTTTCCACCAATGCACGATCTGAATATTTATATGGCGCGCGGCGAAACGGTTAAAGCTGATCAGCACATCCTCGGTGTTGGGATTTTTGCGGTAAATCTCATTTAGCAGCTCCAGCGCGCGGTTCACCTTTTCGATGGGCAACTGCTGCGAAAGCACCAGGTTCATCGTCGTCTTGAGATGCGGACGCTGGGTGACGTTGGTGATGATCGCGTTCCCCATGATTTTGTTGGGGATGGCGAGCAGGTGGCCATCGGGATTGCGGACGCGCGTGCTGCGCATCCCGACGATTTCGACCACGCCCTCCGCGCCGTCGAGCTTGATGGTGTCACCGACGCGAAATGGTTTGTCCATGAACACCGCCACCGCGCCGAACAGATTCGCGAGGGTGTCCTGCGCCGCGAGGCCGACCGCCAGACCGCCGATGGAAAGGGAGGTGATGGCGGCGGTGATGTTGATGCCGAGGTTCTGCGCGAGCACCAGCACCGCCACAATGATGACAAACGCATTGAGGCTTTTGCGCAGAACGGAGAAGAGCTGGTCGTCGAATTTGCGGTCTGCCTCGTGAACGGTGTGACCGCGCCAGACGTCCAGCAGGAGGTTCAACACCTTGATGACCACATAGGTGAACGTCACCGCCACCACCACGATCAAAGCCTTGGAAATGTAAAAGCGCGCCTTGTCGGTCCAATCAAAAACATTGAGGCCGATGCGGAGAAAGGCGACGAACACCACCACCTCCACCGGGACGTGGAGGAACCCCAGAATCAAATCGTCCACCTTGGTCTCGGTGCGGCCGGCGAGTTTTTTGAGCCAGGCGCAAATGACGAAATCGCAAACCTTGGCAAAGATGAAAGCCAGCAGCAGATAAATGAGGAAGGTGATCGGCTTCCACGCCGGTTCGCCAAGGAGCACGGGCTTTTGCAGAATTTCAACGCGGTCGAGACCAAACGTCACGTAACGCGGTTCGCCGTGGGGCGGGAGATTGGCCAGCGACGCGGCGCTTTTGGCGGGCACGTCGGCCGCAACCCCGGCGGTTTGCGCGCCCGCCCACACACTCCACAAGAGCGTGATGACCAGGAAGATCATCCACGCGCGAAACAAGGTGGGAAATCTAAGTTTCATAGAGCGGGGAAATTATCCCTGCGCCGCCTCCGCCGCACAAGGCTGGAACGGAACGAACGAAGCGGGGCGCGCCGCGGGACGAATCGAAAAAAAACCCGCGGCCGGAGCCGCGGGCGTGGAAATTGGATCGGCAGGACTACGAGCCGTTATCGCCAATCGCCTCGACCGGGCAGCCTTCCTTGGCTTCCTTGCAGCGGGCTTCCTCGTCCGGCGATTCGGGTTGTTTGTAAACGAAGGAATAACCGCCGTCTTCGTTGCGTTTGAAATTATCCGGCGCGGTTTCCCGGCACAGGTCACAATCAATGCATTGATTGTCCACGTAATACTTGCCCGACACGTTCTCGGGATATTTGTTTGCCACATCAGCCATAAAATTACCTTTATTGGGTTTGGAATATGGCGAGCGTGCCGAAGCTTGGCAAGAGTATTTGAAATTTTAACCCTGGCTGCTAACACGGTGGCGCAACATCACCTCTCTTAATCCACAGGAACGGGGGGACGTGTGAGTGGGCCAACGCGGGGCCGCCTCAACGCGGAGCGCAGGACGCGCGGGAACTACGGGGACTCGATGCTGCCTGCAAGCGGTAACTCAACGTGCCGCGGTAGCGGCGTTTGAGCCCGCGTTTCTTGCGCTGGCGTTCGCGGGCCTTCACGAGGTGCTTCAGGCAGCGGGAGCCCTGGACAGCGGGCTCGCCGCATTCCGTGCAGCGCTTGTCCCGTTGCATGCGCAATTGATATTTGCGCTGCCGCGAAACTCGCAGCTTGGTGAACTCGTCAACAATTCGCTTTCTCATGCTTACCTTTCCGCCCGCCAAGCATTGAATAATACTTGTCGAGCTTTGACTGGCACAACACGTGGAACGCTCAATACTTCTTCGTAAACTTTTTCTTGCTGTCCTCCTCGGCCCCCGGTGCGGCGGGCGCGGGCGCGGGCGAAGATGCGGTAGCCTCTGCCGTCACGGGCTTTGCGTCGGCGGCCGGGGCGGGGGAATTGACGGACTCCACGAACGCCATGCGAGTGGCGAGCAAAGCATTTTTCAGCAGCGTCCCTTCCTCCTTGGTGAGATTGCCCTTGGTTTTCAGCTCCAGCATTTCCAGGAGGTCGATGAACATCTTCGCCGTCTCCGGGTCGCGGATCGTCTCGCCGGTTTCCGGATGAGGCGTTTTGCCGAGCAGCATCAAAGCCATGTTGGATTGCTGCATGATGAGGTGCGCAAAGAGCGCGGACATTATTTGCTCACGCGTGGCGGAGCTAAAATCAGCTGGGGTAACGGTGGAATCACTCATGCGTTGTAACTTTTGCGTTTCGCTTTGATTTCAGCGAGTAAAAAATCGATCAACCGCTGCAGGCGGGCTTCGACGTCCAACGTTTCCAAAATGGCCTGGCGTTCAATCCCGCCAGGCAACACCGCGCAGGAAACCAGATCCACCACCTGTTCCGGATCTGAAATGGAATCCAGATATTGCAGAATTTCCTTCGATGAAAACGAGGGTGGTCCCGACGATTTTTCGGAAGGATCCGGCGACGGAATCGGCGCGGGAAACTGCAACCCCACACGATTTCTTTCCTCAAGCAGCCGGCGAACCTGGCTCACCAGGGCATCGACTGCGGTCGCATTGCTGGGCGGCGTCTCAATGGCGCTGATGCGTTGAATGCGATACGGCCGGTAGCGAACCGCCTTGGCCAGTTGCACGCGCGCAAGGCCTTGAAGAATGAGATGCGACGTGCCGTCGCGATGCGCCACGGAAACGCGGATCAAGCCGATGCCGGCGACGGGCGACGGCGTCTCGCGGAGGCTGCCCGGCTTTTGCATCGCGATAGTCAGCATGCGATGCGAGTTCAACGCGTCGGCGAGCATCTGGCGGTAGCGCGGCTCGAAAATGTACAACGGCAGCAACGCCTGGGGAAACAGCGTGGCGTTCGGCAGCGTCATGACCGGAACTTCGCTCGGCAACTTCATGCCCACAATGTAGGAGCGTTCCGGCTTTATTCAAGGGAGCAGATGATCGAGCGCCTTTAAATTCCCAGTGAAGCGGGAAAAGCCTGCGTGATCGATCCAAGCTATCGACGCCCCGGCGTGGAAAGGCTGTGATCCGTTTCGCTTTGCAGCCTGCACGTTAAGCCCGCCCGAGGGAACCTTTCGTACTCTGCGGTGGCACAACCATTTCCTGTTCCCTCGGCGGGAAAATTCCAAAACCGGCGCAAGGCGGCCTGGTATCCGATGCAAATTCCCCCCGTGGATGCATCCTGCAGGGCCGCCCTGGCCGTTAGATTACCGGGGCAACTCCCACGACGGAGTTTTGTCGAAATCCTAAGTCGTGGAAGGAATGCGCAGCAGCTTCCATCGGGTGGCCTGCAGGCGGCTCACCATCACACCCGCAAGACGTTTCATCAACTCGTACCCCAGGTCATGATCGGATTCGCACTCCTCGCGCAGCGGGGTGGCGTAGAGGAATACCGCGTCCGTCGCCTCCAGCGCCCGGGCGTCGAAGTGCCAGTAATAGGGTTCGAAAATCCAGGACCAGCCCAGAATATCCCCCGGGCCGAGGATCTGGATGAGTGCCCGCGTTTGATTCGCCGCTTGCGATTCGAGCGCCACTTTGCCGGTTCGCAACAGGTAGAAACGATTGGCCGGCGCGCCCTCGCGAAATATGAAATCGTTCTCGGCGAAATGCACGCGCATGGCGCAGTCACTCAGGATCCGAAGGTGATGAGCGCTCAGGCCTTGAAGAAATGGATGGGTGGAAATAATCGTTTCCACGCTCTCGGGACTAAAAGGTCCCTCTTTGAAATCGGGAAATGCTTGCGGGTTCATAGTTTCCTTTCGTGGACCGGTGGAGCCAATGCGTGGGGCCGCCGGCGGATGTTCCGGATTTCCTGGGCCGGAAATAACGAAAGTGTTCGCCCGCCCCCAATCTGCTCACATCTCTTCCGAAACGAGGAATTCATGTTCCTTTTCCTTTACCACCAGCACGGGACACGGCGCGGCGCGTATGACATGCTCCGCCATGCTTTTGTGAATCACCCGCGCAAAGCCCGTTCGCCCGCGTGTCGCAACGATGATTAAATCGCTGCCTTGCTTCGCCGCCAATGAAGCAATTTCCTGGGCGGGCATGCCGGATACAACGATTGCATCACATCGGCACACCGTTCTGACCTTGAGGGAGGTCGCCTCCAGCTTTTTTCGTGATTGTTCAATCGCCGAATCGTCCAAAGCCAGCGAAACCAGCTCCGGTGAGTTGTGCAGGTGGGGAACGACGTGCACCAGGGTGACTCCGGCGTCGAATTGCCGGGCCAGGGCGGTGGCATAAGCCACAGCCTTTTGGGAACGCTTCGAGAAATCGACGGGGACCAGGATTTTTTTGATGTGGAAGATCGGCAGCGGCGTCGCGCCAGGGTAGGCCGGCTCGACCGGCAATTGGTTTTCGCCGGGCTGCAGTTCAAAAGCCACCGCACCCGATGTTTCATTGCGCTTGAATTTCATGGTGCCAGCCCTTTGCTTTCCGACTTTGATTTTTCCAGACACTGGGCGCAGCCTCCCGCCGCGACCAACCAGCCTCTCTTTTGTGTCCGTCTCATAATCCTCGAATGCGATTCCGACACTGTCTGCCATTCTATTTTGCCATCGCTCAAGCCGGAATACCTCACAATTCCTGGGAAAAATTAGCTGTTTTTTGCTCGTTCGAGAGCCCGTTCCGCCATGACTTTCCTTTGGAGGGTGAAGTTTCGGCAGAGGCGTGCCGTCAGCGCCGGTCTCCCGCCACGGCGGAAGCGGGACGACTATCGAAAATTCGCTTTGTTCACTAGCGACCGAGTGAAAGGCCGGTGCGATTGGACAGTGAAGTTGCGAACTGCGCTTCAGTGCTGACCGACGGAAGCTTGGTCGAGGGGGAGCGTCCCTCGATTTCATCGAAGATTTTCCCGGCGGCCACTACCGCGGCATCGACTTTGGGTAGTGATGGCAAAGCGATTGACTCGAACGATGCACCGAATGGGGCCGGAGAGTAACGCAACACGCGCCAGTCGGAGGTTCCCACTGGACCGTTCGGATTCTCCAGCAGGTAATAACCATCGCCGGTACGCGACGTCGTTCGCACTTGCATAAGGTGGTGTGGCAGGATCTCAACTTCCTGGATTCGGCCCGTGGCAACGTCCCTGATTCGTTGTGGAACGCGGGCGAGATTGCCTTGTCTGAGATACAGGAATACCTGCCGCCACATTTCGCGCCTCAACCCCTGTCGAATCTGCAACTGTTCCGCCGTCGGCAGCCTGCCCAAAACGTCCGCCGCCGGAGGCGGGAGTCGTCGGTAAATGATGAGAGCGCCCGTCACGGCAGCGACGACAACCACGACTAGTGACAGCTTCCACTTCATGTCGCGGCTCCTGTTCTCACGAAATGATGAAAACAAACTTTCGGAGATCGTTCAATGACCGTTTTTCCTCGCGGCGCGGCAGAGTGCGGGGCCTCCACCGTGCTCCAGACGAAGACTCGCGTTTCGGACGGCGGGACATTTAATGTTTGTTCGCAATATGCCAAGCGAGGCATCTCCTTGACCGAACGCCGATGTCACGCTTCAATAATGGAATGTTTTTGGGAGCCAGGCCAAAGGAACCTTCACCAGACCAAACCGGCGCCTGGCCGGATGTCTATATCTGTTAAGCCTCAGCCCTTCATTCTTGTGCCCACTGAATTTCCGGAAGTTTTCTCAGCCTTGCGGGAAATCCTCAAACGCCATGCTGGCAAGCTCGTCGTCACGGAGGACACCGCGAGCTGTTACCGTTTGGAAGGCGGAAAGCATCCCACTCACAAAAAACCGTTCCCGATTGCGTGGGTGACCATGGGGAAAGCCTATGTGAGTTTTCATCACATGGGAGTCTACGCTCGTCCCGACTTGCTCAAGGGAGTGTCGAAGGAGTTGCAGGCGCGGATGCAAGGCAAGTCGTGCTTCAATTTCAAGTCAGCCGATCCGGCGTTGTTTGCGGAGCTTGAAGATCTCACGGTTCGAGGTTTTGAGGCTTTTCGAAACGCGCCATTTATGAAATGACTTTTTGTTTTTCATGAAAGGCCTGACGAGGCGCTGGAGAAGTGGACAACATAAGAGGGGTTCGCCCTGCGAATCGCGAATTCCGAGGGAGCGGGTCTTGGAAGCATCGCCCCGGTTGCGCCTCGTTGGGCATGGCGGCGCGTTCGGTTCGCAGTCTCCCGCGATTGCAGGATTGGTTCGTTAGGCGGCAGAACCCAAACGAGATGAAAGTTCTCCGATTTATTATTGCCATCGCCGCACTGCTCTTTGTGTGGTTGGTTGTTTCAGCGGGCGTCGGATGGCTTGTCGGAATTGTATTTCAGCCCAAAAGCGAAGCGCATTTTTTTGGGTTCTGGCTGGATTGGCATGCGTTACCCGGCCTCGCTATCGGCTTCGTCATGGGTGTTCGTGCTTTCCGGACAGTGGCTGGCGCTGGCAGCACGAAATGATAACCAGGAATTGATGACACGAATACCGTCTCCTGAGTAGCGGGAAATCGACAGGTTGATAGGCAAAGGGTTATGCACCGCCAGATTCTTTCGTCCTTGCGCCCCCCTCCGACGGGGTTGGTTTGCTAACCATGCGCAGCGAACAACTCGGTCGGGCTGCCAGTGGCATGCCGGTGCGTTCGGCTCGGCGTCTTTGAGCTTTTTACGTCAGGGGTTCTCGCGCTAATCTTGCCAGGTCAACTGCCGCCTGCATCGGCGCAAGCATGTTGATGCAGGCGGCCAAGCCATCCATGGTTAGTTGCAGCCCTTGCGACGACCTTCCAGCGGTTCGCCAGTTTCGAGGAGACTCTTGAGACTGGACAGAATGTAGGGCCATCCGCTCGAAACCGCTTCAATCAGTTTCGACTGAGGCTTTCCGATTTCATGGATGACGGTGAGTTTCACTTTGCCATCTTCTTCCTCGATTTCGTAGGTCATGCGTGAGTCACCTTCGGCATTCAATTCCGGCCTGAGTTCGTGCCGCCATTTGAGAACCAGCCTGCGGCGCGGTTCAATTTCAAGAACTTCCCCGCTGTCGGTGACAGTTCCGTCTGGCTTTGTCATGCGCCACGAAGAGCCGGGCTTCCATTCGGACTGCTGACCGATGCCGCCGAAATAGCGGCAAATGATGTCGGAGTCCGTCAGTGCCTGCCAGAGCGCTTCAACCGTTGTCCGAATGTAAGTTACGTGAACGAATTTAGATTGTTCCGATGTCATTTTGTTTGCGTGTTTTGTTTTCGAGATCTTTCTTCAGGTCGCTCAGCATCTGAAGATGATGGCGTTCGTATTTGGCAATCCAGCGCTCGTAAATCTCGTGCAACGGCACCGGATTGAGGTGATGCAGTTTTTCGCGCCCGCGCCACAACGTCGCGACGAGGTTCGCCGCTTCCAGTATGGCCAGATGTTTCGTAACTGCCTGTCGTGTCATGTCGAGGTGTTGACAGAGTTCACCCAGCGTTTGCCCGCCGCGCTTGTGCAGCTCGTCGAGCAGCTTTCGGCGGCTGGCATCGGCCAGTGCTTTGAATACTTCATCCATGACACACGTAATCATGCAACCAAATGGTTGCATGTCAAGGGGGATTGCAGACATCCGGAAGTCATCGAGCTAGTCGCTCAGCACAACTTGATCGCACCCCAGGGGCTTGTTGATACAGCGGTGTTGGTTTGCCCAAAGGCTCTCCACGAGTCGGAGTTGCGCGAAACATAAGGTGAGCCCCACTTTTATTAGCAGTGGAGGCGGTCCGAGATTTGCAGCATAGATTACGCGATATCCATGCGCTGCCACCCCGGATCGTGGGCGGGCATTAAAATTGATTCGCCGCCAGGCCAATTTGAAGTCCTGAAGGGACGATGAGATACCAGCCCGGGGCAAGTTCGCAACGAACGCCGCCCCGGGTAACCGATGCCAAATATTCTCCTTCCTTTTTTTAATTCGTCCTGGCCGCCGGCTCGCCAGGACGAATTAAAAAAAGGAAGGAATGAATGGTGGGGTTGCGGTTTACCCAAGGCAGCGGCCGGCCGGCCTCACCCTGGGCTAGTATCATGCCGCCCCATTTGGGGCTCCGGAATCTGCGCCGGTGGCGTGGTTTTAGTTGTGGACTTGTCCGGCA
Source organism: Limisphaerales bacterium (assembly GCA_044223735.1). Lineage (GTDB taxonomy): Bacteria > Verrucomicrobiota > Verrucomicrobiia > Limisphaerales > UBA8199 > JBGALR01. Next base: position 136,115 of record JBGALR010000001.1, on the reverse strand, counting down.
CGCCAGTGGGAGGTAAGGTTTTGGACGTCATGGTGGGTTTGATGTATTCTTTCATAAGCGGGATGGTTGATTGTTGGAATTGCGTTCCCAGCGTGATGCCTAGTGGCGCTACGTTCAATCCATCATGGCATCTAATCCCGAGGGATCGGCACTCGGAATCAGCGGCTCGCTTGCATTGGCGTTGTCATGTCCATGCGTTCGGCTCGCCATCGCGGAGCTTTTGAAGGTAGACCGGACGAAATCACATGAATGCAAAGGACAAACTCAAGATGCCGGTCGTAGGTCTCCCCGATCCGCCGATTACCAGAGAGGTTTCGTTACCCGCAGTGGTGTCCGTTAGATATTTGGCTGAGGTCTGCGGCGAGAGCGTAGAGGCTACGGGCTCGCAACTCAATATGAGCGTTGATCGTAGCGTCAGTTTTCACGTCGCAGCCAAGCTTTTGCGAAAATATGGCATCGAGTCCAAGTTTGCCGCCGCCTAATCCAGCGCTGCGGCGAATCCCGAGGGATCGGGACTCAGGAACGTCGTCCGCTGCAAAGGCATGGCGCGTCTGGCGATCGATGCTTGTTATTATTTTCGCGATGAGCATCCAGGTTTTGTCTGGGTGCGCCAGTCGAACACACCCAATTGCTGCCACAAGCGAGGAAATATTGGCGCATTACCAAGGACGGCCTGCACCGCTTCCGTTGAAGACCCCGTTCGACGATGATGCGCCTGCGCGGGTGATGTATCTCGATTGGTATCAGGCGGGGTACTGCAGCGGGTTGGGCGGTGGTCGTTTGATCAGGTGCTCAGTGCCCGGACCTTACCCCCGCGCCCAACACCAAGGTTGGTCTGACGGTCAGATGGCGGGCGCTGATGTTTGGTTCGAGAAGACGCTGAAACCGGCCTTGGACTCGATGATAAACACAAACCGTTGACGACGTGAGCATCTTGCCGCCAAACAAATCGTTAGAGCCACGCCGGAATGGCTGGTACTGTTATGTGGAGGGCGCAAGCGGGGGCGCGCGGTCGGCGTTGGCGTTCCGCAGGCGCGGGATTGGGCGTTAGGCCACTTCGTCCAACATGAAATATCTCCTTACCCTTCAGTTTCGCGGTGATAGTCTCGACGACTACGATGCGATGATTGCACTTGCGGACGAGTTGGTCGCGCTGCTCGGAGATTCGGCGAATGTGGATGGTCACGATTGCGGTTCGGGCGAAATCAACATTTTCATTTTCACCCCTGACCCTGCAGCGACATTTCGCCGCGTCAGAACGGTGCTTGAGCGGACTCAACGTTTGGAGGCCGTCACGGCGGCTTATCGCGAGGTCCATGGCGAACAATACACCGTGATTTGGCCGGAGGGTTCAACAACGGAGTTCAAAGTCGCGTAAGGACGTGGCCTAATCATTCGCCGTAACGACCCCGATAAATAAAATCTGGAATTACTGCCGTCTCGCGCTTGCAATTTTTCCCGTGGCTCGGTAGCTATGGCGCGCAGGTGGAGTTGTGAGTCGGCACCCTGATATTTTCCCCGGTTCGGGCGGGTGCTTGCTTGCCGGCACCTCATTATGAAATGCACAAGGGAAACAGGATTTACGCTGGTTGAGTTGTTGGTGGTCATTGCCATCATCGCGATTCTCGCCGCGTTGTTGTTGCCGGTCTCGAGCACTGCCCAGGCCAAGGCGCGGCGGACGGCTTGCGCCAATAATTTGCGCCAGATCAATCTCGCCGTGCGCCTGTATTCCGACGATGCGAACGACATTTCGCCTACCGCGCAAACGACGAATCGAATGGTGAATTATTACAAAACCCTCGTGCAGAGCTACGTGGGTTTGAAGGGGGCCTCATCACCGCAGGATAAACTTTTCGCCTGTCCGGCGGACACCTTCCGCTATTGGACTTCGAGCGGCGCCGTGCTGTTTTCGCATACGGGCCGGCACGAATCATCCTATGCGAACTATTCCAGCTACGTTTTCAATGGGCTCAACAAGGAAGCGACCAATTTCAGCGGGGCCGGCGCGGTGCTGGGCATCGCCGGACAGAAATTAAGTTCGATCAAGCACCCGGACAAAACGGTGCTGGTCACGGAACACGCCTCTTTTTATCCCTATTCCTGGCATCAGCCGAAAAAGCCGATCTCCGATCCGAACAGCTCCTGTTTTAACAACGCCCTCGACATGGTCAGCTTCGTGGACGGACACGTCAGCTACATCAAATCGTATTGGAATGGACAAGCGCTCTCGCTGGCGATGTCTTACAACCCGCCGGCCGGATACGATTATCAATGGAGCGGGGATTGAGGATTCAAAACCATAACTTCATGCGCAGCCAGTCTCCCGCGACGGCGAGAGTGGCGTCGCCCGGTTTGTCTTCGGTGCGAAGACGTTGGATTCCAAGGCATGATGAGCACGCCGCGGGACAATGCGCAAACCCGATGGTCCGGTGGTGGACGTGTCCGCCGTAGCCTTGGCGGAGGAGGATGGATGCGCAGGGTTTCCCGCGACTGCGGATTGAGTCGCAGGCCTCATTACGCTTTATGACAGAACTATCACCTAAATTGGCTTGTCCAAGTTGCAAAGGGAACAGACTCGTCGCTGGCACGTTTTGGGAGAAGGCATTTCGGAACTTCGCCCCGAAGGGACGGATGATGATGTTGGGCTATTCGCCATTATCATTTGTCTGTCGTGACTGCGGTTATCTGGGGATATGCTTGAGCGAGAAAGAGCGGGGAGAGCTGGATGTCAAAGTCGCTGAGGCCTGACAAATCGCAACGATTGGCGCAACCTCGTCGAGGTTGTGTTGAATTTCGGCCGTGAACCCCAAGTTGGCCGGGAGGATTCCGGCCAACTTGGGGCTGGAGGGCGCAACGCCGTTGGCGTTGGGGGCGGGATGAGGCTTTGCTGGCGCGGGAGCTATGAAGCCAAGCACATAACTTGACGGAAGGCATTAAATATCGTGTATTCGGTTGAGCCATACTTCTTTGGAGGACCTTGCAATGATGTTCGGCATGGCTGTGTTTTTGTTCCTCTCTGTGCTCATGGCGGGTATGGTTGTAGTCGTCTACTTTCTGCTTACAGTGGTGGAGACCTTATGGAAACGGGCGCGCGCGCGAAAACGAGATGAAGAACCAAAATAGGGTGCCAGCTCGCGTGCTGTGTTCAAACCGGCCTGGCTATACGAGCGTTGAGCGATCTCGCGTGCGCAGGGCAACGAAAACTGAATAATCCCCGCAACCCAATCACCGACACCGAGACCATGACGAAAAAATCCAAGTCCAATAATAAGAGGGCGCTCAAGCGAATGGACAACGTCCTGATCGTGGTCGAGGACCTTGAGGCGGTGAAGGCGTTTTTTCTCGAACTGGGGCTCAAGCTGGAGGGCGAATCGACGGTGGAGGGGCCTTTGATCGGGCAACTGATCGGGCTCAAGGATGTCCGGGCCACGCTGGCGATGATGCGAACGCCTGATGGGCAGGGGATCGAGTTGGACAAATTCCACACGCCGGACGCGATCCGGTTCGGGCCGGTGAACGCGCCGGTCAATACATTGGGCTTCCGGCGCGTGATGTTCGCCGTCGAGGGTATCGATGCCATCGTGGCGCACATGCGCAATCACGGGGCCGAACTCATTGGCGAAATGCAATATGAGGACGCTTATCGCCTGGCGTATCTCCGTGGGCCGGAGGGTATCATTGTGGGGCTGGCGGAGGAAATTGGTGTTCTTTCACCGCGGAGAAGCGGAGGCGCCGAGGGCTGAGGAAGGCAGGAAAAGAGGAATGGGAAATATGGCTGCGGATGGGAATTTTTTAATGAAGTTAACGAAGGCAACGAAGACGGGGTGCTCTTGCCGACGGCGGGAATGGGGCGTTAGCTGATTTTACGCTCATGGGCGCATCACTTTCATGGTTTGCCTTCCGTGGTAAATCGCCCGAGGCGATATTGCGGGACTTCGGACTTAAGAAAGATAAATTCAGGGTTCACCGCGGAGTGGCGGGGGCGCGGAGGGCGGAGGAAGGCAGGAAAAAAGGCGGGAGGTATTTACAAATTTCTGTTCTGGCTGGGTTCGGTCGGCGGGGGAAAAGGCGGGCTTTTCCCCGGATGAGCGCAAAAAGACTTCCGCGATTGCCGATCCTTCCGGGATTGCCGATAAAACTTGCATTATCTGATGGTTTGTTGTTGAAAAATATTCCGGCAGGAGGTAAGGTCGGGGTGTTGGTCCCGCATGCGGGACCGCGCGCTCGGGATGCATGCCTGGGCGGGATGATCTTTGACATGTGAATTGGCCGAAGTTCGAATGCCGATTTTCGAATGAGGAATTGGGAATGGGATGCTGCAAGCGCAGGGGGCGGGAATAACGCATAGACGCAGGGTCGCAGAGACGCAAAGCAGGTTTTTGGTGGTAGGGCGGCCTCTCCGAGGGCGCCGAGAAAGAGAGTGATATTTCAGCGGTCTCCGCGACCGCTCAAACATTTTGCTCCGCGTTATGATTACGGATGTCGTGGTCAGGGGATTCAGACAGGACTATTTGCGCGGTCGCGGAGACCGCCGAGAAACGCTATTTTTTCCGGCGCGCTCGGAGAGCACGCCCTGCCACCGGTGGCGTTCCGGAGCGAATTGGCTGTTTTTTGCGCGGGAAATATTCGAAGCCGGGGAAAGGGCGCTAGGGAATGCAGGAAATAAAGAAACGAATTCGGATTGGTCTCGGATCGGAGATGGGGTGGGACAGTAATTGTCCCACCGGGGGTGATAGGATGTGGGCGGGATGGGAAATGCAGAATGGAGATTTTATGTTTTTGAAGAAGTTGGACTGCGAGTGGCAACAACGACCCGGAGGATGAAGGATGTGATGACGAAAGAGACGGGAACGAAGGACGGCCATGTCCGGACTTTTTTGGGATGTGGACGTTCCGTTTTGGCAGGGTTGGCGCGTGGAAAAACGGGCTCGGTGAAATGTAAATTTTACCAAACGAACCCAAATTGAGTATTGCGTAAACTACTTGTGGACAGGTTGTTGGGAAATTTAGCGAGTGGTGCGAAATGAAAAACGAACCCAACTTTTGAATGAAAAATGAAGATTGCAAAATGGCCGAAGGAGTTCGGATTTTCGAATGCTCATTTTCCAATTTCGAATGTGGACGTTCGATTGGTGAAGTAACGTGCGACGGGTGCGGAGAGTTTGATGACGATTCGCTGTGATTCGCACCTTATAACACCTAATCGCATCAGAAATTTTTGCGAGCGGGATGGCTCGTTCCGATGCAGCGCGACGGTGCGAAGTGGAGGCTTCCGACGGGGATGCACACTTGCCAAAGGGCAGTACTGGCGACATGTTAATTAAATCTATGAACAACCGAACCGGAGTTGTCGTGCTTTTGTTGGTCGCTTTGGGCCTGGCGATCGGTTTGATCGTGATCAAAAAGCAATCGGTCGATCAGCATTCCCGCGACGTGGAGAGCAACGTGGTGTTGTCGAACACGCTCGTCATTCGCACCGAGGAACGCGACCGTCAAAAGCAGGTCAACACGGAGTTGGAGAGTGATCGCGAGAAGCAGAAGCGCGCGTTCGAGGAATTGACGAATAATTTCACGCAGGTCACCGCGAATCTTTCCGACACGTCCTCGAACCTGGCGCAGACGGTGGCGGCGTTGAAGGCGAGCCAGGAGGAAACGGCGCGGCGCGATGCCAAAATTGCCGAGTTGGAATCTCAGAACCAGGCGCTCGATAAACAGGCGGTTGATCTCAGCATCTCGATCACGAATCTCACCAAACAAATCGAAGACACGAAGCGCAAGCTGGCGACGTCCGAGGGCGAGAAAGGGTTTTTGGAGGTTGAACTCAAACGGCTGATGGCGGAGAAGGCGGATTTGGAAAAGCAGTTCAACGATCTGACGGTGTTGCGCGCGCAGGTGGCCAAGTTGAAGGACGAACTGAACGTCGCGCGCCGGCTGGACTGGATCCGTCGCGGGTTGTTCGCGCAGTCGGATGAGAAGGGCGCGACGAAGTTGATGCGCGGCATTTCCCCGAACCCGCCCAAGGGTCCGTCGACGAACTACGATCTCAATGTCGAAGTGCATTCTGATGGCACGACGCGGGTGGTCCCGCCGGCGACCAACGCAGTTCCCCAATGACCGAGGACCGGTTGCTCATCGATTCGCACGGGCGGGTGCTGCGGGATTTGCGGGTGAGCATCACGGACCGTTGCAATTTTCGCTGCCTCTATTGCCTGCCCGAGACCGAGGCGGCGCATAACTTTTATCGCGGTCACTGGGCGAATCAGCCGAACTCCAAGCCCATCCTGCAAGACTGGCTGCCGCGGGGAAAACTGCTTTCCTTCGAGGAGATCGAGCGCGCTGTGCGGATCGCGGTTGGACTAGGCATTACAAAAATCCGGCTGACGGGCGGCGAGCCGCTGCTGCGTCACGACGTGGAAAAGCTGGTCGCGATGATTTCCGCGATTGAGGGAATCGAAGACCTCGCGATGACCACCAACGGTTTTCTTTTTCCCGCGAAGGGCGCGGCGTTGCGAGCGGCGGGACTGCGGCGCATCAGCTTCAGCCTTGATTCGCTGGACCGCGCGAACTTCACGAAGATCACCGGACGCGATGGACTGGACGAACTGTTGGCGAGCATCACGCTGGCGCAGGAACTCGGCTTTGCTCCGGTCAAGGTGAACGCGGTGGTGATACGCGGAATTAACGATCACGAGATCGAGGCGCTGGCGGATTTTGCGCGCGAACGAAATGTGAGCCTGCGCTATATCGAGTTTATGCCGCTCGATTCGGGGCGCGGTTGGCTCAAGGAAATGGTGGTGCCGGGTCGGGAGATTCTCGCACGCCTGCAGCGCCGTTTCGAGTTGCAGCCGGTGCGATCCGGCCACGCCGCCGAGACAGCGAAACGCTGGGCCTTTCCCGACGGTCGCGGCGAGATTGGAATTATCGCGCCGGTGAGCGAGCCGTTCTGCGGCCATTGCAATCGCATCCGCCTGACTGCTGACGGCAAGATTCGTACGTGCCTTTTCAGTGTCACCGAGCATGACCTGCGGGAGCAATTGCGTAACGGCGCGGCCGACGGGAATATTGCGAACTGGCTCAAGGGTGTCGTCTGGCAAAAAGAGGCGCGGCACCACATCGGCGAAGCGGATTTTGTCGCGCCGTCGCGTTCCATGAGTTGCATCGGCGGATAGCGCCGCCTTGACCCTGGAGCCCGTCCTGATTATTAAGATAGAGAAAGAAATATGCCGACCTACCAATATGTCTGCGAGAAGTGCGGACACGAGTTTGAGAACGTTCAGTCGATTTCGTCCGAGGCACTGAAGATTTGCCCGAAGGACCAATGCGCCAAAAAGCGCTGGGGCAAGGGCAGGGTGAAGCGCGCCATCAGCGCGGGCGCGGGATTGCTTTTCAAAGGCAGCGGTTTTTACATCACGGATTACCGCAGCGACAAATATAAGGAAGCCGCGAAGAAGGATACCGCGTCATCGAGTTCCAGCTCGACTTCAAGCTCCAGTGACAGCAAACCCGCCGCGAAGGCCGAGAGCAAGCCGGCGAAGAATACGCCGTCGAAAGTTTGACCAGAGGAGGAAACTGTGAACCGTCCGTTGCAATCGATCGTCCGGCGCTTGCTGGTCGGATTGTTGGCGATGGCGGCGTGCTGGCGCGCGGCACAGGCGCAGGATTTTCTCATTGAGCCCGAGCCGATCCACAGTCATTCCGGCCAGTTCATCGTTCACGCGCAGCGGCAGGTGGCCCGTCCTTCATGGATGGTTTCCAACCTCGCCACCAATCGCGCGATGTTGGCGATGGAACCCCCGCTGCTGGCGGTTTCCTGCGAACGCATCAAGCAGAGTCTCTATCGCGAGCTGGGCCTGGGCCCGGGCTGGGTGAGCCGGGTTTATGTGGAGGTGCGGCGCACGGCCTTGAACGAACAGAATGTCACCATCACGTCGCAGCGGTTCAAAAATGGCTGGCAGTATCAATTGGAATTGCCGGATCCGGTGGATCGGGTTCGTTACGTGCGGGCGGTCGTGCAGGTATTATTGCTTGAAGTCGCCAACCGCGAGTCGCCGGACCGCATCGCTGAAGTGCCGCTCTGGCTGGTCGAAGGCCTGACCCAGCAAATGCTTGCGTCGAAGGAGATAGAAATCATCCTCGCACCACCGCGAGTGGCGGTGAACGGGGTGAACGCCGACAAGCAATGGTCGCTGGCAGCGCGGGAAAATCCGCTGGACGAGGCGCGCGGCAGGATGGGCGGGCGGTCACCGATGACCTTTGAGGAATTAAGCTGGCCCGCGCCGGATGCGACGCTGGGCGGGCCGAAGGATTTATTTAGCGCGAGCGCGCAGTTATTCGTGGCCGAATTATTGCGTCTCAAGGATGGCCGGGCCGGTCTTCGCTCGATGCTCACCCAGTTGCCGAAATTCTATAACTGGCAGTTTGCTTTTCTGAACGCGTTTCACGGCCGCTTCGCGCGGCCGCTGGACGTTGAGAAATGGTGGGCGTTGAGCGTGGCTGCTTCCACTGGCCGGGACACGGCAAAGATGTGGCCCGGCGATGAGACCTGGCGGCGAATCGACGAAGCGTTGGTGCTCGTGCTGGAAACTCGCGTCGGCACCAATGTCACCCGCCAACCGTGGACGTTGCAGGGCATCATTCGGGAATGGCCGCTGGATCGCCAGGCCGAGGCGCTCACAACGAAAGTGCTGGAATTGGATACCATCCGCGCGCATGCGTCCCAGGATCTGGTGATGCTCGTGCAGGACTACATTCAGGTGCTGAACACCTATTTGCGCAGCGAGCGCAAGACTTCCCCGATTGCAGCCATCGGCAAGGCGATTGGTCTTAGCGGCATCGGCCAGCTTACCATCGACCGACTGGACACGCTCGACACTCGCCGTCGCGCTCTGCATCCCGTGCCCACACCGCTTGCGGATGGGACTATGCTGCGGCAACCTTCGCAGACGCCTTGACGTTACCCGGAGCGGGCATTTTAAGCGCATCTTCGGGCTTCAGCGACTCTTCTCCGTTGCAACCGCTTTGCCTTTTTGATCGATGCTGTAGCGACGATTCATGTAGAGATCGTCGGCGACCTGGTAGATGGCAATGGCGTCGTTTTCGAGCTCGAGATCGGACGGGCCGGGTTGCCTGAGCAGCGTCATATTCACCTCTTTCGGATCGCCTTCGTAAAATTCCGCCGATTTGTTCAGCCCCAGCACGACCAGACGATCACGATTCAACATTCCAATATCGCGGTTGTGATTTAACACGGCGTGCCCGGAAGGCGTCGGCAGCCGCAGGAGGTCGCGGCCAAAGAACATGGTCTGGTAGGGACGTCCCAAAATGCCGAGCACCGTCGGGACCACGTCGAGCGACCCGCCCAATTCACCAATGCGCGAGGGCTTGTCGATCGCCGCAGGTCCGAGAATAACGAGCGGGATTTCGTAGGAATGGATCGGAATGCTCTGGCTGCCATAAACGCGCGCGCCATGGTCGGCAACCACCGCGAAAATGGTGTTCGTCCAAAACGATTCTTTTCGTGCGGCGCGAAAGAATTGACCGAGCGCGTAGTCGGAATATTTCACGGCGTGCTCGCGCACCTGCCACTCCGGATCCTCCGGGATTTTCCCCTTGGGATACGTGAAGGGTTTGTGATTTGAAACCGACAGAATGGTGGCGCAGAACGGCTTGTCGCCTTTGGCGAGATCGCGAAATTCCTCGACGGCCCGCATGAATAGGTCCTCGTCGCATACGCCCCAAATGGTGGTGAACGTCGGATTCTTGAAGTCCTTTTGTTCGACGAAACGTTCGTAGCCGTTGCGTACAGCGAATGGCCGCATCCCGTCGAAAACGCCGCGACCTCCATACAGAAAAATTGTTTCATAGCCGTCGCGTTTCAAGACGCGCGCGATGGTTTCAACGTTGTCCGAGCGATCGCGTTTGACGATCGAATCGCCGGGCAGGGGAGGGAATGAGGAAAGCACGCCCTCGAAGCCGCGCACGGTGCGATTGCCGGAGGCGTAAAGATTGGTGAAGAGCATGCCTTCCTCGATGGCGAGTTTGTCCATCTCCGGAGTCAGCGAGTTTGTCTGCATGAGGCCACCGAAGGCGCGGCCGGATTCGTTGCGGCGCGCCAGCGCAGCAGCTTTGTCCATGGCGAACGAGGTGTTGGTATTGCCGAGGCAGCCCCAGAACTCCGAGCCAAGGCTTTCCTCCAGAATGAGCACCACGTTCAAACGCGGTTTCGCGGGATCGCCATTGACTTGTCGGAGAATGGAATCGCCTTCCTGCAAATAATGGCTGTTGTTTTCCGAGAGCAATCGGCGCGTGCGCTGATAAGCCTCCGGCAACGGCATGGTTTTGTAAAACGCCGCGAAGTCGAGATTGCGTGTCCAGAAAGCCACGACGAAGGAGATGGGGCCGTTGTTGGAGATTTCGTTGAGCGTGCGATCGTCGCTGACATGCGCGCCCTTGAAATTGATCGTCAGCGCCAGCACGCCCACCATCGCCAGCACCGCCGCCACGTACGCCGCGCGGGATTTGGTGGTGAACGGGCGTTCCCACATCCCGGAGAAAAGCTTCAGGGCAATGAGCACAAACACGAGGCTGAATACACCGCACGCGGCGATGACAATACCCACATGATACGATTCCCAGATGTTGACGAAGACTTCGTAGGGATAGAGCAGATAATCCACCGCGACCGTGTTGAACCGGGATTTAAATTCGTCAAAGAAGAAATATTCGACGAACAGAAGGAAAATCTGTGTGTAAAATACGATGAAACTGACAATCCAAAACAGCACACGATGCCAGCGAGCGCGGAACCATCGCTCTGGAATTATCAGCAGCCAGAGCAACAGGGGAAGGCATTCCACAAGGGCGGCAAAGAAATCGCGATGCAGGCCGTCGAGGAAAGCCAGCGCTTGCGCGCCGAGTGGCGCACCGGCGGGGCGGAAGGCGGCGAACAGCACCACGCGCAGGATCAACCAAAGGGAGACAAGAAAGAAAATGTAGAAGCCCGCGAAACCGTAGCGGGAGTTACGCCAGGATCGCCGCGGACTCGGCATCAAAACGGCGTTGGTCATGGCTTCGGATGATCCATTGTGCGACCATCGCATCGGGCTGTAGCATTCGTCAGGCTCATGGACTCGAAGTTAGCAGAAGGAGTTTCGTAGGAAAGGGCTATCGCAGACGAGGAGTCGGAGGAATTCCTCAAACAAACTTCTGTCCCGGCCGCAGCGGAAAACCGGCAAGAAAATCCTGCGCGCTCATACGGCGCCCGCCTTCGCGTTGCAATGTCAGGACGCGTATTGCGCCGCTGCCGCAGGCTACAACGACGCCTGATTTGTCCGCGTGCAGAATTTCGCCTGGAGCGCCCGCGCCTTCGGCCAGCGAAGCCTGCCAGATTTTGAGAACTTGCAGAGGCGATTGCCCCGCCAGTTCGGTGAACGTCCCGGGCCACGGCGTCAGTCCGCGCACACGGTTCCAAATGAAACGGGCGGGACGGGTCCAATCGATGCGGCCATCCTGCTTTTTGATTTTCGCGACGTGGCTGACGCCTTCCATTGGCTGCGGCCGCGGGGTGATCTTGCCGTTGACGTAGTCAGGAATGGTTTTTACCAGCAGCGCAGCGCCCATATTCGCAAGGCGGTCGTGCAATGTTTGCGAAGTATCCTCGGCGGTAATGGTGGTTTTGTCCTGCGTCAGGATGTCCCCAGTATCGAGGCCGACGTCCATCTTCATAATGGTGACACCGGTTTCCGCGTCGTCGTTCAGAATCGCCCACTGAATGGGAGCAGCACCGCGATATTTGGGCAGCAGGGAGGTGTGCACATTGAGGCATCCATGCGGCGGTAAATTGAGAATGCTCTCCGGCAAAATTTGACCGTAAGCGGCCACTGCAATTAAGTCCGGGTTGAGAGCGCGAAGTCCTTCAACGAAGGCTTCGTTGCGCGCGCGATCGGGTTGAAGAATGGGCAGACCAGCGGTTAGCGCGAGCTGTTTGACAGGTGAAGGTTGCAGCTTAAGATCGCGCGCTTTGGGGCGGTCAGGCTGGGTGACCACCCCAACCACGTCCAGCGAGGGCGCATCGATCAATGCCTGGAGACTCGCGCAGGCGAGTTCCGGGGTGCCCATGAAGATAACGCGCAGAGAAGACATCGCCAGGTTTGGTAAGTTCCGCTAAGGCAGGAGCCGCCGTTGGCGTGCCAGGGGTGGTGGAGCCGGCGGCTTCGACGGGGAAACCGCGGGTCCGGAAACGGAACGTTTTCCCACCGACGTCGCGCAACGGGCGCAGACGTATTCATGCAGTTCGCCGGTGGGCAGAACGAGGAGCAGGCGTTCGCGCACTGGTTGTGCGCGCTGGCATTTTGGGCAGTAAAGTTCGCTGGCGGTGAATGAACCAAACTGCTGCGACATGGTTCAGGAATGAACGTGCTTCAAGATATCGAACAGCACCTTCGAAGGACTCTGGTCTGCATTGATGCGATGCACGATCTTGCGACCGTAGTAATCGAGTACGGGCTTGGTTTCGCGTTCGTAGGTCTTGAGCCGCGTGCGAATGACGTTCAGGTTCGCGTCGTCGAGGCGGTTTTCCTTGAGCGCCCGACGTTGCAGTCGGTGCACCAGGCGTTCGGATTCCGTGCACCGCAAATAGAAGATCGCCTTCACCTTGAGCGTGGTGCGCAGGATCTCGGCCTGGTTGACGTTGCGCGGAATGCCATCTAGGACCAGAGTGTCCTCCTTGGGATGGAACCGGCCGGTCTGGGTGCAACCTTCGATAAAGTCACGCCAAAGTTCGATGGTGGGTTCGTCCGGCACCAGTTCGCCGCGGCTGGAGTATTCGATGAACACCTTGCCGATGCTGCTGTCGGATTTAAGGCTGCGGAACACATCGCCGCAAGCGCAGTGGAAGTAGTGGGGGATGGTGCCCAGGATTTTCCCCTGGGTGCCTTTTCCGGCGCCAGGAGCGCCGAACAACAGGATGGTTTGATATTTCATTCGGAGCCGGAATTTGGGGTGGCAAGAGCGCGGAACACACTTTCGCCGGCGACCCCTTTTGTTGTTGGTTATGAGTCTTGGTGTTTCAGCGTGATCTCTTGAATGTCCTGGAAAGGAATCATCACGTCCTCGGAAGCCGTGCCTCGTTGGACCTGAAAATGCAACTCATTCGCGCCAATGTTGGAGATGCGCGTACCGGTGAATTCGCCTCGTGCGGTCTTCATGACCAGCACCATTTCGCGCTCCGCGTCACGGCGTACCACACCGAGAAATCCGGCAAATTTGGTCTCAATAAAGCGCCGATTAAATGTGAACTGACCGCGTTTGAATGTGGTCGGGGCTGGAAGCGCGGCCTTTTGCGGCTGGGCCACGGGCGTTTCCATCGTCGGTGTTTCGTCGTCGATCGGCTCGCTGGGGACTGGGGCGCCGGCCACGCGCAGGCCCGCCGGTTGTTGAGCGGCGGTGGCGCCGGTGCCCGCACTCGGGGTCGCCTGCATGGGATTAACGGAGGCCGGTGCCGCGGCGGCGGGTGTCGGCTCCCAGTTCTCAGCGCTCGCCGGCATTTTAGTGCGCATCGAAAGGAAAATAATCGGCCCGATAATCGGCAGTATGGCAGACACGCCGCACACCAGCGCCGCAGGTTGCGCGCGCAAGATCGAAACCTCGTATCCCGCGTACAGATTCGCTGCGTACAGCACGAGGACAACCAGGATGCCCAGCGCCGATGAAAATAACGCGCCGATCAGCGAGCCGGATGCCGGATGCTCCAGCCGCGAAGGCTGTTTGATGGTGACTTCCGTGCGCTTGAGTTTTTCCTCCTGCGAGATCTCGATGAATGGTTCCACCAATGCTTCGAGCTTTGGATTTTTGGAAAAGTTTTTGAGATCTTCCTGCGAAAAATTAGCCCATGACACCCGCTTGTAATCACCCTCGCCGATCTTCACCTGTACGCCCGCATCATTAGCCGAGGCAACCAGCAATTCACCGACGAGAGACTCGCCGCCGGCCAACTTAAAAGTATCCGCTCGGACTGTTCCAGCGAACAATCCGTAAGCCAAAAGCGCCATCATCAGGCTAAATCTGCGTGCCATAGGGACTGGTTAACAGATGCCACATCGGATGAAAAGCGCAAAACCCGATCCTACAAATTTCCTATTGTGAGGCTTGAATGCGAAGGGTCAACCTTTGCCGAGTCCGACAATCAGGTCCTCCACCACCCATCCGCGACCCGACGCCTGGAGACGATCCGCGACCGCACCGTGCTGCCACACGGCGTGGCAGATAACCTTTAGAGGATCGGCCTGTAATTGCGGCTGCGCCAGCAAGCCGGAGAGGTACCCGCTCAACACATCGCCGCTGCCGCCCTGCGCAAGGTGAGGATTACCGCTCGAATTTACGTACACGGTGCCGGTGCTGCGTCCTATCAAAGTCTGGTGCCCCTTCAAGACCACCCACGCGTTGCCGTGTCGGCGGGAAATATTTTGCAGCGCGCCCACGCGGTTGGCTTGCACCTGCGGGACTGTGGCGCGCAGGAGTCGCGCGGCTTCGCCGGGGTGCGGTGTTAACACGCGCACCACATTTCTGGTGACCGGATCCAGCGGCACCCAATCGAGTGCGCTGGCGTCCACGACGACGGGATGCATGGAGTCCCGCCACAAAAGTCGCATCAGCGATTTCATCGAGTCGGGCACGTCGCCGGAAGCGAGGCCGGGGCCGATCAGCACTCCGTCATAAACTCCCGGTAGTTTTGGCCCGGGTTGCCACGGCGATACCATGACCGCCTGCAATTGCGAGGCGACCGCATGATAGACCGCCTCCATCGTGTGAAGTGTAATCAACCCGGGTTGAGCGCGTTGCGCGGCGCGAGCAGTGAGCACCGCCGCACCATGATAGCCGACGCTGCCGGCAACGATTCCGAGATGGCCATAGCTGCCTTTGTGTGTCGCGACTTTTCGCGCAGGCGGGAAGTCGCGAAAATCCTCCGGTAGATTCCACTGCAGCGCACTGCTCAGGGGACAGGGAATCAACCCGACGTCGCTCGCGACTTCCAGGCGCCCGACGAACGCCCACGCGACTTCCGCGAGCATTCCAAATTTTGGCGCACCGACAGTCAACGTCACGGCGGCTTGAATCGCCGCGCCCTGTGCTTCACCCGTGTCCGCATTCATGCCGGAAGGCACGTCCACAGAAAGCACGGGTAACTGGGAGTCATTGACACGCTTGATGAATTGCATCCAGTCCGCCGCGAGCGGCCGGTCCAGGCCGATACCGAACAAACCATCAATGATCAGCGCGGGACGCTGAGCCAGAAGATCTTCGAGCCTGGCGAGGGCAGCGGCTGGGGCGGTGACGTCGATTGATTCGACGTTGCGTTCAGTGAGGTGCTCGCGCGCGGCACGGGCGTCGGCGCCGTTATTGCCTTTGCCTGCGAGGATGAGGATGAAATCTCCCCGCTGGGTGAGTGCGAGAGCGCGGGCGGCGAGGCATTTGCCGACCCGCTGGATGACGTCGGCTTCGGATTTACCAGCAGTCCAGGAAGCTTTTTCCCATTCGCGCATTTGCGCAATCGTGATTACCGGCACAGGCATGCAAGTGAGGATACAATGATTGACCGGGGACGAAAGGGGAAACGAGCAATTGTTGCCGTTGTATGATTGTGACCGGACGGCATATCTATATAATGACGCGATGAAATTTCGCTGTGGATTTTTTGTCGCATGTTGCCTGGTTTTAATTTCGGTGCCCGCGTTCGCCGAAACGTACGACGTGGTGATTCGAAACGGCCGAATCGTGGACGGTACCGGCAACCCCGCCTACTTCGGCGACGTGGCGGTGAAAGATGGGCGCATTGTCGGCATCGGCCGTCTCACCGGAACGGGTAAGTCCGAGGTCGATGCCAGGGGGATGGTGGTCGCGCCCGGCTTTATCGACGTCCATACCCACGCGGATGAAGTTGCGGAGATGCCGCGCGCGGAGAATTTTGTGCGCATGGGCGTGACGACCATTGTGGCGGGCAACTGCGGCGGCTCCACGCTTAACGTGGCGAAACTTTTCCGCGCGGTCGAGGCGACCAACGTGGCGGTGAATGTGGCGACGCTTGTCGGCCACAACAGTGTCCGGGAAAAGGCCATGGGCGGCGACTTCGATCGTCCGCCCACGCCGGCGGAACTCGAGGTCATGCGGGAGTTGGTAAAACAAGCGATGAAGGATGGGGCGGTGGGGCTGTCCACCGGACTGATCTACCACCCGGGAGTATTTTCCAAAACCGACGAAATCGTGGAGCTGGCCAAGGTGGCGTCCGCGTACGATGGCATTTACACCAGTCACATGCGGTATGAGGATGGACACATCTACGATGCGCTTGACGAAGTTTTCAATGTGTCACGTGGCGCCCATATCCGCGCCGAGGTTTCGCACATCAAACTTTCCGGGCCGAGCTGCTGGGGGCAGGCCGACAAGGTGCTGGCCTATATCGAAAAGGCGCGCGCTGAAGGGCTGGACATCACACAGGATCAATACGCCTATACGGCGTCGAGCACCGGCATCAGCCAGCTCGTTCCTGATTGGTTGCGGGAAGCGGGCCATACCAACTACTTGAAGCGCCTTGCCGACCCGGCGCAGAAAGCCAAGGCGGTGGCGGAAATGAAGCAAAGCTTGCAGAGCAAGGGACGCACGAATTACGCGTATGCGGTGATTGCCTCGTATCGCCACGATCGGTCCCTCAACGGGAAAAATATCGTCGAGGCGGCCAAGGCAACGAAAGGGTCGGACTCTCTTGATGCGCAGATCGAAATGATCCTGGATATTCAGAAATATGGCGGCGCAAGTGGGGTGTTTCACGGCATGAGCGAGGAGGATTTGGCGGTTTTCATGCGCCACCCGAATACGATGGTCGCGTGCGACAGTGGACTCCGTGTAATGGGGGAAGGCGTGCCGCATCCGCGCGGCTACGGCAACAACGCGCGCGTGCTTGCCCGGTATGTGCGTGAGCTAAAAGTACTGCGCCTGGAAGACGCGATTCGCAAAATGAGCAGCCTGCCCGCGAGCGCTTTTCACTTTTCAGGACGCGGCGAACTGCATGAGGGCAACTGGGCGGACATCGTGGTCTTCGACCCGGAAAAAGTGCAGGACCTTGCGACCTATGAGGATCCGCACCACTACGCGACGGGCATACCGTATGTATTCGTGAACGGCGTCGCCGTGATCAAAAACGGCGAGCATACCGGCGCAAAAGCCGGGATGGCGCTGCGTCACACCGCACCGGCGGAAATCCAGGCCGACTGAAAAATATTGCCATCCGCGCCACGCTCGCCCACAGTAAATGCAGTCTGTCGGAGAGATGGCAGAGTGGTTTAACGCGCACGCCTGGAAAGCGTGAGTGGACTAAAATCCACCGGGGGTTCGAATCCCCCTCTCTCCGCCAGTTTTCAACTTCTCCACTGGAAGGAATTTCTCACGACTTGGCGGCATTCACCATGTGACGGAAATGCCTATTTCGCCCTGGTGATGACGAAGGCGCATAGCAACGCAAAATCGCCCTCGCCAACGTGTTTGGCGACGTCAATCTCCAGATCCTCCGTCAGGCTGTTCGAAATCGATTCGGCCGTTGCCAGAAATACCCGGCCGCCATCGAGATCATGGAATGCCAAATCCGTGGCATTTTCTTTTGAGGGGTCGCTGGCGAACTTTAAGGCGAACGCGAGAGCGTTCCCGTGATGGGAAATGGCCGGATTTGCTGACGGCGTCTTGGCAGACAGCTCGTGGATCAATGTCCGAAACGAATCCACCTGGGCTTGTATCTCGGCGATGGTATAAGTGTTGTCCGCGTTCATCGTCCGCACCATAGTTTACAACCTGGACCGGTTCAAGTGCATGGCGTTGCGTTACCGTACCATCAAAGGCCGCTCACCGGTAAAAAGCTCCACACGGTTTTCGGCGAGGCGTTGCTTGATTTCGGCGATGTGCGCGCGGTCGCGGGTTTCCACGGTGCACAGGACGTGAACGCGCGAAAGATCGGGCCCGGCGAAGGTGCGGTTGTGAACGATCTCGGTGACATTCGCCCCGGCGTCGGCGAGGACGGCAGAGAGGTGGGCGAGGCCGCCAGGCCGGTCGCTCAGCAGGACATCGAAACGGTAGATGCGTCCGTCGGCGGCGAGTCCGCGTTCGATTACACGGCTATGGGCGAGAGGATCAATGTTGCCGCCGGTGAGCAGCATGACGACTTTCCGCCCGGCGAGATCGCTGAGTTGACCATCCAACAGCGCGGCCAGACCGACGGCGCCGGCGCCTTCGATGATGCATTTTTCCAGCTCCGCGAGTCGCAGCATGGCGAGCGCGAGGGCTTCCTCGTGCACTTGCACCATGCGATGAATCAGCGGCTGCGCGATTGCGAGCGTGTGAGTGCCGGCCTCCGCCACGGCGAGACCATCGGCGAGTGTATAGCGCGTGTCCACCCGCACGGGCGCTCCGGCGGCCAGCCCGGCGGTAAAACACGCAGCATTGGCCGGTTCGATGCCGATGACTTGCAAATCCGGCTTGAGGGCGTGCAAGACAGTGGCGACGCCGGCGATCAAGCCGCCGCCCCCCACCGGGACGAGGACGGCTTCGGCGTCGGGGACTTGTTCCAGGATTTCAAAGGCGAGCGTGCCCTGGCCGGCGATGACATGCGGGTCATCGAAAGGATGCACATATGCAAGCTGTTGCTCCTGCGCAAGACGAACGGCCTCCTTGCGGGCTTCGTCAAACGTTTCGCCGTGCAACACGACGTTGGCGCCGAATTGCCGGCAGCGGGATACCTTGACGAGCGGCGCGAAACGCGGCATCACGACGGTCACGCCAACGCCCATCAGGCGGCCGTGCCAGGCCAGCCCGAGCGCGTGATTGCCGGCGGATGCGGCGATGACTCCGCGCCGCACCTGTTCTGGCGACAATTGCGCCAGGGCGTTCCGCGCACCGCGCTCCTTGAAACTGCCAGTGCGCTGGAGAAAATCCTGTTTGCAAAAAATCCGCGCGCCGGTGAGTTCACTGAGGGCAGGCGACTCGGAACATTGCGTGAAGACAATCGCCCCGTTCAGGCGCGAGCGCGCCGCGACGATTTCCGAAAGCGAAACGTTGGTGGGCGTTGGATTTTTCATAAATTTGATGGGCAAAAATAAAAAGCCCCGAGTGATAAACCCGGGGCGGAATCGAAAGTGCGTCGAATGAGCGCGCGTCTATTCCTGCCCCAAGCCGGGGCTAATAATGATCGCGGGGATCATTTTGAATGACGCGTTGGCGGACATGACGTTCTTTTGATACGTCAGAAGGCGGGGGGTGTCAAGCGGAGGGCGGGAAAGCCTAAAGCGGCCAAAATCCTTGACAGTTCCGTAACGTGAATAAAATGTGCCCTCATGAACCGGGTTTTTATCTTGTTACTGGCTTCAACGTTCATGGCGGCAGCAGAGATGCGGACGTGGACTTTTGAAAAGGGCGGTAAAACGATCGAGGCGGAATTGGTGGGATTCGCGGGCGACAAGGCCACCATGAAACTGCCGGACGGGAAGGCCTATACGGTTCCGGTGGCCTACCTGGTTGGAAAGGACCGGGCCTATTTGGCGGAGCAGAAAACAAAGCTGTGGAAAGACGTTGAGATTGTGAAATTGGAAGGCGCGACCTCGGCGGGGCGTTACAAGCGCTGCGTCGTTCGTGGCGGCGGTGTGGATGAAACAATTCTCATACAACTGCTACCACTGTCGGTGGAAGAGATTTTGAACAAGTCCAACCAGCAGACGGCGGAAATCTCGGAACTGTCGGGTTGGATTGACAATCGTGACGCCGAGTTGCGACGCGCGGAAGCCCAGGCCAATGACGCCAATCGATCTACGGGCACCACCAACTACTACGTGAAAGCGACGGCCAAAGTGGATGTGGCCGACGCCCGCGAGAATCTACCCAAGCGTCAAAAGGCGCATTTGGATTACGTGGCGCAAACAAAAACGGCCCGGACGGTGAAGATCAAAAATACCGGATTAGTGTATGAGGGATTGCCGGTCTGGGAGTGCGCCGACCCGAGGAAATCTGGACAATAGCAGGCGCCGTTCGCATCCGTTCGGGATATTACCCTTTCAATGCCGTTCCCGCGACTGTAGGGTTCAGGCATGGAATGGCTGGGAAACATCTTATTTCCAAAACATCCCAAACGGGTGGTGCAACGGAAAATGCGGATGCTTTATTTCGTGGTTTCCCTTGGTGTCCTGGCATGCGCCACTGTTGGCGTGCTCATGTACTTCCTCGGTAAACAGCAATTTAGATGATCCGCCGGGCAGGCTTCCCGGACGGATTTTGCAATTCTCCGCAGAGCGATTCGCCCCCGAAAATCAAAGGCCTCAGGCCCCCATGCCGTCTTCAAATGATCCGGCGGCGAGCGGAAAACAAAGATGATCGCGGACGTATTCGATGCCATTGGCGCTGGTGGCGTCCAGATCGCGATAGGCGCTTTCGGCTTCGACCACGAGCGGGGCTGTCTTCTTTCCCATCACCTGACAGTAACGCTGCGGATAGCCGGCGTGAACCAGCAACTCCACGTAGCGCGACATGTTGAGGTCGCCGGACGGGATGTCCACGAATTGCATGGCGCGCTTCTGCCAGTTCGGCTCCATGCGGCGCAGGGGCAGGCCGGAGCGGATGACGAAATTCTTCACGTGACACGCGTAGATGCGCGGCGCGACTTTGAGGAAGCGCGTTTCCCAATCCTCGCCTTCCCAGCAATGGGAGGGATCGGCATTTACCGCCAGACATTTGTCCCCGTTGCAAATTTGCACGAGCAAATTGAAATCGTCCGCGCTCATGGCGGCAGTGCCGGGATGAATTTCGTGCGCGAGAAAAATGCCGAGCGAATTGGCGTGCTTGCGAATTTTTGCGGTTTTTTTCACGAAACGATCCTGGCCTTCTTTAAGGAGATCGTAATCGCCCCCTTTCCAGAAGCCCCACGGATAGCCCGTGGCGAGTTCCCAGCCGAAGGCGACGCCCCAAAACATGGGGACGATTTTCACGCCGAGTTCAGCGCAGAGGTCGAGCAGGCCGAGCAAATAATCCTCCGCCCATTTCTCAATATCGGCGGGTGATTTTTTCGCCACCTCCGCGGGTATGAACGGCCGCACCGTTGGACTGCCGGTCCACGCGGTGGTGTGCACCCAGAACGGGCAGTGAGCCGACACGCCATCGAGGCTCAATTTCGCCCTGGCGAAAGCGTCTTTGATTTCCTTCGCTTTTTTGAAGCCCTTGTCGGCCTGGAGCATGAAATTGGAGGGTTGCGCCCCGGAAGCTCCCGATTTTTTGGCGTAGGCCAGAAATTGTGCGAGGGATTTTGCGCCGTGTTGGGCGCCTTCGATACTGGCGTGAAAACAATTCTCAGGCATAATTCGACAAGGGGTTAAGCGGGTTATTCATTCTACAACCGGCCCGGAGAATAATTGGGGGCACAGGGTGAATCAAATGCAATTTGCGCGGGTGAGCCTGGTTCGCTTTATGAGTCGGGACGCGCTACCTTTGGCGGAGGACAAGAGATTGCAAAACGAGAAAATGAAATCTTTGACGGCCCTGGCGACGCTGGCTTGGAGCCTGACCTGTGGGGCGGCGAGTTATTTGCCGGTGACTTACGACGCCAATGGCTTCTTCCACCTGAACAGCGGGCAGAGCGCTTATGTCGGTTACAAGCCAAACACGTACAGTCCGACCAACCCAATCACGCTGCTGGTCTGGATGCACGGCTGCGGTGGCGATTCGGAAGGGGATATGTGGATGATTTCGCCGCCGTCCACGCGGCAAACGCAAAGCTACATCGCGATCTCCATCGGCGGCCGCGACGGTGATTGTTGGTCGGTAAACACGGATACGCCCAAGGTGTTGGCGGCCATTGCGGACATCTCCCGGTATTTCAATATTAATCCCCGCAAAATTTATCTGGCTGGCTATTCGTCGGGTGGCGATATGACGTACCGGGTGGGTTTTCAAAACACCGCGATGTTTGCCGGGTTGCTGGTGGAGAACAGCGACCCGTTTCGCGACACGGGCGCCACGCAGGCTTCGCTGCTGGGCAGCGCGTCTTGGAAAATCAACATCGCGCATCTGGCGCATTTGTCGGATACGACATATCCGATTGCCACGGTCCGAGCGAGTGTTGCTACCTTGGTGTCCAACGGTTTTCCCGTCACGAAAATCGAACGTCCCGGAACGCATTACGACGCGGACAGCGGAACCACGGGAACGACCTACGATTGCATTCATTATTTGCTGCCGTTTTTGGAAGGCGGCTGGGAATCGCCGGTGCCGATTCTCGTGCCGCTTCCGACGACCAACGGCCAAGTGCGGTTCAGTGTTAAAGGGTCGACCGGGAGCAATTATGTGGTAATGGCGGCCACCAATGCGGTGTCGCCTACCTGGCTGCCGTTGGCCACGAATGCGGCAACGTTCACTTTTGTGGAAACCAACAGTGCGGTGACCCGGCGAATCTATCGGGCGGTCCTTCGCCGGTGACGGAAGCAGCAAGTCAGTGCACGGTGGTCATCTGCTTGAGTTTCAACCAATCGGAATTATTCGCACCGCCCTGGCCGGCCGGGTTCGCTTCGGGATCGTGTAACTTGCAGGTTTCAACGTGGCCGTCACCAAAGGCGGCGAGATAGGACCGGTTGTGCCGTCCCGTGGGATAACTGCTGAAGGGCTTGCTGTCATTCATCGTCACCAGAAAAAAGGCGTCGTCGATGCTGGTTTCATGCTCGTCGATAAGTGTCCATATCAACGCCGGACCGGCGGCGGCCAGCTCGCTCTCCCGCACAAAAGTGCGATAGCCCCCGGCGGCCCCGTTGGTTTCCATATATCGGCTGCCCATCCAGCCGTTCATGGAATAGCTTCGCACGCGCGGCAACCCGCCGCTTCGCGAAGGGTCCGCCGGGCATCGGTAAGCACCCAACTGGCTGGTGTAAGGGAAGAACTTGGACTGTTTGACGAGGGCCTGATTGGTGGCGTCGATCGTGGAGGTCACATCGCCCAGCATCCACATATTTGTGCCGCCACGATCGAGCGGCATGTTTTCGACGAGTTTACCGTCGTTATCGGCCGTATACATCTGGCTGGCGAGGGCGAGCTGGGCGAAATTATTGGCGCAGCTGGTGCGCTGGCCCTTTGATTTTGCGACTGACAAGGCGGGCAGCAGGAGCGCGGCCAGGACGGCGATGATGGCGATGACAAGCAAGAGTTCGAGCAGCGTGAAGGCCTGCCGCGAAGGTCCGCGTCCTTTATATATACGAATCATCTGCCAACAAACGTTGCCCGGACGAAACGCCCGGGGCTTTCCGATGCCTATAGTGCGCAACGAAAATTATGCCCCGGACCCGCGATCCGGATAGTGTGCGTTCGCTCGCACACCCTGTGCTTTTTATTGCGCCTTCCGGCGGGGGGGTGGATACTCGACTCGCCGGTCCGCAACGGTGGGCATTATGACGGGCAGGCGCGGATTTACATCAATTTAGCCGGCGGTACAGTGATGGATTGAACAAATGACTTCCAAAGGATCGCTCCTTTTCTTTTGCGCGGTCTTTTTGGCATTTGCCGAAAACTGCTCGGGCCAGCGGGCCTGGAACTGGCGCGTGTACTCGGTGGCCGACGGCCTGCCGGAAGCTGCCTGTGTGTCCGTTGTCGCCACCCCTCAAGGAAAAGTGCTGGTCCGGCAACTCAGCCAGACCACCCTCAGCGAATTGGATGGCTATGGAGCCACCGTGCTGCCCGCGCCGGCCGCCGGCACGGGCCGGGTGTTTGAGAGTCCCGGGGGACAGCTCTGGACTGCGACGCCCGAGGGGCTGCAAGAATTCAAGGAAGGACACTGGGTGCTGCATGCGGTGCCGGAAATCATCGCCGAGTTTCGCGCCTCCTCGCGGGTGTTCGATCCGATCCCGCTATGTCCGGTCCGGCAGGGACACGTCATCTATTTGCTATCGGAGCGCCTGGTGGAATTCAATTCCGAGGATCCGGACAGTCCGCGCAGCGTGGTGCTATTGAACGCCAGCCGCACGGGCCTTCAAAAATTCACCGGCATGACCCTGGCGCGCGACGGCAGCTTGTGGATTTCCGGCAAGCGGGGCGTTCTCAAAGTTCCGGCGCCGATCCGCAGTTTAAAACCGGAATGTGATTTCCTGGAATATCCACCCCCCGCCGAATTGCAGCTCAACAATTTTCGCGACCCGCACACCGACGGCGCGGACGGTTTAAGCGTCATCGGTGAAAGCGTTACCAATCAAGTAAAGTGGCTCGCGCAATTCGACGGCACGCAATGGCGATTGAGGACGGACCTGCCGCAACGGACGCATCACGCCTGGTGCAACGGCGCGAAATCCTGCTGGGCCATGACGCCGGATTCCTTGTTTCAGTGGGACACGACCCGGCGCGAACTGGTTGAAAACGAGGAAGTGGGCGCGCGCCAATACTTCGACGTTGCTGTGGAACCGGGTGGGAGTTTTTGCATCGCCAGTTCCGACGGCATGATGCGTTACTCACCACTTTTGTGGCAGACACCGTCGGCGACGCCCGGCGCAAATTCCCCCGTCCTTTGCATCGCTGGCGACCAGGAACGGCTGTGGTACATCGCGGGCAACGTGTTGTATGGACTGCCGCTCGACAATCTGTCCGGAGCGTCGCCATCCTCTTATCCGCTGAATGGCGACCAATCCCCGCGCGCTCTATACCCATTGAAAAATGGCATGCTGCTGCTGGAGGTGGGTGAGGAATTGCTGAAGCTGGAGCCTGGCGATCATCAACTCGTTTCCCAGCCTTTTACCAATGGGGCGGGGCGACTCAAGCCCCTGGGTCTGTTAAGCGACGGCGCGTTGTGCGTGCAGGTGTTTGATTCAACGTCACCCGACCGTTCGCATCATTTGGAAAGCTTCGACGGCATCGTATTCAAACCAGTGCTTGACGGGCTGGCGGGTTCGGGCCTGAACGCGAATCTGTTGTGCGCGTTTGTCGCCCAGAACGGTGATGTCTGGCTCGGCGCGGAAAATGGCACCGCTGTGTACCACGATAAAAAATGGCGCACGTTCAACGTGTCGGACGGCTCGGTGCCGCAAGGAGCAATCACCTTCGTCGAACTGGCGGACGGAAAAATTTGGTGTGCGACCCAGGAAAAAGTCTGGGAGTTTGACGGCCGGATTTGGTCGCGGGTACGCACCGGCTTTGACCGTATCAATGCGATGCTGCGATCGCGGGATGGCAGCATTTGGGTGGGGTCAAACGGCGGACTCCAGCGGTTCCTGCGCGGTTCCTGGGTGGAAAACGGACTCGAGGAAGGCCTTCCTGGCACGGTCATTCGGCAGCTTTATGAAGATGCGCGGGGCCGCCTCTGGACAGGCACGACCCATGGCTTGAGCCTCTATCATCCGGACGCTGACGTGGACCCGCCGCAAACCTCCATTCAGGAGCTGTCGGACAAAGAGAGCCGGATTCCCGAGGGCCGAACGGTAAGTATCGTTTTCAATGGAGTCGACAAGTGGAAGCAAACGACGCGGCTGCGTCTCCTCTATTCCTACCGTCTCGACGAGCGTGATTGGTCGTCGTTTCAGACGGAGAACAGCATCTCTCTCGCTGATCTGCCGGCCGGAAAACATTATTTTCAGGCGCGCGCCATGGATCGGAATTGCAACCTCGAAACCAAACCCGCCCGCATCGAATTTGCCATCACGCTGCCCTGGTACAAGGAGTCGCGCCTGGTGATGATCTCGATGGCGGGGGCGGTCGCGGTGTTGTTTTTCGCGGGCGTGGCGTTCAATCGTCACCGCCGCTTGGTGCGCAGCTACGCCGAGGTGGAGCGCAAGGTGGAGGACCGCACGCGGGAGTTGGAACTCGCCAACCGCGCGCTCGTGCACAGTCAGAAAATGAACGCGCTCGGCACGCTGGCGGCGGGCATTGCCCACGACTTCAACAACATTTTATCCATCATCAAGGGCTCCGCCCAAATCATCGGCGACAACCTGACGGACCGGCAAAAAGTAACGACCCGCGTGGACCGCATCAACACGGCGGTCGAGCAGGGGACCGGTATCGTGCGGGCCATGCTCGGTTTCAGCCGCGACTCGGATCAACAGGCCACGCTTGCAGATGTGAACGCCATCGTCGAAGAAACGCTGAAACTTCTAGGTGACCGATTTCTGCGCGAAGTGCAGGCAAGCTTTGATCGCTCGCCTGAGCTTCCACCGGTAAGTTGCGCACCGGATTTCGTGCAGCAAATTCTGCTCAACTTGATTTTCAACGCCGCTGAATCGATGGAGAAGCCAAAACGGATCATTCTTACGACCCAGCCGGGACAGACGCCGCCGCCGCATGCGGTGCTCGCGCCCGGGACGGCGGGCCGGTACGTGGCGATTTCCGTCCGCGATTTCGGCTGCGGCATTCCGCCCGAAAATTTGCCCCGCATTTTTGAACCGTTCTTCACCACCAAGGCCTTCTCCGCGCGGCGGGGCACCGGCCTGGGATTGTCGATGGTTTACGAACTCGCGAAGAAAATGGGCGCCGGACTGATGGTGGAATCCGTGGTGGACCAGGGTAGCATCTTTACGCTGCTCCTGCCGGTGAAAGACTCGCCAGGCGTCCCGACGATAAAGGGGGAATCATGAATAAAGAAACTGTGCTCGTGATCGAAGACGACGATTTGCAATACGAGATTTACGAGGAAGCACTCTCGAAATACAAACTGGTGCGGGTGTCGAACGGCACCGAGGCGCTCGCGCAAATACCCAAGTCTCCGCCGGACGTGGTCGTCTTGGATCATGTCTTGTCCGAGGGGGAACTCGGCCTCGATTTTTTGCCCGAACTGAAGGAATTGCTCCCGTTTGTGCCCATCATCATCGTCTCCGGCGCGCTGGAGGTGCATCAGCAATTGGAGGCGTTGCAGGGCCCGCGTCGGGCGCATTACTGCCTCACCAAGCCCGTGGACATTCACCAATTGCGACGCACCGTCGAGACCGCGCTCAAGGAATGCGGTGAGCGCGAAGCGGTGAAGCAATTCGAGGCGCTCGAACGCTCGCACCGAATCGACGCGCTCGATCTTTTCAGTCGCTCCACCGACCGGTTGAGCCGCCAGAATCAGATTCGCGAACTGGTCGCCAAATCCCCGCAACGCCCCAACATCTCCGCGCTCGCCCGCCGCTTTCGCGTCGCCCGCCGCACGATCATTCGCGACCTGCAGGAACTCATCCGCCGCGGACAGCTCAAGCCGGAAGTTTATCCGGAATGGGAAAATCCGCCCGCGGAGTCGGAGGATTGAACTGACGCCTTGCGAACTTGTCCAAGGTTCATGGAGTTGATTTATCATGCCGTTGACTTCCGGCGACTCGGGCTGTTCATTACGAATACGAAATGATCATCCAACGTCTCGCCCGATTGCTGTCCCGCGAAACGTTGTCTTTATTCCTTGGCGCCGGGCTCGCGCTCGGCGCCACGTCGTGCGCCACCAAGCCGGCGTCCAAACAGCAAAGCCTCGATGAATGGCGCAGCCTGACCGCCCCCGGCGCGCCGTCCCCGCGCGTGTTCGTGAAGGGCGATGCCATTCGCATGTTTTTCCAGGGCGACGCGGGGGTCGAGGAGTTTGGCGCGAACTGGAGCCGGCTGCGGGTGCCGACGGAGAGCTACCGCATCAATTCCGCGCTGCTGCGCTGGCATCAAAAACTTCCCCGCATGCCGACCGAGGGCGAGCGAGGCTGGCGCGAGGCGGTGGTGATCGCCGGCGCGGAGTGGAGCCAGCTTTCGACCAATATCATGGCGACCCTTACGCCCAAGGAGCCGTTGCACGGGATTTATTATCAGGGCTTGATCGCTGACCGGCTTTTGTATCGGGACGCGAACGGTCTGCCGTGGGCCGTGCCCATCGGCGAACAGCCGAAGGATGTGATCGTGGAACGCCGTTATTCCATCGAAGAAACGCTGGATCGCATGGCGAAGCTCTTTGATGAGGACCTCGCGCGCCATCATCCGGGCGAATCGCTGTTTCTTTTAATCGCGCCGAATGCCAAACGCTTCAACCAGCCGGTGCTGCTCGACCGGCGCGAGCGGCAGTGCGTGTGGCTCGCTCCCGCCGCGCTGTACGATCCCAGCGACCGGGGCATCGGAATGTCACTCACGGCGCAAGGGTTGGAAGCGTTGCTCATCGAAGGACACATTCTGGCGTTGATCAAAAATCCCATTTCCAGCGCCGCCCGGCTCGGCGATTTGAGCGTCCAGACATTGATTCGAATCCTGCAGATTCCCATTCCCAAGCCGGGAATTCATTACGGGCCGGTGGTGGAAACCAATGGAATGGACCTCAACGCCTGGGAGGATTGGCTGGATAAAAACACCGGCACTCGTTGCGAGCCGGGCTCGATGCACTTGTTGCCCGACGGCGAACGGTTTTTTCCACGACTGACACAAGCCATCGCCGAAGCCACCAACCATATCCATTTCGAGGTCTATATTTTTGACCGGGACGACGTGGCGGTGGCGATCGCCGACCAACTGAAAGAGCGCTCGAAGGAGATCAAGGTGGACGTCATTCTCGATCGTGTCAGCAGCGTTGCGGGGGCGATGTCTCCGCCGGCCACGCCGTTGCCGGAGGACTTCGTGCCGCCGTCCTCGATCATTTCGTATCTCAAGGAGGATTCCAACGTTCGCGTGCATCCGTTTCTCAACCCGTGGTTTTCGTCGGACCATTCCAAGGTATTCCTGATCGACGGGCAGTATGCCTGGCTGGGCGGAATGAACCTTGGGCGCGAGTACCGCTACGAATGGCATGATATGATGGTGGAACTACGCGGACCGATTGTCGGCACGTTGGAAAAACAGTTCGACCGCGATTGGGCGCACGCGAGCCTCTTCGGCGACCTCGCTTACGGAATTGAACTGCTCACTGAACCCGGCCGGAAAAAAATCGATTACGGTGATGGGCCGTGGATGCAGTTGCGCTTGCTCCCCACCAAAACCGCGTGGAAACCGTTTAACGCCGCCGTCATGGGCGCGCTGCGCCGCTCGCAGCAATACATCTACGTCGAGAATCCCTATCTCTACGACAAGGGCGTCATCGGCGAGCTCGTGCGCGCGCGCAATCGCGGCGTGGATGTCCGCGTGATTTTGCCCCGGGTGAACGACATTAAATCCGGCGGTCGCAGTAATCTGGTGACCGCCAATTACCTGCTCGCTCACGGCGTGCGGGTGTTTTTTTATCCCGGCATGACCCACGCCAAAGCGTTGCTGGTGGACGGTTGGGCGGTGGTTGGTTCCGGTAATCTCAATCACCTGAGCCTGCGACTTTGCCAGGAGCAAAATATCGCCACCTCCGATCCCGGGTTTTCAGCTCACTTGAAAAAAGACCTTTTCGACGAGGACTTTTCACGGTGCTATGAGCTGACGGCACCGATCGCAGTGGACTGGGTTGATTTTCTCACCGACCAGGTGCTGGTGGATTTTTGAGCGACGGCATGGCTGGTATTGAGGACAACGGGAATATTGGGCGGTATGGGACTGTTGGAAAAATGTTTGGGCGGTCGCTGCGACCGCCGAGGAACGCTTTTTTATGGCGGCGCCCTCGGAGAGGCCGCCCTACCACCGATGGATTTCGGTGAGCCAATTGTTTGTTCTTTGCTTGTAGATTAACATGAGAGCAGACGGTCGGAGGCTAGGGGCTCGCGGACATATCGTCTTTCGTAACCTGCCTTTCAATTTCAGGATCTAAGGTAGTCCGGCGAGAGAGCGGCGCATTGAACGCTTGATTCCAAGGGTTCGTCGCGACACCATTTGCGGGCAGAATGGGAAGGAATTGTTTCACTCACCGTTCGCCGAAGAGCATGCGTCGTGAATTGAGGAATTTGCGGTGAGAGGCGTTTACCAGGGCATATGACGCAGGTCGTTTACAGCATAAAATGTCCGAGATGTTCGGCGAAAGCCGTGGCGCATATGCATCGAACCGGGACGATCGGCACGTATCGGGAAGTCTTTGTTAGAATGGGAATGGAGCGAATCGTTTGCGAGGAGTGCGGCTTTTTTAGAATCGTGCCGATTAATGAGGCCAACGATTACAAACTCTGGTACGCCATCACCTTCAAGGGGCATCGCCTGTGGGCTAGAAACCGTGCCCATCTCGATTTTCTCATTTCGTGGATATCAGGTGACAGATCAAGGGCGGCGGCGGAGCGTTCCTCGGTTGAGCATTTCCCGAGGTGGATGATTCTGGCAAAGAATAGAGCGGGTATTTTACGATGTCTTGAGCGGCTGCGTAAAAAAGATATGAGTGTATGATGGCGACGCCTTCGAGCGATTGCCAGAGAGTTTGCGCCCGTTGATTGTCGGTATCAACGGACGGTCGGATTTACGATGGTTAGCGACGATAACTAAAAACCATGCCTTCTACTCCTCATTTGACGGCTGAGGAAGTGGCTGCGCTGGCGCAGCGACTCGAATTGCAACTGCCTGCGGCCTACGTCGAAGGTTTGATCCACTGTCCGTTCCCGCTAGACTCCGATCTTGCAGAGGTTGTGTTTATCGCGGATCCGAAACGGATATTTGACAAGAATGATTATTATCGGCGGGAAGGCTTTTTTGGCCATGCGTGGCCGAAGCATTTTCTGATCATTGGTGGACTAGGGGATGGCGATGTTCTCTTTCTCGATACCACGCGTGAAGCACCCGTTGTGATGACAGCCAATCACGACCAGAGCAGTGACGCCAATCACCTGGTGGTCGCGGAATGTTGGGATGGTGCGGTGCTACCTGGCTGGTTCACGACGGTGCTTGAGGGGTGGCGGGAGATACGAAAGTGGGAGAGTGAACGCGGGCAAGGCGAGTAGATAATTTTCTGCGAGCGGTGATGCGCAGTGTTTTTATTTTCAAGAGGCCGGAATGCGTTTAGGTTGGGAGCCAATTCAGAGTCCGGAAGTTGCGTGATCTCAGCGGAGGATGTTTTGGTTGATTGTCCGCGTGGCCCGATTAGATGGCGGGCGCGACCCTTTCCGGGTTGATGAATA
The DNA here is from genome assembly GCA_044223735.1 of Limisphaerales bacterium. Taxonomy (GTDB): domain Bacteria; phylum Verrucomicrobiota; class Verrucomicrobiia; order Limisphaerales; family UBA8199; genus JBGALR01. The sequence goes on along the minus strand of JBGALR010000001.1, from coordinate 105,120 downwards.
GTTGGTTCGATTACCCAGGGTAGCTCGCGAGCTCGCAACCCTGGGCTGGAGGATTGAACCTCGTTGAGGTTCTCGGGATCGAGGCTGCGGTGGAGATTGGGTGCAAAATGGCCTTGAAGCGAATTGGTTATGATAACGGACGTTCAGCAAATTAAATGCATAAATTGTTTTTGATTTTTGGGGTGGGGCTGGTCGGACTTTTCGCTGCTGAGGGGGCGCAAACCAACCTCGTCAAGAATCCGGGGTTCGAGCAGCCGGCCCCGGTGTCCGCTCGCCCGGCTGATGGCTGGTGGCTGTATCAGAATATCGGTGACACGAAAGCGACGACGGACACCACAACGAAGCGGATCGGAAATGCTTCCATCAAACTGCAGTCTGCGGAGCCTGCGAAATGTGTACTGGTCAGCGCGCCATTTCCGGTGACGGGCGGAGATGATTTGAGTTTTTCGGTTTGGGCCCGGGCCGGCAAGACTGGCGACCACGCGGTGCAGGCGGGGGTGGCGTTTCGTGATGCCGATAACAAAGTCTTCAAGCGAAGTTATTTCGCGGCGGCAGCGCCAGGCGGAAGCTGGTCGCTGATTTCGGGTGCGGCCACGGCGCCGGAAGGGGCGGTCAGCGCCGAAGTGCATTTGGGCTACACGAATTCGCCGTTGCCGGTTTGGTACGATGAGGCGAGCGTCATTATTACCAATCCAGTTTCGTTCGCGCTCACAGACAGCGCGAAGCCGTGGACCGGCCCGCAGGAGATCGAGGTGATCGCCATCAATCGCGAGACGAATCGATTCGAGGGCAGCATTTCGGCGACGGTGGCGCGTCGACCGCAGACATTGCCAGTCGTCCTGGAACCGGAATCGACGAAGCGGATTAAAATTCCAATCACAATGAGCGGCACAGGTGCTCACGCTTACAAGATCAATCTGCTGGATTCCAAGGGCGGGACGATGCGGGTGCTCGAGGGGAAATTTCAAACGCGGTCGCCGTTGTTGATGTATCCACCGTGCCCGGCGTATCACGTGATCGGCGAGGGTGACGGAAGCACACGTGTCGATGCGTTGGTGAATGTGAATCCCGCTGAGCGCACTGGCATGCGCTTCCTGGTGGAAGTCTCGGACAGGGATGGCAAGGAAGTGCAGACGGCGAGCGCCGAGGTTTCCCAGACCGATGCGGTCGGGGTGAGTGTTCGCGTGCCGGTGCGTTCGGCCAAGGTTTATACGGTCATCGCGCATTTGGTGGATCGGTCGGGCAGGGAAGTCGCGAAGGCGAGATCGGAAATCGGTGTTTGCGACGCCAAAGAGTCGCGCGTGACGATTTCACCGGATGGATTTTTGCTGGTTGCGGGAAAGCCGAGTTTTCCCATCGGGCTGTATAGCTCAGGTCATGCGGAGGAAATGGGCCGGGCGGGATTTACCGGCACGCATAGTTATGGCATCACTACTGGCGATGCGGGTGACGCCATCAATCCGACTGATGCGCGGTTGCTGGAATTGTTGAACGGCTCGTGGAGCAATGGGATGCGAATGATGGTGGAGTTACCGCGCAAGGCGATTGAGAAGGCGCAATGGGAACAGATTCGACGCCGCGTCGAAACGTTTCGGCATCACCCGGGTTTGCTTTGCTGGGGCTCCGAGGAGCGCGTGGCGCGGGGCGATGCGCCGCTCACAAATATCGCGGCGCTATACCGGCTGGTTCACGAAATGGATACGAATCACCCGTTCGTGCTCGGCGATACGCGGGACGTCATTCAAAAATTGCAGGTGGACCGGCGAAATTTCTTCCCGGACGATTGCATGGATATAGGCATCTGGTGGTGGTACCCGATTCCTCTGAAAGAGCCGGATGCGAACGGATTGAGCGGAGGGCAAAAGGTTACCGGGGTACTGGAGCCGCCCTCGTGGCTCACAACGACGACTTCGAAAAAGCCTTTGTGGCTCGCGTTCCAGGCTTATCAAAAGCCGAACAAGGATGCGCGATTTCCCACGCCGGCGGAGTACCGATGCCAGGCTTATCTCAGCATCATCAACGGCGCAAAGGGAATTTGGTTCTACACGGGCTCGGGTCAGAAGGATTTTTTCGGCAAGCCGTCAGGGCTGTTGAACAAGCCGGAGTTGTCTCATTGGGATTACGTGCAAACGCTCGTGCGGGAACTTCGCGAGATGAGTCCGGTGGTGATGGCCCCGGCGGCGTCAGCAAATATCTCCATGATGCCCCCGGATGCGCCGGTGCAATTCGTCACGCGAGAACTCAATGGCAAGACATCCCTCATCGCCGCCAATCGCTCTGAACGAGCGCAGACGGTGAAATTCACCGGTGATGCGCTAAAGGGGAAAAAAGTGAAACTGTTGTACGAGGTGGACGCGGCGAAGATAGAGCGGGATTCCCTCACCGGAGATTTCGCGCCATTCGGCGTGCATATTTATCAGATGGAATAGGGCCTGATGACGTCACCAGTTGCGTTATCGAACGCGGTGATTCATCTTGGAAAAAATTATAAATTGGCAAGAACGCAATTATGCATCGCAAACTGATATTGTTCGTGTTGGGATTGGTCATGCTGGGAGGCGGGGTTGTTCGTAACGCCGGCGGGGCGGAGTCCACGAATAGCGCGGCCGTCCTTTCCATCTACGAAGGCCCGGCCGAAATCACGGGAACGATTTATGCCAAGGACTCAAATCCGAAAAAAGAGTTGTATAAATTCAAGCGAACGGCGACGCGCACGGGATCCAAGGTGAACGTCCTTCGCGAATATTTGAATCCCGACGGCACAACGGCGGCACGGGAGCGGGCTTTCTACGACGGCAATCAACTGCTCGCATACGAACTGGACGAACTGCAAATCGGCGCCAGCGGCAGCGCACGGATCCAGCGCGACCCGGCAAATTCGGGGAAGGGGAAAATACTTTTCGAATACAACAAGGACGAGGCAAATGCGAGTTCGGTGAAAAAGAACGACGAGTCGTTACGCGGGGAGACACTGGTAGGTGACATGATTGCGTCGTTTCTCCAGCAGCATTGGGGGGAACTCTTCCGCGGCGAAAAAGTAAAATGCCGTTACATCGTCGTGCCGCGCCGGGAGACTGTGGGCTTCACATTCGTGCGTGATTCGGACGCGACGATATCAGGCCATCCCGCGATGGTGGTGCGCATGGAGGCTACGAGCCCAATTATCGCCGCAATGGTGGACCCGATTTATTTTACGGTGGAAAAGGAAAGCCAGCACCGGGTGTCGCAATACCTGGGCCGCGTGGTGCCAAAGGTCAAAAAGGGCGAAAAATGGGAAGACCTCGACGCCCTGGTGTTGTTCGATTGGAAATAAGGCGGGCATCAGTTGACGAGCATGATTCGGTAGAATCGTCGTGGGCTCGTGCTGAAGTTGGGATCGATTTTCGAGGCAGTGGCGGCGCTGGCGAGCACGTCCGAGCCGAGCGTTTGCCACATGACATCAGCCATGTCATTTTTGAATTGAACGCGGTACGTCAGGCCAGCGACGGACTGCCAGTTGAGGGTGAGGTTCGTGCCGGAATTGATTTGTGAAGGCAGCAATTGCGGCGGATCCAGGACGCCGAAAAAGCGGAGGACGTCGGCCATGTAGGCATCGCGAACGACGGAGTTGGTAATGGTCTCAAAGGGAAATCCAAAGTTGACCACTTTGCCGCCGCCGAGCGAGCCGTCGTATTGAATTGCCGCCGCACCGCCTACGCCGCCCGTATAGGTAATCGCGGTGCTGCTGCCATTGGTAGCCAGCAGGACATCTGGATACGCGACGTTGTAAGTGCCGCGAGTGCCGTTGTCGAAGCCGCTCGAACTGTTGCCCGCGAAGATGCCGCCGGCCGCGGGCGCGAAGGCGTAGGTGTTGGCGTCATCGTTGATGAAGATGGCGCGAAACTGATTATGATAGAAATTGCGATCGGCTGTGACCGGTCCGCTGGGCCGGTCGAGGTCCCAGCCGATTTCGCCTCCGGAGGCAAATAGATTGCCGCCAGCATTGAGGTAGGCGGATATGATCGATTGTTCGGTAGCGGAGAAAGCCTCGTCAGCGGTGGATTCGTTGCCGCACAGCCAGACGACCGCCGGATAATTCGTGAGGGCCACGAGGCCATCGATGACGGCGTTGTGGTTCGCTGTTTCAAACACCACCCCGTTGACGTTTTGTCCCGCGATGGCCGCGAAGCTGTGGTTGGTGCAAGTGGGGTTGTCGGTCGGTTGGAATTGCCAGCGGTCGTTGCCGTCCACGATGAGCACGCGGGGGGAGCCGCCCGGGCGCGCGCCATATGTGCGCGAAGCCTTGCTTTCACCACCGCTGCCGAGCACGGAGACGCGGTAATATTTTTTGCCGCCGGGCGGAATCATACTGTCGGTAAAGGTTTGGACAGCCGGGCCGACGGTGGTCAGGGGAGTGAAGGTGGCGTTGTCGGTGCTGGAATAAATCCGATAGCCGGTGCGGACGAATTTTTCGTCCGACCAGGTGAGTTTGAGAGAGATGCCATTGGAATGGCTCTCAACGCGAATCAACTCGGGGCTGATCGGCACGCCGCGACCACCGTAAAGCGCGACGGCGTCATCAATCGCGTTACGCGTGGCGGTCTGATCGATGCTGGTTTTGTTGCCAATAAATGAAAACAAATAACGACGGTTGTCGTATTTGTTATCAATGTAACCGCTGAGTGCGATGGAGTTGTTCAGCGAACCAGTTTTTGCGTGAACCTGTCCGGCGCCGTCCGTACCGGTGAAGCGGCTGCCGAGCGTGCCGTCAACGTCGCCGATCGGAAAACCCGTGGCCCATGAGGGATATGCCGCCAGCATGAATCGGATGAAGGATACAATTTGCCGGGCGCTGAAACGGTTGTTGTGGGAAAGGCCGGAGCCGTCGTTCATCACCATGCCATTGGAGCTGACTCCGCTCGAACCGTTGACCCAACGCAGCACCTGGGTCGTGCCTGCGCTGTAGTTATCGGAGCCGCCGAGTTTCCAGCCGAGGTGCCGACACAGGCCGTCGGCCATTACATTGTGGCTGACTTTGAGCAGGGGAATGCAGGCAACATCAAGGCGAAGCGGTTTACCGCCATACGTGAGGTCGGATGATTGGTGCGTGTACATCAACGTTCCCGGCGGCGTGAATCCGGTCTGGCCCAACGCGGAACCCGCGACGGTGATGCCCTGGGCTTGCAGTGCGGCTACAAACGCCGACGCGGCTGTGGCGTTGGCTGACAGGGTCGAGGTGCCGCTGAGATCGTCGGTCGAGCCGAAGCCATACGCGCACAAGCCGTAACACTGTACGTTGCCGGTGATCGAAGTGAGACCAAGTGCCTTTAGCTGGGTGGCGATACGGTCCAGCGGCGCGCGGGCACTGGAAAAGACCGAAGTGTTCCAAGTAATGTCGTGTTCGGAAACAAGATTCAAGTCGCCCGTCAACACGCCTCCCGTGAACGTACCGTTGCGATAAATGCGGGTCTGGAAAGCGTAATTGGTCCCGAGCAATCCGAACGCAGCCGCAGTGGTGAAGAGCTTGGTATTGGAAGCGGGCGTCTGGCCCGTGGTTGGTGTGCGTTGATAGTAAATGACAGACCCAGTGTCGTTTTCCACCAGGATGGTCCACGTATTTCCGGATACACCTGCCCCTGCCAGAATGCCGTCAATTTGATCAGGAATGGGCTGTGCGTGCGCCGTCAGCGCCAGAACCGCGACCATCCCCGCCCGCAAAACAACTTGAAGACTTTTCATGCTTTCCGTCGGCAGTATGGACCTATTACTTGCCGTAAGAAATGCTGAATTAGTAGGAGTGCCGCTTCAGGCCTGAACGTGATTGAGCGCGGCCGTAAGGTCTCGAATCAATCCCAGGCGCTCATTTTCCTCCAGCTTCCTCCGGGTGATATCACGCGCGATGCTGGAGGCTCCGATGACAACCCCCTGGGCGTCGCGAATGGGCGAGATCGTAAGGGATACCTCGATGAGTGTGCCGTCCTTGCGAACACGGACAGTTTCCTGGTTGTCGACACTTTCACCCCGCTGCAGGCGCTGGCAGATGTCGGGAAACTCGGCCGGACGGAAAGTGGGAATCAGGAGGGAAATGGATTTGCCCACGATTTCCTCAGCCGTATAGCCATAGAGACGTTCTGCGCCTTTGTTCCAGGTGACGATGGTGCCGTTCAGCATTTTTCCGATAATGGCGTCTTCACACGACTCAACAATGGACGCGAGAAATGCGCTGATCTTTTCGCCTTGGCGATGCTCGCGTCGTTGCTGGGCAGCAAGCAATTCCCGCTTAACAGCGGCGATTAATCGCGCCGGGTGACCTTTGATTACGAAATCGTGCGCGCCGGTTTTGAGCATATCGGCAACTGCTTCCTCACCCACCATCCCGGAAACGACCAGAAAAGGCATATCCCCGCCACTTCTGCGATAAATATCCAAGGCTTCGGGCCCGCGCAGTTGTGGCATCGCGTAGTCGCAGATGACAAGATCCCAAGGCTGCGCCTTCAGGGCTGACTCAAGAGTTTCGGCGGTATCGACCCGTTCAAAAACCGGATCGAGCCCCGCGCGTTGGAGTTCGGCGGCGAGCAGTAGCGTGTCTTCAGCGGAGTCTTCGACGATCAGTACTCGCAGAGGGGTACCCATAAATTTAGCACGCTCCAGTCACAATAGAATGTTTACAGACCCTAATTCGCTTCTTTGGACGTGTCAAATCGTTGCCGTCTTCATTGGACTTTCCAGATTTTAGTCGCACATTGGGGAGGTGGAAGTTTCTGAAACGATCCTATGTCCGTTCTGCGGCCAGAAGATGGACCTGGTAATTGATACCGGCGTCTCCAGCCAGCGGTTTACCACCGATTGCGAAGTCTGCTGTCGACCTTTTGAGGTAACCGCAGAGTGCGAACCGGGCGAGGTGATCAGTGTGGACGTTAACGGTTAAATAGCTGCGCGACTCTGCTCAATCGAGAGGGTTTGGAATTTCTTGGTGTCCTTCCTTTCGCCAGTTCTCTAGACTCTCGTCGAAGAATATGAGTCACAATACCGTCCTCTGGATTTACATTATTTTCCTGCTAATTGGCGGGATGATTGGGTTTTTAAAGGCGGGCAGTAAGATCTCGCTCATCACTTCCGCCATTGCCGCAGCGGTCCTGGTTCTGACAGCGATTCCCGGATTGATGGGAGCCAGCGTGGCTCGCGGTCTGGCAGACGTGGTGATGGCTGCGTTGATCGTAGTGTTCGCCATCAGGCTCTCCAAAACCAAGAAATTCATGCCCAGCGGCATGATGCTGGTCGTCACCGCCGTCGCGCTGGCCTTGCGGCATCTCTGGCATTCGTGATTTCGGCTTCGCTGCCCATTTGGGAAATCCACTCGCAGGTTATCCAGACTCTGCGTTCGGGCAATCGCCTCGTTTTGGTCGCGCCCACCGGTTCTGGCAAGACGACGCAGGTGCCCCAGATGTTGTTGGATGCCGGGTTGGCCGGGGACAAGAAGATCGTCGTGCTTCAGCCGCGAAGGGTGGCAGCACGCACGGTTGCCGCACGGGTGGCGCGGGAGCGTAAATGCAACCTAGGCGCGGAGGTGGGATATCAGATTCGCTTCGATGATCAGACCAGCATTGGCACCCGCATCAGCTTTGTAACCGAAGGGATTCTCCTGCGCTGGCTGCAAGATGATCCCGCGCTTTCTGAGATCGCGATCGTTATTTTTGATGAATTTCACGAACGCAGCCTGTTGAGCGATGTGGCCCTCGCCCTGGTAAAGCATCTACAGACGGCGCAACGGCCCGATCTGCGGATGGTGGTAATGTCCGCGACGCTGGATGCGGAACCGGTTTCGGAATATTTGGCCACTGGCGAGGAGCAGCGACCGTGTCCAATCTTGATTTCGGAGGGACAGAGTTTTCCCGTGCAAGTGCGATATGCAACTCATCATGATGAGCGTCCGATCACGGAACAGGCGGCGGAGGCGATTGAAGCTATCGTAAACGGTGGCGAGCCGGGGGACGTTTTGGTGTTCATGCCGGGAATGGGCGAAATCAACTCGACCATAGCCGCCGCACGAGACATCAAGGCGGGGGAGCGGCTCGCGCTGATTCCCCTGCACGGCGACTTGCCGACCGAACAGCAGGATCTTGCATTCGAACCGAATCCGCTGCGCAAAGTGGTCATTGCCACGAATGTCGCCGAAACATCCGTCACGATTGACGGTATCCGTCACGTGGTGGACAGCGGCCTGGCGCGGGTTGCGCGTTACGATGCCGAGCGCGGAATTGGCACGCTTTTTGTCGAACCGATCAGCCGCGCATCGGCCGACCAACGCAAGGGCCGCGCGGGTCGAACGGCACCGGGAACCTGTCATCGCTTGTGGACGGAAAGCGCGCAGCTGAACCGGCCCGAGCGCAACACTCCGGAAATTCAACGCAGCGATCTCGCTGAAGTCGTCTTATTGCTGCACTCGCTCGGGATCAAACGCGCGGCCGATTTTGACTGGCTCGACCGCCCCGATCCGCAGTCGGTGGAGCGCGCGGAGAAACTGTTGACCACGCTCGGCGCGTTGAGCCCAATCACCGGGGTCTCCGAGTCAGCGGGATTGACCTCCATTGGCCGCCAGATGCTGCGGCTTCCGATGCATCCACGCTATTCCCGCATGTTGGTTGAAGCCGCCAAATTTGACTGCGTGCCCCCGGCGGCGCTGTGTGCCGCGCTGGTGAGCGGCCGCGATCTGATGATACGCCTCGGCCGTGACGACAAGCATATCCAGGAAGCGCGTGAATTGTTTGAGGCCAGCCAGGAATCGGACTTTTACACGCTGATGCGAGCCTATGAGTTTGCGAAGAAAAACAATTTCAACGTCGAGAGCTGCCGCCGCCATGGCGTTCATGCGCAGACCGCCCGACAGGTGGAACAAACCTTGGATCAACTGCTTCAACTCGCAGAAAGGCAGAAATTATTAAAGCGTCCGGAGGAAAGGTCCGTTGCCGCTACTAAATCGGAAGATGCTTTGTTGCGATGTCTGATGACAGGCTTCATCGACCAGTTATGCCTGCGTCACGATTTGGGAACGTTGGAATGCGATCTGGCGGAAGGACGACATGGCACGCTGATGCGCGAAAGTGTTGTGCAAAAAGCGCCGCTTTTCGTGGTGGCGAGCATCCGGGAAGTGGCGGGGCGCGGTTCCGGCAACCTCACCTTATTGGGTCTGGCCAGCGCGGTGAAGCGCGAATGGGTCGTGGAGACTTTTCCGGAACAAGTCAACGGGCAGGTGGAACATCTTTACGATCGCACACACAAACGTGTGGCGGCGGTGAAGCTCGTGCGATTTCGTGACCTCGTTATTCATTGCGAACATCAGCGGGAAGTTGAGCCCGAGGCGGCAGGTCGATGTCTGGCTGAGGCCTATCGCAAGGGGTATTTTGAATTGCCGTTCTTCAATCACGACGTGAAGCAGTTGATCGCGCGAACGAATCTTGTGGCTGCGGTCATGCCGGAACTGGAGATGCCGGCCTTCGACGAAGTGGCGTTGGTTGCTTCACTCGGGCGTGCTTTCGCGGGCATAACCCTGGCCAAGGAGGCTCAGGCAAAGCCATTGCGCGATACGTTTGTGGAACACCTGGGCCGCGAACGCTTGAACTGGTTGGAGGAACTCGCCCCGCTCAGTCTCCCGTGGCCTGATGGCCGAAAACTTAAGCTGCTTTATCCCGGGCAGACGCTCGATGAGGACGCGCAACCCAATTCGCCCGAAGTGCAGGTTAAACTCCAGGAATGCTTCGGCCTAAAGGAACATCCGCATATTTGCGAGGGCCGCCTGCCGGTGAAGCTCTGGCTCGGCGCCCCCGACGGCAAGCGGATTGAGGCCACCTTCAACTGGCCCGCTTTCAAGGCTGCGGGTTATCCGAAAATCAAGGCGGCGCTGCAAAGGAAATTTCCCGGCACTCCCTGGCTTTGATCGGGCGACTTCACTGTAGTCATTATCCTTACACGTGCTCGGTACTAGTACTGAGAGACAAGAACGACTTGATTTTGGTATGGTCACGTTATCAAAGGATTCACGGTAAACGGGTAGCGCATTGGCGTCGGAAACAGACGGTTTATGAAAACGCTGTTGAGAAATGTCCCGACCGGGCTCTATGTCCAGTCGGCCGACCGATGGACGAGTCGTCCCGAGGAGGCCTGCGACTTCAAGACGATGAGCCAGGCCATCCGGTTTGTTGAAAGCGCCGGGCTTCGCAAAATGGAACTCGCGTTCGTATCCCCCAATCTCTGTCGCTGCACCTCTGTGCCGCTGGAAATCCTCAGGTGGGGGCCGTCCATTAGTACTCCAGTCGCCCGGGCTGCTTGACACCGGGCTGGTTGGTGCCAGAATAGCCATACAGTTTAGTTTGTTGCGAGGCGCAGTTTACAAACTGCGCCTTTATATTAGTCAACCGGCGCGGCCACACTCAGCCTGGAATGCGGAACTTTCTTTCATTGGGCGTAAGTGCCTCGGGGAATCGGCTTTCAGTTTTTCGGTGGTCGAATCTCGTGCTCGTCGTTGCTTGGAGCGCCTGCACCCTGCGCGCCGCCGAACCCGCCCCGCCGTTTCCGACCGACCCGAAACAAGAGTTGGAACGCACGGCATTTCAAACCGGGTCGCCGTGGAATGGCATCGGTAATCTCCGCTCGGATGTGGCCATAGTTTATGGGATTGATGCGCGGCTGCCAGAACGTGTGCAGTCCTGGCGCGAACGCGGCTATCGGGTGCACGTGATGACGGGAGTCTCGTGGGGCGCCTACCAGGATTATCTCTACGGCAAATTCGATGGCGTCAATCACGAGGATGAGGCGCAGACTGATCGTGCGGGAAAGAAGATCACTCATGGCGGCGATGTGTATTACATGTGCCCCAGCACGAATTACGGCAAATACCTCTGCACGGGGATCCAGCGGGCGCTCGATGCAGGCGTCGAAGCCATCCACTTGGAGGAACCTGAATTTTGGGTGCACGCCGGCTACTCCGAGCAGTTCAAACGGGAGTGGAAAAGCTTTTATTCGGAGAGTTGGCAATCGCCGGAAGAATCCCTCGATGGACAGTGGCGATCCTCGAAGCTGAAATATTACCTCTATCGGCGCACGTTGCAGCAAATCTTCGATTACATCCAGGACTACAATCGGCGGGCGGGTAAACAGGTGCGCTGCTATGTCGCCACTCATAGTTTATTGAGTTACGCGCAGATTCGGATTGTTAGCCCGGAGTCGAGCTTGAGCCGCGTAAGCGGCTGCGATGGCTATATCGCGCAAGTCTGGACCGGGACGGCCCGCGCTCCCAATTCTTATCGTGGCGTGTCGCGTGAGCGGACCTTTGAAGCCGCATTTCTTGAATATGGCGCGATGCAAAACCTTGTTCGCGCCACGGGCCGCACCGTCTGGTTTCTCAACGATCCAGTGGAGGACAATCCGGACCACGATTGGAACGATTACAAAACCAACTGGGAATCCACTCTGGTCGCCTCCCTTTTTCAACCGCAAGTCTGGCGCTATGAAGTGGCGCCCTGGCCGGAGCGGGTCTTCGGCGGCCGTTACCCCGCTCAATCGCGCGACACGCAGAAGCCCATTCCCACCGCCTACGCCACCGAATTGCAAACGGTGGCCAACGCTCTCAACCACATGAAACAGGACCATGTGGAGTGGGAGTGCGGCACTGCCGGCATTGGTTTCTTCATCAGCGATTCGCTGATGTTCGAGCGCGGTGAGCCGAGTCCCAGCGACCCGCAATTGGGTCAGGTATTTGGCCTGGCCCTGCCGCTGTTGAAGCGCGGTATACCCGTCGCGCCGGTGCAACTGGAGAATGTCGGCTTGCCCCATTACCTTGATGGGTTCAAAATGTTGCTGCTGACCTATCGTGGCATGAAACCGTTGGACGGCACCTTGCATAAGACCATCGCCGATTGGGTTAAGCGAGGTGGGGTGCTGGTGGTGTGCGATGACGACGGTGATCCTTACAATCGCGTTCGCGAATGGTGGAACAGCAGTGGCAATCGCTATGCGACCCCGCGCGAACATTTATTTGAACTCCTGGGACTGGCCGGCGACAACAGCGAGGCGAGCAAGAAAGGAACATTGATGCCCTGCGGCAAGGGCGGCGTGATCTGGATGCGGGATGATCCGGCGCGGCTGGCGGCTGACCCGGGCGGCGACGAGCGTTTGGTGTCGACGCTCAAACAGCCGGCGGTGCGCTCGCGTATCGGCTGGCAGGAAACGAATTATCTGATGGTGCGCCGCGGGCCTTACCTGGTTGCTGCAGGCCTCGATGAATCCATTGCGGGGGATTCCAAGGAAGTACAGGGGCATTTTGTGAATTTGTTCGACGCCGGTCTGCGGGTGAGCAAGAGCGTGAAACTCACCCCCGGTTCGCGTTTCTTGCTGCTCGACCTTGATTCAATTCCCAGTCCCGAGCCTCAGGTGCTCGCGTCCGCATGCAAAACGATTACCAAGGAGCGCACGGATCATTCTTTGACGTTGACGGTGGAGGGGGTGGCGGCAACCGAAGCAGTAGTGCTGGTGCGGGTGCCGATTGCTCCCCGCGCGGTCACGCTCGCCGGCAAGCCGCTCAAGACCATCGAGCATTCCGCGGCTGACCAGTTGCTTTGGATTCGCTTTCAGAACGAAGCCCGCCCCCGCGAACTGCAGATCGAATTTTGATCGACGGCCTGCGTCAGTTCACAACGAAGATTCGGTAAAAGCGTGGGCTGAAGCCGGAGTTGTCGGTGAGTGAAGCGGTGGCTGCATTGGCGGTTATATCTGGCGGGAGGTCGGTCCAGTTGGCATCCAACAGGTTTTCCTTATATTGCACCCGATATTTCAAGCCAGCGATGGCGCTCCACGTGAGGCTGACGTTACCCCCTGAAACCGATGCGTCTGAAATCGCGGGGCGCGGCAAAACTACCACCATAAATGTTCGTGCGTCGCTCAGCGCCGGCGTGCCATTGTCGGTCACGCGTGCGGTGATGCTATTGGTTCCGTTGATATTCTGGTCAGTCAACCAGGTGAAAATTCCAGTGAGCGGGGAAACCGTCGCACCGGCGGGCGCCCCGGGATCGAGGCTGTAGGTCAGCACGTTGGCGGGAAAGTCCGGGTCGGTCGCTGAATTGGTGAAGGCAACCAACATGCCAGCGTGAATGGTAAAATCAACAATTGGCGCGAGCACAGGCGCGCTGTTGGTTTCAAGGACGACCACTGTGAAGGTGTTCGTTGTACTTCGTGTCGGCGAGCTATTGTCCGTCACGATCACGGAAATACTGTTGGTCGATGGGGCTTGTCCCTCGTGCGGCGTCCACGCGAAGATCCCGGTGCCGGGATTGATGGTCGCGTTTGTTGGTGCGCCGGGAGCGAGCGCGTAGTTCAGCGTTTTAGGCGTCAGAACGGCGAAGTTATCAAGGAAAATGTTATAGGCTCCCGTGCCAGCGGCCGGCACGATGGCCAGGTGTTCAAGGGTACCAAGTCCGGAAGCTGTCGAGAGCACGCCGTTGCCGGAAGAGAAGCTGGTGACGGGTTCATTCGGAAAATCAAATGTGAGCGTCGCCCAGCTACCCGATGCGATGGTGCGGGTCGGCATCGGGGTCGTGCCCGCCATGTTTGTGACGCCCGCCCATTCGATGCCGCCTGTCGTTCCACCGTTCGCCCCAATGGCGGTGCCAGCGGCGGTGGTGGTCTCGCGACAGCCAATCCCCACCTGGATCGCCTTGTCGGTATAGAGGTTGAAGCGCAGTTTTTTGGTAAAATCGATGACGGGGTTGGGGAACGTTGCCGCGCTTGCGGTGGTCAATCTCAACCACGGATTGGCGACCGCGCTGAAGCTGCAATTAACGCGGAGCGCACGAGTGCTGGGATTCCCGTTTGTATTGAACACGTCGGTGATGACAGCCAGATCGGGTGTCGCGGTGAGAAATCCTGTGGTCGTGGGCGAATTGGTTGGATCACGAAACAGAATGACTCCGTTGGACGTTTCGGTCACGAACGCTTCGAAGTCAGTTAGCAACTGAACGAAATCCGATGCCGTTGCTGTGTTGGTTATGGATAGTGTCGTCCCCTCCGTAATCGTGCGGTTGGCGATCGCCGCCAGCACAGGCGGCGCATTCGACGTCGAGGTGTTTGCCACGCTGGAATAACCTGAATTGCCACCGGCGTTGTAAGCGCGCACGCGATAATACCAGGTACTGCCGCCGTATAGCTTTTGGTCGGCATAGGTTGTTACACCCGCCGCCACCGTTCCTAATTGCAACCACGGTCCGCCGGAGGCGATGGCCCGTTCGATTTTGAACCCTGCTTCCACTCCTCCGGAATTATTGACCCACATCAGGTTGATTTGGTTGGTGCCGATGGCAGTGGTGGACAGGCCGGATGGCGCGGCCGGCAGGGAGAAGACGCGTTCGATATAATTCTCCTTGCCCCAGCCGAGCGTGTTCCCCGCGTCGTTCCATTGAATTTTGTACCAGGTAAAACCCTTGCCATCGGCGAGAATTTGCAGCGGTCCATCCACGATGACGCCGGTCGTGCCGGTGGGGAGCGTGGCGAGCAAGGTGCAATTTGCCCCGTTGGTGATGCCGCCATCGGGACACATGTTGATGTTTACGCTCGTGAGCGCCTTCACGTCGTCGCCGATCACCAGCGGTGCGGCTTTCACCAGCGTGAGCGTGGGATAGTAGTGCTGCACGATCCAAATCCAGTCGCGGCGCGGGTAGCCGTTGAGAGTGGCGTTGCCGGTGCTGTTCCCGGTGAATTTCCGGCCCGAGGCCCATTTGGCTGATCCCCACTGGCACATGCCTCGACCATGGCCGTTGCGCGTTTCCCCACTGCAAACGGGATCAAAAATACATACGGGCCCCGTGGTGCTCGGTTCGGTAAAGCCATCGCCACACGAGTTGCCAAGCGAGTTATTTTCCGCCGAATACTCGGTGCTGGAAATCGCGCCCGCCGCTGTGATTAAGACGTAAGGCGCGGTGAAGTTGATGGCCGCATCGGTGAAGGAACTGCTGTTGGCGGGATTGTAAACCTGGCATGACGTGGTGGCGCAAATGTCATAGGCGCTGGTTCCGGACGCGGCGTTGATGCGGTTGATTGCGTAACAGCGCACCGCCACGGCGCCGGCGTTCAAGCAGTTGGACCCACCCGGATAAGTGGTGGGGCTGCCCCAGCCCGCGATCCACTCGGAAGGCAGAACGTGTTTCGCATACGTTTCGAGCGAGATATAGTCGATGTTTGTGCCATCCTGTTTCAAAACGCGAATGTTGCGGGGAATGCGAACGGTCGAATTTGCAGGCACGGTGGAAAGAATCACCGCGTCAGTGGTAGTGGCGGAAAGCAAGTCAAACGACGCGGACTTCGCGGCCGTCCCGATTGGCGGCTCTTCGGGTTTCGTTGCCTCCTGGAAAGCTGCGCTGCGGCGGCGATACAAGCGTTCATCCACAATCTCTTTGCCCGTCCCATTGTTCAATCGGATGCGGTACGTAATGTCGCTATCGGGCCAAAGCTCCAGGTATTGTCGTTCTTCGCCTTGAAAGCCGGATTTTTCGAATACTAGGTTTGCCGGTGTGGTCGTGGCTTCGGCTTCGTTCTGTGCCGGGAGATAAAATTGAAAATAGCCGCGCGTGTCGGTCATCGTGACTGCGCCGCTCGGCGCGGAATGAATTTGCACATCAGCCAGCGGTTCCCCGGTTTCGTCGTTCACCACGAAACCTTGAATCAAGGTCGAATCGGCACGATGCCGCGCGATCACATTTTCCGGAGCCAGTTCTGGCGGCAGGACAAGCGGGTCGAGCAAAAAGCGGATGGTGTAGGGATTGTTTTCCGTCATCTCGAACTCGCCCGACATGGTTTGATACTCGGGAGAACTCGCAGTGATTACCTGCGGCCCGCTTTCCAAATTAACGGTTGTCTTGCCGGTTGGAGTGGTGGCGAGACTTTGCACGGGACTGGAGGTCGCCATTCGTGTGGTTAGTGACTCGAGATGTACGGCGTAACCGGTTGCGCTGTCAATGAAGCGAATTTTGGCCGGAAATTTCGCGGGCGACTCGGATGCTGCCGCAAACGAGGAAATTGTCAGGGCGAAAACGGCGAGGCACAGCCGGAGAGGTGTAACTGATTTCGTCATTTAGTGAAGAACGGCGTTTGGAGGGTTACAACCGGTGGCGCAAGATATTAATGTGAACTGTATCTGACCCATTCAATGTAAAGCACCTGGGGTCGCCTATCAACTGCAACCCGCAATGGGTGAACTTTAAAATCGCACAGTAATTCTCGTCTTTGCGCGTGCAAAGCTGGGCTTTTCGTGCATTGCTTTCTCCGTGAATAAAACGGGAAGAAAATTCGAGGGACTGTTGTCCCGCTACTTTGAGCAGTTGCTGGAGGACCATCCCACCTTTGCCACGGTTGGCGCGGGGCTGCATTCCGGCGAAGGCAAACTTGGCAGCCTTTCCGGGCAATTTCAAATCCGCCGGGAACGGGAACGGCAGGGCGCCCTACGGGCGCTTGAGAACGTTTCGCCGCGCGATTTGTCGGGTGAACAGCAACTGGATCGCCTGGCGCTCCGCAGCTTATTGCTCAAGGAATGCGAGGATCATGCGCGCGGTCGTCACACCCTTGAGCCCAATGCCGTGGATCACGTGCTGAATATTTTACTGCACGAATTGCAACGCGCCGATGACGTTGCCCCGCGCGCGGCGCGAAATCTTCGGGCATTGCTGCGACAAACCCCGGAGTTTTTGGAGGAGGCCGCCAATGTCATTCGCCGTCCTGAGCGGGTGTGGTTGCGAGTCATGAAACAATCGGTGGCAGGCGGAATGATCCTGCTGGAAGCGGTGCGAAAATTCCTGCAAAGCAGTTCGCCGCATGCTCAGGATGAATGTCTTGTTAAAAGCGCGGAAAATTCCATCCAACGATATGGACAGCGGGCCAGTAGTCTGCCGCTGGCGCCAGCGGGCTCCTTCGCCATCGGGAGCGTTGCCCTGCAGCGGCGGATCCGGGACGAACTGGGATTGGATTACACGCTGGGACAGGTTGAAGCGCTGGCATTGGGCGAAGTGGCGCGTGTCGGTGTATTGCTCAAGGGCGCCTGCGCACGTTTTGGCCGGGACCGTTCGCCCGAGGACATCATGGCCGAGGCACGGTCCAATTGGCGTCCGGCCAAACCGTTATTGGAACTCTACCGCCAGGAAACGGATGGGATCGCACGAGGTTTTCGCGACGCGAAGGCGATGTCGTTTCCCAAAGGTGACGAGCTGCAAGTCCGGCCCGTGCCGGAATTTTTGCGTACCGTGATCCCGACCGCCGCTTACAGCCAGCCCGGGGCATTCGCGCGCCGGCAGCGCGGCATTTTTTGGGTGAACGACCTGAGTGTAACCAAAACTTCGCCGGCCGAGAAGCTGGCGGAGCAACAGCAACATTTTGGGATCCCGCTGACATGCGCCCATGAGGCGTATCCCGGACATCATTTGCAATTCGTGACGGCGAATCAGCATCCGCGAAAGTGGCGTCGCCTGTTTGCGCACGCCGTTTTCTACGAAGGTTGGACCCTCTGGTGCGAGCAGATGATGGTGGATTTGAAAATTGACCGGTCTCCGTGGCTGCATGTGCAGCAGTTGCATGATGCGCTGTGGCGCTGTCATCGCATTCTTGTTGATTTGCGTTTGCAAACGGGACGTTACAGTTATGAGCAAGGGGTGCGGCATATGCAACGCCACCTTGGTTTTACCGCTGCACGCGCCGGAGCGGACGTGAATTGGTATACGGGCCAGCCAGCGGTACCCATGAGCTACTGGCTGGGGCGTCTGGAAAATGAACGGCTGCGCGAACGGTTGGTGCGCGGGCGTGGCTGGGGCCTGCAGAAATTCAACGACTGGCTGTTGAGCTTCGGCACGATCCCGCAGGGCTGGATCGAAAAATACGGTCTGGATTAATTTCGAGTTTCCAATCGCCGGGCCTGAAGTATCTTGCGACGCATGAGTTTGTTGCCTTTTGCCGCTTTGCCTGCTCACAAGCCGCGCCGGTTTGTGCCGGAGAAAATTGATTTGGGAGATTGGGCGCAAATCGCGCCGTTATTTGAACAACTGGAGACGCGCGATTGCGCCGCCGTTGCCGAACTGGAACGTTGGTTGATCGACTGGAGTGAGTTGAGCGCGGCGCTCGACGAGGAATCGTCGCGGCGTTACATCGCCATGACCTGTCACACGGACAGTCCGGCAGCGGAGAAGGCCTACCTGCATTTTGTCGAGAAAGTGGAGCCGGAAACCAAGCCGCGCCAATTCAAGCTTGCCCAACTATATGTCGGCCACCCGCTGCGCTCCAAATTACCGAAGCAACGCTACGAGGTTTTTGACCGCGATACCAAGGTCCATGTCGAACTATTCCGCCCGGAAAACGTGCCCCTCGAAACCGAGGAGGCGCGCCTCAGCCAGCAATACCAAAAGCTCAGTGGCTCGCTGACCGTGCAATTTCGCGGCGAGGAAAAAACTCTTGTGCAAATGGGCCGTTACCTGGAAGAGCCGGAACGTGCGTTACGCCAGGAGGCGTGGGAACTCGTGGCGAACCGTCGATTGCAAGAAATTGAAAAGATCGAGGACATTTTCGATCAGCTCGTCGCGGTGCGCGGAAAGATCGCGAAGAATGCCGGGTTCTCGAATTACCGCGACTACGCTTTCCGCCGACTGGGCCGTTTTGATTATACGCCCGAGGCTTGCATGCAATTTCACGCGGCGGTGGAGGCGGAGATCATGCCGGTCGTGCGCGAGTTCCAGGCGGCGCGACGGGAACAGCTCGGTCTCCCGTCGTTACGTCCATGGGATTTGTCGGTCGATCCGCTAAATCGCCCGCCGCTCCGCCCGTTTGATCAGGTCGAACAAATGGTTTCGCGCACGCAGACGATTTTCGACGAATTGGACGGTGAATTGGCGGGCGGGTATCGCCGCATGCAGGACCTTCGCTTGCTGGACCTCGCCAATCGGAAGGGCAAGGCGCCGGGTGGTTATCAATCCACGCTGGCTGAGGCGCGGCTGCCATTCATTTTTATGAACGCCATCGGCGTCCAGCGTGACGTCGAAACGTTGTTGCATGAAGCGGGGCATGCCTTTCACGCGCTCGCGGCCCGGGAGGATGACCTGTATGCGTATCGGAGCGCGCCGATCGAATTTTGTGAAGTCGCCTCGATGAGCATGGAGTTGCTCGGTAACGAGTTTCTCGAAGCGTTTTACACGACTCCCGAGGCAAACCGCGCGCGTCGGACCCACCTGGAGGGTATCATGGGAATCTTCCCGTGGATTGCGACGGTGGACGCGTTTCAACACTGGATATACACGCACCCCGGACACACTCGCGCGGAGCGGACCACGGCCTGGCTGGATTTGATGAAACGTTTCGGCGGCGACGTGGATTGGTCGGGCTACGAGGCGGCGCGCGCCAACTTGTGGCATCGTCAGCTCCACATTTTCATCCACGCTTTCTATTATATCGAGTATGGCATCGCGCAACTCGGGGCATTGCAGGTGTGGGCCAATTCGAAACAGAACAAGGCGGCAGCGTTAAAGAGCTACAAGAATGCGCTCGGTCTTGGGGGGTCGCGGCCATTGCCTGAATTGTTTCAGGCAGCCGGTTGTCGGTTTGAGTTCAGTCGCGCCACGATGGCGCCGCTCGTGGCGCTGGTCAGAAGCGAACTTAAGAAACTGAACTAAACTTCAATGCCGTAGGCTTTGATCTTGTTGTAGAGCGTCTGCCGGCCGATGCCGAGGCGCTTGGCGGTTTCCAGCTTGTTGCCGCCGGTGTCCTTCAACATCTGGACGATGGCATTGCGCTCCACGCCTTCGAGAAGGGTGAAATTCGTGTCGTGCGATTCCTCACCAACGATTTTCGCCTTGGTAATGGAAAGATCACTCGCGTCCACTTCGTCGCTTTCGCACAACAATACGGCGCGCTGCACTTCGTTCTGCAACTGGCGAACGTTGCCCGGCCAGTCGAATGACGTCAGCCGTTCCACAGCGGCGGGCGTGAAACCCTTGATCACCCGGTTGGCTTGGGCGGCGAATCGCTTCAAAAACGCATTGGTCAGCGGCATGATGTCGTCGCGCCGTTCCCGCAACGGCGGGAGGTGTACGGAAATCGCGCTGATGCGGTAATACAAATCCTCACGCAGCTTGCCGTCCTTGATGGCCTCATCGGTTTTGCGATTGGTTGCGGCGACGAGGCGGCAGTTGGTTTTGTAAGTTACCTTGCCGCCGACGGGGCGGACCTCCTGATCCTGCAACACGCGCAGCAGCTTGCTTTGCGTATCGATCGGCATCTCGGAGATTTCATCCAGGAACAACGTGCCGCCTTCAGCCTGGCGGAACAATCCCTCCCGGTCGCTGTGCGCGCCGGTGAACGCGCCTTTGACGGAGCCGAACAATTCGCTCTCGATCAATTCGCGGGGAAGGGCGGCGCA
Organism: Limisphaerales bacterium; assembly: GCA_044223735.1. Classification (GTDB taxonomy): domain Bacteria; phylum Verrucomicrobiota; class Verrucomicrobiia; order Limisphaerales; family UBA8199; genus JBGALR01. The sequence goes on along the minus strand of JBGALR010000001.1, from coordinate 84,710 downwards.
GTTGATTTTGATGATGCGGTTTTTACTGCGATTGCTGAACGCGTGGACGAGATCAGCAATGACTTCCTTGCCCGTGCCGCTTTCGCCGGTGATCAACACGGTGACGTCGCTCGGCGCGATGCGTTCCACCGTCCGCACGACTTCACGCATGGCGGGGCTCTGAAAAATTGGCGAAGCCGCGCCGCTCATGGTTTCCAAAGCGCGGCGGAGAATGCTGGTTTCCTCGGTTTGCTGACGGCGTTCCAACGCGTTGTTCACGTCGGTCATCAGCTTTTCGAAGTCGAACTGGGCCGACTTGCGAATGAAATTGAAGGCGCCCCGTTTGGTGGCATCCACGGCCCAGTTCAGGGCCTCGCTATCGTCGGGCGCGCCGGTCAGGACGATGACTTCGGTGCCGGGCCAGCGTTTTTTGATGATGGGGAGCAATTCCAGGCCGTTGGCGTCGGGGAGGCGGACATCCAGCAGGATGACGTCCGGCTGTTCGGAATTGAAGGCCTTTTGCAGCGCGGCGCCGCTATCGGCCTCGAAAACGATGTTGTCGCCTTCAAGGGCGTCCCGCAACAGTTTGCGGAAATCCGCAAGGTCATCAACGACAAGAATTTTTCCCTTCATAACATGTTTTTGCGACTGAGCCTGCAGGCCTGACCGAAAGCACGGAAGATGGCTGCGTGTTCCGCATGCTTTTTTGCCAGACGTTCCGGGTGAAATTGCACACTCAACAGAAACGGCAGCATCCGGGCCGCGCGCGGTTTCAACTCCAGCCCTTCGATCACGCCGTCGTTGCTGACGGCGGCCACTTGCAGGGGGCCGCCGACCCGAGCGACAGCTTGATGATGCGTGCTGTTCACACCCAATGACTGTCTGCCTGTAATCTTGGAGAGTAATGAGCCTGCTGTCAACCGAACATCGTGGACGACCTCGCTGCGGCGGTCCATCTGGCGGTGGTTCAGATTCGTTCGGATCTGGCTGGGGATATCGGCCACCAGCGTGCCGCCGAGGGCGACGTTCAGAATCTGATGGCCGCGGCAAATCGCCAGCAACGGCTTGCGCTGACGGAAGACTTCATCAATCAGAATTAACTCACGAAAGTCTCGCTTGCCGCCGTCGCCGGTGAGCGTCACCGTTTTTCGCAACTCTGCGGACAGCCGGCTGCCATAGATGGATGGTTCGATATCCTCGCCGCCGGTAAGCAATACCCCATCGCAACGACTGACGGTCTGGGCGATGATGTCCCGGGCGACGGTGACGGACATGATGACCGGCAACATGCCAGCGTCTTCCAACGCCCGCTGGTATGTTTCCGACAGGCTGATCGACATATCCCCGAACTCGACGCCTTTTTGCTCAATGCTCGGCGTCACTAAAACTAGAGGGAATTGGGCCATGGCGCGTAATTTAGGAAGCACCGCTGGATGTGCCAGCGAAAATTGTGAGGATCCCGATTGGTATTGCCGGAAAGGAATTTTCCATTCTTATTCGAATATCGCCTCAGGAAACCGTTCCTTGATGGATTTCACGATGCGCGCCTCTTCTTCGGGGCGATGACGACGGCGATTGATGAGGCGTCGGATGGCATCCAGCAGTTCGAGCCAGTCTTCGATGGGAGGTTCTTTGATGGCCTGCCACTGGTCGTAACGTTTGTTGCGGCGGTAGAAAATCCACTCGCTGCCAACGTGTTGGACGTAGACCTGGATCTTGACCCCTTCGTCGGTCACACGCTTCCAACTGATTTCTGCTTTCGCCATGATATTATACCCCGGACTGCGCCGACTTATCGGGCAGTTCGATGCTCGCGACGGCCATCGCGGCGATTCCCTCCTCACGCCCGATAAAGCCCATGAGTTCGTTCGTTGTCGCTTTGATGCCTACTTGATCGAGGTTGACCTCGAGCGCCTCAGCGATATTCACCTTCATCTCGTGGATGTGAGGATAAATTTTCGGCGCCTGGGCAATGACCGTGGTGTCCACATTGACAATCTTGCCGGCGCGCAACGCAATTAGCCGGGCGGCTTCGCGCAGAAACACCTTGCTCGGAGCGCCTTTCCACCGCGGATCGGTATTTGGAAAAAAGTGGCCGATGTCAGCTTCACCCATCGCGCCAAGAATCGCATCGCACAGCGCGTGCATGAGCGCGTCCGCATCCGAATGCCCGTCCAACCCCTTGGAATGGGGAATATCCACACCCCCCAGAATGAGTTTGCGTCCCTCAACCAGGGCGTGCACGTCATAACCAATGCCCACGCGTAACATGTCAAAAACTATAGAGTCCGGTGAAGTGCTAACCAAGAATTTTCCCGTCCAAACTAATTTCGGAACCACCGATTAATTTCGCAACCACCGATGCGAGCATTCCCTCCGCGCGAATTCTTGGTCTATGTTTTGCCATACCCGGCGCCGAATTCCTGGATGCCGGACTTTCCGCTTGCGCCAGTTGGGTCGCGTGCTAGAGTCCGCCCTGCTTTTTTCCACCCGCCGGTGGAATTTTATTTTTAACCAACGACCCAACGCATCGTGAAGATTTTTAGCGGCACGTCCAACATACCTTTGGCCACGGCGATTTGCGCGTACATCGGAATGCCCCTGGGCAAATCGAGCATCAAACCCTTTCCCGATGGCGAGACGTTCGTGAAGATTGATGAGAACGTCCGCGGCCAGGATGTTTTCGTGCTTCAATCCACCAGCCCGCCGACGAATCATCATTTGATGGAAATGTTCATCATGATCGATGCACTGCGGCGGGCGAGCGCGGCACGCATTACTGCGGTGCTGCCCTTCTACGGATACGCACGACAGGATCGCAAAGACCAACCGCGCGTGCCGATCACGGCAAAACTAGTGGCGAACCTGCTTGTGGCCGCCGGGGCGCAGCGCATCCTGACGATGGATCTTCATGCGCAGCAGATTCAGGGCTTTTTTGATATCCCCGTGGATCATCTGTACGCCGCGCCCGTGATGTATCAATATCTCAAGAAGAAACGCCTTCATGACCTCGTCGTTGTAAGTCCCGATGTCGGAGGTCTTAAGATGGCCTATGCGTATTCGCAGGTATTGGGCGCCAGCCTGGCCATTGTGGCCAAGCGGCGCAAGAGCGCCAGCGAGGTTGAGTCCATGGCCGTGATCGGCGAAATTCGTGGCAAGGACGTATTGATGGTCGATGATTTGACCGAAACCGCCGGGACTTTGACGATGGCCGCCGCGCTCCTGAAAAAGAAGGGCGCCCGGAAGATTCTGGCGTGTGTTTCACACGCCATTTTGAACGAAATGGGCATCGAAAGATTACGCAAATCGGCTATTGACGAATTGGTAACAACTGATACCGTCTCACGCCCCGCTATTAGCGGCGTAAAGATTACCACGTTGACGGTGGCGGGGCTTTTGGGCGAAGCCATCAAGCGAATCCATAGTAATTCGTCGGTAACTTCGCTGTTTGAATTTAAAGGCGGGCGCACCAGTTAATCTGGGGCGCATCGCTGAATGGTTATTTAAAGACAATGAAATCAGTACCTTTGACCGCATCGCCTCGGAAGCTCGCGCGGCGAGCTGGGGCCAAGAGCCTTCGCTCCTCCGGCAGCATTCCGGCTGTTATTTACGGCCGCCAGACCCAGCCCCAGAACCTGGAATTGAAGTCCCGGGAAATGGAAGATCTCATTCACCACTCGGTGTCCGAGAACCTCCTGGTGGATTTGCAGGTCAAGGACGACGCCCGGCCCAAGCGTCTCGCGCTGGTGCAGGAAGTCCAGCATCATCCGCTGAGCGGCAAGATTTTGCACGTGGATTTCCATGAAGTGGCCGAGGACGAAAAGGTCACCATCTGGGTGCCCGTCGAGACGGCGGGCGAAGCCGTGGGCGTGAAGGCCGATGGCGGCGTGCTCGAGCACGTGCTGTTCAAGATTCGCGTGCGTGCGCTCCCGAAGGATTTGCCGGAAATCATCACGGTGGACGTGACCAACCTCAAGATTGGCCAGGCCATTCACGTGGGCGAACTCCCGGCCATGGCCGGTGTGGAATATATCGGTGACAAGCACATTTCGGTGATCGCTGTCGCCGCGCCGCGCACGGAGGAAGAGGAAGCCGCCACGGCTGCCGATGCCGCCGCCCCGGGCGAAGTCGAGATGATCAAAGAGAAGAAGGAAGAAGGCGAAGCGGGCGCGAAAGCCGCCGCTCCGGCCAAGGGTGGCGACAAGGCCGCCGCGGGTGCCGCGAAGGCCGCCGCTCCGGCTGGCGACAAGAAAGCCGCTCCGGCCGCCGAAAAGAAAAAATAATTTGGCTGACGGCCCGGTGCATTCCGGGCCGTCCAACCGGCCCCGCGCATGGAGAATTTGCATCTCGTCGTGGGACTTGGAAATCCCGGCGCGGAGTATTCCCGCACGCGGCACAATGCCGGCTTTTTGCTGGCGGACCGGCTGCTGGACCGTTGGGGCGCCTCCTGGACCTTCGAGAAGAAGTTCAATGCGCGGGTCGCTCGTGCGGAACGCAATGGTCGGCGCATCGTGTTGTGCGAGCCGGAGACGTTCATGAACTCCAGCGGCGAAGCGGTCGCCGCGGTGTTGAGTTTTTACCGGATACCGGTGACGGGGCTGATAGTGGCGGTGGATGACGCGGATTTGCCGCTGGGGCAGATACGGCTGCGGCCGGGTGGCAGCAGTGGCGGTCATCACGGGCTCGAATCGATCGAGCAACACATCGGCACGCGGGAATATGCGCGGCAACGGATCGGCATTGGCCGGCAGGATGGCGCGCGGGAAATCAGCGGTTATGTGCTGGGGCGATTTAGTTCGACCGAGACGGCGCTGGTGGATAAAGTTTTAACTGTGGCGGCTGACCAGGTGCAAACCTGGCTGGCGGCCGGAATACAAATGGCAATGAATCAGTTTAACGGCACCGTCGGCGGTTCCGCGAACGAAAGAAACGAGAAGTGAAAAGATACGAAGGTCTGTTTATTTTGGACACGGCCGCCAAAGAAGAAGGCGTGAAAGACGCCATCGACAAGATTACCGCGGAAATCACCACGGCTGGGGGCAAGGTGGAAACCGTGCAGAAGATGGATAAGAAGAGTTTCAGCCGCGTGGCCGACAAGAAGCACAATGCGGGCTTCTATGTGAACATCATTTTCGAATCCCAGCCCGCCGCGCTGGTGCAGATGCAGCAGCGCTTCGCGATGGATGACCAGGTTTTCCGGGTGCTGTTCACCGCCGCGCCGGTGCCCGCCGCCGCCGCCAAGTAATCCCTTGGCCGGCAGCACAGGCTCATTATGGCGAACTTCAACCGAGTCATTATTGCGGGCAACCTGACCCGCGACCCGGAATTGCGTTACACCCCCAAGGGTACCGCCATCGCCCGCATCGGCATGGCCATCAACCGCACGTGGAAAAACGAGGCGGGTGAATCGCAAACCGAGGTGACTTTTGTTGATGTGGACGCCTTTGGCCGTCAGGCCGAGGTGGTCGCCCAATACATGAAGAAGGGCCGGCCGCTCCTCGTGGAAGGCCGCCTCAAGCTCGATCAGTGGGAGGATAAAAATACCCACCAGAAGCAGAGCAAGCTCAAGGTCGTTCTGGAGAGCTTTTCCTTTATCGACTCCAAAGGCGGCGACGGTGGCGGTGGCGCTGAGGGCAGGGCGCCGATGGCTCCCCGGGCCGCGGCAACTCCGCCCCCCGGCAGTTCCTCCGATGCGGATGCACCGGGCGCGGAAGACGACGACGTTCCATTTTGATCCAGGCCTGCGGGCATTTAAATCTCAACTCTCAACCATTTTTTACCATGGCAAAAACTGAAGTTATTCTGACGCACAACATCATCGGCCTCGGCGGCGAGTCCGACCAGGTCAAGGTCGCGGCCGGCTACGCCCGCAATTTTTTGTTCCCGCAAGGGCTGGCAATTCCCCTGACCGGCGCCAACAAGCGCCGCCTGGAAGCGCTCAAGCAACGCCGCGCGGAACGCGAAGCGCATGAGCTGAATACAATGACCGAGCTGTCCAAGAGCCTCTCGAAGCTGATCTGTGTGATCGGCGTCAAGACCGGTGAGGACGGCAAGATGTTCGGCACGGTCACCACTGGCATGATCGCCGACCAGCTCAAGACGCAATTCGATGTGAACCTCGACAAGCGCAAGATTCATCTCGAGCACCCGATTCGCGCCCTGGGCGAACACGAGGTCGAGCTGCGCCTGCACACCGATGTCAACACCACCCTCAAAGTGCGGGTCGAAAGCCTGACGCCGCTGGCGACTCCCGCCGTGGAAGAAGCGAAGGAACAGCCTAAGACCGAGAAGCGCGGCCGCCGCGCTGAAGGCGAAAAGGCCGAAGCGCCTGCTGAGAAGCCCGCCCGTCCCGCCGCGAAAGCGGACCGCAAGGCGCGTCCCGCTGGCAAGGCTGAGAAGGCCTAAGGCGTCTTCGAAATTTAAAAGGAATCAACAAAAAAGCCGTCGCGTAACGCGACGGCTTTTTTGTTGAACCGGCTTGGCCGGGAATCCCGGCTCGAGGAACCGAACGAAATGCATCTGGTTGATACTACCAATCCTTGATCGGTCGGCTGGCGTCCGTGGGTTTGCCTTTTGGCTGGACCGGCATTAATTGCTCCTGTCCCTTTTGGGCATCCAACAGTTGCTTTGCCTGCTGCGGCGTCATCTGTCCCGCCGCCGCTGCCTGGGCGTCTTCCTTCTGCTGTTCTTCTGAATTTTCCTTTGAAGGATCCTGCGGCTCGTTCGGTTTCTGTTCGTCCTTCTTTTGTTGATCCTGCTGCTGCTGGTCCTTTTTGTCTTTGGATTGGTCGCCTTTTTTCTGCTCGTCCTGTTTGCCTTGCTGCTGATCCTGCTTGTCCTGATCGTTCTGCTTGGACTGCTGATCCTTTTGGTCTTTTTGATCCTGCGATTGCTGGTCTTTCTTCTGCTGGTCCTTCTGGTCCTGGTTTTGCTGACCTTTATCCTGCTTCTGTTGGTCGTCTTTCTTGTCCTTGTCGTCTTTATTTTTGTCGTTTTGCTGCTGTTGGTCTTGTTTCTTCAATTCCTCCAGCTTGTGCTTCACGAAATCATAATTGAACTTTGCGTCCGAATCCTGCTGGTTGAGCTTGCCGGCAATTTCAAAATCCTTCAGGGAGCGCTCCCATTGCTCGGTTTTCTTTTTCGGGTCGTCATTGCCCTCGCCGAGATGAAACAGCGCGTTGCCGCGATTGAAATAGGCCTGTTGCTGAAGCTTCAGATCGGGGGTGGCAAGGGCCTGGTCGAATTGCTTCGTCGCCTCCTCGAATTGTTTGCTGCGGAACGCCGCGGCGCCCGCGTTGAAATGCAGACGGGGATCGTCCTTCTGTTTCTCCAACAAACGTTCGTATTCCTGCAGCGCTTCGGAATATTTGCCGGAACGATAGTCCCGCAACGCGGCGCTTGGACTTGCCGAAACAGTGATGGCTGAGAGCAGGAACAATAGCGCGGCGGTCGCCGCCGGGACCGGCGCCTTCATGCCTTCGCGCACAGTGCGGGATTTCTTTTCGCTTTTTCGTTCGGGAAAAAGCATTTCGGTGAGCAGCAGAATGATGGCGATGGCCAGGGGCCATTGGTAGCGTTCGTGATATTGTTTGATCAATTTTTCCTGACGATCCGACTTCGGCAAACTCGCGAGCCCGTCCTGATACAGCGTCTCAATGGTTTTCGCGCCGCGGAGCGGAAGATAGAAGCCACGCTCGGTGGCGCCCGCAATTTCCTGCAAGAGCGCCTCGTTGAGATGAGATTTTACCATATTGCCCTGCTGGTCGCGGATATAGTCGGTTTTGCCGGACGCGTCCTTTAGGTGCAATATCTCGCCTTCCTTGGTGCCGATGCCAATGGTGTAAATATGCAGCCCGGCCTTTGCGGCCTCCTCGGCAGCTTTGACCGCACCGGAGTCGTGGTCTTCACCATCCGTCATCAGCACGAGCACTTTGTTGTTGTCCCCTTCCTTGAACGCGGTCATCGCCGTGTTGATGGCTTCCGTGAGCGCGGTGCCGCCCTGGGGAATGATATTCACGTCGAGCGCCTCGATGCTCTGACGAAACGCCGCGTCATCGATGGTGAGCGGGCATTGGAGAAAAGCGCTGCCGGCGAACGCCACCAGCCCGAGGCGATCGGCGCGGGCCAGCTTCATCAAATCCAATGCCGCGAGTTTGGCCCGAGCCAGACGGCTGGGGGGGATGTCTTCGGCGAGCATGCTTTTCGACGTGTCGATGGCCACCACGATATCGAGTCCGCGTACTTTGACATCCTCCAGATCAAAACCCCATTGCGGCCGGGCGAGTGCCAGGATTACAAAACTCACCCCCAACACGAGGCAGGCAAGGCGGAATTTTTGCCGGCGGGGCGAAATCCCCAGGGTCAGTGTGGGTAGCAATCGCGCCTGGATGAATTGGGTGAGCAGCCGGGCGCGTGTGCGCCAGGACCACCAGAAAAAGAGCAGCATGCCCGGTGGAATCACCAGGAGCAGCATGAGCATGGTTTGATTCGCAAAGTTCATCGGTGTCCTTCGCGGTTCAAGGCAGTCGCCTCCAGATTGTGTGTCGCAACAGGATTTCGAGCAACAGCAGTCCCAGGCCCGGCGTGATCAGCCACGCAAACAGTTCCCGGTGATGCGAATATTTTTTAATTTCAGCCTCGGTCTTTTCCAGCTTGTCAATTTCATCGTAGATGGCTTGAAAGCGTTCCGCGTTATCGGCGCGATAATATTTGCCGCCGGTCATCTGCGAAATCTTCTGCAAGGTCTCCTCGTCGATATCAACCTGTTCTTCGCGGTATCCCATTTTCCGGCCATTCCAATAGACGGGCATGGGCGCCGTGCCTCGTTTGCCCACACCGATGGTGTAAACCTTGACGCCCAGCTTCTGTGCGGCCTCGGCGACAGTAAGAGGAGCGACCGCGCCGGAATTGTTCTGGCCGTCGGTCATGAGGATGACGATTTTGCTCTTCGATTTCAGTTCGCGCAGGCGGTTGATGGCGGCACTCAACGCAGCACCGATGGCGGTGCGGCTGCCGTCGATTGTCTTCAGTTCGAGCCGGTCGACATTTTGCAGGAGGAAATCATGGTCCAGGGTCAGCGGCACAGCGATGTAGGCCTGGGTGCCGAATACCACCAAACCGATGCGGTCGCTTGGGCGTTTGTCGATGAACCCCTTCAAAACTTCCTTGGCCATCGCCAGTCGATTAAGGCGGTTTGCGCCGACGACAAAATCCTCCGATTCCATGCTGCCGGACATATCCAAAGCCACGCAGATATCGACCCCGCTCGCGGAGGTCTTGGTTTCACTTCGCGTCAATCGAGGTTGGGAAAGTGCGACGATAAAAAGTACCAGCACGAGCCAGCGCAATACCGTGAGAAAGACGCCCGAGCGCGCGCGACTGATATTGAGGATACCGCGGACCAACTGTACGGACGAATAAACGAAGGCCGGCGGTTGACCCCGCTTGCCCTTCAGCCACGCCAGAAAAGGCAGCAGGAGGAGCAGCAGCAGAAAATAAGGATGGGCAAACGTCATGAGCGCGCGGTTACCGGCGTTTCCGGGGCTGGCGTGGTGGTGGCGTCAGCCATTGCGGGTTCGGTCTCTTCGACCAGTCGCAGGGCGGAAGCATGCAGGCCGCGCAATTCGGGCTCGCCCGGCTCGTATTTGGCGAATTTTACCAGGTCGCATTGCTGTAGAAATTCACCCAGGCTTTCCTTCTGGTCACGGGTGAGCAGATCGGTGCTGACGAGTTCGTGCAGAAATTCCTCCGTGGTGCGCTCCGGCGCGCGGAAGGTAAAACGCTCCTCCAAATAGTGCCGCGCGGTGTCCGACACGAGCACGCAAAATTCCTTCGGCTGCCCAAGCAACGCCAGGGCTTCCTGAAGTTTTTGTTTCGCGCGAATGTGGGCGGGTATGACCGGGACGGCTGGAACCTCGGCGCGTTTCTTTAGCAAACGCCGCCACGCGAAGTACAGGACGGCCAGCACGGCCAGCGTTCCCAGCGTCCACCAGACCCACGTCCAACCGCTGGGAATTTCGACCGGCGGTTTGATATCGCGCAACGCGTTGGGGTCGGGCACGGCGGTGTTGAGTGGCGGATTGACGTTGGTGGCCATGGACGCTTCGTAATATCAGCCGTGCAGCCGGCGCTTCTCCCGTGTTTCAAAAAATTTGCCGAGTTCCTTGGCGTAAGGAATGTCGGTGCGCAAACGAATCGAATCGATTCCGGCGGAACGCAATAACCTCGTCAGATCCACCTGGGCCCTGGCCTGGCGTTCGACGAAGGCGGTGCGCTTGCGTTGGTCGGCCGTATTGATTTCAACAAGTTCGCCCGTTTCCGCGTCGCTCAAAACGATTCTGCCGAGGGCCGGCAATTCAAGCTCGAACCGATCGACTATCTGGACAGCCACCAGGTCGTGCCGGCGATTGACCTGGCGCAACTTGGGGAGGGAGGCTTGCGCCAGCGATTCGAGCAGCATCATTTGCGGCCGCGAGCCTCGCTTTTGATGGGCGCCCGGCGTGCCCAGAAAATCGGAGATAATCACGGTGATCGCGCGATGACTCGTGATGCGCAGAAAAAAATCCAGGGCCTCGTTCAAGTTGGTGCCGCGTTTCTTTGGCTCGAAAAAAAGGACCTCACGAATAACCCGCAACACATGCCGCCGGCCTTTGCGCGGAGGGATAAATTTTTCGACCTCGTCGGTGAATAAAATGAGGCCTACTTTGTCATTATTACGAATCGCGGAAAAAGCGAGCACCGAGGCGATCTCCGCCGCCAGTTCCCGCTTGGATTGTGCGTGCGACCCAAAGATGCCGGAAGCGCTGAGGTCGACCACCAGCATTAGCGTCAACTCGCGTTCCTCAACAAACTTCTTCACGAACGGATGATTCATCCGCGCGGTGACGTTCCAGTCAATCGAGCGGACTTCGTCGCCCGGCTGGTATTCGCGCACCTCGTCGAAATTCATCCCCTGGCCCTTGAAGACGCTATGGTACTGTCCGGCCAGAGTCTCACTGACAAGCCGGTTGGTTCGCAGCTCGATTTGCCGGATCTTCTTTAAAATTTCCCGGGGAATCATGGGATTGACGAAAACGTGTGCGAAAAGCCGATGGGCGGCGGATTGGTCACTTCGTCATCGGCGAAATTTACGGCACCGGCAGCTCGTCGAAAATTTTCTGTACGATCGTTTCGCTGGTCTTTTCTTCAGCCTCGGCTTCGTAAGTGACCGCCACGCGATGTCGTAAAACATCCATGCCGATGCTTTTGACGTCTTGCGGCGTGACATAACCACGGCCCTTCAGGAACGCGTACGCCTTGGACGCGAGCGTGAGATTGATCGTCGCGCGAGGGGAGGCGCCCATCTGAATGAAATCCTTCACCTGGATGTTATAATGGTCCGGGTCGCGGGTCGCGCAGACGAGGTCAACGATGTAATCCTTTACTTTGTCGTCCACGTAGATGTCATTGATGATCTCACGCGCGCGCAGGATCTGCTTCGGCTCAACGACCGTTTGGGTGCTTGGCGTGCCGGAGGTGCGGGCCATCAAATCGAGAATCTGCCGCTCTTCCGCGCGGGAAGGATAGCCGATTTTCAGCTTCAGCATGAAACGATCAACCTGCGCTTCAGGCAGGGGATACGTGCCTTCCTGCTCGATGGGGTTTTGCGTCGCGAGCACCAGGAACGGTTCCTCGAGCTTGAAAGTCTGGTCGCCGATGGTGACCTGCTTTTCCTGCATCGCTTCGAGCAAAGCGCTTTGCACTTTGGCGGGCGCACGGTTGATTTCGTCCGCGAGCACCAGGTTGGCGAAAATCGGGCCGCGCCGTGTGGTGAAGACGCCGGATTGCGGATTGTAAACCTGCGTGCCGATCACGTCGGCCGGCAGCATGTCCGGGGTGAATTGCAAGCGGGCGAATTTGACGCTCAGGCAATTCGCCAGCGATTTGACGGAAAGAGTTTTGGCCAGACCCGGCACGCCCTCCAGCAGGACGTGGCCGTTGGCGAGGAGGCCGATGGTCAGCCGCTCCACCAGGTAGGTTTGACCGATGATGACTTTGCTCAACTCGCTAAAAAGCGGACGAACAAATGCTCCCGCTTCCTGCACCGCTTCGTTTATCGCGCTTATCCCAGTGTTCATGGTTTTTTCAACATTACTTTCCGATGGACACGAAAACCAGCAAATCCGTTCAAAGGAAAAGCACTTGCGTCAAGCTTCAAGGGCGTCGGCCAGGACTTCGGCCATGTGCCGGGGGTGAACCGGGGCAACATGAGTGATTTGGTGGCGACAACTCGTTCCCGAAGCTACGATCAACGTGCCGAACGGCTGGCCACGCACCTTTTTCGCCAGCGGCTCGGCGACCTGAAGGGACAGCTCGTATTTGGACTCGAGCGCGCCAAACGCTCCGGCCATGCCGCAGCAACCGGTATCGAGCAGCTCCACGTTTCGTTCCGGCAGCCGCCGCGCGAGTTTGACCATGTAGTCGGGATTCGTGAGCGATTTCGCGTGGCAATGCGCATGAATGACCACGTGCGCGGCCTTGGCGGGAAAGTGGAGCGCGTCCGGTTCCTGGCTGAGCAGATATTCCACGAATTGCTCGAAGAGAAAGCAACGCTTCGCAACTTCTTCCATCCCTTCCAGTTTCAGTTCGCGATAATCCTCCACAAACATGGAGTAGCAGGACGGTTCCAGAAAAATAATCGGAGCGCCATCCGTGTCGAGATTGAGCAATGCGAGATTGTGCCGTCCCAGTCGCGTCACTTCGTCGAGGTTGCCCTGGCTGAACGCGGGGCGGCCGCAGCATTTTCGTTTCGCCGCCAGCGTCACTTCGAAGCCCGCTGCCTCAAGCACCTTGACGGCGGCGATGCCGATGTTGGGCTCGTGATAACGGACGAACGTATCATCCCAAAGAATTACTCTTCCGCGCGTCGCCCCTGCGCGCGGCTGTCGATAGGCGAACCAATGATCGAAGCGTTGTTTCGCATAGTGGGGCAGGGGGCGTTGCGTGGCGAAGCCGAGCGTTTTGGCCATCATGCCGCGCACCAATTTTGAATCCAGCATGCGATTGGCCAGCCCCGGCATTTTGCAGCCGAGTTTGCCGAGCAAGTCCACCGAGCTCAGCAGGCGCTCACGAAAGGACAAACCCCCGCGACGAATCCGCGCGTAGAGCAACTCCGCTTTCAACAGCGCGAGGTTCACGTTGGAAGGACATTCCGTGGTGCACGCCTTGCACGACAGGCAATTGCTGAGGGCCGTTTCCAATTCCACGCTACGCAAGGGATCGCCACTCGCGTTGCCGCGCAATTCGAGCGCGGCGCGAATCGCGTTGGCCCGGCCGCGTGTGCTCATGATTTCCTCGCCGGTGGCGACGAACGTCGGGCACATGGTGGGCGTGTCCTTGCGACAGCCGCCGCAGCCGTTGCATTGCTCCAGGTTGCCGACGAAGGAGCCGTCCTTGGCCGCAAAGGCCAGGACGGGTTGAAACGGCAGCTTCAATTCATAGCCGCCGCCCATGCGCAGGTCGGTGTCGATTTTGAAGCGGCCATCGGGCAGCATTTTTCCGGGATTAAAAAGATTATGCGGATCGAACGACGCTTTGATCTCGCGCATCACGAGCATCAATTGCTCACCCACCTGTTCGGTCATGAACTCCGTGCGGGCAATCCCCACGCCGTGTTCCGCCGCGAGGGAGCCGCGAAATTGGGACACGAGCGCGGAAACCTGCTCCGCCACCTGGCGGAATTTCACGAGGTCTTCCGCCACATGCATGTCGAGCACCGGGCGGACGTGCAGCAATCCGGCGGCGGCATGACCGTAATACGAGGCGCGGAGATTCAACGGCGCCATGATTTCCTGAAGGCCGGCCACATAAGCCGGCAGGTCGCGGGGCAGGACGGCGGCGTCTTCGATGCATGTGACCGGTTTGGCCGCGCCTCTGCATCCCGTAAGCAGAGAAAGGCCGGCCTTGCGCAACGCCCAAAGCAGTCCGGCTTCCCTCGTTGTTTTTAAAATTAATTTTCGCGAGCCCAGGTTGCGCTTTGCGAGCGCCGCCAGCCGCTCCTCCGCATCATCAAAAAACTCGACGGCGAGAATCGACTTCGTTGGCTTGGCGTCCAGTTCCAACATTTCCCGCGCGGCCTGAAACTCAAGCTGGCCCATCGTTTGGTCCAGGAGCACATCGTCAAGGTGTTCGATGGCGGCGGGCTTGAGATCGAGCAACTCCACGCTCGCCTGCATCGCTTCCATCACGGAATCGAAGAAGAGCAGGCCGAGTCCTTTGCCCTTCGGCAACGGCACGATTTTCAACACGGCACTCGTGATGGCCGCCAGCGTGCCTTCGCTGCCGGACAGGAGGTGGATGAGATTATCGGGTTCACGCGCGCTCCGGTCGAGGCCGTAACCGGAGCGATGCTTCAAGAGGCCGGGCGGCATGCGCTCGGAGATTTCCAACGAGTGAAAATAGACAAGGTCAGCGACCAGTTCGCGCTGTTTTCGCAAGGCGTCGTGGCCGGGGCCGATAGTGACGATCTGGCCGTCCGCGAGCACGATTTCCAGCTCGTTAAGGTGCGCGGAAGTGGTGCCGTAATAAGGCGTGTGCGACCCGCTGGAGTCGTTGGCGATCATGCCGCCCAGCGTCGCGCGAGAACTGGTGGCGACGTCCGGTCCAAATCGAAAACCGTGCGGACGCAGAAAAGCGTTTAGCTGATCCAGCACCACTCCGGGACCCACGCGCACAGTGTGCTTCTCCAAATCCAGATCCGTGATCTGACGGTTGTGCCGCGAAAATTCAATGATGAGCCCGTCGCCAATGGCGCCACCCGCCAGGCCCGTGCCGGCACCGCGCGGGGTGACCGTCACGCCGGCTTGCAATGCGGCTTGTATGAGTGCCGCCGCCTGTTTGGCGTTGCGGGGAAATCCGACCGCGACGGGCGTGATTTGATACATCGACGCGTCCGTCGCATAAAGCTGGCGCGTCAAATTATCAAAAACTACATCGCAGTTTGCGGCGTTGAGCGTCGCAACTTGTTGAGCGGAAATCATTACGAAAGCAAACTATCCGCGATGACGCGGATTTACAATTGGGAACGCAAGGCGCGTTCAGATGGTCAAACCGGATTCCGGCTTTTTTGAATCAGCCCGGCGCTGGTATTTCCCGGAAACGGAATCCAGATAAGATTTTTCCTCCGCGGTCAGACTCTCGACGCCACTTTGGGCGATTTTATCGAGGATGGCGTCAATTTGCAGAACCTCCCGCGTGAAGGGCGGGGGACTGGACTTCTGCGCGCGCTTGAAAAAGGGGCGGCCATTTGACGGGGTGCCGGGCACGAGATGGGGGTTCCACCAAAGGTAGGCCAGGAGCAGCGTGGCGGAGACGAGCACAATGAGAAAGACGAACAGATTGTCGCGCACGGCTGAAGGGTTCAATACGGCGGCGACCAACAATCCAATGATGGCCCCGCCAATGTGCGCGTCATGGCCGACATTGCCGATCCCGCGCTTCATCGCGAAAAACGAGATCGCGAGAAAAACGATCGCGTAAAGCCATCCGGGCATCGGCACGATGAAAAACGACACACCCGCTCCCGGAAACAGGAGAATGAAGGCAAAAATAATTCCGCAGACACCGCCCGAAGCTCCGTAGGCGAGATATTGGTGATGCCGGTGAACAAACAACGCCAGCAAACTTCCCCCGATGATGGCGCTGAAATAGATGAGGAGAAACTCCGGCCAGCCAAAAAACATTTCCAGGGCCCGGCCGAAGGAATAGAGCGCAAGCATATTCCATCCGAGATGCCACCAGTCCGCATGCAGGAATGCCGAGGTCACCACCCGGTAATACTCTTTATGGGCCAGAATACTCTCCGGGCTGAAAATATACTTCCGCTCCAGGGCTGGATTTTGAAAGGCGAGAAACGAAACCAGAACCGTGACTGCAATCAGCAGCACGGTGCACCAGGCAACGGGTTCGCGGTACATGTAATCCATAACCTCAATGTCCACCTGCCGCGGTCTTTGTGGAGCGCGGCGTGAAACTGCCATGAGTTTATTTTGGTGAGTCGGATAAATCCACCGTAAAAAGCGGATTCGCTCAATTCGTAGAGTTTTTTTATTGGTATTGTTGACATATAAACAATATGGTAGTAAACAAATGGTATGAGAGTCAAAGCGGCGGATGAATCACCCCGGTACCGGGCTTTATTGGAGTTGCTCCGGACCGCCGAGACCATCTGGAACGCCAGCCGGATTTTCTTCGCCCGGTGGGATCTCAGTCCCAGCCAGTTTAACTTGCTGAATTTGCTGCGGCTCACCCCGGCGGGGATGTCGCAGACCGACCTGAGCCGGGAGTTGATCATGCACCGGTCGAACGTGACGGGGCTGATCGATCGCCTGGAGAAGCGCGGGCTGGTGGAGCGGAAGGAAGTGGCGGACGACCGCCGCGCTTATCGGGTTGTGCTGACGGCGGCCGGCTCCCGGCTGCTCCGGGAAGTTTTGGAACCTTACTACGAGGGCGCCGAGCAAGTCTGGAGTGGATTGGCGGATCGTCGTGTGGCGGAGCTCGTTGTCGATTTGCAGCGGGTGGCGAAAAATGCGGAAGGCATCGCCCGGGAGATACCGGAGTAAACACGCGGGGAAAGGTTGTGATGAACGCAGCGGCTCAAGCAGAACCGGGAAACACGTTTCCTGACAAAGAGCGCTTGCCCTCCCATGGCTGGGCGGAAAATCTGGTCTGGATGCTCGTGGCGGTGCTGGCTTTTCAAGGAGCTTACGGCTTCGCGCACGGCGGTTTTCTCATGCTGGTGTATCTCTTTGCCTTGTTGCGACTGGCACAGGCGTCGTCGTGGCGGCAAACATTATATCCGGCGTTGGGCGTTGGCCTGTTAAACGCCGCGTTCACGCTTGGTTTCTTTTATCGGATTTTTTCGTTTGGCGCGGTCGCGTTGTGGATGGTGTATGCGTTTTGGATCGCGGTCTTTGTGTCGCTGACGCGACTGTCGCTGCGTCGATTTGGACTCAAGTGGGGCTGGCTGCCGGTGCCGTTTCTATGGCTTGGCGTGGAATATTTTCGCAGCGAACTCTACTACCTCCGTTTTTCGTGGCTCAACTCCGGCTATGCCTTCGCCGATGCCGCGCAGAAACTTCCGCTGACGTTGTTCGGGATGTATGGCGTTGGCTTTGGAATGGTCGCATTGGCCGTTGGCCTCGCCTGGTTGTGGAGGCGGTCGAAAGCGCAATCGACGGTCTTGTTCCTAGTCGCGCTAGCGGGGATATGGGGTATTCAACGAACACATATATCGGGCGTGCCTCAAGACATCGCGCGCGAAGTGAAAGTTACCGGCATTCAACTCGAGTTTCCCTATGAGAACGATGTGATCCTTGCTCTCACCGCTGCTTTTCACAAGCAGCCCGAGACGCAGATTTTCGTCCTGAGCGAATACACGCTCCAGGATATGCCGTCCGACCGCATCAAACGCTGGTGCCGCGAACATAATCGTCACCTTATCGTGGGCGGCACGGAACCCGCGCCGGGCGGCGGATATTATAATACCGCGTTTGTCATCGGGCCTTCGGGCGAGATTGTATTTCGCCAGGTGAAAAGCGTTCCCATCCAGTTTTTCAAGGACGGCAAGCCCGCGCCGGAACAAAAGGTGTGGGCCTCGCCGTGGGGCCGGATTGGCATCTGCATTTGCTATGACCTCAGTTACACGCGCGTCACCGACGGCTTGATCGGGCAGGGCGCGCAGGCTTTGATTGTTCCGACCATGGACGTGGCGGACTGGGGCGCGGCGCAGCATGAGTTGCACGGACACGTCGCGCCCGTGCGCGCGGCGGAATATGACGTCCCGATTTTTCGGCTCGCCAGCTCCGGCATTTCGCAATCGGTGGATCGGTTTGGACGCGTGGAGGCTTCGGCGCCATTTCCGGGCGAGGGCGCCGTCATGAACGCCACGTTGCGCCTGGCCGCGCCGGGGAAACTTCCGTGGGATCGCTGGCTCGCGCCCGCCAGCGCCGCATTTTCCGGGCTCATGATCGTGTGGTTCACCGTCGGATGGCTGCGCGGGAAGCGACGCCGGCACGCCGCTGTTTCTCCGGCGCAGAATCAGAGTGCAAATTTACCACCCTCGCCGCAGGCTGTATCACCATGATCGCGTTGCTTCGGTGGTTGATGCGGCTTCTGTATCGCTTCCGCGCCTTTAATGTCGAGGTGTTGAAAACACCCGGGCCCGTGCTGCTGCTGCCTAATCACGTTTCGTGGTGGGATTGGATACTCGTGGCGGTCTGCCTCGACGACGACTGGCGCTTCGTCACGTCCAGCACGGCGGCGGAGATTAGCTGGTTCCACAAGCGCATCATGGTCAACCGGCGGACCTTTCCGGTGAACATCAATTCACCCTATGCGGTGAAACGCATGGCGGAATATCTTCAGTCGGGCGGACGCCTCGTATTGTTTCCGGAAGGCCGGCTGTCGCGCACCGGGTCGTTGATGAAGCTGTTCGATGGCACCGGCTTTCTCTTGTTCAAGACGCGTCCGAATGTGATCACCGCCTACATTCGAGGGGCGCAACGCATGCCGTTTTCACCCAACCCCGGCTGGAAAAAATGGTTCCCGCGCGTTTCGGTGCATTTCAGCGACGTCGTGAAGCCGCCCGTCGCCGCCGAGGAATCCACGCGCGTCGCCCGCGTCCGCCTCACGCACTGGCTGCGCGATCGAATGATGCGGCAACGCTTCGATGCGGAGATGGACTTTGGCCCGGCCACGCTGCCTGCCGCGATTCTGGACATGGCGCGCCAGCAACCGGGCCGCGTGGTGCTGCAGGATGCCACGATGCAAGCGTTGCCATACCGGCGTCTGGCCATCGGCGCTTCGCTCCTGGCCGAGCAATGGCGGGCGACGCTCGCACCCGGCGACGCCCGCGTCGGCGTGCTGCTGCCGAACGTCAATGCCATGCCCGTGGTCCTGTTGAGCCTGTGGCTCGCGGAAAAGACACCGGCGGTGCTGAATTTTTCCACCGGCGCGGTGACCATGACGGTGTGCGCTCAGGTTGCGGGCCTTAAACAGATTGTCACCTCGAAAGCCTTTGTGGAGCGCGCGCGCCTCGATCTGAAGCCATTGGAGGCGGCGGGTATCAAGTTTGTCTATTTGGAAGATGTGCGCGTTCGCATTTCCGGCGTCGATAAATTCTGTGCGGCAGTGAAGGAACGTTTGGGCCTGTTGCCGCCCGGCGGCGCGACCAAAGCCGGCGACACGGCAGTCATCCTCTTTACCAGCGGTTCCGAAGGCGTGCCCAAAGGTGTCGAGCTGACGCATGGAAATCTGCTCGCCAACATTCGGCAGATGATGTCGGTGATCGATCTGATGGAATCCGACCGTTTTTTCAACGCCCTGCCGCTCTTCCACAGTTTCGGCCTGACCATCGGGACGCTGCTGCCGCTCGTGCAAGGGGTTTATGTTTTTCTATATCCCTCGCCGCTGCATTACCGCGTCGTGCCGTCGGCGCTCTACAATCTCGATTGCACGGTGTTTTTTGGCACGAACACGTTTCTCTCCGGTTACGCCCGCAAGGCTGATCCCTACGACTTTCATTCGTTGCGCTATCTGTTTGCGGGCGCGGAGAAAGTGCAGGAGGCGACCGCCAGTTTGTGGATGAACAAGTTCGGCGTGCGCATCCTCGAAGGCTACGGCGCGACGGAGTGCGGCCCGTGTCTCACCGCGAATATGCCTTTGAATCCCCGGCAAAACTCCACCGGACGATTCCTTCCGGGGATTGAATACCGGCTCGAGCGGGTCGAAGGCGTGGAAGATCCGGCGGCGGAAACAACGAACACCGGCGCCGAGCCGCGCCCCGCTGCCGGACGGCTGTTCGTTCGCGGGCCGAACATCATGCGCGGCTATGTGAACGCCGACGCGAACGAACGCTTCAAGGCGCTGGGCGGCTGGTATGATACCGGCGATATCGTGCGCGTGGATGCCGATGGATTTGTATTCATTCTCGGCCGGCTCAAGCGCTTTGCCAAAGTGAGCGGCGAAATGGTGAGCCTCACCGCCGTCGAGGACGCCTTGGGCGGCGCGTTCACCAAGTATAGTTTGAAAGCGGCGGTCGCCGTCGTCGCGCGGCCGGATGCGGCCAAGGGGGAGAAGTTGATCGCCATCACC
The DNA here is from genome assembly GCA_044223735.1 of Limisphaerales bacterium. Lineage (GTDB taxonomy): Bacteria > Verrucomicrobiota > Verrucomicrobiia > Limisphaerales > UBA8199 > JBGALR01. The sequence goes on along the minus strand of JBGALR010000001.1, from coordinate 64,601 downwards.
AACGAATCGAAGGTGACGTTGGAACAAATCCGCGAAGTCATCCGCGCGCGGGGCTTGAGCAACCTCGCCGTGCCTCGGGAAATCAAAGTCGTGACGCAGTTGCCCTTGCTCGGCACGGGCAAAATCGATTATCGCACGCTCGACAAATTGCTGACGTCCGACGGATGATCGCGCACATCAAAATCCGCATTCACGGTCCCACCACGGCGCCCACGCTCATTTATTTGCCGGGCCTGCATGGCAATTGGACGCTGATCGGCCCGTTCCGGCTGGCGCTGGCGGGTAACGTTCGTTTTGTGGAATTGAGTTATCCCCCCACGCTCACGTGGTCGCTGGAGGAATACGCGATGGCCGTGGAAACGGCGCTGGCAGAGCAGGGGATCCATGGCGGCTGGCTGCTGGCGGAATCATTCAGTTCACAAGTCGCGTGGCACGTGCTCGCGCGCCGGAAATTCAAGGCCGAGGGATTGATCCTCGCCGGCGGCTTCGTGCGCCACCCCACGCAATGGGGCGCGCGGCTCGCGGAACGGATCGTCGGCGACGCCTCGTTAAACGCCATCACCCGCGTGCTGTTTGGTTACGCCAAAATCTCCCGCCTGCGCTTTCGCCGGTCGCCCGAGACGATAGCCGGCATCCACGAGTTCATCGCCGGGTTTAATGAGGCGGAACGCCAGGCCGCCAAACACCGCCTGCGCCTGCTGTCGGAAAACGATCTCCGCGCCGTCGCCCGCGACGTCCACGTGGCCGTCTATGCGCTAACCGGCGCGTTGGACCCGATCGTTCCCTGGCCCTGGGTGCGGCATTGGCTCCGGAAACATTGTCCCGCCTTGAAGGAATACTGCGTCCTCTGGAAAGCAGATCACAACGTGTTGGGAACAGCCCCGCATGGTGCCGCCGGGCAAGTTTTGAAGTGGATGGCGGTGGGTGGAGTTTGAGGCCAGAATTTCTGTCATCGAGTTGCAGCGGGCTGCGCGCTGCCTCAACCGGTGCTTTTGGCAGTAAGCGAGAAACCTGATAAAGAAATTGAGAACGTAAACTATTTTGCCAGTTGATACCCGCCCTTACAATGGGCGACCCCTTCACGCTCACTACGCCGGCTGCCATGTCGCGACCGCCGATGACTAGCATCGTGTGGACGTGCAATTGTTCCGCGTGGCAATCTTCGTCTGGAACGGCGTGGCGCTGAAATCCGCATCCAGGCGGACCATGTTCGCGCGATGGCCTACACGTGTAACCCGGTGATACGTTCCAAGCCTCGTATGAAAGCTTGAAAAGTGGGAGATGGCGGATCTTGCAGTTGTAAGAATGGTGAAATCTCACGCGCCCAATCCTCTTTGTCTGCACCAGTGCAATTGTCGGGATTCAAACCAAGGGCCTTTGCTAATTCTTCCCACGCACCGACAACCGTATCCACCGGAATTGCAGCAAGAGCTGGAATGTTTGCCGCTGGATATGCTTGTCGCACTGCTACGGTATCGGCGATGAACCACGATTCGATTTCTTCTACAGCAATTCGGAAGAGCACTTCATTTGGGCGTGGGGTTGTGGCGGCTAAAGCCGCACCCAATTGAGTTCTGAGTAATCTCCAATCATCTCGATCTGCGTCGAGTAAAACAACCACTGGATCATTGGGGTTAGCTTTGCCAAACGCACGTAGTTTCGCGGGAAGCAACCCAAGCAAAGTTGCGTCTCTTGGTGAAGGCGGTGCGGTCAAATCGTTAGGGATGCGACCCTTGCCTCGGTGCCAGAATACTTGAAAATCAGAGCCTTGAACTTGCCCTAGCCCGCGCACAAATACTTCCCTGACGGTGGGAACGTCCGAGGTGCCTTCCACCAACACGCGTATCATGGGTTGCCTCGTCCAAAATGGTTACTGAACCAGAGTGAGCCAAGCGGGATACCTTCTTGGAACAATTCTGGAACCGTTGGACTGTCCGCGGCCCGCGATACCTTGGAAAACCCGTCATTCTCTTTTGCAATGATCCAGACTTCTTCAGGGGTCAGTGCATCTACAAATAACGGCGAGTGTGTTGTGACGAAAAGCTGCGGCCCGCCTTGCAATGCGGCTTGCTTCATCTGCTGAGCCAGCGGTTGAAGCAGTTGGTGGTGCAAACCGTTTTCTGGCTCCTCAACTCCGATCAAAGGAGCCGGATCGGGGTCTTCTAGGAGCAGCAGATACGCTAGCATCTTGAGTGTTCCGTCCGACATGTCCTGTTGGAAGAATGGATCTTGATAGCCGCGCTCGTTAAATTGAATAAGCAGACGATTATCGGGCGAGCGTGTGTGGGTAATGGTCTGGATTCCAGGAATCCTTTTGGCAACCGCTTGGAGCGCTTTCTTAAATCGATCAGGCTCCTGTTTTTCTATGTGCATCAGGTAATTTGCCAAATTGTCCCCTCGGCGGTTTAGATGCTTTTGTGTGCCCATTATTGGAATTGCCCGGGCCAAATCGGGAACGAAGTATGAAAGGTACCAACCTTCCAAAAATTGCCGAAATCCAACCACACGGTCGTGTTCCGCTAGATTGCCGAGTGTTGTCACACCAAGTTTTGTTGGATCTTCCAGCTTAACTTCAACTTTTTCACGCCCTTCTTCCATCGAACTTGATTGTCCTGCCCAAGCAAAACCAACTCCGTGTGACACCTCAAGAAACGGAAACGGCCGGCCGTGTTTCTGCCCTTTGCGCCGTTGGCGAAAGCGCTCAAATGCAACACTCGCTCTGCCTTTGTTCGAATCAATGTGCAGCGTATAGCTAATTGGTCGTGTGTTCGGTTCCTCGCGGTAATAAACTTCAAACTCAATTGGTCCAGTCTGCCCCCGGGTGCGCAATCGCTCAAATCCTCCCCGATGAGGTTGCTCGCAAGCTTCCTCCACCCCCATACGAAGGCAATCTCCAAGAAAGCCGAAGGCATCCATCAACGTAGATTTGCCAGAGCCATTTGGCCCGATCACCGCCACCATTCGATGCAATGGTGCTGCTTGGCGATTTTCAAAGGTCTGCCCGAGCGTCACATCGTGAAGCGCGCGGTAGTTGCGTATCGTGATTCCTTCTAGTTGAGCCATAACATTGTTTCAGATCAGCCGACGGACGAGTTAATCACATTTGAATGCCTGCCGTCACGCCCTTCGTTCTTTAATTCCCGCCAGAATATCAGTGATAACCTCCGCCTTCGGTCTCGTCCCTTGAGGGGGCCGGTAATTTTGAGACTTTGGCGTGATGGCTTTCGGCATTTGAGCCTTTGTCTTGGACGGCGCCTCGGTCCGATTTCTCATCCGGTTCAATGCTTGCCGGGCAATGGACATCTTGCAAGCTTTCCGCCATTCCGGCGACCGCGCTCTTATTTTTGATGCTTCACAGGCATGTGCTTGCGGCAATTGCCAAAATTCCGGGACTGACTTGGGCGGTGAAGTTCTGTTTGAGCGCAATCCGGCTCACCAGCGGGGAATTGGCAAGGTAGGCATACCTCGCCGAATTGGTGCCGTCCGACATCACGGCCGACGTGACGGGTCATGGTTGGATTACCGGAAAGAAGACGCAACCTCGTTCGAGGTTGAGAATGCGGGATCGGCGGACCCTGGGTTGGTCCCAAGACTTTTGGACCAACCCAGGGCTGGAGGGCAAAACCTCGTTGAGGTTTTTGAGCGGAGGACTTTTGTTTCGGAACTTACGCGCGGTTTGTTGGCCGAGCCGGGCGTTGGAAGGTTCCGTCGTCCCGCTGGGACTCGGAATTTGGTTTTTTGGGGCGTGGTTTCTTAGCGCTGAAAACGCTGGGCTTTTATCGGTTGTGCCGCTGGGAAGTGCAGGTTGGACGGGGAAGCGATGCCGGCCGTTTCGCCGCAAGCTCCGTCAGGAGCGAAATCTCTGTAGAGCCGCCAACCAAAAATAGCATTCCCAAGCTCTGTAGGACGTTTTGGTGAAGGATGCTGTTGTACAAACATGCCACGCCTACGGCGTTACAAGTCTGTCCCTTTGCCAGCAAGGTGATTTCCTGCCTGTGGGACTCAGTTATGGCGTCGGCGCGCAGAAGGATGCGATAACCGGATGCGCATCGAACACGCCCTTTCCAACGCCAACGGCGTTGCGCCCTCCAGCCCCACGTTGGCCCGCATGGACGGGGCCAACGTGGGGTTTCCGACCGATGACACAACAACCTCGACGAGGTTGCGTCCATTGCCACGATGGGAATGATGGCCGGAACGAGCGGAGGCGCAACCGCTGGGCTGGATGATCAATTCCTGCGGGATTGCTATAGTCCCGGGCCCATATTATTGAGGAACCCGGAGCTTTTTCCCGCGCCACTCGTCTTGCACGGCGTGGGCGGTTCTGTTGTTTATTTGCGCTGTCCAATTCGACCAACGCAATCATTTCCCAGAAAATCGCCGGGATGAGGCCCGCTGTTCCTGGTTTTGGATTCTCGGGAAGCCCCGCGTTTTCGTGAGAAATTACTAGAAATTACTTGTATTGTAGTTGGGGGCGTGTTAAGGTCGGGCTGACGGTGTCCCTGCCTGGGGATCTGAGCACAGGACCAAGTGGGGCGATGATCTTTGACATTTGAATTTGGACGGGCGACGCCGCCGGCGGTTGAGCGCAAGCGGGCGGGGGTGGCAGCGTGGGATTTGGGTATTTTGCCGTGGAGATTGGGAAATGGGCCTCATGGTAAGGAACCGGGATTGCGGTTGAGCGGATATCGCGGGAAAATGGCCGGCCGGGCGATGGCGCATCGAAGTGTCCGAAAGGCCGCTTGAGGAGCCTTCGATACCCTTCAACACCCTTGATTTGGTTTGGCTGGCCTGCGTCGCAGCGCAAAAAAGTGGTGCGATGCAACGTGAGGATTTAAAAGTGATTCGCAGTAATTCGCACCTATTAGCACCAGATCGCACCTGGGATTTTTTGGAAAGTTAGGTCGGCCCAAGCTGGCTCTCGGTACGGGGAAGTCGCCGCCTTGGGATGTGACGTGGGATGGCGTGGTTCGGCCAAGTCCCGGAACGGTACGGCTTGTGACGCTCCGCTGCGTGGCGTTTTTTTTAAGTGAGGCGGAAGTTTGCGAAAATGTAAATTTTACGAAACGAACCCAACTCGAAAATTAGAGAAGTGGCTCGATGACAGGAGGATGCGACAAATTTTTTGGTTAACGAAATGAAAAACGAACCCAACTTGGGAATGTCGAATGCAGATTTTCGAAGTTCGAATGGGGAAGGAGGTGTAATGAATATGAGGGTTTTAAAGGTGATTCGCAGCAATTCGCACCTTGTAGCACCTGAATTACTTGTCGCGGGATTGCTGATTTCAGCACGCTTTTGCGGAGTGCCAAAGGGCATCGCGAACGCCACTTTCGGACTTCCCATTTGCGTGTCATCTCTGCACACTCCGCCCCTCATATGCGCTGGTCTCAAACGATTATACCGACTCTGAAGGAAACGCCGGCTGAAGCGGAGATCATCTCCCACAAGCTGCTGCTGCGGGCCGGACTCATTCGCAAGCTTACGGGCGGGCTTTATACTTTCATGCCGCTGGGCCTGCGTGCCTTGCGGAAGGTGGAGCAGATCGTGCGCGAGGAAATGAACCGGGCCGGGGCGCTGGAATTGCTGATGCCCGCGTTGCAACCGCCGGAAATCTGGCAGCAGAGCGGCCGTTACGAAACCGCGCGCGACGTGCTGTTCAAGGTGCGTGACCGCGCGAAGAAGGAATGGGTGCTCGGCCCGACGCATGAGGAGGTCATCACGACGCTGGTGGCGGGTGAGATCAATTCCTACCGGCAGATGCCGAAGAATTTTTATCAGATCCAGACGAAGTTCCGCGATGAGATCCGTCCGCGCTTCGGCCTGATGCGGGCGAAGGAGTTCATCATGAAGGACGCCTACAGTTTCGACGCCACGGACGAGGGCGCGCAGGCGAGCTACAAGAAAATGTATGAGGCGTATGCGCGGATATTCCAACGATGCGGCTTGAAGGCGATCGCCGTCGAGGCGGATACGGGCGTGATGGGCGGGAAGTTTTCGCACGAGTTCATGGTGCCCGCCGAAACGGGAGAGAACGAAGTCGTGTATTGCGACGGTTGCGGTTATGCGGCCAACGTGGAAAAAGCCGGCAGCGGCGCGGCGCGATTGCAATCGCAGACCAGCGGCGCGCAGGTTGAGAAATTTGCGACGCCGGGCGTGGTCACCATCGAAGCGCTTTCGAAGGCGCCGTATCTGGTGTTGCCGGAGCGGCAGATCAAGACGCTGGTGTACATGGTGGAGAGCAAAATCGTTTTGATTTTGATGCGCGGGGACGATCAGTTGAACGAGGCGAAATTGGTGGCGACGCTCGGCACGGCGACGATTCGCCCGGCGGAGCCCGCGGAAATTCATGCGGCGCTCGGCGCGCATCCCGGCAGTCTCGGCGGCGTGGGTGTCACGCAGCATACCATTTACGCGGATGAACGCCTGCGTGACGCGGGCGACATGACGACGGGGGCGAATGAGGATGGTTTCCACTTCCGCAACGTGGCGATCGGTCGCGACGTGACGGTGAATCATTGGGCGGATCTGCGCGTGGTGCAGGCGGGTGAGCCGTGCGCGAAATGCGGCAAGCCGTTGCGGGTGCAGCGCGCCATCGAGGTCGGGCATGTGTTCAAGCTCGGCACCAAATACAGCGAGTCGTTGAAGGCGTTGTTCCTGGATGAAACCGGCAAACAACAGCCCGCGGTCATGGGCTGCTACGGCATCGGCGTGACGCGCACGTTGCAAGCCATCATCGAACAGAGCCACGACGAAAACGGCATCGTCTGGCCCATCAGCGTGGCGCCCTACACGGTGTGCATCACGCCGTTGAATGTCGCACCCGACAGCCCGGTCATGCAACGTGCCGAACAGATTTACACCGACCTCGTCGCCCGTGGAGTGGATGCGATTCTTGACGATCGCAATGAGCGTCCCGGATTCAAATTCAAGGATTCGGAACTGGTTGGTTTTCCAATTCGTGTCGGGGTCGGCGAGAAATCGCTGATCAAAGGTGAGGTGGAAATCAAACCGCGCGGCGGCGCGCTCATGGCGGTCAAGGTCGAGGAAGCCATCGAGAAGGTGCTGTCACTCGTCAACGCCGGTCGCTGACGGAGCTCAGGAGAGCGGCGGAGCTTTGCCTTGGTCCTGCGCGGGGTGAATGCCGAATTGGTGAAGTTTCTCGCGCATGGTCAGGCGCGAAACGCCGAGCCAGCGGGCGGCCTTGGCCTGATTGCCGTGGGCCATATCAATGGCGCGGCTGAAAATCTGCCGTTCCGCGGCGGTGAGCAAGCGCGCGTGGGCATCCTCGAGTTCACCCCGTTGCGCCGCCGCCAGTAATTCGTCCACATACTCGCGCATCGTTTGATGCGAGTCATCAACTGACGGCGCGGTTTTCGTGAAGACGCTGCGCACGTGGTTCGGATTGATCGTGTAGCCCTGCGCCAGCAGCAGAACCTTGCGCACGGCATTTTCCAATTCACGCACGTTTCCGGGCCAGTTTTGCGTGCAGAGCAGATCCATCGCGTCGGCGTGGATCGACGGATTCTCCACGCCGAGTTCGACGGCGTATTTGCGCAGGAAGAAACGCACGAGTTCGGGAATGTCTTCGCGGCGTTCGCGCAATGGCGGAAGCTTGATCACGACGACGCTGAGCCGGTAATAAAGGTCTTCGCGAAACTGTTTGGTTTGGATCGCTCCTTCCAGATCGCGATGCGTGGCGGCCAGCACGCGGACATCGACCGGAATCGTTTCCTTTCCGCCCAGACGCTGGACGACGCGCTCCTGCAAAACGCGCATCAGCTTGACCTGAGTGCCGAGGGTCATGTCGCCGATTTCATCGAGGAAAATGGTGCCCTTGTCGGCCTGTTCGAAGCGGCCGATGCGGCGGTTCTCCGCGCCGGTGAAGGCGCCGCGTTCGTGACCGAACAGTTCGCTTTCGAGCAACGTCTCGGGAATCGCGGCGCAGTTGATGGCGATAAACGGCGCGCCAGCGCGATCGCTGTGTTGATAAATGGCGCGTGAAATCAGTTCCTTGCCGGTGCCGGTTTCGCCGAGGATCAATACGTTGACGGGCCGGGAAGCGATGCGACCGATTTCCTTGTAGATCGCCTGCATGGCGCGGCCGTTGCCCACCATGGCGTCACGTCCACCCTTGGGCGCACCGAGTTCCACCGGCTCGGTCATGAGGCGGCGGCTGGTGATCGCTTTGTCAACGAGCCCCAGCAATTCCTGCATCTCGAAAGGTTTGAGCAAATAATCGTACGCGCCGGCCTTGGTCGCTTCGATGGCAGTTTCGGTGGTGCCGTGTGCGGTCATCAAAATGATCGGGAGCCGGGGTTTCGCCGCGTGCAGTTCGCGCACCAGGTCGAGGCCGCTCAAGCCGGGCATTTTCATGTCGGTGATGACGACTTCGACCTCCTCTGCCAATGCGCGGGCAAGTCCGGTGTTTCCGCGAGTCTCCACAATCGTTTCGTGGCCTTCCTCGCGCAGCAGCCGGCGCAACGAAATCACGATGCCGGGGTCGTCCTCGATCAACAGAATTTTTGCTGCGTTGCTCATCTCAATGGGGAGTGGTGTGACGGGAATACAGCAAATGCGGCAAAATACAATTTCTCTTTATGCACCCGTTTCAAGCGCGCGGCAGCACGACGCCGAAAGTGGTGCCGCGGTTTACCTGGGTTTGATACTGAATCACGCCGCCGTGCTTTTCCACGATGCGCGCCGCAATGGAGAGTCCCAATCCGGTGCCCGATTCCTTGGTGGAGAAAAAGGGATCGAAGAGGCGTTTTTCCACCTCGGGGGTGATGCCGCTGCCGGTATCGGTGACTTCCAGAATGACGACCTCCGTCACCTGTTCGCCCAGTTGCGCGGTGCCGGTGCGGGCGCGCAACGTCACCGCCCCGCCGCCCTCTACGCTTTCCGCGCCGTTCTGCACGAGATTGATCAGCACCTGCTGGATTTGTTGCGCATCGATTTTCACCTTCGCGGCCAGCGCACCCTCGGCAATTTCCAGGCGGATACCGTTTTTCTCCAATTGCGGTTTCAGCAGGGTTTGCACCTGGCGCAGCGAATCCTCCGCTTTTACCACGGCGATTTTCGGTTCCGAGGGACGCGCGAAGAGGAGCACATCCTTGACGATGCGTTCGAGGCGGACGATTTCGTTGCTAATGACTTCCGCGTCGGAATATTCCGCCGTATCCGGGATGAGGTGCTTTTGTTGAATGAAAAGCCAGGCTTTGATGGCCGTGAGTGGATTGCGGATTTCATGGGCCACGCCCGCGGCAAGCATGCCGAGCGAGGCCAGCTTTTCCTGTCGCGCGATCAACGCCTCGCTTTGCACGAGCTTGACCCGCAGCGGCGCAATCAAATCCCGATAGACAAGGGCCGCCAGCCCCGCGCCCGCGAGCAACAGCAGGATCAAAGAGGTCAGCAACACGACCCGCAGGTAACCGAGTGTCCGCTTGGAACTGGCGAGGAACACATTCATGGATTCCAGATGTGCGGCGGCCAGTTCCGAGCCTAGTTTCAAGATGCTGTGGGATTGCGCTTCAAAGTTGGCGAACTCGCTCAGGCCGGAAGCCGAGGTGGGTCGGGAGCGAACTTCGATTTCTATTTGTCGCGCCGCAGCCATGTAGCTGTCGTAGTTGGTATTTATCAAATCCAGGAGCTGCCGCTCTTTTTCGGTGGCGAGCGTCGGACGTTGCGCGTCGATCCATCGATCCAGGTTCGTGCTGGCGATCTGGACGCTCGCCCAGTCGTGCGAGTTGTGATACACGGCGTAGCGCAGCACGAGGTTGTCGAGTTCCAGAATCGACTGCTGAAGGTGATCGGCGATTTGAAAACTTTGCAGTTCCACGGAACTGAGTTTTTCCGCGAGGGCGCCGCCTCGTTTCCACGCCGTGTGCGCGGCCCACCCGATTAATCCTGAAACCACCGCAATGGCCAGGATGAACGCCACCAACCTGAATCGTATGCCGCCGCTCATGGGTGTTAAAATACATCCTGCCGAAAATGATGTCCGCAAGGCTAGACTGAAAACGGAGACAGATAATTCAGCAAATGGCGTGCGGCAGGTTGTGGGGCGGTCGAAATCTGCGCCGCACAAGTTTTCTTGCGTCTTCCAGCGCTCCATGTGGTAACCCAATGACCACTTCTGGCAACTAAATTATCATGACAATGAATCTCCCGTTCATACCAATGTGTGAAAGCATTGGGAATCCCGCGTACACCGGGCTAAAAGCGGGTTGGCACGGATTTGGCTTAAGGAGGAATTGTTCCGGATCATGTGATCGCAGCGATGAACGGAAGCAGAAAAAGCTGAATCGAAACTGATTCAAAAATTTAGCGGCGACCCACCGCTCCCTGTGGCTTGGCTCACGCCCGCGACCAGCCACAGGGAAATTTTTTTGTGCGATGAAGAAAAGCATTCTCCTGGTGGACGACGATCCCGCCGTGCGACGAATGCTTTTTCGCGTTCTGGACGATGAGCATTATCACGTCGTGCCCGCCGCCAGCGGCAGTGAGGCGCTCGAACTCGCCGCTCTCTCTCCGCCCGATTTAACGTTGCTCGACCTGAATCTTCCGGTGACCAGCGGCTGGGATATCTTTGAACGCCTCAACACGGATTATCCCTCGATGCCGATCATCATCATCACGGCTCGGTCGAACCAGATTTTTCCCGCGCTGGCGTCAGGTGTTGGCGCGTTGATGGAGAAGCCGCTGGACTTGCCCAAGCTGCTGTGGACGATTCAACATTTCCTGGAGGAGTCGGCACAAGGGCGCGACCATCGCGCCACCGGTCATGCCGGTGAGTTTCATTACCTGCCGCCGAAACGCGAGGTGTCGGAATCGCCGCCGCGGAAAAAGCGCGTCACGTAGTGGCCTGCATTCTAGGTGTCTTCGAGACCCCAACTTGGCTGTATATCCATCTCGCCAGACGACGTTTTTTTGGCCGCCAGTTTTCTTTCCGCCAGCACGCCAATCATGGCGGCATTGTCGGTACATAACGCGGGCTCGGCCAGACGGAGCACGAAGCGCTCACGGGCGCACGCTTTTGTTAATTGATCCCGGAGCGAACGATTACAGGTGACCCCGCCCGAAGCGGTGATACATCGGACGCCAACTTTCCTCGCGGCACGAATCGTTTTTATCACCAGCGTCTCCACGATGGCGGCCTGGACGCTCGCGCACAGATCCTGCAACTGTTTGCGGTCGTTCAGGATTTCGGGATGGTCGCGAACAAAATAGCGGACTGAGGTTTTTAATCCGCTGAAGCTGAAATCATGGCCCGGATCATTCATCAAGGGCCGCGGAAAATCGTAGGCCCGGGGATTTCCGCCATCCGCAAGCCGGTCAATTTGTGGTCCCGCAGGGTAGGGCAGGCCGATCAGTTTGCCGGCTTTGTCGAAACATTCGCCTGCCGCATCGTCCACGGTGGAACCCAGCAGTGTATGGGAAAGCTCCGCCCGCACATGGACCAAAATGGTATGGCCGCCGCTGACGATTAACGAAACGTTCGGCTGAAATTCCGAAAATGCCGCAGCCAGTGGTTTGCCCGTTATCCAGGGTGAGTAGAGATGCGCCTCGTGGTGATGAATGCCGATGAAGGGGCGTTGCAACGCGAATGCGGCCGCCCGCGCTGCATGAAAGCCGACCATTAGCGCGTTGGGCAGGCCGGGTCCTTGCGTAGCGGCCAGCGCGTCGAGGTCGGTCGATTGAATGCCCGCCTCTTTCAACGCTTGCGCGGCGATGGGCAATAGGTTTCGAAGATGCTCGCGCGCGGCCAATTCGGGCACGACGCCACCGTATTCGGCATGCATCGCCATTTGCGTGGAAACGACATTGGAAAGCACACGTCCCTGATGAATCACGGCCACGCTGGTTTCGTCACAGGACGTCTCGAAAGCGAGCAGTGGCATAATTGGATGGTGGCCTGCGGATGCGTTGCTCGTGGCAGCGCACCGAATTAAACCGCGTAGTAGTCGGCGAATCCGGCTTTATTTTGCGGCCATCTTTTCGCCCTTGGCCGGTTTCTTATCCGAATTTGGAGCGCGCTCGGTGAAGAGGTTAATGCCTTTCAACAGATCCATTGCCCGTTCCAGTTGCAAGTCGTGACTTTTCGAGACACGTTCGCGCTCCTTGTCATCGAGACTTTCCATGCCGCCGGGCGCATGCTTGATCAATACCTGACGCTCCTCCTCCTCGCTCATGGGCACCACAATGTCCGGCGTGATGCCGACCTCATGGATCACCTTATGGCTGGGGGTGTAATATTTTGCCGTCGTGAGGCGGAGAGCCGAGCCGTCCGATAACGGCAGGATGCTTTGCACCGAGCCCTTGCCAAAAGTCTTCTCGCCGAGAATGATGGCCCGCTTGCGGTCCTGGAGACAGCCGGCGACGATTTCTGAAGCACTGGCGCTGCCAAGGTTCACCAAAACGACCATCGGCATCTCGTGCAATTCATCGCCGCGACCGGTGGATTTGCGTTCGGAGTTTTGTGCGGGATTGCGGCCTTCCGTGCTGACTACAAGCACGCCGCGCGGCAGGAATTTTTCGCAGACGTCCACCGCCTGTTCGAGCAAGCCGCCGGGATTCCACCGCAGATCAAGCACCAGGCCTTGCATGCCCTGCGCCTTGAGCTTCTTCAACGCGGCCTCAAGATCCGAACTGGTTTTTTCGCCGAACTGCACGAGGCGGATATAGCCGATCTTGTTTTCTCCCAACGGAAATTCCTTTTTGCCATTGATGTCCTTCACCATATCCACGTTGATGATGGCGCGGGTCAGGGTATAATCCTTCACCTGTCCGGAGGACGGACGAAAGAGGCTGATTTTGACGTCGGTGTTGGGTTCGCCGCGCAGTGTCTTCACGGCATCGCCCAGGCTCATTTTCTCCGTGGATTTGCCGTCGATCTTGACGATGCGGTCGCCGGACATGATGCCCGCCTTGGCCCCCGGAGAGTCTTCCATCGGCGACACAACGGTGATGAAATTATCTTTCATCGCGATGACAATGCCCAGTCCGCCGAAAGCGCCTTGCGTGTCATTTTGCAGCTCTTTGTATTTTTCGGGGTCCATGAACTCGCTGTGCGGGTCCAGGGTGTTGAGCATGCCCTTGAGGGCGGCGTAAACGAGGTCTTGATACGTAAGGTTTTTGCCGTCCACGTAATCCTTGCGCACGCGCTCCATCACGTAGGAAAAGATTTCGAGGCTGGGATAGGCGGAATCCTTTTCGGCCGCCTGGGCGGTATTTAAGTAGATTCGGGCGCCGATGAGGAGGTTGATGGCGAGCACCATGGTAACCGCCCCGTAAATCAAACGTCGTTTCATATGGAACTGACTATCTTCTGGCAGACGATAATGGACACGCCGCCGGTTTGCAAGGGAAGCGGTATTCGGGGAAACGGGTAACCGCAGCTTCGTGAAGAAAACTGTGCGGAACGCAAAGGTTTCGAATCAGCCGACGGCGGAATTCTTGATTAGTAATCCGGTATGTTGCGCGAGCCGGGCGGGATGGAAAAAACTCGCCAAGAGGATTGGTCGCCGCTTTTGATATCTCATGTCTCGGCACCATGTTCTGATCATCCACGAAGTTGCGGACTATCCGGCCTGGAAGAAAGTATTTGATGAGGCGTCCGGCATTCGTAGAGCGGCGGGCGAACGCTCTTATCAGATACTGAAACATGTAAACGATCCCAATCGTATCGTTCACTTCTCCGTTTGGACTTCGGTAGAGGATGCCCGGCGCTTTTTCGAGTCGCCGCAACTAATAAGAATCAGGGCGGAAGCGGGTGTGAAATCTCCGGAGTTCATTTATCTGGAAGAACTCGAAGCCGGCACATTGTGAAAGGTAGCCTGAGGGCTTTTTGAAGACGCTTGTTTTGCTTTCCACGGCGTGAGGTTTTCCTCACGATGCCCGCGAGAGTTTAAGTGGGGAAAAATTTATGCGGGTATCCATAGCGACAGTAACGGCGGGAGGCGGGCATTTGGCGGCGGCGGCGGCGCTGGATGAGGCGTGGCGGCTGGCGCGGCCCGGCGACGAGGTCGAGAAGCTGGACCTGGGAAAATTCTTTTCGCCGTTGCACCGCAAGATTGTTTCCGACGGCTATGTCCAGTTGGTGAACCACGCGCCGGAATTGTGGGGCATGGTGTTCGCGCAGACCGACAAGCCGAAGATGGCGCGGCGGCTCAGCAAAATTCGTGCGATTTTTCCCAGCAATTCCCGGACGCGTTTCAGCAAACATATCAAGGACACGAAACCGGGAGTGGTGTTGTGCACGCATTATTTTCCCCTGGAGACGTTGAACCAGTTGCGGGCAAAAAAGGATGGTCCGCGGCCGCTCGTGGTGAGTGTGGTGACCGATTTCGAAGCGCATGTGCTGTGGATGGATCCGTGCGTGGACCTTTATTGCGTGGCGGCGGAAGAAACCAAAGCTCGCTTGATCGCGCGGGGCGCGGCGGCGGAGAATGTTGTGGTGACCGGCATACCCATTTCGTCGCGATTTTCAAGCGAGATGGACGTGCAGGCGATTCGCCGGAACATGGGACTGCGCGACGACCTGCCGGTATTGCTGGTGCCCAGTGGCGGATTTGGCATGGGTCCGGTAGGACAAATACTGGCGGAACTGGACAAGGTGAAAGCGCCGTTTCAAACCATCGTAGTGACGGGTAGAAACGAGGAATTGCGGCGCGAACTCGCGGCGCAGGATCGCAAGCATCCGACCTACGTGCTCGGGTACGCGTCGAACATGCACGAGTTGATGGCAGTGTCCGACTTGCTTATCACGAAACCCGGCGGACTGACATCATCCGAGGCGCTCGCGATGGGCAAACCGTTGTTTATCCTGAATCCGATTCCAGGTCAGGAGGCCGCCAACAGCGATTTCCTGCTCGAACGCGGAGCGGCCGCAAAGGTTAATCGAGTGGAGGATTTGCCTTATCGCCTGGAGCAACTGCTCGGCACCCGCAAAATGGCGGACATGGCGAAGGCCGCCTTCGCCTTGGGCCGCCCGAATGCTGCGCGGTCAATCTGTGACCACGTCGTCAAGCGAACTGCTGCACTTGCTGCGAATCTGTAAGCGGCGGCCAAAACCTTGTCGGCCAGGCGCTACGGTCGGCTGATTCGCAAGCGGATATACCGCGCCGGAGACGAGCTTACCGCGGCATTGTCATGCACCTGTAAGGTCGACGGAGTATTGATATCAACCGTGATGCCGCTGGTAGTCCAGGTGTTGCCGGTGGGATCATCGGTTACTTCCACGATGAAGGTTACATCAGTGGCGTCCGGATTCCTCTGGGCAGTCAGACGCAGAAATCCGGTGCTGATTTCCGTCAAGACGGGAAGTTCAGCCGGAACGGTGGGATCAAGCGCCAGGGCGTATTTTACCAAATTCGGCAGACCGTCGCTCGTCAGTACCGCACCATCAGCAGCATTTCCGGCGTTGGCGGTCGTGCCGAACCATTCGTAACGCCACGCTTGCACCGGCGTAAGTTGAATGATGGTCGTGGGATCGCTGGCGGTGTTGTTGGCGGGTGTGATATCGCCGCCACCGGAGACGGAAGCGACATTGGTGACCACGGCGGCAGTATCAGCATCGACATTTACCGTCAGAGTGATTGGAGGATAAGCGGCGCCTGCCGGCAGCACGTCGGAACGGGTGCAGGTGAGGTCTTCCAAGTTGACTGTCCAGCCGCTGCCGCTCAGGGCGGTAGCGGTCAGTCCGCCCGGCAGGGTGTGAGCCACGGTAACGGCGCCAACGGTCGGCCCCGTGCCGGTGTTGGTGACGGTGATAGTATAAAACCGGTTGGTGTCAGCCTCGGTGAAGCTGCCGGTATGCGATATTGAAATCGCGAGGTCCGGGTTCGGCAATACTGTCGGGTTGATGTACCCTTGCACCGCAAAATCCGACGCGGTCGAGTTGGCTGCATCGAAGATATACCATGTTCCGCCTGAGTTGGGAGCGTTCCAATTGCTGATCCGGAAATTAACATTCGTGCCAGCCGGGACGTTTTGCAGCGCGGAAATGGCAGAGAGATTGATCGGGCCAAGGGAGCCGCCTGAACTGGTGCTCGCCGAATAGGAGAGAGTCGCAATATCGACATAGGGCCCGGAACCCACCTGATATTGGAGCAGGCCGTTGGTCGGACCTTGCGCCGAACGACGGTAGTCGAATTTGCTGATGGCGGAGTAGGAGACGGTGTAGCCGTTGGTGACGGCAACGCTGAATCCGACGAATTGCCCCGCGTTCGTCGCCGCGGCAGCCGAGGATGATCCGAAATTATTTCCACCCCACGCGCGACCGGCGGCAGTTCCGCTGGTCAAGACACCGGATCCACGGATCAAGCCGCTGATGGAGAGTTGCGGCGCGTAGGTGGTGGGCGCGAACGGGGACGGGCCATAGTTGGCGGATCCGCCGGGAAGCGCACTGGTATCCCAGCCGGCAAGGGTGACCAGTGAGCCGGAAGGTGCGATAACGGTGGTCGGATCGCTGGCAGTGTTGTTTGCCAGATTCGATTCCCCGCCGCCGGAAACGATGACGACATTGGTCACAAGCGATGCCGCGTTGGTTGAAATGGTGACCGTGGCCGTGATGGCAGGATAACTTGAATTTGCCGCCAGACCATCGGAACGAGTGCAGGTGCGCGCACCTACGTTGAAGGTCCAACCGCTGCCGTTAAAAGCGGTAACTGTCAGGCCGGAGGGAATCGCGTTGGTGACGGTCACGAGGCCGCTCGAAGTGGCGGCGCCGACATTGGTGACGATGATCGTGTAGCTGGCGTTGGTGTCGCCCTGAACAAAACTTCCGGCGTGCGAAAGGGTCACACTCAAATCCGGCAGGGCTGCCGGGGCGGTGATGAACGTCTGATCCAGGCCGGAAACGCCGCCGAGACCGTTGGTGGCATTGATGCGGAAGTGATACGTGGTCGCCGCGGCAAGGCCGGTAACATTGGTGCCCACCGCCTGCACGCTCCCGCCGCCAAAGGTTCCCGGGAGGGTGAGCTGCGTGCCATAGCTCGTGGTCAATCCATACTCAAATGACACGCTGGTGGCATTGCCGTTTGGATTGATGGTGCCGTTCAAAGTCGCACTTGTATTGCCGATGTTGCTTGCGGCAACCGTTGTTGCGGTCGGGGCCGAAGGCACCCCAATCGAGGTTGGATCGCTGGCGGTGTTATTCAGCAGATTCGTTTCCCCGCCGCCCGCCACGATGACGAAATTAGTGACCGAGGCCGGGGCGTCAGGAGCGACATCCACCGTGATGGTGATGGGAGGATAGGAGGCATATCCCCCGAGAGCGCTGGTGCGAGTGCTGGTGAGGGTTCCGAGATCCGTGGTCCAACCCGTGCCGCTGATGGCCGTGGCTACCAGGCCGGCGGGAAGTGAATTGCTCACTGTGACCAATCCGCTCGAACCGGCGCTGCTCACATTGGTCACCACAATCGTGTAAGTGTCGCCGGTGTCGCCTTGAAAGAAATTTCCCGAGTGGGAAACGGACACCGCCAAATCGGGCACGGTAGCATTGAGAATATTGAAATTGCTCGACGTGATGGCCGTGCCGCCCAAACCAGCCACCGCGATCGGACCCGCAGTCGCAGTGGGGGGCACAATGGCAGTCAGATTGGACGTGGAATTGATTGTGAACGCGGCGCTGACGCCATTGAACGTAACGTTCGTGGTGAATACAAAATTCAACCCGGTGATGGTGACCACGGAATTGGTCGGCGCGACGTTCGGGGAAAATCCGGCAATCGTCGGGGCGGCCGGCGCCTGGCCGTCGATTTTGTTGCGCAGCACCGTGGCCACGTTGGGGGGCAGGGTTTTGAAGAAGGTGAATCCGGTTTCGTTTTCGATCGCGACCACATTGGTCCGAAAATTCTGCCAGGGGGTGGCCGCCACCGAGTTGGTGTTGGGAATTCGCACCGCGATAACCTGGGTGGAGGCGGTGATGCGGTTGGTGGCGGTGCCGGTGCCGGGAGGACAAACCACCACGATTTTCCAGGTCATGGCCGGTATGAGAACATGACCGGAGTAGAATGAATTGCTCGTGAAGCGGCTCGGTCCGCAGGTGATAAGCAATTCGTTTCCGCCCGTTAGGAGCGTATTGCGGCAGTAATCCTCCAGTTGCGCCCAGTTGCCCGAGTTCTGATTCGAAGCCTGGGGAATCATGTTGGACATGAAGAACACCAGCTTGTTGGTGGTGACGCCGACGGTGCGATCTCCGGACGGGCACATGTGGCCTCGTGAGAACACCTGGCCAAAGCTATCGGAGCCATACGTTCCGGTCGGCACAGGGTAAAAGCTTGCCGGCAACGCAGGATCATCGGCCCACGCTTCGTTGCGGCCACTGCCGCCCAAGTCCTCGGAAGTGAGATCCCAGCTCACCCAGTTGGGCTGGCCTCGATGGTCATTGTAATCGATGGCGTAAACAGACCGCTGGATCAGAAAGTGATCATGGTTGTTTACGTCGGCGGTGGCGTCAGTGGGATTACCCAACTGCAGTTGCGCGGAGAGTTCCAGAATCGCTGCACTCGGGTAAACGGCCAAAAAGGAGAATACAATGCCGGCAGCAGCCGACAACCAGTTGCGGGTCAGTGACCGGCGAGAATCAGATATCACAAAATGCAAATCCGCGGAGACCTAGGTTTTTTTGCGCCTGCGGTTGGAACAACCATGCAGGTGTACAAGCATGCTATTATATAAGCCCATCATTCAGCCCGCGCAAGTCGGGATTGGCCATTTTTAAAGGAAAATAAAGCAAAAATGGCGTGACGTTCAGTCCGCCCGTCCGTTTGATAAAATCACGGGGACAAATCCCGGGGCTTCCCCGGGAACCCGTCCGGGACTTGCCCCAATAGTCGTCCGTTGTTCTCTCAGGCAGGGTATTTCCAGTAGCTGAAATGTCCTATATGAGAAACAATAGTTCCCTTCCAAAGCGCGCCATCAATTCGACCCGCCGTTCCCTTTCGTTGGGTCTGGCACTCGGCCTCGGCCTCGGCCTCCTGGCCGGGCTCCAATCAACCCTGGCTGCCGATCACGTTCTGGCTTGGGGCGATGTGGATTACGACATGGATATCGGTCCGTTGAAGGCCGGGCAGGGTGTCATTCAGATCGCCGCTGGTAATTTTCACAGCCTGACTTTGCAAAACGACGGCAGCATTGCCGCCTGGGGCGACAACACTTTCGGCCAGATCAACGTGCCCACCGCCGTGCGACGCACGCGCGTTACCCAAATCGCCGCAGGCAATGTCCACAGCGTGGCGCTGCTGGCGAACGGCACGGTCGCGGCATGGGGCCGTTCGGCCGGACAGTTTGGCGATTACAATCAGGATGCGGTTCCTGCCAAGCTTACGGGAGTCGTGGCGATTGCAGCGGGCGCGGCGCACAGTCTGGCGTTGAAGCGCGATGGAACGGTCGTCGCCTGGGGCTTTGGAATGTTCGGCCAATGCACGGTACCGGCGGCTTTGAAGCGGGTGGTATCAGTGGCGGGCGGGATGTATCACAGCCTCGCGTTGCGGGCTGACGGCACGGTGGTGGCGTGGGGTGACAACAGCCGGGGTCAGTGCAATGTCCCGGCGGGCTTGAATCGTGTCGTGGCGATCGCTGCGGGAGGCATGCACAGCCTGGCGTTGAAAAGTGACGGCACGGTGGTTTTCTGGGGTTCCTATGGCCCGATGCAGGGCGGCGTGCCGGAAGGACTGAGCGGGGTGGCGGCAATTTCAACTGGCGATTATCATAGCATCGCGTTGAAGAAGGACGGCACGGTGGTGACGTGGGGTATGGACGAGGCCTCGCAAAGCGATCTGGATCCCAAACTCGGCCGGGTGCTGGCTGTTAGCGCGCGGGGCGGTCACAATATGATTTTGGTCGATGACAAGCCCGTGATGGTGAAGTCGTCGCTGCGCCGATTTTAAGCTCTAAGAGACAGCAGAATTAGGCGGAATTTACGTGCCGAATCGTTCCGAGCGGTATAAATTAATGGCATGTTGAGTCAAAGATGGCGGCCGCTCTTCTTATCGGGAATTGCCTTGGTGGCGATCTGGCTGGTGGCGATGACGGTCTATGTCATCGCCAAAAACACCAAGATGACCGCAGAGAAAGTGCAGGCGTATGCCGCGTCGGTTGACCTGAGCAAGTTGAAGGGGGATGCGCGCGCCCGTGCGCTCAAGGAATTGGCGGACAAAATCAACGCGCTCTCCGCCGATGAACGGCGCAAGGCACGGATGAACCGGCTGATGATGAGCTGGTTCGCGGACATGACGGAGGAGGAAAAGGCGGCATTCCTGGAAGCCACCATGCCGACCGGTTTCAAACAGATGCTCACCTCCTTCGAGCAGCTTCCCGAGGACAAGCGCCGGAAAACCGTGGATGACGCCGTGCGACGAATGAAAGACGCGCGCGAAAGCGGCACCACCAATGATCGTCCCAAGCAAGATGGCACCAATGCGCCGCCTTTGAGCGAGGAGCTGCAGGCAAAAATCCGCACCATTGGGCTGCAGACCTTTTACAGCCAGAGTTCCGCGCAGACGAAAGCCGAGCTGGCGCCGATGCTCGAAGAAATGCAGAAAGTCATGGAGAGCGGGCGGCCGTTTCGTAATCGGTGAACAAGCCCGGCGTCAGACAAGCGGGGGGGGTTGGAACGGCGCAGACTGCCCGCACGGCGTTCACGCTGATCGAACTGCTGGTCGTCATCGCCATCATCTCCATCCTTGCGGCGCTCTTGCTGCCCGTGCTTAGCCGGGCCAGGGAATCAGGACGGGGAACGGCCTGCCTGAGCAATTTGCATCAGGCTGGAATCGCCTTGCAGCTTTACGTCAATGACAACCACAACCGTCTGCCCTTCATGCGAGATCAGGTGGCCGGCAGCCTGACCAACGAATATCCCGCGCCCGATGAGGTGCTGTCCAATTACCTGGGAAATGTGCGCGTGCTGCGTTGTCCGTCCGACTCGTGGCCGTCGGGCAAGCCCAGAGTTTACCCCGACCATGAATCCAGCTATTTCGGTCAAACCGGCTCCAGCTATTCGTGGAACAGTCTGTTGAACGGACAGGACGCCGAACACCTGACCGCCTTTCAACTGCAGTTTGATCCGCATCAGATTCCGTTGATGTACGACAAGGAGAATTTCCACATCGCCCGCGGAGAGAAGAAGGCGCAGAACTGGCTTTATGCCGACGGACACATCAAGAACTTGCTTTTAATTGAGGGTACGATCGAAAAGAAAACTGATCCTTGAGGAAACGCCGCCGAATCAGGCGGCGTGGGTCAACCTGTGATTCAACTAAAGAACCTTTACAAAAAATTTGGCCAGCGGCTGGCAGTCGAGGACTTGAGCCTCGACGTGCCCAAGGGCGTGATCTACGGCTTGCTTGGCCATAACGGTGCCGGGAAGAGCACCGCCATCGGCATGATGCTGGGACAGGTGTGGCCTACGAGCGGCGAGGTGAAGGTTTGCGGCCATGACGTCACCGCGGATCGCAAACATGCGCTTCACAAAGTGGGCGCGATATTTGAGAGCCCCGCTTTCTACGATTACCTCAGTGGCCGTCGTAATCTCGATATTCTCAGTTCCTACACGTCGCCCACGTCTTCGCGTCGCATCGATGAAGTCATCGAATGGGTGGGGTTGAAAGGCCGGGAGAATCACAAGGTGCGGACCTATTCGCACGGCATGAAGGCCCGGCTCGCGCTGGCGCAGGCTTTGTTGCCCGACCCGGAATTGCTGATCCTGGACGAGCCGAGCAACGGCCTTGACCCGGAAGGCATTCACGAAATGCGGCTGACGATTTTGCGGCTGCATCGCGAATTGCGGCTTACCATTTTACTGTCGTCGCATCTGCTCAATGAAGTGGAGCAACTCTGTTCCCGCATCGCCGTGCTCAACAAGGGTCGGCGGGTGTTCGAAGGCCCGCTGGCGGATACGCGGCAACGCGAAAAATGGGTCCGGCTCGAGACGGGAGATTTCACGCGCGCGGTGGTCGATATGAAGGAGGCCGGACTGGTCAACGGCTCGCGGGATGGCGAATTGATTTCGTTAAGCGATGGAGTGGGCACGGACCGGGTGGTGAAATTTCTGGTCGAGCGAGGCATGCCGGTGTTTGCGATTGCAACGCAGGAAGAAACGCTCGAAGGGTTTTATCTGGATTTGATGAACGAGCAGCGGGCTGTGAAATAGGAAAACGGGAATCATGATTTATCACCATTTCCGCAACGAGCTTTGGAAGCTGTTCGGCAAGAAGCGGACTTACATCGGCTTCGGCGCGTTCGTGCTGGTGCAGGCCACGATGCTCATCATGTTTCGCTCCAGCCGTGTGCGCGCCGACTTGGAACGAACGTTGGCCGGCAACGGCTACATCGCCGCCGAATACATGTCGGCGCTCACGGTGGTCATCTTCATGCTCATTCCGCAGGCGGCGTTGTTGATGCCGTTGTACACCGCGCTGGTGGGCGGCGATCTGGTGGCGAAGGAAGCGGAGGAGGGGACGTTGCGCATGATGCTGGCGCGGCCGATCTCCCGCTTTCGATTGCTGCTGATGAAGTGGTGTGCGGGTGTGGTGTTCGCGGCGTTGCTGGTGGTCGTGCTGGCGGGCACCGCGCTGGCCATGGCGCGCATCTGGTTTCCGTGGGGCGGCATGTTTGTGTCCTTTCCTCCCGGCATCGGTTTCAACCTGTTTCCGGCGGACGTTGGATTCCGATTGTACATGTGGTCGATGCTTTTCATGGCGCTCAACGCGAGCGTCGTGGTGGGGCTGGCGTTCATGTTTTCGTGTTTCAACATGAAGCCGGCGGCGGCGACGATTCTGGCGTTGACGGTCATCCTCTTCAGCATGGTGATGGAGAACATTCCATTTTTCGAGCCCTTCAAGGAATGGTTTCCGACGTATCATTTTCACACCTGGTTGCGGATTTTTTCGACGCCGACGCCGTGGAATTCGGTGGGACAAACGCTGTCGGTTTTGCTTGCTTTAAACCTGACGACTTTTCTGGTTGGGGCTTCCGCGTTCCAGGTGCGGGATATCAAATCGTAGAGTCGCGTTTTTAGGCCTGAAAACGTGAATTTCGGGCTTTGAGACGCCGGATTCGACGGCCCAACAGGTTGATTGGCCCGCCGCCCACCTCCACAACTAATGGTATTTTTTGCTCCAAAAAACCCGGAAATTGCTATTGTTATTTTCGGTGAATTTTCATAGGATTTTGAGTCCGAAAATGAACGGCCAAACGGCCTCAGTTATACGGCTTTTATGTCTGAATCGAACGTGATGGAAGCGCCAGAAAATTTGAATCCAGTCCCGACTCCGGTTGATAAATACGATGCGTCGAAGATCGACAAACTTGAGGGGCTGGAGGCGGTGCGGAAGCGTCCCGGAATGTATATCGGCGATCCCGATGAACGCGGGCTGCATCACTGCGTTTTTGAAGTGCTCGACAATTCCATCGACGAGCATCTTGCCGGTTACTGCAGCAGGATCGAAGTGACCGTCCACGTGGACGGTTCGGTTTCGATACGCGACAACGGCCGCGGCATCCCGGTGGACATGCATCCAAAATTCCACATGCCCGCGGTTGAGCTGGTGCTGACCAATTTGCACGCGGGCGGAAAGTTCGGGCAGGGCGCCTACAAGTATTCCGGCGGTCTGCACGGTGTCGGCGCCAAATGCGTCAACGCGCTATCCGACTGGTTCAAAGCCGAGATTTCACGCGACGGAAACGTTTACTCGATGGAGTTCGAGCGCGGCGTCACCAAAAAGAAGCTGGCCGTCATCGGCAAATCGACCAACACCGGCACGCTGATTACGTTCAAGCCCGACCCGACCATTTTCACGATCACCACCGAATTTAAATTCGACATCCTCGCAAATCGTTTGCGTGAGCTGGCGTTTTTGAATCCGGGCGTCGAGATCGTGCTTGCCGACGAGCGGGACGAAAAAAAGGAATCCTTTCTCTACAAGGACGGCATCGAGCAATTCGTCAAGCAGCTCGGCCGCACCAAGCAGGTGTTGCACACCAAGCCGATCGTCATCAGCCGGCAGAAGGATGAGGTGTTCGTCGATTGCGTGATGCAATACACGGACAGCTACAGCGACCAGATTCTTTGCTTCGCCAATTCCATTTCGAATCCGGACGGCGGCACGCATCTCACCGGGTTTCGCACGGCGTTGACCCGGGCCATCAATCAATATTCGCGTCAGAATAGTTTGCTGAAGGAAAAGGATCCGCCGATTTCCGGGGACGACGTCCGCGAAGGCCTTGTGTGTGTGCTAAGCGTGAAGCTGCCGCATCCGCGTTTCGAATCGCAGACAAAGGTTAAACTCGTTAACACCGAAATCGACGGCATCGTTGCCTCGATTGTGTATGACGGCTTGATGACGTTTTTCGACGCCAATCCTTCGGTGGCGAAGAAAGTCGTCGATAAGTCGCTGCTCGCCGCCCGCGCGCGCGAGGCGGCCCGCAAGGCACGTGAAACCGTGCGCAAAGGCGCGCTGACTGGCGGCGGTTTGCCGGGTAAGCTCGCGGATTGCTCCGACCGCGATCCGGCGAACACGGAGTTATATATCGTCGAAGGTGACTCGGCCGGTGGCTCCGCCAAGCAGGGCCGCGACCGCAAGTTTCAGGCGATCCTGCCGATTCGCGGAAAGCTCATCAACGTCGAGAAGGCGCGCCTCGACAAGGTGCTCCAGAACACGGAAATCCGCACGATGATCACCGCCGTGGGCACGGGCATTGGTGAT
Organism: Limisphaerales bacterium; assembly: GCA_044223735.1. Lineage (GTDB taxonomy): Bacteria > Verrucomicrobiota > Verrucomicrobiia > Limisphaerales > UBA8199 > JBGALR01. The sequence goes on along the minus strand of JBGALR010000001.1, from coordinate 39,894 downwards.
GGCGGTGGCGAAGGCTCCTTCAATCTTGAGAAGTTGCGCTACCACAAAATCATCATCATGACCGATGCCGATGTGGACGGTTCGCACATTCGCACGCTGTTGCTGACCTTTTTCTACCGCCAGATGCCCGAGTTGGTGCGGCGCGGCTACGTCTATATCGCGCAACCGCCGTTGTATCAGATTTCGCGCAAGAAGCGTGTCGAGTATGTCGATGACGACACGCGCCTGAACCGGATTCTGATTGAATTGGGCACCGACGAAGTGCGCCTGCGCAATCTGGCCGACAATACCGAGGTCAACCAGAAGCAGTTGGTGGAGATTCTCGAGCTGCTCGAGTCGCTTGATAAATACGCCAATGCGTTGCGCCGTCATGGCGGCGACTTCGCGACCTATGTCGAAAAAGGCAAGGCGGGCACCACGGAATTGCCGCGCCACCTCGTGAAGGTGCGCGAAGGCAACAACGAAACCGTCCACTATTTTCACACGGAGGAGGAACTGGCGAAGTTCGGCTCGGAGAATCCCGATTTGCGATTGTTTGAGCAGGAATCCGACACCAGCCTCATCGAAAAAACGAAGAATGGCCAGACGCGCCGGGCGCGCCATGTCGAGTTGCACGAAAGCAAGGCGATCGCGGACTTGTTGGGCAAGCTCGCCAGCAAAGGCCTCAGCGTGGAGCACTACTCGGCGCAGGACAAACCGCTGTTCGAATTGATCGAAGGCACGGGCGAGAAGGAGCAGGTGAAACCGCTCTTCGCGATTCCCGAAATTCTCTCCGGCATCAAGGACGTGGGCCGGCGCGGTGTGAATATCAAGCGCTTCAAGGGTCTGGGTGAAATGAACGCCAAGGAGCTGTTCGAGACCACCATGAACCCCGTGCGGCGAAAGCTGTTGCGCATCGACCTCACGGACGCCGTTGAGGCCGAGGAAATGTTTGCCAAATTGATGGGCGAGGAAGTTGAGCCGCGCCGCCAGTTCATCGAGGACAACGCGCTCAACGTTCGCAACCTGGACATTTAATTTAATTTCCCCTTATGGCTGACGAGAACCCCCCGGTGGACCCGGCATTGCCGCCGAACACCACCCCGATGTTTGCGGCGAACGAAAAGATCGCCAAGATCAACGTTGCCGACGAGATCAAGAATTCCTTCCTGGATTATTCCATGTCGGTGATCATTTCGCGCGCGCTGCCCGATGTGCGCGACGGATTGAAACCTTCGCAGCGCCGTATTTTGCTGGCGATGCACGACCTCTCGCTCTTTCCCAACCGGCAGCATCGTAAGTGCGCCAAGATATGCGGCGATACGAGCGGTAACTATCACCCGCACGGCGAGGCGGTCATCTACCCGACGCTGGTGCACATGGCCCAACCCTGGGCAATGCGCGAACGGCTCGTGGACGGACAGGGCAACTTCGGTTCCGTCGAAGGCGACCCGCCCGCGGCGATGCGTTATACGGAAGCCCGCATGACGCATCTGGGCGCGGCCCTGATGCAGGACATGGACATGGAGACCGTGGATTTCGTCCCCAACTACGACGAAACCCGCACCGAGCCGACAGTTTTTCCCGCGGCATTTCCAAACCTCCTCGTCAATGGCGGCACGGGCATCGCCGTCGGCATGGCCACCAACATGGCGCCGCACAATTTGGGCGAAGTGATTGATGGCATTTGCGCGCAGATCGATAACCCGGGCATCACGCTCAAGGAATTGATGGTGCATGTCAAAGGGCCCGATTTTCCGACCGGTTGCATGCTGTGCGGTTTGGAGGGCATCAAACAGTATTTCGCCACGGGCCGTGGCAGTTTGAAGGTTCGGGGCAAGGTGAACGTGGACCAGGTCAAGGGTGGCCGCGAGCACATCATCATCACCGAAATTCCGTACAACGTGAACCGCGCCGTATTGGTGGAGCGCATCGCGGAATTGGTGAATGAGAAAGTCATTTCGGACATCACCGCCATTCGCGACGAGTCGGACGAAAACACCCGCGTGGTGATCGAACTGAAACGCGACGCCATCGCCAAGGTCGTCATCAATAATCTCTATCAGCATACCGCGCTCGAAAGCAGCTTTGCGGTCAACGCGCTCGCCATCGATCATGGCCGACCCAAGACGCTCGGTCTGAAGGACCTGATCAATTGTTATATCGATCACCGCCGCGAGGTCATCATCCGGCGCACGAAGTTTGAGTTGCGCAAGGCGGAGGAACGGGCGGAAGTGCTCGAAGGATTTCTCATTGCGCTCTCCAACCTGGACGAGTTCATCCGCATCATTCGCAGTTCCGCGAATCGCGACGAGGCGAGAATCAAATTGCTAGCGTTCGAGTTCACGCAGGCGCAGGTGGAAAAGATCGGCATCCTGATTCGCAGTGAAGCCCGCCTCAACAACGGCCGGTATTCCTTCAGCGAAGTGCAGGCGAACGCCATCCTGGAGCTGCGCCTCTATCAACTGACCGGGCTGGAAATCGACAAGGTTCGCGCCGAATACGCGCAGTTGCTCGAAAAGATCAAGGACCTGATGGACATCCTTGCGCGGGAGGCGCGTGTGATGGCGATCATCAAGGCGGAATTGCTGGCCATCAAGGAAAAGTATGCCTCGCCGCGCATGACGGAACTCGTCCCGGACGAGGGCGAGATTGCCATCGAGGATTTGATCGCCAACGAAGGGGTCATTATCACCCTCACGCACAGCGGCCTGATCAAGCGCACGAATGTCAGTTCGTACCGCTCGCAACGGCGCGGCGGCAAGGGTGTGATCGGCATGACCACGCGCGAAGGCGCGACGGAAGAGGACCAGGACTTCATCCAGCATCTCTTCGCCGCCGGCACGCACGATTACCTGATGTTTTTCACGAACACCGGGCGCGTCTATGTCGAGCGCGTGCATGAAATTCCCGATTTGGGACGCACCTCGAAGGGACGCAGCATCGCCAACCTGCTCGAATTGAAGAGCGGTGAAACCATTGCCGCGCTGATCCGCATCGAAGCGAAAACCGACGCTGAGAAACGCGACATCACCTGGCAGCAGCCTGGCGAATTGTTTTTTGCGACACGCCTCGGCACGGTGAAGAAAACGACGCTGACGGATTTTGCCAACGTTCGCAAAGGCGGCATTATCGCCATCTCCATCGATGAGGGAGACACGCTGATCGAGGTGAAATTGACCCGCGGTGTCACGCTGGAAAATGATACGATTAAGGATGCCGGTGACGACGTGGTGTTGATCACCAAGAGCGGCATGAGCATTCGCTTCAGTGAATCCGACGTGCGCTCCATGGGCCGGGCGGCGGGCGGCGTCAAAGGCATCACGCTGGACAAGGACGACGGCGTCGTCGCGCTGGCGGTGGTGATTCCCAACACGACGCTGCTGGTCGCCGGCGAATACGGCATCGGCAAGCGCACGCCATTCGACATGAAGCTCGAGGATGGCACCGTTGAGCAGGTCTATCGCCTGCAATCGCGCGGCGGCAAGGGCATCATCACGATGAAAGCCAACGACAAAACCGGCGGAGTCGTGGGCGCATTGACCGTGTGTGATGCGGACGAAATCATGCTGATCACGACCGGCGGTCAGATGGTGCGCATCTTCGTGAAGGATATCCGTGAAGCGGGCCGCAACACGCAGGGCGTGAAGCTCATCAATCTGTCCGAAGGCGACAAGCTGCAGGCGATTGCGCAGGTGATCAGCGAGCAGCAGGAGGAAGCCGCCACCGGGGGGGAAATTCCTCCGGCCAGTGGCGAAGAACCCGCGCCGGATCAGAAGAAATAGGAAACGCCGAGAATCGGGCCGAACGAATTGATCCCGACGTTCTTGGGGCCGGTATTGGCATTGGAAATATGCTGATACTGGCACATCAGGTTCACGGACCAATTTTTGGCGACCATGTAGCGCACGCCGATCGCGGCATCGAGGTTGAAATTGAAGGCCTGGCCGACGTAAGCGACGTCGATGTCCGTCGCGGTCAAGCCAGCTCCGAGCTGCACAAACGGAATGAGCCGCCATCCCGCCGGCACGAAATTATAGCGGATCCAGAGCGTGCCGCCGGCAATGAAGGTTCCGGCGCCGACAAACACCTGGCTGGCCCAGATATCCCCGGCGACTTCGAGATTTCCGCGCAGCACGCCCGAGCCGTGAATATCCGTCAGCATGTAGCCGAGTTGCAGCGTGGTGATGGTGTAGTTGATCACCGGCCGTTTCTGGGGCGAGCCCATGGGTGAGAACAAAACGCCGCTGGAAATATTCGCCTCCCAGCGCCGGGCCTCAAACAGATTTCCGGTGAAAAACGTGTCGTTGGTGTTCTGCGCGGTGGCCGTGGAGGTTCCCGCAAATTGAAGAGTCAGGGCCAGCAGACCGCAAAAGAATCCCGTGCCGGCTGTGTTGCGAAGGGACGCGGTGGTCCGTTCAAAGGCATATGTCATAGCTTTGGTTGGTTCCGTCGGTTGAATGCAAATACTGTGTACCATCCCCCGGGACAGCGCAAATTTTTCCGTAACGGGTGCGGCCTGGGCTGCAATTTGCAATCTTCACTGGACCCCAGTTGAGGCGCGGGGGGCATTCGTTGTTCTATTTAATAAAACCCCTCTCTTCGGCACTCGTCACGTTCCATACGGGTCGAAGCGAGAAAGTCGGAGCCTGATTTTCCTGGCTTGATTCGATTTACGGCGCCGGTCTTGCGACAAGTCAAGCACAGTTAAATCGTGGAAGCGCTTGAAACTCCTCTCCTTCGTCCTGCTGGACGGAGGAGAGGAAGGGTGAGGAGGCTCTCTTTTCGATCACCAAAGTGCGAACGATGCGAGTGTATTATTGAGCTAAAATTCCCCTCTCTCCGGCTCTCTCCCCGTCTCATACGAGCCGGGGCGAGAGAGACGGAGAGCGTTCATTTTTCCAACTCATTTATTTTCTGGCTCGTTCAATCACCGGAGCAGCGGCCATTCCGGGCTGGAGCGACGAGCTTTGATTTTGCTCATCTCAGGACGGTTCAAGGATGTTGCCCGGGCAAAGGAGCAGGAGATTACTGGCCAAAAAAAACGGCGCAACCAGCGGAGGTTGCGCCACAGAAAGGCAAACTGAATTTGCGAGATAAGATTACCACGCGGCCGCAAATCCACAATCCAGGCCGAACCCGGAACGAGGCCCCGGGGATTCTCCGGGCTTCGGGAGGTCAGGGGGAAAGCCGCTCGATTTTCCACGCGCCTTCCACCGTTCGCGTGTAGCGAAAGCGGTCGTGCAGGCGGTTGGCGCGTCCCTGCCAGAACTCGATGCGGGCGGGGCGTAGGGCGTAACCGCCCCAAAACGGCGGGCAGGGGATTTCTTCGCCGGGATATATTTCCTCCATCTCCCGCCATTTCGCTTCGAGCGCGGCGCGATCCGCCACGACTTCGCTTTGGTGCGACGCCAGGGCGGCGAGACGGCTGCCGCGCGGACGGCTGCGGAAGTAGGCGTCGGATTCTGCGGCGGCAAGTTTGGTCACGTCTCCCTCGACGCGCACCTGACGTTCAAAGTCAGGCCAGTAAAATGTCAGCGCGGCGTGCGGATTACGCGCCATCTGGCGGCCCTTGTCGCTTTCGTAATTCGTGAAAAAGAGAAAGCCGCGTTCGTCCACGCCTTTGAGCAAAACGATGCGGGCGGCGGGACGTCCCTCGGCGTCCACGGTGGCGAGCGTCATCGCATTGACATCGGTCGTCGTGCTGCGCGAGGCCGCGCTGGCGCGCCATTGCTCGAACCACGCGCCAAACTGTGCGAGCGGATCGTCGGCGAGGTCCTTGCGGCGCAGGCCATCGAGAGTGTATTCCCGGCGCAGATCGGCGAGGTTCATGGGCCGGGGGCTATTCAGCGGCGTAGGTTTTCACCTGCGCCACGCGCGCCACTTCGGGCGGGAAGTGCAGGGTGCCGCGCCGGTAATCATCCATGCGCCAGCGCAGGAACGGCGTGGACTTTGCGGTGGTGCCTTTGTTGCGCAATGGCCAGTAAGTCTGGAAGTCGTGCTCAAGATCGTGCAATTCCGCGAAGCCTTTTTTTGCCAGGCGCTTCGCGAGCGCGGTTTTGCCGCCGGCGACCGCCTGCTGCCAGAGCATGATTTTGCACGACTGCGCCGCCATGCGGGCCGCCATGTCGAGTTCCACGGACAGAATCTCGGCCGCGTGCGTCTCGGGTTTCGATTGGTAAAGGACCGCGCGATGCTTTTCGACCTCGTCGAGAGCGGCCTGAATATTTTTTTCCGGGATGCGCGCGTAATACTTCAACCCGTCGCGGCACATCAGCTCGCGCGTCTTCGGCAGCGGCGCGGCGATGACCGTGCCGAACGGCGTGACGTTGGGCGAATAGTAATTGAACTTGCGATGCGCGAACCCGAGGTCGAACGCAGCGCGCGCCATCCGCTGCGTCGGATCCTTGAAGATGTCGCGGCTCAACACCGGCACCAGCAGCTTTTGATCGGTGGTCTGGCCGCACCAACTGTAGGCGGCGCCGAGCAGGTAGGGCAGGTAACTGACCGCGAGCGGCTGCGGATGCCCGCCGTCACCCCAATCGGTGTTGAGATAGCCGAGCGCGCCATTTTTCAGGCCGGCCGCGGCGCCGAGGCGCAGATTTTCAAAACCGTTGTCATGCCGCCCGATCAGCGTCATCCAGGTGGACGTGCCGGGGCAGACGTAAAAAGGCATCTTCGATTTCGCGATGATGGCGGTTTCGCGTTCGAACGGATGATTCGTTTCGTAACCCCAGTTGAGCGCCACCATGTCCTTCGGCAATTCCTTCAGCAGCTTCGGATGGTTCATGATGATGTCGCCCCAGAACATCATCTGCCGTCCGCGCTGCGTCGCCTCGCGATGGATTTTTTTCAGGAAATCGACATAGACCTTGCCCTTGCCCTGGGCGTCGCACGCGTCCTTGCTCTGGCCGCGGCCAAGGTCCCATGTTTCATCGCAGCCGACGTTGAATCGCGGGCTGGTAAAATGCGGCAGCAACTCGTCGAACAACCCGCGCAGAAACGGCAGCGTGCCGGGATTATTCGGCGCGAGCGTCGTGGGATACCGCAGGAACGTGCCACCCACGCCTTCGTAGGGTTCGCTGATTTCCGCGAGCTTCTTCAGCGGCGGATGCTCCAGCCAGTAACGCAGATGGCCGAACGTGTTTTGGTTCGGCACCAGTTCGATGCCGAGTTCGCGGCAGCGGACGTCGAATGTGAGAATTTCCTGGCCCGTCAACGCGCCCCACTCCCGCCAGACGGCTTCGTAGTTGCGATAGGCAAACGTGTGCTCGGTGTAGAGTTGAAACTCGTTGATCTTGAAATCCGCGAGGTCATCCACCAGATCGAGCAGCGTTTGCAGATTGGGTACGCGGCCACGGGAGATGTCGAGCATCACCCCGCGTTTGGCGAAATCGGGATGATCGCGAATGACCAGATATGGCAGACGCACGCCAAATTCACGTAGAAGTTGGCGCAGTGTGGCGACCGCCGCGCGCAAGCCGCCGGGCTGGCGGTAGTGAATTGTCACGCCCTTCTTCGCAATCGTGAGCGTGTACCCTTCGGAATGATCCGGCGCTTCGCTGCCGCGCAATGCGCGAATGGCGAGCCGGGGATGCTCCGCCGGACCGGTGACCAATTCCAAATCGACGCCGATATCGGCGGCGGCGCTTTGGAGGCGATCGGCGACCGGCAGCATCACCGTGTCACGTGGCAGCTCCGGTGGGAGCGACAGCACCGCGTGTTCCGGTAGTGTGAAAAATCCGGCCTGGCGTCGTACCGAGCGCGGGGCCGGGAGCAGATTGAGCGATTTCATCCCGCGTTTGGTTTTGTCCCCGGAAATGACCGGTCAGACCGCCGCGATCATGCCGCTCTTGCGGGCGTAATTGAACAGGCCGCCGGCATCCACCACCGGGCGGACGTCGCCGAGCGGTTTGAAGTTGAACACCTTGCCGGTGTTCTTGACGGTCACGGTCGCCGCATCGAGATCGACGGTCACGACGTCGCCAGTCATCAGGGAATCGCACAGGCGCTCGACGAGTTCGCAGGGATAAAGCTCGCCGGTGGCGACGGAGTTGCGGAAGAAAATGCGCGCGAAGCTTTCCGCCAGCACGAGTTTGCAACCGGCCGAACCGAGCGCGATCGGGGCGTGTTCGCGGGAGCTGCCGCAGCCGAAATTGCGTCCCGCCACGATGATGGGATAATCGGTGTCGAGCTGGCCTTCCTTGACGAAACGGGTCCCGTAAATGGATTCGGGCAGACCAGCCATGGCGTACGAGCCGAGCTTCTCGTATTCCTCGGGAATGGTGGGGACGAGATTCAGGTATTGCGCCGAAATAATCTGGTCGGTGTCGATATTATCTTTGACCACATAAACGGGTCCGCTGAAAACAGATTGCATGCAAACAGGTTGGGGCCGAAACCGGCGATTTTCAATCAGATTTATTGGGTTTTGGGGTGATGGGATATGGGAGGATGGGGATGCGGAAGCGAGTGTCGCGAAATTCCTGGACGAAACCAGTTGCGGAAATATTAGGGCGGTCGCCGAGACCGCCGAGGAACGCTTTTTTATCGCGGCGCCCTCGGAGAGGCCGCCCTACCTCCGCAGGCTTTCGGCGAACCAATTGTTTGTCCCGTGCTTGTGGGTTAACACAGGGAGCACATGATCGCGTGGGGCTGCCGTGGTGTTTTGATGGTAAGTCGTGCTCTCCGAGCGTGCCGTGAAGAAAAGTGATATTTCAGCGGTCTTGAGGACCGCTCACAATAAAACCATCCCCGGCTCAAGCAAAGGGAGCGGTTCTATGATCTTGAATTTCTTGGATTAATTCATTGGTCGGGCAGGGACAGTCCCAACGCCAACGGCGTTGCGCCCGCCAGCCCCAAGTTGGCCGGGATGCTTCCGGCCAACTTGGGGTTTCCGGCTTACCCTCTGCGCTGGTGGCCCCGGGCAATTTTGGCAACGTCGGGAGCCGGAATAAAATTGCAAAGCTGGCGCAGGAGGTTGACTCTGGATCGCGTTGGGCTGGTTGTTTTCTTTTCATCCCGCCTTGTGGCAGATGAAGCGTCAACCTGACATTTTTTTTCTCATATTCTGCGGGACGGCTGTATACCGAAATCCAAAGCGACCCACGCGCTCCGATGCGTGCGAGAACACTCACCGGCTGGTCAAAACCATGAAAATATTCCACCGCCTTGCACTGCTGCTTCTCGGCCTCGGCGCCGCCGTTGACGCGTGCGCGGACAACTGGCCGCAGTTTCGCGGGCCGCAGCATCAGGGCATGTGCGTTGAAACCAACCTACCGCTCCACTGGAATACTGAGTCCAATGTCGTTTGGAAGACGGCCATTCCGGGCGAAAGCTGGTCGTCGCCCATCGTCTGGCGCGACCGGGTTTTCGTCACCACCGCGACCGACAACGGCGAGGTATGCCGCGTCCTCGCGCTGGATCGCAACTCGGGCGTGATCGTCTGGAACAAAGAGGTCTTCCAGCAAGGCTTGCGCCGCAAGGAGGATCGCAACTCGTATGCAACCCCCACGCCCGCGACCGACGGCGAGCGCATATATGCCTGCTTCGGCGACGGCAGTTTCGTGGCGTTGAACTTTGCGGGCGAGGTGGTGTGGACCAATCGCGATTTCAAATTCTACGGGCAACATGGGTTGGGCTCGTCGTTGTTGTTGCATCGCGGCGTCATCATCATGGCGCGCGACGGCAGCAGCGACGGCGACGACAAAAATCTCGGCTGGCAGACGCCGTGGGATCAATCCTATGTCCTGGCGCTCGACGCCAAAACCGGCAAAGCGCTTTGGCAGGGCCGGCGCGGCCTTTCCCGCATCTCCCACGGCACGCCCGCGATTTGGACCGCGCCGGATGGCCGCGAACAAGTCATCAGCGAGGCGGGCGACGTGGTGCAGGGTTTCGATTTTCAAACCGGCGAACGGCTTTGGAGCAGTGAGGTCATCGGCGAAGGCAAAGTTCCGTCCACGCTGGTGGGCGATGGATTGGTTTTCACCTCGGGCGGCTGGAGCGGCAAGGATTCCATCAAGGCCTTTAAGCTGGGCGGCAAGGGTGACTTGAAAGAAACCAATCTGGTCTGGCAGCAAAAAAAGGGAATGTCCAAGGTGCCTTCGATGGTTTACCAGAAACCGTATCTGTTCGCGATCACGGAGGGTGGCGTCGCAAGCTGTTTGAAAGCTGAAACCGGCGAGCCGGTCTGGCAGGAACGCGTCGGCGGAAGATATTCTGCGTCGCCTGTCTGCGCGGCGGGGCGAATCTATTTTCTCAGCGATGGCGGAGAGACCACCGTCATTGAAGCCGGCCCCGAGTTCAAAGTGCTGGCGAAGAATCCGCTCGGCGAAAAAGCGCAGGCTTCAATTGCCATCTCGCAAGGACACTTGTTCATCCGCACCCAGAAGAATCTGTTCTGCATCGGCGGGAAGTAAGTTTTAACCATCCATCAACTGGGCGCTCGGACCAAATTGCCGGTTAATTCCGATAACGATTGCGATCTGTAATGAATGCGAATCGGCTGCGCCATGGCACCCCGGTTAGGCGAAATCCAAAAGCCCTGTCCCGCCCATAAAGTTTCAAAATCACAGGACCGAACCTTTACGCTGGAACCAGAAGGGTGACGGAACGGATCGCCTCCGTCCACATCGAGAGCCCCAGCGTTCAAATCAAAAGGTCAGCGATCGGGCGCCTCGGTGTGGGGCTTATCTCATGGCCGAAACCGAGGCGGAGTATCGCCTGCGGAAATCCCGGACAACCCGTGGCTCGCGGCACACATTTACGAAGGGTCGGCACCTCGAGCGGCTGGTTTAGAAATGAAGCCCATAATTCATGGGCCCGCGCGCGCAAGAGGACGCGTGCCAGCGACTGGCCGGCTTGCAGCCAATCCTCAACTTTATCAGCCCGGGTGGTAAGCAGCCCAAGCACCGGTGATCCGTTCGTTAAATCGCGATCAGTCGCCGCCCGGCTATCACCCAAATCCAATGTGCGGACCAACATCGGACCGGCCAGGGACATGATGTCCCCCACGCTGAAGGAGCGTTGGGGAATGCCATCGTGGCGCCCACTGTTGCCGCGATGGACCCATTGGCCATTTCCTCACGAAACGCTTTGTTGGCCCATTGCATTCGATCGCCTTTATCAATCTGGTCCGCCACGTGGCGCTTCCGATCAGGGTCAATGATGAAGCTCAGGGTTGCGCCATCCGCTTCGGCGTCCGCTTGCAACGTCTTCAAGAGGAAGTTGGACGGCAATTCGCTCCGGAATGCCTGCCGGTTGGTGTGCCGCCGGGTGATCGCGTGAAACAACGGGGCTTCCATGGGTGCTTCCGCGGTCTCGCCGAGCGTAAAGCGGGCCATCAAATCGGGGTCGGCGGCGTTCGGCAGGATTTCGATTTTGCCCAGACAGCCAAAATGACTCATGGCTAGTCGCAGGTGATGAATCGCGCAGCCGCAACTCATGATCAATTCCCGGCCCGCCGGATCGGCTACCGGGCAGCTTCGGGTGCGGTCGGCGTAAAGATCGAGCTGGGCATTGTGCGGGTGAAAAAGCCAGGGTTGCGAATTCCGGTTGGAGGGTGCCAGCCGGGCGTATTTCAACAAGAAAACCCATTTTTCAACCGGCAGCCAGTCCTCCTCGAAATCATCTGCGGATAAGCACCATGGGCACGAGCCTGTTTTGCTAGTCTTCATAAAAATGCTCCCTTGCCGCCTACCAATCGTCAGCGCGGCGAGTGACGCTCCCGGCAATTTTCAAAAAACTTATTTTCCGAAATTCAGCCGGCGCTGCCCTCCGATCACAGCGTCGGCATTCGTTGCCGAAGATTCCTGATCTCTCAGGGCTCAGGCTCCCCACTCCGCCTGAAACCATCGGCACCCCTCAAGCGCCGTCAGTTACGAAGGTGTCCGCTGCTGGTTCACCTTCAGGTGAACTCTTCTCGAACTTCCCTTTCGTATTGGCGGCGAAATTCAATTGTCCCCCGGCGCCTGGGCTTCTTTCCGACGTCGTTGGGCGGCCAACTTGACTTCGGCCGGCAGCGACTCCTCCGGAGCGCGGCGTTGCGTGCCGCCGTATCTTTCCGATAGTTCACCGGCCAGCCTGGCGGTGGTTTCGTGGCTTGGCGCCCTTTCGGTGACTGATTTGTTCTGAGTCTTAATCATGGCCTTGAATTGCCGAGTTCGATTACTCGGGCCTAATCCGATGTGAGGAGCCCGCTGCGCGTCGCCAGTGGGAATGCCACAGGTGGGAAGCTGCGGGGTGGTAAAACTGCAGCGCGGGCGAGCGCTCAACCTTTGTATAAATCGCTTCCAATGCTGACTCGTCGCCCGGGGTCGGTGCGAAAAAATCCATACTGGCCTGTCTTGCGGCCGTTTGCAGCCATTGCAATCGTGGCGACCCGGCCTTGTCCATCCCCCGGGAGGAACTTATGAGCGCCATCATACCAGCCGCGGTTCCTCGCTTGCGCTTAAGACACGCCTTCAGCCAGTTTTGGAAGAACCTGGGCAACGGATTGGGATTGTGGGAGGCGACCACCAGTAGTTGCGCTTGCACCGCATCGGCGGCAGCGACTTCCCGCCACTCGGGATCGCAAAGCAGTTCAAAAGACCACGTCTTGAGCGGAAATTCAAACTTCACTCCGCGTGAGTAGCATAGATGACATACGAGCTGAATGGCATGCTGTCCGGCGGGCACGCCTTCGTACAAAATGGCTACGATGAGGGGACATCCATTTCGAATGGGTCCTCCGCGCGAACATGCATCGTCCGCAGTCGCTTTCACAAACGATAGTTTATGCCGGAGCTGCAAAGGCACAATAGGGCTTGTCGCAGAACGTAAATAAGCAAATGCCTTACCGGGCTAAGTGTCGGCCCCGACCAGGAGGGAATTAAATTTAAGCGACAGGGCGAAGGGGAATAGGACGCATCGTCAAACGCATATAGGCTTCGGAACTCGGGATATCGCGTTGGTTAAGGCATGATTCAGCGTCAGGTTCCCGCCCGGTGTTGGTTCGGCCACTCGCTTCGTAGTGTCCCCGGAGCAATCGAGACCGTCCAGTGCGTCGAACTGCAATCGCAACTGGTAAACGAGCGTCTAAAATGAAGACGCGGTCGGCCTGCCGGACATTGCGGAAGGTTAAAGGCACCTGGAATTTTGGGCCGATCGCCCGCCCGAAAACAGGCGCAAAAAGCGGCAAGCATTTCCCAAAAAACATGTAGCAGGAAATGCCGGAAGTAAGAGCGTATGGAAGAGGCATCAGGGATTTGGTCGTAGCCATTTCCGTCCGCGTGGGAGTGTTTGTGAATTGAAATACGCGCCTGTTTTATGAAGCGTTCTGTTCGCAATGTATTTTCTTCGAGCGCCAGGCCAGGGAATCGCATTCGTTGGATGGCGCTGGGAGGAATTGTCCTCATATTGCTGACCTGCTCACGTTGCAATGGCCAATCCTATCAGATCCTCCATAACTTCGCCGATGCGGATGGCGCCCATCCGGGATACGGGAATTTGGTGGTGGGCGGGACCAATCTTTACGGCACCACTTGCATTGGAGGTGGTTTCGGTTACGGCGTCATATTCCGCATCGATCCCCAGGGAAGTAATTACACGATGTTGAAGGAATTCAGGGGCACTGATGGCGCCGATCCCCAGGGAACGATCGTGCTGGCCGGCACAAATTTCTTTGGTGTCACCGAATATGGGGGCAACTACGACAAGGGCGTCATATACAAAATCGGAATGGACGGCTCTGGCTATGCTGTGCTCCACCATTTCGACTACACGAACGGTGGACTGCCTTGCGCGGGCGTCGTGATTTCGGATCGCGCCCTTTACGGAACAACGTCCGGCGGCGGCGCCAACGGTTGGGGAACGCTTTATCGCTTGAACACCGACGGCACAGATTTCTCCGTCCTTCATCACTTTGATCTCGGGTCCGGTGAAGGCGCCGAGCCCATCGCCGAACTCATCCTCTCGGGTTCCACACTCTACGGGACGGCTGCAGAAGGGACTTTTGTTTTTGGGAGCGTGTTCCGAATCAATACCAATGGCACCGGATTTCAGCCCTTGCATGTCTTTTCCGGCGGCGATGGCAAGTGGCCGGTCTCACCGCTGGTGCTGGCGGGCAATACTTTGTATGGCACCGCGGATTGGGGTGGTCTTTACGACATGGGAACGCTGTTCCAAGTGAATACGGACGGCACCGGATTTACCGTGGTGAGACATTTCACCGGTGCAAACGACGGCGCCGGTGTCGAGGCCGGACTGTTGCTGAATGGCACCGCGCTCTATGGAACGACTTACGAAGGCGGGGATTATCCGTATGGCCCTCCGTATTACGGGCACGGCGTCATCTTCCGAATCAAATCGAACGGAGGCGGCTTTGAAGTGCTGAAGACATTCGCGGGCGGCGATGGCGCAAATCCCCGGCGCAGTCCGGTGTTGCTGGGGGGCGCGCTTTACGGCCTCACGGATTATGGCGGAACGGCAAATAAAGGAGTGATTTATGCGCTGTCGCTGCCCATCCCCTACATCACGACGCCTCCGCGGTCTCAAACGGCCGAGGTTGGATCCGACGTGCGGATGGTAGTAAAAGCCGAGCCGCGAAGTTCGCTTTGGTATCAGTGGTATTTCAACGGCGCACCACTCGGTTCCGGCTACACCTCCGCGCTCAGCCTGCCGGCGCTTCAGCCCGCCCAGTCAGGCGTCTACCACGTCATCGTCACCAATTTTTATGGAGCCGCCACGAGCCCTCCGGCGATGCTCGCGGTAATTCCCGCCATTGCGAAGCAACAGGTAATGGCACTCTTAATATCCGGAGCCCTTGGGTCTTCGGTTAATCTTTTTTGGGCCAACACGCCGGAGGCCAAAACGGACTGGCATTACCTTGAGAAAGTGACGCTCAACACGTCCAACCAATACTACCTTGATTCCGCCGATCAATTTCCCACCTCCCGTTATTATTCTGCGACTCAAACGGGCACGGGTGCTGTTCAGCCAGGGTTGCAAATGCTAATTGCCACGAAGCTTTCCCTCAACGGAACCGTGGGCAGTCAGGTCCAAATCGACTGTATAAATCCCATCGGGCCGACCGATGCGTGGACCTTGCTGGCGAACGTCGTATTAACAAATCCGGTTCAATCTTACCACGATTTCGATGCCTATGGAAAACCACCCAGGCTCTATCGCGTGAGGCTCACTCCTTGAGGATGCTGCGACGGCGCGAGCGCCCGTATCCGAAGACTTATGTGAAAACCAATGGATTTGCCATTTCAGCGGTGGGAACTCGGTGGATTGCCCGCAAGCTGAACTCTTGTGCCAGTGGCTTTGATGGACTTTCTTGAGAAGTTTCTAGAAAATGCTTGCAAAGGGTTCTGCACGGGCTAAAGTCTGGGTGGCGGCGTTCCGTCATGGGCCTGAGGACAGGCCGGGTGGGGCGATGATCTTTGACATTTGAATTTTGACGGAGGAAGGCCGTGACGGGTGACGGAAAGGCGGTCTCCGGTCACGGCGGGAGATGCCGGGTAAGCGACCGTGGAGAGACGCCGAGGGGCGTTACCGTAATAGGCTGGTCGGCGCGCGTGGGGACGGTTATCAGTGGAAGGACCGGTAACGCGCCGGTCAATCGAAGGTCTGAAAGGCTGCTTCGGGAACTTTCAAGACATGATCAAGGAGTTGAGGGTGATTTGCGGCAATGCGCACGCGACGCCACCAGGTGGCCCCGGGAATTTTGCAAACAAGGCAGGCCGGCCTTGGCATTCCAAAACGCTCGATTAGTAAGGTTCGTGCCCTGCTTGAGCAAAGGATGGGGCGGGACGGCTTTGGGACATTCGTGGAGTGTTAAGCCATGTTACAATGTCTTGCGCGCCGTGGCGCAGCATGGCTTTTTGGGAGGCGGCCGGAAGTTCACGAAAATGTGAATTTTAACACACGAACCGAAGGGTTTATTGAGTGCGAAGTCGGAACTCGCCTTCGGTCATGCCCGGCGTGGAGTTGGTGAAGGATTTGCGGGTGCCATCGCCAGCGTTGGTGCAAAGCGTGGTCCAGTTGGTGGTGAGAAGATTGGTCCGCGCCTGGACGAGGTAGTTCAAACCGGTCACGGTGTCGAACGAGAAAGCCATGTTGTCTCCGCTCGCGGGGCGGGTATCGACAATGAGTGGCGGCGGAAAGCAGCAGGAAAAGCCGATTTGCGAAACGGAAACTGTATCCACATACCAGCCCGTGGATGAGATGCTGGTATCACTTCCGAGCCGCCACCGGAATTGCATGGTGCGGCCAGGCAAACCAGACGGCAGATTGACGATGGTGGTGATGAAGCCGCCGGAGGAGCCGCTCCAGGCGGTTCGCCCGCCCAGTGGATTTGAGTAAGAGGTGGATAGGGTTTGATTGTAGCCATTTGTCGCGAATGAACCACCGGCGGCGAGTATATCTGCAAACCCGCCGCCATTGATTGAAATCTCAAGCGCGCCGCCGTCGTAACCGGATTCGGTATTGTAGTTGTGCCGGAAGGAAAGTTTGGCATTGCTGGTGCCGATCACGATCATGGGGGAAAGCAGCATGTTGTCGGTGACACCGGACGGATCGGCGGCAAAAAGCGAATTCGGCGCGGTGTCGCGCTGATTGGTGCTCGTGGCCCAAGCGGTGCCCGAGCCGGTAATGGTGCTAGTCCAGCCTGCGGGTTTGGAAGGCGCGGTGACACCATCGAAGTTTTCCGTGAAAGCAGATGTGGTGAACGGCGTTCCCAGGGAAATGACAAACGTTACCGTTCCCAAATCAATGGTCCCGTCCTGGAGCTGGAGTACGGGCGCGATGGTGGCACCACAAGGCGCGTTGGCTGTAAAAGTGAACGGCTTCGATACTGATGCACCACGGCCGATCAAGACGCCGTAAGTTTGGGGCCCGCTCGGCAACACCACGCCGTTGGTCGCAAGCAAGGTGGCGACCAGATTCGTCGAGTTCATCGCCGCCATGTTTCGGAGGGAGAAATTGAGCGTCACGGTTTCACCCGGATCGACAACGCCGTTGGTGGGCAGGCAAGTCTCGCTGGCGAGGGAGGTGCCTACGGCGGCGATGGCCACGGTCTGCGCGGGATCCATGCCCGGCACGCTGGTGGCGCCGGTATTTAGCGGATCGAGCCAGTCCATGAGACGGTCGGCGGAGGATTTACCGCTGGCCCAGGAAACGGAGAATTTGCCGTAGCAATCCGCGGAGGACGGCGTGGAACACGATGATCCGCCGCCGGAAAGTGTGCCGACCAGACGATGGGTGTTCGGATCCCAAATGCCGGAACCGGAAGAGCCCTCCTCGGTGACGCCCGAAGTCCAGATCACTCGCCAGTGCGTGCTGCTTCCGCCGGAGCCAATGCAGCTATTTACCGTGGTCAGTGTGCCGGTTGCAAAACTAATGGATTTCTCGTCGGCGTTCGGATGATGAATACCCACACAACCCACGGGTGCCAGGCCGGAGCGATCCCAACCGGCGTAATAAACATTGTAGCTGGGATCGGGGGTGGCGACCAATTCGATGAGGGCGAAATCCACGTCGGTTTTCGCAGCGCGAAAGATGGCGCCGCTTTGATTCTGGGCGAGGGAGCCACCACCATGCTCGCCGCAAGTGGGTGATTGAAAATTCCAATAAACGACGACGCTGGCAGCGTTGGCGGAACTTAGTTCACAATGATTGGCCGTCAAAAAGAAATTGCGGAAATCACCGGCGACATCGGCGATTAACGTGCCGGTGCATAGATACGTTCCCGAGATGCTGTAACGTGCCACACTGCGGATCTCATTGGTCCACGGCAGGCCTTGCGGACAAACCACATCAATATTGCAGGTGCCGGCCTTGGCATCCGAACCGCTTTTCTGGTGAAACAAATCGCGATAGCCGGTGCCGACTTGAGTCAGGACGAGGCGGGGTTGGTCCTTGGTCGAATCAGGCACAAATAGTTCCACCACGGCTGCATCGCCCGGAACGACGGGCGTCCAAAGCTGTGCGGCGGCAGAGTTGTCCTGCGCGGTGTAAGGGCCTTGGTAGTAATCCTCATTTTCCGAGTTCACATATAGCGTTGCGCCCGGCGGCAACCAGAAGGTAGTGAAGGCGAGATTGAGATCTGTGGCTCCCGGCGAGGTTATGCGTAACCGCCATAGGCGGCCACCTGTCACGGATTCCCAAGTGCCAGACGTCTCAGGGGTCAACTCTACCGGCTGAGGAACTGCATATCGAATCGGAAGGTTACTCCTTCCACCGATATCTGCTTTGAGTTGAGCGGGCCGATCGGTGCCCGGCAGGAGAAATTGGTGGACTGAAGCAATTGGGAGAACGGAAGTCAGCTTGCTGAGTGGTGGAGCGCCCGTCTTGGCAAACAACGCTGTTCCACTTAACAGAGAGAGCGCGATCAACCACGCGACAAATGTGCGCGTTTGAATGGATGTGGATGACATGGAAAATGGGGCTTCGAAATTAATACGGAACGTATGGCGAAACTGCCTTACCACGGCAGCCGAGAGGTCGAGGCGCGTAAGGCAGAGGGGGAGGAGAATTCAACAGCGGGGCACAACATATTCGGTTCAGTATAGCCCCTTTGCCGTGCAAGGCAACTGTTGCCCAAGGGTTTCAAAGCGGCGTGCGCGAGTCTTTTTGAAAGTACGAATGTCCGTCCAACATCAGTCGATCACGCCCGCCAGCATGAACCGTGCGCCCGCGAAGTTCGGGCGCGACGGAGGGGATCGTGGCAGGAAAATACGGGTCCACGACCAATTCCACGTCCACCGGGCCATTGATTGGGCCTACGGTTGGGTCGTTGGCCGATTGAAGATCGCTGATTGCCTGCGCTGTGGATTTGCCCCAGAAGTCTTCTATGTTCACCGGGTCATCGGGACGGTCAAAGCGCCAGAGCCAATAGCGGGTGACCGCAGCGTTCGACACCGTCGAAACGGCTTGTGTGGATTGGAGGCAGTTGCCCGCCGGCGTGCTGGCGGCACCGGGGCAGGCCCAGACGGCAAAGTTGGGAAGCTCGCTCTGCAGGGCGATGGCGGCCCAGCCTGCGCGAGGATCCGAGGGCGGCCATGTGGTCCACGGATGATAACCGCCGGGCAAGCTGTTTTTCAGATCGCGACGGTCCATGAATTGATCATGGTTGTTGTCGAGGTAAAGCGTGAAAGCGATGCCGATTTGCTTGAGGTTCGAAAGGCACGCGGCGCGTTGCGCTTTTTGCTTTGAGCGTGTGAGGGCTGGTAGCAGTAGCGCTGCCAGAATGGCGATGATGGCAATCACCACCAGCAACTCAATCAGCGTGAACGCAGTGGATTCGCCGCGACGCTTGGATAACAACGGCAGGTTCAAGGCGAAACTCCCGCGGTCCTTATCCCATCTTCCAAGGCTTGCGATAAGGACGTGTAAGCAGTTTGCTCGCGTCAGCGTCGCCAATGATTTTTTCTTTCGCGACGTCCCACTTGATTTTTCGCCCGACGAGCATCGAGATGAGCCCGAGGTGTCCGGGGATGGCGGAGTGATGAGCCGTCTCGACTGGCGTGATCGTGCGTTTGCGCGACCGGACACAATCCAAAAAGTTGCGATGATGGTTGTCGGATTGGTAGAGCCGCACCTTATATTTGTCGTCCGGGATTTTTACAAACCAATCGGGATTCGATGCGTCGTAGCCGCCGCGGTCCACCCAGACCCAACCGTCGGTTCCAATCCATTTGGTGCCACTCTTAATCTCCGGATAGCCACCCGCCATGATCATGGTCACGTCGTTCGGATACTTCAGCTGAATGCGATATTTGGTGGCGGTGTTCCAAACCGCGTCAATCGGCGGAAATTCACCTTCGCCTTCCACTTCGGAAGGACCGCCGACATCCATGTCCATGCCCCAGTGCGCAATATCACAATGATGACCGACCCAATCGAGCAACTGGCCGCCCCCCGTATTGTAGTTCCAGCGCCAGTTCATGTGGACACGACCTTCGATGTAAGGTTCCATTTTGGACGGCCCGATCCAAAAGTTATAATCAAGCTGCTGGGGTACATCGCTGACGGTCATCTTGTCCTTCGTACCTGCGAAATCGGAATGTCCCGCGGGAAGACCAACCTCGACGCGAGTTATTTTTCCGATGAGACCGTTGCGCACGATTTCGGCGGCTTTACGAAATGGCGCCTGCGAACGCTGCCAGGATCCGGTTTGCCAGATGCACTTATTTTTCTGCACAGCCTTCACGATGGCCTGTTGCTCGGCGATCGTGCGTGCGAGCGGCTTTTCCGCGTAGATATCCTTTTTGTGCCGCGCGGCTTCGGTGGCGGTTAATTCATGCCAATGATCCGGCACGGCGAGCATGACGGCATTGATGTCCTTGCGCGCCATCATTTCGCGATAGTCGTGATATGATTTACAGTCCTTGTTTTTGTATCGGCCATTAATGGTGTCGATGGCCTGCTGCAAATGATTCTTGTCGAGGTCGCAGGCGGCGACCACCTGGCAATCTTTTTGGCCGAGAAACGCGTCGGTGTTGCTGGGGCCCATCATTCCCCAACCCACCACTCCCATCGTGATGCGTTCGGACGGAGCGGTCGCACCCCCTCGTCCGAGAACGCTGCTCGGGACGATGGACGGAGCAACGAGCGCGAGACTGGTGGTGGCGAGAAAACGGCGGCGGCTGAAACCTGTTTTGGGGGCGGAATCGTTCATGCATGTATGACGACAGAACCTTGGACGGGATTCGAGGAAATAATGAGGGTCGCGGTGCCCCCGTCAGCTTAATATCGCCCGGACTATCGCGGTTGCACAGTATCGCCAATCCGAACTACACCTGATTTCACAATCTCTGCCATCACTCCCTGACGGCTATTCATCATCCTTTCGCGCAGGCCCTGACAAACAGCGTCCATTTGCCTGCAAGGGTCGCGGGGTTCATAAAATTTCAGAATGGCCTCGCCGATCTCCACTTCGCTGCCGATGAGTTGGATGAGATTGATGCCGAAGGTCTCGATGTTCGCTCGAACGGCACCGGGCGAAATGGTTTCGAGTCCAAGCGAAACGGCATGTTCGGCGATTTGCTCTCGCTCGATTAGACTTACCTGACGGCGGGTAATTTTTCCTGTGGTGCGGCTAAGACGCCCAAAATAGCGGTGGTCGCCGACGATTCCTTTGGCTTCGATGAGTTCCATCATTTCGACGGATTGAAGCGGCCCGCCCGAGGTTGGTGGATGAAGGTGGAGAGAGGCGACGCGGCCTGTTGTGGCTGCGGATGCATGGTAATTCATCGGGTGAGCGGCAAACTATCGCGAGGTGATACCTGGGCGCAAGTCGCACCACGGACTTTTTGGACGCGGTTGCAGTCCGGATTTCCTTCATTCTTGCCCCGCCGTTTTTCGTACCTATACTGGTTGGATGCTCGATATCAAACTCATTCGGGAACGGCCTGATTTTGTCCGCCAGCGGCTCGCGACACGCGGGGCGGGGGACGAATCCCATCTCGATGAGGTTCTAATGTTGGACGAACAGCGGCGAAGGGCGCTGGCCGAGGTGGAAGCCTTGAAGGCGTTGCGGAACCGCGTTTCCAAGGAAATTGGCGCATTGATGGGACAGAAGAAAACGCAGGAAGCAGAAGCCAAGAAGGTCGAAACACGCGACCTCGGTGATCGCATCAGCGAACTGGATAAACAAGCCAACGAGGCGGAGGCGGCGCGTAACACCCTGCTGCTGCGATTGCCCAATCTACCGCACGAATCGGTGCCCTTGGGTAAAAGTGCCGAGGACAATCCGTTGGTCCGCGTTCAAGGTGAGAAACCGAATTTTAATTTCAAGCCAAAGTCGCACATCGAACTGTGTGAAAGCCTGAAGCTGGTGGATTTCGAAAGGGCGGCGAAGCTCTCCGGGAGTGGTTTCGTCCTATACACAAACTGGGGCGCAAAACTCGAACGGGCGCTGATTCAGTTCATGCTCGATTTGCACTCCGGCCACCATGGCTACACCGAGGTTTCGCCGCCGTTTATGGTAGGGCCACAATGCCTTGAGGGAGTGGGGCAATTTCCAAAATTTGCCGACCAATATTACGCCGTTCAAGAGGGGCTGGACACAACTACGCTGGGCAAACTCTATCTCATCCCCACGGCGGAAACTCCGGTTGCGAATATTCATCGCGAGGAAATCCTCAAGGAAAGCGATCTGCCGATCAAATACTGCGCGTACACGCCTTGCTTTCGAGGTGAAGCGGGAGCGGCTGGCGTGGGGACGCGCGGTATCATTCGCGTTCATCAGTTCGACAAGGTGGAGTTGATCAAAATCGTAAATCCTGAGAAAGGATACGAAGAGCAGGAAAAAATGGTGGGAGACGCGGAGCGCGTCCTTCAAGCTTTGGGCCTGCACTACCGCATTGTGCTGCTGTGCACCGGCGACATGGGCTTTGCGAGCGCGAGAACGTACGATATTGAAGTGTGGGCGCCGGGGCAGGACAGTTACCTTGAGGTTTCAAGTGTATCCAATTGCGAGGACTTTCAGTCACGCCGCATGAATTTGCGATACAAGGCCGAAAACGGCGAAAATAAATTTCCACACATCCTGAACGGGAGCGGCACCGCGCTCGCGCGGATCTTCGTTGCGCTTTTGGAGACCTGCCAACAGGCGGACGGCAGCATCACCATTCCCGCCGCGTTGCAGCCGTATCTCAAGACGGACAGGATTATCGGGTCATGAATTTGTCGTGCTGGCTGTTGCGGGAGAGTCGTTCGCGATGAGAATTCTGCTCGCGAGCAGCGAAGTTTATCCATACTCGAAAACCGGCGGACTGGCCGACATGGTCGGTTCGCTGGCCAAAACGCTTGCGCGCACGGGACATGAGGTGGGAGTCGTCACTCCGCTCTACGGTGGAATACGTCAACGCTTTCCAGGCCTGCAGCGATTACCTGTGTCCATCGAATTGCCGCTGGGTTACCAGTGTTTTCGGGCGACAGTTTGGACGCTGGAGGCTATGCCGGGTCTGACCATATATTTCGTGGAACAGCCCGCGTTCTACGAGCGTGCCGATCTCTACCAGGAGCATGGCGTCGATTATTCCGACAACGCCGCTCGCTTTGTTTTCTTCGCCAAGGTCATTGCCCACCTTGCTTGCAATCTCGCGTGGAAGCCCGACGTGCTGCACCTGCATGACTGGCAGGCGGCGACGGCTGCCGTGCTGCTGCACGACAGGAAAAAAAACGACGGGCAGGGCGGCCTGCCGCCTGTCGGCCTGACCATTCACAATCTGGCTTATCAGGGTTTGTTCCCGGCGTCGAATTTCGGCCTCACGAATCTGCCGGGCGACTATTTTTCACCGGCAGGACTTGAGTTTTACGGGAAGCTAAACTGCCTGAAAGCAGGCATCGTTTACGCGGATTTTATCACCACCGTCAGCCCGAGGTACGCGCGGGAAATCACGACTGAGGAATTTGGCTGCGGCCTTGACGGCTTGTTGCGTCAGCGGAACAGTTCGCTCGCCGGCATCTTGAATGGAGTGGATTACGAAGAATGGAACTCAACTTCTGATCCGTTTGTGCCGCATGCTTTTTCGGCCGCTGATTTGAGCGGTAAGGCTGCGAACAAGCTCGCATTGCAGGAGGAGTTTGGCCTCCCGGTAAATCCAGCGATTCCGTTGTTTGGAAATATCGGCCGGCTTGCAGAGCAAAAAGGGGTGGATATTCTGATACCCGCACTGGCCGATAAATTAAGCGCTGGTTTTCAATTTGTGCTCATCGGCAGCGGTTCGCCGACCTTTCAAAAAGCATACGAAGACCTGGCGGGCCGTTTTCCGAAGCAGGTTGCCGTTCGGTTTGGTTTTAACGAAGGCCTGTCGCATCGGATTGAAGCGGGCATTGATTTTTTCCTCATGCCCTCCCGTTTCGAGCCGTGCGGGCTGAACCAAATGTATGGATTGCGCTACGCCACAATTCCAGTGGTGCGTACGACCGGCGGGCTGGACGACACGGTCATAGATATTCGCGAAGACCCGTTGAAGGCGAATGGTATCAAATTCGTGGAGTACTCGCCGGCGGCTTTGAAGCGCGGCATCGAAAAAGCGTTGGCATTATACGCGGCACCCGAAGTGTTTCGTCGTTACCAGTTAAACGCCATGGCCGCCGATTTTTCGTGGGAACGGATGGTCGCGGAATATGTGAAAATATATACCTCAGCCACTTCAGGCCGGCGTGATTAGGCCCTCACGTTCCGCGGCGTCAAGAATCGCAGCGATGGTTTGAAGGGCGTTGCCTTCGAAGCGATTGTTGACGTAGATAAAGCCTTTTCCCCGCGCCCCCATCCGGCGAGCTTTGCGAACAAGCGCCAGCCCGGCGGCGCGTCCTTCGGGATAAATTTCCTTCACGCCGTTATAAGGGCTGAAGAGCTTCACCGCCTCTTCGAATCGACGACCCGGACGCAGGAGCATGCGGGCGCCAAAAAGTTCGTCAGTGGTAAAACATCCGGGCAGATCGATTTGCTCAATCGTCGGTGGCATCTCGGTCCAACTGTTGAATATGTGGGTGACGCAGTGTCGGCGAAGCATTGTAAAATATTCGGGATGTAAAAACGTCCGGTTCCGAATTTCCACTGCGTATGGCCAATCTTTCGGCAATTGGGTGAAGAATTGATCGAGTGCATTCATAAAGTCCCGGCCGCGCACGTAGTCGGTGGGCCAGAACTGGGAAAATTCGAACATGATCAATCCGATTTTGGAGCGGATAGCCTTGCACGGACTCAGAAAAGAATTGATGAACAGTTGAGCGTCCAGGAAATGCTCATTCGTTCTGCCCGCCTGCGGGCCAAAACGGTCCAGGTTCGGAAACTTCTTGATGGTGATGGCGTCGGTTACTTTCAACGAAAAGCGAAAGTCTGCCGGGGTTTGATCCGACAGTCCTTGCAGATATTTCTCTGTTGGAAAGGTATAGTACGCGGCGTCCACGGATACGGTCTTGAAGACCTGGGCAAATTCCGTGAGGCAATCTCGTTTAAAGCGGCTCTGCGCAAGTTTGCCGCGATATTCGTACATTGAAGGCGTGTAAAGCGATCCGAGCCACCCCTCATATTTCCAAGACGACGTGCCGATGTACACGCCCTGGCTGGCTAGCGCGGCGATGTTCGCTTTAAGTTTTTCTCGGTCAAATGACATCACTCAATTTCGAGCGCTGAGCACAATCTCATTTCGCTCGCGGGGCAAGCGCAATTTTGTGATGCGCCGGTTGGCGGCCTGAAATCATTTTACTTTTCGCCATCCATGAGTCAGTCTGGCGGTTTGCAAATGCAGCTTGAAACGGAAAATAATGTCGCCGGGCGCGATTGGTCGCCGGAATCGTGGCAGCGGAAAAAAGTTACGCAGCAGCCGGTATATCCGGACGCGGATGCCTTGCATCGCGCGCTCGGGCAACTCGGCAAATTGCCGCCGCTGGTGACGAGTTGGGAAATCGAAAACCTCAAACAACAGCTCGCCGGTGCCGTGCGCGGTGAGCGGTTTTTATTGCAAGGTGGGGACTGCTCGGAAAATTTCATTGATTGCGAATCCTCCGCCATCGCCAGCAAGCTGAAAATCCTGCTGCAGATGAGCCTCGTGCTGGTGCAGGGCGGCAAGAAAAAGGTGATTCGCCTCGGTCGGTTCGCGGGACAGTATGCCAAGCCGCGTTCTTCAGACAATGAAACGCGCAACGGTGTCACGTTGCCGTGCTATCGCGGCGACATGATTAACTCGCCGGGTTTCAGCCCGGCGGAACGTATTCCAAATCCGGAATTGCTGCTGCGGGCCTACGAGCGTTCCGGATTGACGATCAATTTCATCCGGTCGCTCATTGAAGGCGGTTTTGCCGACCTGCATCATCCTGAATATTGGGAGCTTGGTTTCGTGCAAAATTCACAGCACGCCGCCGACTATATGAGCATGGTGCGGAGTATTGGTGAAGCATTGCGATTCATGGAAACGCTTACCGGCTGCGTCCTTGCGGACATCAGTCGCGTCGATTTTTTCACGAGCCACGAAGGGCTGCACCTTTACTACGAGCAGGCGCAGACGAGGCATGTACCGCGCCGCACGGGTTGGTATAATCTTTCCACTCACTTCCCGTGGATCGGCGAGCGGACCCGCGCATTAGACGGCGCGCACATCGAATTTTTTCGGGGAATAGCAAATCCGATTGGCGTCAAAGTCGGGCCGACGGTAACCCCTCATGACGCACTCGCACTCGCCGATGTGCTCAATCCGGCCAACGAAGCAGGGCGGCTCACTTTTATTCATCGCTTCGGCGTCGATAAAGTCGAGAAGTGCCTGCCGGCTTTGGTGAAGGCAATGCGCGACGAAGGGCGTCAGATTTTGTGGTGCTGCGATCCGATGCACGGTAACACCGAGACGACGCCGGGTGGCATCAAGACGCGGCGCTTTGACAAAATCTTGGGGGAACTCCAGGCGTCCTATCAAATCCTGCATGATAATGGCGCCCACCTGGGTGGCGTTCACTTTGAATTGACGGGCGACAATGTAACCGAATGTATTGGCGGGGCCAGCGGCGTCACGGAAGCAGATCTTGCCCGCGATTACCGCACCCAAGTGGATCCGCGCTTGAATTATGAACAAGCCATGGAGATGGCGCTGTTGCTGGCTCGGCTAATGGCCAACGGGCAGACTGCAAGCCCGACGCGGAAGCCGACTATGTAAGCATTCGAATCCGCCCGTTTCGCGTGGGCAATTTTGCTGCCAATTATGAATAAAGGATCACCTCTGATGAAGAAGTGATCCAGTGCGCGGTTCTTAAGCGTTGTAGCGGCCGTACCTTGCAGGCGAGCTCTTCGTTTCCGTTACCAGTGGAAATCGATATCGGCGGTGACGCGGTTTTCAAAAATTCCCTTTGGCGTGACCACCCCAGCTTCGTAAGCGGCGCCGATATCGAAGTGCTTGGTCAATTTCGAGCGCAAGCCGCCGCCGATCGTAAGCTGCGTTGAGCCAGCGGCCTGACAGGCACCAAAATTGATCAGATCATATCCCTCCGCATTTAGCGGTACAGCGCTTAGTGACTGGTTTTTTTGGCTGCTGGTTTCCGTAAGAATAGTGTAGCCATTGCCGACGACGAAAGGGATAAGGTACTGACAAATGTTATAGTCGAGTTGGAGGCTGTAATGAAGTTGAGACGTTTGTTCGCCGAAATCGTTTGGGATTAGAAAACCAAGATTGCCGGTCAAGTGGAGATTACCCCAACCCTTTTCCGAGGAGACGAAAAGATTTTCAACGCCGGATCCATGCGCCTGATAAACATCTTCGCTTCCTGTGGGGACGGTAATGGTAAGTCCCGGCGTGAGAATGAACTCATGATCCCGGTCATCAATTACCGCATATTTCAATCCAGCCGCAAGGTCGGCCCAACCATACTGGTGGGCCAGAGTATGGTCGGGTTTGAATGCGATGTAGCCGTCCTTGCTGGCAATTAGGGCGAGCCGGTCTGTCAACTTCAGTCGCAATTGCAACGCATACACCTGAACGTCGCCGCCGAGCGGTACGCTGCCACCGCTATACCCAAAGTTATCCGGCAAAGTATGATACATGAAGATTGGCCGCACATCGCTGTAGATGCGGGGGTCTTCGAAATAAATTGGGTTTGCCACGGGGGCAATGGCTTTCTCCTGCCAGTCCACATTCTCAGCCGCGCGAGCCCCGGTTATTGCTGCGAGACATGCGACCGCAGTGCAGCCGCTCCAGATTGACTTGCTCACCGAGTATTTTATTTTCTTCATAAGTTTCAGTTTTTTGTTCTGTTCTGATTGCGTGGTGTCTTGAGTGGTCGCAAATCTGACGACGGAACCCGCAGTGAAGGGTCTATGACGAATCATGGTGTGAGGATTCAATCGAAGTGCGAAGGCGTGAGCTACGCGGCGCTTGGGCTTTTTTTACCTGCTTTTGTTCAGCCAAATTTCGTGTTCGAGTTGAAGGGCGATACTGAAAGGCGGCAGCGATTACTTCTCCATAGACGCCAAAAGCGCTCCTGAGATGGAGCGCTTTACCCCGTGATCAAGTTACCCTTTGCAGCCCGATGGGCTGCAAAGGGTAATGAACTAACTATGAAATCGCCTAACCGCCGACTTGTGCGCGGGCTTCGGCCGCCAGTGGCGTGCTGAGGTACCGTTCACCCGTGGAGCAGGCGATGGTGACGATCATCTTGCCCTTGTTTTCCGGACGTTTGGCGACCTGAATGGCCGCGACGACGTTTGCGCCGGTGGAGATACCTACGAGGATTCCCTCTTCTTTGGCGAGGCGGCGGGCCATGGCGAACGCCTCGTCGTTGGTCACTTCGACGCATTCGGTGATTTGCGGATTTCCCTTGCTATCCTTGAGATGGAGGTTTTTGGGGACGAATCCGGCGCCGGTGCCTTGGATCTTGTGAGGTCCCGGCTTGACGGGCTGGCCTGCGAGTGTTTGAGAAATCACGGGGGAATCCTTGGGTTCAACAGCAATGGCTTGGAACGATGCCTTGCGGGGTTTGATGACTTCACAGCAGCCGGTGATCGTGCCACCTGTGCCAACAGCGGCCACAAGAATGTCGACTTTGCCGGAGGTGTCATCCCAAATTTCCTCCGCGGTGGTCTTGCTGTGAATCGCCGGGTTGGCGGGATTTTCGAATTGCTGCGGGATCCAGGACCCGGGTGTTTCCTTTGCGAGTTGTTCCGCCCGGGCGATTGCGCCTTTCATACCCTCCGTGCCTGGCGTCAGGACAAGCTTCGCCCCCAACATGGCAAGCAAGGTGCGACGTTCGAGCGACATTGTCTCCGGCATGGTGAGGATTAATTGATAACCCTTGGCTGCGGCCACAAACGCCAGCGCAATGCCGGTATTTCCGCTGGTCGGTTCGATAATGACGGTGTCCTTCTTCAAAACACCGCGCTTCTCGGCATCTTCAATCATGGCCATGCCAATACGATCCTTGACGCTCCCGAGCGGATTAAAAAATTCGCACTTGAGGAGAATGTTGGCGTCCGCGCCGTCAATTACCTTATTCAGCCGGACGAGCGGAGTGCGACCGACGGTTTCGACGATATTATTGTAAATGTGCCCCATAAGTCTTTGGAAGAGTTTGTGAAGATTAGGTTTTCGTGTTTTGTGCGAGACACAATCATCCTCAAAGGGGGAAGGCAGGCAAGCTAAAAAACCATCGGTCAAATAAAACATAAAGTCCCCGCCCAATCTTGCGATTGAACGGGGACTAAATGGGGGATGGGAGTTCGCCAGGCCCTCTTTCCCTTGCCGGCGTTAGGCGCCTAATTGGCCGCCGGCTTCCCGACGCTATTCTCCACGGCAAGCGGAGTTTCTCGGCCTCGTAGCAGGGCCGCCCAACGCCTCGCGGTCGTTGGATTATTGAGTGAGGCTTTTCAGCTCGCTTGGGCTGGTGGTGGCGCCACCGGCTCGCGAACCAGGTCGAGACACGTCTGTTTCTTTTGTCCGCGTCTTGACCATTAGCACCGGGTCGGCCGCCGCGTTTTGGCTGCGCGTTTGCCCCGTGCCACGGGTCTCGCCTCTTAACTCTCAAGTTGCTTTTCGTTCACAGGTCAGCGGTATCGTTTTTAATATCGCCGACGTTTTGGAGGGTTTTCACGGATCCTGCCCAGATCGCGTGACCTTCCCGGTTCGGGCGCTCAGTTTGTCCCACCTTTCGGCGTCTTTTTTTGTTATGGCTGACTTCCTTGCGGAAACCGCCAGAGCCTTCCGTCCCGTGCTGATGCACAGTAGCAACCATCTACCCTCTGGGTAACTGCGATTCACGCAGGTTCGAAACCTGCCTGCGTTACTTGATCCGGTTCGGAACGGTTTCTAATCATCCCTGACCGAACAGTTCCTTTTTCGCGTTGACTGACGACGCGCGAACATCGCCAGAGGAACTGGTGAATCCTGCCTCCGCGGCCGAATCTTTCGATCCGGTTAATGAGGGGTTGAGCCAACCAGCCTGACCCAACCTTTCCCCAGTCGCCTGGGATTATCCTTGAGCAGGCCAGCTATCATCTTTCGACTTTCGCCATCAAGCTCAGTTCTTTCAATGAACTGTGAGTATCTTATCATAAACGACCGTTTCGACAACCAAATCTTATGCACAACTTATTCACGGGAAACACCCCGCGAACAAGTTGTTAACAAGCAATAAAGAGCAAGCAGAACGGGATTCCTGAGTGTTCGCGTCAGAAACTATTCACCACGGCGGCGTGCCCCCTTTTCGGCCTTGGTGAATAAGTTTTGAGCCTCCGCAACCAAGGAAGCGTTACGAATTTCGAGATCGGAACGCGGAAACAAAAAAACCACCCGGTGCACGGGTGGTTTTGGAAAAAGAAATGACCTGACGTAGGTCAGACTACGCTGCGGGTTTGGCCTTGCCCTTGGGCTTGGTCTTCACCGCGACTTTTTTGCGCTTCAAATAGGCCCGGCGCCGTTGCTTCTTTTCCGCTTTATTGTGTTGTTTGCTCATATCGCTCTTTACATTTCCGTACCATTCCGATTGTTTCTCCCACTATGATGATTCGCCCGAAGCGATTCAAC
The DNA here is from genome assembly GCA_044223735.1 of Limisphaerales bacterium. Lineage (GTDB taxonomy): Bacteria > Verrucomicrobiota > Verrucomicrobiia > Limisphaerales > UBA8199 > JBGALR01. The sequence continues at coordinate 9,421 of JBGALR010000001.1, read as the reverse complement.
CACTATTTAATCGGTGCACTGTGGCTGATGATGGCGGCTGGCTGCGCCACCGAAGAAGCCAAAAAAAAACAACTCCCCGCGAGGCTCGACATTCATGTCGAAGTCGGACGCGATGCCACCAATTTTAGCGAGCCAGTGCCGATCTATCGGGCGAAGCCGATCATGGTGAATGTACAAAAGAATGCGATCTTGACTGAAGCGAACATCACGGAGGCGCGCGTAGTGGACGTGGTGGGCGGTTTCGCTGTCCAAGTTCAATTCAACCAGAAGGGTACGTGGCTGCTCGAGGAATACACCACTCAGAATCACGGCAAACGGTTTGCTGTGCATTGCGAATTTGGCGAGAACCTCAGTGAGAAGCGCTGGATTGCTGGCCCCATTATTTCGAAGACCATCAGTGATGGCATATTTGTTTTCACCCCGGATGCCACCCGTGAAGAATGCCTGGAACTGGTGCTTGGTCTGAATAATATCGCGCGGGAAATTCGGAAGCGGACTTTTTGATTCCATTCCCGGTAGAGCCGGTGTGCGCCCGCCATTCTGAGGCTGGAGGGCGAACCGAGTCCGGGATTGATTTTGGAGGAATTACGCCTCAATTGAAAATTCCGGTGGCATCATTTACGACATGCGCTAGGATTATTCACAAACGTGATGATTGTGAAAAGCGCGCAACGGACAAATAGAAAATCTGAAAGAATGACCCGTAGTAAAACTGTACATAAGGCCGCTCACCGGCCTGTTCCATCCTTGGACATCAGCCGACGCCTTTCGGTGCCCCCCTGGGCCCGCGAGGCGAACCCCTTGGATTTCCCCTCATCGGTGCGTCTCGAAGGGATGTTTCGCCGCAGAGGCATCAAGCGCCTGGGTCAGTTGGAGGGGACGCCGCTTGTAGAACTGCGCCGGATGGGCAATTGCGGACCGCGCACAATCGTCGAGTTGGTAACGCTATTGGGCCGAATCGCTGATGGCGAGTTTCGTGTGCCCTCTGAACCACTGGCTGCCGCCAGCCTGATCGCCTCTCTGCGAAAGTTGGACGAAGGGATCGCCAAACTGCCGTCTCGGGAACGGGAGATTTTGTTGCTTCGCCTGGGAGCGGGGAAAGGCAAGCGCCTTTGGACTCTGGAGGAGGCAGGCGAGAAATTCGGTCTTACCCGCGAGCGTGTCCGGCAAATCATGGAACTAAACCTGCCGTTCCTTCGCAAAGAAGGCGGTCCCGCGCTGGCGGTTCAGATGCGACAGATCGCGGCGAAATGCAATGCGGCGATGTGCCCGCTGACGGCGGTGCTATTTTCCCAATGGCTGGGTGCAGGCGCCAGGTCGCTCCGATTTTCAGTGCCTACCTATGTGCGCTTGCTCGGCGAGTTGCATGCTGAGATTCCAGCGTGGCCGGAAGGGCAGGAGTATCGTACCGATCCGCGCCCCGGCCGTCAGGAGACCGCAATGAAGGTGCTGCGAAAGGCTCTGGAATCGGGGAAGATTCGTTTGCCATTGCGGAAGGCGTTTGAACTGACTTCAGCCGATAAACGCGTGGGAGGTCTAACCGTTCCGGAGTTCCTGGCCGCGCTAAAGTATGCGCGGAGCATTGCGGTCGAATTTCCCAAGGCCGATCAACCGCAGGTCCGCTTGCGCTGGCTGGCGTCGAGCACTGCGGCCAATGCGGTCTTGTTGGCCAGCGATCACCCGTTGACCTTGGAAGAGATTTCGGCCCGTATAGTAAAGGAATTTGGCCCGGACTCAAACACCTGGTCGGGCGCCTCGTTGAGACGCACGTTGACCAAAAGCTTTTTCTGGTTGGGCCCGGCATTATTTGGCTTGCGGCATCACATCAAGATTCCGGCGGCGTTAGGCGCCAAAATGCTTGATGACGTTCACGCCTTTCTAAAGCAACAAAGCCGCCCGGTGTCCACCCGTCGCATCCTGGCTCAAGGAAAATTTGCATGGGCCGGCAAGACGAATTCGTTCGAACTGGCTGAACTGCTTAGGGAAGACCGACGCTTTGTGGAAGGGCGCCGCCTCGTATTTTCGCCTGCGCGCAAGACCGGAAAATAATCGGCCGTCGAACCGCGCAAAAACATCGCGTTTGGAAATCGGGTGGCGGTATGTTCTCCCGGGATGATGACTGGCGCCGTGCTCAACGTGGCGGGGATCGTGATTGGGGGCATTATAGCCCTGATCCGTCGCAAACCGTTGTCGCCGGTCAACGAGGCATTTTTCAAATCTGTCCTCGGTATCCTCATGGTCTTTTATGGGTTGAGGCTGACCTGGCTTAGCTTCAGTGGCGCCTTTGGCAGTGTCCTAAGGCAACTGGTCATCATTGTCCTCGCGCTGATGCTGGGGAAAATGCTGGGCAAGTTGTTTCGCCTGCAGAAAATGTCCAATCGTCTGGGCCAGCGAGCGCGCGCGCGGTTGACGGATGTGCGAGCCGATGATCCCAGCCGCTTCAACACGGGATTTCAGCTGTGTTCGGCGTTGCTCTGTGCCGCGCCGCTGGCCTTTCTCGGCGCGGTGCAGGATGGTTTGTCAGGGTATTTCTATCCGCTGGCTTTGAAAGCGGTGATCGATGGGTTGGCCGTGATGGGGTTTGTATCGCTTTTTGGTTGGGGCGTGATCCTTTCCGCGTTGCCTGTGTTTGTTTTGGAGGGAAGTATTTTTCTTGTTTGCTCGGCCATCGTCAGACCTTTTCTGGAAAGCCACAGCCTGATTGATCCGGTTAATGGAGTGGGCGGTCTGCTGGTGTTTTGCGTGGGAATGTTGATTCTGGGGCTGAAAAAAATTGAAGTGACGGATTATCTGCCAGGCCTTGCGGTGGCGCCGTTGCTGACCTGGATCGTCCGGGGAATGGGGTGATTACCCCATTTGTAACTAATTCTTTCGCGCTACTGTATAATTATATGTTACCTTCCATGAAACAATTGCCCCCGGGTCTGGTTGATGTGAATAATCCCGCATTCAGTGTGGCGGTGGCATATCAGGACCACGAGTGCTGTCAACATGCCCGGAAAACCTGCGATTTTCTCATGGAAAATCTCGGAACCGACAGCCGGTTCATCAACCAGATGTGGCGTTTCGACGCGCTTTCGGTCCCGACTCTTCGAGAGATGGCCGCCCGCGATGCGGCGTCGGCTGATTTAATCCTTATCGCCTGTGATGGAAAACAAGATTTGCCGGCCGACGTGAAAGCGTGGATTGAGTTGTGGATTGGCAAACAGAGCACCGCGTTCGCGGTGGTGGCCTTATTTGATCATGCCGACGAGGGTGCGGAGCAAGTGAAGATCATCCAGGAATATCTGGCTTGGATCGCTCGACGAGGCGAGATGGAATTTTTTGCCGAGCCCGGCATCTGGCCGACCGATAAGGGTGCGCTACAATTGATGCGCCGTGGCGCCCGACAGGGTTTTGAGGAATCGGTTTTTCCCATTGCGGCGGTTCCCGCCAAAAACTCTCACGTCGGTCATTGGGGCCTTAACGAATAGCGCGGCGCGCCATTGCAGAGTCACGCCTATCAGGGAAGTTTGTCCACCTGAATTCGCTTCAAATCGCTCACTCCCAATTGCAGGAGGGCGGCGGCGTCGTAAAGTTCCAGATTTTGATTTGCAACCGGGGCATTCGCAGAGCGCCGTTGACGATCCAATTCTCGCAGGGCCAGTCGATCCAAGGCCACCGGGTCTTTGCTGAACCAAATTTGATTCAAGACTGCTGAGTAATGGAGCAGCGATTGTTCCCCACCTTCATACTGGCACATGAGCGCGTCCGTAATACTTAACACCACGCGATCGCTCAGCGCCTCGAGCGCGTAGATTTCCGGGATGGCTCGGGCCATGCGATCGGGGTTCGCTTCGAAACGGATGAAGTTGTCCACACTCCCGGTGGCCAGGCTGTAGAGATTGCCGGACACTCCCGCGAGGTTGTGGTTGAGCAACGGTGCGATGTTGATGATTTTCGTCATCTGCTGGCTGACAAGCTTGGAAACAAACGACTTTCTCCCTAAACTGGTTCCACGGGCGCCAAACTCAAAATCACCCCAGACAAGATTGCCGAGCAGTTCGCTTTCGTAAAATGTCCGGGGATCGTATCCCGCTTGCACGCTGCCGGCCACCCGGATGCCGTAGCGATCAGCCAGGTCATACATGCCGGCGAGACGCAAATCCACCGACGCTTTATCCCAGACGACTATATTCTTGGGTGGCAACCCGGCGTCGATCAGTTCGCGCACGACCGCGGCTACGAGGGCAGGGCGGGTGCCGCTGTTTGGGCCAGGCGAGGAAAAGACTTTGATGCCCACGACGTCCTGGGTGGAAACGAGACTCTGCCACGCTTCCGCGGTTGTGGCTTTGCCAGTTACGTTCGTGATCCCTTTTCTAACCATCGCGCTGACCACGTCGGGCCGCGCCTGAAAGGCATCGGTGGCCCGCGGATCCTGGACTATGACCACCCGTGCGCGCGGAGCGGCGCTACTGGACGAGAGGCTGCTGGCGCCTCGCGTCGACTGGTTCTGGCAAATGAACACACACCCACATATCGTGAGCAGCCACCAGCGTAAAATGTAGTCTCGGAACAGTGCGTTTCTTGACACGTCAGGGGCCGGATGTTACCACCCTCGCCGATGCTGACCATCAAATTTCGCCGATTTGGCGTACTGCTTCTGCTCGCGCTGCTGGCCGGATGCACGCCTGCCGGGCCGCGCGCGCTGCTGCAAGGAAAACGGCTGATTGATGAAGGCAAATATCCCGAGGCGGTTGAGAAACTCCAAAGTGCCACCGTCTTGCTCGGAACCAACGCGCTGGCGTGCGCCCAGGCCTGGAATTATCTCGGCGTGGCTTATCAACATGGCGGCGATCCCGCTGCTTCCGAAAAAGCTTATCAGCGCGCGCTCGCGTTGAATCACGATCTGGCGGAGGCACACTACAATCTCGGCTGTCTTTTGCTCGCGGAGAACAAACTGGAATCCGCGCGCACTGAGTTCACGGCCTACACGCTGCGGCGCGGCAGTTCGCCCGAGGGCTTCCTCAAACTTGGCACCGTGCAACTGCGCACGCGCGATCTTGGTGCGGCCGAAAAAAGCTTCAGCGACGCCCTTCGTTTGAGTCCGCAAAATCCCGAGGCATTCAATGGCCTTGGGCTCGTGCGACTCCAACAGCGTCGTGCGGCGGACGCTGCCCAATGCTTTGCCAGCGCTTTGAAAGCGCAACCGGAATACCGGCCCGCCTTGTTGAATCTCGCCATCGTGCAGCAAAATGTTTTGAAGGATCGCCCGGCGGCGCTCCAACACTACCGCGAATATCTGGCCTTGAAACCTGCGCCGGCCAATGCCGCCGCCGTTGCCGAAACCGTGAGGCAGCTGGAGGTGGAGATGAATCCTCCTGCCAGGTCCGCCACACAGCCGATTTCCAATCCGGTTGCCGTCAAAACACCTCCGCCGGAAGCGCCCGCCCGGACGGTCATTGCGGCAAAACCTGAATCGGTCACCAATGTGCCAAAGCCGCCGGTTTCGACTTCGAACTCGAAGCCAGCGATTGGAACCAATCCTCCGCCTTCGCCCGGCGCCAATACCAGCGCGACGCCGCCAGCACCGGTGGAGGTGGTCAAATTGACTTCCGAGCCGGTCATCAAACCTGCGCAGGATGTATCGACCCCTGCGCGTCCCGCCCGGTCATCCAACCCTGAACCGCAAGTGACAACCTCGTCGGTGCCGGCGAACGCCACTGCGCCGAAGACCGCCAGGAAGGGCTTCTTCGAAAAGGTCAATCCGCTAAACCTCTTTCATGGCAGCGACAAGGCCACGCCGAAAACCACGCCGTTGCCGGCGAGCGGCTCGTCTGCCGCGACCGCCAGTGGCGCGTCCTCAAATCGCGCAGAAACGTCGAGCGTTCCCGCATCCACTCCTGTTCCCTACACCGGCGCGAGGTATCGTTACAAATCTCCCGCAACACCGGCAGCCGGCAATCGGGCCGCCGCGCAACGCGCGTGCGATCAGGCGATCGCGGCCTACCAAGCGCATAAAATCGCTGATGCCGCGCAGGCTTACGGGCAGGCCACGCAACTCGACCCCTCGTATTTCGAAGCGCAATACAATTACGGACTCGCCGCGACGGACGCCGGGAACTTGAACGCCGCCTTGCTCGCCTATGAATACGCGCTGGCCATTCGGCCCGAGTCCGCCGACGCCCGCTACAATTTTGCGCTCGTCCTCAAGCAGGCGAAATACTACGCCGACGCTGCGGGCGAACTGGAGAAACTGCTCGCCACCAATCCCGGCGAAGCACGCGCTCACCTCGCGCTCGCGAACCTCTACGCGCAACAATTGTCCGATCCCGCTCGGGCGCGCCTTCATTATCAACGCGTGCTGGAACTCGAACCTCGCAATCCGCAGGCCTCGGCGATTCGTTTCTGGCTTGCCAGCAATCCCCAGTAGCCGCTCGATTTCGGTCGCGGCCTCCCTGATTTTTGGCTTCCCAGTCCAATTTTCAGACAGTCGTGTTCTGCCTCCCTTCGGTTTACCCGCACGAATTCGGGGCGATATCATCGCGCGGTAATGGCATGGAACTGGCTTCTATCAATCGAATCTTTAGTGCGCGTTGTGACGCGGACGATACCGACATGAGCCTGAGACTGGACCAACTGCCGATAAATGCCTTCGATTTCATCCTCGTGGTGGTATTGATCGCCGGCCTGTGGACTGGCCGTAAGCACGGGATGTCCCAGGAATTGATCAGCCTGCTCAAGTGGCTGAGCATTCTCGTGATCTGTTCGCTGGCGTATGAGCCAGGCGGCCAATTCTTCAAAGGCCTCACCGGCATGTTCGGCATGCTTACCTGCTACATCCTGGTATATATCGCGGTGGCCAGCGCGGTCGTGATGCTCTTCGCTTTGGTCAAGCGCGCCTTGGGCGGAAAACTGATTGGCAGTGACGTCTTCGGCCCGGCCGAATATTACCTCGGCATGGGTTCGGGCCTGGTGCGATTCACTTGTATTCTCCTCTTCGTGCTCGCGCTGCTCAACTCCCGCTACTACAGCCCCACGGAAGTGAAGGCCATGCAGAAATTCCAGGACGATGTATACGGCAGCAATTTCTTTCCGACGATGCAGACCGTTCAACAAACTGTGTTTGAGAAATCCATCACCGGCTCGTGGATCAAACAAAACCTTTCCTTCCTGCTGATCAAGCCGACCGCGCCGGAAAATACGCAGCTGCATCAAAAGGAAGCCGCCATTCCCTGAACGCGCCGCCAGGTCGATTCTCCGAATTCCCCCGTTTGGCTCGCCCTTCCACATTCTAAAATCTGCATTCATCAATTTTCATTTAAAAAAGTTGGGTTCGTTTTTCATTCTTTGATCGCCTGAAAAGTTCATAAATAACTATAACGGAAATAGGTTAGGAAGTTCCGAAGTTGGGTTCGTTTGGTAAAATTTACATTTGCCGCCTCCCAATTTTCCCCTGCCAATACCGACCAAAACCGGACGTTCACTGCCCAAAAAAGTCCAGACAAGGCCGTCCTCCATTCCCATTTCCATCGTCATCTGCATAATTTTCGTCCTTATCGTCGTTTTCACCCTCGCCCCTTTTCTCAGAGGAGACCTATCCCCAACACTGAGATCCTAACACCCGGGGTGGGACACATACTGTCCCACCCCCGCCTTGGTTAAAAAGCGGTGCGAAATTCGTTGCTTTCATTTCCTGCATTCCTCAGCGATCCCTCCGCCACCAAAACTTCCGACGAAATACTTAAAAGGTGGGGCCGAATTGCCGTTCGGCCCAAACATCCTTTGCCCCCATGAGCAGCGGATTCCCCTCTCGCTCCGAATCAAGCCCAACCCTTGAACCAAACTTATCTCCGAGCAGTTCACAGAACGGCCATCGGCGGCAGTTTGACCACGGCCAACTTCGCTTTGCCTGCCATCGGTTTTTGGGGCAAAACGATTTGGGTCGAGCAGCAACTCGGCCTGCCATCTCGGCGTTAGCGACCAAACTCTCCGCGCCGCGGCAAAAACTCACAAAATTCAAATGTCAAAGATCATTCCGCCCGGACGCGCATCCGGACTCGGCGGCCCCGCATGCGGGACCAACACCTCGACCTTACTTCCACCGCAAAAATTTTCAAGAGCAAAACAGCACGAACACACAAGTGTTATCGGCAAGGTCGGCAAAATCGGCAATCCCGGCAGGATTTATGCGAAAACCGGAAGGAAATTACAAAAATCGCACACTGAAAGCACCTCTCCGTCGCGGCATGGCTCGGAAATGTGGCGGAGCGCAGGAGGCTCTCTTTTTCGATCACCAAACGCTTCGTCGATGCGAACGTATAATCGAGTTTAAACTCCGGCTCTCCCCCGTCTTATACGAGCTACGAGCCGAGGCGAGAGGGGTGGCGAAATTTCGCGGCGTTGCCAGCTCCGTGCGACTCCGACAATCCCAAGACGTTCGAAAGCCGAAGGTCCCACCGGACGAAACTCCATAACGGTAGGGCGCTCGCTGCCGCGACGCCCTGGCTTTCCCCGTGCCTGGATGCTCTGTGGCAAAACTCCGGCCCCCGCCCCGAATTCGTTAGGAAAAGATCAAAGTCTCGTCACCTCGTCTCCTACGATGGATGGTTTTCTCTTTTGAGGTCTCGCAGCATGCCATTCCCCATTCGACAATCTGCATTCGAAATTCCCTCGCAATCTCCGCGCCGCGGTAAAAATGCAGCTTTCAAAAACTCAGGTGGCGAAACGAATGACCTGACCAAGTCATGAATTATTTTCGTTACCCGTTGACACGGTCTTCCATGAAGGTTATCCATGAATATTCCGAACAGTACAAGAGGGGCTCTCATGATTGCCAAAAAATACGTTTATCATCTGCCGGGATTGAGTTTGTGTTTGGCTGCGCTGTTGACCGCTGCCACTTCTGCATTTGGCTCCGGCACCGTTACCAACCTGACCCAGCAAAATCTCGAGGCCGCGCTGGCGGGCGGCGGCACCGTTCTTTTCGCTGTGAGCGGCACTCTTCCGCTGACCAACACCATTACCATATCGCAAAACACGGTGATGGATGCCAACGGCTATAACGTCACCATCAGCGGTGGCAATGTCGTGCGGCTTTTCATTGTCACCACCAATGTAAACTTTCAAGTGAATGGCCTGACGCTGGCGAATGGTCGGGTGACCGGCACCAATGGATTGAACGGGAGCTATCCTGCCCCTCCGGCGACCTCAGGTGAAAGCGTGTTTGGTGGCGGCATCTGGAATCAGGGCGGAACCCTGGCGCTATTTAATTGTTCGTTGACCAATCACCATGCCGTCGGCGGGGACTCGGGCGTCGTGAACAACATCGCGCCCGTTGTCGGGGGTGTAAAAATCTTTCTGTAAATTGTCTTTCTTCCCTCTGCCTCCACCCCTTTGGGGTGAGGCGGAGCGGAGGCGAGCGTAGCGAGCCGCAGCGCAG
>JBGALR010000034.1:0-77889 GCA_044223735.1 Limisphaerales bacterium | reverse complement strand
TCGCCCGCGATATGGGGCTCACCATCGCTTGGCTGGCACAAGGAAAAGTCCGTCTGAAGAAAACGGGCGAATTGCCGCGCACCATCGAAAGTCAGTTTGGACAATCCATCCGGGAACGCGCGGTGCGTTCGCAGCAGCGGCATGGGTGGAAGGGCGCCAGCGGCGGAGGGTTTCTTTCGGGCGCGATGATTTGGGGACGCGGCGCGAATGATCCGTCGGCCATCCGCATTTCCATCACCAGCCTTTGCCGCGGCTCGACGCCCGGCCAGATGCTTTACTCGCTCGAAACCAATGACCTCTGCGCCGTCCTGGCGTTGGAAAATCTGGGCGAGGAGGAACGCCGTTTGTGGAACAAAAACGACAAGCGGCTCAGCAACCTGACCGTCGCGCCGGATGGCTCGCTGGCGTGCAGCGTGCGGCATCCCATGGGCAGCGGAAACATCGCCGTGCGGCTGGACGAGGAGGCCGGGTTCAGCGAAGTGACGGAAGGCGATTCGCTCGACACCGCGCCGTGCTGGGTGCCCGATCAACCGCGCCGCCTGGTCTTTCAATCCGCCGGCATCGGCCGCGACCGCAACGGACACTTCGCCGGGCTGGGGCCGTTTTCCTTGCAGCAACTCGACATCGACTCCGGCGCGATGAAGACGCTCGCCGAGGATCCCGCGTTCGATTATCTCACGCCCCAGGTCGCCGCGGACGGCACGCTGTATTACATCCGGCGGCCCTACACCACCGGCCGCGAGTTTCATCCGCTGACGATGCTCAAGGACATCCTGCTGTTCCCGTTCCGGCTGGCCTACGCGATTTTTCAATACCTCCAGTTTTTCTCGATGAATTACACCGGGAAAAAACTCACCAGCTCCGGCAACACGCGCAGCCGGGAAATGGACCTCAAGGAAATGATGATCTGGGGCAACCGCGTCTCAGCGGAGCAAGCCGGCAAAGCCGGCGACGAACCGGCCGATCTCGTCCCCAAAAGCTGGCGCCTGTTTCGTCAGCGCGGCAATCACGACCCCGAACCCATCGCCAGCGGCGTCGTCGCCTACGACCTCGCCCCCGACGGCACGGTGGTATACTCAAACGGCAGCGCCATCTTCGCGCTGGACCCTGCCGGTAAAGTGGAGCGTCTTCATGCGGAGCGGTTGATCGAGCAGGTCACGGTGGTGGGTTAGTTCGTTTGCCATAGTGAGGTTGGTGAACCAAGAGGACCGGAAACAAATCATGAAAACCTCCAAAATTTTCAGACATTCGGCTGTCCGGGTCGAGTTGGGATTGTTCGCGTTGGCCGCATTGTGGTATGTCGCTTTTTACAAGCTGATGACTTCCGGGAAGAATGGCTTGGATTCGATACCCTTCGGCTGGTATTGGCTCGTAGTGTTGGGTCCCTGCTTGACCGTCATTCTGGCCATTGTGCTCGACCGTGAATTAAAGGTTGAAGACCGTCCCATGAAGTTTTGGGAAATAATGGTGGTTGTGTTTGTGATGCCTCAGTTTTTGGCGTGGGTGTACGTGTGGTGGGGCTTGCTTTATTATATGGGGATTTCGCGGTAATGGCTCAAGGCATCAGGATGGTGACAGAGAGCCGGGGCTCAGATTTCTGGGCCAAAAGACTCGCTCCCGATTGACTCCTTACGCGCGCCTCCTCCTGACGGACATGAATTCCACGAAGCGAGAAGCCGACAGTACGTAGACGCCCCCAAAAATAATTTTAACAACCAGCCGTGTGGGGATACCTTCTGACAATTGCAAATGAGCCATCAGATTCCAAAAGGTCATTTTGAGCATACGAAGGTTTTTCACATCACCCATGTGGAAAATCTCATGGGAATTTTGACGGAAAGTAATCTTCTAGCCAAAAATTTGATGGCTGGCTCCACGGTTACCTCGATTGCTAACGAGGACATTCAGGATCGACGGGCCCGGAAGCTGGTGTCGCTTCCTCCGAACGGGAACTTGCATGATTACGTTCCCTTTTATTTCGCTCCCCGTTCACCCATGCTGTATTGCAATCATCACGGCACCATCCCTAATGCCAAGCCACAGGGTGAAATCATTCATCTCGTGACCACCGTCCAGGCGGTTGCCGCTGACAGTCTGCCTTACGTCTTTTACGATCGCCATGCGGTAGTAGGGTATGCCCAAGAGTACAATGAACTGGCGGGACTTGAACGGATCGATTGGCGAATATTTTTTGAGCCGCCTTTGCTCGGTGGCTATGCGCAATACTGGCATGATCGCTACGACGCGGACCACCCTCATTGGTCTGGCCGCAAGGAAGTCCGCCAGGCCGAATTTCTGGTCCATCAGCGGATTCGTTTCAGCCTCATTGAGCACATCGGCGTTCAAAACACACAAACGCTTGCAAGAGTTAACGAGATTTTGAATTTGCGATCTGTTCAGTGTCGGGCCAATCTGGAAAATCACTGGTATTTCTGAAATGAGCTTCAACCTGGTCAACGGGGATCTCTTAAAAGCTGACGTGGATGCCATAGTTAATACGGTTAACTGTGTTGGCGTCATGGGCAAAGGCATTGCGCTCCAATTTCGTCAGAAATGGCCGGAAAATTACACCGCTTATAAGAAAGAATGCGACGCGGGTGCCATGCGAACCGGGCGAATGTTCGTGTATGGACTTGGCACGCTTGCGGGACGCCCACATTACATCATCAATTTTCCAACCAAGGAACATTGGAAAGGCAAATCGCAATTGTCCTTTATCACTGCTGGTTTGGTGGATTTGGTGCGCGTGATCCAAGATCTCAAAATTCAATCCATTGCCATTCCGCCGCTTGGTTGTGGCAACGGCGGGCTTGATTGGAATATTGTTCGCCCGCTGATTAAGCAAGCACTGGAAGCACTTGGTGATGAGGTCAAAGTCTATGTTTTTGAACCCGTTGGTGCGCCCAAAGCGGAGAAGCTTGCCGTTAGAACCCAAAAGCCAAAAATGACTCCCGGACGTGCCATCCTGATAAAACTGCTTTCGCTTTATCGTGAGATGGAATACTCGCTGAGCAAAATCGAGGTTCAGAAGCTATGTTATTTTGCACAGGAAGCAGGGGAACCTCTTCGCCTTAAGTTTGAGAAAAACCAGTATGGGCCTTACGCCCAAAATCTCAGACACGTTTTGACCTTGATTGATGGCCATTACCTTTCGGGCGTGGGGGATCATGATACTTCCACCCCGGAGATACATCTTAAAGAGGGCGCGTTGGCCGAGGCTGATGTTTTTCTTCAAGACCGGCCCGAATCGAATGAGCGCCTTAATCGGGTGGCTGCCCTGATTGAAGGCTTTGAGACACCATTTGGCATGGAACTCCTGGCAACCGTCCACTGGGTGGCGAAGCGAGAGTGTCCGAGTGACGATGTTCGCTGTATCGTAAACGGCGTCCACAATTGGGAGCGGTCCCAACCTTCATGGAACGAACGCAAGCGGTCCATAATGACGGATGCCCAGATTCAAATTGCCGTGGAACGGTTGAAGTCACAAAAGTGGATTTAGGGCTGCGCTTTCCTGGATGGTGTCGAACTCGGGCGCGCACACTACTCGACCGTTCGGATGCGAAGAGGTTCTCAGCATCGTAAACTTTTGTTTTCGCCGTCTTGGTAAAGCAAATGCGAAAGGTGTCTCCCAATTTTCATATTCAGAAGTTGGCGCTTTCTACAATAACGTCATCGTAACGCCGGGCACCAGGTACGGGTCTGCCAATCGGTCTTGGGAAAGCAGCGTCAAGAGCCGCAGTCGTTTTCCGCTGTCGAAGCGGCCAACGATCAAAATTGACAATACTAAGAACCGACCCCGTCGGCCCGATCAATCTCGCCATCCGGGAGGTCAATGGTCAGCTTCCGAGCGTGCCCACGCAAATCTTGCCCTTCTGCCTTTCAGGATTTTCCCGGGCGGTATTTCCACGCAAAGAAAATCGACGGGAATAAAATCAGCACAAACACCACCAGGGCGATTAGCAGCCGTTTTGCCGGCCTCTTTGGCGCTGGGGGAGCATCTTGAAGCGCGAAAATAAAATCTGTTTCTTGCTCCAATTGGGCAAGGGTGCGGATTTGGCCGTTCGTCGTCATATAGGCATACGTATGAACAGGAGAACCTTGAGCTTCCAAGGTATTGTCGATTATGCGCGTGTTTTTAGGCATGTGCGGCGAGAAATCACTGGCATATCCTTCCATGCTGATTGCGGTGGTAAATCCATGGGTGGTAATTGGTTCCAATCTTCCTGTGACCAGATTGGGCCTGTATTGGACTACCCGCCACTGGAGCGGGAGCGTCAGGCCAGCATGGTTTGTCCATAGTATTACAGAATATATGGAATTGGTATATCCGCGATTAAATGGACTGGGAAGTTGTTGCTTGAGGAGCTTTCCGTCTTCTTCACTATAACGGAAACCGTCCGCGAAATCGCGCATGTAATCGAGCAAAGGAGGAGCGGTTTTCGTCAACCTCCAGTCGCTCTTTACCATCTGATGGCTTTCACGAAAACCGCCTCCCATATCGAATACCGGTGGCGAGTGGCCATTGGCCAACCGTTGATAGAAACAAGCCGAAGCGTAAGCCAGCCATACTTCGCTTATCATGCCATATCCATATTCAGGCACTGGCCCGCTGTTCAACATCAACGTCGCTTCATTCGCGACTTTTAAAGGCGACTGGGCAACATATTTAACGAGCAAACTTGAATTTTTGCCATCAAAACAATGCTGGAAAAACTCGATTACAGGATCGTTGATGGGGCCGGCGGTGATTGTTGTGGAGCAGCGGTCTACTTTGACTTGAAACCAATTACTCGCCGTCCCCTGGCTTCCATTTGGCGTTGTGTATCCTCGTAAAATGTGGCCATCCACTTGATAGCCAGCAGCCAAAATCGCAGTAGTCTGCCCGACGAGCGTCCCAATCAAAGGAATCAGGAAAAATGGAAGGGTTTTTCTTGCGGGTTTGAATTTCAACATTGCCGCTCTGATTTCCAACCAGGTGGGACGAAAGAGCAGGCTCGCTTGCATTCTGTCACCGATAACTATTCTACAACTCGCGGTCAATCTGGAACCGGCCAAGCGATCCCAAGAAAAATCTTAGGGCTCAAGAAAATGAGATGTGCCCACGGACGCCCCCTTCATCGTTTGAAGGAATCGATGGGGGCGGTGACCGTCTGGGTGGGTGAAATGCTGGTGAAGGTGCTCTCGGTCAAGAGGTTCGTGTAAATCACGTCGGTGGTGAGAAATTGTTCCGGTCTAAAAAATTCCGCCGCGAGTGGAGAAGCAGGGAGGTGGACGCTGGATAACTCCAGTAACAATGAGGGTTTGAAGCCGTCGGCACTTTCCATGCATATTGTCATGGCCCGGGGGAATCCCGATAATGCCATGGGTGGCTGCGGATAATCGTAAACTATTTCAAAAATGGGAGCCGCCTTGGTCCGAAAATAAGCAGTAAGTTTTTGCGGTAAGCCGTTCGAGTATTCGAGTTGTCCATATATCTTCCTTCCGTCCCGATAGGCGCCCTCGAACCGATCGCCTTTCCAAGTGAGGGTGCCGGCATCGAGTTCTCCCAACCCCATTTGCAGGAACTGAAAAGGAATGCCGCAGGCCGATTTATCGCCGTGGTTTATGCGATCGCCCGGGCTTGGCGCCGGACCCGGCCATTCTCCGTTCGACTCGACCCTAAGCAAGTCAGAAGTCACGAGGTAATCTTCACCCGCAACGCTACCTGTGGTTAATTCGGTGGTCTTGCAGCGCAGGAACCAATTGGAGCCCGCACGCGCACCTTGGAATTCCTGAATCGTGCCGACGAGGTTTCCCAAATTCAGGCCCTTTGGAATTTTAAATGGCACCCACAGAATGTTCATACTGGCTTCAAAACTTTCGACCTCGGGAGGGTTGCTTAAAGCCTGCTTGAAAAAGGCGCTCACGTCTTGATGCGATTGCATTTCGTCAAGAGAGGCAAAGTTTCCAGAGGTGGCTGTTTGCTTGGGGAACTTTGAGGCGGTCGCCAGTTTCAGGGCGTCCAACCGAGTGGATTCCTCGTGCTGGAGATTCGCAGCGGCGATGGCGGCCTCCCGCTCCATCTTTTGGCGGTGGTTCCATTGCCAGGCAATCGTCATGAGGGCCGCTGCCACGAATAACGCAGTCGCGTGCGTTCTGAAGAGTAATACAACACTGGCGATGATGGCCGCGACTCCGGTCAAGGTTGGCGGAGCCGCTTGCAACGCTGCGTTCACGACGGCGGTCGCGATGTCCGTCGAGACCGAAGCGCCGGATGCTTTGAGCGCTGCCGTGGTGGCGGCGAGGCTCGCCGTCCGGAAGCCGCGCCGTTGGAAGAATTGCGACAGCTTTTCGAGGGCGCGTTGCACCCGCTTTTGCGCGGTGTCCTCGGTCACATCAAATGCCGCGCCGACGTCGCGCAGGGATTGATTTTCGCAGTAACGCAGCAGCAGGAGGGTGCGGTCGCCTTCACGAAGCGACAGCAATGCCTCATCCAGCAGTGGAGTGAGGGCGGCGATGGCGGGTTGGTCATCGGGAGTTTTCATGGTGGTGCCGAGTTCGACGGCGGTTTCCTCGCGACGATGGCGGCGCAACTCGCCGCGTAGCCAGGATTTGGATTCAAGCAGGGCGGTCTTGTGCAGCCACGCGGGGAGGGAATCGTCCGGTGCGAATCGCCAGGCTTTTCGGGCGAGGGCGACGAAAACGTTTTGCGCGACTTCCTGGGCTGCGCCGGGGTCGCCGACTTTTCGGAGCGCCGTGCCAAATACCAGATCGAGATGCCGCCGCACGACGTCGGTGAAGGCCGCCTGGTCGCCGCGTCGAACGAAGCCTTGCAGAAGCTCGAAATCCTGGCGTCGCGTGTTCATTTCAACGGTAGGCTGCCGCCCGCCCGGCTTATCCGACAATAATTTTGAGGCAAAATTCCCGGCGGAGGAACTCTGAAATTGTCGCGCTGGACAAAAACGACTTCCGGGATTGCCGGGATTGCCGACCTTGCTGATTTATTTTGCGTTTTGGGGCCTTGGACCCCTTGCAATGTTTTGTGGCGGGAGTAAGGTCGGGGTGTTGGTCCCGCCTGCGGGACCACTGGGCTCGGAATGCATGTCCGGGCTGAGGAGATCTTTGACATGTGAAATTTAAGGTTCACCGCGGAGGAGCGGAGGCGCGGAGTTGAGAGGAATTTCGAATGACGATTTTTGAATGGCGAATGGAGACTGGGATACTGCGAGCGCGGGGAGTTGGGACGGATTAACCCGAAGCCGCAAGTTCGCAAAGGCGCGAAGGAGTTTTGGGTGGTAGATGGCATGGGTATTGGCAGGTGAGCAAAACAGTTGCTACACCAAGGCATGAAAAAAAAACCTATTACCGATACCCACACCAAAAACACTCAAGCAGAAACGGCCCGGGAATACAGGGAAATTAAACTAGGCATTGATGTGCATGCGGACAGCTACCGGGTGGTGCGCCAGATTGATAATGCCGCGCCGCAACCCGCCCAGAAGTTCACGCCTGAGAAGTTCCTGCTCTGGGCGGCCCGGCAGCTTGAACTGGCCGCTCAGGTCCACAGTTGCTACGAAGCCGGTCCCTTTGGCTACGGGTTGCACCGCCAACTGCTCGCACTGGGAGTGCGCAACGTGGTGGTGCGGCCCCAGAACTGGGACGAGCTGGGCCGGGGCGTCAAGACCGACAAGACCGATGCGCTGGCCCTGGTTCAACGGCTGGACCGCTATGTGCAGGGCAACTCCAAGGCGCTGGCCATTGTTAGGGTGCCCACGCTGCAACAGGAAAAGGAGCGAGCCCTCAGCCGCCACCGGGAACAGTTGCAAAAGGACCGCCAGACCCACGAAGCGCAGGGCCGCAGCGTGCTGCTTTATCACGGCCGCAGAATCCGGGGCCGGTGGTGGGGCACCGCGGCCTGGGAAGAACTGCGGCCCCAACTGGCCGCCTATCTGGTCCGCCTGCTGGAGAACCTGCGGGAACTGATCCTTAAAGCCGATGAACTCCTGCAAGCTCTGAGCCTGGAGATCCAAAGCCAGGCCAAGACCCAGCCCAAGGGCTTTGGCCTGCTGACCAGCGAGGTGCTGCGGCGGGAGGTGCTGGACTGGCATCGCTTCCAGAACCGTCGCCAGGTGGCCAGCCTGACCGGGATGTGCCCCACCGTCAGGGCCAGCGGGTTCAAAAGCATCTCCGGCTCCATCAACAAACACGGCAACCCCCGGCTGCGCCGGGCGCTGGTGGAACTGGCCTGGCGAGTGGTGCGCTTTCAACCCAACTATGGGCCCGTCAAACGATGGCAGAGCGTGCTGGCCACCAAGGCCCATCCGGGCGGGCGCAAGAAAGCCATCGTGGCGATCGGGCGCAAACTGGCGATTGACCTGTGGCGCATGGAAACCGGCCGCTGCACCGCGCACAGTTTGAACCTGATCTGATACAAAAAGAAGAAAAAGGGAAAAGACCGCTTTTAATGAAAAGAAGGCACCCATGAATTTTGGAACGGCGCACGCCCGCCACGCCCTTGGGTCAGCTAGTCTGAACCCGTTTGGTAGATTGGGTGCGCTCGTTCCTCTTCCGACACGCATACGTCATCAGGCACTGGCAAAACCATGTGCGGATAGCAGGTTGAACCGGAAAACTTCCAGGTTCCAGAAGAGGAAACGTTCCGAATAACCAAAACAGCAGGTTGAACCGGAAAACTTCCAGGTTCCAGAAGAGGAAACGTTCCGAATAACCAAAACAAAACCTCCAATGAACTGAACTAGCAACCCTCAACTCACTTGACATCCCTCATAGCAGGGCGTGCTCTCCGAGCGCGCCGGAAGAAAAAAGCGTTTCTCGGCGGTCCGCGACCGCCCATATATTCTTATCTGAATGCTCTGACAGCACCCTTCGCAAACCTGGTATGGACGCAGACCCAAAGGCTTGAGCGGTCGTTTCGACCGCTAAAATATCACTTTTCTTCTCGGCGCGCTCGGAGAGCACGCCCTGCCACCATAACTTTCTTTGTGCCTTCGCGACCTTGCGCCTTTGCGTTATTCCGTCCCGAATCCCCGCGCTCGCAGCATCCCATTCCCAATTCGTCATTCGAAAATCTGCATTCGAACTTCCTACCCTTCTCCGCGGCTCCGCCCAGACGCCCGACCGGCACGGTCCGCGGTGAAAATAAAATTCACATGTCAAAGATCCTCCAGCCCGGACATGCATTCCGAGCCCATGGCGCCGAGCCACATCCCGACCATACTCCCACCGCCGCGACTTGCAATAGCAAATGGAAAGATTAGGCAAGTTTTATCGGCAAGGTCGGCAATATCGGCAATCCCGGCAGGATTTATGCAAAAACCCTCGGTAAAACGCGAAAATCCCGCCCGGAAAGCTCATCGCCGGCGCGGTGCGGCAAGACTCGGAAACGTGGAAGCGCTCAGGCACGCCACACCTCGCCTTTGTCCTGCTGGACGGAGGAGAGGCGGGAGAGGAGGCTCTTTTTCGATCGCCAAACGCTTCGCCGATGCGAACGTGCCGATCAAATCCGGACCATTCCATATCGCGAGTCCCGCTGGTAAACGGTGTCGAAGGAAATTCACGAGGATGGTTGCAGCGTGGTTGGTGGCAGATGCTCGCGGCCCTTCAGGCCGCACGATCTTTTTGCTTATTGGGGACCCAGCCCGTTGGGCTGGGCTGTCGTATTTCGGCCCGTGGGGCCTTCGGCTTTCAAGTGCCGCGATCACTTTTCGCGTTGGATGAGGATAGGTACCGTGCGCCTGCGAGTTGCCGCCAAAAAAAGCGTTTGCAAATTCGAGGCGACGGGAGCATCTTTGCACCAACGAGGGGGAAATCTCCGCTGACAATCGATGACATTCATTCACACAGGGACATCCGGTGCGGAAAAATCCTTTCTCGATATCGCTCCCGGTAGCGCCTCGGAATGTGCCGCTTTTGAGCAGCGTTGCGTGAAACCCCTCCAACCCTCGTAAACTATACCCCTTTGAAAACGACTCATTCATCACGCCTCGCACTCAGGGCATCATTATTGGTCGCAGGCCTGCTCCTCGGCCTGGCCTTCACCCCCCCCCCGCGCGCAAGCGCAGTCTGACTCCGTGGCGGCCGCCGTCGCCAGCGCGCAAGGTCTGCTTTCCGTGGCCCCGGACGAACGGCCCTCGTTTGGCACCTATTGGGACGTGCGCAACTCCCTTCCCTGTCTCGGCGTGCCGATGCCATTCCCGCCCGATGATACGAATCTGGCTGTCTATGCCATCGGCGACAGCCATTTTCTGGTGGATGACATGGCGGGATCGCTCGTCGGTCCGCTCCCCCCGGCCTATGCAAACCGGTCTTTGGGCACGGAGGACTATGCCGCGATCGTCGAGGCGCAAGCGGATGAGTTGACCGATTTCGTTACCCGGCTTCAGGCCTGGCTGCCGGGCGGTGCGTTGAATCGGGAAAGCACCCTGGACACGGATCCGCCCCCGTCGCCGGGCGGCGGGGGTGACGGGTTCACGGACCCGGGTGTCGGCATGTCGTTCTCCGGCATCAGCCATGGCACCAACCAGCTATGGATCGAGCTGCTGACCCCGTTCGCCACGAACGGCACGGCGAGCCTGGTCATCCACCCGCCGTGGGATTGGGACCCGCTTACCGGCACCTATGATCTTTTGACTTGCACCAACCTCACCCCGCCCATCGCGTGGGAATGGGTGATGCGCACCGACCCGGGCCAGACGAACCTTACGGTGTCCGTCACCGATCCCCAGCGCTTTTACCGGTTGAGTTTGCCCAACGACCTCCTCGCCACCTCTTCCCTCGGCACCAACTTCTGGATTGCGTTTCCCAGCGCAGCTAACTTCATTGCTGGCACAAATCTATCTCTTTATATCGCCAGCCCGGTGGGTGCCACTGGGATCGTAACCGTTCCTGGGATGGGAATCACAAACACCTTCTCGGTAGACTCATGCGCCGTCACGAATGTGGCCCTCAACTCAAGCGTAATGCTGGCTGATTTCGATGTCGTAGGAACCAATGGCATTCACATTACCGCCAGTAAGCCAGTCGCCGTATACGGGGTGGACTTTTCTGTAGACTTAACTTCCTCCTTTACCGGGTATCCGACCACGCTGTTGGGAACCAATTACTGCCTCATGTCTCGCGCAGCTCAGGATGGATGGCCCGAGGATCCCGATTCTTATTCCCAGTTTGCGATTGTGGCCATAGCGAACAATACCACGGTCCACATCGTGCCGTCTCGCTTGGCTGATCTTTACGGACATACGAATGCGTATTACGTGACCAATCTGCAACAGGGCCAGACGTATCAAATCCGAAGCACGGACAAGACTGGCGATGTGACCGGCACCTGGATTACGTCGGATAAAGCAGTGGGTGTCTTCGCTGGAGCGAATATCGCTTGGATCCCCAATATCGATTCGGCTGCGGCGAATCCATTGGTACAGGAGCAACTACCCGTGGAGACCTGGGGCAGGCATGCGTTGGCACTCTCATTCGCTGAACGGAAGCGGGGAGACACTTATCGCGCTCTGGCCGCCTACGATAACACGGTGGTGTTCACCAATGGGGTGGTAGCTGGAACCAACCAGGCGGGAGAATTCCTCGAAATGCTTGTGGATGGGCCGGTGGAGTTTAAGGCCAGCCAGCCGATTCAGGTCGCGCACTTCGCCAATGGAGCTAACTTTGACGGAGCTACTGGAGATCCCTGCGAAATATTGTTACCGCCCGCGGGGCACTATCTGTGCACGAATATCGTCTTCACGCTCCCCAGCACCTTCTCGAAAGTCCCCATTGATGAGGTCATGGGAGACTTCCCGACGAACTATCTGAACATCATAGTGCCGCAATCCGCGATAGCGAACACCCGGGTGGATGGCGCAACGGTGGATGCCACCAACTTCGTCGCCATCGGGACTAGCGGCTACTACGGAGCGCAGATCACGGTGACTAATATCTTGGATATTAATGGAGTTGAGCAAGCGACCTGCCATACCGTCATCAGCTGCAAGCCGGTGGGTGTGGAATTTTACGGCTTCAAACCTTTTGACTTCTATGGATGTTTTGGCGGCGTGGTCAGATGATAATCATTACGAAAAACGAAAAGGTGTTTACATGAGAAAGACAGTCATTGGCGGCATTATTGCTGGAGTGTTTGGATTGCTGATTCCCCACACGCTCCCAGCGCAGGGAACGATATACCTGTCCAACTTGAATCAGCCATCGGTTGGCAGTCTTGCTGTGGGAAGCGATTCTTGGGTCGCAGGCATATTCATTGTGGGGAACAATCCCGGCGGATACATACTCAACTCCGTGGAGCTTTCGATGAACAACGCTCCGAGCAGTCCCAGTGGTCTGCAGGCTATGATCTACAAATCCGGCCCAGGCACTGCTACCCCTGGAGTCAAGGTTGGAACTCTAATCTGTTCCTTGGATCCAGTAACCGCCGGCGTGTATACCTTTACACCCGATTCACCCATCGCGTTTTTGCCGGGAGGCGGTTATGCTATTGTGCTCACTTCAGGCACGGCAGTGTCTAATGGTGCTTACGAGTGGAACTATGGGGCCGCCAATTCCTATAACCCGACCGGTGGCTGGTCCAGTTTGACGGGTAGTCTGGGGAGTGCGTGGCTTTCCAGCAATGGCTCGCCGATTTCCTGGGTGGTAGACAGAGGAGCTTATCTACAATTCTCCATCGAGGCCACCGCCGTTCCTGAGCCGGGGGTCTTAAGCTTGATCGCTCTCGGCGGCTTGCAACTCGTCTGGCACCGGCGAAAAACGAAGGCGATTTGAGGGAGGGAAATTTGAGAAAGACAATCATTAGCGGCATCATTGCTTCCGCGTTAGGACTGCTGGCTCCCCAGACGCTGCCAGCGCAGGGAACGACGTACCTTTCCAACCTGGATCAGGCATCGATTGGCAGTCTCGCCGTGGGAAGCAACTCATGGGTAGCAGGGATGTTCTATGTGGGAAACAATTCCGGCGGATATGCGCTTAACTCAGTTGAATTGGCGATGAAGGATGCCGTGGGCAATCCCAGCGGCTTGCAGGTGATGATTTACACCGTCGGCGGAGGCGGCTTTTCCATCATATCTAGCATTGGAACGCTGAGTGGCTCTCTGGACCCAGTGACCGGCGGTGTATACACATATACCCCGAATGCGCCCATCACGTTTGCGCCGTCCAATGCTTACGCCATAGTGCTGACCTCCGGAACAACGGTGGCCGATGGTGCCTACGAATGGAGCTATGGTGCCGCAAATTCTTACAATCCAATTGGCGGCTGGTATACTCTGCTTGGTAATGCAGCTGGGGCCTGGACATCCGGCAATGGTTTGATGTTATCGTGGGTCAGAAACGGAAGCGCTTTCCCGCAGTTTTCCATCGAGGCCACAGCCGTTCCCGAACCGGGCGTTTTAAGCCTGATCGCCCTTGGCGGCTTGCACCTCGTCTGGTGCCGTCGAAAAGCGGAACGCTGTTGAGGATGGCGGCGGAAGCGTCCTGCGGCTGTCCAGACGAGCAGGTAATGCGAAAAGAAGTTCGTGAAATCTGCGGTGCCTCGACCTGATCTAAGTCCGGAAATTTTGACCATGGATGAGACCGGATATCACGGATGACAAAAACCAAAAAACAGCTTTCCCTGACAAAACCTCTTCCCCACTTTGCGCCTTTGCGTTGACCGCACCCCACTTTCCAGTTCCAAAACGAGTGCCAAAATTCCTCAACTTCCTGCCTTCCTCAGAGTTCAATCCGTTTTCCCGAGGCAGGCCGCCATCCCAAAGACAAAAGCTTTATTTCCGCGCCACCCTGAGACGCAGATAACTGGCCGGTGACGAGCTGTAGAGGGACGCGCCCCGCACTGTGATCAATTCCGTCGCACCCATATCCGCGACGCTCGTTTGCTGGAGATAATCCGGCCCGGCGTGCCATGTGGTCAGGTTGTCGGATTGTTCCACCACGAGGGAAACGTCCACCGCCGCTTTGGCGTGGCTGTAGGAGATGGTCAGGTAACCGCCTTCGATGCGCACGTGCAGCGCGTTTGCGCTTGGAGATTTCGGCGGCAGCCCGAGCGCGTATTCCATCAAGTTGGACAAACCATCGCCATCCGGATCGGCGAGATCAGAGCTGATGTCCGGCTGGGATAATTCGGGCGCGGTGAAGTTGGCGAGTCGCCACGCATCCACGGGGCGATCATGAATCACCACCGTCGCATTGCTGATAGCGGTCAGCGTATAAGCGGCGGAGTTTTGCAACGTCATCGTCACCGTGCGCTCGCCTTCCACGAGGTAGTCGGGGATGGGAGTGATAAAAATGTTGGTCGCGAGCGCGCCGGCTGCGAGCGTGATGCTCCCCGGTGTGGAGAGATAATCCGCACCGTTGGTGGCGCTGCCGCCCAGGGCGAAGTTGACCGTCAACGGAAGCAGATTGGTATCGCCGCTACGCACGATGCTGAAGCGCGCGATATCAGGACCAAACTCCCCGGCCACCGCGTCGCTGGCGACCACTTCCACCACCGGCGCGGGGGCGGGCGGTGCGATGGAGCCCACCGCAACCCAGCGCACCGCGTCCGCGATGCAGTAAGTTCCCGCCGCCGTGCCGTCCGTGCGGACCGTCACGCTGGAACCGGTTCCCGCATTGAAATTCGTGGTGAGCAACTTGAGCCAGCCGCTGCCGTTCACCTGGTTCACCAATACGCGCGTGGTGCCGGCGGCGTGGATGATGTCGTACGGGGTGTTGGTGGCGCGGTTCGACGCGGGCACCCACCACGCATACACTTCGTACGTGCCGTTGGTGGGAAGTGTCGGCGTAAATTTCACCGACTTCGTGCCTTTGCCGGTCGCGCCGTCGTGGACGTAATTGAGATTCCAGTAACCCGCATTCGCCCCAACCGTCCAGCTTCCGGTGATGACGACGTTCGTGTCGGAATTGTCCACCACGATGCCGTTGGTGTTATTGACGGCCGTGGCCCACGTCAAAATCTGCCCGTCCGCCCGCAGTCCCGCCGAGAGTTTCGCGTAGTTGACCTGTTGCACGGGCACATGATCGTCGATGGCGAACGCCGCCGCCGTGGCCGCGCTCTGGCTGGTCATCATGAACACCGGCTCCATGCGCACCGGCGCAAAGCCGACATGGCTCGCCGAAAGCGCGAACGTGCAGAAAAGATTCTGGCATTCGCCCACGCGCGGGATGATCGAACGATAGCTGATCCCGAACGGGTAGGGCGGGGTGCCGCTGATGCCGCCGCCTTCCCAGCGTGTCAGATTTCCGACGGCGAGGCGCGCCACCGGATGCGAATCGAGCGCGTAGCTGCCGAGTGCGATCGGGTCCGGCGCCGAACGCGTGCCGACCACATCCTGTTGAATCATCACGTAATCGGAAACCATGCGGCGTGCCTCGCGGATATACATCTGGTGGGGCCAGCCGCCGGTGTCCTGAAATTCATCCTTCGCGAGACCCCACGCCGACGCTTCGGCATTCAGGTTTGCCGGAACATTCGTGCTCGTGGCATAAAAGTAAAGCAGCCCGCGGATGTAATCCTCGTGCGCCTGCCGGATGACTTCGCGCCCCGCATAGGTGTTGGTCGGGTAGGTATGATTGTAACCGATGAAATCCGTGGATAATTCGTCGCGCGCGTTGATGTCCGTTTTGCCGTTCGGAATGATCGTCTGCAGATCGAGCAGTTGATTGAAATGCACCGAGCCGTTCGCGGCCACGCGCGCCGCGACGTAGCGGCGGAAAAGTTCGTATTGCGCCTCGGAATAATTGGTGCCCGGCGTGATCGGAATCATGTTGGTTACGACGGACGTAAGACACAGCCGGTAATTATACGTCTGCACCTTGTTGTCGCCCTGGCCGACCGTGCCCGCGCTGCCGGGTTGCACAAACGGCAGCAACCCGCTCGCCGGGGTCGCGGGGGTAATATAGGGATCGTAACTGTAGGAGCCGCCGGGATTTTGAATGCCGGCCATGTTTTCGTTGTAATTCGTCGTGCCCTCGCGTCCCACGGTAAAACTCACGCCCGCCATCGCCATCAAGTCGCCTTCATACGTGGTGTCGATGAACTGTCGCGCGCGAAAAATCGTGCCGTCGTTCATTGTCATTTGCGTGAGGACAAGGTTCGACATCGTGACTGAGGAGAGCAGCAGGTTGGTGTAAACCGGCACGCCGGCCTCGCTGAGCATCTGCCCAAAAGTCTGTTCCGCGACGTGGGGTTCGAAAAAATAAACCGGATTTGAAGAGCCGTAGGCCTGCCCAACGCGCTTGTAAAACTCCGCCGCGATGCCGCCGATGGAGGCCGTGTTACCCCGGTCCGTCACGCCCAGACCGCCGGACGTCATGCCGCCGATATGACGGTTGTAGCTCACGAGCACCACGCTTTTGCCCAATCGCGCCGCCGTGACCGCCGCCGCCACGCCACCCGACGTCGCGCCATAAACGCAAATATCGGCTTCCACGACCGGCGCCGCGAAACCCGGCAACGCCACGGCCAACAACGAACACGCGGCCAAAATTCCGCAACGGATTGAATGACTACGAATCTTCATTTTCTGGATCAAATCGAAACCGGACTTCTCGGACTGGCCAATGGTTGGGCGAATCAAACGGAACATCATCTGCGCAGTTGCCAACAGCATTCCACATCCGGTCGAAACTCGCAATCGGCAATGCGAGGTTGATCATCAAAAAGTGCCTCCAAGCATGGTTCCGATACCGCCGGTGTTTACCAACCCGGCCGATACGTGGCAGAACCAGATAATGCGTATCGTTCAGCATGGGACCTGTCGTGGATGCGAACATCAAAGGCCACGCCAGCGAGCATTTTCTCCCTCGCTTCGTCCCGCTGGCGGGATGAGGAGAGGGGCTTTATTATTTTGCTGGGTTCAAGGTCGCCGCGTCGGAGTCAAAGTTATTTGAATGGTGAAAATCCCCTCTTACCAGCTCTCTCCCCGCGACGACGCAGGGAGAGAGAGAGCAGGAGCCGCAGACCAGTCTGCGTCAATTGAAAGATCGCAAGCGAATGGCGCGCCTTGGCTGATAAGCAGTCGCCAATTTTCGGGCATGCGGAACAAAAACGTGGGTCATTCGAGGCTTGGTTCCCAAAACCCAAGTTGCGCTTTCCCGCGCTTGTGTTACGTCTCCCTGCATGACGCCGACGCGACAAGGCTCAGTTCGCCTGTTCCAGCTTTTTGGGATCAATGTATATCTGCATTGGTCCTGGGTCCTCGTGGTTTTTTACGCCATCAGTGTCGAGAAGGGCGCTTATTCCTCGATCATCTGGCCGGTTTTTGAAGTGCTGACGCTCTTTGCCATTGTCGTGATGCATGAATTTGGCCATTCGCTAGCCTGTCGGCAGGTTGGCGGTCAGGCAGATCAAATTGTGCTGTGGCCTCTCGGTGGCGTTGCTTACGTATCTCCACCGCAGCGTCCCGGCCCGGTGCTTTGGAGTATCGCAGCCGGGCCGCTGGTGAATGTGATCCTTGTGCCGGTGTTCCTGGGCATCTGGTTTCTGGCCGACAGCATGGGATTAAGGAGTGCGTCGCCCGATGCATATCGCTTTGTCGTGGTTATCTTCAGCGTCAATTTGGGCCTGCTGATTTTTAATATGCTGCCCATCTATCCGCTGGATGGTGGACAAATTCTTCAATCCCTTTTGTGGTTCGTCCTCGGACGGTCCAAAAGCCTTCTGGTTGCCACCATTATCGGCCTCGTGGGCGCGGCGGGCTTGATCGCCTACGCTTTTTTGTCGAAGAACACCTGGATGGTGATCATGTGCGGGTTCATCCTGTTCAACTGCTGGCAAGGTTTGATGTATGCGCGGATGCTCGGGCGCATTGCCCAAATGCCCCATCGCACCGGCTATGCCTGTCCCGATTGTCATCAGCCTCCCATTCTCGGCCCCATCTGGCGGTGCGACCGTTGCACGCAACCGTTTGACATGTTTGCCACGCACGCAACGTGTCCGCATTGTTCCACGCATCACGCACTGACGCGCTGCCCGGAGTGTGGCAAAGCGCATCCTTTCAGCGCCTGGGTTGCGCAAGGTGCTCCGCCGCGGGTTTGATGACTATTTGGCCGGCGCGGGTTTGGCGGATTTGTTTGTTCCCGCACCAAGCGCCCAGATATTTGTCACGCCGCGCAAAATAATTCCTTCCGGCACAAACGCCGGACTGGCGTGAAAGGCATCGCCCATTTCCGTGCGGAAAAGCTCCTTGAACTGGCGTCCGGCTTCGACGACAACGGCGGTGCCTTTCACGCTGAATAGATATAGTCGATTTCCCGCGAGGCTGGGTGAGGTGTGACATTCCATTTCAAAATCGTGCTCCCAAAGTTTCGTGCCTTGCTTCGCGTCGAAACACGTGAGCTGGCCGGAAGCGTTGATGGTGAAGACCAGTTCGCCGTTGCTCACCGGGCTGCTGATGTCGGGCACATTCACATCCGAAGTCCATGTGATGTTTGTCTTAGTCACATCGCCATGACCGTCGGGACGGATTGCCATCAGTTTCTCCGTTGGACTCACGACATACAGCAACCCGCCGGCGAAAACCGGCGAAGGTGTGATCTCGCCGATCAACGCCTCGGCGCGCCAGAGTTCCTTGCCGTCGGCGGCGTCATACGCGATGACCCACGGCACCGCCAGCGCTGCGATCTGCGTTTTCCCCGCCGCTTCGAAAACTATCGGCGATGCCCAGGACGCGCCCACTTTGCGGTCGGTTTCCCAGACGGTTTTGCCCGTCAAACCGTCGAGCGCGTAGATCTTCGATTTGCCGTCGTCGGGTTCGCCCTGGTCCAGCAGCACGATCAGGCGGTCACCCGCTGTCGCCAGCGACGTCGCATAGCCATAGGGGTTTTTGAGCGGGCCAAAACTTTTTGACCAGATCAATTTTCCTTCGAGCGTGAAGGCCGCGCAATCGCCGTTGGCGAACATCACGTAAACGCGGTGTCCATCCGTCGCCATCGTCGGCCCCGCATAACCGGGTGAGGACGGCACTTCGGCATTGGCAGGCGAACCGGGAACGTTCTCCACCGGCTGACGCCAAAGGAGTCGCCCGGTTTTCACATCCAGACAGAACACCTCGCGCTTTTGTGCGTCACCACCCGAAAAGAAAACGCGGCCGTCCCAGACGATCGGCGAATTAAACCCGAAGGCGGGCGCCGGTATTTTCCAAACTATGCCCGTGCCATTGGTGCTGTTCCACGAGGTCGGCGCATTTGTGAAAGGCGAGACGCTGCCGTTCGGCCCGAGGAAGCGCGGCCAGTTTCGCGAATATTGCCCGGGCGTCGCGGCGTCGGCGGGGGCCGCGGCCGGGGAGTTGAACGAAAAAAGGAGGCCGCTCGTCGTGAGCGTTGAGACCAGGAGAAAGTACAACAACCGCATGCTTGGAGATTCTTTCGAGTTATTGACGGACGGTGGTGATGGTGGCCCACCATTGAAGGTCTTTGATCGTGCCGGCGTCGGGCGTGGGCGTATTGTTTCCGAGCGGCAGCGGATTGCCGGTGACGGGCGGTTTGATGACGCTGCCCAGCCATTTGCGGTTGACGCAATGTCCATCCGCCATGGCGAACGTGCCCGCGCCGCCGTGGAAGCTGCCGGGATAATCAATGATCTTCGGCGCAGCATCGCCGGCGTTTCCCGCCATGCGATTGGCCATGGCGGCGTCGTTGATGCTGTCGGGATGTTCCTCGCCGAGCACCCAGGTGTCGGCGGGTTTTCGAATCTGCGCCATTTTTGCGTAGCACATATATACGCCGTTCACGGGCACGCCCGGCAGCCATTCTCCATAGGCGAATACCTGGCTCATGGAATTGACACGCACGCGCTGCACCATCTGGCCCGCGGAATTTTTAACCCGCACCGGGTCGGCGGGACATTTCCAGACGGCGCGGCTTTTTCCGATGTACGGCATCATCGGGCTTTTGTCGATATAGACCATGGGGTCCCAGATGCCGGTGTCGCCCGCCGCGTCGAAATTCCCGCGCACCCACACTTCGCGATCCTTCAGGATGGCGTTGGGTGGATTATTGGTGACGCTTGCGAGCAGCCAGTCGCCGAAATCCGACGGGTACATATTCCAGCCGAGCATCATCTGGCGGTTGTTGTTCGAACAGCGAACGAGCAGGGTCCGCGTCTTCGCCTTCGCAAGAGCGGGCAACAGTATCGCGGTGAGAATGGCAATGATGGCGATGACCACCAAAAGTTCGATCAAGGTGAAGGCTTTGAGAGCGGAGTTGTCACGTTGCCTTGCGAGTTTCCCACTCGCGGAACGGTTCCCCGTAAAAAAGTCGGCGGCGGCCACCATGCTCACTGGCGATGATAGAGCGGGGGAAACATCGGTAAAGGCAAATTCGTGAGGTGCGCAAAATGTGCGCAGGGCATTGGTTGGAGGCGAGCAATTCGTGCGCACCTCCCTTGCGAAAACCGCTGATAACAAGGAGTTTCGGCCTTTGGCACATGAAGTGCATATGGGGGAAAGCAGCACGACGCAGTGTCGCTTGTGAGCGGCTTTGCGGGCATTAAAAACCCATAACCACGGCGCATATTATTATGAAACTAAATCGATGGATCATGACGGTGGTCGCGGCGGCCGCCATTTCTCTTGGCACCAGCGAGCTGATGGCCCAAAGCAACGGCAATAGCAGCAAGGGCGGCAATAGCGACAGCAAGGGTGGCAGCAACAATGGCAGCGACAGCGGACGCCGTGGTCGAGGCGGCTTTGATCCCGCGCGCATGCAGCAGATGATGATGGACAATCTCAAGGAGCAATTAGATATCACCGACGACGCCGAATGGAAGGCGATCCAGCCAATGATCCAAAAGGTCATGGATTTGCGGCGCGAATCCGCTTCCGGCATGGGCCGCATGTTCGGTCGTGGGCGTGGTGGTGATCGCGGCGGCGATAGCAACTCCGGTGATTCGAATCGTTCCTCGCGCGGCGGCGGATTCTTCGGCGCGCCGAGCCCGGAAGCGGAAGCCTTGCAGAAGGCGGTCGATAGCAAAGCGTCCAACGCGGAAATGAAGGCCGCGATCGCGAAATATCAGGAATCGCGCAAGGCAAAACAAGCCGAACTCGAAAAGGCGCAGGCGGAACTTCGCAAAGTCCTGACGCTGAAACAGGAAGCCGTCGCCATGCTCGATGGTCTGCTCTGATTCAATATCGCGTCGTTAAATAATCCCGCACCGCCCTCGCCGCCATGAGTGAGCTTCAAACCCAGGATTCCCCGTTGCAGCAGTTGCTCGACAGGATGGTTGCCGCGCGGCAACTGTCGATGATCGATGCCGCCAGCCTCGCGCGGGAAAACCAGGTGGCGGGCGGCGGGGCGACGCCGACGGAGGAGACCGTCCTCCAATGGCTCGCGAAGGAATACGGCCTGACATACACCGCGCTTGAGGACGTGGATCCCGACCGGCAGTTGCTCTCGCTGTTTCCCGCGCGCATTCTGTTGAAGGAAGAGTTGCTGCCGTTGCGGCGGGTGAACGGCACCGTGGAAATCGCCACGAGCCGGCTCTTCGCCACCCAGGGTCTGGATTCGCTCAAGACGTTGACCGGCCTGAGCCTGCGTCCGGTGCTGGCTTCCACCGAAGCCATCCAGCGCGAAATGAAGAAGCGCCTCGGCGTCGGCGCCGATACGCTGGGCACGCTCGGCGAGGAGGGCGGCTTCCAGGTCGTGGACGAGCTGAAGGGCGAGGACACCAACCTGGACGATGCGGCCGAGGATGCTTCCATCATTCGCTTCGTCAACCAGGTATTGCGCGATGCCATCGAATTGCGCGCCTCGGATATTCATCTCGAACCGTTCGAGGACGAGATGCGCATTCGGTATCGTATCGACGGTGTGTTGCAGGACGTGCCGGTGCCGGCGACGATCAAACGCTTTCAACCGGCGATTGTTTCCCGCGTCAAAATTCTCAGTCATTTGAACATCGCCGAGAAACGCCTGCCGCAGGACGGTCGCATCAAGATCCGCATCGACGCGAGCGAGGTGGATATCCGCGTGTCGGTGATTCCGATGTTGCACGGCGAAGCGGTCGTCATGCGTTTGCTCCGTCAAAACTCGACGCTGCGCGGCATGCGCGACCTCGGCATGGCTGATCGCGAGCGGGAATGTTTCGAGCGCGTGCTCGAACTGCCGCACGGCATCATCCTCGTCACCGGCCCCACCGGCAGCGGCAAGACCTCGACGCTTTACACCGCGCTCAATGCCATCAACGACTCGGTCCGAAAAATCATCACGATTGAAGATCCCGTCGAATATCAATTGCGCGGGGTCAACCAAATCCAGGTTTCCGAAAAGGCGGGCCTGACGTTCGCGCGCGGCTTGCGTTCGATTTTGCGTCACGACCCGGACGTCATTCTCATCGGCGAAATTCGCGATCAGGAGACGGCGCAGATTGCCGTGCAGGCCTCGCTCACGGGCCATTTGGTTTTCTCGACGCTTCACACGAACGACGCCCCCGGCGCTCTGACACGGCTCGTGGACATGGGCGTTGAACCGTATCTCGTGGCGTCCTCGCTCGAAGCGGTGCTCGCGCAACGGCTCGTGCGCGTGTTGTGCAGGCATTGCAAGGCGGAGGATCATTCCCCGGCGGCCGACGCTTTCAAGGCGCAGGTCGGCATCTCGCGCGAAACGACGATTTATCGTTCGGTCGGTTGCCGCGAATGCCGCCAGACCGGCTTCCACGGCCGGCAGGCAATTTTCGAGTGGATGGATACGGACAACGAGATCCGCCAGTTGATTCTCAAGAGCGCCTCGACCGATCTCATTCGCGATGCCGCTCACCGTTCCGGAATGCGCACGCTGGCCGAGGACGGCTGGCGCATCGTGCGCCTCGGTCACACCACGGTGGAGGAAGTCTTGAGCGTGACGACCGCCAAGGAAGTCGCGCATACGACGAAAAAGGCGGCGGATGCAAATCCCGGCGGCGGCGCCGAGGCCGAACCGGAACAATCGCCGGCTGCGGTTGCGTTGGGCCGTCGTTGATTTTTAATTCATGCCTCTCTTTCAATACAAAGCCTTGCAGGCGGACGGCGCGGTTGCCGAGGGCCAGCTCGAAGCTCCGGGACGCCAGGAGGCGTTCGCGCAAATGGCCGGCCTCGGCCTCCGGCCTGTAAGCCTGGCGGAAACGACGTCCGCCACCGGTGGTGATTCCATTTTACCGGCGGCGCTGACCTCCATTTCGTTCGGCAAGAAATCCGAAAAGATTTCGCCGCGCGAACTGGAAAACTTCACCCGTCTCCTCTCCAGCTTGCTGGCGGCGGGCGTGCCGTTGAGCCGCGCGCTGGTGATTCTGTACAAGGAAGCTTCGACCCCGGCGGCGGGCGCGAAGTGGAAACAGATTCATGATCTCGTCATCGACGGCATGTCGCTGGCCGATGCGATGGCGAAATCGCCCGAGACTTTCCCCCGCGTGTATACCGCCATGGTGCAGGCCGGCGAAACGGGCGGCTTTCTCGATCTCGTTCTGGCGCAAATCGCCGACTTTCAGGCGCGCGAAAAGGAACTGCGCTCGAAGGTCATGACCGCGATGCTCTACCCGACCATTCTGCTCGTGCTGGCCGTCGGTGTGCTGATTTTTCTTCTCACGTTTTTCATTCCCCGCTTTCAACTCGTGTTTTCCGGCTTCGGCGCGGCGCTGCCGTTGCCGACGCAAATCGTCATCGGCGTCAGCCATGTCGTGCGGTCGTATGGATTGTTCGTGGTGGCGGGAATTGTGGTGGCCGGATTTCTAGTGCGCAACTGGTTCGCCTCGGAGGTCGGGCGGCGCGCCTGGGAGGGGCTCATGCTGAAGGCGCCGATTGTCGGGCCGCTCGTGGCGGAGTTCGCCATGGCCCGCTTTTGCCGAATGCTGGGGACCCTCCTGGGCGCCGGGGTGCCGCTGGTGCAAGGGCTGAACGTCGCGCGCAAGTCCATCGGCAACCAGATTCTCGTGGACGCCGTGGCGCAGGCGATTGAACGCGTGCAGGCGGGCGGTCAGTTGGGACAGAGCCTCGGCGATTGCCGCGGTCTTTTCGCCGGCTCGGTCGTCGAGATGATTTCCGTTGCGGAGGAAAGCGGCCGGCTGGATCAGGAATTGATCCGCATCGCGAATGTCACCGAAGGCGATCTCGACCGCCAGTTGAAAACCGCCGTGGCCTTCGCCGAACCGCTGATGTTGTTTTTGATCGCCGGATTCATCGGCACGATTTTCATCAGCATGGTGCTCCCCATCTTCACTTTGCAGGACTACATCAAATAGCCATTTCGATTTCACATATGAAACTAAAGCAACTCAATCAGACCCGGGTCCCTCGCGGACGGCAACACGGCTTCACGTTGGTGGAATTGCTCCTCGTGCTGGTCATCCTCGGCATTCTGGCGGCGATCGTCATTCCGAAATTTTCCGGCCGCACCGAGCAGGCCAAGGAGCAGGCGGCGGTGACGCAGATTTCCACGTTCCGCACCGCGCTCGACGCCTTCGAAGTCGATACCGGCGGTTATCCCAAGGGTCGCAACGGACTGCAGGATTTGATCGTCGCACCGCGCGACGTGCAAAACTGGCGCGGACCTTATCTCCAGAGCGATCATGTGCCGGTCGATCCCTGGGGCAATGCCTACATCTATGAATGTCCCGGCCGCCATAATCCGTCGTCCTACGACATCAGTTCCGCCGGTCCGCCCGGCGGCGACAAGGTCATCGCGAACTGGTCCACCGGCAAACGGTGACAGCGCGGAGACGCGCGAATGAAACTGCCCCGCACATTTCACTTTGCTTGGGACGCGCGCGGCGCATTGCTTTCGGCGTTCACGCTGATTGAACTGATTCTGGTCATGACGATCCTCACCATCGCGGTCTCGATTACCGCGCCCGCGCTCGCGAATTTCTTTCGCGGCCGGACGCTGGACTCCGAGGCGCGCCGGTTGCTTTCGCTCACGCGGCAGGGGCAGAGCCGCGCGGTGTCCGAGGGCATCCCGATGGAACTCTGGATCAATTCCGACCGTGGATCATTCGGTCTCGAAGCCGAACCCGGCTACGATGCGGTTGATCCGAAGGCCGTCGATTTCACCATTGATGGCGATATCCAAATCCAGGTGGTCAATTCCGCCGCCGCGGCGACGTCCGGCGTTTTCGGCCCCTCGACCGTGAACGCCACGGCGAGCGAAAAGCCGGTGAAAAGCAATCATCCCCAGTTGCCGAGGGCGCGGTTTTTGCCGGACGGTTCGCTCGACGAATCAAGCCCGATGACGTTGCGCCTGACCGGCCGCGATGGTTCCTCCATCTGGGTCGCCCAAACTCGCAGCCGCAACGGCTACGAAATTCGCTCACGCGGCAATTGAGCCATCACCGGGGCCATGAAACTAAACTTTCAACGACCAGTGCGCGGGGTCCGCTCGCAAAGCGCTTTCACGCTGGCGGAGGTGATGGCCGCGCTGGTGTTCATGGCGATTGTGATTCCCGTGGCGCTGGAAGGTCTGAGCATCGCCAGCCGCGCCGGCGAAGTTGCCGCGCGCAAAAGCGAGGCTGCGCTCGTCGCTGAGCGGGTCATCAATGAACATCTGGTGACGACTAACTGGATGCAGAACATGCAGAGCGGGACCATCCGCCAGGGCCTGCGGGAATTTCAATGGACGCTGCACAATGATCCGTGGACGGTCGATCCCAATGCGACGGACATGCGCCAGGTGACCGTCGATGTCACTTTCCTCGCACAAGGCCGCGATTACGCCGTCCATCTCAGCACGCTGGCCGCCTCCACGACGTTGTTTACGCAAACGAATGCCGCTCCGTGATGCGCACGCGAAACTACAATTCAAATTCGTCGCCGAAAAGGGTCGCACCCCGGATCGGAGCGAAAGTTGTTTTGCATTCCGCCTTCACGCTCATCGAAATGCTGCTCGCGCTGGCCGTCTCGGCCATCGTGCTGGCCGGCATCGGCGGCGTGTTTTACAGCGCCTTGCGGTTGCGCGAGCGCACGGCGGCGCTCGTGGACGAAGCGGCGCCGTTGTATCAGGCGTTTTCTCTGATGCGCCGGGATTTGCAGGGCGCCATCGGACCCGGTGGCGTGCTGGCGGCGGAGTTCAAAAGCGGCGCGGGTAGCGGCATGCAACAGGGCAGCGGCCTGCAATTCTCGACGACGACCGGTAATCTTAAGAGTGACGTGCCGTGGGGCGATGTTCAGGAGGTCGCGTACGAATTGCGTGATTCCAATGGCGGCGGCAAGGAACTGGTTCGCAGCGTGACGCGCAATCTGTTGACCACCACGACCCTGGAGTCCGAGGATCAATTTCTGCTCGGCAACATTCGCAGCGCGGAGTTCGCGTGTTACGACGGCATGGACTGGCGCGACTCGTGGGATTCGAGCATGGGCGACACGAATCTGCCGGTGGCCGTCCGCATCCGGTTGAACATGGCGGGCGACAACGCGGCCGATAATCGCAACCGCCAGCCCATCGAAATGATTTTCCCGGTGCTCACGCAATCCCGCACCAACTCGGTGCAAGCGACGGAGGATCTGCAGTGAGAGTGATGCCATCAAAAAAACCGCGCCGGACGCGCGTGGCCGGCAATCGCGCCTCAACGCTCGTCATCGTGCTGTGGATCGCGTTTGGCCTGGTGAGCATTACGTTGTATTTCGCGCAATCGATGAATTACGAGTTGCGTGCCGCCGACAACCGCGTGTGCGGCCTCGCGGCGGAGCAGGCGATAGACGGCGGGGCGCGCTACGTGAGCTATGTCCTCGCGAACCTGCCGACGAACGGGCTCATGCCCGATCCGTCCACCTACGACAGCCGCGCCGTTCCCGTGGGGGATTCCCATTTCTGGCTGATCGGGCGCGACACGAATTATTCCAGCGGCCCGGCCGCGATAGCGTTCGGCCTCGTGGACGAAGCCTCCAAGCTGAATTTGAACAGCGCGACCAGCAACATGCTGGCCGTCTTACCCTCAATGAATGTCGACCTCACGCAGGCGATTCTCGACTGGCGCGACACCAACGGCGGCAGCGGTTCGCAAACATATTATTCCATGATGCACCCGCCGTATCAGAACAAGAGCGCGCCGTTCGAAACGGTGGACGAATTGCGCATGGTCTATGGCGCGGACATGGACACGCTTATTGGCGAGGATGCGAATCGCAACGGTATTTTGGACCCGGACGAAAATGATGAAAACCATAATAACGTGCTCGATCCTGGTCTTTTGGAATATGTGACCGTTTACAGCCGTGAGCCGATGACGAATGCCGACGGCACCGCCCGGATAAACATTCAGGCGCTGACGGCGGCTTCGAGCGGGCCGCTGCGCACGCTGCTGGAGGCCAATCTGAATGCTTCGCGCGCTGATCAAATCATGTCGGCGCTGGGGCTGGCCGGTGGCACCGGCTCAGCGCCGAACCCTCCGGGAGGCGCGCCGGCGGCTCCGGGCGCCGGCGCCGGGGTGGTCTTTCGCAGTCCGTTGGAATTTTTCGTTCGCAGCACGATGACCTCCGATGAGTTTGCCGCCATCGCCAACAAAATCACGGTCACCAATGGCGCCTACATTGAAGGCCGCATCAATATCAACACCGCCAGCCCCGCCGTACTTGCGTGCCTGCCGGGCATCAGCGATACCCCGGACATCGCGCAGACGCTCGTGGATTATCGCGAGGCCAATCCCGACCGGCTCAATTCGATCGGGTGGATTGTGGACGCGTTGGGATCGAGCAGCTCCACGACGCTGCAAGCGTTGGAGGCGGTCGATTGCATCACCACGGTGAGCTATCAGTTTTCCGCCGATATCGCCGCTGTGGGTCCGCATGGGCGTGGCTATCGCCGCACGCTGTTCATTTTCGACACGGCCGATGGCACTCCGAAAATAATTTATCGCCAGGACCGCACCCACCTCGGTTGGGCGCTGGGCAAGGACGTGCGGCAGGCTTGGCTTAACAGCGGGCCGTCCACCTAGAATTTTCAATGATGAATAAACGCATAAACCTCCCCGGCCTGAAACGTCAGCGGCTTACCTCGCTCCTGGGGCTGTCGTTGGACGGCGGACGGCTGGAGGGCGTGGTCCTGAAGCGGGTGAACGGCTCGCTCCAGGTGCAGCAGAATTTTTCCGTGGCACTCTCGCTCGATCCGCTGACGGCGGCGCCAGACCTGGTCGGACAGGAAATTCGCAATCACCTCGATGCCGCCGGCATCCGGGAACGCAATTGCGTTCTTGCCCTGCCGGTGAAATGGGCGCTGGCCACACACGTTGAATTGCCGGAATTGCCGGAGGCGGATGTCGCGAGTTTTCTCGCCATCGAAGCGGAACGCGGCTTCCACAGTGATGTTTCGACGCTGCTGATTTCCACGTCGCGCAGCAAGACGGCGTCGGGGAAACGCCATGCGATGTTGCTCGGCATCCCGCGCACGCAATTGTCGCTGCTGGAACAGGCGTTGCGCGCGGCGAAGCTGAATCCCGTAAGTTTCTCCCTTGGCCTCGTTGCGTTGCAACCGCCCGAAAACGAATCTTCCAATGGCGTCCTGGCGCTGGCCCTCGGTGAGAATCAGGTGGCGCTTGAAATCAGCAGCGGCGGTGGATTGGTCGCCTTGCGCGCGCTTGAAGGCACATTGGAAACGGAAAACGGCAAGCGCATCCTGAACGCGGATATTGTCGCCCGCGAAACAAGGATCACGCTCGGTCAATTGCCGGCGGAACTGCGCGAGAGCGTGCGCCGCGTCCGCATCTTCGGCCCGCGGGACTTGGGACAACAACTCGGCGACGAAATGGAACTTCGCTTCGAGAGCCTCGGCCTCAAGGTGGAAGTGGTGAGTCGCTACGACGCGAATCAATTTGGCCTGCAGCTTCCGGCCGAAGCCGCGGTATCGCCCGCCCTCAGCCTGGCCGCCGCGCGATTGGGCGGCCGCCGCACGCCGTTTGAATTTTTGCCGCCGCGCGTGAGCGCCTGGCAGCAAATGGCCACGCGCTATTCCTCGGGCCGCCTTCGCACCATCGGCATGGCGGCCGGGGTGGCGGTGCTGATTGTGGCGGCGTTTTTTGCCTATCAGCAATGGCAGCTCACCCGGCTCCGTTCGCAGTGGAGCCAGATGTCCACCAAGGTGAAAGACCTTGAGAACATCACGGCCCAAATCCATCAATATCGCCCCTGGTTCGATCCTTCGATGCGCGCGCTGGCCATCATGAAAGTGCTCACGCAGGCGTTTCCGGAGGACGGAGTGGTGTCCGCGAAGACCGTGGAAATCCGCGATCTCAACGTCGTTACCTGCACGGGCACGGCGCGGGATACGCAGTCGTTGTTGAAGACCCTGGATCGGCTGAGCGCGTCGCCCGGCGTTTACGAGGTGCATCGCGGCGCGTTTCGCGGCAAGTCGCCCGTTCAATTTACATTCGATTTTCGTTGGAACGAAGGAGCACGCCGTGAAAATTAAGAATCGTCAGCAGTTGCTTGCCATCGCGGCGGGCGTGGTCATTGGATTGTTCGTGGCGGACAAGATCATTATTGGTCCGCTCATGAGCAGTTGGCGCGCGCGCAATATTCAGATCGCGGACTTGCGCAAAAAGGTTCAGGACGGTCAGGCGTTGATCAACCGTGAAATGCCCTTGCGTGATCGCTGGCGCGAGATGCGCACCAACACTCTGCCCAGCAATCCCTCGCTCGCCGAGCAACAGGTCCTCAAGACCGTGGATCGTTGTGCCAGTGACAGCCGGGCCGGCATCACAGCCATCAATAATCAGTGGAAGCACGACACCGACGATTACATGACGCTGGAATGTCGCGTGGAAGCCGCTGGCGACCTGCCGACACTGGCGCACTTCCTTTATGATCTCGAAAAGGATCCTACCGGTCTGAAGTTGCAGTCGGTGGAAATTGGCGCTCGCGATAATAATGGGCAGCAAATGACGCTGGGCTTGCAAATCAGCGGTCTCGTGTTGACGCCGCAGGAGAATCCCCAATGAAGTTGTTTCATCCCATCATAGCCAATTTCGGCGGGCTGATTTTGGCCGTTTTGACGCTGGCGGGCGCATCACCGGTCGCGGCGCAATCGACCAGCCAACCTTCGGGCCGGCCGGATTTCTCAACCTTCAAATTAATCACGGATCGCAATATTTTCGATCCGCGCCGTCGCGGAGGTTCCTCCACCGCGCCGCGTCCGCGCGAAAGCCGGCGCACGGCCCGGGTGGAATATGTAACGCTCGTCGGCACGATGAGCTACGACGAAAAGGGTCCGCTGGCTTTCTTCGAGGGCTCCAGTTCCGAATATCGCAAAGTGCTGAAGCCGTCCCAAAAAATTGCCGGCTACACGGTGGTTAATGTGGGGCCTTCGTCCGTCAAACTGGTGACCGACACCAATCATATCGATCTGCCGGTGGGCATGCAATTGCGCCGGGACGACGAAGGTGCCTGGCATATGGCGGAGCCGGTGGTCTCGTCCTATGAACCGCGTTCGGAATCACGTTCTGATTCCAGTCGTTACTCCCGTCCGCCGTCATTTTCGCGGAACAGCCCGGCGGCCGCTTCGTCCTCCACCTCCTCGTCCTCGACGTTTCCGCCGCCGCCCGGCGAGGGTGAGTCTCCAATTATTGTCGTGGACCCGAACGCTCCGCCGATGGTGCTCGACCCTGCGGGTGAAAACGGGGAACCCGCCCCCGCTCCCGAACCGCCTCCGGCTGCGGGTGGCTCCAGTGCCGATGCCGTCCTCCAAAGATTAATGCAACAACGTGCCCAGGAAGTTAACCGATGAATAAAATAACCACCCTTATCCTGCTCGCTGGATTTTCCGCGGCTATCTCCGCGTCCGGCCAGGCCGGTTCGGCGCCGGGCCCGGCGGGCACCTCGGTCGTCACCAACGTGACCGTCCCACCGCCAGCTTCCGTGCCGACTCAGGCCGGCACACCGACGGCGGCCGCGACCGCGCCGGCCACCAGCGCGGGCCAGCCGCTTTCGCAATCGTCGGTGGAGGACACCAACTCCCCGGCGCTGGCGGGCACCAACGTGGCCTCTTCGCCACAAGTCGCTGCCGGCGATCCCACGGACGCCGCGATGCCAACGTCCGGAATTGCTGCCGGAACCAACGGGCTGCGTCTTAATTTTCGCGGAGCCTCGCTCGACCAGGTGTTGAATTACCTCAGCGAAGCAGCCGGTTTCATCATCGTGCTCGATGCGCAACCGC
Organism: Limisphaerales bacterium; assembly: GCA_044223735.1. Classification (GTDB taxonomy): domain Bacteria; phylum Verrucomicrobiota; class Verrucomicrobiia; order Limisphaerales; family UBA8199; genus JBGALR01. Next base: position 46,788 of record JBGALR010000034.1, on the reverse strand, counting down.
GTGGACGCGTGGATGTTTTTAGCAACACCCCGGTTACCAAGGAGGAGGCGGTCAATCTGTTGAATCAGGCGCTTAAGAAAAACGGTTACGCCGCCATCCGCAACGGCCGCACGCTCACCATTGTTCCGCGTGACGAGGCGAAGATTCACGACATCCCGGTGTTTGTCGGCGGCGATCCCGACACGATCCCCAAGACCGATGACATCGTCACTCAGATCATTCCGGTGCGCTTCGTGGAAGTTGCCCAACTGGTGAAAGATATTCAGCCGCTCATTTCCACTCAGACCACGATGACCGCGAATGAATCGGGCAACGAAATCATTATCACCGACACGCAGGCCAACATCCATAAGGTGGCTGAGATCATCAAAGCCATCGACGCCGGCGCCGAGGACATCACCGTCGTGCGTGTCTTCCGCCTCAACTACGCGGACCCGTCCGAGATGTCGGATTTGCTGGTCAACCTTTTCCCTGATGACAGCCGTTCCGGCGGCAGTTCGTCACCGGTGCAATTCGGCGGCTTTGGCGGGTTCCGCAGCTTTTTCCGCGGTGGCGGCGGACCGCCGGGGAGTTCCAGCGGCGGTTCCAGCGGCGGATCGAACAATCAAAATCAGCGTATCAAGAAACGTGCCCGCGTCGTCGCGGTGGCGGACCCGCGCACTTCGTCGCTCGTGGTGAGTTCCGCGAGGGATTTGATGGACCAGATCGAATCCGTCGTGTCGGAGCTGGACTCCAACCCCGCCCAGAAGAAAACGGTGAAGGTTTTCAAAATCGACAATGCCGACCCGCAACAGGCCATGCAGGTCTTGCAGGATATTTTCCAGAAAAACGGCAGCGCGAACGGCCGCAATTCCATGAATCAAAACAGCGTGTTAACGCAACGCAGCCTGCAGCAGAGTTCCCAGACCGGCACTGGATCGGGCAGCAGCACGCGACGGAGCAACAGCGGCTCAACTTCCTTCGGACAATAATTTGAATACTCAAGGGCAACCAACATGATGAAACCAAACTCCAACTGGAGAAAAATGCTCTGCGCCGCGCTTTTCGTCGCGCTCTTCGCCACTATCTCGGTCCAGGCTCAGTTTCCCGGCTTCGGCGGCACGGGCAACACCGGCGGCTCTCGAAGCTCCCGCAGCGGCAGTGGCAGTACTTCAAGTTCTGCGCAATATCCCCGGAACGGGGACGTGGGCGACGCCGTTATCTCCATCGATCCGGAAACCCGCAACTTGATCGTTGTCGCGGATGACGAAACGTTGATCTATCTCTCTCAGGTAGTTTCCAACCTGGACCGTCCGCAACCGCAGGTGCTGATCAAGGTGGTCTTCGTCGAGGTTTCGCGCGATGCCGGCCTGGATTTCGGTGTCGAAGGAACCTTCAACAAACCTTACGGCAATTCCTGGAACAGCGGGCTCCAGACGAACTACTCTGTGCTCCCCATTTTCGGCACGGTGGGGAGTAACGTGGTACAGACCGGGTCTTCCATTGTTCCCTCCGCCATCAGTCCGGTGTTCACGCCGTCCTCCGTTTCCGGCTCCAGTGTGTCCGGTTTGGCGGGTCTGGCGGGGGCGGGCACAGGTGGCTTGTATCAAATCATGGGGCAGGATTACACGGTCACCCTTCACGCCATTGCGACCGCCGGCAAGGCCAAGATACTGTCGCGACCGTCGGTGATCGCGCGCAACAACCAGCCCGCCCAGATCGTGGTTGGCCAAAAGGTGCCGTTGATCACCAGCGTGCGTTACGATACCTTCGGCAATGCCATCAACGGCATCCAATACACGGACGTCGGCATTATTTTACGGGTCACCCCGTACATCACGGGAGATGGGTTGGTGCAGATGATACTCGCGCCGGAAACCTCGGCGGTCTCGCCCACAGGCGGCACGGTGATCTCCAGCGGACCGGGAGGACTGAATCCAGTCGTTGCGCCGTACATCGACGAGCGTTCGGCGGATACCGTCGTGGTGACGCCGGACGGGCAAACCGTGATTATCGGCGGTTTGATCTACGATCAAAAAGCGGAGGCGGAGAGCAAGATTCCGTTTATCGGCGACATTCCTATTCTGGGCAATTTCTTTAAACGCAAAGTGAAGACCGAGGACAAAAAAGAATTGTTGATTTTCCTCACGCCGCATGTCATCGCGGCCCCCTCGCAGTATGCCGGCGTAACTGCCACGGAACGCGCCCGTTCCGATGCGCTGAAAGGTTTGACGGATCAGGAATTGGACAAGTTCCTCGATACGATACCCAAGAAACCCGCGAAGAACGGCTCCAAGAAAACGTTGCCGCTGAGTTCCCAGCCGCCCACCTTGTTGCCGGACACGACCAAATAATCGCATGGAACTGAGCCGTCGCAGCTTGCTGGTTTACGGACTGCTCGGCGCCGTCTGGCTGCTGGTGATGGGCTGGCAGGTGGAGGAACACCTCCGGGTGCGGAATGTGGCGAAGACCGACCTGCGCAACCGTTCGAAGGACATTGCCAACACTGTCAGCGCGATCATCCGCGGCATGCGGTTCCGCGGCACGATTCCGCAGGACCGCCTGGAAACCGTCTTTAGTGAGTTGGTTGAGGGGCGCACCAACGAACTCGTGAAATCGAGCGAGTTGCTGTCGATCGTTCTGCTGAGCTCGACCAATACGCTCGTTAACGCCGGCCGGCCGATCGATTTGCAGCGCGAGGACTTGTTGCGCGATGGCGAACACTGGGGTCAGCATACGGTCGTATTTGTAAATCCCGTTGACCTCGGTTCCACGCTGGCGGCCGAAGGTATAACGAATCCCACGGTCGTCCTCCCGCCGCGTGATCCCGCGAATACGAACCGCGACGGCGGCAGGACTTTTCCGCGCCGCGATCCGCCGCCGGACGATGGCCATCCACCTCCGCCTCCGCCGGATTTTGCGGCCGGCCCGGAGAGTAACGCGATGCGATCAGGCTCCGCGGGCACGAACGTGTTCGGCCGCAGCCCCCGTTCGCGGCGTCCCTTCTGGCTGCGGGGCATGGACGAGGCGGAATATGAGGTGTTGAAACAAACGCGCGCCGTTCACGGCCTGGTCCTCGGCATGTCCACGGAATCGCTGGAAGGCGCGGCGACACGTGATTTCTGGCTGCGCAGCATGATTGTTTTTCTGGCGACCATTTCCGTGTTGGGCGGTGCGCTGGCCTGGCGCAACGTTTCCAAAACCTCCGACCTGCAAATTCGCCTGGTCCGCGCGAGCCAGCTCAACACCCATCTCAAGGAAATGAATCTGGCGGCTGCCGGGCTGGCGCACGAAACCCGCAATCCGCTGAATATTATTCGCGGGCTGGCCCAGATGATCTCCAAGGATCCGGCTTCCGCTCCCGAGGTGCGGAAGAAGTCCGGTGATATCGTGGGTGAAGCCGACAAAGTGGCCGCCCAATTGAATGAATTCATCAATTATTCACGCCCGCGCGAAGTAAGGCCATCCGTGCTCGCGCTCAACTCTGTTGTCAGCGAGGTTGGGCGGGCGTTGAATTACGATCTGGAGGAGAAGAAAATCCGGCTGCAAGTGACCGGTGAACCGCTGAGCATCGAGGCCGACGAACAAATGCTCCGGCAGGCGCTGTTTAACCTCATCTTAAATGCCATTCAGGCGGCCAATGGGCAGGGGGAGATTCAAATAGTGGCCTCACGGCAAACTGCGGGGGAGGCTGCACTCGAGGTGCGCGACAATGGACCGGGCGTCTCCCCGGACAATCGCGAGGAAATTTTCAAGCCCTACTTCACCACGCAAAAAACCGGAACGGGCCTTGGCCTTGCGGTGGTGCAACAAATCGTTCTCGCGCACGGCTGGGAGATCGAATGCCTGCCCAACGAACCGCACGGAGCCATCTTCCGCATCTCCCACCTCAAGCTGGCGACCTAGTGCCGATCACGAGCGGGTTTCAGAGCCGCAATTTATTCCCGTTCCGTCACCAGCACGATTCCCTGGCCGGGCCTGAGCGCGTAGTGAAATGGCTCGTGGATGTAATCCATCGGATGCTCCGGCGAGACGTCCCGCAGCGGCGCATGCGATTGCACAAAACGGCGGAAGTGATCCGTTTGAAATTCCTGGTGCTGGTTGAGGTCGCGATTGAGGATCAGCAACGCTTCGTTCTTGTGCTGCGCGGACGCCTTCCACATCAGCAGAATGTTCGGATTGTCACAGGGCAGGAGAGTGGTGGGGCTTTCGTCCTGAAAAACTGCGTGGTCTTTTCGAATCCCGTTCACCCGCGTGATGTACGGCGAAAGATCCACGCTCGTTTGTTCCCAATCATTCGGCGTGGTATCCACGACATGCAATTGCTTTCGAAATCCGTACTCAAAACCAATCGGCATCATGACCCCGGCCGAGAACAGGGCGGACACGAGATAACGTTGCTTCATTCCCGCCGTATTGCCGGATAATTCTGTGAATAGTCGCGGCGTGTCGTGGCTTTCCGCGAAGCTGATGGAGCGCGTCGTTTCCCGCAAAAGGCTGTATTGCTCGATGAGCCACCAATCCTGCAGGTTCCACCATTTGGAACTGTTGAAGACGTAATCAAAACCTGCGCGTGCCGTTTCCAGCGTCTGATCGGCGGAGCAACCCAGCGTTTCGGCGGCAAAGCACACGTTGGGATGACGCTTTTTCACATCACCAATCAAACGCTGCCAGAAGGAGCGCGGCACCTGGTAGGCGGCGTCGCAACGGAACCCGTCGAAGCCCAGGGCAATCAGATGTTCCATGACGCTCAGTGCGTAGCGATAAAGTCCCTCCGGATCCCTGGTGTGCAGGTGATCGAACTGCGCGAGGTCGGACCATACCACCTTGTCGCCGTTGTGCTGGCAACAGGCGTTGGCGATGCGGCCGTCGGCTTCACGCACGAACCACTCGGGATGTTCCCTCGTAAGCGGCGCGTCGATCGCGCAATGATTGACGACGAGATCGATCATGACCTTCAAGCCGGCGGCGCGCGCGTCGGCGATCATTTGTTTCACCTGTTCCTCCGGCGACGCCGGCGTGCGCGGATCAAGCAGGACGGGGTTGATGCGAAAGTAGTCCGCTATGGAGTAAAGGCTGCGCGAAGCGCCGGGATGCTGGATGGGGTTGACGAACACCCAGTCAAAACCCATGGCGGCGGCGCGGGAAAAATGGCTCTTCCAACCGGACATGGGGCCGGCGAGCAACGGAAAGAGATTGTACAAGTTCATGCTAAAATCATGCCCGGTTCCGCCGCGAGGACGACGGTGCCGGGCTCGCGCACCAAATTAGCAGGAACCTCTGCAACGCTCAAGCCACAGAGTCGGTTGACTCCGGGAGATTTTTAAAAGAGGGTATCGCCAAACCCGTTGACAACTTTATGAGTGAACTGCCCGAATACATCGGAAACCTGCCCAACATCAGTGGCGCCGAGCCGCAAATTGAATCGTCGCGCCGCGCGGCGGCCGGGCGTCCCATTTTTCAGCCGGACAGCCGGGTCAATTTTAACGGCATCAACAGCGCCTTCGCCTGCGCCCTGCACATGCATCAGCCGCTGATTCCCGCAGGCGGTTCCAACCTTGGCACCGCGGAGATCATCAGCAACCTGAAATACATGATGGACAACCCCGGGATCGGGGATAATCACAACGCCTCGGTTTTCCACTGGTGCTACAAGCGGATGGGCGAGTTCATTCCGCAATTGATGGATGAAGGCAAACAGCCTCGCATCATGCTGGATTATTCCGGGACGTTGCTTCACGGCATGCGGCAGATGGGATTGAACGATGTGTTTGACAACCTCAAGCGCATCACCTGTGAGCCGCGTTTTCGGTCGGCGGTCGAATGGCTGGGCAATACATGGGGCCACGCTGTTGCGCCCTCCACGCCGGTGCAGGACTATCGATTACACGTACTGGCGTGGCAACATCACTTCGCAGCCATCTTCGGACTGGAGGCACTGGGTCGTGTGCGCGGTTTTTCCCCGGCGGAAATGGCGTTGCCCAATCAACCGGACATCGCTTACGAATTTGTAAAAACCCTGAAAGATTGCGGCTATCTTTGGGTGCTCGTCCAGGAACACACGGTGGAACAGCCCGAGAATGGCCAGGGCCCGGAGCGCAAGCATGTGCCGCATCGCCTGGTCTGTCGCAACTCTCGTGGCGAGGAAGCATCCATCATTGCGATCATCAAAACCCAAGGTAGCGACACCAAGCTCGTGGCGCAGATGCAGCCGTATTATGAGGCGAAAAGTTTATCACGCTGGGAATTGGCAGGAAAATCGGTTCCACCTCTCGTGAGCCAGATTGCTGACGGCGAAAATGGCGGCGTGATGATGAACGAATTTCCGCCCAAGTATATGGACGCCATGCGGGAATGTTCCGGCTCCAACTATCCGGCGATGAATGCCACGGAATACCTGGAGTTTCTCTTCGCGTCCGGCGTTCAGGAAAAAGATCTGCCGGCTTTGCAACCGGTGGGGCAAAAGAAAATTTGGGAACGCTTCAAAGTCGGCGAAGGCCCGGAACGCATGGCACAGTTAATCGAGCAATTGAAGAAAGAAGATAACCGCTTTCACATGGAAGGAGGCAGTTGGACCAACAACATCTCGTGGGTGCAGGGCTACGAATCACTGCTCGGCCCAATGGAACGTTGCAGTTCGCTCTTTCATGAAAAGGTGTTGAAACCGAAGGTGCCGTCGAGCGACCCGCGATATCGCAACGCGCTGTTTCACCTGCTGTGCACGCAAACCAGTTGCTATCGATATTGGGGGCAGGGGATGTGGGTGGACTACGGCCGGGAGATATGTCGCCGGCTCGAGTCCATCCTCAATCACGATTTCTAAACGGCAAACAAACTGGCGGCCTGCTTGCGCAGGCCGCCAGAAACCAAACCCAAGGATTAGAAGCGCGCCACGCTTTTGGCGCAACGCATTCCAGCAGACTTAAGGTAGGACCTTCGCCTCCGCCGTGATAGCGAAGGCGGTGGGACAGTACGGAACCCTGTGTTGCTAGATTCCGTGTTGTTTGCACGGGAGCTTCTAAGCAGGCGCTATACCAGAAGGTGCGGAATCCATCAGGCTTAATGCCAGGCGTGCCAACTGATCCATTGGCAGTGAAAATTTTGCCCACTTTAAGGACGGCTCGTCTAAAAATACGGCAACGGTTTCTGTTTAATCCGTTTTCGTTCGCGCGGGGAGGCGATGATCCACGTGAAAGACCGCTTTTTTTTGTTCGACCGTGCAGTAGGTGCGTCCGGCCAGCGTGGCGGCTTCCAGCGCCTCCCAGCCGGTCAGATTCCAAGCCGACAAGCTGTGGCGATAGAAATGCCACGAGTCTTTCGTGTAGCGCGAGGGCCGCATGGTGGTCTTTAGCGATTTCCGCAGGCTCGGCACGATATAATCCCAGTCGCGGTCAAAAAAAATCGCGTGCGGCACATAGCGCGCCTTTTTGATTTTTTCGGCCGTGGCCGGATCCGCGACGATGATCACCGGTTCCAATTGATCCAGTCCTGTGTGTACCAGTAGAAAGGGCGGCCGGAACGTCACGCGTAGTGGGCTCTGGTTGGTGAGGGCATTGATCGCATCCAGCAGGGTGGAATTGCCATTCGTCAACGCCACCCGCGAGTCCTTGGGAAAGAACCATCCGTCGGTCGCTCCCGGCATGAAAATCAGCGCCTTAACCACATTGTTCGAGCCGAAGGAATTGAGCAATACGTCCAGAATGTTGCTGCGGTTCAACTCGCTGACGCGCTTGTTTAGCGGCATCCTGCCGACCACCGCCTGCCAGGCGTTCGAATCGTCGGCGTGCGCGCCATACGGCGACAACCACATGAGCAGACACAGCGCGCAAACGAGTTTCTTCATGACGATGATGCGGTTCAGGCCAGGCCAACTTTGCGGAAGCGATTGCGGACTTCCTTGAAATGGAAATCCAGCGAGCAGAGTTTTTCCAATTCGCCTTTCTTGAAATGCTTCGCCACGGCGGGATCACGCTTAAGTTGCTCGAGAAAATCGGCGTCGTCGCGCCCCGCGTGTTTGACGGCCCAGGTCGCCATCGCGTTTCGCTGGACCAGTTCGTAGGACTCTTCGCGCGTCAGGCCTTTGCGAATGAGCGCGAGAAGGACGGTCTGCGAGTTCCACATGCCGAGCGACAGGCCCAGGTTTCGCTTCATGTTTTCCGGATAGACAATCAAGCCATCCACAAGCTTGGTGAGCGTGACCAGCATGTAATCGAGCAGCGTGCAGGAATCTGGAAAAATCACGCGCTCGACCGAGCTGTGACTGATATCGCGCTCGTGCCAGAGGGCGACATTTTCCAGCGCGGCGATGGCGTTTCCTCGCAGCACGCGCGCAAGGCCGGTGAGACGTTCGCCGGTGATGGGGTTGCGCTTGTGCGGCATCGCGCTCGAACCTTTCTGTCCCTTCGCGAAAAACTCCTCCGCCTCCAGGACCTCGGTGCGTTGCAGATGGCGGAATTCCGTGGCCCAGCGTTCGATGCTCGCGCCGATCAACGCCAGTGTGCCCATGAACTCTGCGTGCAAATCGCGTTGAATCACCTGCGTGGCAATCGGCGACGGGCGCAGACCAAGTTTGCGACAGACGAACGCCTCCACAGAGGGTGATAGATGCGCGCTCGTGCCGACGGCGCCGGAAAGTTTTCCCACGGCCACCGCCGCCCGGGCCGCTTTGAGGCGCTGCACTCCGCGGCCAAACTCGTCATACATCAACGCGAGTTTCAACCCAAACGTTGTGGGTTCCGCGTGAATGCCATGGCTGCGCCCAATCATCGGCGTGAACTTGTGCTGCTTCGCGCGTTTCGCGATGGTCTTGCGCAGAGTGGCGAGGTCTTCCAATAAAATATCCGCGGATTGCGTCATCTGCACCGCAAACGCGGTATCGCCAATGTCGCTGCTGGTGAGGCCGAAATGCAGCCAGCGGCTCGCAGGACCGTTGATGTTTTCGGCGACGTTGGTGGTGAAGGCGATGACGTCATGGTTCAACGTGCGTTCGAGTTCCTTGCAACGTTCAAGGTTGAACGCCGCCTTGCTTTTCATCCGGTCGAAATCCTTGCGCGGCACCAGGCCTTGTGCGACGAGCGCTTCGCTGGCGAGGAGTTCGATCTGCAGCCAGATTTCCAGCTTGCGCTGTTCGCTCCAGATTTCCCGCATGGCGGCGCGTGAGTAACGTTGAATCATGCCGGGACTGTAAACAAGCCGCGGCGGGGGAACAAGACCGAGTGGGCGCGGACTATCGCTTGCCCATTTTCTGGCGGGCGCTTTCGAGCACTTTTCTTTCGTGCTCCGTAAGGCTGTGGATGCCGTGGGCGGAAATCTTGTCGAGGATGGGATCGACTTCGCGACTGAAAAATTCGGCGGGGGGCATTTCCTCTTCGCGCGGCATTGTTTCGTCCGGGCCCCATAGCGCGGAACTGCCAGGATGCACCTTCACCCTTTTGCGTGGCATCAACGCCGGAGCCTCCCGACGCTCGGGCCATTGCCAGTAAATGGCGTATCGGATGAAGAAAACACCCATCATCATGCCGCCGAGATGCGCGGCGTTGGCCATGCTCTCCTTCGGGAAGATCAACCCGAGCAACGCGCTCGCGGCGCTGAACGCGAGAATGTACCACATGCGAATGTTGATCGGCAGCACGTAAAACGCCAGGACGGTGATCTCCCGATACGGTGCCATCATTGAAAATGCCGCCACGAGGCCATACACGCCGGCCGACGCGCCGACCGTGGCGCCGGCAAATTGATGCGCCCATATGACATCCGGAAAATGCCGCGCTATCGCACCAGCTCCGACCTGTAGCAAGCCGCCGAAGACTCCGCTCGACAGATAGAGCGTTAGAAAACTTTTCCGGCCCAGGGTGTCCTCCAGTTCCCGCCCGAAAATGAAAAGTCCCAGGCAGTTTAAAATCAAGTGCAGCCAGCCCGCGTGCAAGAATTGGAATGTCAGCAGTTGCCAGATGTAACCATGCCGCATTCCATCCACGCTCAACGCGAAATAGCGGTTGAGCGGAGAACCCGCCACCTGCGAAAACATCAATTGAATGATGAAGATGGCGACGTTGGCCGCCAGCAAGGTGTTCGTCACGGACCAAAATGATCCGTAAGCAGGTCGCCGCATGTAATATCGATCAGCCAGCATATCGCTATCCTGTCAGAATGAACCTAACTGCATGAATATGGTTAATCAAATGGGATTCCATGCGGTCAAAATCCTCGCTTAAGTTAACTACGCCACCACGATTCCTCGCGCCTCTACTTGGCAACAACCGTTGGCTTGCGTCATCAATAGCGTCTTCATGCCCGGCCGGAGATTTCTGATGTGGTCGTGACCTGCCGAGCCCAGCGTCAGCAGCGCGGTCGAAAGCGCATCGGTCTCCGTCGCGGACGGCAGCACCACCACCGACATCACCGCGCCGCAGGCTGGCTGCCCGCTTCGCGGATCGATCACGTGACCAAAGGTCTTTCCCGCCGCTTCGAACGACCGGCCCCAGACCGCCGATACCGACATCGCTTCATCTTTCAGCGGCACTGTCGTCAGCACTTCCGGCTCTCCGGGCTTGGCAAAGCGGTTGGGCAGGGCGACCTGCCACGCCTCGCCGTCGGGCGGCTGGCCAATCGCCTGCACCGTGCTCGTGCCGCCGTGCAACAAGGCGCTTGCCACTCCTGCCTCCTTCAAAATCTCCGCCGCCTGTTCCACAGCATAGCCTTTGCCGATGGCGCCGAGGTCGATCATCACACCTTCGCGCGCGAAGCGAACCGTGTAATCGGCCGCATCTAATTCCACCAACTCCATTCCGACCAGATCGCGTGCCTTTTCGATCGCTTTCGCTGACGGCATTTGTCCCGTGCCGCCCATGAAACCCCAGCAGCGCACCAGCGGCGCAATGGTAATGTCAAAGGCCTCTTCACTCTCCTCGTGCAACTTTTGCGCGTGTTGCAACAGGCTGAACACCGGCGGCGAAACACGCACCGGCTCCCGCGCGGCGGCGGCGTTCACGCGGGCGATTTCGCTGCCGGGACGATACAGGCTCAGCCGATTTTCGAGCCGGTCAATTTCATCCAGCGCCTCCTCGCCCGCCGCGCGGAGCGATGCCGCATTGCCGCCGTGCAACACGATTTCGAATCGCGTGGCCATGGCGTTACGGGCAAGCGTGACCGACTCCATAAAACAAAAACGGGTTTCGCGAGGTTCACCCGCGAAACCCGTTGCGGAAAAACTTCGACTACGAACTCGGCAGCGTGCCGTAGGTGATCGCGGCCACGGGTGTGCCGCCGTCGGTCGAGATGGCGCGGGTCTTTTCGTCAAAGACACACGCGATCTTCAGGCGGTCCGACATTTCCGCCAGCGAGATGATCGTCTGCACGCGAATGGCGATTTCCATGTTCGCATTCGGCTGCTTGCGCGTGCGAATGCAATCGAACCAGTTCTTCTCGTGCACACGGATATCCTCGGGTTGCAGGTTCGCATGCGTCTCGGGATCGATTTCATCGCCGAACTCACGCTGCGGTTTCAGTTCCACACGCTCGCCGGACGCGGCGATTTCCAGCGTGGCCTTGTGACCGTAAAGACTCGTGCCTGGCGTCGTCGCGTTCGTCGTGCAGCAGGTCACCATGATGGTGAAGCCGCTCGGGAACTCCGCGATCAATTGCGCGTGCTCCGGCGTCTCGCGTTCCGGCGAGTTGGGAAGGTCTGGATGCACCACCCGCGTGCCGATGGACACCACGCGCTTTGGGTATTCCAGCACACCCGTCGCCAGCATCAACGGATGCAGCTTGTGCGGCGCCAGATCGCCCAGCGGACCCGCGCAGTAAGGATAATACTTGCGCCAGCGATGGAACTGTTCGGCGCTAAACGGCGGACGATTATGCACCGGCCCGAGCCATTGATTCCAATCGACGTTTTCCGCCGTGGTTTCCTTTTCGATCTGATAATTCCATTCGCCGCCGACGCTATTGCGCGAGTACCACGCCTGCGCCCACACGAGCGGGCCGATCTTGCCGGCCTTGATGATCTCTGCGCACTTGGCGTAACCACCGGCGGAACAACCCTGCGAGCCGATCTGGAAAATCCGGTTCGTCTTCTTCACCGTGTCATACATCTGGAACCCCTCGCCCAGGTAACGCGACAGCGGCTTCTCCGAATACACATCGCGGCCCGACTCCATCGAATCGATCGCGATCTTCGCGTGCCACGGATCCTGCGTCGCGATCAGAACGGCGTCGATATCCTTTCGCTCCAGCATTTTGCGATAATCATCGTATACGTCCGAATCCTTGAGCTTCGCCTTTTCCTTCGCGAAATCCCGGCGCTTGCTGTACACATCCGAGGCCGCCGTGATCACCGTATTATTTTCGGTGCCCTTCTCGTAAATGCCCACCAGATGATTCTGGCCGATGCCGAAGCCAACCCCGACCACGGCCACCTGAATCCGGTCATTCGCACCAATCACGCGGCCGGTGGAAGGCGCCTGATTTTGCCCGTAAACAGGCGTGCGGAGCAGGGGCGCCGCGATTGATGCGGCCGCCGCCACCGTGGCGGTTTTTTTGATGAAATCCCGGCGCGGGATGCCGGAAGACGCGGGGTTTGCTTTATTTTCCATAGAAGATTTAGATTACAATTACGCTATCACTTTACGTCAGACGAAAGGTAGGCAAAACAAATTCGCGGTCAATGGGGAATTGCCGCCTTTTCCCTCCGGATACTCCAATCCTCGCCATGCCGTACGACTCCGTGAACAACCCGAAAACGCCCGCTTCCAAGACCTATTCGACCTTCACCAACGACCCCGTGACGTTTCGCCTTCCGTCGCGAAGCGGGGCGAAGGGGTTCGAAGAGGATTGAAGCGGGAGAAATGCCGCTAAACCCGTTGCCGTCCCTCGCCCCACTTTGGCCCTGATTTTTAGGCCCTCCACCAAAGCTTGATAAGCCTTGAGCCTTGATTTCCCCGGCCACACCCCGAACCCCGCCAACCGATATTTTCAAAGAGCAATCATACCGACGCTCGAATAGTAGCACCGGGGGTGGGACAAATACTGTCCAATGGTCACGTTCACAGGAGCACACAGAGATCGCGGAGAACGAGGCATCGCCGCCGGAGAACCAGGAATTTCAATTTCCACGATTTAACCCCCGCCCAATTTCGCGCGTCACAACCCTCTGTGATCTCTGCGCCCTCCTGTTAAAATCCCCCATCCCGTTCCCCGAACCCCGCCAACCGATATTTTCAAAGAGCAATCATACCGACGCCCGAATCGTAGCACCGGGGGTGGGACAAATACTGTCCGAACCCAAAGCCCGAAAAACCGCCACCAATTCATTCCCTCACTTCCTGGATTTTTCAGCAAACCTTATCGCCAAAATTCTAAAAAATGGTAGGCCCGAGTTGCCGCTCGGCCCAGACATCCTTCGCCCCCAGGAGCACCGGATCTCCCTCGTCGGCGAATCAAGCCCAACCCGCGAACAAAATTCAGCCCCAATCCGCCATTCGAAAATCGTCATTCGAAATTCCCCCTCTCCGCGCCTCCGCTTCGCCGCGGTGAATCCCTCGTTCCCTTCCGTCCGATCCCGTTGACATTGGCCCCGAAAATCGATATGCTATCCCCGGTTAAAAATGGCGTGTTCGTCTATCGGTTAGGACACGGCCCTCTCAAGGCTGAAAGACGGGTTCGATTCCCGTACGCGCTACCAATTTTGAAATTAAAGGATTTAGTATAAATCTCCCCGGGGGAAACAAATGAATCATACGAATTCGGAAATGGTTCCAACAATTGGTCTGTCCGCGTTTAATGAAGCCCCAAGGTGATGTTGCCCGTGCAGGGAAATAGCCACCAGTAAAATATGCCAATTTCTATCTCCGACATTGAAAGAATAGTCGCGTCGGAAGACGATTTTGGGCACGAGACTCGGGTCGGTGCCGCTATAAAGGCAATTCCCAATATCAAGTCTCAGCATGGCGGAACGTATACCGATTCCGTTACTGGAAAACCGAGGCAATTTGATTTTAGATGCTCACTTACGAAGGTAACAAACGGGGTGATGTTTACAGTCGGGCTGAGAGGAGAAACCGGATGGGAGCCAATGTCTCCAATTCATCAAACCATTCAGTTGGTAATGGCTGTTGAATGTAAGAATTTAAATCCGGATTTTCCTCTCGTCGTCTGTGGAACAAATCGGCGAGAGGAAGAGGCCTTTCAAGACTTGATTGTTTGCACTGGGAAAACTTTTTTCACGAGGCAAAGCATGCAAGTTCCCGCCGGAGAGCATTCTCAAATATACCGAGCAAAATCCATCCAAAGCTTTTACAGGCAAGGCGAATTCGTTGGCAAGAGCCTCTTGCGACTTAAACCTGAGAATAGCAAGTCAAGCGTGCCAGTAGCGGGCTCTGATTCGGACATTTATGAAAAATGGGCTCAGTCCATTTCTTCATCGGTTGACTTAGTCGTGCATTCCTTCGAAGAAGCAAGGCCTAACCATCGGGTCGTTACGGCCATTTTGCCGGTGGTCGTTGTTTCGGATGGATCGCTATGGAGGGTTGCTTATGGCGATGACGGTGAGGCATCAAAACCGGAGCGGGTGGACCAATGTGAGTTTTACGTCGGTCGGGAGATCCAAGGTGGCGATGGATTTATGATGTCTCACATTCACTTTTTCACTTTAAAGGCCTTCGCTTCTTTTCTGTCCAAAATGTCTATTAACGACATTGCTTGGGAAACGCTGTTCAATCCTGGATTATTGCGCTTCGGGCCGAGTTGACAGATCCGAAGCGGGTACGACCGTTAACGAAAGCGCACAACCTCAGGTAATCGCACGGCCATTCTCACGCGCCTCCTGCAACGGATAAAGCAAGGAAACCTTGCAAGTATCTGGCTAAGTAACGCTTGTTCGCGAACAATCCTTCTCATAACATCTGCCTGGGTTTCAAATGGGATACAAGGCAGACATAAGGGCCATGGAGGCCGCCAAACGTAGGCAGCAGCGCGATGCGCAAAAGCGGCTTCGTGATTTGGAGCGACAGGCGAAAGAGCAGGAGAAGCTTTCCACGATCGAGCGGGCTCGACTGGAAGTTTCGACGTTCGAGAACCAGTTAGAGGTTCTGTTGTCCGTCCACAAGGAGCAAGGCGAGACGTGGGACTGGCTCTCTATTGCGGCGTCGCTTCCTCCGCCTGCGCCCCAAAGAAGCCGGTTCAATGAATTGAGGGCGAGACAACTCGTGGCCGTGCTGCCGGCGGAACAAAAGCAGGGGGCGCAGGATTCGATTACACGGGGGCGATTGCAGGACGACGATATTTTCAGGAGCGCATCGGAAAGCCACGCGGAGGAGATCGCTGAATGGGAAAAGCTCCGGCTTCTTGCGCAGCGCATCCTTGCGGGGGAGCACAAAGCCTTTACCGACATTCTAATTGAACTGAATCCGTTCGCTGAAATAACTGGCCCCCGGCAGGTTGGAAAAACCACGTTGCTGCTCCAAACGATCCAAGCCCTTTTGGCAAAGGGTGTTCCTCCCGCAAAAATACTTTACGCTACGTTTGACCATCCTTTACTAAAGCTAATCGGATTGGATGGCCTTCTGAATCTTTGGCGCGAGTTAGAACCGGAGCAGGAAGGTGTGGAATACCTTTTTCTCGACGAAATTCAATACACCAAAGACTGGCAAACCTGGCTCAAGCTCCAGGTGGATTTTCACAAAAACCGCCGAATCGCAGTGACCGGATCAGCCACTCCTTTGGTTGTAGAGGGCCAGGAATCCGGCGTCGGCCGGTGGCACACGGTTCGTTTGGCAACGCTTTCCTTTTACGAATACCTTCAGATCAAGCAAGTTCCTGTTCCTGACCTGCCGTCGCTGGTGTCTCTTGCCCAACTATTCGACTGGCCGGTTCGGCGGTTCGTGTCGGTCGCTGCTGACTCACGTCCGTTGGTGGGCCACTTCCACGAGTACCTTCTGCGTGGTGGATTTCCGCAGAGCGCCCTGATGGCCAGCATACCGCAAGCTCAAAGGCTCCTGCGTGAGGATATCGTGGACAAGGTCTTAAAGCGCGATATGACTGCGCTCTTCGGTGTGCGACGCGTTCTGGAACTGGAACAAACCTTCCTTTACCTTTGCATGCATGACGGGGGGTTGCTGGACATACCAGAATTGTGCAAATCGCTGGAGGTAAAAAAGCCCACGGCCAATAATTTCATTGCGTTGCTGGAATCCACCCACCTTATCCACCGGCTTCCGCCATTTGGCTATGGAAAGGAGGTTCTACGTGCTCGTTATAAGATTTATCTTGCCGACGCCGCGATAGCTCCAAGCGTGATGCTCAAAGGCAAATCCCTGCTGGAAGACGCTGCTGCACTGGGCGTCGCCGTGGAAACCGCCTTCTTCAACCATGTGTTTACGCGCTACTACCGTCAGAGCATCGGCTTCTCCTACTGGAGGGGTCGTAAAGACCAGGAGGTGGATATTATTGCATCCGTCGAAGGACGCTTGGTGCCATTTGAAGTGAAATACCGCTCGCAAGCGACCGGTGCTGGGGATCTGAAGGGGCTGGCGCAGTTTTGTGCCGAACGCAAAGTCACTCGTGGCTACGTCATCACGAAGGAAATGAATGACTTCAGCGTGATGCCGCTTGTAAGGGCAGCCGCTGACACGCGTGTGGTAAAGATTCCAGCGCCTCTTGCATGTTATTGGCTTGGCCGTTTGGAAGTGGAAACTGCCGACAAATGAGCTGGGTGGGATGAAAGAAGCCGAAATACACGGTATATATGATTTTCAGTCGGCGGCAGCGTACGGCCTGAGCAAAGCCAGATCGTCATGAACACCGTAACGAAAGTCCGTCGATTCATAACACTGTGGTGCGATCCGATTTTGCGGGCTGATTGCCGTCTGGCGGGCTGGACTTTTTGTCTCGGGCACGAGATACGAGAATGGTGGCGCCAGCCATCAGCGCGAACACTGCGCCTTCTGGCTATCACCGAATTGCCCTCTGTAATAACCTGACGGCTATTTGCTGCCGTTTGCATCCGAATTGTTCGGCGGGATTTCCTCGTGCTCACTGCTGACGACGAGATTTTGGTCGTCGACGATATTAAAATAGTGAACGGTGGTTTCCTGGGGCAGCACTGCGGAGACAACCTGGTACGGCTTGGGTGTTTGGCGAGCGGCCCTCAAGATATCTCCGCCGCCTAATTTTGGCCGGCTGTGGCCGCACGTGCCTGGAAGCTGCAAGAAGCAGCTAAACGGCGCCAAAGTAGCGGGTGCGCTCGAACATTTTGGGCACTACAGTTTCTATCGCACTTATCAACATGCTGGGCAGAGAAGTTCGGATAAAAAGCTGCCTTTTTTCAAAGACCGGCCAAGTGCCTAACCAATTGTTTGGTATGTTGGCAGGCGCGGGGACAATGGCACTGGAATTTGTCGTCACGCTGGAGCAATCTATAAATTCCCAGGGCAATCAATGGCTGGCTGGTCCTCTCTCCGAGCCAGGCCGGCCTGTTTGACAATTCAACCCGTAGCGGCGGCTATTGACGGCCTGGCCCGAACGGGCTTTTGGATGGAAACCATTGTTCTCATGCGCCGGCGTTGCGAATTGTTCGATATCTGCTAAAATGGTGTGACTTGTCCCGACATGATTTTGCCGATGTTTCGCAGCCTGTTTTTGATTGCGGCGGTTTTGCTTTCCGCCAGCCCGCGCCTATTTAGCCAGTCCTATTACATCCGGAGCATGGGGTCTCCGACGGTGGAGATGTATGTCAGCGCCGTGAATAACAAAGGCGAGGCGGTGGGGATTTATTATTCAAACGGCAGTTCGTATTTTTCCGGGGGGTGGATTTATCTGCCGGTGGCCAATTACGGCCTGCCAGCGGGGACTTCCTATTATGCGCCTCCGGCGAACACCAATTTCAATGACGGCGAGACTCTGGCGTTCATCGATATCAACGACTCCGGGCAGGTGCTGGCCCATTATTCCAACGGCGATCCGGATGTGGATGCGGGCCGCATGATGTTGTGGGAAGCCGGATCGCTGCGGGAATTACTGCGCGGCCATTATGCGACGAACAGCGGCGACGTGTATGTGGAGAACATCAATGCCAATGTCATCAACGACAACGGGCTCATCGCGGGCTCCCTGATTGTTTGCACGCGCACGAGCAACGTTGTCCAATGTTCGCCCAGAAGCCAGGCTTTCACCCAGTCTGCCAGTGGCGGCACTTATAATCTGCTGGGGGGTGATTTGCCGGCCAATGTCGTCGGCGCGAATGCATTGGACCAGTTGATTGGTCAGTACACACTCAATGGCACTCTGCGCGGGGCGATCTGGGACCATGGGGCGTTTCGCGATTTTGCGGCCTTTGCCGGCACCTCGACGAATTTCTTTCCAAGGAAGATCAATGGGCTGGGGCAGATTGCCGGGGTGGGCAGCAACAACACGCCGCTATTTCTATATTCGCCGTTCCCGTTCGCCGGATTGTCGAATCGCGTTTCCTACGTAACGACGAGTTCGTTCCCGGCGAGTGTCATTGCGCTGAACAAACGCGGCAACATGTTGTATTGGGTCGGCACCAATCTTTTCTTTTGGAACAGCGGCGCGCCTTACAATTTTACCAACTACGATTTTTCGTCGTCCGGCTGGATCGGGCTCGACCCGGTGGCCATGAATGATGATGGCCGCATTGTCGGCCACGCGGTTTTGGATGGAGTGGCGCGCCCGTTTTTCATGGCGCCCCTGATGAAGCTAACCGTGGAGGCCAGCACCAACCGCGTCCGGGTCGGCCAGCAATTCACCGTGCGGCTTACCTGCACGAGTTCCCTCTCCAATGATTTGCAAAACACCTTTCCATTGATCGATCCTCCCCGGATTGACGGCGTCGGCGGTGCGGAAATTGTCGGCACCAACCCCATTCCCCACACGGTGCAAACGCTGCCGGCGTTTTCGAACCTGGTGTTCACCTATACGTTCAAGGCGACGAACGCGGGACTGATCGCGTTTACGGGGCAGGTGCGTGGTTCCAACGCGGTGAATGGGCGTATCACGTCGCTCAAGATAACGAGCGATCCCGTGCTCGTGGCGGATGCGGCGGATTTGCTCGTCAAACTGGCCGATGAACCCGACGCCCTGTACAAAGGCAATGACCTCTATCTCGACCGGGCCGCCCCGCCGCAGAAGCGGAAAGTGGAAACGACCGCCGGTTCGGAAATCAAATTCAACCTGCGCGTGCAAAACGATTCCACGACGAATCGCGCTTACGCGGTGAGAATCGTTGAGACGACCAATGCCGGGTGGCAGGCATCCTATTTTCTGAACGTGTCCAATGAGGTTTCGACCGCGTTGCGCGGAGGAACCTACACGACGGCGGTGCTGGCGACCGGCGCGGTGGAGACGTTTACGGTGCGCATGACTTCGTTGTCGAACGCCGTTCCCGCTTCCCGTTGGACGACCCTCATGACCGTCCTCGACAAAACCAACGATTTGTTCGCGCTCGATCTTGCCGAAGTCACCGGTTCGATCGCGGGCGAATTGGTGGTGAACGTGGACGGGGATGAGGAGGATGCGGATCCCAATGATGGGATTCTCGACGTGGATCTGGCCAAGCCGGGACAACAAGTGACGTTGCGGGCGGCCATCAATTACGCGAACTCCCTCGAACGGCCGGGGCTCGATGTGATTAAATTCAATCTGACCAACAGCCCGTCCTCCTACAGTCCAAAATTCCTGGGCAATATCTTCAAGATCACCGTCCGATCGATTTTGCCCGCGATCACCACGCCGATGAAAATCGACGGCTTGAGCCAGCCGGGAGGCATCGTCAATCTCGACGGGGCGCTGGCGGGCGTGGGCGATTGCCTGCGGCTGCTGACGACCAATTCCGCCATTCAAGGGATGATGATCACGCGTTTCCAGGGCGCGGGCATCGCCATCATCGGCGGCCGTGATCACGAACTGAGCGGAAATGTGATTGGCACCGATCCCGACGGGGTGGCGGGGCTGGGCAATACGGAGGGGGTGCGGGTAACGGGCGGCGGTTTCATTAAAATTGGCGGGCTCACCTCGGCGCTGCGAAATGTCATTTCCGGCAATGCCTCCAACGGCGTGAGCCTGATCCTTAATACCAACATTCAGATGCTGGGAAATCTGATTGGCACCGACCTGACCGGTTCGGTGAACCGGCCCAATGGCGCGATTGGTTTGCTGGCGCAGAATGTGGTGCAGTTGCTGGTGGGCGCCACCAATACGCTTTCCATTTTCAATTCCGCCACCGGAATGCTGCTGACTAATGTGACCGGTGCGGACAACCAAGTGGTGAATTGCAATGTCGGTTTGAACGCGGCCGGCACGGCCTCGCTCGGTGGCACAAAAGCCGGAGTGCGGCTTTCCGATTGCGCCAACGTGATTCTCGGCGGCACCGGGGCTGGTGAACTCAACGTCTTTTCGGGGACCTCCTCGACCGCCCTTGAAGTTTTTCGCTCCCTGCAAACGAAGCTGAACGAGAATTATTTTGGCACCGATCGCAGTGGCAACACCGCTATTCCCAACGCGGGTGTAAACGTGCGCTTGCAGGATGATCAGAACACCACCATCGGCGATACAAACGCGCCGGTGGTCATGTCCGGCGGTGGCGGCGGGATTTTCTCCCTGCGGTCTTTGAACCCGACCGTGAACCACGTGCTGGGCGGTGTAGGCCGCAACGGCATTTCGGCGCTCGCCGGCGGCACCACGCATCTCTTGAGCGCGCAGTACACCACCAATTTGCAAATTGGCGCGGTCGGCTCCACGCTGTCGGGGTTGTTGGGCAGCTTGTCAACGCCGCGTGTGGTGCTCGCCAATTCACCGACGAATGCGATTGAGTTGAACAGCACCTTCAATACGGCGATGCGCGCCTTGTTGATCGGCACGGCGGCAAATGGAATCTCCCCCATGTCGAACGGCGGCTTTGCCATTTCGATGACCGACGATACCGGCACCCGGATTGGCGACAGCAACGCGCCGGTGGTGATGGGAGGCGGTTTTCTCGGTGGATTGCTGGCGAATCGAAGCGTCAACGGACTCATTCCCAATCTCCTTTCGGGCATCGCGCTCAATGGGAGCAACGCCCTGCCTAACTTCGGGGCGGGCATCACCGCCATCCTGACGACGAATCTGATTGTGGGGTCGGGTTCGCTCTCGAATCTCGTGCAGGACGTGTTCGGCCCGCGCGTGGTGGTGGCCAACAGTCTTAGCAATCTGGTGGAATTGTCGGGCACCCGAAACACGCGGATCCTGAACACCATGTTCGGCACGGACGCCACGGGGACACGCGGCCAGCCCAACCAGGGCTACGCGCTGTTCACCGATTCGGATGTGGACACCCAGATCGGCACGACGAACGCGCCGGTAATTATTTCCAGCTCCGGTCGCGGAGGCATCTTCAGTTTTCGTTCCATCAGCTCGATTGTGAATTGCGCGCTGGTGGGCCTGGGACCGGACGGGCAGAGCAAATTGCCGCTCAACGGTTCGGGAATTGTCGCGATGCTGGCGACCAATTTTACCGTGGGCAACGCGCTTGGCTCCACCACGAACGTTGCCGCAATCGTGTCGGGTGTATTTGTCGGTAATGCGCAAAGCAACGGTGTGGAGTTAATCAGCACCAAAGACGCACGCATCCTGGCAGCCCTGTTTGGCACCGATGCCACGGGAATGCTGGCGCGAACGAATGGCGGCTACAACATCCTGATGCAGCAGGACACCGGCACACAAATTGGCGACAGCAACGCCCCGGTTGTGCTTGCCGCCGGCGCGCGCGGAGGCCTGGCCAGCTTTGGCAGTCTGGGCACGCTGATACGGCGGGTGTGCGCGGGAGTCGCGGCGGATGGCATTTCCGCGCTCGCCAATGGCGGGCCCAATCTATTGCTCATGAACACCACCAATTTTACCATTGGCGGGACCAACCTGCTGGAGCAATGTCTGCTGTCCTCGTCGCCGACGAACAGCGTGGAAATATTTCGTTCGACGGGCACGTTGTTGCAGAATTGCCGCATTGGAACGGACGCTTCAGGTCTGCTGGCACTTCCCAACAAGGGTAACGGGATTCTCGTGGCCTCCAATTCGATCAATGTGAGCGTTGGCGGCAGCGGGGGGATATTTGGCGGCGTGCGCAATATCATTCGAAGTTGCGCGTTGAATGGCGTTTTCGGCTCCGGCGCGATCACCAATCTATCGGTGCTCAACAGCCTGATTTTCACCAATGGGCTAAAGGCCATTTTGCGGGACCTTCCCGGGCTGTCATCCCCGATCATCACCAATTCATTTCGCGGCAGCACGCACGTTGCGGGAACGGTGTCGGGCAAGCCCAACTCCACGGTCACACTGGAATTTTATGCGCATCGTCCTGGGGGAGGGGGAGGGCAGGGTGAAGGCGAACAGTTCATCGGGCGGACGCAGGTGACGCTCAATGCGGCGGGCTTTGGTCCCTACAATCTGAACTTTTCTCCCACGACCCCGCGGACGTGGAATGTGGCCTCGACGGTGACGGACTCGACGTACGGCACTTCCGAATATTCTGTCGGACACAGTGTGGGAGCCGCACCGGATTCGGACGGCGACGGGATGCCGGACTTTTGGGAGACGCTGCACGCCAGCGCAGGATTGAATCCGAATGTCTACAACTCCCCTACCGCGGATTTCGACCATGACGGGTTCAGCGACTTGAAGGAATACCTCGCCAACACCGATCCGGAAAACCCAACCTCGTATCTCCACATTGACCGCGTGACCCGGGGAGTAACAAATAAAGTTGAGTTCACCGCTGCTGATGGGCGGCAGTACGGATTGGAGCGAGGCATCGATTTGTCGTCCTGGACGCGAATTCTCACGATTACACCGGTGGCTGCGGGGTCGGCAACGCTATTGGACTCCAACCCGCCGCCCGGGAAAGTTTTCTACCGGCTGGTGGCTGAGTTTCCATGATCTGCATTGCCATTCTTACAATGGCAGCGTCAGATTTTTGCTGTTGCTTTTCCGGCAATCCGAATTTTACGAAGGGAAACCTGCCCGGGCGTCACCGCAAAAAAGCGGGGCGAAATTGTTTTTAACGCCGCGCCTTGACTTGCACTCTGTCATGACCTGACGACTATTTGCTGCCGCCTGTATCCGCCTTGTTCGGCGGGATTTCCTCGTGCTCGCTGCTGACGACGAGGTTTCGGTCGTCGACGACGTTAAAGTAGTAAACGGTGGTTTCCTGGGGCAGCACTGCGGTGATTCTTCTGGCTTTCGCGTCGAAGTCGGCGGGTATGGTTTTCCAGCTTCGTTTTTGTCAGGTGCCGATGTCGGTGGTGTAATTCTACTACGCCTTCTAAATGGGAGCCGGGCTTTTAACTGCAAGCCAGGCATTCGATGTTTCGTGGCCCTATTTGGTTATTTTGGCTACTCCTGCTTCGAGATTTTGCAGCGTTCGCATACGTAAATCTTCGCGCGTTTTGGGGCGCCGAAATGTTTGATGCATCCACCCTCCACGGATTTCTGCGCGTTGGGGAAGGAAGTTTCTGTGGCTTCGGCCAGGGCCGCCGAATAGGCCTGGCCCAACGGGATGGCGGGCAGGCCGTAATAAATGGGGACGACTGTTCGTTTCATCTCCACGTCGTGAACGTTGCATCGGCTCGATACGTTGCGGGTGCGATTCTCGGCGGGCCGAAGAGCGCAGCCGAAGCAAAAGCAGATCGCCATGAGGGCCATCACCCAAGTCCTTTGGTTCATAAGGCTGTGGTGCAATTCGATTTCGCAGGCTGATTGTCGTCCCGCGAGTGCCCGTTGCTTCGCGTGCGAAATAGCTGAATGGTGACGCCTGCCATCAAAGCGAATGCCGTCGCACTCATGCCCCAGTTGAACCATTCCGTGATATGCTTTTGCTTCTCGAACGCCTGCAACGTTTCGGGCGAGGGATGCTGCTGCCATTCCCGGAAGGCCCGCGTGGTGGCAGGCGAATAAACATGGCCCATCTGACCGAAAGCCACCGCTACAAGCAGTTCAATTGCCAGCACGATGCCCAATGGGCGGGTCATGATTTGACTATGCTTGGCGCAATTCCGCTCCGCAACGCAGGCTTTTCATCGGCTACGTGGCAATGATTGTGGTCATCATGATGAAGATGGTCGCGCGGAAGTTGCTCGTCGGAGAAGTGTCCCGGCGTCCACCATGTCCTGCTGAATTTGCAGTTGGTGCTGCTGAGGTTGGTGGAGCTGTTGCTCATGCCGCTTGCCCGTTTTGTTCCAGCGGTTCGATGGCGAAGGTTAGCAACTGCCGGCCAATATTGAGAAGCTGATCCGCAGTGACATTATGTCGGGAGAGCAATCCGTTGGCGCAAAAGTGCGTGGCTTCTTGCAAGTCTTCGCCGCTGTCGAGCAACTTGCGAAATCCGTCACCGGCGGTGGAGGCTAGTTCGCCCCAGCGATGCGGGAAGGTTTGTTGCAGGGCGGTTGTCCAGCGTTGCGGCCATTCGTTTTCCATGTCGTCCAACGTGAGGGCGGCGATGGCGAGGACCCGGCCCAAGTCTTTGTTGCGGCGTTTGTGCGAGCGGTTCAGGTATTCCGAGCCTTCGATTGGGTCGGACAGGAATGGGCGATGTTCGAGCAAATTGGCGAGCGTCATCATTTCCGGTCGGGCGCAGCGTATGCCGAAGGCGGAGGCTTGCGCATCGAACGTGGCGATGCCGGTAAATTGAAAGCTGGGCAGAGCGTAAGTATCGCCGGAGCTGAGCGGTAGCGGCGTCCAAACCCGTTTGGTCTGATTTTCTGAAGCGGGTTCGGTCAACAATTCGATGAACCATTCGCCGCCGGTGGGCGGATAGAGTCGGACGGCGGGCAGTTTGTCCTCGGTGTCGGTGGATTTGCCGGGTTGGGTGATCTTGCCGGTGAAATGTGGCTGCCATCCGGCGGCGAGGAGTTTTTCGGCAACCGCCCGGCCTTTTTCCACGGCGGAGAGATGCGGGGAAAGGACGCAATCAACGTCCTTGGTGCGAACGCCAAAGGTGTCATCGCCCTGAAACAGCCAGTAAGCCGCCGCCAGGCTGCCGATGATGATGATGTTTGGATGCACGTCGGACGGGACGGCGTTGGCGACTTCAGCAAGCACCTTGCGCGGCGAGACTTCCCTGGCTTCGGGTTTCATGGTTGTGGCGGGTGAAAATTATTCCTCGTCGAGTAGTTTCCTGACGACGGTTTGCGCTTTCGCGTGGGTCTGCAGATGAGCGAGAAACTGGGCCGCCTGCATTTCCAGCCGGGCTTCGTGAAGGTCGAAGAGGCATTCCACCGGGTCGGCCCACATCAACCCACCATCACGCAGGGTGAAGCACGCGTCGGCCTGACGGACGGCATGAACCACCACGGTGGCCGGGGCGAGCGGGTCATCAACCGGTTTCAGGGCCGGGTCGAGACGTTCGATGAAATCAAGATTCAGGCGCCTGCCCGGACTGTGCAGTGAAAGGTCGAGTCGCGGTGTGCCCACGAGGTCGAGGTCGGGATAATAATGCCTCGCTCCAGGCACCCCGCCGATCGCGAGACCGGGCGGATTGAGTTTTTCCAATCGGCGGACGTGGGATTCGGCGGAGCGTGGCTGGCCGGATTGATCGGCAAAACGAACCGTGGAACGGGCACGGTCAGCGATGGCAAGCAGCCGGGCAAATTCATCTTTCGGAAACCAGCGCAGAACAACTCGCCGATCGGAACGACGCTCCACCAAGCTGCCCAGAGAATTTAACGCCCGGGCAACCGCCGGGTAGGAACAGCCGGCGGTGCGCGCCAACCATTCCGAGGTGACCGGTTCACCGGAAGTGAGCCACTGGTGGATGAGGAGCTTCTGGATGACAAACGAGTAGTCAGTACGGATGGTGTGCATCCGGCCTCGTTCCGCTTCGACGGCTTGGGATAGTATCCTCCGGGTGGCGGCATCCGGATCACGTGGGATGCCGACCATGCGCTCCGGTGATTGCAGGCAAATAGTAAGGCGTTGGAGGACGTCGGGGCGCAGGATGGCGGCGGCTCGTTCCCATTCCTGACGCAGACGGTCTTCCGTAATGGGCGAATCCACCAGAACCACGTAGCCATGAGTAACCGGGTCTTCCCCAACCGGGTAGGCGACTTGCATGAGACTGGTGCGCAGAGTACGCAGGGCGTCCACGCCAAATTTTACCTCAATTAGCGCGTCGCCGATGCGGGCATCCACGTCCCGATGCGGGTAGCGTGGCGAAGGCTTATTTGAGCTTGTGTTCATCTCGAATGTAAACTTGCAGCATTAATATAAAACCTGCAAGTAAATAATTAACCTGCAAGTTATTTATTGCTCATTTCAGCAATGATTTAAGCTATTTTGGACGAACTTTCAGCTTTCCGGCCATCCAGAAATGGCTTCACCAAGATTGAATGCCGGCTGACCAACCCCCGTCCCAACGCCGGCCATCAGCCCGATGTAGTGCAATATTTTGTTTTCGTTCATAGGCGAGCGTTAGTGATGGGTTGACGGTAGATTTTGGTGCCTCCTCTCCCCGTACCCTCTCCTCCACTTTTTCGTGGAAGAGAGGGAGTCGAACGCAGTGCCTAATTTAATCAACCTGTGAGGCTGCCTGTCCGGCTTCATAAACAGATGGAGCGCATTTCATTTTGCACAGTCGTTCATCGAAGCGTTCGATTCAGGAAGAAACAAATGGCTAAGTCCCCGATAAGGCGCTGAAAAATCGCATATTTCCGGCGAATTATCCGTGCTCATAAATGAGATGCGCCCAAACCAACGTCCCAACGGAAGCTTTTCTTCGGCTGCGCATCTGACTATAGATAAGCGGAATGAAACGCTTGTTCATCGTTGGTGGTTTTTTTATGGCCCTGGCCGGGGCGGTTGTTTTGGCGGCGGATAAACCGAATGTGGTTCATATCGTCGCCGATGATTTGGGGTGGAAGGATGTCGGGTTCAATGGGTGCACGGATATCAAGACGCCGAACCTGGACGCGCTGGCGGCCGGGGGGGCGCGGTTCACGCAGTTTTATGTGCAGCCGATGTGCACGCCCACGCGGGCGGCGTTGATGACGGGGCGGTATCCGTTCCGTTACGGCTTGCAGACGCTGGTGATTCCCGGGCCGGCGGCTTACGGGCTGGATACTACGGAATTTCTTTTGCCGCAGGCGTTGAAGGATGCGGGCTACAACACGGCGATCATCGGCAAGTGGCATCTGGGTCACGCGGACACGAAGTATTGGCCCAAGCAACGGGGCTTTGATTATCAATACGGCGCGATGATCGGGGAGCTGGATTATTACACGCACCAGGATGCCGGGGTGCTGGATTGGTTTCGCAATAATCAGCCGGTGAAGGAGAAGGGTTACACGACACAGCTCCTGGGCAATGACGCGGTGAAGTATATCAACGGGCAGAGCGCGGCGACGCCGTTTTATCTTTATCTCACGTTCAACGCGCCGCATACGCCGTATCAGGCGCCGCAGGATTACGTGGATCGTTACAAAAATATCGAGGAGCCCACGCGTCGCATTTATGCGGGCATGGTGGCGTGTCTCGATGATCAGGTGGGGCGGGTGGTGGCGGCGCTGGACCAAAAGGGGTTGCGCGGCAACACGCTGATTTTGTTCAACAGCGACAACGGCGGGACGCGCAACGCAATGTTCGCCGGGCAGATGGCGGATTTGTCGAAGACGAAAATTCCGTGTGACAACGGCCCGTATCGCGAGGGGAAGGGGACGTTGTTTGAGGGCGGCGTGCGCGTGGCGGCGTTCGCGAACTGGCCGGGGCATATCAAGCCGGAGACGGTGGATGGGATCATTCACGCTGTGGATATTTTTCCGACGCTGGCGTCGTTGGCGGGGGCTTCGACCGCGAAATGCAAGCCGCTGGACGGCGTGAATGTGTGGAGCACGATCGCGGAGGGCAAGGCGTCGCCGCGCACGGAAGTGGTCTATAATGTGGAGCCGTTCCGCGGCGGGGTGCGGCAGGGGGATTGGAAATTGATCTGGCGCACGTTGATTCCGACGAGTGTGGATCTCTACAATCTCGCGGAGGATCCGTATGAGACGAACAACGTGGCCGCCGCGCATCCGGACAAAGTGGCGGAAATGCAGGGTCGCCTCAATGCGTTGGGCAAGGAATCAGCGAAACCGCTGGCGTTGCGGTATGCCGGCAAGCTTGCTTCTGCGCACGGGAAGCCGTTGATGGGTTCCATGAACGGCACGAAGCCCGCCGCCGTGGACGATCACGGCGCATCCATCACCGACGAAAATGTCGGGGATGCGGATGAGCCGTGAGGGAACGCGATCTTGCGCTGTAGCAGGGTGTGGGTGGTTGGGTGAAGATGAACGCCGTCGGGAATGATTTTTCGTGTCAGTCGTCCCGTTCGGGATGCGACTCCGTTTTCGCGGACAACCAATGCTGAAGCATCGGGCTGCTTTCGTGGGCGGCGCCAACAACTCACGCCAAAATATCTGTGACCACCCGGCCGGAGACATCGGTCAATCGGAAGTCGCGGCCGCTGTAGCGGTAGGTGAGTTTTTCGTGGTTGATGCCCATGAGGTGCAGAATGGTTGCGTGCAGATCATGCACGTGCACTTTGTTCTCCACCGCAAACCAGCCAAACTCGTCAGTGGAACCATAGGTCATGCCGCCCTTGATGCCGCCGCCGGCGAGCCACATCGTGAAACCGAACGGATGATGCTCGCGTCCGTCGGTGCCTTCGGCGGTGGGCGTGCGGCCAAATTCTCCACCCCAAACCACGAGGGTGTCTTCCAGCAAACCGCGCGCCTTCAAATCCTTGAGGAGCCCGGCAATCGGCTTGTCCACGGCGGCGCAGTTATTCGGCAGTTCCGCTTTGAGTCCGCTGTGCTGGTCCCAAAGCTGGCAACTGCTGCGCTTGGCGGTCTGTGTGTGATACACCTGCACCATGCGCACGCCGCGCTCGGCGAGCCGGCGCGCCATCAGACATTGTTTGCCGAAGGTCTCCGTCGTCTTGTCGTCGAGGCCGTAAAGTTTTTTGGTCTCCGCCGATTCGTTGGTGACGTCGAACGCTTCCGGCGCGCGGGCCTGCATGCGAAACGCAAGTTCGAACGATTCGATGCGCGCGCTCAGGCGGCTGTCCTCCTCGCGCTGCTGCTGGTGGATGCCGTTGAGCTTTTTCAACAGATCAAGCTGGTCCCGCTGTTGCGCGGCGGACAGGCGGGAGTTTTTCAGGTTCGCGATGGGATTATTAAGATCGGAAACCAAAGTCCCCTGATAGGACGCGGGCAAAAAGCTGGAACTCCACAGTGGCGCACCTTGGGCGGGCTGCGCGGGACTGATGACCACAAAGCCGGGAAGGTCCTGATTTTCGCTGCCCAAACCGTAGAGCAACCAGGAGCCCATGCTTGGCCGCGAAAACGCCTGCTCGCCGGTGTTCATCTGCAGGCAGGCTCCGTTGTGATTGATATTGTCCGCGACCATCGAGCGAATAACGCAGAGGTCATCCGCGCACGTCGCGACGTGCGGGAACAGTTCGCAAATTGCCGTGCCGGAGTGGCCGTACTGTTTGAAAGACCACGGTGATTGCAGCAGGTTGCCGGTTTTGGTGCGTTCCAGTTTTGGCTTCTCGAAAGGCGGCGGTTTACCGTTGTCTTTCGTGAGGCGCGGTTTCGGGTCGAACGTATCCACGTGCGACGGACCGCCCGACATGAAGAGAAAGATGATGCGCTTGGCCTTCGCGGGAAATTGCGGCGGCTTGACCAGCAAAGGATTCGCGGGCGCGGCGTCTCCGGCGAATACGCTCGAAACCAAATCCTCCGCCAGCAACCCGGCGAGGCCGACCATGCCGAAGCCGCTCGCAAAACGACGCAGCATTTGCCGCCGGCTCATCGGCGACCGCCAGCCGCCATTTGCGTTCAGGTTGAGCATCGTTACACCTTATTCCCCAGTGAGGGAGAGTCAAGCGGGAGCGCCATGGGTTTTTCAGTCCACATAAATAAACTCGTTCGCGCAGAGCAACACCTGGCAATAGTCCTGCCAGGCCAGCGGAGTTGCCTTGCCGCCGGCGCCGGCGGAAGTCACCGCGCGGGTTCCCAGCTTTATCTCCTCCTTGGTGGCCGGGCGGCCATAGAGCAATTGATAAAGCCATTTTACGCGGCCCGTTTCGTCCTTCGGCGCCTCCTTCTCCAAACGCCGGGTCAGGGCCTCGGCTTGCGCGAGCACGAAGGAATTGTTCAACAGAAACAAAGCCTGGGGAGCGACGGTGGAATCAATGCGCTTTTCCACAATCGCGTTGGGATCCGCCGCGTCGAATAAAAACTGATAGGTGGCGCGGTCGGAGCGCACGGTCTTCACATACATCGTGCGCCGCATCCCGCTTAGATCCAGCATCGGCGGACCGCCCACGGACGAGTCCAGTTTTCCATCCACGCTCAACAGTGAGTCGCGCAACGCTTCGGATTCCAGGCGTCGGCGAATCATGTGGCCCAGCAGGAGGGAATCGGGATCGGCCTTCAAGGTGTCGGGCATCGGCACGCTCGATTGCTGATACGTGGCCGAGAGCATGATGGCGCGGTGCATCGCCTTGATGGACCATCCCGACTCCACGAAACGATGCGCGAGGAAGTCGAGCAACTCGGGATGCGTGGGCGGCGTGCCGAGTTTGCCGTAATTGTTCGGCGTGCGCACGATGCCTTCGCCGAAGTGATGCTGCCAGATGCGATTCACCATCACGCGGGCGGTGAGCGGATTGTCCGGGCTGGCGATCCAGTCGGCCAGTTCGAGCCGGCCGCTGCCTTCGGTGATCGGTTTCTGATTATCACCGGCGAGAATGCGTGGGAATCCGCGCGGCGCGACGTCCGCGAGCCGGTCGTAACGTCCGCGCACGTGCACCTTCACGTCGTGCGTTCCCGCATGGGGACTCTCGGGCACGCCGCCTTCCTGCATCCCGTTCGCGCGCGCGAGCGGCGGCAGCGGAGTCTTTTTGAGCGAGGCGAGTTCGGCCTTTTTCGTTTCGATCGGCTTGCGGGTTTCGTCGGGAAAACTTTGTTCGACGTTGGCCGCGCCCGCCCAGAACGCGCTGTGGGAATTGGTCAGGTCTTCGTAAAGTTTGGTGACGCCCGAGTTCGTCGAGGGCGCGGACAGGGCAAGCTGGATTGCCGCCGAAGCCGTCGCCGCGTCGCTGGCGGAACGGCGGTTGACGGC
Organism: Limisphaerales bacterium; assembly: GCA_044223735.1. Taxonomy (GTDB): domain Bacteria; phylum Verrucomicrobiota; class Verrucomicrobiia; order Limisphaerales; family UBA8199; genus JBGALR01. The sequence goes on along the minus strand of JBGALR010000034.1, from coordinate 15,669 downwards.
CTCAAACCATTTCGCGAGCGGCGAACCGGCGGCGACTTCGCCCACGCCGGCGTGCCCTTCCGTATCGTAAATGGACCAGACGGCGGGATGACCCTGCGCGTCGGGGTAGGGGTTTGCGCCGTCGTTCGCGTGCGCGATCAAATCGCCGGTGAGGTTCCAGGTATGTTTGGGATTGGCGTGATCGGACAAATCAAATTCCACCACCGTGGCGTCGCAGGAATATTCGCCCTTGGGCAATACGATCAGATTGAGGCTGTCGCCCGCGCTGATTTTGACGGATTGAAGTTTGTCCGCGCCCTTGCCCTCGGCGAAGTTTTGCGCGCCGCCGTTGGGAATTGCGCCTGACGCAAGCTCAGTGGTGCTCGCGCCGCGTCGCACTTCGATTTTCCATTCGATGCCGTCGCCGCAATTCGGGTCCGCATCCTGCACGCGGCCTTTGATATCGACCGTTACGGTGACCGGGCTTTTCCACCCGGCGGCGACACCGCCGCGGGGCGAGGGATGGATGGCCACACTCTGCGCGGGCAGGGTGATGGTGCCGACGGAAATCATCTGGCCGCTGGCATTGATCAATCCGGCGGGCGTGTCGGCATTGTTGGCGTTGCGCAACGCATGCAAGCCCGGCTTGTCGGAGTAATCGTGGGTGATGCGTGCCAGCAGCCTCGAATCGCCGTAGCCCAGATAGTTCCGCCATAACTGCAGCAATCCCGGAGAAGGTTGAAAGCCGCCCTCGCTTGCGACCGCCGGTTTCGCATCCGGCGCGATCTCCGCGAGGGCGGTCGCATCCAGATAGCTCCCGGCCTGGGGCAACATCGATTTCGCCAGCAGAATGATCTGTTGATCGGTGGCTTCGTTGATTTGTTTCTCCAATTCGGCGGTGCGCGTTTCGCGCTGCTGCCGCCGTTCGAGTTCGGCCTTGGACGCGAGCGGGATGAACAGCGGCACTTCACCCGCGCCCTTGGGCGTCAGCTTCGGCAGGATGTGGCTGCTGAAAAAGATTCCCGCCATCGCGTAATAATCCGCCGTGGGAATGGGATCGAATTTGTGATTGTGACAGCGCGCGCACGCGAGCGTCAGCCCGAGAAACGCCCGTCCGGTCACGTCCACCTGGTCATCCGCGATATCGGTCAAAATCTTGTCCTTGTCGGCGTCGCCGTTGCCCCAATTTCCGATGGCATACATTCCGGTGGCGATGATCGCGTTGGTGTCGATTTGGTTCGCATCCTTCGGTTGCAACAAATCGCCGGCGATCTGCTGACGAATGAACTGGTCATAGGGAAGATCGCGATTGAGCGAGTTTACGACCCAGTCGCGATAGCGGTAGGACTCCGAAATATCGCTGTCGCCGCTGGAACGGGAATCCCACGAGTCGGTGTAGCGAACGACGTCGAGCCAGTGCCGTCCCCAGCGTTCGCCATAATGCGGCGAGGCAAGGAGACGCTCCACGACTTTGGCAAACGCGCGCGACGACTTGTCGTTGAGAAAATCCGCGACCTCCTGGGGCGTCGGCGGCAGTCCGGTAAGGTCGAAGGTCGCGCGGCGAATGAGCGCGCGCTTGTCCGCCGGCGGGGCGGGGGTCAGATTCTTCGCCTCCAACTTTGCGAGCACGAATTGATCGATGGGCGATTTGACCCAGCGTTTGTTTTTTACGGTCGGCGGCGTGGGATCTTTTGGCTTTTGAAAGGCCCACTGCTGACGAGCGGCCGCGAAATCGTACGGTGGTTTAACTGCGGTGACTGCGCCGTTCGTTGATGACATGGCGCGCGGGTCGGGTGCGCCCATTTTCACCCATGCCACGAGGTCGGCGATTTGAGCATCCGACAGCTTTTTGCCCTTGGGCGGCATCTTTAATTCGTCGTCGGTATAACGAACCGCCTTGATGAGCAGACTTTTTTCCGGGTCGCCCGCCACGATGGCCGGCCCACTGTCGCCGCCCTTGAGCAAGCCCGCCTGGGTATCGAGGAGCAGCCCGCCCTTTACCTTCTCGCTTTCCGCGCTGTGACACTTGTAACAATTGTCCACGAGCACCGGCCGGACGTTTTTTTCAAAAAATTCGACATCCTCGGCGTGTAAGGCGCACGTCAGCAGAAATCCCGCGGTAATCTGAAGACAGAACCGCGTTCGACGTGAAATCTTCGCTAACATGAGGCAGTCAATTTTAGACGCTGATTCGCGCAGGTGGATTCAAATCACCCCCCGCACTTAAACGTCCGGGTTCAGATTATCACGGATGGAACTTGCGGCAAGAAGGGACTCTTTTCTCGAAAAAAACCGCGGTTAAACGGACGGCTTGCTGGAGTTGGTCAGGGCACAAAATCAGCACTTTCGGAAGAACCGGCTCTCGCCGCTCTATGTCACCTTCAAATCGTGGCGGTTCCTTCGCCGGTATTACTTCGCTGGTGAGGGTGGGTGGTCTAAACCGGACGGAGTGAAACCAGGCGAAACCTCCCGGATCATTTGTTCAAATACGGCCAGACTCCTCTCCCCGATGAAGCGGCGGCGAAGACGTCCGTTCGCGTCGATGATCACAGTGGTGGGTAATTCACCGCCGTTAAAGCGGCCGCCCACGGCATTCTTCGCATCCAAGAGAACCGTATAATTGATGCCCCGGGCCTGCACTGCTCGCTCAACTTTTTTGACAGTTGCATCTGCTGGAACGAAGTGATCATGCGAGTCTTCGCCGCCTTCCGTTCCAGGATCATGACCGTGTTCGTCGGGGACGCCGTCCAACGCCACTCCAATGATGACCAACTGGTCGCCCGCCTTTTTTTGCAGGGCGATCAGGTCCGGAATTTCCGCAAGGCAGGCTGTGCACCAGGTGGCCCAAAAATTGATGAGAACGATCTTGCCGCGAAAATCAGCGAGGCGCACCGGCTTTCCATCCAGTGTGGTCAACGTAAAATCCGGCACCGCCACCCGGGAAGTCTCACTTGTTGCAGCCAGCGCCGGCGGCAGGGAAGCGTATTCATGCTGGTGGGCGTCCCACCATTCTTTGCGGCGTTCGATGCCCTGCCTGATGGTTTCCGCGTCGGCGGCGGGCACGTGGCCGGGGTGCGCTCCGTCTGGCGGTGCGATGGCGAGTCTTTCACGCACGCCGTAGTCCTCGCCCGTCCAGTTCATCAAGCAGACTTCCGCCGATGTCGCCAGTCTAAAATCGGGATCGCCCAACAGTGGAACGACGATGGGAATGCCCTTGCTTGGATCTGTTTTGCGGAGAAAATTCAAACCCAGTCGGCGCACCAACGGATCTGAATCGGTTAATTGGAGACGGGCATACTCATACAGGCGCGGATCCCGCCGCGCGTCGAGGGTGGCCAGGGCGAGCTCGCGGACCGACATGTCGGCGTCGGTGGCGCCGGCGAGCACCAGCGGTTCGGCGCGCCCAAACCAGGCTGGATTGGCGGCCGCCTTGAGGAACGAAGCCACCAGATAACGATGAGTTACTTTTCCAGTCGCCCAGCAACGGTTGAGAAAATCGACCGGGTCGGAGGGTTGCGAGGCCAACTCGTCAAAAACTTCCTGCCGGGGGTGATTCGAGGCGAGGAGCAGGTGCGTGGAAAGCGCACGTTCGATTTGGTGGCGGAAGAAAAGCCATGCGACGATCAACGTCACCAAAGTTCCGACCAGGAACCATATCCGGCGTCGGGTTGGACAACCACAAGTTGAGTTCACAATTATGCCTGTATCTGTGGCGATGCCCACCGGCCTATCGGGGAATCACCCCGCTTTTCGGACACGCTGCTCGTGGGCCCGCGCCGGTTGTTTACCGGCACGGCCCGTCGATCTCAAAGCCAATCAAGGACGCCAGGAGCGGTAGAATTGCGACTGGCGCAGGCCGTTGGTGTCCGTGAATTGGAAAGCGCCGTTCGGCGGGGCCACTACCGTGCCAATTTCCACCCATGAAGGGGGAAGATTGGTCGTGGATTCAATGTGATTCGTCGTGTTGCCCGGTCCCTGGAAGCTGAGCAGGGTGTTGGTTCCATTGACCATTTGAATGCCGGTGATGGTGGTGGTCGCCGCGACGGGGCCGGTGGTGACGACGAGGATGCCGGGGCCGCTGAAGCGGGTGTCGGTGTGGGTCGCGCCGGAACCCACCGCGCCCCAGGTGCCGGGGGCCTGGAAAGTGGAGCCGCCGTCGAAGGAGAGTTCGTTGACGGTGTTGGTGGCAGCAGCGGCCAGGATGACGGCGGGTGTGCCGGAGGCGAGGACCAGGTTTTTCGCCGGGTTGATCGCGTTGCTGGCCGAGAGCGAGAGGGTCGCGCCGCTGGCCACGCTGACGTTGCCGCTGCCGAGGACGGCGGGCTGGGTGGCGTCGAGCGTGCCGACGTTGATCAGGGTGTCGCCGGTGTAGGCGTTGCCGTTGGTGCTGCTCAAGGTGAGTGTGCCCGCGCCGATTTTGGTGATGCCCTGGTCGGCTTTGATGATGGAGGAACTGATGGTGATGTTTTTGGTCGCGTCGATGACGGCGCTGCCGGAGGTGCTGAAGTCGAGGGGCATGGTCTGGGTGCCCGCGCTTTGCGTGTTTTGGATGGTCCAGGAAACGGAGTCGGAGCCGTTGTTGCGGAGGATGGTGTTGGGCACGCCATTCACGGTGATACCGAAGAACTGGAGCGTGCCGCCTTGAATGGTGGCGGGATTGCCGATGAACAGATTGTTCGTGCGGGCGCTGGTGACTTCGATGGCGCCAATTTGCACAAGGCCGCTCGCGGTGTTCATGTTGATGCCCACGCCGGTCGCGGCATTCGTGGGATTGGAGCCGATTTGCGCGAGATAAACCGAACTGGGGACCGACGGATCCGACCAGTTTGCGGCGGTGAGCCAGGCGCTGGTGTTGCCGACGGCCCACAAATTACTCGAGACCAAGTTAACAGGGGTGAAACGAATGGCGTCCGCATAGAACCGGGCCGAGCCGCTGATGGTGCCGCTCTGATAGGTGAAGGTGATCTCCGGCTGGGTGACGCCGGTGTCCACCGTCATTACGCCGACGCGATACCATTGATTGGCGCCGCGTGAAGCCTTGAAGCCATCGGTGGTCGCGGGCAAGCCGGCGCAACCTGTTTGCCCGACGGCGACGACCAAATCCGTCGAGGGAGAGTTGGCGCTGGAATGGGTGACTTCGACGACATACGTCGCGCCGTCCACCAGCGTGGGAATGACCTTGAACGCAGGCGTGCCGGCGACGGAAACAAAGCGGGAACCAACGCCCGTCGTGCCGCCAGCGGTGCTCTTGTTGGCGGAGGAAGTCCAGGTGCCGGCCAATTCCTGATAAGGCGGGTTCGACATGATGCCGAGGTTGACGCTGTTCGAAGCCGCCAGACTGGTGCGGCTCTCGACGGTTACAACTTGCGCTTGAACGGACACGGCGGCGAAGGAAATGAGAACGACAGCGAGGGCCAGGCAATGGAACAAGGTTGGTTTCTTGGAAGTGAATATCATAGTCGAGGGTGACGGTGGTTTGTTTCCTAATGTATCGGAATTAGCGGGGGACTTTGCGGTATCGGATTTTTCGTGTCAATTGTGTTCAAAAGATTCTGAACCCAAATGTTATTCAAGAGACGGCGACGAGGTGATATTTCACCGTCGAGCCGCCCACATTAGCGGTCCAGCGTTGGCCGGCTTTTTTGCCCATCAGGATCTGGCCCAGCGGCGATTGGGGAGTGAGCAAAGTGATTTCCGTGCCGCGATGAACGATTTCGAGGCCGCCATTTTTTGGTGCGATAAAATAGAGGGCGGCACTCCGATCGACTTCCAGTTCCACGAGAGCGGTGACATCCACTGGCTCATCGGCCGCGAAATTTTTCGGCGCCAATTCACGGTAGAGTTCGATGGAGTCCTGAATTTCCTTTGCATGACGCGCCTGGCCGCCGGCGAGGTAGGCCGCTTCGAGGCCGCGCGTGTCGTATTTGCTCTCGGCCTTGCTGCTTTCGTGCGTGGCCTCCTCGTGGGAAGCGCGCGCGGCTTTCGCCAGCACCTCGAGGCTGTCGGTGAGGCTGGCGATGATAAGTTTGATCAACTGGCTTTTCTTCATTTTTTACGATGTCTCGACGTGAAAGGTTAAACGGGCGGGTCGGCGGGAGCGACTAGATTGTTGCGCGGCTTTCGGCGCGTGCCGGTTCAAACTATAAAATTGGGAATTTCAAAAAATGGCGTAAGCTCTCCGCGATGGCCACCATTGGAAAACGCAACACGTTGAGAGTCGTGCGGCAGGCCGCTCCGGGTCTTTATCTGGACGGCGGCGAGCATGGCGAGATTCTGCTGCCCAATCGTTACATTCCCGCGCGGGTCAAGGCGGGCGACCGACTCGAAGTTTTTGTTTATCGCGATTCGGAGGACCGGCTGGTGGCGAGCACGGAGATTCCGCGCGCCACGGTGGGAGACATCGCCGCGTTGAAGGTGATTGGGATTCATCCGAAGGTCGGAGCGTTTTTGGATTGGGGACTCGCCAAGGATTTGCTGCTGCCATTTCGTGAACAAGTCGGGACGGTGGCGATGGGGCAGGAGGTGGTGGTGCGCGTTTATCTCGATGAAAAGACCCAGCGGATCGCCGCCTCGATGAAGCTCAAACAGGAACCGCAAGTGGATGCACCCTCGTTTCGTTCGGGGGAACAGGTGGAGTTTTTAATCGTCGAAAAGACCGAATTGGGATTCAAGGCGCTGGTGGATGGCAGGCATCCCGGCCTGTTGTATCATGACGGCATTTCCGTGCCGGTGGCGGTTGGCCAGAAAATGAAAGGCTTCGTGCGCGCCGTGCGTCCCGATGGAAAACTGGATCTCAGCCTGAATGAGGCGGGGTTTCGCAAGGTGGCGCCGCTGGCGTTGAAAATCGTCCAGGCGCTTCAGCGTTGCGGAGGGCAATTGCCGCTGGATGACAACAGTCCGCCGGAAGAAATCCGGGAGGCGTTTGGCGCGAGCAAAAAGGCCTTCAAACAGGCTCTCGGCACGCTGTATAAGTCGCGCCGCATTCGCTTTACCAAACCGGGCATTGAGCTGCTGGACAATACCGCGTGGTCGCCGAGTGACGAACCGCCGGCGAAACCCGGCGCCACTCTGACGAAAACTCCTTCCGAAACACGCCGACCCTACACGCCACCGCCTCGCCGAAACCGTTTGCGTTACTGAGCGGCCATGTCCACTTAGTTGAAGGTCATAAATTGTCAGCGTGGGCAAAATAATCCCGGGTTTTTTCCAGATCCGAACATGAGGCGTGCGAATCGCACGATTTGTGGCGCGTTTCCCGAGGTTATTTTTCCGAAAGGGATTGGCACATGAATTGCCCTGCGATTCCCGTAAAGCAAAGTTAGGCGACCCAATCATGAATCCGCAAACCCCATGCGACCCTTTTCCTCGCCCGTACTCGACCATTTAAGCGAACTACATCAGGAATACGCCCGGTTGAACGACGGCAACGTCGCCACCTACATCCCGGAACTGGCGAAGGCCAATCCAGATTGGTTTGGCATCTGCCTCGTAACCGCGAGCGGCGCCGTCTATGAAATCGGCGATTTCCTGCAACCGTTCACAATCCAATCCATTTCCAAACCGTTCGTCTATGGCCTGGCGCTCGAAGACAACGGTCGGGCGGCGGTGCTGCAAAAGGTGGGGGTCGAGCCGACGGGTGACGCGTTCAACTCCATCAGTCTCGATCCCGGAAGCGGGCGTCCCCGTAATCCGATGATCAATGCCGGCGCGATCGCGAGCACCGGGCTGATCGCCGGCAAAGCGGAGGCGACCAAATATCGGCGGCTCATGGAAATGCTCGCTGCCTACGCCGGTCGCGAACTCACCCTGGATCGAACGGTTTACCATTCGGAAGATGATACCGGCCATCGCAATCGCGCCATCGGTCACATGTTGCGGAATTTTGAGATTCTCGACACCGATCCGATCCCGGTCGTACAGCTCTATTTCAAGCAATGTTCCGTTTCGGTGACCTGCCGCGATTTGGGCATCATGGCGGCGACGCTGGCCAATCGCGGGACGAATCCCGTGACGGGCAAGCAGGCCTTGCGGGGCGAATACGTCGAAAATGTGCTCAGCGTGATGGGCTCGTGCGGCATGTACGATTATGCGGGCGAATGGATATACAACATCGGCATGCCGGCGAAGAGTGGCGTTTCCGGTGGTGTGATCGCGGTCTTGCCGGGGCAGGTGGGGATCGCGGTGTATTCTCCCCGGCTGGATTCCCACGGGAACAGCGTGCGCGGCATCGCGGTCTGCCAGGCGTTGGCGCGGCACCTGGATTTGCATGTCTTGAACCGGCCGAACGTCGGCAAGACCTCGTTGCGCCTGCGATTCAACGGTGCGCAAATGAGTTCCACGCGGTTGCGCACGCCGCAGGAAAGCAGAGTATTGGGAGAGAACGGCTCCCGCATCCGCGCCTGCCAGCTCCAGGGAAATCTCACTTTTACCAGCATCGAGCCGGTTACGCACGACGCTGTGGCCTGCTTCGGGGATTACGACTACCTGCTGCTGGACATGAAGCGGGTGCTTACCATCAACGAAAGCGCGTGCCGGTTGCTATATCATTTGCTGCGCAAACTGACCGAGGCGGGGAAATTTCTGCTGTTCGCCAATGCCTCCCACCTTGTTCCGTTGCGGCGTTACATGCGGGTGAAGCTGGAGAAAAGATACGACGAATTGTTTCGGATGTTTGACGATCCGGATCCGGCGCTGGAATGGTGTGAAAATCATCTCTTGTCCGCCACGCTCCCGGGCGGGATTGCGGATCGTTCGGTATCGCCCGAGCAATACGAACTGTTTGATCGGCTGACTATTGAAGAAGTGGGTGTCGTTGTGGCGCGCCTCAAGCGCGAAAGTTTCGCGCGAGGCACCACCATCGTGACCGCCGGCGGCCAGGCCCGGGAGTTGTTTTTACTCGCGCGCGGCCACGTCAGCGTCAATGTGTCGCTCGCCTCCGGCATGGACAAACGCATCGCCACCTTTTCCGCCGGGATGGCTTTCGGGGAAATGGCTTTGATTGACGGTGCGCCACGGGCGGCAAACATTATTGCCGACACCGACGTGGAGTGCGATGTGTTGTCCCTCGAAGATTTTGAGTTGTTGGCCACCACTCATCCTTCAATTAAAATCAAACTGCTCGAAAACCTCTGCATCGGCCTGTGCCGAAAGCTCCGCAAATCGAATCGCGATCTGAGCGTGTTTGAGTAGTGGTCCGGCAGTCGCCGTGCCGCGCACGCCACAAAGTTCAATCCGGTGATTGAAACCCGCCCGCCGGGCCTGTATGGTTCGCCTTCCCCGACAGGCGGGGATTCTTAATTTATGCTCAAAGCCGGAATTGTCGGATTGCCCAACGTTGGCAAGTCCACCTTGTTTAATGCCGTGACCCGCACCCGCAACGCGGAGGCGGCGAATTATCCTTTCTGCACGATCGATCCCAACGTCGGCATCGTCACCGTGCCCGACGCGCGGCTCGAACCGCTTAGCAAACTGGCGAAGACCACCACGATCATTCCCGCGGCGGTTGAGTTTGTGGATATTGCGGGGCTCGTCAAAGGCGCGTCGCAGGGGGAAGGCTTGGGCAATAAATTTCTCAGCCACATCCGCGAAGTGGATGCGGTCGTGCAGGTGGTGCGGTGCTTCGAAGACGCCGATATTCATCACGTGGCCGGCTCGATTGATCCCGTGCGCGACATCGGTATCATTGCGACGGAACTCGTGCTCGCCGACCTGGACGCGGTGAACAAACGAATCGAAAAAGGCTCGAAAGACGCCAAGCGCGGGGACAAGGTGGCCATTGCCGAACAGGCGGTGCTGCTAAAACTGCAACCGCACCTCAACGAGGGCAAGCCGGCGCTGACCTTGAAACTGACGCCGGAGGAGCAGGCCATCGCCCGCCTGTTTTATTTGATGACCGACAAGCCGACGATCTTCGCGGCGAACGTCAAGGAAACCGAACTGGCCACCGCCGATGCCAATCCGCACGTTCAGAAGGTTCGCGAGTATGCGCAGGCGCATCACGGTTGCGAAACGGTGGTTGTCAGCGCGCAGATTGAAAGCGACCTGGTGGACCTCGCGCCGGAGGAAGCGAAGGAGTTTTTGAAGGAGCTGGGGGTTGCCGAATCCGGCATGGGCGCTTTGATCCGCGCCACCTACCACTTGCTGGGTCTCCGAACCTACTTCACCGCCGGGGAAAAAGAAGTGCGGGCCTGGACGATTCATGCCGGCGACACCGCGCCCAAGGCGGCGGGCGTCATCCACAGCGATTTTGAGCGCGGTTTCATCAAGGCCGAAACCGTGGCGTACGACGACCTGATGAAATGCGGCTCGGTCGCGGCCGCCCGCGAAAAGGGTTTGTATCGCATGGAAGGCAAGGAATATGTGGTCGAAGACGGCGACGTTCTGCTCTTCAAATTCAACGTCTGATCCTGCGCGGGCGTTCACTGCCGCGTACGGTAATATCGCCGGGTGGCATTGGTCGCCGACGCGTCCCTCAGATTGATTTCGTTGTTGGTGCCGCTGACGTTGGTGACCACAAACCACGTTGAAAGATTCGAAGTGCCCTGCACCTCATAAGTGCCGGGCGCGCCGGTGATGCGGACCGACGGCACTCCGTTGGTGGGAGGAAACAATTTCAACTGAGTCGCGGGCGCCGTCTGGTTCAACGTTTGAATGTAGTTCACCTCATTGGTCCAATACGACGGCAGCGTGTCCCAGGGATTGGCGCCCTTGTCATTGGTCACGTAGATCCAGCCTACATTGCGGGCGGCGGCGAGGTTGACGTCGTTGGTCATCAAAGTGGCGTCCGCGACGTTGTAGGGCAGGTGACAAAACTGCCGGGCCAGGTGATTGGTCACCCAGCCGTCCACGACCAGGGCGGAGTAACCGGTGTCCACCTCGAACGTCACCAGCACATCGGCGGCAGGGCGGTTTAGACAGGCTTCGTCGGCGTTGATGCCGGGATTTCCCACCACCATCACGTTGGTGCCTTTGCTGTGGATATATTGAAACAACGTCGCGTAGTAGCTCAGGTGAGCGGCACTGGCATCATCGCTCATCTCGTCGAGGAAAATGCCGTCCACCGGATAAAAATTGAAGTAACGGTCGATGTCGGTTTTGACGGCATTGGTGTCGCGCGCGCCATAAGACGTGTAAACGTAGCCGATGACCCGTCCGCCCGCGGCGCGGAGGCTGTTGACGGCCGCAACGTAATCCGGGTTTTGCGTCGTGTCCGGTCCATCATTGGGATTCATGATGGCGATGACCGGCACGCGGCTGGCGGCGAAATTCAAACTCTGCCAGAGGGTGCCCGGATAAAAATAAGCGGGCACGATGGTGCCCATCGGAGCGGCGTGGACGGCTGCGGCACAGAGTAAACCAGTGAGCGCGAGCAGCCATTTCATTTCTGATAAAATAGGCGAAACAGACGGGATTGCCTTAAAAAGTTATCGCGGAAGCTGAAAAGCGGTTCGGGTAAACACTAGACCCGAACCGCTTCATCACAACAGAGCCGGAACCGCTCAGCTCTGCTTAACCATCGGCTTCCTTTAACTAATACTCAATACGAAGGAGTACGGACGAGGCGTACTGCCTTTTTCCCGCGCCGGTCGCAGCCGTGTTCAATTGACCCCCAAGTCAAACCGGCTAGAGTAAGCACACTTTTCCCAATGTTGACCGCGGGCGTTCCTGCATTCCGGCAGGAAAATCATGAGCATAAGAGAACTGCCCATGTCCCGTTGTCCTCTTTCGCCTTTTTCGGTCTATCACAGTGCGATGGGGTTGCGCTCACGTTGCCGGGCGGCACGCCCGCAGTGGCGGCTTCCCGGTAGGACAACAGCGCCATCACGAACATCCCGGATATCGGAACCATCGAATCCACCAACGTCGTAGCCGGATTTGCCGGCCAGATCGCAAAGGCGGGAGTGTCCCTGTGGCTGAACAAACCATGTCAGTGTTTTCCGGTCTGCCCGGCAGTTGCGCATCGCTCAACACATGCCCCGGCTCAACTGCCAGCAGCTTCTATTATCCCTGCGATAACCACACATTCTATCGGTCGCACAAACCGTGAAGCGGAACGGCGCGCTTGTCTGAGCGCGAAGGTTCTTAAGGAGGTCTTTGACCATGCCGTGGGGGATTATCTTCCTCACGGGCAAAACATTATCTTTCCAACGACGCCGCTTTACGGCTGGTAGAGCGCCCGATAATAACGCGACGGGAAAAGCCCGGTGTTTGTATCCGTGAAAATAAACGGCGAGAGGTTGGTTTCCAGCGGATCCCAGTTGATCAGGTTTGTGGAAGCCCATACGGAATAGTTGTAGCCGGGCACGCCGGTCAAACCCAATTGAAACTGGCCATTTCCCAGCAACGCGGGGCCGCTCAAGGTCGGGGCGGCGGAGGCGTAAACGGTGAGAACCGCATTCTGGCTGTTGGTGGAACCGGCAACGTTCGTAATCAATACCGAATAGCTGCCCGCCTGCTGAACCGTGATATTGCTCAAGCTCAGTGAGGCGTCGGTCGCGGTCAGGAGATTCGAGCCGTTCAGAAACCATTGATAGGCCGGAGCCGGGATGCCGGTGGCGCCAACGTTGAAGGAGATGCTGGCACCCGCGAGCACGAGCTGGTTCGTGGGTTGCGCGGTAATTGCCGGACGTTGCGACAGCGGCACCACTTCGCCGGTGGCGAGGATGACCGCCGTGTAGGTGCCGGCCGGGAAACCTTGCGGATTCACAAAGCGCAGTTGGTTGACCTGTGAAGCGGAGAGGCCGGAGGCGTTGCTGCCAAAGATTACCCGTTCCACGCCGCCACCCACAACGGACCCGGTCCAGTTTGAGATCGTGAGCAGCGTGCCGCCGGTCCACGGCGTGCCGCTGCTGGCGGCGAATTGAAGCACCGTGCTGCCGGGTCCGAGGTCGATGGTGGAGTTGACGGTGACCTTCAGCACGCCGAGTTGCTCGTTGAATCCGGCCGTCTGAAATTTGCCGCCACCGAGTGTCATCGGGACTGCGGCGCCGATCTGGTCGGAGCCGCCAAGGAGCAGGGTCGCGCCGGAATTTACGACCAGTGTGCCATTGGGTACCGCGATCGCTCCGCCGGTTTTGCCCAGCTTGAGTGTGCCCGCGTTGACGGTGGTATTGCCGTTGGCGCTGGTGCTGCCGTAGGTGTTGTTGCCGACTCCAGCCAGCACGAGCATTCCCGGACCCGTTTTCGTGATGCCCGCCGTATTGCTGACGATGCACGAAAAGGTGGTGACGTTGTTGCTCACCGCCATGCTTTTCGCGGGCGTGGTGTTGGCGCCGAGGTTCACCCCGGCCATGAATGTCAAATCGCCGCCCGCGCCGAAACTGAAGCTGGGCGCATAAATCAGCAGGTTGTTGGTGAGGATGCGGGCATTGGCGTTGGCCGCCTGCACCGTTACAAAATTAACTCCTCCAACATCACCGACATGCAAAGAAATCGTTCCCAAGGCCGCGTTATTGCCCAATGCCAGCGGTCCTTGATTCAGCGACGCGTAACCGCCGCAGGTGCTCACACCGTTGTAGACGGCGAGGCCCGGGCCCCATTTGTCCGGTGCGCCCGTGCCGCCAAAGCCGGTGTTGAATGTGGCGGTGCATCCGGCGCCAACATAGTTCGTATAATAAGTTCCCAAGCCTTTGAAATTTATCTGACCACCGCTGAACGTCACGGAGCCATTTTCAACGAAAAGATTATTCACCGTCTGCACGGTATCCACTGTGACCGTGTAAGCATTCGTCGCATCGGAACCGGCCGAAAAGATGGCGACCTGGCCCGCCCACGGGCCTGTGGCGATGGTACCGTTGGAGTTCGTGCTCCAATTTGCCGACGTCACATCCCAGACCCCGGCGGGTGCCGCGCCGGACCCGGGGTTCGTGCCATTGCGATCCCAGTACATGCCGTAATTCGTTCCGGTGATGAGCGACATGAAATGACCCCAATTCCAATAAATGCCCGGATCGGTATGGCTGTTGCAGGTAACGTCGATCTGCGGATAATTGTTGGACATCCACAAAACCCAGTTCGGATTTTGCCATTCGCCATGCCCAACGATATGGCGGCGATCCATCTTCATGTTGTAGGTGGTCGCCAGATGCCGTTGAAGGCCAGCCGATGCCACATACATTGCCTCGGTGTACCAGACCGGTGTGCTGACGAAGCCCTCGTGTTCCGTTCCGAAGCCGTAGCGATTGAGACATACGGCGTGCCAGGCATAGTATTGCTCGCGCACCGATTGGGTGATGTCGCCCGCGACCGGATCTGCGGGGCGGTTTTCCGTGTGGGTGCCGTCGGTGCCGTTTTGAAGGCCATTGACCAGATAGTGGATGCTCGCCTGCACGCTAAGATTGCCATTGGTGTCGGTGGCGCAGCTATTGAGATACGAAATGGAGGTCCAATAATAACCCTCCATGTCATGGATCACCAAAAAGATGCGGCCGTTGCCGGTCGTGTACCACTTGGAGCACCCGACCATGGGCGTCCAATGCGCTGGCGCGTAGTCCGGTTGCGCCTGGCTTTCGGCGGCGCTGAAGCCGAGGGCGGCCAGCAAAACGAAGCACTTGAGCACCGCAAAACACGAAATGCGGCGGACGATTTGAGGGACGGGAACTGTCATAGAGGGTGAGACGAATTCGGAAGGATAAGATTGTCGCGACAATTATTTACATCAACTCGACTGCCGCAACCCATCTTCTATCGCGCGGGCGTTGCTCCTGCCGAGAAAACCTGACTGATACTATAGCTAATAAAGCGCGAATGAGGCCATTGTCAATTACAAAACCTGGTGATGGCCTCTGCGGAGCGCCTCAATCACGATTGCCGGATTGCGTACGTTTCACGCTTGGCACATGCTGTTTTCCGTACATGAACGGACAGCCAGACAATCAGTCGATCCGCGGTGGGCGCAGTTATCATTGGCCATGAAAATTCGGCTGAACGAGGATACGACCGGGCCGGATGCGGCCGCAGTGCCGCGGCGTGCCAGCGCGCTTAAGTGGAAGATTGCAGGGGCGTTGGTGATTGTCGTGGCCACGTGGATTGCCGTGCGCGGATTTCTGCATCCGCCACCGCCCACCGGCGCCGTGGCGTTTGAAGGCGCGGATATTCTGTTGGTTCCAGGGCCGGGCTGGAATCAAATCCGGACCGGCGGCTATACGCGGGTGCGAAATATCTGCCTGCCTGTATTGGAAGGCCTCGCGCAATTCAAAGGCTCGATGATTGAAGTACTCGCGTCGTCAAATTTTCCGAAGGAGCCTGACGAAATGGCGGCAAACCTCGTTCAAGGCCTGCAAAATGAAGCCAGTGTCGTGAAAGGCAGCGTGCAGCAGGAAAAATTTGTTGCGGCCAGTGGCTTGATGGGAATTCATCTCTGGTGCCGGATTGCGGTGACGGATTTGGACCGCAAGGGCGAAACCGCCGCCCATTGCTACATCGTAAAAAACGCCAAGGGCCGTTGCGTGCGCATCAATCTCACCACTTCACTGAACAGCGAAACCGAATTCGTCGACCGCATGATCCGCCAGACGCTGGCTTCCTACTGAGGGTGTGGCTGGATTCAGTTCGGATTCGGGCCGGGTGTGCGCACAATCTTCATCGCGTAATCCCAGTCATCGAAATAAAGATTCCGGCCGTCCACTTCGATTTCGCCGCGTTGGAAGTCGGCCGGCTCGGAACGCAACGAGGCTTTGGGCGGGAACAACT
>JBGALR010000033.1:0-78043 GCA_044223735.1 Limisphaerales bacterium | reverse complement strand
CGTCGCGGCTGAATACCGCCACGACTTCCGCATCCGGCACGAATCGCTGATAAGATTCAACGTGGATATCCGCGATAAATCCGGCCCCGAGCAGCACGACTTTGGTTTTCATCCGGGGGAAGTGTGTTCCAGGTGGACGCCGGGACGCCAACAAAATTCCTGGCGGGAATTGGCTCGTCGAAAACAAAAACCTGGCATGCTTTCAACATGCCAGGTTTGAAACCCGCCGTCCGCCTGCCCGCGGACGGCCCGGCAGGAACTCGCGGAACCTGCCGGCTACGAAACCGTTATTTCCGGGTCCGGAAAAACTTTTGCGGACCGGAATTGGTGTAAGGACTGGTGGCGCCGGACACGTCGCTGAAGGGTCCGGTGATGTTGGTGGAGGATTGCAATGTCTGCGTGAATCTCACCACGGCGTCATTGCCGGAGTTTGTAACCGTCAGTCCCGGCGCATCGCTGAAGTCCCACCACACCACGAGATCGGCGGCGGCGCCAATGGCATTCGGCGCGGTGCCGCTGTAGAGCGCGGCGATATCCGTCGGACTGAGCACGCTGGAGTAAGCGGCGAAGTCATCCAGTGCGCCATTCACTGAAAGGCCGTCCGGCGAGGCGGCACCGACGATGACGCGATTCAAGTCATTGTACCCGGAGATTGAGGCGGCACCGCTGGGCTGGTCGGCCAGCAACTGTCCATCAAGATAGATTTGTTTGGCCGCGCCATTCTTGATCGTGACGATATGATGCCAGTTTTGCCAGAACGTGATGCCGCCCAGGTAGGCAACGTTCGTATCCATGCGGGCAGTGACCAGTGTGCCGCCGCCGGTGTCGAAATACATATGATTGTCACTGTAGGGGCCGTGCAATTGGTAGGCGCGGCCGGAGACGGGGGCGTTCGGCGAGTTCAGCCAGAAAACCGAGCTGCTTTGCATGGTGCGGCGTTTGGTCCAGATGGAACAGCTCATGATGTCGTTGGCCATGCATTTATTGAGTGCGGCGAGCAAATCGGGGTCGTCGGCAAACAGCTTGGAATTGAGCGACGGGTTGTTGGTTCCGGGAGCGATGCCCATATCCAGTGCGAAATCCGCGGCCGCGCCGGTGTGACCGCTGGTAAAGTTTCCATAATTGGCCGGCAATGTCCCCTGAAAGCGGCCGGGATAATGATGGACTCGATCCAATGTCCCCAGCAGAGGAGTGACGGTGAAACTGAACGTGCGATCCACGTCGTCGAAGCCGGACCCACCAAAGTGAATGGTGTTTGTGTGCGTCGAACCGGTGGCGAAAATCCGGTTCGTGGCGTCATAAAACAAAGTGGTGACGCCCGTACCGTCGCCCGCGCCCAAATTGCCATATTGAACGATGCTTGTCGGGGTAATGGGAACTCCGTCGAGCGTCATGGTCAGAGTATTGGTATCCGGTGTTGAAGTGCCGCCGTCAAAGATTCGATAGCGGAAACTGAACGGCGAGGAGGCAATCAACCGCGGCACCGGATTGGTCGGCGCCACCGCCGAAACGGTAATGTCATCCAGGATCATGCCCGCCTGGCTGGTGCCGCGAAACGCGCGGATCAGACCGAGCGAGTTCACCACGTTGCCGGAGTAGAATGCGATGGGATTGGTATTTACCTTCGAGCCATTCAGAAAGAAATCGTAGGTCTGATTGGCGTAATCCACGACGAATTTGATTTGGTACCAGGTGTTGGTCGGATCCCACGGGATGCCGGTGCTTTTCCAGATGGCTGAACCCACCGCGCCGTCGGCATAATCGATGTGGGTGTTCGTGGTGGCCGCATCGTAACCGAAGCGGAAGGCGGCGGCGCGGACGCTGGCCGAATCTTCCAGTGTGAAAAACGTATTGCCCAGGCTGGCGGCGTCAGTGCGCGCAAACAGGGGGCGGGTCCAAAGCTCAACCGTGGTCTGGCTGTAGCCAACCGCGCCGGGAAGCAACCGGGTGGTATTCTGGCTGGCGCCGCCGCCGGAAATCAGCAGTGCCTGATTGCCGCTATGAACCGGCGTGCCCGGAACCAGGCCGCCAGTGGTCAAATCGGCGGAGATTTCCGTGGCTGTTAGCACGCGGGAATTGGTCAGGGTGGAGACCCAGGAATCCTGGGCATTAACCAGCCCGGACGTGTAAGGGGGATTCTCGAAGTCGGTGGTATAGGTTTGCGCGGCTGCGCGGTGGCCAATCAGGGCGCACGCCGCCAGGGCGCACGCGACTTTCAACAAGCGAGGGTTCAGGGTTTGTTTTTTCATTTCAGCTCCGGGTTATGGGATTCAGTTTTTGCTGCCGAGGTGGGGATTCGAAAGTGCGGGGTGGTTTTACTACCACCAGATGTAATTGGGGTCAGGCGTCAGCGCGGAATACGGCGAACTCCCGGTGCCGTTCGCGCCGATATAAAAATCCGCGGGGAATTTGAACATTGCCACATGACCATCGCCATGCAGGAAAGGCCAGAGCGGCTTGCTCCGGTCGTTGTGCCAGGCGCTTTGCAGCGAATTGGGATCGCGGCCATACCACGGCCAGTCCGAGAGGATCAATTTCTTTGCCGGGCTCTGTGCTATTTCCGACCCTTTGATCGGCATGCGTGAATTGGCGACATTATTGGGATCGATGAAACCACCGATATGTTTGATGGCGACGTCGTCAGCGGTCCACAGCATCAGGTAGCTGTTACCCCATGCTTGATAACAGGAGACCTTGGGAAACGCCTTGAGACGGTAGCTATCACCGCGATCGGCGGGGCAGGCGTATGTCTTAAGGCTGTTGGCGGTATAACGATTGAGCGGGCGATTCGTCCAGCTTTCGCCGCCGCCATGCCAGCCGGAAGTGCCATCGCCAGTATCACCGCCCCAGGTGGCCCATTGGGTATAAGCGGGATAATAGTCGTTGTTATCCTGGGTATAGAGGACGAAAGCGATGCCCAACTGCTTTTGGTTGTTGACGCACTGAATGCGCAACGCCTTGGCTTTGGCACGCGCCAGGGCGGGCAGCAGCATGGCAGCGAGGATGGCGATGATCGCGATGACGACCAGCAATTCGATCAGGGTAAACCCGCGGTTAGATTTGGACGCAGCGGCGCTCATTTTTGCGGCAGACACTGTTGGCGACGATGACGGCGCATGGCAATGTTCATGGTTTTGACCAGTAGGACTTTCACTTAGCACTATAAGGATTTGCCGTACTCGTTGATATACCCCAATGGGAGTATCGGGTTCGGGACGAAAAGAGGGCATGCAAACATCAATAAAGCCGATTGGAAAAAACGAAGTGAGGCCGGGACTATCGTGGAACCGGAGTATTTTGTTTGATGGAACCAGGTGTGCCGGGGTTGGCCATGAAGCGAATCAGCGCCTCCGTGCGCGAGCGGACGTGGAGCTTTTCGTAGATGTGTTTCAGGTGAACTTTGACGGTCTGGTACGCGATATCGAGTTGCGCGGCGATTTCCTTGTTGCTGAAGCCCTGCGACAGCAAATTAAGAATCTCGCATTCGCGGCTGGAGAGTTCGGCGCGGGCTTCAGCTCCCGGCTGCGGCCGGCGAAAGGCTTCCACCACCCGGCGGGCAATCTCACTGGTCATTGGCGCCCCGCCCTGCCGCACTTCCACGATCGCTTCGAGTATTTCCGCCGAGGTGGCCCGTTTCAGGAGGTATCCGCACGCTCCTGCTTGCAACGCGCGGAAGATGCTGTCGGTGTCCTCATAAACGGTGACCATGATCACCTGGGCCTCGGGACAAAGGAGTTTGAGTTGCGCGGTGCAATCGATGCCGGACATTCCTTCAAGGTTGATATCCATCAACACGACTTTGGGGCGGATGCGGCCCGCTTCCGCCAGCGCGGTCTCGCCGTCGGCCCACGCGCCCACACAACGGAACCGGTTGGCGCGATTCAGCAGGCGCGTCAAACTGCGTCGCAAGCCGGGATTGTCCTCGACGATGGCCACGGTCGTTTCTTCCGTTTCGCCACGTTTGGACGCATCGAGGGTACCGGGCGGCAGGTCCGTTGCACTATGGGCACTCACTACCTGGGAGTTTGATGCGGTTTTGGCTTTCACGACAATACCCCAATCGGGTCATGCGGGGACGTGGGTGGCGTTCAACGGGAGGCGGAACAGCACCCGGGTTCCCCGGCCGGCCTCGCTGGTGATTTCACACTCGCCGCCGAGCCGTTCCATGCGTTCACGCATGTTGATGAGGCCATCCTCGGCCGACGCCGGGAGGCCCGGAGCGAAGCCCGAGCCGTTGTCCTGCACGCTGACAGTAAAATCATCGCCGTCCATTTTTACGGCCAGTTTCACTTCGGACGCCCGCGCATGTTTGGTGACGTTATTGAGCGCTTCCTTAAAACCCAGGAAAAGGTTGTGACGTTGCTCGGAACTGAGCGGCGACTCCGGAAGATCCGGCGCAATGTCGAGTCGGCAACTGATGGCCGCGGGCTTCAGCAACCGTTGCGCGAACTGGCTGAAATAGACCGCCGCCGATTTCACGGTGTCATTGCGCGGATTGATGGCCCACACGATTTCGTCCATGCCGGTCACGAGTTGCCGGGCGCGGCCGCTGATTTCACCCGCGAGCTGCCGGGCTTCGTCCCCGGGAACGGAGGGATCTTCGAGCAGTTCGCTGGTGAGCGCGATTTCCGTGAGGCCGGTGCCGATGTCGTCATGGATGTCGCGGGCGATGCGGGCGCGTTCGCGTTCGACGGCGTTTTGCTGTTCCAGCCGCGCCAGTTCGCGATTCATTTTCCGGCGCGTGGCGTAACGCACCGCGCCGGCGATCAGGCCGGCCGAACCCAGAATGCACGCCAGCGAAAACGAACGGGTCTGCCAGAAGTGTGGCTCGACGTGGACTTTGATGACCGCAGGCGTAACATTCCAAACGCCGTCATTGTTACACGCGGTCACCTCAAACCGATAGTCGCCGGGCGGCACCTTGCTGTAGTACGCCGAGCGGCGTGCCCCGGCGTCCACCCAGTCGAGGTCCGCGCCTTTGAGACGGTAGCGGTAGCGGTTCTTTTCCGGTGCGCGCAGACTTAACCCGGCATAACGAATCTCCATCTCGCCGCGTCCCTTGGGCACGAATACCGAATTAAGGGTGCCGAGTAAAGGCGCTTCCGCGACGGTCTTTCGGTCGGCGACAATCTCTTCGATCGTAACCGGTGGCGGCAAAAGATTCGTCGCAATTTTGTCTGGATCGACCACCGCCACGCCCTGCGTGGTGCGAAACCACAGCCGTCCGTCCGTGCTCTTGCAACCCGCCGGTTGTGTCACCTCGCCATATTGGCCGCTGCACAGGATGCCGTCGGATTTTCCGTAGGCGATGGACGTAACCGTTTCCGAGCGCCCGGCCGCGACCGCTTCAAGTTCGTCTTTGTTGAGCCGAAAGATGCCGCGGCTGCCGTTCAGCCAGAGCTTGCCGTGAGTGTCCTCCAGAATGGCGTAAATGGAATCGCTCGAAAGTCCCTCGGGATCGGCGAACGTGCGCGCCGCGCCTTTATCCCAGCGCATCAATCCTTTTCCCTTCGTGCCAATCCATAAAACGCCGCGCGCGTCTTCGTGTAGCGACAGTATCGCGTTGCGCAAATCGGGGGATTTCGCGGCGAGATTTTCGAATTTACCCTCGTGCCAGCGGCTGAGTCCACCCGCGGTGCCGACCCAAAAGCCGCCCTTCCACGAGGCGCAGAGGGCGTTGATCTTATTGTGGCTCAACCCATCCTTGGTGGTGTGAGGCAGAAGGATGCCATCGCGAAGCGAATACAACGCCTCGCGCGTGCCCACCCACAGCAGGCCATCCTCGCCTTCCAACAATGCGGTCGTGGCGGCCGCGACAAAGCCCTGGTCCGGTCCGATGTACGACGTCCGCCCATCCTTGATCCGGTTCAACGTGCTGCCGTAGTCGGTACCCAGCCACAGGCTGCCATCGTGTCCTTCGCACATGGCCATGACGAAATCCGACGACAATCCGTTGGCCTTGTTGAGCGTTTCAATTTTGCCGTTAACGAGATGATTCAACCCGCCGCCATGCAGGCCCACCCAAATGCTCCCGTCCCGCGCGCCGGCGACTGTGACCACGCGGTTCAGCGTGAGGCCGTCGCGTTTCGTGTAGGTCTTGAACGCTTTCGGCGTCAGGCGCGTAAGGCCCTCTTCCGAGCCCGCCCAGACGCTGCCTTCGCGATCTTCCATCAACGCATACACCTGATACGACGGTTCATCCGGCGCGCTTTGATTGATGAATTCCCCGTCGGAAAGCCGGCTCAGCCCAGAATAACTGCCGATCCAAAATTCGCCGCTCCGATCGCGGAAGAGCACGCTGACAAATCCCGACGGGCCATCCGCCTTGTGATGATACGTTGCCTTGCCGTCGCGAAGTTCGGTGAGGCCATTGCCGGACGCGATCCAAAACGCGCCGTCCCGATCGGCGTAAAGCTTGCGAGCGTCGCGCGGCACGGGCCCGGATTGAATCGTATAATTCGTCGCCGCCCCGTTGAGGCGTTGCAACCCCTCGCCCGCCTGCCACACTCCGCCCGACGCGTCCACCGCGAGCGATTGAATCAGATTTCGAAAGGGCGAACGCCAGACCAGTTGGTCGCCGGTGAATTCCAGGATGCCCCTGGACGAAGCGACCCAAAGCGAATTCCCGCTGGCGACGAGGTCGAAGACCGAATAATTCGTCACTCCTTCCGGCGCGCTGTAGTGCATGACTTTTCCTTCCTGGATGCGAAAGAGACCGGCGCCTTCGGTCGCCACCCAAAGGCTCCGATCAGGGGTCTCCAGCAAACGAAGAATCGAAGGATGCTTTAATTCCGGCGAGAGTTCGATCGTCTTGAAGCGCGCGCCATCGAACCGTGCCAGGCCTTCGCGCGTGCCGACCCACAAATAGCCATCCTGCGTCTGCGCCAGCGCCTGGACGATGTTGTGCGGCAATCCGTCCTCCATTTGCCAGAGACGAGAACTAAACTCCACCGCGTGGAGCATGCCGCCGGAAAAAAACAGCCACGCCAGGCACATTAATAATCTTCGGGAGTAGTTAAGCGGGGACACGACTGCGGGCATGGGCTTCAATCAAAGTCAGAAGCTAACGCAAGCTGCAAGCTCCTGCAAGGCGGCCACGCGTCGGCGGGGTTCCGTTTCCTTCACACCCTCATTTGCGGGTATTTTGCCGGCGGCAAAGCGGGTTTACGTTGATGAAAGTCTGAAACAGTTCCAACGCTTTGCGGATGCCGGGGTTAGCGGCGGTCGGGTCCAAAAACCTGATTCGGCCCGGATGTGGCTTTGATGTTTCCCTCTTTGCATGCGTTCATGAAAGTCACGGGTCCAGGATTTCTTGCGAGGTTGATGCCCCTGCTGCTGGCGGGCGCGTCCGCCTTCGGGGGTGAGATCATCCGCGATAACTATAACGTGACCGGCAGTGGCACTGGTTTCGCGTTGGGCAACGGAGCGAACTCGGGCATCAATCCGCCGGTCACCCGGCTTACCGGCCCGGCAGCGGCAGCCGGATTGCGCTACATGAATACGGCAGCCAAGGCCGGGAGCGCTTACAGCATCACGAGTAATAAACTTCGCGTCACTGCGGCCGCCAATCCCGGCCGGTTCGTCCTCTCAACCGACGGCGCCAATCCCTACAGCTTTTCCAGCGCGCTCGATACGGGCGGCGCCACGCCCGCGCATCCGGCTGTCTACGACGTCACCATCAGCATGAACAACAATTCCGCGGGCACGCAGCGCTTCTCGTTCGCGTTGGGCACGCAGGAAGGCGATGCGAATAGTTGGGATTTCGGCCTCCAGGTTTATCGCGCGGCGGCGGGAAATAATTTTTACACCATCGGCAAAAGGATCGATACCACCGCGTCAGGACTGGGCGTGGATCTGAACGAGGCCATTTACACGATGGGTGCCGGCACCTACGGCACTGAAATCAACCTCCTCATGCGCGTCACCGACGCGGGAAATGAAAGCGCCACCTTCAATTCCCGGCTGCAACTCTCGCTCAATGGAGGCAGCTCATGGATTTATGATACTGCGACCGACCCCGACCTCGCCGGCACCGGCTGGCGGCTCAACGGTTCGGGACGTTACTTCATGTGGGACGCGGCACCGGACGCTGGACCGGTCACCTATGATAATTTTTCCATCACCACCCCAACCACACCGGCCGGTCCGGAAACCAATTCTGTCATTCGGGTAATGACCTACAACATCCATTTTGGGACCGATCCCAATGGTGTCGTGGATACGCAGCGAACGGCCGACTTCATTCTGGCCCAGCAGGCCGATCTCGTATGCCTGAACGAAGTGGAGCGTTTCCGGGCGCGCTCGGACAACCGGGATTTGATCGGCGAAATCGCGGCCAAAACCGGGCTTAATTTTATCTTCAGCAATAACGTGCCGTCGGCGGGCGCCAATGAGTTTGGCAATGCCATTCTTTCGAAATATCCCATCTTGTCACGCGAACACCGGCTCCTGCCACGCCTCGGCGACAATGAGCAGCGCGGCTGCCTGAAGGCGGTGGTGGATGTGAATGGAAAATTCATTTCCTTCTGGGCCACGCATCTCGCCTTCGTGGCCGATGATACGGAACGTTTGATGGCGGTGACGAATTTCAACACCTGGGTGGACGACGAGACGCTGCCGGTTTTGATTTGCGGCGATTTCAATGAAACCCCCGACAAGAACGTTCATGACGTCATGGATCAAAAGTGGGACGACTGCTGGCTGCTGGCCGGCAGCGGTTTGGGCCGCACGGTGCCCTGCCCCGGCCCCGCGCTGCATCGCATTGATTTCATCTGGAAAGCGGAGGGTGCGCCGTTGCAACCGACAAACGCCCTCGTTTCCTATGCCATTGAGGCATCGGATCATTTTCCGGTATTGATCGGTTTCGTGCTGACCAACGCCACCCGCCACGCGAGCGGTTTCAATTTTCCGTTTAATCAAGGCGCGGGCAACAAGGTGGTGGATGTGATTTCCGCGCTGACGGGAAAATTCGACGCCAGCGCACCCGCGTGGAGCACCAATTCCCCGTCCGGATTGCCCGGTGATTTCTCGCTCTATTTCGACGGTTCCAAAAAAGTCACGGTGCCAGATCCGGCGCAACTCATCGGCACCAACGGAGTGAACGGGGACTATACCGCGCAAACGTGGGTGAAGCTGCCGCTGAATTTTGCGCCGGCGACCCGCATGGTGATGTTTCAATACGAGCGTTCACCGGGCTTCTCCTTTTCCATCAACACCAATCGCACCTTGCACACGACGGCGTTCAAGCAACAGGACATCGCCTCAAGCGCCGCTGTGCCCAATGACGGGCAATGGCATCACGTGGCGGTGGTTCACACCGACGGCGTGGGCATGAAGTTTTACATCGATGCGGTTCTGGCTGCGACCATCCCCTACACCAATGGCCACGGTTTTCGCACCAGCGCAACGGTTACCGTCGGAGCCGCTGCGGAAGGTGCGAACTGGTTTACGGGCTACCTCGACCGGGTGCGATTTGAAAATCACGCACTCACGCCGACCCAGTTCGATTTTCCCGCCGTCACCTTCGCGACGTGGGCCGCATTCTATGGCCTCGTAGATCCGAACATCGACAGCGACGGCGACGGTCAGAACAATTTCGCCGAATACACAGCGCGAACGAACCCCACCAACGCCGCGTCGGTTTTCAAAATGGTGGGTGCGGAACGTCAGTCGGAGGGTGCGTTTACGCTCACGTGGTCCTCCGTTGGTGGGAAACGCTATCGCATTCAATCCAGCGACAGCTTGAACACGCCCTTCACGGATATCGTGCGTGATATCGTCACCGAAACTGACCCCGCACCGGCAGGACAACCGTCCACCCAGACTTTCACGGACAATTCGTCATCTCCGGATGGAATTCGTTATTACCGAGTGAAGGTGATTCCGTAAGCCGCCGATAATGAAGTCTGCGGGAATTTTCTTGCGCCGCGCCGCCTGACCGGGAAGATGCGGGCATGTCCAGCAGTTACCGTCGGGCTTCGCGGCTTGCGCATGGCGCGGCGACATGACGCATCCCGTCAGCCTGAACCTGATTGACCTGGCGGTTTTCGCCGCCTACATGCTGCTCACCGTCGCGCTCGGCTTCTGGGTCTCGCGCAAGGGGAAGTCAACCGCGCAAGGCTACTTCCTTGGCAACAAAAGTCTTCCGTGGTTTGTCATCGGCGCGTCCATGGTGGCCGCCGATATCAGCAGCGAACAATTCATCTCGAACGTCGGCGGCGCTTACAAGCACGGGATCATCATGGCCGTGGGCGATTGGAACGCCTGGATCATTTACAGCCTGCTAATCCTGGTATTCCTCCCCTACTACGTCCGCACGGGGCTCTACACGATGCCGGAATTCCTGGAGCGCCGTTACAACCCGGCGTGCCGTTATATTTTTGCGGTTGCCTCCATCGCCGGGTACGTGGCCGCCATCAACGCCGGCGCTCTATATTCGGGCGGCATCATGCTGGACAGCTTTTTTGGCGACGACCTCTCGCGATTTCTCCCGCAAATTATTCTGTGGGGCAGGCCAGTGTCGCCAGTCGCGATGTACATCGTTTTCTTCGCGGTGACGACCGGACTGTACACGATTTACGGCGGCTTGAGGTCGGCGGCGTGGACTGATTTCATGCAGATCATCATTCTGCTCGCGGCGGGAGTCCTGGTGCCGATTCTGGCCTTGCGGCACGCGGGCGACCTCGGTGGTTTTTTTCAGGAACATCCCGAGCATTTGCAGGTATTCAAACCGGTCACGCATCCGGTTTTTCCTTTCACGGGCTTGTTCACCGGGTTTCTTTCGGTGGGCATCTGGTATAGCTGCACGAGCCAGCACATGGTGCAGCGGATTTTGAGCGCGCGAAACGAATGGCACGCGCGCGTGGGCGTCGTGTGCGCCGGCTTTTTGCATATCGTTCTGCCGTTCTTCTTTATCGTGCCCGGCATCGTCGCGCTGAAGCTGTATCCAAACCTGACGCGGCCGGACCAGGCGTACCTGGTGCTCGTGAAGGAATTAATTCCCAGCGGCCTGCGCGGTTTGTTGCTGGCCGGCATGGCGGCGGCGCTCATGGGACACGTCGCCACGGTGCTGAACTCGGCGGCGACCATTGTGACGATCGACCTCTACAAACGTCTGACGCGGCATGAGGTGACCGACGCGCAGCAGGTGCGCTTCGGGCGCTGGAGCGGTGTGGCGGTGCTGGCGGCGAGTATCTGGATTGCCATCACGTTCACGAATAATCCCGACCAGCCGCTCTTCGAAAAAATTCAAACCGTGTTCTTCTATATCGCGCCGCCGTTTGCCGTCGTGTTTACATTGGGGATTTTGTGGAAGCGCGCAAACGGCACGGCGGCGGTCGCCACGATCATTTCCGGATTCCTCCTGACCGGGGCGCTCACGCAATTCAAACTTTTGGGCGTTTATAACACCTACAGCCATCGCGCGCTGGTCGCCTGGGTTTTCTGCATGGCGGTGATGATCGTCGTTTCGCTCTGCACGGCGCCGCCGCCTAAGGAAAAATTTGAGGGCATCATCTGGAATAAATCCTATCTCTGGCTGCCCGCCGGGGAGCAGGCGCAATACACCGGGTTCAAAGACTGGCGTCTCTGGTGGGGATTGTTCGTGGGCGTGGTGCTGGCGATCTATGCGGTTTTTCTCTGGCACCGGCTGCGGCATCCGTGGTGAAGCGATGAAATCGATATTACAGCCGCAAACGAAGAGCACCAAGCGCGGGCCGATGGAGTTTTTAATCGAGCGTCCGCAGGCCCGGTGTTAGGGTTTTAATTGGAATGAGCGCGACATCGAAATCCTTGCTCGCCGGCACGGGCCGTCGCTGTACGAACCCGCCGCCGAACATTGCGCATGGCGGCTGGGGCGCGCAAAAGCACGAGCAGGCGGAAGGCATCGACATGGATTTGTGGGTCACCGCGCTCGCGCTGTCGGATGGGGCCACCACCGCCATCGTGCTCGACATCGACTTGCAGATTCTCACCAACGAACGCGCGGATGAAATTCGCGCCGCCGTCAGCGAGGTCACCTGTGTTCCCGTGGAAAATATTCGTGCCAGCATCACGCACACGCATTCCGGCCCCGTGCCGTACAAAAGCTGGATCGAAAAAGGTTTTGAAATGGTCGGACCATGGTTCGAGAGCCTCGCCCGCTGGTCGGCCGAGGCTGCAAGTGATGCCCTCACCAGCCTGCAACCGGTGGAATTGCGTTTTGGCCGGGGTGAAAGCCACATCAACGCCAACCGCCGTTGCCTGACAGCGAAGGGTGAACATTATCTCGGCGTCAATCCGACTGGGCCGTGCGACCACGAGGTCGGCGTCGTGACGCTTCACACGCCGGACGGTCACGCAGTCGGCACCCTGATAAACTTCGCGTGCCATGGCACAGTAATGGGGCCGGGCAATCGTTTGATCACCCCTGATTTTCCCGGTCCGCTGAAACGCGTGGTCGAGAGTGCAGTGGGCGGGCGTTGTCTTTTTTTACAAGGTTCCACCGGCGACGTGGGGCCGGTGCAGGGCTTTCAGCCGGACCTGAAAGTCTATCATCAACTGGGTGGATTGCTGGGCCACGAAGCGGCGCGCGTGGCGCTGGAGTTGATCACGGTGCCCACCCAACAGACCTTCCGCGCGGTGATCCCGTCGGGCGCGCCGCTCGGGAGGTATGACGTCGCGTTCGCCACGCAACCGGCCTTTCCGTTACACGTGTTGGACAAGGAGATTTTGGTTCCGCTACGAAAGGGCCTGCCCGACCGCAAATCCGCGGAGGAAAAGCTCGATCAGTGGAAAGCGAAATTGAAAGCCGCCCGCGAGACTGGCGACGAAGCCGCGGCCACCGAGGCGACCTACATGGCGCGGCGCGCGGACATTCAATTGCGCATGGCGGATGATTTCGGTGGCAAAGCGAGCGCCGGCATTCGGACGCACTTCATCACGTTCGGCGACGTCGCGCTCATCGGCTGCAATATCGAGCCGTTTTGCGAAATCGGCCTTGCCATCAAACGGCAATCTCCGTTCCCCCTGACGATGATGTGCGGCTACACGAACGGCCGCATGGCGTACTTGCCGACGGCGGAGGAATGGGCGAAAGGCGGTTACGAAGTGGACAACTCCCCGTTCGGCCAGGACGCGGCAGAAGCATTGATCGCGGAAATTTTGCACACGCTCAAAAATCTGCGGTGAGGGGGATTGGGATTCCGCGATCGCGCTTTTCAATCTTTGCTTTGGTGGTTGGCTTCCGTTCTATTTTTTAGGCGGACAGTGGCGTTCTTTCAAAAACCGCTTGACCCCATCGGCCACTATCGGAAATATGGGGTCACGGGATGTTCCCATTACAAACATAGCCAGGGCCAAATTATGCGTCTTATTCCTCTGAGTATCGTTCTCTCGATTTTCACCACGGCGGCGTTCGCGGCGGACACCAATACCGACAAGAGCAAATATGACCTCTTTCATCCGACGCCGGCGAATTTGCTGCGGCCGATGAATTCCGAGGCGGCGGATCGCATCGCCAATCCTTACACGGTGGATGCGGGTCATGTGCAGATTGAGGCGACGCTGGTGGATTATTACAATGGCAGCCGCCAGGGCGCGGTCGGACCCGCGTTCACCTATAATGTTTCCCAGGATGCGTTTCTCTGGCATCCCGTGATCAAGGTCGGGCTGATGAACAATGTGGATTTCGAAGTGCAGCCGACCTATCACACGGTCTCGACTTCGCAATCGGGAACCAGCGGCTTTTTCCCCTATTCGGTGGATCGACGCAGGAGTGATTTCGGCAACGTGGATGTCGCGTCAAAGATCAATCTATGGGGCAATGACGGAGGGGTCACGGCGCTCGCGGTGCGGCCTTACATTTCAATCCCCACCGAGGGCGGCCGCACGGTGGTGGGCGGGGTGGATATTCCGTTCGCCTGGCAACTGCCCTGGCAGATGACGCTCAAAGTCGCGACCACCATCGGCGCGGTGGAGAACGCCGATGCCACGGTATATCTCGGATTTGAAAATTCGCTCGCGCTGGAAAAAAATCTGACGGAAGAGTTTATGGTTTTTTGCATGCTCAACACCGCGGTGACCTCGGATTCCCATGCGGATTGGGTCGGCTACGCCGGCTTCGGCGCGGCCTACACCTTCTCGCGCAATTTCCAGGCCTACGCCGGCATGCGGTTCGGCTTCGAAGCAGGCTACGATTACAATCCCTACGCCGGCATCACGCTGCGGTTTTAGAATTCCCACGCTGGAGTGGGTTTTTCTGTTCTCGCCCGGTCAGGCTTGTCTGTCCCGGTCAGGCTTGTCTGGTCAGGCTTGTCTTGACTGGAAGGCTTCATTTGTTTATTTTCTGTGAGGTCGGATTCCAAATCCGAATCGTAGTGGCGCAAATTTCAGAACCGGTAAGAAAATGGTGGAGTGTAGCCTCTCAAAGACTTGGCGCGCTGGGGTCTGCGCATTGATTTTTACCGGCAGTCTTTGCGCGGCTGTGTCCGCGCCATTTCAAAACGTGTCGGTGCGCGATGCGGGACAAAACGTTCCCGCGGTTGGCGGTGGTGATTCGGTGCTGCCCATCATCGGCGCTGATGGCCGTTACGTAGTCTTTGGCAGCACCGCCGAAAACCTGGTTCAAGGAGCGCCTGGCGCTTCGCTTTCCCCGGTGTGGCCCCCGCCATTCAATGTGTTTGTGCGCGATCGCGTGAATCAGACCACCGTGCTGGCGAGTGTCAATTTAAGTGGCGTGGGTGGAGGCAACAGCAACTCCTTTGCGGCCGGCATTTCCAGCAACGGACAATTCGTGGTGTTCGAAAGCTCGGCGACCAATCTCTGGGTGAGCGATAACAATCGCGCTCCGGATATATTCGTCCGTGACCTCCTGAATGGTTCGAACATTTTGGTGAGTGTCAGCACCAACTCCAAGGTGGGCAATTTCGGATCGCGGTCGCCGGTGATGACCCCGGATGGGCGTTATGTGGCGTTCGTGAGCGAGGCGGACAATCTGGCGCCGGGAGATGCCAACTACATACCGGATGTTTATTGGCGCGATCTGCAATCGCAAACAACCATGCTGGTGAGTGAAGGGGCGAAAAAGACTTCCTCCGGTATCGCGCAGCAGCTTCAAAGGTTCCAAAATACCGGCTCATCGGAGGCGCCCCAAATCTCCGCGGATGGCCGGTACGTGGCGTTTTATAGTTCGGCAACCAATCTGATCCCGGGCCTGACCAACTTCGGGGATATATACCTGCGCGATGTGGTTGACGGCACGACCACATGGGTCAGCAGTTTTGCGCGTACGGCATTGCAGGGGTCATTTGGCGTTGATAACGCGGTTTCTTTCAGTCATGTGCTCAGCGGCGATGGGCAGTACGTGGCGTTTGCAGTTTCCGCTTCCCGTTCGTCTGCGGCAGGGATCATTCTTCGCTACAATCGGATCACCGCGCTGACCGATGTCATTCATACGAACGCGTATGTTCCCGCGGCCGCCTGGGAAACGATTCGCAACCTCGACATGACCCCGGACGGACGGTTTATCGCCTTCGTCGCCAACACCAATGGGAATACAGGCGCGACGACGTGTGTGCTGGTGTGGGATGCGCAGACAGGCACCACAACCCTCGCCAGCGCGAATACCAATGGTTTGGTGCCGGCAAATTCGACCTGCGCTTGGCCGGCTCTCGATGCGAGCGGGCAACACGTCACCTTCGTGAGCACGGCGACGAATCTGGTCGCCAACCCGCTGCTGGGCGACACGCATGTTTATGTGCGGGACTTGCAGGCGGGAACGATGACGCTGGTGGACGTGGATACCAATGGCGTTGGCTCCCTGGTCGGCGCGGGAGCGGTGCCACAAATAAGTGCTGATGGCGCGTTCGTTGCCTTTGAATGCGATGATGCGGCCCTGGTGGCGGAGGACAGAAATCGCGCAACGGATGTTTTCGTCCGGAATCTTTCGACGGCGGGCGTGGAACTGATTTCCGCGGCGGACAGCGGCCTGGCCCCGGCTATCACGCCGAATGGGTCCAGCTCACTGGCGCCCGGCTGCGTGAGCACGAACGGCCGATATGTTGTGTTCGTGAGCGATGCCAACAACCTCGTGCCGGGCGATACAAACGGGTTCCCGGATGTCTTCGTTCGCGATCTTTGGGCAGGCACAAACATTTTGGTCAGCGTGGGCACCAACAGCTTCTGCGGCGATGGTCCCTCCAGCGAACCGGTCATCAGCGGCGATGGCCGATATGTGGCCTTCGCGAGTCTGGCGGATAATCTGGTGCCCGGCGATACCAACAAGCTGGCGGACATTTTCCTGCGCGATCTGCAATTGGGCGCGACGTATCTCGTCAGCCTCGGGACGAATGGTGTAAGTCCGGGAGATCACGCTTCGCGTTCGCCGTCAATCAGCGACGATGGGAGATTTGTCTTCTTTTTCAGTCTGGCGTGGAATCTCGGCGCAAGAAAGGCAGGACCTGCCACCGAAATCGCCGTGGTCCGGGATATGGCGCAATCCACCAATCGCATTTTCCAATCTTCAGTGAGTCCAACCTCGGCCTGCTTGTCGGAGGGAGGGGCATTCGTCGCCTTTAATGGATACGCCGGAAACTTTCAGTATGGACTGGTGTGGGACAATTATGCGGCGGCCCTGGTGGCCACGAACACGGTAAACACGAATTGCGCCATCAGCGCTGACGGCAAAAGAGTCGGCTATATATCAATACCGAGCTCTTCGCATGTATGTGTTCTGGATGGGCTGAATAACACCAACTGGGATACGCACATCCTCTCGACGGCTGCAAAATCCCAAATGCGCTTCAGCAATAATGGCCGTTATCTGGCATATTCCGCGACCCTTGGGCAAAATGTCTTTGATGTCTATGTGCTCGACTGTGAGACCGGGCAGAACGAGACCATCACGCGCGGTTATGTGGCCGGCCAAAGTCCCAAACCCAGTTCTGATCAACCAGACATCACAGCCGACGGGAGATTTGTGGCCTTCAGAAGCTTCGCGACGAATATCGTGCCGAATGATACCAATTTGTTTCCCGATATCTTTGTTCGCGATCGTTTGCTGGGCGCCACTATTTTGTTGAGTGCCGGAGGGTCGGGAACTGCGCCCGCCCGAAATCCCTCCAGCCGGCCGGTTTTCAGCCGGGATGGCCGGACTTTGATCTTCCAAAGTTTCACCTCCGAATTGTCCGGCCCGGACTTGAATCGTGCGTCGGATATTTTTGCCTATAACCTGTTTGCGTCGGGGGATATCCCGCTCTTTTCGACGACGCTGCGGAAACCCGTCTCGGGGTCCGGTATGCTGCTCACGTGGCCGGTGATAGCTGGGAGGTCCTACCGGGTGCAATTGAAAAATGACCTCGCCGATCCCGTCTGGCAGGACGTGACGAACGGGGTGACGATTTTGGGCAGCCAGGGCTCGCTTTTGGATTCGTCGGGTGGTGCGGGACCCCGGTTCTATCAGGTGAAGGCTTACTAAATCATTGAGCGTATGAAAGTGTTGCACTTGCGGGATGGGCTGAAAAATGGGCCGCGCGGCGCGGAACAAATTCACGAGAGAGCGTTCACGCTGGTTGAGTTGCTGGTGGTGCTGGCGGTTGTCGTTTTGGGAGCGGTGATGTTGCTGCCCGCCCAAGCCGGCACTAAAACAAATGCGGCGGCCGTTCAGTGCCAGAATAATCTTCGCCAGTTGCAGGCTGCCTTTGGGATGTATTCCTCCGATTTCTCCGGGGTGGTGGTAAGCAACGAAGGCGGGCTCAATGGCAGTGGTTGGGCATCTGGCTGGGAAAACTGGGGCTCGGGAATCAGCCCCACCGGCGCTAACACCAATCAGGTGATTCTCCTGACCGGGCTGCTGGGACCTTACACTCGCGCGGCCTCGCTCTATAAATGCCCGGCGGATGTGATGCCGAGCGTCATCGGCCCGAGAGTTCGCAGCTATTCGATGAATGGATTTGCCGGCGGCACCTCGGAGCAAACCATTTATGGTTACACCACTTACCGAATTTACCTCAAAACATCCGATTTCACAGTTCCGGGCCCGGCTCAAACCTTTGTTTTTCTCGACGAACATCCCGACAGCATCAATGACGGCACCTTCTCAATGCACATGCCGGCGGTTGGATCCTGGCCGGCCGCAACCACGTGGGACGACCTCCCGGCCTCGTATCACTCCGACGCTGGCTGTCTATCCTTCGCGGATGGGCACGTCGAATTACACCAATGGAGGGATGCCGCGACCAAATCGCCTGTACTAAAGGTGAGCCCTGCCTATGGAGTAGGGCAGACCTCCATGAATGACAGCGCCTGGTTGGTTGCCAGGACGACCGCGCCAAAATAGAGGGTGCCGCCCGGGATGGAGGGTCCGCCGTCGGTCAACTGCGGGGGAGACTTTGGTTGAATTTGAGAATCCTCCCTTTCCTGAATGCGGTTCAGTCCGCATGGCGTTTCGATGCGCTGAGTTTGGAAATTAAACGCTGACTCGTAGTAATTCGCATTCACAAGCACTAATTCGCGCTGAAATTCTTCAAGCGACGCGCGGGCGGGGCGGCCTTGACTCTTTCGGAAAGGCCCGGCCATGGCGCCCCAAGTGGCGTCGCGGACCGAGCGGAGATCTTGAAGGCCTCTGTGCACAGGGAGGTTTAAGAATGGTTACGATGCGTCCGTGCGGCCGACGATTTTCTTGCCTCCGGGCGCGAAAACCATAGCATCTGCCTTCCCCGCGAGAGCCGCGAGGGTTACGAAAGATCATCATGAAAAGCTACAATATTGCAGTTATCGGCGGGGACGGCACAGGGCCGGAAGTCGTTCGCGAGGCGGTCAAAGTCCTCGAGGTCGCGGCGAAGAAGTTCAAACTCAAACTCAATTTCACGAATTACGACCTGGGCGGCGCCCGCTATCTGCGAACGGGCGAGGCACTTCCAGACAGCATGCTGGAGGAACTGCGGAAGTTCCCCGCGATTCTGCTCGGCGCGATCGGGCATCCCGATGTGAAACCGGGCATCCTCGAAAAGGGGATTCTCTTGCGCACGCGTTTTGAACTGGAGCAATACATCAACCTGCGGCCGGTGAAGCTTTACGACGAGCGTTTTTGCCCTTTGAAGGACAAGAAGCCGGAGCACATCGATTTCGTCGTGGTTCGCGAGAATAACGAAGGCCTTTACACGGGCGCGGGCGGCTTTGTTTTCAAGGGCACGCCGCATGAAGTGGCGTTGCAGGAAAGCGTCAACACCCGCCGCGGCGTGGAGCGTTGTCTGCGCTTTGCGTTCGAGTACGCCAAGAAGCGGAACAAGGACAAGAAGCTGACGCTTTGCGGCAAGACGAACGTGCTGACGTATGCGTGGGACCTCTGGGAACGGGCGTTTCACGAGATCGGCCAGAAGGATTTCAAGGATATCAAGCGCGACTATGCTCACGTGGACGCCACGACGATGTGGTTCGTGAAGAATCCGGAATGGTTTGATGTAATCGTCACGGACAACATGTTCGGAGATATCATCACCGACCTGGGCGCGATGGTGCAGGGCGGCATGGGCATCGCGGCCGGCGGCAACATCAATCCGAAGGGCACCAGCATGTTCGAGCCAATCGGCGGCAGCGCGCCGAAGTATACCGGCAAGGGAGTGATCAATCCGCTGGCAGCCATTTGCGCCGGCCAGATGATGTTGGATTTCCTCGGCGAAACCAAAGCGGCCAAGGCCATCGAAACGGCGGTCATCAAGGTGACGCGCGAGAAGATCAAGAGCCTCGCCGCCGGCAAGATGGGTCATTCCACGTCGGAAGTGGGTGATCTCGTCGCTGACGAAATCTAGAAAACTGGTTTTCCAATCAGCGGACGCCGAACCTGGTTTGGCGTCCGTTTTTTTGTGGGCTAAAGTTGACAATGATTTGTCATCGCGACAATTTATTGCCTGAATGATTCCTTCGTCCGATGATCTTAGCTCAGCGCCCGCTCGCGTTAACCGCTTGTCCAAGTCTGCCGAACGGCTTCAGGAGCTCTTTGCGGAAGTGGGCGCTTTGGCCAATCAACTCCGCAAAGGGGCGGACGATTCCGAGTCTGTCCGGCAAGGTGACGGTGCCATACTGAAAGTCCTTGGCAACGACGGCCCGCTGACCGTCCCCGAGATTGGCCGCATCCGCGCCACCTCGCGCCAGAATATCCAGACGCTCGTCAATCGGTTGGAATCAGAAGGGTGCGTAGCGCTCGCGGACAACCCCGCCCACCGGCGTTCCGGCCTCGTGCACATCACCGAGCAGGGACGCGCGATGCTGGCCACCGTGATGGCGGAAGAGGCAAAGTCGTTGGAGAAACTGTTGCCACACATCTCCGAAACTGAATTGACCGCCGCCACCGCCAGCTTGCGGCGAATCCGGAATCTCCTCACCGGAACAGCACCCAAACCCCAGCCAGCCCGCCCCGTGGCCGCCGCTCCGAAACCTCGCGCTGTCCCGGCGAGGCTGGAAACGCGTCCGGTCGCCGCTTCGGAAGCCAAACCGCACAAGGATGTCAGCGAGGATGATTTCCCGCTGAACCTGCTTTAAGCGGTTCACCTCACGTCATCGCTTCATCGGCCGATCCCGGCGAACGGGCCGATTTGAAGTAAAGCCAGTTCCCAATCGGGATCACGACCGCCGCCGTGATCACGCCGGCGATTACATCCACCACATAATGGTAGCGGCAATAAACGGTGGCCATGCACAACAGGATGGCCATTACGAGGTGGAGGTAACGAATGCGCCGCAGATACAGGAACGAGAAATATGTCGTGCAGATCGCCACGGCCACGTGACTACTGGGAAATGCCGCCCCCGGCGCCTCGAACACCTCGTATAAAAACAACATGATCCGGAAAAACGGCCCGGATTGGACTGCCGCAGGATATTCGGTGTTGCCGGCCAGTTGCTGATACTCCGGCGGCAGCGTGTATTCCGGCGGATGCAAAAAGAACACCCGCCCGCCGATGATGGGGAACACGATGTAGCACAGGTAGCAGATGTAAAAAAGAAAGGAGAGCACCGACACGTAGTGATGAAACTGTTTTCGGTTTCGAAACAATAACGCCACGCCCACCCCTCCTATCATCACGTAGTAGGAAAAATACGCGGTATAAAAAACCTCGCTCACCACCAGCCACGGCAGCTTCGCCATGAACAGCACGCAAGGCTGGCAGCCAAATATCCACTGCTCCAGCAATACGAACGGCGGATCGATGAACTCCTTGAAAAACATCCGGTTAATCGAGCCCGTCTCGCCGAAGAGCGCCGCGTAAAGCAGCACTGGATAAAAATTGCGCAGCAGGTTGAGCGGCCCCGTTGTCTTGCGCGAGCCCCACTGAATCAAAACATGAATCAACACCAGCCCCACCGCATGCGCTCCCACCAACCATTGCCACGCGGGCACCGTGCCATTGTGAAAGCACAGGATCAGCAGCCCCACCAGGGCGATGTAACCCTGGGTGGCGTAGTCGACAAACGTATAATTCTTCAGAGCCACTTCTTCTCCCGATACCACGAAAAAGTTTGCGCAATTCCTGTCTTGAGCGTCGTGACACACGTGTAGCCGGTTTCATTTTCCAGGCGGCTCGGATCACAAACCCAGCCTGGCGCGCTCAACTCCGCGTACTTCTGCAGGCTTAGCACATTCGCTTTCCTCGTCACGCGCGTTACCATTTCCTGTCCCGCGCAGATGGGCCAGAATAGCAACGTCGGCAGCGGCAAAGGAACCGTCCACGTTCCCAACTGCCACGCGATTTCCTGTGCCATCACCGTGGCGGTCGCCGTTTCGCGCGCGGCGACGAAATATGTTCTACCCGCCGCCTTCGGATGATCCAGACAACGCACCACTGCCGCCGCGAGGTCGTGCACGAAAACGAAGCTCAACCTCTGTCCGCCCGTCTTCGGCAGGATATGATTCTTCACCGCCTTGAACAGCTTGAGAAACTCCGCGTCACGCGGCCCGTACACCGCCGGCGGCCGCAGAATAACATACTCGCCTCGCGCCCTTTCCCGCACTTCCTGTTCGCCCGCCAGTTTGCTCCGGCCATATTCCGAAACCGGCTGCGGCGCATCGTCCTCGCGCGCCGGCTGGTCGGGCGTGGCTGGCCCTGCGGCAGCGAGACTCGAAATGTGAACAATTCTCCTCACACCCGCCGCATTGGCGGCCTCCACCACGTTGCGCGTGCCGATCTGATTCACGTCGTAAAACTCAGACAGGCGATACGCTTTGGTGGCGCCGGCGCAATGAATCACGTGCGTAATGCCGGCCATCGCCGTGCGGAGACTTCCGGGATCGTTGATGCCGCCCGTGCGGATTTCCACACCGGGGAGATGCGCGGCGATGAGGCTTTGATTCGAGGTGGGCCGCAGGAGAATGACCGTTTCGAGACCCCGCGAGCGGAGCGCATCGAGGATATGGCTGCCGACAAATCCGCTCGCTCCTGTGAGCAAGATCTTCAAACTAAATCACGCCGAATTCTTTGCCGACCTTGCCGAGCTTCTCCAGCGCGAAATCGACCTGCTCGTCGGTGTGCGTGGCCATGAGACTAAGGCGGATGAGTTCCTCGCCGGGCGGCACCGCAGGCGACACCACCGGATTCACGAAGAGACCCTCCTCCTGCAACCGTTTGCACATCTTGAACGCCAGCATCAGGTTCCGGCAATACACCGGCAGGATCGGCGTTTCCGTCGCACCCAAAACGTAACCCAGCGAAAGCAAACCCTCTTTCATGCGACGCGTATTGCGCCACAACTGCGCCATTCGCTCCGGCTCACTCGTCATGATCTTCACGGCTTCCAGCACGGCGGCGGCGTTTGCCGGGCTCATGCTCGCGCTAAAAATCAACGCGCGCGAATGGTGCTTCAAATAATCAATCGTCTCACGGTCCGACGCGATGAATCCACCCAGGCTCGCCAGCGATTTGCTGAACGTGCCCATGATCAAATGCACCTTGTCCGTCAGGCCGAAATGACTCGCCGTACCCGCGCCCTGCCTGCCGATGACACCGATCGCGTGCGCATCGTCCACCATCACACTCGCGCCGTATTCCTCGGCGAGACG
Source organism: Limisphaerales bacterium (assembly GCA_044223735.1). Taxonomy (GTDB): domain Bacteria; phylum Verrucomicrobiota; class Verrucomicrobiia; order Limisphaerales; family UBA8199; genus JBGALR01. The sequence goes on along the minus strand of JBGALR010000033.1, from coordinate 55,014 downwards.
ACACACTTCGGGCAACGGAATGATATCGCCCTCCATGCTGAACACGCCGTCCACGACCACGAGCTTGCCTGCGGTCGGTTCCAGACGTTGCAACCGGTTTTCCAGCGCCGGCATATCCTTGTGGGCGAAACGGAAAAACTTCCCCTGCGCCAGCAGGCAACCCTCCACGATGCTCGCGTGGTTCGCCTTGTCGCCGATGACATACTCACCCTTGCTGACGAGCGCGCTGATTACGCCGAGGTTCACCTGAAAACCCGTGCTGTATAACAGCACCGATTCCTTGCCGACCAACCTGGCCAGCTCGATCTCGAGTTCGAGATGAATGTCCAGGGACCCGTTTAAAAACCGCGAACCCGCGCAACCGGTGCCGTACTTCTCCACCGCCGCCTTCGCTGCCGCCTTGATCTTGGGATGATTCGTGAGGCCGAGATAACTGTTCGAACCGAGCATCAGGACCTTCTTGCCGTCGATGATCACCTCGGTGTCCTGCGCGGAAGAAATCGTGCGGAAATAGGGATAAATCCCCATTTCCCGAAGCTGTGCGGCCGTCTTGAAATTTCGAACTTTATCCAGCAACGGCGAACCCTCCGGGCGCGCCGGCGGGCGATGACTCGCGCCGTTGTTGCTATGGGAAGTGATCGAAGGCCGCGTTGAAGGGTATATCTCAGGCTGTTCGGCCTGGTTATCCTCCAAGGCAGGCGTCTTGTCGTGGTAAATCATAAACAGGCAAGGCGTTCCGAAGCAGAGTCCGCTTACGCGTTAACAATCTGCTTCATGTTTAAACTGTGCAGCCAGGTGCTGGTTACAAACTCACCGATGTTTCTCATATTTTCAGACAATCCTACGACCGCCCGGTCAACATTTAGCCTTTTCTACCGACTCCTTTTACGCTTTCTGCCCCGGCTGGCAAGCCTTAAATTGCCCTCACCCCTCCTTCAGACACCCCCACCGCGCCAAATTGGCGCTTCACAAATCCCAGGCCCGTGAACCATCACGCGTTCCAAGCCATATTCTTAAATGCCAATGATGCGAACGGGGGCGAATTGCCGGGGATCGCCCCAAAAATTCTCATTTCATCGCACTACTTTTCGCACGCGGCTCGATCTTGGAGGCACACTGCAGGGACACTCTTTTAATTAAGCACCCGAACGGTATTGAAGGCTCCTCAAGGCCGCTTGAGGCGCGATCATTCACCTGGCCTGGCCGCCCTTTTTACGGCTGATCTTGGCCCGCGTCCCCTCCAACTCGGTTTCCTGCCTGATCAAGATGGCCGTTCGACCCGGAGCAAATCGTTACTCCCGGGATTCGGCTGGCGTTTGATTACGGTGTCGCCGGGCGAAAACGCGTGTAACGAGTACGCCCATCGCGATGAGAAAATAGATCGGGTCGAGCAGGTAATCCCAATAATTCTCCGACTCAAGGAGGTGCAGGTGATAGGCTGCGACCGCCATCACCAGTACGCCGCCGAAGCGGTTTCGTTTCCAGAGCAACGCCGCGCTCACCAGCGTGCTGCCGATGAAGAGCGGGCTGAAACCCCAGCCCCATTCGTAGGGATCGAAGTTTCCCCAGCCCAGCGCGAACGGATAAAAAATCAAGCCGCCGAGAAAGCCGAATGTCCAGCCGGTCAACTGGTCGGTCGGAGTGAGCAGCGCCCGGCCGAAGGCTTTTTCCCAGACGCTGGCGCCGAGCAGGGCGGTGAGCGGAAGGCTGAAATTCACCGCCACGCTGCGTATCCAAGAGGCGATGGTGAAGCCACCGACCGGCACCGCGAGGACGCCAACGGCGGCCACGCCGATAATGATCAGCCGCACCGCCGGGCGCAGGCGAATCGCCCCCCCCGCCGCAAACTGCATCACCCGCACCAGCGCGAGCCAGGGGCAGAGCAGTGAGAAGAGTGTGGCGACGACGGTTTGCATCACGGTGCGGCGGGGATCTCCTTTTGCGCATTCAGCCACGCCTCGTTGAAAACAATGTGGCGGATGTTTTTCCGCTTCCAGGTAAAGGCGAGATGGATGTTGCCATCGCGCGCCTGCATGAGAAATGGATAGGAAAATTCCGCGCCCGGCTCTTCGGCCACGGTGGCGATGCGTTTCCAGGTGCGGCCCTCGTCGGCGGAAATCGCGAGACGCAGATTCGCGCGGCCCTGCACGGAGTCGTTGAATGCCAGCAAGAGCCGTCCGTCACTGAGTCGTACCGCATCGAGCCCGGAACCCGGATTCGGCAAATCGAGATCCTGCGCTTGCGACCAATTGCGGCCTGAGTCGCTCGTGCGGGTGACGGAGATGCGCCGGTGGTCGCTGGTGTCGCGCAAGTAAAGCAAACCGTCGTTCGCGTTGAGGGAAGTCATGGCCGGTTGAAATCCGGCGCGGCCCCCAAGCACGCGGCTCTTCATCGCCAGCACGTCGCCACCGGATTCGCGCAGCCAGAGAATTTCAGGGAATTTCCCCAACAACTCGTGATAGATCGGAATCGCCCAGCCGCCGGCCCGCAGTGGGGTCGGACCGTTCTTGACGAGTTCGCTAATGTTAAAAAACGGACTGAGCGTGAGTCGCCGTGTCGGCGTCCACGTTTTGCCCTGGTCGGCGGAGGTGGTGAGATTGAGCGTGCTGCCGGACCAGCCGCCCAGTGTGATTGTGACATACAGCAGCGAAAGCTTGCCCGAGGCGTCGCACAAAATCAACGCATTGCCGACCTTGCGGACGGCGCGGTTCAAATCGCGCACGGCCATTTGCGCAGTGATGATCGAGCGTTCCGCAGTCCACGTGTCCCCGCCGGGTGCTTGGGTGGCGAAGAAGATGTTTACGTCCCGCGCCCCTTCCCGCGTGCCGCCATACCACGTTGCCGCTACGGTGCCATCCGGCAGTTCGCACAGCGACGCCACATGGACAGACCGGACCGTCGAATTGGGATTGATGAACTCTTCGCGGAACAGCGCGTTGGTGGACGTATCCGTCGGAGACTTTTCCGAAACGGCAAATCTGGCGGAGGAAAAAACGGTGCGCGGACCCGGTTTTAGCAGGGGTAAGCCATTCAGAAGAACGGCCAGCAGAATTAGAAACCAGCGTGTCCCGCCACCCCTCATTCGATGGTCCGCGGAGCCATGGCTCTGGACCAACAGACGAGCGTAGGAGTGTCTGCCGGCGGATTGGCCGGCTGGGGAGCGTCATTGCGCATGATACCCGGGAGTAAAAAATCCAACGGGGAGACCGATTTGCTCATGTTGATACCACTGCATCCGCCCCCTAGAACAGCGATTACCATCAACAACCACAGGTAGTGGTTGGACTTGAATGTCGCTGATTGCGCCATATACAATATTCTTACCAAATCCGCGGGGGAACCTCAACTGTTTTTCGCAGGTTTTTTCGCTTCGTTTTCCACGCCCAAACCGCTCGAAAAATCGGCCGGGATTTCGGCGGGCAACATCGTTTTGATCTGCCGCTTCAAATACCAACGCACCACCATCAGGTCGAAAATGCCGCGGCCCAGACGGTTCCAAACCCCGTATTTTGTGGTGCCAGCCGTGCGGGGATGATGGTTCACCGGCGTCTCAACCACACGGGCGCCGCCGCCCTGGGCCAGGATCGGCATGAAACGGTGAATTCCATCGAATGCCGGCAGTGTGGCGAGCACGGAGCGTTTGAACGCGCGGAGGTTGCATCCCGTGTCACGAAACTCGGCGTGCAGGACGGTTTTCCGCGCCCAGCGAGCGATGGCTGAGGATATCTTGCGCACCCGCGAATCCTGGCGCTTCGTTCGCACGCCGCATATCATGTCACACTTGCTCAGCTCGCCAATCATGCGGGGAAGGTCGGCGGGATCGTTTTGCAAGTCGCCGTCCAGCGTGGCGATGATTTGTCCCCGGCTCGCCATGAAGCCCGACCACAACGCCGCGCTCTGGCCCCGACTCTTCGCATGGCGCAATGGTCGGATGCGCGGGTCACCCTTGCGCAACTCCAGGATGCGATCCCAGGTGTCATCAGTGCTGCCGTCATCCACGAGGATGAGTTCGAGCGGACGCGGGTCGTTTTGGAAGGCGCGAAAAATCTGTTGCGCGAGCGGAGCCACGTTCGGGCTTTCATTCCGCAGCGGCGCGACGACAGAGATCTCAGGATTCATCAGGAGATTCAATTACTGGCCGATTTCGTTCCCAAGTCAAGTGCAAGGCCGTCTCCCGGATGGTTCGTGCCAGCCCCGATGAAACCGCGAACGTCGCGGGGAGAGAGAGTTGCGCTCCGAGAGCTCCTGCGTCATTTCAATTCCCAACGCGGGAGTAATTGTCGGACCGGGTGGAGGTCCCGAATATTGGCTGGAGGACGATTTCAATTCAAGATGCAGCCGCTCTGGCTCGCGCAAGGGCAAATCACTTTTGTTTTTGCCCCGCCGCGCACACTTTGGCGGCCACGCGGATTGCCTCCTGCTCCATGGGGCCGTGCGGGTAGCCCAGCGTCAGGCACTCTTCCAGGTAATGCCGCAAGAAGGGCTCCACGCCGCCGAGGTGTTCATACTGCGCGGTGTGAACGAGTTCGTGGACGATTACCTCGCGTTGCGCCCAACGATCGGTCCGCACCAGGATGCCGTGGCGGGCGCTCAACGCCCAGGTGCCGGGTCCAAGGGCTTTGGTGGCATCGCAGACCGCCGCCAACGTCGGATGCTGCGGCAGGGGAATTTGCGGCACCTTCAACAAACGTACGCGATTCACGTCCGTGACCCCGACCGCACGGGCATCTTTTATTTGGGCAGCGTTAAGGGAAACACCGTTGCGCAAGGCGAGTTGTTCCTGTTCCTCCACCCACGCCGTGGCCAGCGGCAGCAGTATCTCGAACTCTTTGGAGGTTACTGCCATGGCGAAAGTTTATGGTTTCCCGAATCCCCGCAAGCACGGCTTCACCCTGTCCGACTTCGACTTCCACTAGCTCCGGCTGATCACGAATATCGCCAGGTCGGCGTTGGTATTGGGATCATTGAAAACTTCCACCCTCGCCTCGGTGTCGAGCGCGATGCGGCGGTGGACCTGGATGTTCTTGGCGCGGCAAAAATCTTCGAAATCCGCGATGGTGAAAAAGCGGATGTTCGGGGTGTTGTACCATTCGTAATGCAACACGCCGCCGGACTTCGGCGCGCGGCCTTCCTTGGTCAGCATGTCGCGCAGGCGGCGATAGCCGAAGTTCGGAATGCTGACGACGCATTTGCTGCCGACGCGCAGCATTTCGGTAAGCACGCCCTCCACGTCGTAAACGGCCTGGAGCGTCTGGGAAAGGACCACGTAATCGAACTCGGCCGTGGCGAACGCGCCCAGGCCCTTGTTCAAATCGGCCTGGATCACATCGAGTCCGCGGCTGACGCAGGTCAAAATTTCGCGCTCGTCCAGCTCCACGCCCATCAGGTGGCTGTGATTTCCCTGCTTGAGCCGTGCGAGCAAAGAGCCGGAGCCGCAGCCGAGGTCGAGCACGCTCGCGCCCGCCGGGGTCAGTTCCACGATGCGATCGTAATCAATGCGGTGCTGGTGAAAGATGCTGGTCGGCCGGTGCGTATCATCGCCTGTTGTCGCCTCCCGGGCGGCCTGCCCGTCCACCCCATTGTTCAGAAACGCGCGCACCATTTCGCCATAGATGGGAAAATCGTCCGGCAGTAAAAACGCGTCGTGGCCGCAGGCGCTCTCCACGTTGCAATAAGTCGCCGGGATGCGCGCGGCGATCAGGGCGTTCACGATCTCGCGCGATTGCTCGGGCGGAAACAGCCAGTCGCTGGTGAAGCTGATGATCAGCCAGCGGCAATGCGCCTCGTGAAAGGTCTCCGCGAGTTTCTCCGGCGTGGAACCCAGATCAAACAAATCCATCGCCATCGAGAGCGCGATGTAGGTGTTGGCGTCAAAGCGTTCCACGAAGCGGTCGCCCTGATGGCCGAGATAGGAGCCAACGGAAAAAACCTTTTCGAAATCGGTGTCGACCTCGCGCGGGCGCAGGCGGTCGGCGTCGAATTTCTTCTTCATCGCCTCCGTGGAAAGATAGGTGATGTGCCCGATCATGCGGGCAATCGCGAGGCCGACTTCCGGCGTGCGTTTCTCGCCGTAATACTGGCCGCCGTGATAATCGGGATCACGCCGGATGGCGTTGCGGCCGACGACATCGAACGCCAGCGCCTGGCTCGTGAGCCGCGGCGAGGTGGCGAGCGGCACCACCGCTTGAATGCGCTTCGGATATTTCGCGGCCCAGGTCAGCGCCTGGTGTCCGCCAAGCGAACCGCCCACGACGGCGAGCAGTTTTTCGATGCCGAGTTTGTCAATCAGGCAGCGCTGGACTTCCACGCTATCGCCGACCGTGACCGTGGGAAAATCGCGTCCGTACGGTTTGCCGGTCTCGGGATTGGTGCTGCCGGGGCCGGTCGTGCCGCGGCAACCGCCGAGCAGATTGGGGCAAATGACAAAAAAGCGATCGGTGTCCACGGGCCGGCCGGGACCGACCATGATGTCCCACCAACCGGGATCGTCCTCGGCGTTGTGGCGGGCCACATGGGAATCACCGCTAATGGCGTGGCAGACGAGGATGGCGTTATCGCGCGCGGCGTTCAGCGTGCCGTAGGTTTCGTAGGCCACGGTGACGGCGGGGAGGCGTCCGCCTTTTTCCAGCGCCAGCGGTTGCGCCAGATGAAAGTATTGGGCGTGGCGCAAAGGCCGGGCATTCCGCGAAGTGTCGCTGCTTTCCAAAATATTCTGACTCACAGTAAGCTCGTATTTTTAGGCCCCGCCGCCGGTCAAGGCGAGTTATTTCCTTTTGCCGCCCTCCGCGCTGGCTAGAGCACCAGCAGGAGACGCTTGATTTCCTTCAACCGCCCGGCGGCGTCCTTTTTGACGAGCCGCGGGAACTTGCTGCCGACCATGATGAAGTCGTTGTTGCGCGTGAGCATCAGCTTTTCCTCCTTCACTTCGATCAACGTGATGCCGCGGGCGCCGGCGAGCGCCTTCAACTCGGCGATTTGCAGCAGCAACGCCAGCGGCGGCGGCACGGGGCCGAAGCGGTCGCGCAGCTCCTTCTCCAGATGTTGTACGGCATCCTTGTCGGAAATCTCGGCGAGCTTGCGATAAACCTCGATGCGCTGGCGGGCGTCCGAGATGTAGGCAAACGGAATCCAGGCGGCCGTTCTCGCCACCAGGCCGCGCGCCTCGTCCTGCTTCCCGCTTTCCCCGCCGGGACTCAACGCGAGAAAATCAAAGCGCACCTGCACCTCCGCCCGGCGTTTGATTTTTTCGCCCTTCAAACCGGCCACGCTTTGTTTCAACAACTGGCAATACAACTCGAAACCGACGGCGGTGATGTGGCCGCTTTGCTCGGAGCCGAGCAGGTTGCCCGCGCCGCGAATTTCCAGGTCGCGCATCGCGATTTTGAAGCCGCTGCCGAGCGTGGAGTATTGCTTGATCGCGCTCAGCCGCTTGCGCACGTCGGTGAGCAGGCTGCCGTGACGCGGCAACAGCATGTAGGCATAGGCCTGGTGTTTGTAACGGCCGACGCGCCCGCGCAGTTGATAAAGATCGCTCAGCCCGAATCGATCCGCGCGGTCGATGATGATCGTGTTCGCGTTCGGAATATCGAGACCGCTTTCAATGATGGTGGTGGACAACAAAACATCGGCCTCGCCGTTGATGAATTTCGTCATCACCTCTTCCAGTTCATCCGCCTGCATCTGGCCGTGACCGACGATGATGCGGGCGTTCGGCACCAGATCGCGCAGCTTTTGCGCCATCGTCTCGATGGTCATCACGCGGTTGTGCAAAAAGAAAACCTGGCCGCCGCGATTCAACTCTCGCTGAATCGCCTCGCGAATCAAACGCTCGTCGTAGCCGGTGACAATCGTCTCCACGGGAAGCCGGTCATGCGGCGGCGTCTGGATGGTGCTCATGTCGCGCGCACCGGTCAGCGCGAGGTACAGCGTGCGCGGAATGGGCGTCGCACTTAAAGTGAGCACATCCACCATGCGGCGCAGCATCTTGAACTTCTCCTTGTGCAACACGCCGAACCTCTGTTCCTCGTCGATGACCACCAGGCCGAGATCCTTGAAGGCGATATCCTTCTGCAGCAGGCGGTGCGTGCCGATGACGATATCCACCGCGCCCGCCGCGAGGTCGCGCACGACGTTCTCCTGCTCGCGCCGCGTGCGGAAGCGAGACAGCAACTCGACGCGCACCGGGTAATCGGCCATGCGTTCGCTGAACGTGTTGTAATGCTGCTGGGCCAGCACCGTCGTCGGCACCAGTATCGCCACCTGCCGGCCGCCCATGACCGATTTGAACGCCGCGCGAATGCCGACCTCGGTTTTGCCGAACCCGACGTCGCCGCAGATCAAGCGGTCCATCGGCTTGGGACGCTCCATGTCGGCTTTCGTCTCGACGATGGCCTTCATCTGGTCGCGGGTTTCCTCAAAAATGAAAGAGCCCTCGAACTCGCGCTGCCAGGTGGAGTCCGGCGGGAACGCGTGGCCCTCCTGCGATTCCCGCGCCGCCTGGATCGCCAGCAACTCGCTCGCGACATCGCGCACCGCGTTCTCCGCCTGCGCCTTGGCCTTCGCCCAGCGCGTGCCGCCGAGTGTGTTCAGTGGTGGACGCGCCTTGCCGACGCCGACATATTTGCTGACGAGATGCGCCTCGGTCACCGGCACGTATAGTTTCGGCGGCGGCTGCGCCGGGTCGCCGGGGGCGTATTCGATCACCAGACATTCCTGTCCCGCGTTCGTGCCGCCGGCGCCATCGATGGGTTTGGTACCAGCGCCGATAGGCAAGACTTCCAGCCCGACGTATCGGCCGATGCCGTGCTGCAAATGCACCACGAAGTCGCCGTCCTCCAAATCGGTGAAATCGATGTCGAGTGCCGAGCGGGTGGCCTGCGCGTGCGGCGATTTGAGACGGCGCGGCCGCTGCACTTTGTAGCGTCCAAAAATTTCGGCATCGGTCACCGCCACCGCTTTGGCGTCCTCGCAAATGAAGCCGCGCCCAATCGCGCCAATGTGGAGTTCCGGCAGCGGCTCGGCGTTTTTGGCGCCCTTCGCCTCGGGCGGCGGATTCAGTCCGTAATCATTCCAAATCTCGGTGAAGCGCTGTTGCTCGCCGTCATTGTTGCAGAAGACGTGCACCGTGTAGCCTGCTCGCAGCCAGCGATGCAACTGGGCGAAGAACTCGCGGCGCTGCACCTCGGCGATCTGCGGTTCCGGCGCTCGCTCGCCGAGCGGACGATAGGCGTCGAGGCTTTGCAGGAGCATCGCTTCGGGAATCGCCGGCGAGGCCGGGGCAGTGATTTCTTCGTCTCCGGGCTCCATCCCCTGCTCGTCCGCCTCCGCGACACTGAAAGTGGTCATTCCTTTTGCGCCGGCCTCTTCGAGGAACAGGTCCCAATCGATGTAAAATGGATCGTTCTCCGGCACCTGCGCCGCGTATTCGGTGGCGCGTTCCCGCAATCGTTCCGGGTCGCACAGCAGCAACAACGTCTCGCGCGGCAGATAATCCAGCAAGGTGCCAAAGGTTCCGGCCGGCACGCTGGCTTCCGTTGCCTCCTCACTTTTCGCGACGCTGCGTTTCAAAATTCCCAGCTCGCCGGCGGGCGGGATGGTGACGGCGTTGATTTCCTCCCGCGAAATCTGCGTTTGCGGATCGAAATGACGCAACGATTCCAGTTCGTCGCCGAAAAACTCCAGGCGCACCGGCCACGGACTCGTGAGCGGATAAACATCGAGAATGCCGCCGCGCAACGCGATCTCCCCCTTTTCCGTCACCTGCGCCTCGGGTTCGTAACCCTGCTGCTCCAGCCATTCGACCAGATCCAGCGGATCGATCCGGTCGCCGCGAGCGATGCTACGGGTTTTCTCGCGAACTGTCCCGGCGGCAAACGTCCGTTGCAACAGTGCAGCCACGCTCGTGACGACCAACGGCGCCGAATCGGGATTCTTCACCGCTTCAGCGAGACCAACGAGGGTTTCGAGCCGCTCGCTGATGACGTCCGCGTGCGGCAGGCTGCCCTGATGCGGCAAAATTTCCCACGCGGGATAGAAAAATGGCTGGGGACCGGCGGCAACCGGCGCTTCCACTGCTGACTCCAGAGATTCCTCCTTCGCCGTGACAGAAGCTTTGGCCTTGCGCGCGGGTTTGGCTTTCGCGTTTTTCTCCCGCTCACGCAAAGCCAGCCACGTGGCGATGTCCTGTTGAAAATTCTCCTGCGTCCGCAGCCCTTCGGTCACCACGACGATGGGACGGTGGGGAAAAACGTGACGCAAAAGGGCGGCGAGAAATGGCTGGGCCGGCTGGCTGACGCCGGCAAAAGACAACACGCCGCCCGACTCCAGACGCCGCGCCAGGGACTGGACAGCGGGAGTTTGCGAAACCCGAGCGAACAATGGGCTTGTCGCTGCGAATGCGGGATCTGGCGCCAAGCAGCCCCAACTTCGCAGGTGCCCGCCCAGCCGTCAAGGATGCGGGAAGATGGTCCGTGGCAGCGTGTTTTGGGACTGATCAGCACCCATTTGGAACTGCCTGGTGGCATCAGTTGATCCAAGAACAGTCGGCCGGTTTCGGAATCTCCCATTTCTGAATTGCCCTTTGGCAACGGCTCGGACATAAAAGTCTCGATGTCGGCCAAGGATTTTCTTTCATCAAAACGCCCCGGAGGCGTGGTGCTGCTGGCCATCCTTTTTTGGAGCGCCCTTGCATTCGGCGGAGAAATTCATGATGCGACCCGGAAGGGAGATATGGGCAAGGTCGAGGCACTGTTGCAAGGGGACCCTCATTTGGTGTTCAGCACGGATGGCGACGGCGATACTGCTTTGCTGGTCGCGGTGAGGGTTCGCAATCAGGAAATGGCGGCCTTCCTGATAACTAACAAAGCGGACGTGAATGTGATGGGGCGACAGGAAACTAACGGGAACATTACACGAATCGGAGGCACTCCTCTAACCATCGCGGTTGGCTTGAATGACACGAACATGGTGAAGCTGCTGCTCGCGAATAAAGCGAATGTCAACGGCCAGGATGGAATTGGTGAGACAGGTTTATTCAGAGCCGGCAGGGCAGGCAGGAGCATGGCCGAGTTGCTCATTGCGAGCGGCGCCGATGTGAACGCCAAAGCTCACAATGGCGAGACGCCTCTGCATAACGCTTCCCAAGAACTCGCCGAGTTGCTGTTGGCAAACAAGGCCAACCCAAATGCCAGGGACAATGAAGGGATGACGCCATTGCATGTGGCGACGATGCGCGACAATGAGAGCCTGGTGGCTTTGTTGCTTGCCAGTGGAGCCTTGGTCGACGCCACCAACAACGAGAACCAGACTCCTTTGCATATCGCCGCAAAATATTGTACCGGCGATCTTGCCGCGGCAAAATTGCTCGTGGTCAATGGGGCCAATGTGAATGCCAGAGATAAAAACCGGGATACGCCGCTGACCATTCCGAGAGATTATTTTTGTCCGCACCTCACCGAGTTGCTCCAGGAACATGGCGCACGCGGCGGGACCCACTTGAACAGCACCAATATTATCGATGCCGCCACCGAGGGTGACGCTGAGACCGTCAAGGTGTTGCTCGCCAACGATCCGCAGTTGGTTCTGAGCAAGGATGAAAACGGCAGAACGGCCTTGGACTGCGCGGCACTTTACGGGTTAAGGAATGTGGCGCGGGTGTTATTGGATCATGGAGCTGCGGTTAACGGCGATAGCATTGGTAAATTTACCCCGCTACATTTCGCGGCGTGCGACGGGCAGGAAGAGGTGGCGAAACTCCTGGTGATGAAAGGGGCAAACGTCAATGCAAAAGACGAAGCAGGTTGGACACCTTTACATTGCGCGGCGAGGTGTTGCGCGGCGGACTTGGTGAATCTACTCGTGACCAACGGTGCGGTTGTCAACGTCATCGACAATGATGGCTGGACGCCGCTGCATTGGGCGGCTCGGGATGGCTGCGTGGAGGCAGTTCAAGCGCTCCTGGCTCACCACGCTGCGGTGAATGCCACGAACAATGAAGGTGCCACCGCCTTGCATTTTGTTGCGGGCAATCGATTTCTCTCAAAAATGGTGTCCTTGCTGCTTGCGAACGGAGCTGATGCCAACGCAAAGAACGATGACGGGGAAACCCCGCTGGATATAGCCGAAGCGCATAATAATGAGACCATCGTTAAACTTTTACGGCGAAATGGGCTGGTCGAGAGGCAGCCCGCAAAGTGAATGAAAGGAAGCCAAATCCACGAAAGGACGAGGCAAGAGCGAACCTGGGAGGTTTGCCTTCCTGGTATTTGAATATCCGGTTCCGCACGGTGATATCGGAAATTCATGCAGCTCTCTCCCGGCTCCGGTATCGGGGAGCTCCATGAAATCCGTGGTCTCCGTGTACTCCTGTTAAAATTTCGGCGGAATTCCGGCATTGCACCATTGGACAGCATTTGTCCAACCCCCCGCATTAGGATGGCAGGGTCGGAAATATTGTTCTTTGACATTATCGGGTGAGGGGCGGGAAGGCACGGCGGCCACGATGCCGATTCTGACGGGTCGGGAGGCTGGCCATGGCGCCTGCTTCGCGAAGGAGGGCTTGGCCTTCCATTTAGCACGGTGTTTGTCGTCACCTTTGGGTCGCATTAGGGACGTAATGGAATGGGTTGGGAACGCCTTGGAGGCGGCATGGTTCGGCTTAGTCGCGGAGTGCTACGCCATGTGACGCGGTGTTGCGCACCGTCGCGCAGCGCGGTTTTAGGGATGGAGGCGGCAATTCGCAGAAATGCAAATTTTACCAAACGAACCCAAATTGTGAAACGCGTAAGTTATTTAAAAGCAGCGAGGCAGGGCCATTATGGTGGTTTTTCGGGCACTAAAACGAACCCAACTTTCCCAAAAGAAGCGGTCATAACGCTCCTATGGCTCGGAAATTCTGTGGGGCATGGTGCTGAGTGGGTGGGCCGGGATTTTCGGACTTTCGCGGCTGGTCATATTGCTTTAGGTTGGGAATTCATGGTTCGTTTGTGCCGGGGAATATTGCTGCTGGGCATTTTGTTCGCCGCCGGGCCGCGGGTTTTCGCGGCCAGCGCGGCGGAGACGCGTGACTTTAACGCGGCGGCCAGCGCCTTTCGCCTCGGTTTTTACGATCGGGCGGAGGCGGGCTTTGCGAACTTCGCGACGAATTACCTCAACTCTCCGCGTTTGCCGGAAGCGTTCCTTTACCAGGCCCAGGCGCGCTTGCAGCAGAGCAATTATGCCGGGGCGATTTCCCTGCTGACAGATTATAAGGCGACGGCGGGAACGAACGCGGACCAATATGTTTTCTGGATGGCGGAGGCCAATTATCGCGCCAGCAACTTCATGGCTGCGGCGACCGTGTTCGCCGGTTACTTGCATGATTTTCCCAATTCTTCACGGCGGCTCGAAGCTGCCATCGGCGAAGCGTCCGCCCGGGCGCGGCTTTCGGACTGGCCGTCCGTGATCAAATTGCTGGGCGAGACGAATGGCTTTTTTCAAGCGGCGGCACACGCCAATGCCACGAATGATCTCGTGCTGCGCGGCGCCATGTTGTTGAGCGAGGCCAGCTTTGCGTTGAGTAATTATCCCGCGGCCGAGGCGGCTGTGCTGTCCATGGGACCGGTGACCCTGCCGCCCGACACGGACTGGCAGCGGCAGTATTTGATTTCCCGCATTCAACTCGCCACCGGCCGCACGAACGAAGCACTGCAAAGCGCCGGCCGCCTGCTGACGCTCGCAACTAATACCACGCGCCGCGATTTGCTGCCGGAGAGCGCGGCGTATCAGGCCGGCTTGCTGGAGCAAATGGGGCGCACCGATGAAGCCGCCGCCGCCTACCAACTGAATCTCGCCGACGGCGTCCCTGCGCAACGGCAGCGTCAGGCATTGTGGAAAGTCACGGAACTATTCCTCGCGCGAAATAAAACCGGCGAGGCCGCGCGCGTTCTGCAAAAATTCGTCGCTCAATATCCCGACTCGCCCTCGGCGGACCTGGCACTGCTGACATTGAGCGAAGTGCGGTTGCGGCAATACCTGACGGCCCAGTCCACGAACGCACAGTCGGCCGCGCCCGTAAACGGCGCGGCGGAGACGAACTATCTTGGGCTGGCGCTCGAATCGCTCCAGGACTTCGTCAAGCGCTTCCCGAACAGTCCGCTGCTGGGAAACGCTCAGTTGAATCGCGGCTGGAGCTTTTGGTTTCAAACCAATTTGCCGGAGGCGCAGGTGGCGTTCCAGGCGGCGGCCCAATTGCTGCCCTCCTCGACGAATCAAGCCACAGCTTACTTCAAACTGGCCGACACCCAGTTTCGGCAAAAGGATTACGCGGGAGCCATTACCAACTACGATGCGGTGATCGAGAAGTTTTCGGCGATGCCCGAAGTGGCTGACAAGCTGATTGAACCGGCGCTTTATCAGATCGTTCAGGCCGGCATCGAGTCGCAAAATCTGGCGGCGGCAACGAATGCGCTGGCAAAAATCCTGACGTCATATCCCGACGGCTTCCATGCGGGGCGTGCGGTGCTGCTCACCGGCCAGGAATTCAGCCGCCTCGGCGAGCCATTGGCCGCAAGAAAATTGTTTCAGGCGTATGCCGGCACGGAAACCAATTCGACCCTGCTGCCGCAAGTGCATCTCGCGATTGCGCGCACGTATGAGCAGCAGGACGACTGGACGAACGCCATTCACGAGTATGACCGCAGTCTCGCCAGCCTCACCAACGGAAGCGCCCGGGCGCAGGTTGAATATTATCGCGCGCAGGCGACTTACAAGGCGGGAGACCTGACCAATGCGTTGACGCAATTCACGAATTTCTTCGCGGTATACCCTGCGAGTGATCTCGCCCCGCGAGCATTGATGTGGGTGGCGGATTATTATTTCAACGCGGGCCTCTGGATGCAGGCCGAAGCCAGTTACAAGATGCTGTATCGCAATACGAACAACTGGCCCGTATCGGACCTGACGTATCAGGCCCAAATGATGGCCGGACGCGCCGCCCTCGAGCGTGGAGCGGGCGATGCCGCGAAGGGTTATTTCACGGTGTTGTATAACAACACGAATGGCCCGCTCGATCTGCGGATTCAAGCGCTGTATGCCTATGGCGATTGTTTCATGAGCCAGGATTCCACCAATCGAGCGATCGATTATCAGGAGGCGAGCAAAATTTTTGGAAAGATTTACGAGCTTTATCCAACTAATCCGCTGGCTGCGGTGGCATGGGGCGGCAGAGCGACCGCACTCTTGCAATGGGCCAAATTATCCGATCAACCGATGTCGACTTATGGTGACGTCAGCAACGCTTTCCGACAGGTCATCGATTCAACCAACGCGCCAATATCGGCTCGGGCGCAAGCCAAGCTGGGACTGGCGATCACATTGGAGAAGATGGCCGAGCCGGCGACGGCCACCAACCGCGTCGCGCTGCTGACTCTGGCGCTCAACCAATGCCTCGACGTTTTCGACGGCTCGGTTTTGCGTGACGGCGAGAAGCCGGATCCAGGCTGGCGCAGGGATGCCGGCATCAAGGCCGCACAGCTGGCGGAGACGCTGCAGAAAGTGCCGCAGGCCATTCACATTTACGAGGAATTATGCGACTTGGTGCCGAGCGCACGGATGAGGTTTGAAAAAAGCATCCTGCGGCTCAAGGCCCTGCTGTTGCAAACGCCATAAAAAGAGGCGACCCGATGCAAGCACCGGGCCGCCCAACCATACCCCAGCTATGAAAGGCGGGCGGTTGCAGTTTATGCAATCACCGAACCCTTGGTGCAGGTAACCAGCCCGCACCGCTAGTTTAGCTGCATAAAGCATGCCGACTCAGCCCGGAAACCCTCCTGACGTGCATTTTGCGTTCGCAGCGGTGATTTTGGCCGCCGGACGGCCGTCCCGCATGGGGCGCCAAAGCTTTTGCTGCCTTGGGGTGAGACATCGGTGGTTGGACACTTTATCCACCAATGGTCGGAACTGCCTGCGGCACCTGTTGTGGCGGTTGGTGCGCAAGGAGACGGGGCATTGGCGGCGGAACTGGATCGGTTGAATTTTCCCGCTGAAAACCGAATCCTCAATTCCGCGCCGGACGCGGATATGTTTGGTTTCATAAAATGCGCGGCACGGCAAGCGAATTGGGCGCCGGCGATTTCGCATTGGGCAATCATTCTCGGTGATCAACCACATCTGCGCAGTGAGGCGTTAAAACAGATTCTGGAGTTCGCGGCCGAGCAACCCGGAAAGATTTCACAACCTTCGCGGCGGGGTCGCGGACGGCACCTGGTGACATTACCGTGTTTTTTTTAACTCGGGACCACTGAGCATGAGACGCTGAAGGAATTTTTGTCCGCCGCAGAAGGTAAAATCGAGCGTCTGGAAATGGACGACGCCGCGTTCGATTTGGATATGGACTATCCCGCCGATTATCAAGCCGCGTTGCGCTTGCGAAGTCCCTAGTCGGCGCTGCCGTTGCTCAGCCAACCGTCGTAGCCGGAACGGTCCGTTTTCCAGTTCCCGCCGTCTTTCGCGGGAAATCTTACTTCCGCCGCCGGTTCCGGCTGGCGTCCCTGGAACATGGTTCGGGGTGCGTCATCCACGACGGTGTTATCCAAAATGAACTCGACGCGTCGCAACAAACCGCGCGCGGTCACGGGAGGGGTTTTCCAAACGCGCTGGTTGGACAGATGCATCTTGATGAGCGTGCCGAGATTCAACGGCGGGCATAAAAAAGCCGCGACGTGGGCCGGCTGCCGCATAGCTTGAAGCGCCTCGGTCACCTGCTCGAGAAAAAGCGTGTCGGCGCGGCGTTCCCAAATCTGCTCAAGTTCGCCGTGGACGTCGCCGTAAATCACGTTGGTGGAATCGAACGATTCCTTCTGCGTGCGATGCATCAGCGGGAGGGAGTTCCAATGCAGCGCGCGGATTTTCGCGTACACGGTTTCATGCCGCGAACAGATGCGTCCGTGCTGCCGCCACAAATGCTGATGAACCTGCTCCAGCGGATCGTCATTGCACGCGCGCAACGTGCCGACGCCAAATGCCAGGATCTCTCCGGAAAGCATCTCCGGCCCCTTCACGCTCAGTTTTATGCGCAGATCGCGTACGCAGCGGCGATCAAGTTTGACGGCGTCGAAAAAATTCACCCGCGCTGGAATCGCGGCCTTGTCGCGTTCCCGCGCGCGCCATTTGGACTGGCGCAACAATCGCAACGAGAGCCCTCCGAGCGAGTGGAACATGGCGAGGGAAAAATAATCCTCCGGCAGTTCCTGGGCCGCGATGCGATACTGGATCGTGACGCTGCCATGCTCGGTAAGGACGGGAGCAAGGGGCATGCGACGGGTGACGTTCCGGATCAGGTCGTGAACCGGGTCGTTGATGGCGACAAACGTCTTCGTCATTGCGCCCGATTGAGCTAAAAACGTACCAGAACGAGACTGGCGCCGAAGCAAGGAAAGCCGGGAAAATATCGCTGAATTACAAGGATTTGGACGTGAGAAGCGCTTCCGGCCGCCGATGATGAGACGTTCCGTGCCAATAAAGATGACACTGCGGCGATTCAGACATCGGGCTTCAGCGAAAAGAGGACGACCTATCAGATGCGGGCCAGCGTGCCGTCACGACGCATGCGCATCCGCACGCCACGCCATTCAATGTGGTCGCCCGTGAAGGCGAGCATCCAGACGGCGGTTTGCAAAAGATCTTTAACCGGTGCAAGCCAGACATACAGCGAGTGGCGCCAGCGCCTGGTCATCCGGCGTTCCAGGTCCCACGCGGTCAGCATCCGCACGGCGGTGCACAACAATAACATGCTCAACGTGGCGGAAGTCGGCGCCCATGCCACCAGGAGCAAAGGCCAGAGGGTTGCGTTGTTCAGAATGCTGAAAAAATACGGCATTGGCTGACAGACCCGAATGGTTCGTGCCCAGCGCAATTGGTGTTTCCAAATGTCGTTCCAGCCCATCGGGCCGGACCAGCATTCTACAACCACCGGGGAAATCACGATTTCGCTGCCGCGCCGGGCAATGCGGTTGCCCAATTGATAATCGTCAGCGAGGCAGTTCACCAGAGGACCGAAGCCACCGATTTCGTTCAGTTGCTTTCGGCGCGTCGCCATCACGGCGCCGAGCGCGAAATCAATCGGCTTAAGGCTCTGCGACTGCATGACATTGCTCCAGAAATCGGCGTTGATGGCGATGCCTTCCCAGCGCATGGCAGTGGTGGTTGGATTGGCGAGGCGATAGAAGCAGTTCACCAGGCCGACTTTGGGATTCTTCAACGGCGCAACCACGCTGGCTAGAAAATCAGGTGTCACGCGCACGTCCGCATCGCTGACGATCAACACCTCGTGTTTGCTGAGGATGTCGAGTTGCACGAGCTTGGAGACCTTGGCGTTTTCCCCGGCCAGCGGGCCGCACACCAGCAGTTCGGTATCGCTTTCGGGAAATTCCTTCTGCAGCCGGCGCACGATATCGCACACGGGATCTTCCGCCGATGCGACGCCAAAAAGCAACTGCACGCTGCCGGGATATTCTTGCTTAAACCAGCTTCGGAGGCACTCCTCAGTTGATTCATCGCAACCTTTCAGGGGCTTTAACATTGTGACCGAAGGCGTGAAAGACTTGCCGCCAGGACGCTGATGCAAAGGGAAATGCCGCGCGACCACCCATTGCCAGAGTGTTAAAATCAGACTTAGCAACGCCAGTACGGCCAAAATCTCGGTTGCAAGCACGGGTGTTTCGTAACCACGGGCAGGCTCTTTTGCAAGCTTTTACGCCAAAACCCTGCGTTTGATGCCGCGAATTTCGCGAAGAATGACTCTTTTTGTGAAGCGGACGCTTTTTTTCGGGAACACCGGGTGCTATCTGGTGTTGCCGCCGAGAGCGTAAATTGATAACCGATACGCGCGCAAACGCGGTTTACGCGGGCGAATAACTAAATACTATGACGAACTCTTCCAGAATTCTATCCCGCCTGCATCGTTCAACTCCTGTTGCCATCGCTGGAACCAATACTTCGAACGGATGGGTGTTTAATTCTCTGCTGCCCACGTTGCTGTGTATGGCCCTCGTTCTCTGCGCGACCGGGTGTCGCCTGGGTAAACCCGCCTCCGCGAGTTTTGCTTCGGTGGACATCTCCGGCCACTCGCCGCAGCAAATTCAGGAAGCGACCGGTAACGTCTTTCGCGAGGATGGCTACGCCGCGTATCTTGGCGGAAACGGCCAGATGATTTTTCAAAAGGAAGGTACACGCGCCAACAACCTCAGCCAGAACGGCGTCGTCGGCTCATACTACGGTGAGACGACTATGTTTCGTGTCGTGGCGGAAATCGTGGAAATTGGAGGCGAAAAATATCGCCTGCAATGTCAGGCGTACCTCGTGCGCAACCCGGGCGATTCTTTCATGGAGGATTCCCATCCGCTGGCCAATGTCCGCCGCATGCCCTACCAACATCTGCTCAACAAGGTGGCCAGGGCGGTGAAAGCGATGCCGCCGCCGTCCACCGCGCCGGTCGTTCCGCCGTCGCAATAATAGGTCTCCGTTGCCGCTGTGACGGCCCCGGCCGCGCGCAGCGGCTGGAATCAGCTATCACGGGTTAGTGTTTCGTTGATCGCATCCATTTTCGTTGGCGGGTGCGGGCGGCAAGATTTCCCCAAATGCGTGAACCTCACGCGCACCTCCGCGAGCGACTTTATTAAACCCCTTGTGTTTTCAAGGCTTTACGCGCTGGCACGCCCCGTGCCTATGGTCATTTGAAGTAAGGTCGCCTTCGGCGACAAAAAGGAGCCGCTCGAAGTGATGACCACACTTTTCAAACAAGGAGTGTCATATGAAAACATCGATCAGGAAAGTAACCGCCTTCACCCTCATCGAATTGCTGGTCGTCATAGCGATCATCGCGATTCTAGCCGCGTTGTTATTGCCCGCGCTGGCGAAGGCAAAGGAAAGAGCGCATCGCATCACCTGCACCAGCAACCTCAAGCAAACCGGCATCGGCATGAAAACGTGGGCGATGGATTTTGGGGACCGTTATCCCATGCAGGTGTCGACGAGCGATGGTGGACCGCCGAATCAAAGCGCCTTCACGGCCGCACCCTATGGCGCGCAATATACGTATCAGGTTTTTGGCGTGCTCTCGAATGAGTTGAGCAATCCACGCCTGTTGACCTGTCCGTCCGATGAACACAAGGCCGCGGCGAATTTCAACATGCTTGCGGGCAACACCGCCGATGGACCTTATCTTTCCAACACCAATATCTCCTACTTTGTTGGCAAGGATGCGCAGGACGGCAATCCGCAAATGCTGCTGACGGGCGATCGCAATATTGTGGGCCAGGGGCCGGGAGGCAACCTGCCGAATCCCATCCCGGCCGGTGGTTACGGCAACGTGGGGGCGGTTTCGCTCGGGACAAACTTTAACGCCACGACCCAGACGCCTTCTTGGACCGATCGGGTGCATCGCGGCCAGGGGAATGTGCTTGTTTCTGATGGCAGCGCACAACAGTTGAGCGGCGCCCGTCTCCGCGATTTGCTTAAGAACACTGGCGACACCAGCACCGCGCCGTCGTCGCCCGGGCCGAATACGATTCTGTTTCCGAATTGAAGGTCACTTCCGGCAGGTCGGCGGCGTCTCGCCGACTTGCCGGTGTTTCGAATCACTTCTGCGCTTCCTGATGATAGCCGGTCGTCAACACCACGCGGAATCGGGCCTTGCCGCTAATCATGCGGTCGTAGGCTTCGGCGGCTTTTTCCAGCGGATACACTTCATTCATCGAACGCACGCCGCTCAACACGCTGAAGTTCAGCGTGTCCTGCGAATCGATCGAGGTGCCCGAATAATGGCCTCTCACGCTGCGTTGTCCGCCAATCAGCGCAAATGCCGGCACCTTCAAAGGTTCGTGCGGCGCTCCCAAGACGAGCAGTGTGCCGTTCGGTCCCAGCCCGGGAATCAAGGCGCTCATGGCATCGGCATTGGTCGCGGTAGCGAGCACGATGCGAGCACCGCCCATCTTGGTGAGTTCCGCGCCGGCGTCCACGGCTTCGGAATCCAGGTAATGCCAGGCGCCGAGTTTGCGCGCGAGCGGTTCCTTGTCCTTGCCGCGAGCGACAGCCACAGTGCGAAAACCCATCTTCACGGCGTATTGCAGGCCGAGGTGTCCCAGTCCGCCCAGACCGAGCACCGCCACGAGATCGCCGCCGCGCGCACCGCTGTTGCGCAATGCGTTGTAGGTTGTGAGTCCCGCACACATGATCGGCGCCGCTTCAACCGACGACAATCCTTCCGGCATGCGCGCCAGGCCGCGTTCAAAGGCGATCATATATTCAGCATAGCCACCGTCATAATGAATACCTGTGACCTTCGGGCCCTTTAGGCAGGCGAAAAAATTGCCGCGTCGGCAATGGTCGCAGTAGCCGCAATGCCAGCCGTGCCAGCCGATGCCGACCCGCTCGCCGTGCTGCCAGCCGTCGACACCAGCGCCGAGCGCGTCAATCGTTCCCACCACCTCATGCCCTGGCACGCGCGGATATTGCAGCCCCGGGTAGCCGCCTTCCTTGGTCAGGGCATCACTGTGGCAAACGCCGCAGGCTTCGACCCGGATTCGTACTGTGCCCGCCGGCGGTTCGGGAATTTCCCGTTCAACAATTTCCAAAGGCCCTTTGGGGCGGGTGACCTGGACAGCGCGCATCTTTGCCATAAAATTCTCCACCTGTGTTGCCACGCGGACTTCTCCGGCCTGACGTCGTCATGACGCAGGTATGACCTGAGTTTCGCGCGGAATAATTTTCACCATCGCTCAAACCCCGGCGAAAGGCCAGCGAAAGGTAATACTGATTTTATGGAAGCAAACGAAGAGCACGAAGGTTGAACCATCCTCGGAAATGTGGTTGAGGACGCCGAAAGGTTAGGAAAGCCATTGGATGTTTTTTTGCTCCCGAAAAGTGCCCGGCACAAATTCATGGAGACGGACGAGACGGAGGGGCCGGAATGTTTTATGAACGAAAGTGAGATCATTCGATAAATCAAAGAGACGTTCACAGGAGTCGATGTCGCCGTCGCTTCGGGCAACACTTTTTTCTTTTACGATCCGACGACCCACAGTCGGCAGACCACCAGTTTCCGTTCGGCACACTCGCGGCCAATGACGCCCGCGACAAATTTCCACCTCAGTCGGGTCGGTTTTTCGGTTAAGCATCGGTGTGAGCCGGGAAATTTTTCGTTTGTTGCTCGGCTCGCCTGAAGATGCTCTCGCCAAAGACGGGAATGCCAACGCGGTCCACGATTTCACCACATTGGATGCGATTATGCCGCGTCCGGTGCACGCAAAAACGACCTGGGTTTGCGTCTTGAATCCCGCTCCGCGACCAGGGATATTGCGAGAAGGCTCCTGGTGGAGGCTTGCAGTATGGTCGCGAGCCAGGGAGTCAGGAAATAAGTCGCATACGCCATGCCCCCTCTGATCCATCTCAGCCGAACGAAAGTCGACCACAACCAGGGTGCCTTGTGGGAAGCCATAAACGAGTTTTTTGCATTCGCCGATGTTGCAAAGCTGGAACCGGTCCATCGAATCGCGTATCTCGCTTACGATTATTCCAGTGCCATGGAAATGGGGGGTCACTACGATTATTTCATTGCCAGTCCGCAGCGCGATTATTCCGAGGTGGTTTCAGCCCTTCAAGCCGTGGGCGCGAATGAACAGGCAGGAGTGCTCGAACGTGCGGTTGCCGCGGTGCTGTCGGCGAGCAAGCGAGTGCCCGATATTTATTCCGACCGCTTTATCGCCGGCATCGAGTTCGCGGATCTAAACGAGTTTGACGAAGCTTGCGAGCGCTGCAACCGGCCGGTGCGTTTGTGCCTGCTGGAATACGTTGCGGGCCACGAAAAAGTATTTATCGAGTGGAATCCGTAAAGGCCGAACATTGTGACGGCTGTGAATGCAGGCCATAGACGAAGCGAACACCACCCCTCTGCGCGTTTGAGCGGTTAAATTTTCCTGTTTTGTTGAACAGGCGGGATTTCCGATTTGAAAAACGGCCGGATTCCCGGCATGTTGGTTCTTTGCGAATCACGCTGTGGTGCGCCGGAGAATTTTATAATGTCATATCGAGCCTGGTTTCAGTGTATCAACCCGCAATGCGGATCGACCTATCCGCTGAACAAGATCATTTATCAGTGCGAGCGGTGCCAGTCGCTGCTCGAGGTGCAGCATGACATGACGGCGCTCCAGGCGTTGAGCGCGATTCAGTGGAAGAAACTTTTCGAGGACCGCTATAAAACGACGCAATGGCCTTATGGTTCCGGCGTTTGGGGCAAGAAGGAATGGATCCTGCCTGAACTCAAGGATGAGAACGTCGTGTCCGTTTACGAAGGTGGCACGAATCTTTTCTGGGCGGAACGTTTCGGAAAGATGATCGGCCTGAACGATCTCTGGATCAAACTGTGCGGCAATACCCATAGCGGTTCCTTCAAGGATTTGGGCATGACGGTGCTCGTCTCGCAGGTCAAACAAATGATCGCCGAAGGTGCGCCGATTCAGGCAGTGGCGTGCGCTTCCACAGGTGACACCTCGGCCGCGCTGGCGACGTATTGCGCGGCGGCAGGCATTCAGTCGATCGTGCTGTTGCCGCGCGGGAAGATTTCGATCGCGCAATTGATCCAGCCGGTGGCCAATGATTCGCTGGTGTTGTATCTCGACACCGATTTCGACGGCTGCATGAAGTTGGTCCAGGAAATCACCAAGGACCCGACTCTGTATCTCGCCAATTCGATGAACTCGTTGCGGGTTGAGGGTCAGAAAACCGTTGGCATCGAGATCGTACAGCAATTCGATTGGGAAGTGCCCGACGTGATGATCATTCCGGGCGGCAACCTTGGCAATGTCTCGGCGCTTGGCAAGGGCCTGCTGATGATGAAGGACCTGGGCCTCATCACCAAGCTGCCGCGTATCGTGGTCGCACAGGCGCAACGGGCGAATCCCTTGTATCGTGCCTATCTGCGGAATTACGAGAGCTTCGAGCCGATGCAGGCGGAGAAAACGCTCGCGAGCGCGATCCAGATCGGCAACCCCGTGAGCTTCGACAAGGCGGTTCGCATCCTAAAACAATTCAACGGCATTGTGGAGCAGGCGAGTGAAGAGGAATTGGCCGATGCTGCGGCGCTCGGTGATCGCACCGGGATGTTCAATTGTCCACACACAGGCGTTGCGCTGGCGGTAATGTTGAAACTTCTGAAGACCGGCAAAATCGACAAGGCCGAACGCGTCGTCGTGATTTCAACTGCGCACGGACTGAAATTTGTCGAGATGAAGGTGAAGTATCACCAAAAAGAACTGGAGTTTCCGAGTCACCACGCCAACAAGCCCGTGGAATTGCCGGCGAGGCTGGACGCAGTCAAAACCGCCTTGCACGAAGCGCTCGCAAAACGGCGCGAACTTAAAGTATGAGCAGCGCGCCCGCGACGGCACGGCTTGTGAATAGTGTGTGAATACGTGTGAGTAAGTTTTCGGCGCAAATTCTTGCGCCCAACACGCAAAGGAGGATGCTGGCTGGTGTTCGTTCCCCGGGATTTTTTGGGAGAAAAGGGCATTGCGGCGAGTCATTCGAAATATCAAGACGCACGAATTTTTCCAGGCGGGTGCCTGGACGTCCGATGTTTTCTCCGCGCAGGATTTTCCTGATACTCGTGAGTTGCTGACGACGGGGCGCGCAGTATCAATTAAAGGACGTAGAGCTGATCATCCAGACCGGCTATGAAATGCCCGGCACCTACGAGGTGTGCGTGCCGTTGCCGGTCGTCGGTTGAGCGGCTTTATTTCCCGGTTTCGACCGCCGGGAGCGAGTTGGTGGCGGCGGGCTTGACGGGCGGTGCGTTGGTATCCATCGCTTCCTTTTCCTGTGTTTCGATATTGCGCACGAGACGATTTTTCAAGTCGGCATACATCTCGTTGGTGACACGATTGACGCTGGCCCAAGCCAGATCGAAACGCTTGCCGATGAGATTGAGCCGAGCGAAATGGATATATACTCCTTCGCGTTCGATTTCGTCATGGGCGATCGCGAGCGTGTTGGTCCAAGCTCTCAAGGCGTCGTCGATGCGCATCGGCTTGATACCGTAGTAAGTCTGCGCGACATCGGAGGCGAGGGGGAAATTGTCGGGATCCAGCTTCAGCGCATGGCTGTAAAGCTCGAGCGCCTTGTTGAACACCTGCTGCTCATCGATGTTGTAATATTCCCGGGCGTCCTTGCGAAAAAGAAACACGGCCGTGCCGAAATTGTGGTAGTAAACGGGCTCGCTGGCATTTAGCTCGATGGCCTTGGCGTAATATTCAAACGCCTTTTTGATCGGGCCGTGATGGGTGTAGATGTTGGCGAGATTATTATAGGGCGCGGGGTTGGTGGGGTCCAGTTGGACGGCCTTTTCAAATTGTTCCTCCGCACCTTCTTCGTCCTCCATGTCACCCAGAAAACTGCCGTAGGCCAGCCGCGCACGGGCATGATCGGGATGCTGCTTTACAAATTTGGCATAGGCGAGTTGTACCGGACGGAATCGTTCTTCGATCCGGCGTTTTAATTCCGCCGGGGGGACGCCCGCACCCTGTCCGGCAAATTTTTCGTTGTCGCGAATCCACTTATCGACTTCGGCCTGCGCCGCATCATCGTCGTCCAGAATCTTTTTATATTCCTTTTCGACCGGATCATTGGGATCAGGCTGGACGGGCGGGGCGTTGGTGCCTTTTTTGGCAATGGCGTTTGTCGTTCCGAGGATCACGGAATTGGTCTCCGCGAGGAGCGGCAGGGTCGTGAAGGCGAAGCCCAACAGGACTATGAAAAATCTGTTCACAAAGGCAAATTAGCACTCAGGCAGCCTGGTCCAAAGTTGAAAGTCCCGCCGCGCAGGGAGCCATCAAACTTCTTTTACCACGCCCCAATACACGTCCAGTCGTTTTTCGAGATACAATTTCACCGCCTTGAGCAACGTGGTGGATTCGAGTTTCTGACCTGCGGCGACGATCTGTTTGAGCGTCATCTGCGGGCGCACCGCGAAACAATCCTGCGCGATGATTGGGCCCTCATCCAGATTCATGGTCACGAAGTGCGACGATACGCCGATGATCTTCACGCCCTGCTCGTAAGCCTGGCGATAGGCTTGCGGTCCCGGAAAGCTGGGCAGGAGCGACGGATGAATGTTGATGATCTTGTTCTTGTAGCGCCAAACGAAGTTGGGCGAGAGAATTTTCATGAACCGGGCGAGAACCAGAAAATCGATCTCATGCTCCTCCAGCACCCGCAACGCCGCCTGCTCGGCCTTGAGCCGGTCTTCCCAGGGGACATGCACGAACGGCAGACCCGCCTTCCGAGCCATTGGTTCGAGATCTTTTCGATTCGACAAGACCAGTGCCGGTTCGGCTTTGGCCAAGGCTCCGGACTTTATGGCATCCAGGATTTTTTGAAAGCAATGCGTTTCCCGCGTGACCAGCACGGCCATGCGCTGGCGGCGTCGCTGTTCGGTGAAGCGCAGTTTGATTTCCATCTCCAACTCGCGCGCGAGTTTGTCCAGGCCGCTGCGCAGGACGTTGCGGTCGAGTTGGGAATCTTTCCAGGAGGTCTGGATGGTCATGCTGAACTGCCCCCGCGTGACCTGTTCCTCGAGTGCCTCAATATTGGCCTTTTGTAAAAAGAGAAAGCCTGTAACCCGTGCGACAACGCCGGTTTTATCCCGTCCAATCACCGTAATAGTAGCGTATTTGTTCATCTTTTTGCCCAATTTTGAGGCCATCCGAGCATAGGTTGGCCGCAGGGGCTTGTTAAGCAATTTTTAATCCATTCCCACCATTGCGGTGGCACTATTAGAGAAGCAAACCCTTATTCCTGAGGTTAATCCTGGGACTAAATCCTTTGACCCTCCGCGCAACTTTCCTTAGTTTGCGGTGTATAAAAACCATATGACCTGTCAGTTTTCCTGGTGACGAATGGCATTTTTAACGCTAAAGCAGTTTTTGGCTGGGATGGACCTCGCCACGCCGGCCCAGTTCGACGAGTGGAACAAGGCCTGGAAAGTGGCCGTGGCCAACGGCTCACAAGAGACTTTGCTGGCGTTTATCTGCCGTGAGCGCGGTCTGGCCGAGGACGTTTTTCTCCAGAAGCTCGCCCAGGCCCTGAACTGGCCGTATCTCGACCTCCCCAAGACCAGCGTCGCCGCCGAGGCGCGCAATCGCATCTCCACCAAGGTGGCCTTCCAATACTCTGTTCTGCCCACGCAGATCGAGGATGGCTCCCTACAGGTCGCGGTCAGCAATCCCTTCGACACCGCCATGCTGAGCGCGGTGCGTTTCGATGCCCACGGCCCGGTCAATTTTGGCCTCGCCACCAAGCCGGAAATCGAAAAGGCGCTGAAAAAGTATTACGGCGTCGGCGCCGAAACACTTGATTCGATGGATGCCGACGAGCCGTTGGACCTCCTGGTTGGCGACGAAAAAGAAATCACCGACGACAATCAGGAAGCGAGCGTCATCAAGTTCATCAACCAGGTCATCTGGGAAGCTTACAAGGACCGGGCGACGGATATTCATTTCGAGCCGGCCGAAGACGAGTTGCGAATTCGCTACCGCATCGACGGCATCCTGCACCAGACGCCGATGCCGCCGCAGCTCAAGCGCTTCCAGGCCGCGCTGATCTCCCGTATCAAAGTCATGTCGGGGATGAACATCTCCGAAAAGCGCCTGCCCCAGGACGGCCGTATCAACGTCCGCATCAAGGGCGAGGAAATCGATATCCGCGTTTCCACCGTGCCGACCGTGTATGGCGAAAGCGTGTCGTTGCGTCTCCTGACGCGCGGTAAGATTTTTCTCAGTCTCGACAAGCTCGGCTTCTCACAACTCGAAGAAAACGCGATCCGCGAAATCATTATCAAGCCGCACGGTATTTTCCTCGTGACGGGCCCCACCGGTTCCGGCAAGTCGACGTCGCTTTATGCATTTTTGAGCACGATCAATTCCGTGCATAAGCGGATCATCACGATCGAGGAACCGGTCGAATACGAACTCAAGGGCATCAACCAGATTGCCGTGCGTCCGGAAATCGATCTGACCTTCGCCCGGGGCTTGCGGCATATTCTCCGCCAGGACCCGAATGTGATCATGGTCGGTGAAATTCGCGATTTGGAAACCGCGGAGATCGCGATTCGCGCGGCCCTCACGGGTCACTTGGTGTTCAGCACCCTGCACACCAACGACGCGCCCAGCGCCTTCACGCGGTTGATCGACATGGGCATCGAGCCCTTCCTGGTAGCCTCTTCCGTGGAAGCGGTCATGGCGCAACGGCTGGTTCGCACCATTTGTTCCCATTGCAAGGTCGAACAAAAGGTCGAGGCCGATTACCTCCGGCGCATCGGCTTTCCCGCGGACGAGATCGGCACGGCTAAATTTTGGAAGGGTGCGGGCTGTGAGCATTGCCGGCAGCTTGGTTACCAGGGCCGTATGGGCATTTATGAATTGCTGGTGTTGACCGAGACGATTCGTCCCTTGATTTTGAACCGTGTTCCTGCCTCGACCATCGCGCAGAAAGCTATTGAAGCGGGCATGCGAACGCTGCGGGTCGACGGCTGGAACAAAGTGCGCAACGCGCAGACCACCATCGAGGAAGTCCTGCGCGTCACCCAGATCGAGCAGCATCTCGATACGTTGAGCGAGGACAAGAGTTGAGCAGCGTCCCGCGCCAGGTACAGGAGAGCAACGACGCACCGCTGAGACGTCGAAGTGTTTTCGTTTTTTCGTCGTTAAAAGCCCGCATTTTTCGTCTCGCGGCTTTCGGTGGCGTACTGCTGCTCGTCGGGGTTTTGGCGGGTTGCAAAAAATCGGCGGATGACAACGCAGCCAAAGCCACCGGTACCAATGCGAAACCGGCCGCTGCGCAGGCGATCGTTCGAACCAACGGCGCGTCCGTTCAACAACAAATCGTCGTTCGGACGCCGCCCGGCGCCCCGCCCCCAAACGCCGCCCGCCCGACGGTCCGCACCAACATCGTGGGTGGACCGAATTCTCCCGCTGTCGCGCGCGCGGCCACCGCCAGCGCCAGGACCAACGCCGTGGCCGGACAACCGGGCACCGCGAAAAGCGCCGCCAGCCCAGCCAAGGCGCCTGGTTTTATGGACAGCGCCTGGTTTTATCCGGTCGTCATGGTCGTGGCGATCATACTGAGCTTTGGCGGTGTCTATCTTTATCAATTATTCAGCGCCAAAAAAGCGAAGGACGACAAATTCGCGAATGACACTGCGACACCACACTCCAAGCCGCTGGTGAAGAAGACCCGCCGGGCGCCGGTCTATTCGTGTAATGTCCTCCACCTCGGCCCCGAAGCGCGACGGCTCTGGCAATTTGCGGCCCGCGGGCGCGGTTTTACCCTGAGCCGCGAACAAACCAGCGTCGGTGCCGAGCCATTGCCCGCCCGCGCGATTGCCAAGGATTTCCGCGCCCTGTGGCAGCGAAAGCTCAACATTGCCTGGCTCCCGCCCGAACAGGTGTTCCTGCGCGTTGTGCAATTGCCCATGAGCGATTTCGAGGAAACCGTTTCGATGGTGGATTTGCAGTTGGAGAAACTTTCGCCGATGCCGCTCGGGCAAATCGTCTGGAGCATCCAGGTGCTGCACCACAGCGAAGGCAACATGCAGACGGTCATCGTGATGATGGTCGCCCGTAGCGTCGTGGAGGAATTTCTCGGCAAGCTGGAAGCCCAGGGTTTTCTGGCGGACCGGCTCGAATTTCCGCGACTGGATCAATTGATGGCCACGGTGACCAAGGGCGATGGCGCATGGATTTATCCCGAGACGACCGGCATCCGCAACATCGCATTGGTTGCCTGGTGGTATGGCGGCGTGTTGCAAAGTCTCGCGCTTATCAATCTCGCCCAGGGAAATCAGGACAGCTTGAGAGAACAGCTCGTGCAGCTCTCCTGGGCGGGCGAACTCGATGGCTGGCTTACTTCGCCCCCCTCGTGGCATCTCGTCGCTGACGCTCCGACCGCCGCCGAATGGGAGCCGCCGTTGCGCGCCGCACTGGATCAGCCGCTGGAAATAATTCCCGCGCTGTCGTTGCCGGAACTCGCCGCCAAGACTGCCACTCGCGCGGTTCAAACCGAACCGCAGGCGAACCTGCTCCCGCCGGAGTTTTCGACGCGGTATCATCAGCAGTTCGTTGATCGTCTGTGGATGGGCAGCGTGGCCGCTGTGATTTTGCTCTATGTGGCCGGCGTTCTGATCTATTTTGGCCGCTTGCAGGTCGAGAATTTCCGGGTTGGCCGCGTGGACGATCAAATCGCCCGGGTCGGCCCGATCTACACCAATGCCATGGAACTCAAGGCCAAGACCCAGGTGCTCAAGGAGCGGCAGGAGTTGAAATGGGCCGCCTTGGATTGCTGGAAGCAGATCGCCTTGTTATTGCCTGATGGGTTTACATTGGAGGGTTTTAATCTCACGGACGGCAAGCGGCTGGCGCTGAACGGCACGGCGCCGGTCGGACAGGAAAAAAGGCTTATCGATTTCGAAAGCGACCTTCGCAAAGTGCCCGGCAGGGGTAACCAGCCCATGTTCGATGCCGGCGGCGGCGATCGTGTCACCTTCCGACGCATGGCGGGCGACCAGTTAAGTTGGAGTTGCGTGCTCGAACTCAAGCGATCGGAGGAGTTATGATGGGGATGGATTATCTGGATCGCTTGAATCTGCGACCGTTCGAGAAACGGCTGGTGGTGGTTATTGCCATCGTCGTATTTGTCGTGTTTAACCTTTGGTTCGTCTATCCGCATTTTTCGGATCTTGGCAATGCGCAGGAACACCGGGAACAAGCGCTGAAAAAATTAAAAACCTGGGAGGCGGAAACGAATCAAATTCCGGTTTATATCAAACAAATCAAGGAAATGGCCAAGGACGGGCTGGATGTGCCCGCTGAAGACCAGCAGCAACGCTTCTCCAGCGATATCGTCGCCCAGCAGGCGGCGAGCGGCGTCAATGTACTGAACAACGGACGCATCACCACCCGAACCAACAGCCCGTTCTTTGTGGAACAGATTCAGACCATCACCGTGCAGTCGGCGGAACCGCAGTTGGTGGATTTTCTTTATAAGCTGGGCGATGGCGCCTCGCTGATTCGTATCCGGGGCCTTTCGTTGCATACCGATCCCTCGCATCAACAGCTCGTGGCTGGTGTTACACTGGTGGCGAGCTTTCAAAAAGCTCAGCGAGCGCGTACTGTGCCCGGCGGGTCACCCGGGGCCGTCAAAAAACCTTGAGTATCGCTTTGTCCATAAAAATGCTGTTTCGTCCCCAGCGGGCGCGTCCGGTGCTGGCCGGATTCGTGGCCGCCTTGTTGCTTTTGTGCGAACTGGCGGTGACCGCCCAAACGCCGGCCGCTCCGCCCGAGCCGACGCCGTTTGCGCCCGCCAGCCCCGCTAATCCGACCCGGCCGGAGCCGGGCCGTTTTTCCCGACGCCGTCCCACTAGCACCAATTCCCCGGCGTTCAGCCGCCCGCAATCGACCACCCCTTCCGCCGTGGGCAACCCGGCCACGCGTCCGGCGACCACCGCGACCCCGACCATTCAGCAGCGGACACTTCCCACACCTTCCACCTCTCCCACCTCCACAGAGGGTGGTGATACCAATGCCGCCGCCACGATCGCAGCGGGCGTTCCGGAAGGCGGTTACACTTTGGACAGCGTGCTCCAGGAAGGGATGATCGATTTCCGGAATGCCGATCTCAATAACGTCCTGGACATTTATTCCATGCTGGTGAACCGCACGATTCTCCGCCCGGCGACGCTGCCGGCACCCACCATCTCTCTCAAGACTCAAGGGACCCTTACAGTGAGGGAGGGTATCCAGGCACTCGAGGCGGTGCTGGCGCTCAATGGCATCACCATGGTCAACACGGGCGATAAATTCGTGAAGGCCCTGCCGGAGGCGCAGAGCGGTTCCGGTGCGGCGTCGTTCAGTACCAACGGCATCAACACCCTTCCGGACCTGGGTCAATACGTGACGGAGGTGGTGCAGGTCACCAACGTGCGGCCGAGTGAAATTCTGCCCATGCTGCAACCCTTCATGAAAATTCCCAACGGCGTGATTCCAATGGACGCCAGCGGGATGCTGATCTTGCGCGATTACTCTGAAAACGTTAAGCGGATGCTCGAATTGATCGCCAGGGTGGACGTGACAATCCCGTCGGAATTCTCACAGGAAGTGGTCATGATCAAGTATGCGAAGGCGTCGGATATCGCCAGCGCGTTGAACAGCCTGAGCTCGGGCGGCGGCGGCACGACGGTGGGCAGTAGTGGCGGCGGCTCGAGTGGTGGTAGTCGTTCGTCAGGCCGCAGCAGCGGGAGCCGCATGGGCGGCTCCGGCGGGTTGGGTTCCTCGGGTGGCTTTGGCAATAGCGGCGGATTCGGAAATCAGGGCGGTTTTGGGAACAACGGCGGATTTGGCAATCAAGGCGGCTTGAATAATCAATCGGGCGCTGGCGGACAGGCGGGCGGATCTTTCAATCAGCGGTTGCAAAACATCATCAACCGCGCTTCTTCCTCGACGTCGGGTGACATCCAGGTGCTCGGCCAAACCAAAATTATCGCCGACGAACGAACCAATGCGCTGCTGATCTTCGCCTCCAAGGAGGACATGAAGAAGATCAAGGACGTCATTGCGAAACTCGACGTCGTGCTGGCGCAGGTGTTGATCGAAGCGGTGATTATCGAAGTGACGCTGACGGACAGTCACGACCTGGGCTTCAGCTATCTGCAACATCCGCAGAGCATCGGGAACTGGACCGGTGTGGGCGCCGTCAACAACAAGACTTTCCAGCGACCGGCGGATTATGTCTTGGACGCAGCCGGCGCGACGAACGCCACCTCGGGCGTGATTCCCGGAGGCTTCAGCTATTTGATGTCCTTCGGCGGCGACCTCGATGTGGCCGTCTCCGCGGTGCAGGGCAACAGCAAGGCCCGCATCCTCCAACGTCCCCGCATTCAGACGTCGCACAACGAACCGGCGAGCATCTTCGTCGGTGAATCACGACCCTATCCGACCTCGAGCTATTACGGCGGCGGTGCTTATGGCGGTTCCTCCACGATTCAACAATTGGAAATCGGTGTGAGCCTCGACGTGACGCCGTTGATCAATCCGGATGGATTGGTCGTCATGGACATCCACCAAAAGATTGACGCCTTCCAGGGTAACGTCACGATTCAGAACGTCGGCGACGTCCCGATTACGAGCGAGAAGGAAGCGCAGGCCAAGGTTTCCGTGCGAGATCATGATACCATCATCCTCGGTGGTTTGATTGAGACGGACAAGAACAGCAACAAGTCTGGTGTGCCGTTCCTGATGGACCTGCCGATCTTGGGCTATTTGTTCCGCAGCAGTCACACGGACGAGAAGCGCACGGAATTGATCGTGTTGATTCGTCCGACCGTGCTGCCGACGCCGGAAGTTGCGGCGCTGACGGCCACGGCGGAAAAGAACAAGATGCCGGCCGTGCGCCAGACCGAGCGGGAAATGCGGGCCGACGAAGCCCAACGCTTGAAGAAGGCGAACGAGCAGGATTATCAGGTGCCGTTGCAACCCGCGAGATCGCAATAGGGGGCGCCGTGAGATTTTCGGTGTCAATTGGCAGTTGAAGCTTTCGACGCCTTTCGGGGCGGTCGGGATATGAAAAATTTGTTTATGTGCAGCTTAATTTTGGCGAAGCTCGGGACGCTCCGGTTCCGGGCGCTTTCGCTTTCCACCCTGCTCCTCTTGGGATTGCTATCTGTGTGGGCGCCCACGCGGGTTGAAGCCGCGCCCACCTTCAACATCAACCAGATCAATCCCTTCACCGCCGCGGCCGGCAGCAACATCGTGCGCACGTTTACGGTGGATAATCCACCCATTGACGGCGTGCTGTTCGGCTCGCTCGGAGCTTTTCCTCCGAGTTCCTTTCCCACCAATGCGATTATCGGCAGCAACGGCCAGTTCAGTTGGACTCCGAACACGAATCAAGCCGGGATCAACCAGATCAACGTGTGGGCCATCGAGACGGGCAATCCGTTTAATTCCAATTACACGACCGTCACCATCATCGTCACCAATGTGGTCACGCCCGTGAATAATCCCGTGCTCACGCCCATTGCCGACCAGACGATCGACGCGGGGACGCTTTTGCAACTCTCCGTTTCTGCGACCAATACCGATAACACCACCAATGCGATAATTTTTACCCTCGATACAAATCCAGCCAGCACAGCCACCATAACAGCGGGCACAAATTCCACGGCCACCAACGGAGTATACCAAGCCATCATAACGTGGGATCCGACCTTTGCCGAAGCCCAGAACAGTCCGTTTACCTTTACGGTGACCGCCACGGAACAGAGCAATCCCCAGAAAGCTGTTTCGCAGGATTTCACCGTGTCCGTCAACCTGGTGAGCGATTGTCCTCAATATCCTTCGATTGTCTCGGCGCTGTTGTTGGGCAATACCAATTTGATTCTTGATGATTGTTCGGTGGTCGTCGTTACCAATACCTTGGTGGTGATGGGCTCCGATGTCACTTTGACGGCGGGCATTAGCAATTTGACGATTTCCGCCAATAATCTTACTCGCCTCTTTACTGTCATGAGCGGCGCGAGCCTGACCCTTCAGGGGCTGACTCTGCAAAGTGGTAGAAGCACGTCCGGTGGCGCGATTTATATCCATCCCGGCGGAACGGTGACGTTGGAGAATTGCATCATTCAGAACAACACCGTTGTGGGCGTGGACGGCCTGAACGGCACCACCGGCAGTGACGACGTAAACTATGGCGGGTCGGGCGGCAACTCGCTGCCTGGGTGGCCGGGGTTGGGGGGCGCAATCTGCAATCTTGGGACACTAATCGCCTCCGGCTGCCAGTTCTCCACCAATGTTGCCTTTGGTGGTAACGGTGGCGCGGGCGGCAACGGCGGCAGCGGCAATTATCAGGGTGGCGCGGGCGGTCAGGGGGCCAACGGCGCCTTGGCATACGGCGGCGCGATTTATAATTATGGAAAAATCACGCTGACGTCGAATTGCGTCTTCATCGGCAACGCGGCGGTCGCCGGTAATGGCGGCGTAGGCGGAACGGCGGGTGGAGGAGTTTTCAACGCATACGATGGCAACGGTGGCTCTGGCTCCATCGCAGCGGGCGGCGCCATTTGCACCGGGCCCCAGGTGGACATCTTGGATTGCAGTTTCCTCAACAACGTCGCACAAGGTGGCACGAGTGCGGCCGGCGGCACTGCCGGCGGGGGCTACGGCGTGGACGGCGCGCCGGGTGGCGCGGGCTTCGGCGGCGCGATCTGCATGATCGGCGGCAGCGGCGTCGGACTTTCCGGCTGTCTTTTCCTGACCAACTATGCCATCGGTGGTAACGGCGGCAATGGTGGCGACGGTTTTTACGGTGGCGGCAATGGCGGTAATGGCGGCGACGGCGCCGGCGGCTGCCTCTACAACATCGGCCGCGTCACGACGGCGAACTGCACGTTCACCGGTTGCTTTGCGTACGGTGGCACCAACGGCGTGGCGGGAAGCGGTCCGTTCGCCGGGCGCAGTGGTTTGCCGGGCAACTCACTTCGTGGCCGGCTCACCAACATTGTAAATGGTCTCACCGTTGCCAATCCCTCGCTCATGGGCGGCGGAGCCTCCGGCAGCTACTTACCCCTCATCGACCCCGGCAGCACCGTGAATCCCTACAACACCTACGGTTCCGCTGCGGCCGCTTCCAGCCCGACGCTGGCGCAGTTGGATGTGCCGCCGGTTGGCGCGGCGACGTTGCCGCCTAACGCGGTGCCGAAAAATCAGGTGAAACCCGCCGATACAAATGCGCCGGGCGTGGCCGTACCGCCGACCGCGTTGCCCGATGGGAGTATCATCGGCCCAGATGGACAGCCCGTTCCGGGTGGTCCGATGGGACCGCTTGACGCCGGAACGAATCTCCCCAGCGCCGCCCACACGCCGGGCGCCAAGGGTCACACGGAAGAAATGCTGCCGGAAGGCATGATCGATTTTCGCAACGCCGACCTGAATAATGTGCTGGATATTTACGCCATGCTGGTCAACCGCACCATCTTGAAGCCTTCATCTCTTCCGGCCCCCGCCATTTTTCTTAAAACGCAAGGCCGGCTGACAGTCCGTGAGGGCATTCAGGCGCTCGATGCGGTGCTGGCGCTGAATGGCATTACGATGGTTAACGTCGGCAAAAAGTTCGTGAAGGCGGTGCCCGAAGCGCAGAGCGGCACCGTGGGTGGGGCCTTCAGCACGAATGGCGCCGCGTCGCTTCCGGCGATGGGACAATACATAACCGAAGTGGTGCAGGTGACCAACCTTCACCCGAGCGAATTGATGCAAGCGCTGCAGCCGTTCGTCAAGATTCCCAACGGCATTTTGCCCGTTGATACCAGCGGCATCATCGTATTGCGCGACTACGCGGAAAACGTCAAGCGCATGCTGGAATTGATTGCGAAGCTCGACGTGGCTCTGCCGTCAGAATTTTCGCAGGAAGTCATCCCCATCAAGTATGCGAAGGCGACGGAAATCGCCAGCGCCTTGAATGCGCTGAGTTCGGGCGGCGGTGGAGGCTCATCTGTGGGTGGGAGCACTGGCAGCCGTACCGCTAATTCACGCACGGGCAGTCGCGTCGGCGGAGCCACCGGATATCCCAGTGCCGGTGCCGCCAATCCGGCGGCTCCACCCGTGGCCCCCGGCGCGCAGGCCGCCGGCTCGTTCAATCAGCGGCTGCAAAACATCATCAATCGCGCTTCCGGTCCCACCGGGGATATTCAGGTGCTTGGCCAGACCAAGATCATCGCGGATGAACGCACCAATTCCCTGCTGGTCTTCGCCACGAAAGAGGACATGAAGAAGATCAAGGACGTTATTTCGAAACTCGACGTCGTCCTCGCGCAAGTTCTGATCGAGGCGGTGATCATCGAAGTGACGCTGACGGACAGTCATGACCTGGGCTTCAGTTATTTGCAACACCCGCAAAACATCGGCAACTGGACGGGTGTGGGCGCGGTGAACAACAAGACGTTTCAACAGCCATCCAGTTATATTCTTGGCGGCACCACCAACGCCGGTGGCGTCATCCCCGGCGGTTTCAGTTACCTGATGTCGTTCGGCGGCGATCTGGATGTGGCGGTGGCGGCGACCGAAGGCAATAGCAAAGCGCGCATTCTGCAGCGGCCGCGCATTCAAACCTCGCATAATGAACCAGCCAGCATCTTCGTCGGCCAGTCCCGTCCGTATCCCACTTCGAGCTACTACGGCGGCGGAGCTTACGGCGGCTATTCTTCGATCCAACAGTTGGAAATCGGTGTGAGCCTGGACGTCACACCCCTGATCAATCCGGACGGATTGGTCGTGATGGATATCCATCAGAAGATCGACAGTTTCGAGGGCAACGTAACCATCGACAACGTCGGTGATGTTCCAATTACGAGCGAGAAGGAAGCGCAAGCCAAGGTGTCGGTGCGAGACCACGACACCATCATCCTGGGCGGCTTGATTGAGACTGATAAAAACAAGAACAAGTCCGGCGTGCCGTTTCTGATGAACCTGCCGATTTTGGGCTATATGTTCCGCAGCAGCCACATGGATGAAAAACGCACCGAGTTGATCGTGCTGATTCGCCCCACCGTGTTGCCGACGCCCGAAATCGCGGCGCTGACCGCGACGGCGGAAAAGAATAAAATGCCGGCCGTTCGCGGCACGGAGAAGGAGCTTCGCGACGAGGAGTCGCAACGGTTGAAGAAGGCCAACGCCCAGGACGCGGCGGATCAAGTGCCGCGGATGGCCCCACAATGAACGGCGTGGCTTTACGTTTCGCCGTTTGTGCGTGAAGGTAAGGAGTGAAAGCTCGTTTCGCCTGGCTGCTGGTTTTGCTCTTCCCCGGAATTCTGTTTTCCCACCTTTGGGCCGCGGGCAGTGGCTTGAATGTGGTGGTGATTATAAACCAGAATAGCTCCAACTCGGTCGCGTTGGGGAATTATTACTGCGAGCAACGACAAGTGCCGCCCCAAAACCTCCTGCGGATCAGTTGGCCGGGGAATAAAATCAACTGGTCCAAAACCGAGTTCGAAACGGTCCTCTTCAACCCGTTCGTGGCCATGATGGCCGCCCGCCAGTTAACCAATCAGATCGATTATGTGCTCCTCTCGATGGACATTCCGTACCGCGGGGATAACCCGGGAACGCAGGCGGTCCGGGGAACCAACAGCACGACGTCGATGTTGTTTTATGGTTTTAAGCCCGACTATCCGCCGGTGACTGTACCGCCCTCCTGCTCGTTTTCATCGGTCACCTCCAATTCCTATGCCAACAGCGAGGGCTTGTTTCGCGTGAGCGGTCCCGCTTACGGCAACGGCGGCAGCATCAAGCCTTTTTTGGCGACGATGATCACCGCGACCAATCTGGCGGAGGCGAAACTCGTGGTCGATCGGGGCGTCGGCGGTGACAACACCTTTCCAACGCAAACCGTTTACCTTGCCAAAAGCGACGATTATGCGCGCAACATCCGCTATTCGTACTATGACAACGTGGTTTTCAACACACGGATTCGCGGCAATTATTCCGTGCAACGGACCAACGTTAATTGGTCCAACTATCTCGGTCCGATTCTGGGGTACGAAAACGGGTATCAAAACAGCATCCCGGGTCACAATTATGTGCCGGGAGCGCTCGCCGATCAATTGACTTCCTTCAGCGGACAGATTTTTGAACAATCGGACCACACGACCGCCTTGAACTATCTGCTCGCGGGTGCCGTTGGTAGTTACGGAACCATCATAGAGCCGTGCGGGTACGTTCAGAAATTTCCAAATCCACTGCTTTTCTTCTACCAGTCGCGGGGATTCACGATGGGGGAGTGTTATTATATGGCAGTGGATGCGCCCTATCAGGGTCTGACAATGGGTGAGCCCTTGTCGGCTCCCTTCGCCCGGCCGCCGCTTGGCAACTGGACTGGCCTCCCGGCGGATGCCATTCTGGGCGGGGTGACCAATCTCACCGGCCAATTTTCCTCCAGCGAACCTGGTCGTCTGGTTCAGGGCGTGGACTTTTTCGTGGACGGTGTTTTCGCGCAAACCGTGACCAACATCCCTCCCTGGACCAACAACGTTTTATACGTCACCGTGAACGGATATTCCACCAACTACACGGTACCTGCGGGCGCGACCTTGCGCTCCATCGCATCCAATCTGACAACTCGACTCATGGTTGGCAGCTTCACGAATGTCACGAAGATACTGACGACTGCCTATGGTGACCGGCTCGAATTGCAATCCATGGATACCGCCAAGCTTCAGGCGCAACAGCTTTCCCTGATGGTGAGCAACGCGATCGGAACCGCGCCTGCCTTGACTGCTTTTCTCTCCACCACCGCTGGCAACGGCTTTTGGGACTCGGTCGCCAATGGTATCCGGCTTTTTGCCGTCAATGGTAATTCGCCCGCAGTGGGCGCGTATCTGATGATGACCATCGCCAAAACCAACGGGACAAACGTGGTGGTGGCAATCACCAATACCGTTTCGGGCACCACGCTGCCGGTCTTGGCGCAGACATTGGTCGGGTTGATCAATACCGAACCCGCCTTGCAAGATGTAGACGGTGTCGTTGCTGAGGATTTTGTGCCTTATGATCCCTTGACCGGCCTGGCCAATCCGCAGTTTAACCTGCGTCCGCGTTCAGCCGGCTGGGCGGCTGCCCGGATGCAGGCCACCTTCACGGCTTCGGCCGGGCTCAGTCCCCAACCCTCCGCGACCGTGCAAAGGTTGGACGCCAATCTCAACGATTTGCGTCCGCGCGCCCATATTTATGTCACCGCCGGCGTTACAAATCTGCCAGTGAATTTTGCGTTTAACACGACAACTCAGGCCAATGGTTTTCACGAACTCACCGCGGTCGCATATGAAGGCAGTCATGTCCGCACGCAAAAGCGGATCACGCAACGGGTATTCATTCAGAATGGGCCGCTGAGCGCTGCGTTCACAACTCTCTTCGGTGGCAGCAACACGTTGCTCAGTGCCACGCTTCAGTTCTCGGTTGTCGCCAATACCAACGCCATCGCGAAAATCGAATTGTTTGGGAATGGCGGTTCGTTGGGGAGTGTGACGAGTCAATCGAGCGCGGTTTTTTCCGTAGCCGGAACCAACGTCGGCTTGGGCCTGCAACCGTTTCATGCCATCATCACCGCCACCAGCGGCGCGCAATACCGGACGGAAACGAAATGGATTCGCCTCGTCAACCAGGCGGAAATGCCATTCCAGATTTCTGCCACCGCTTCGCCGCCGACCCTTACCTGGCCCGCCACGGTTGGCCGGAGTTATGACATTCTCGGCACGACGAACGTTGCGTTGCCTTTTGTGTGGGTGGCGACGGTCACGCCGGGCAATTCGCCGGCGGTCTGGACGGATACCAATGCATCAACCCCGCGCTTTTATCGGATACAAGTGGCGGATTGAAGGTTCGAGGCGGATATGGCAACATTGAATGATTGGCGGTAAAAGCAGTCTATTAGGCGGAACATGAAGGCACGCAATTTTCAAGCTGGCACGGGGATCGTGCCCAAATTGGAGCGCAAGGGGGTATGGCGTCGCTTCGTGTCGTTGACGTGCTGCGCCACCTTGTTGCTGGCGATGTCGTTTTCCGCTCACGCGGTGGATACTTTTCGCTGGCAGACCAATAGCGTCAGTGTCGATCTCCGGGATGCGGATCTCTTCAGCACAACCCGATGCCGCCCGAAAGGTTTCCGTCAAATTTCAGGATCTCCTGCCAGGAGCGGCGCTGCGTCATTTGTTGGGCGATTTGAATTTCGCCCTCGTGCCACAGACCAATGCCAGTTCGAAGCTGTTCGTGTTTCGCACCACGATGGGCAGCGCGACGCGGCTGGTGCGCGCGCGAGTGGCCGCCGATTCTGGCAGGGCGCGGATCATTCCCAATGAATTGATTGTGCGGCTGAAGCCGGGTGCCAGGATCGACGAACTCGCGAAGCTCCTCGGCGCGAAGGTCATTGGCCGCATCGAGGGCATGAACGCCTACCGGCTGCAATTCGAAGACGCGGCGGCTGTGGATGCGGCGAAGGCTGCGCTCGCGTCCAATCCCGATGTGGAATCCGTGGAAAACAATTATGCGCTCGATCGTCCCGCAAACCCTCAGTCCGTCTCGGGCGCAAATATCCCGCCCATCGATTTGCAACTCAAGCCGCCGCCGTCGGATGGCAGCATCATTATCGGCCTGATCGATACGGGCACGCAGCAGAATATCTGTGGCGACCTTGGTCAATTTATGATGCCGTCAATCTCCGTCGCCGGCCCTGCCCAACTGGACCCTTCAATTCCTTCGCATGGCACCGCCATGGCGCAAACGATGCTTCGCAGCATTCAAACGATGACGAAAGGCGCCACTTCCATCAAGATTTTGCCGGTTGATGTTTATGGGCCCAATGCCACGACCAGCACCTTCGATGTTGCCAGCGGCATCGTTCAGGCAGTGAACGGCGGTGCGCGCGTCATTAACATGAGCCTTGGCAGCCAGGGCGACAGCGAGTTTCTCCATTCCGTCATTCAAGACGTCAAACAGAAGAATATCCCCATGTTTGCGGCCGCCGGCAACGAGCCGGTAACGACCCCGTTCTATCCGGCGGCTTATTCGGAAGTGGACGCCGTGACGGCGGTGGATCAGGGCAAGCTCGCGAACTATGCCAACCACGGCGATTTCGTGGGTTACGGCGCCCCGGGCACGAGCGTGGTTTGCTATGGAGGCGCGAATTATTTTGTCGTGGGAACTTCCGCCTCCTCCGCGTACGCGAGCGGCATTGCAGCCGGTTACATGGAATCAACCGGGAACAACGCCAGCCAGATGCAATCCTTCATGAAAAGCAACTTCGGCTACAAGCCAGGGCAGTAACCATTGCTTTATTCTCCCTCGTCCCTGCTGCTGTTTTTTTGACCAGTGTCAGAGCAAACTCCGCGCCGGGCGCTCGCCACAAAATCTATCACCGTGCGGGCGGGCGCACTCGAAAATTTTCCCCGCGCTTCTTCGAGGGCGGTGTGCATCTTCACTGAACTGCGAAAAAGGAGGTGATAGAGCTGCTTGAGTTCCAGTCGTTCAGCGGCGCCGATCCCCGCGCGACGCAGGCCGATGGTGTTTAGCCCGCAGATTCCATTGTCGCCGCGCGCAATCGTGTAAGGTGGCAAATCCTTGCTGATGGCAGAGCCGCCCTGCATCAATGCGAGCGTGCCGATGCGCACGAACTGATGAACGAGGCAATTGCCGGAAACAAACGCCCGATCGTTCACTTGCGCGTGCCCTGCCAACAGAGCGCCGCCCGCGAGAATGACATGATTCCCCACCACAACATTGTGCGCTACGTGACTGTGCTGCATCAGAA
This sequence comes from Limisphaerales bacterium, assembly GCA_044223735.1. Classification (GTDB taxonomy): domain Bacteria; phylum Verrucomicrobiota; class Verrucomicrobiia; order Limisphaerales; family UBA8199; genus JBGALR01. Next base: position 12,645 of record JBGALR010000033.1, on the reverse strand, counting down.
AACAGTGTGAGCCAACGACGGTTTCCTCTTCAACCTTGGTTGAGCGGTGGATTGTGACGTGTTCGCGAATAGTGTTGTGATCGCCGATGCGCAGGCGAGTCGGTTCGTCCTTGTATTTCAGGTCTTGCGGCGCCTCGCCGATGACGCAGCCTGCGTAAAAACGATTGTGCGCGCCAATGGTGGTCACACCGGTGAGGAAAACATGCGGTCCGACGACGCAGCCCGGCCCCATCGTCACATTTTCATCGATGACCGCATAGGGCCCGATCTTGACGGTGGCGTCGAGTTTGGCTTTGGGATGAACAATGGCTGTCGGATGAATCACGAAATCAGGGTGCGAGAATGCGCCGCGTTGCCAAGTCAAAACTGATCGGTCTCCGGCTGATGCCGGTTTCTAATCGTGGTCGTAGTGCAGTGGCAATTTTGACTGGGCGATTTCGATCAAGTTCTTGATGCGGATGGCATCGCCCTTGGTATGGCCGTGACTCACCATCGCGTCAGTTCCGCCGGACGATTCGATCAGGATATTTGACCAGATCATCCCCGTCTCGATGCGGACCGAGGCGATCTTGCTCATATTGATGGTCATTTCGTTCCGCTTGAACAAAGTGCGATCGTGACGCGTCACGGAGACCTCCGTGACCTCGATCACGGTGGGAAATATGCGATTTCCCCTGGTCCATCGGCTGGCTTTGAAAATCTCGGTCGGCATAATTGTCCCACCCAATGTCTGCCAATCCGGCCGGGTTCACAAGTCGGGGTTACACGGCTTCAAAAGCCACGAGCAAGAGCCGGCCCGTTGACGCGGCCCCGGCCCGAACGTAAGTTGCTCGTCGATGTTCGAACTTGTTTCATCCTATGAACCCGCAGGCGACCAGCCACAAGCCATTGTGAATCTCAGTGAAGGGCTCGCGGCCGGCGCCATGCATCAGACGCTGCTGGGCGTCACCGGTTCCGGGAAGACGTTCACGGTGGCGAACGTGGTCAAAAGTATCAACAAGCCCACCCTCGTCATCTCGCACAACAAGACGCTCGCGGCGCAACTCTACGCGGAGTTCAAAGGATTTTTCCCGAACAACGCCGTGGAGTATTTCGTCAGCTACTTCGATTATTATCAGCCCGAAGCCTATATCCCGCGCACCGACACGTTCATCGAAAAGGATTCGAGCGTGAACGAAGAGATCGAGCGGCTCCGGCTTTCAACGATGAGTTCGCTTTTCTCGCGCCGCGATGTGCTGGTGGTCGCCAGCGTCTCGTGCATCTACGGCATCGGCAGCAAGGAGGACTACGAAGCCGTCATCATGCCGGTGCGCGTCGGCATGGACATGGCGCGCGATCACTTTTTGCGCCGCCTCGTGGACCTGCAATATTCGCGGAACGACATCGAATTTACGCGCGGCCAGTTTCGCGTGCGCGGTGACACGGTGGAGCTTTGCCCGGCCGGCCGGGAAGACGCGTTGCGCATAGAGTTTTTTGGGGACGATATCGAACGCATCACCCGGTTTGATCCTTTCACCGGTCACAAAATGGAAGACCTCCAGGGAGTGACGGTTTTTCCGGCGAAACAATTCGTGGCTCCCGCCGAAAAGCTGCGGCCCGCCCTGCTGGCGATTCGGGAGGAATTGGGTCAGCGCATCACCGAGTTCGAAAAACAGGGCAAGTTGCTGGAAGCCCAGCGCATCAAGATGCGAACGGAGTATGATCTCGAAATGATGGAAGAGATGGGTTTTTGCTCCGGCATCGAAAACTATTCGCGTCACCTGGCGCGCCGGGCGCCGGGTTCGCGACCCTGGACGTTGCTGGATTTTTTTCCGAAGGACTACCTGCTGGTGATCGATGAGTCACACGCCACGGTGCCGCAGATCGGCGGCATGTACGAGGGTGACCGTTCGCGGAAGACCGTTCTGGTTGATCACGGATTTCGCTTGCCCAGCGCGATGGATAACCGCCCCCTGGGATTTTCGGAATTTCAGGCGATGCAGCCCCAGACGATCTATGTCAGCGCCACGCCCGGGCCGCGCGAATTGGAATGGTCCAAGGGCCGCGTCGTGGAATTGGTCGTGCGCCCCACGGGCCTGATCGATCCCAAGGTGACCATCAAGCCGCTGACCGGACAGATTGACGATCTCATCAACGAATGCCGCAAACGCGCGGACGCGAAAGAGCGCATCCTCGTCACCACCCTGACCAAACGCACGGCGGAGGAACTCACCGATTATCTGCGCGAAATCGGCATCAGCGTCCAATATCTGCACAGTGAAATTGACGCGATTGAACGCGTTGAAATCCTGCGCTCGTTGCGCAAAGGCGAATTTGACGTGCTGGTTGGCATCAATCTCCTGCGCGAGGGGCTCGATTTGCCGGAGGTATCACTCGTGGCCATTCTCGATGCTGACAAGGAAGGTTATCTCCGAAGCGCCACCAGTTTGATTCAAACCGCCGGCCGGGCCGCGCGTCATTTGCATGGCGAAGTCATTCTCTACGCGGATGTCATGACGCAAAGCATTCAGAGTTTTCTTGCGGTCACGGAGTATCGCCGCAAGCGGCAGATTGCCTATAACGAACAGCACAAAATTACCCCGCGCAGCGTTATTCGGGCGGTTGAGGAAAGTCTTTCCAGTCATGATCGCGACCGCCGGGACGCGCAGTCGTTCCTGGCCGAATCAGGCGTGGACATCGACATCAGCGAGACCATCAAGGAACTCGAGGAAGAGATGATCGCCGCCTCCAATAATCTGGAATTCGAAAAGGCCGCCCTGCTCCGCGACCAGGTGCGCGAACTCAAACGCTCCCTGGATGGCAGTCCGGCGGCGAAGTCCACCGCGGGCAAACCGGTCAGCTACCCCAAATCGAAAAAAAGCTCCGGTGGGGGGCGGCGGTAAGTGCCTCAGGATAGGCCCGGCGGTTCAATTTGAAGAAAGGTCTTCGGGCGTCTCGGCCAGCAAACGATATTTCCCGCCTTTTTTGCGCAAGACGCTTTGCCAGAGTTGATCGGGTTCGGCCTCGAACACCAAATCCAGCGACGCCGGAAAGGTGAGCCACGCGTTGCGTTTCATTTCGTCTTCGAGCTGGCCCGGGCTCCAGCCTGCATAGCCGGCGAACATTTTGATTTTGCGCGTGGGCGAAAACGAATCGCCGATTTCCACCAGGGACTCCAACGAATGTCCGAGGCTTAGGTTCTCCATGACGTTCGCCTCGGGGATGAATGCATCCGAATGCAGAAAACTCAGCGCGGAGGGCTGGACCGGACCGCCGAGGTAGAGGGGATATTCCTTGAGCATTTCGGGCAGATCCACCGTGATCATTTCACCCGCGTTGTTGCCCGAGGACCGATTCAACACCAGGCCGAATGCGCCTTCGGCGTCGTGCTGGCAGATGAGAACCACGGTGCGCTGGAAGAAAGACCCGCGCAACTGCCCACTGTCGAGGAGCAACTGTCCCTTTAAAAATGTGTCAGTATCCGGCATCCCATCACATCGTGTTCTACTTGCCGCACAACAAATTTGGATTAAATTTGTCTCATGTCAAAACTTTGTCTGGTTTTGCTTTTGGCGGCGCTGGTTCTGGGCGTTGGCGTGGGTTGCAAAACTCACTCCGGCAGTCGTGAATACATCCCCGGCAAAGGCTGGGTGCCCACCGATTAATTGGCTTCCTGCGCAGCAGGCTTTTGCTCCAGCGTCGAAAATCGGCGAAGGCGCCGCAGGGCTGCGCGCCGCTCCGAGTTTTCACTTTTGCTTCAAGCGCAGTTCCTGTTCTTCCCCGGAACTGACCACTTTGATCCGCACATAGTCTTCGCCGATGACAAGGCAACGCACGGTGACGTTGGTGGCCCCTACTTTCACGCTGGCGGTTTCGTTTGCCTGAAACGTGCGGTTGTTGATGACCGCCTCGGGACGGGTGGGGTTCATGAAAACCGCCTTCAGGGTCAAAACTGCCGGGATGGGTGCGGGTGGTGGCGATTGCGCGGTGGAGACCGTGGCAAACGTGGTCGTGGCTCGCGGCAGCAGCACACTGCGAATGCGTTGCGGGCTGTCCGCCGATAGTTCTTCGTCCACACCGTAGCGCATCCAGTCGGCGACATCGTTCATGCCGTAGGCGCGGTGGGCCTCGATGAACAGTTGAACCTGTCCCCGCGTGTAGCGGTTTGCGAGGATGATCCGTTTCTGGGCCTCCTCGTTTTCCGAATCCATGAGCAGATACGCGATGAGTTCGCAAAAGCCCTCGTTTGCATCCTTGCCGAGGGATTTCCTTCGGTGTGCGGAAAGATTTTGATTCAGCCACGCGTGCCCGTATTCATGCGCGCAGGTCGCCTTGAACGATGCGCGGGGCAGCGCGCTCAGCAGGCTTATGTTGTGCTGAAGTTGATGCTGATTGGTCCGCGACTCGATGTAACCCCAAACGTTAGGACACGCATAATCCTCGCCCGGCTCCTTGAACAACTCGCGCAGGTGCACGCGATCCACGATGCGAGTGGAGACATTCGTGCCGGGAAAATCCAGAAAGCGCGAGAACAGCCGGTCCATGCCGTTCTTGGCCTCGCGGCATGCCTGGTAGGCATCGTCATCCTCGATCACTGCCGTTTTGGCGTCGCGCTCGCAAAGAATACGCCCGTCTTTCAAGGTTGTGATGTTTAACTTGGCGGGCATGCCGCAAATGAAACAGGTGGATTTGAGCAGCACGCAATCCTTGCAAATCATCTTCTTCTCGCCCGTCACCGCATCGCCGTGCGTGTAATACGTGCCAGTGAAGGCGACCTCGCAAACGTCGCAATGATTGGCGTCCGCCCACGCAGTCGCGGCAACCAACCAAGCCAGTGTTGGAATTAAATTCCAAAGGAGTCTTGTCATCGTTAATGCGCGTAACATGCTTGAATGCTGAGCCTCGTTTGGCCTGCCCGTTGCCCGCTCACCTCAGACGCGCCCGGTAAAATGCGCGCGCGGTGCTGCCGGTTTGGAACGGAGTGTTGACGATATTAGAACGACCGGAGAGATAGGGGAACCCGAGCACATCGGACCAGTTCGCATTAGTCCCCACCGCGGGAGATTGCTGCAACACGTACGCCGGGGCAATTGTGGTCCAGGTCACCGACACATTTGTGGGCTCCTGCGTGATGCCCAGTCGCGCGGTCGGTAGCGGCTGGAAGACGTTTGTAATATTGGTGAAGGCGCCGTCCGAGCGGATGGCATGCGCATCCGAGAGCGCCGATTTCACGTTGTTTTCCAATCGCAATCCTCCCGCGCCGAGGTTGCACGTCCATAAATCCAGAGCGACATGATCCGTCAGCGAAGTGAGGCCGTCGTTGGTCATGGGCGGCCCAAAGTAGTTCCCGATGATATTCGCGTCCGAAGCGTTGTGAAGCGTGATGGCCCCGCGCCGCCATTGGAGAAAGGCATTGTTGAGAATGCGGATGCCGGTGATTTCCGTTCCGTTGGTCACGCTGTCCGAGTTCGCCGTGGCCTTGTGCAATTGCAGCAGCGCCCACACCGGCTCCTCGTCGGGATCCACATTGTGAACCGCTTCGTAGGAAACTCCGCCATCCGCCAGGGTATTGCCGAGAATAATCACGTTGGTCGGAATGAACGAATTGGGTCCGGCGAGACTTAGCGCTGGATGGGCGGCGATGGCGCTGGCGCCCATACCGGTGACGTAATTGTGCGCGATCAACATGTTGTTCGCCCGGCAATAAATTCCATGAATGCGCGAGTTGGCGAACTGATTGTTTAGATAAACCGCGGAACTGTTCAGCGAGTTGTCAAAGATGCAGGTGTTCGTGGTGTCCAGCCCGGGGAACACGCCGGAGATTTGCTTGTCGAACGTCACGAGGGGTGGATTCACATTCGTGATGGTCGCCCGCGCAAAGATTACGCCGTTGGTGCCGTTGTAAAAAGTAACGTCATCGCCGACCAGCACATCGCCAGCGGAAAGATCGGTGAGCCCGCCACCGGGATCGTAGGCCTTCAAATAAAATGTATTCGTCGGCTGCGCGACCGGCCCGACGATGAAAAACGGCAGCGTATTCGCGTTGGCGACGTCATCGCTGAGGCCGATGAAATTGCAGCCTTCAACCCAGGGGCCGATGCGCGGGTTGCCAAAGAGTCCGCCGTCGGCGTTCGTGGTCTTCACGCGCGGCACACCATTGCTGCCGCCGGGTGACGGCCCGATGACTATCTGGCAATTGATCTCGTTCACGAGCGAAGCGCCATTACCGGCGAACGCCGCCGCCGCGCCCGTATAGTTGGTCAGGTTCAGAAACGTTACCTGCGACGAAAATCGCGTCCGGTAAAGCGTCGAGCCATTGAAGCGGGCGAGCTGACACCAGATGTCGCCGATGCTGAGGTCGGCCATCTTGGAATGGTTCTTGAGCGTTATTTTAAAAATGTTGCTGACCGGGGTGGATAACACCTTGTCTTTGTCGAACTCATAAATGGTGGAGTGATTGTCGGCGAGACGCCCGGGCCGGGTCGGATCCATGAACGTCCCCCACTGCGCGATCTCCGTGAAATAGGAATTCGTGGGATACGGATAGCCGGGATCGACGCGAAATTCGAAGGTATCCTGGGCGTTGGAAATACTGGTCACCTTCCCTTGTGTAAACGGCAGCGGATCGTAGTCCACCGTGAAGCCCTTCACGATGATGTTCTTGCACAGGTAAAAATCCATGAAGCCGACCCGCGGGTTGGTGATCAAAATTTTGCAACCGTTGCCGTTGATGGTCACGTTGGTCCCCCGCACGAGCAATAGCGGCACCCCTGCTGCCGTGGTGTTCGTCGCGATGAGATAGGTGGCGCCCGCCTGGAAAACCACCTCGGCGCCATTGGAAAAGCCGGCCGCCGTGTCGAGCGCGGCTTTGATGTTCGCGATGTCGGAAGCGCCGGTCGGCGCGGGCACGTTCACGGTGTGCTGAATGTTCATGGTCAGCAGCGGTCGCGGACGCGGAAGCCAATCCACGGATACATCGCTCGCCCATCGGGTGACGCCTGGTCCCGTATTTGTGGGACATTGAAAAATGAGATACTTTGCCGTGACCGCACCCAGCGTGTTGGTGACCGGCACCGCGCTCAGGATGGAATTACTCAAGCCATAGACAATGGATGCCACGCTCGCAGCGCCGAGATAGGCGTCGTAGGTGAGCACGAATTTAATCGGAATGCCGACGTTGCTGTAAGCGGACGAAACGCTGATGCCGTTGTTTTCGCCGGAGCCGCCGTAGAGCACGATGGTGCCATTCCCGTGAACCTTCAGCCACGGACTACTATGGCTGCCTCCGCCCGCCAGAAACTGGTTGGCGTTGCCAAAACCGAAACCGATCCAATCGCTGGAACCCACCGGCAAATTCAGGCTGGCACTCGCAGCCATTGAACCATCGCGTCCGATGGGAATGAGTTGCACGCCCGCCGAACCACCCGATGTGGTCGACGCGTTGTAAACCCTCCCTTGGCCATCCGTTTGCAGGCTCGTTGCGCCGCTCGCCCGCCAGCCGTTGCCCTGCACGTCCAGCCAGGGAACGCTGTTGGTGACGTCTCCTGCGGCGCGGTTGAAGGCATCGCCGAAGATGATTTCAGCCGCCCCACGGTTGATGCCGACCAAGCCGGGGACGGTCATCAGAAAAAGGAGCGCGAAACTGCGCGGCGGGAAAAATCCGCGAACAAAATGAGCATTCACGGATTGGTACTTGAGCACAAGGCAAGCCACGTTGTCCATGCGAAACACAGCGTCTGTCTTGACTCAACCCATTGCCTTTTCTCCCGGGGTGGTATATCAGTCAGGGATGGCGAGGAAGATTCTGTTTGTGGACGATGACCAGAATTGGCGCCTGCTGGTGCAGACCTTTTTGAAGGACGCCGGTTATGACGTCGTCACCGTGGCCGACGCCGGTGAGGCGCTCCTGCGCATCGACAACATCAAGCCCGCCTTGGTTCTCCTCGACCTCGACCTCGGCGGCGAGAACGGCTTGATGCTCATGAAATTCGTCAAGCGAACCCACCCCCAGCTTCCGGTCATTCTCTACACCGGCCTGCAACACGACGACCAGTTCGTGCAACGGATGATCCAACAGGGTGCGCAGCAATATTTGCGAAAGGGAACCTTGGAGGAATTACTGACGGCCGTGCGGGCCGTTCTACCCGAGTCCTAGGACGAAGCCCGCTCAGATTCGGGACAGCAACGCCGTCATCGTCTGCCGCAGTTCATCAAACTGGAAAGGCTTGTGCAGCACCGCGTCCACGGGATTGCCAGATCCGCGCAGTTTTTCCGAATAGGCGGTCATCATGATCACCGGCTGGCGGGGGGAAATCTTCTTGATCTGAATTGCCAACTCGTCGCCAGTCATGCGCGGCATCTCAAAGTCGGTAATCACCAGGTCGTAGGTGCCCTTTTTGAAAAGGTCCAGCGCCGCCACGCCGGTCTCGGCCTCCGTGACGGTATGCTCGTCGATGGACAGCAGCAACTTGATGGCTTCACGAACGCCGAACTCATCGTCGGCGATCAGGATGCGTTTTCCCTGTACGTAACTCTTTCCCACACGTTTGAATAAGCAGCCGGTTTGCCAATCTAGAAGTCGCGAAACGCCCTAAAAATGACGCTGCGGCTCGGTCTAGTAACCAAGCCGCAGCAATCGGCCCACAACTAGCACCGCCCTAAACCCCTCGATGCCATTTTTACTATCGCCTCGAAAATCAACCCCCGCGAGTCGGGAAATTCCTGCGTTGCAACGTAATGACTTTGATTACAGGTGTTGCTCATTATCGTAAAAACATTTTACCCGGCGGCGCGCTTTCACTTGACGACCTCCCGGGTTCGGTTGACTCATTGTATATGGGACTCGATACCGTTGAAATCGTCATGGCGACCGAAGCAGCCTTCAATATAAAAATCTCCGATGGCGAAGCGGAAACGATCGTCACCCCGCGGCAGCTTATCGAGTTCGTCATGACGAAAATTGCCGCCGCCGAGACTGGCGTGTGTGTCACGCAGCGGGCGTTCCACCTGCTTCGCCGGTCTTTCGTCAGCCACCAGTTGCTAACGCGTCAGCAAATCCGGCCCGGCACCGAACTGGCGCTGGCCTTTCCCCGCCAACAGCGCGCCGAACAACTGCGCCAACTCTCAAGCGAACTGGCCGTGGATCCATTTCCACCCCTCGTGCGCGCTGGCTGGTTGAAGGCCATGCTGGCCGGGCTGTCACTCACCACCGGCCTGGCGGTCGCGGTGGCGCTTTCGCAGTCGCCCTTTTCTGTCCTGCCGCCCGAGATTTTTGGTCCGCTTCAGGGAGCTGCGCACCACTGGCGAAGCGGCGCGCTGGGTGGCGATGCATAAGGCTGGTCTGGCTGGCGGCCCCAAAGACTGGACGCGCGAGCAGGTCGCTCTTCGGGTAAGAATGATTTTTGTGGAACTACTTGGCGTCGATTCGATTTATCACGAGGACGCCCACATCCTAAATGATTTTGGGGCGTATTGAGTCCACCACGTCCGGCCGAGCAGCCGCGCCAACGAACGCTTGAGTCGTGACAAGGCACGGATTTCGTGGCTAGTCTCGATTCATGGCTTTCGACTCTTTTGGTGACTTCCTGAAAAAACTCGACGCGGCGGGCGAGTTGAAACGCCTGTCGCAGCCGGTGGCCACCGAACTCGAAGCCACGGAGATCGCCGACCGCGAAATGAAGAAGCCGGGCGGCGGCCAGGCGTTGTTGTTCGAGAAACCCACCGTCAACGGCGCGGTCTCGCCGATCCCTCTGGCCGTCAACAGCCTCGGTTCCGAAAAGCGCATGGCGATGAGCCTCGGGGTCGATTCGATCGAAGACATGGCGGCGGAACTCGCGTCGCTCATGAAGGCGAAACCGCCGACCGGTTTCAAGGAAGCGATCAAGCTGCTTGGCACCGCGCTGGAACTGCGTCACGCGAAGCCGAAGCTGGTCAAGGACGGCGCGTGCAAGGAAGTGATTCACAAATTTGACGCGCCCGCCAGCCGCACGGAACCGTGGCCGCCCGCGCCCGTCATCGCTGATTCCGGCTTTATCCGGCATGCGCCCGCCGACGCCGCCCCCACTTTGCTCAATCTCCCCATCCAGCGATGCTGGCCGTTCGACGGCGGACGGTTCATCACGTTCCCGTGCGTCGTTACCAAAGACCCCGATACCGGCGAGCGCAATGTGGGCATGTATCGAATGCAGGTGTATGACGAACGCACCACCGGCATGCACTGGCAGCTCCAAAAAGTCGGCGCGCGACATGGCCGGCGCTACTACGAAACCGGCAGCCGCATGCCCGTCAGTGTGTTTATCGGCGGCGACCCGGCGTACACGTTCGCCGCGACCGCGCCGTTGCCCGACGGCCTCGATGAATTTCTCCTGGCGGGTTATCTCCGCAAAAAAACCGTCGAATTGGTGAAGTGCGAGACGAACGATCTCGAAGTCCCGGCCAACGCCGACATCGTGCTCGAGGGCTACGTCGATCCGAAGGAACCGCTCCGCGAAGAGGGGCCGTTTGGCGATCACACCGGCTATTATTCGCTGCCGGATTTTTATCCGGTGTTTCACCTCACGGCGATTACCCATCGGAAAAATGCCGTTTATCCCGCCACCATCGTGGGCATTCCGCCGATGGAGGATTTTTACATGGGCACCGCGTCGGTGCGGCTGTTTCTCCCCGTGTTCAAGATGAACTTTCCAGAACTCGTGGACCTCGCGCTGCCGGCCGAGGGGGTGTTTCACAACCTGGTGTTTGTCAGCATCAAGAAGACCTATCCGATGCAGGCTTACAAAATCATGCACGGCTTGTGGGGCATGGGACAGATGATGTTCACGAAATACATCATCGTTGTGGATGACGACGTGGACGTGCACAACACGAGCGAAGTGCTCTTCCGCCTCTGCGCGAATACCGACCCGCAACGCGACGCGCTGTTCACCAAAGGCCCATCCGACGTGCTGGATCACGCCACCACGGACCTCGCCGTCGGCTCCAAGCTCGGCATCGATGCCACGCGCAAGTTGCCCGGCGAAGGTCACAAACGCGGCTGGCCGCCGTTGATAAAAATGGACGACGCCGTGCGCCGGAAAATCGATGCCATTCTGGGCGCAGCGGGCCGGTAACCGCGGGACGGCACATGCTGCAATCCGTGGCATATTTTCTGCCGGCGATTTTTTGCTTTCTGGGCGCCAGCGTGGGTCTGGCGTTTCTCGGAGTTTCCCTTTTGGTCTGGCGCAAACGACGTCACAGTGCTGCCGGTCACGTACCGCCCAAACTGGAGAACTCCTCCGTTTCAGGAAACTCGAAGCGTGGTTCACTCTGGTGGAAACTGCCGGCGATCCTCGGCCTGGCATCGCTCGCGCTGGCGTTGACGGGCCTGTGGCTGACCGGTTTTTCGGTGGGTTGGCAAAAAAGTCTGCCAGTGGAATGGACCGACGGTCGGGCGCCGCAATTGGAGGAGTTGATCCGCGCCCGTTGCTCCCGTTTTATGGCGCGCGGCAACGTTGGCCTCGCGGTGGCCGTCGTCAGTGACAAGCAATCGACTGTGATGACTTTCGGCCGCCAGTCGCTCGCCGCCGGCCCGCCGGTCAGCGGCGATACGCTGTTCGAAATCGGTTCGATTACCAAAACCTTCACTGCGCTTGTGCTCGCGCGGGAAGTCGGGCGTGGTCACCTGCGGCTGGACCAACCCGTCCGCGAATTGTTGCCGCCGGGCACCACCCTGCCCGAACCGGCGCGCGATATCACCTTCAAGGAACTCACGACGCACACCTCGGGATTTCCCCGCCTGCCGGCGAACCTCTCAAAGTTCGGGCCCATCAACATGTGGCTTTTTGGCAGCAATCCTTACCAAGGACTCGACGAAACCACGCTGTTGAATGCGGTGCAGGACGTCCAACTGGAGTTCGAGCCCCGTTCACAATCGCACTATTCCAACTTCGGCGTGCTGTTCATGGGTTACTTGCTCGCGCGCCAGGCCGGCACCAATTATGAAGCGCTCATAAAACAGGAAGTCTGCCGGCCACTGGGCATGAGCAACACCACCGTGGTGCTGTCGCCGGAACAGTCCGCTCATTATGCCCAGGGTTATCGCAGCCTGATAAAAATAGGACCGCTTCTGCTTGGCCTGCGCGCCGCGCCGTGGTTCCAATCCTCAACGCTGGGAGGCGCGGGCGCTTTGCGTTCCTCCGCCACCGACATGCTCAGATATCTCGAAGCCCAGATGCATCCGTCCGGGCCACTCGAAGACGCATTGCGTGAATCGCATCGCGAACTTTTCCACATGAATGACCGCAGCGCCATCGCCATGAACTGGATGCGCACCAAAAACCCGCAACTGAAACAAACCCTCATTTGGCACAACGGCGGCACCGGCGGCTTTCGCAGCTTCCTCGGATTCACCCAAGACGGTCGTCTCGGCGTGGTGGTGCTGTGCAATGCTGCTGAAAACGTGGACCCGCTCGGCCTCGCCCTGTTGCGAGATTTAAACGAGCAATAGATCCGCTCACCTCGCGTTACGCCACCAGCCCCTTTAACATTTCAGCAGTTCTCATTGTGGTCTGGCGGGAGGGGGGGAGCGAGGAGTTTTGGGGTGAGCCAAGAGTGCGGGCGGGGGGAGGGTGGAGGTCGTGGGAGCGACGTGGGCATGCGCAGCCCCCACGTCCTTGGGGCGTGTGGACT
>JBGALR010000032.1:0-80477 GCA_044223735.1 Limisphaerales bacterium | reverse complement strand
CGCGCGGGGTGATCTTTGGGCACCCAATCCTCCAGGGCGGGCGGAAAAATAAATTGCTGGCCGTAGTCCGGGGCGATGGGGTGTGCCATGCAAATTTTGACGCCCTCCGGAAAAATGCGTTCAACTTTTGAGACAGTCTCAGCAGCACCGCCCTACCAGGTTTACGATGCGCGGTCGCTCCACGACCGCAGCCCGATTCTTAAACCCATCCCATTCCTTTTTCTTACAGCTTGTTTAAGCAAAAACTCTCGCGCAAAAAATTTAGGGGCGGGCAAGGCTGTCCGCTCAGTCCTTGTCCCGCCCCGGTGCAACGCAGTACCTGCCTACTGCGAAAACTTCATTTTAATCAGCTGGTGACAACCAGCTCCTCCTTCCTGTCATTGGCCACGACGGGGACTTCAAGGACGGAATTTACGCCGCCGAACGGATTCGGCACGGTCTTCGGCGCGGCCGGATCCGGCATCCATTCGCCGTCCGCCACGAGGCGGTATTCGTAGGAGCCCGGCGGCAGCGCCAGGTCCTTGGCCCACCGGCCTTCGCCCAGCGCGACCATCGGGGTCGCGGCGGGCCGCCAGTCGTTGAAGGTTCCGGCGACGTAAATGGTGGTCGCCGTTTCATGTTTGAACTCCAGATGTATCCGGCGCGAAAGCCGGCTGTCGTTATTTGTTCGGTGCTTTTTCATGGACGTTTTAAGTTTGAGGTTGGAGATGTCACCCGCGATTGCCGCCGAACGCTACGGGGAGCCGCGGCAGCAGGCCGGTTTGTTCGTGATTTTTCCGCCGTTGCGCGAGGCGTCCGCGGCGGGCCTGGATCTGGCGTTCGAGGTTCCGGATCACCTTCTGCAACGCCGCCGGCAGCGTGTGATCGCTGGCCTCGGCATGGAAGTCGGGCCCGGGCACTTCGAGCAATGCCTTGACCTTGAACGGCGGCGCGCTCTCGTGCTGTTTTTCAAACGTGACACGAGCGGACGCGATCGCCGCCAGGTTTTGCAGCCGTTTCAACTGCGCCTCCACGAGCCGCTGCCAGACGGCGCGGGCGTTGAGGCCGCGGTAGAACAGCAGGATGCGGGTCGGATTTTTCGAACTGCTGGCGGCCACCACTTCGGTCCGGTCAGCGTGATTTTCAACAATGTTCTCTTTCATTTTTCTTTCTCAGTTAACTCTATCGACTGTCTTTGACGGTCAGATGGCACCTCGGGTGCACTTAATATTTTCAGATGTCGGCACGGCAACGGCCGGAGATTCACGAACACGCGAATCCCCTTGGGTCAAAGCATGACCCGCAAACCGACGGGAACACTGGTGTGGTTAGCTAACTGAGGAAGGAGCGCGTGGCTCAAGGGCCGTGCGCCAAAGGAATTGCCAGGATTTGGCAAGACGGTGTGGTGTGGGATTTTCCGTCGAAAAATGATCAATGCGCGAGAGCCGCGGATATACGCCCTGCGGCAGCTCGGAGGCGGCGAACGGATCGTCCTCGCCAAATTCCACGCCGACGCGGCGATTCAGACCCCGCAGCGGGTGCGCAACTTCACAGGTGTATTTGGCCGAGGTGGCCCTGCCCGCCTGACGCGAGGAAATGGTGACGTGACAGCGAACCTGCAGTCCGCCGCCCTGGCTCTGGGGAAAGCCCTGCCCCGAGGCCACGACCCACAAGGCCGGGAACAACGTGGCAAAAATGACTCTGACCTGATCCATGGTTCGTTTGACGTTCTATCCGACTAAACGTTCAATTTCTAATTTTCAAAAATGTTGCCCCCCTACAATTTGCGGGAGCCATTGCGGTCACTCCGTCACCCAGTCTCCAACCACGCAGCGGGAACGCCATTACAATTCCCCGGATCACTTTGTAATCCGCCCGAGCAACCGCGGTGTGGTCGCTTCTGTTACCAACACCACGGGTTTCGTTTGGATGCGCAAAAATCTTTTTATTTTTCGAGGAGGCGGGAACACGACTTAAGGAAACCGATGTCCGCCCGTGCACTTTGACATGGATTAGCCGGGCCGCACTTCCGGGTCACCCTTGGCAGTGCCTTTTGATGGGCCAAGGCGAAGCTTCCGAAAATCTATAAGGCGCTTCCCGACCACACCCAATCGCCTTCCTCCGGCGATTTCGCTGCGACGGCGCGGTCATCCTTTTCATTCCACCCGATCGAATAGAGCACGAATTTTCCATCATTCGTGCGATGATATTTAAGCGGTTCACCATTCGTCACCTCGTGCGGCACCGTCGCGGCGTACTGCGGCACCAGCGCCGACAGGGTTTCGGGATATTCGTGTTGCGCGAGGCGATATCGCTCCAACTCGCACGCGAGGAGCGCCTCGTTCACCAAAGATTGTTGCCGCGCGACAGTGACAAAGGCGCGGGCATAGTTGGGCACCATCCGCGCGGCGAGGGCAACATAGGGTGTAATGTGTTTTTGTGTCTCGGTGAAAACGTGCGCCGCTTCCTGTATTTTGGCGGGCTGCACCACATGATTGGTCGCATCGATCCCCGCGAGAAAATGCCGGGTGAGGCGCGCATAGGCGACTTCGTTCTGATAAATCCAACCGCGCGGACCGAGGACATAGAGCCAGAGCCGTCCCCGGCGGAAACCTTCCGTCCAGCTCGCGCCTTGACGATGATCGCCAAACCGGTCCGCCAGCTCCGTAGCCGGAGTATCTTCCAGGATACGGAAGGATGAGGCGCGTTCCACGTTCAGCGCGACGGCAAGACGTTCCGGCAGGGCAACGCTCTTGAGCTGGCTTTCAATGGCGAGCAACTGCGGAGTCGTCCATGCATTCAGCGACAATCCCTGCGCGACGATCTCCGTATATATGCCGGCGAGTGCGGCTTCGATCATGGCGGACACCAGCATGCCCGGGCGGCCGTTCAGCAGGCGGGAAAAGTCGTGGATGAGCGTGAGTTCGCGCAACGCCGCCTCCGGTTGATGCAGCAGCAAATGGCATTGCGCCCGCTGCCCCAAAATCATGGCCACGGAGCGCACGGCGACAAAATTGATATACGGGAGTTGGAGCGGATGCTCGTAGTCTCCCGCGATTCTCGCCCCCGGGAGATCGAGCGCCCGGCGTATCTCACGGAAATCCCAGTCGAACTGATCGCTCCACGCGAGATATTCCTCCGCCGTGTAAACAGGTTTGTGGAGGGTGACGCGAAAGGAGTTGCCGGCTCCGGTGGCGAGGTAGAGAAAATTCGTGTTACCCGACTGGCCGGCGAGGAGGAGGCCGCCAATCTCTTTCATTCCGGCGTTGCTGATCGAGCCTGCCTTTTGATTATTCGGATCCATTAGCACCAGCAACTGAGCCGGCTTGCCCGCGGGGTTATGCGCCACCAAATAGCAGGAAGCCACGCCGGCCACCGCCGGGCCGACGAGCTGTTTCAGCAGCGCGCGCCCTTGCTGAATGGAGGCGTCATCGCCTGCCCTGACAACCAAATCGAACGCGTTGGTGCCCGGTGGGGCGCCGGATTCCGTAACAGTCACTTCGGCAATCACGCCCGACGTTCCGGTGTCACGAAGTTCCCTGGGCTTGCCCGTCCCCGGCGGCCAGCCCGGGCTCTGGATTCCGGGCGTCCGCACGAACCAATTTTTTATGTTGGGGGCATCGAAAAGATTCTCATGCGGCGCAACCGTTGGCGGCACATACGCGGACCAATCGAGCACGGCGCCGTTTCCCTCCAACTCGCGTTTGCATTGTTCCCACGCGCGACGTCCCCGCCAGTTCTCCACCGCGTAGCCGATGACCAGCAGGATGATGAGCGCGCCGAAGGCCAGCACGGCCCAATAGGCTCTCGGCCGTCTCGGACCCGACGGCGTCGGATCATTTAAATTGAATGAAGCCATGATTCTTTCAACCGCCGCGGCGCCCCTTCGCGCCACCTTAAACCACCAACGCAGTGGGGTCCGCCAGTTTTGTGTTCAACGTCCACGCCGCGCTGATGAGTCCGATATGGGTCAACGCCTGGGGAAAATTTCCAAGGTGTTCGCCGCACGGTCCCAATTGCTCGGCATACAATCCCAAATGATTCGCGTAGCCGAGCGCCTTTTCAAAAATGAAGCGCGCCTGCCGCAAGTCGCCCGCGCGCGCGAGGCACTCCACATACCAGAATGAACACATGGAAAAAGTGCCTTCGTCGCCCGGCAACCCGTCCGGCGCGGCTTGCAGCCGACGATAGCGATAGACGAGCGAATCTTCCACCAGTGTTTTCTCAATCGCCCGCAACGTCGAACGCCAGCGAGGATCGGTGGGGCTGATAAATTTGATCAGTGGCATCAACAATGACGACGCATCCAGCGTTTGCGCTCCGCGATATTGCACGAAGGATTTTAGTTTCGGGTTCCAGAAATGATTATTGATATCGGCATAAATGCCGTCGCGAATCCGCAGCCATTTCACAAGGGGCGCGGGAAAGGAGCGGCGGCGCGCGATTTGGATGCCGCGCTCGAGCGCGACCCAGCACAGCACGCGCGAATAAAGAAACTGGCGCCGCCCGCCCCGAACCTCCCAAACACCATCGTCCGCCTTGCGCCAGTTCTTGCCCACCCACTCCACGAGCGACGCCAAATGCGTCCAAAGGTCGTAGGAGATCGGCTCGCCGTGTTTATCGTAGATGAAAATGGAATCCATCAGTTCGCCGAAGATATCGAGCTGGAGTTGCTCGCTGGCGGCGTTGCCAATCCGCACCGGCGCCGACTTTTGATATCCCTCCCAATGGCGAAGTATTTTTTCGGGCAGTTCGGAGCGGCCGTCGAGGCGATACATTACTTGCAACGGCACGCCGCGTTTTGCCTCGCGACACCGTTGCTCGATCCACTGCATGAAATTCTGCGCCTCCTCCGTGAAGCCGAGCCGCATCAACGCGTACAAACTGAACGACGCGTCGCGAATCCACGTGTAGCGGTAGTCCCAATTCCGCCGGCCGCCCAGGACCTCCGGCAGGCCAAACGTCGGCGCCGCCACCAGCGAACCGTGCGATGCGGACGTGAGCAGCTTCAGCGCGAGTGCGGAGCGGTTCACCGTCTCGCGCCATAAGCCGCGATACTGCGAACGGGCGATCCAGCCGAGCCAGAAATTCATCGTCTCCTTGAAGGCATCGGAAACGTAATTCGGATTTTTCGACGGTGAATCGTCACCGCCTTCCGCCTTTTCCAGTACAAACGATGCCGACTGGTCCGCCCGCAATTTGAACTCACTGACAGCCTCGCCATTCGCGACGCGCACCGGTTGCTCGCAACGCAACCGCAAGGCCGGGAGATTTCGCCCTTTGGGACTGAAGATAACCTCGCCTTTCCGCTTCTCCACGGTGTGGCTCGCGCGGCCGTAATCAAACTGCGGCGCACAGACCATGCGTAGAGTGAGTTCGCCGCGAACCACCTTCACCCGACGCACGAGCGTGTGCCGGCCATTCTGCGGCGTGATCGCCATAAAATCAGAAATTTCGACGATGCCATCCTTGCCCAAAAAACGGGTCAGCAGAATATTGGTGTCGGGAAGATAGCGCTGCCGGTATTTGAATTCCCCGGCCACGGGCGCGATTTGGAAGCGTCCGCCTTTTTTATCATCCAACATCGCGGCGAAAATCGTCGGCGAGTCGAAGTCCGGAAAGCACATGAAATCGATTGCCCCCTCCAGACTTACCAGGGCCACGGTGTTCAAATCACCCACGACCCCGTAATTCTCAATCGGCTGGTAACTCATGGTTTCATGGAAGATAAACCCGGAATGACCAGTCGTCACGCGCTGCCAGCGAAATTCAAACGCATCTCACGTTTGCAAACAACGACGGCGGGAGAAAGTTGTGTTCCATTGAAAAGCGGGTGTAAACCGGAAGTCGCCGCCCAAATGCCGCAGCACGAAAAGGGAAGCGGGCGTCCGACCGATTCAGCGCTTACGGAGGTGAAGAATAAGCGCCAAGGGGGGCGGTCGAACGCCCGCTACAGGACGGCAGCAGGATTGCCTGGCGGGTGACCGCCATGCGCTGCCGCAGGCGTGCGTTGTGGGCCAACGTACGAAATTGGAATGGGACTGTGCTGATCTTCGAAAAAGTAAGCGGAAATCCGCCGGCATTCGGCGCTCCCAACCGGTTCAGGTTCCTTCACGGCCGTTTTGTCGCTCGCTTCGCACAAATTGCGCAACCCCTGCCAATACGCCGGGCCGGGAGAATCATCACAATACCAGGGGCTGATGAACACATCGTAACGCATCGGGCCCGCCACGGGCGCGCTTTCCGAAGAGCTTACGGTCAAATTTATGTTCACTTGCCTTGACTCATAACACACCAAAGCAGCAGCGAAAATCGGGGAAAGCCCAATTTTGCTGTACTACTTTCCCTCGCAAACCGGTCCAGGAACAACGGCCGGCCGACCGCGATTTGACTCAGTCTGCAGAATTTACTAACCTCAACCAAGATGAACGCAATGAAAGATTCACTACTGGAGCTTATCCGCCGCACTTCGGCGGAAATTCCAGAGGATGTGCACAAATCGATCGTAGAATCGCTGGAACGCGAGAAGAAGGGGACCATCGCCGAAAGCGCGATGAAGATCATCGAACAGAATATCGCGCTCGCCAAAAACAAGTCCCAGCCGATCTGCCAGGATACCGGCAGCATCATTTTTTACGTCGATTGCCCGGTGGGATTTGATCAGCCTGCCTTTGAAGCCGCCGCCCGCGAATCGGTGACGCTCGCCACCAAAAAAGGTTTTCTACGCCAAAACTCGGTTGATTCCATTACCGGCAAAAACGACGGCACCAACGTCGGTCCGGGATCGCCGACGATTCATTTTCATCAGCATCGTTCCCCCAGCGTACAGGTTCGCCTGGTCCTCAAGGGCGGCGGCTGCGAAAACGTGGGGGCGCAGTATTCGCTGCCCAACGAGAAGCTTCACGCTGATCGCGACCTCGACGGCTGCCGCAAGGCGATTCTCGATGCCGTGCTGCAGGCCCAGGGAAAAGGCTGCGGCCCCGGCATCCTTGGCGTCTGCATTGGCGGCGATCGCGCGACGGGGTACGAGTATTCGAAAAAACAATTTCTCCGCAAAATCGACGATCACAATCCCAACCCGGAACTCGACAGGCTGGAACAGGACATCGTCGAAACCGCGAACAAACTGGGCATCGGGCCGATGGGATTCGGTGGCAAAACCACCCTGCTCGGTGCGAAGATCGGCGTGTTGAACCGCCTCCCCGCCTCCTACTTCGTCAGCATCAGCTATATGTGCTGGGCGTTCCGGCGTCATGGCGTGGAATTGGATTCGGAAGGCAAAATCACCCAGTGGCTTTATTGAAAGGACCGCATGATTACGCTCAACACTCCCATACCCGAAGTCGAAATCCGGAAGCTCAAAATCGGCGACCATGTCGAAGTCACCGGGACCATTTTCACGGGACGCGATGCCGTTCATAAATATCTCCACGATGGCGGGAAACTGCCCTCCCATGTGAATTTGAAAGATGGCGTGCTCTATCACTGCGGTCCCGTCGTGGTGAAGGATGAACAAGGCAATTGGAAATGCGTCGCCGCCGGCCCCACCACGTCGATTCGGGAAGAACCCTATCAATGGCAGGTGATTCTTGAACTCGGCCTGCGAGCGGTGATTGGCAAGGGCGGCATGGGCGAAAAGACAATGAAAGCCTGCAAGGACCACGGCTGCGTCTATCTGCACGCCATCGGTGGCGCCGCGCAGGTCCTCGCCGAATGCATCAAGCGCGTCCCGAACGTTTATATGATGGAAAAATTTGGCGCACCGGAAGCCATTTGGGAATTTGAAGTGGTGCAATTTCCCGCCATCGTGACGATTGATTCGCACGGCAATTCCCTGCACAAGGAAGTCATGGCCGCCAGCCAGGCGGAATTGGCGAAGTACGTCTGACACCCCCCTGCTCCGCCCTGGTGTCAGCCTGGCGGCGCATCAATCAGATCGATGCGCCGTTGGTGCCGCCCGCCGGCAAACGGCGTCGCCAGCCAGACACGAACGATCTCCAGCGCCACCTCCGGCGTCACCATGCGCTGGCCAATGGAGATGACGTTGGCGTTGTTGTGTTCGCGTCCCAATCGCGCGGTTTCGACATTCCAACACAACGCACAACGGACCCCCTTGACGCGATTGGCGACAATGGCTTCCCCATTGCCCGAACCGCCCAGCACAATTCCCCGCTCACACTCGCCCCGCGCCACCGCTTCTGCCGTCGGCCGGATAAAAAGAGGATAATCCGCCGGGTCGGCCGAATGCGTTCCAAAATCCTTCACGGTGTGACCCAGGCTTTCGAGCAGCGCCTTGATCTTTTCCTTATATTCAAAACCCGCATGATCGGAACCGATGGCAATTTTCATATTGTGTTGGATTCGCCAAAAACGGTGCCACGTTGTCCGTCGTTGCGCCAGCCGACATTCGGCTTTTATCAGTCAATAAAATTGCTCGCCAAAAAAGACGGCCACGGCTTAAAGTGGATTTATGACTCCCCCGTACGCCGGTCATGCGAGTCGCACAGCACCGGAAAGTAGAGTGGAAGCGCAAGCCAACTCCAAAATCAAAAGAAATATATGCCTCATTATTTGTTTCAGGGATGTTACACCTCGGCGGCCTGGAAATCATTGATTGAAAAACCCCACAATCGCTTTGATGCGGTCAAACCCGTGATGCGCAAGCTGGGCGGCAAGCCCATCAACTCATGGTTTGCGCTGGGCGAACACGACTTTGTCGTCATCGCAGAGTTTCCTGATAATTCCAGCGCCGCCGCCTTTTCGCTGGCCGCCACTTCGGGTGGTTCCATCAAGTCGTTGAAAACCACCGCGCTGCTGACGATGGCCGAAGGCATTACCACCATGAAAAAGGCCGGCAAGGCGGGCTATCGACCGGTGGAAAAATAACCGACGACGCGAGCCATCGCGCCTCCTCTGCCCCGCCTTCAAGGGACGCGCAACTGATAGAATCGCTTCGAGTAATTCGGTGCGACGCCATCGGTAAAGCGATACGTTCCCGGCGAGACAATTGTCGCCGAGCCAAGAGGCGACCAATCGATGATGAATTGAAAGCCACCCGCGGCAGGCGACGAGGCATTTATCAATCGCACCACCGGCGGCAGCGTGCCCGGCACGACACTGTTCCATGCGGTGCCGACGCGCAATTCATCGGCGATCATTGCGACCGGCTCCGTCACATCCCGCTGAAAAAACACGAAGCTGGCGATCTGATTCAGGCCGATGTCCGCGCCGGTCGTGGCGATTACCGATGGAGCCGGCGGAGTATTGGAGCCATACGTTGAAGGGCTGGGATTGATCCACAACATGGATACATCGTCCGTCGAACTGGCTTTGTTGAAAGTGTAGGCGCCGATAATGTAGAGAGTTTGGTTCGTGGCGAACACGCGTGAGTCCCAAATCCAATCCGTGGACGTGGAGGAATTCTTCGCCACGCCGAGATTGAATCCGCCCGGCGCGCTGCGAATGTATAGCCGCGTCCCGACCACTGATGGCTGCGGCGACTGAGTGCCGATCGAATTGTTAAAGCCCGCGAAAAAGATGCCGCTCGCGCTGAGTCCGGTCGTATCGAGAATCTTGAGCAGGAAAGAGTAATACAAAGTGCCGTCGGTGACCGCCGAGTTCGGCGCGAACGAAAACCGCGCGCTTTTTCCCAGCGAACCGAATTTGATGCTGTTGCCGGACGACGGCGGCAAGCCGGCCATGGAGAGATTTCCTGAAACATTGGTTACGTAGGTCCCGCTGACACCGGTGCCGACGTCGCTCCAAGACAGCAAATTTCCATTTATCGCGCCCGCAAGAAAGGACCCGGCCGGGTAATTAAACGGTTCGTAATAAGGCATCGGGTAAATCACCTTGAGCGCCGCCGGCGCACTGGTGATGGCTCCCGCAGCGTTGCTTACGATGACACTATAACTCCCGGCATCGCCGCTTCCAACGCCAGACAGGATAAGATTGGCCGCCGTTGATTGATGGATCGTGCCCGAGTCCGCCAACACCACACCGTTGCGCAGCCATTGATACGCCAGTCCGTCGCCCTCCGCACCAACACTCAGATAGACCGTTGTCCCGGCGATATTGGTCGAGTCAGTCGGCCAACTGGTGATAAGCGGGGGGCCGCCGATTCCAAGCGTCGCCACACTACTGATCGCATATCCCGCCGTATTGGTCACCGCGACCGAATAGCTTCCCAAATCGCCGCTTTGCACGTTTGAGATAATCAGGAGGGAAGATACAGCGCCGAAAATATTGCCTCCGTTGATCAAATCCACGCCGTTTTTCCGCCAGCGAAATTGCAGCGCCGGCGTTCCCGCCGCTCCAACCGAGAACGTCGCCGTGCCACCCGTCTGTGCCAGCCTGTTCGCGGGCTGGTTCGTAATAACCGGGTCAACCACGGCAAGCGTCGCGCCGGAGCTCGTCGTGGAGTTGAATTGATTGGTGATCACCACCGAATAGGTCCCTTCGTTCGCCCGCAGCACATTCGCAATCAACAGTGTCGCGTTGGTCGAACCAGAAAAACTCCCGCCATCCGACAGCGGAACGCCGTTGCGACTCCAGCGATACGACAGCGGCAGGCCACCCGTGGCGGTGGTTGAAAAGCGCGCGGTGGAAGCCGCATTGGTCAGCTGATTTTGTGGCTGTGAAATTATCGCCGGACTTTGATTTGTCGCCAGGAAGCGATAGACGTGGACATCATAAGGCGCAAACACGTCAGTGAATTGCCCGTTGGTTACCACAACGGTGCGGCCCGATTCGTAAAGAACATCGCCACTGGTAATCCAGCCTGACAGGCCGCTGAAGGTCACGCTGGCGTTGGCGCCTTCCCGTTTGCTCGCGAGCAGAAAAATATACGGCGGCGCTTCCCGCACACAGTATTCGATGTCCGGAGAAGTGGTTCCGCTCATGACGACGGGCAGTGTGGAATCCGGCACCACCAGCGCGTTCGTTAGCGAACCCTTGTCGCCCAATTCCAGCACCACTTGCTTGAGCGTGGTGCTCCAGAAAGTCCAATTCCAGCCGTAAGGCGCGTCCTGCGCATTCAACGTCGCCGCAATGTTGCCGCCGAAAAACATCAAACCCCGTGCGCCATTAATGATGGCCTGATACGCCATGTAACGGGACTGTTGAAACGTCGGAAACACCAGGGTCTTGTTCGGAGGCGTCGTGCCGCTGAACGCGATTTGCTCGATCAGCCAGAATTGCTTCTGTCCACCCGCCACCTGCGAAAGCACTTTGGTCCAATCACCGACCTGGCTTAAAGCGGTGTTCGTGATCGGGGGATTGCTCGGCGGCGGCACCGCCACCGGATAAATATCAAGCGCCAGCACATCCGTCGCCGCATTGTACGGTTGCAAATCCGCCACCGTCCCGCGCGGCGCGTGGGTCTGCACCACCGGGTGATTCGTATCCTCCTGCTTGATGAAGTAATAGCCGTTCGAAAGGTTTGCCGATGAAACGCCACCCCACCAGGCCTCGTCGAAATTCTTCCATACTCCCAGCGCGGGATGGCTGCGAAACGTATCCACCAGCGCGCGCAAACTCGCCGCAGTGTTGGTGTCCCCCGCGGGAAATTGCGACAGCTCCCGCAGATTCAACCACAGATACATGTCGTGCTGCGCTGCCCAATCGAGCGCTGCCTGCTGATAGGTAATCAAGGCCGGCCCCCAGTTGCTCGTCTGGTTGATGCGAAACAGGAGTGCGCCAGCCTCCCGAAATTCCTGCAAAGCGTCCTTCCCGGCCGGCGTCACCGAATTATTTGGCGGGCCGGGTGACATCCCAATCGGAAACACCTTGCGCCCATTCAGCACCATCACGTTGTCCGAATTGATGGTCACCACCGAACCCGTCTGCGCCGCGCTCACCATGAGGCCGGATAGCGCGAGGACCAAAGCCACCCACCATTCAAACCGGAGATTGGAGACTTGAAGCTTCAATTCAAAAGGACAGCCTTATCCATGAGGATTGATCCACAATAACATCAACTTAACCACCGTAACCGACCCGCCGAAACTCTCAAAGCTCGAAGTGTAAAAGGCTGCGGATTTTCAATGGCAAACTGTAGTAACCACCTCGGGAAGCTTCGGTTTGCGCGCGAGGGCGGGATTTATATAAAAAAAGCCGCCCCGCTTTCGCGAGACGGCTTGAATTAAGAATGCTATATGGCTAAACGCTTACTTGCGCTTGCCTTTTTTCACGGCCTTCTTTTTGGCCGGCTTGCCTGCGGCAGCCTTCGCTTCTTCGAGCGCCGCCTGCGCCGCCGCCAATCGTGCCACCGGCACGCGGAACGGCGAGCAGCTCACGTAGTTCAGGCCGAGGCGATGGCAGAACTTCACACTGGCGGGATCGCCACCGTGTTCGCCGCAAATGCCCAGCTTGATGTTCGGCCGCGCCTGGCGACCCTTCGTGACGGCAATCTTCATCAGCTCGCCGACGCCGGTCTGATCGATCGAGGCGAACGGATTCGCCTTGATGATTTCGGCTTCCTGGTAAGGTCCGATGAAGGAGCCGGAATCGTCGCGGCTCATGCCAAGGCAGGTCTGGGTCAAATCGTTGGTGCCGAAGCTGAAAAACTCAGCCGTCTGCGCCACTTCGTCCGCCGTCAGCGCGCCACGGGGAATTTCGATCATCGTGCCGACCATGTAATCGATCTTCACCTTCTTCTCCGCCATGACTTCCTTGGCCACGCGGTGAACGACCTCGACTTGCAAATCGAGTTCCCGTTTGAAACCGACGAGCGGAATCATGATTTCCGGCTTCACTTTGATGCCGGACTTTTGCACTTCGGCGGCGGCTTCGAGGACGGCGCGGGCCTGCATCTCGGAGATTTCCGGGAATACGATGCCCAACCGGCAGCCGCGGAAGCCCAGCATCGGATTGAACTCGTGCAGTTCCTTCACGCGTTGCGAAATCTTCTCCACGCTGATGCCCAGCTTTTCCGCCAGGTGATTCTGCGAGGCATGATCGTGCGGCAGGAACTCGTGCAAGGGCGGGTCGAGGAAACGGATGGTTGCCGGCAATCCCTTCAATTCCTTGAAGATGCCCACGAAATCCGCCTTCTGATACGGCAGCAATTTTGCCAGCGCCTTTTTGCGCTCGGCGACGTTGTCCGCCAGAATCATCTGACGCATCGCGTCAATGCGGTCGCCCTCGAAGAACATGTGCTCCGTGCGGGTCAGACCGATGCCCTGCGCCCCGAAGGCAATGGCATTGGCCGTTTGTTCCGGGGTATCGGCGTTGGTGCGGACCTGTAACTTCGTCACCTTCGCGCACCAGTCCATCAGCTTTTGGAACATCTGATAGGTCGGGCTCTCGCTCGGCTTCAAGGATTTTTCGATCAATACCTGGACGACTTCGGAAGCCGCCGTGGCGATCTGGCCGGGGTAAACTTCACCCACCGTCCCGCTGATCGAAAGGAAATCACCTTCGTTATACGTGGTGCCATCGACGGTCATCGTCTTGGCGGTGTAATCAATCTGCAGCGCCGAGGCGCCGCAAACACAAACCTTGCCCATCTGCCGGGCAACGAGCGCGGCGTGCGAGCTGACACCGCCCTTGGCCGTCAGGATGCCCTCGGCCGCAATCATGCCGCGCAAATCCTCCGGGGACGTTTCATTGCGAACCAACAAGACTTTTTCACCCTTGGCGGCGGCCGCCACGGCGCGTTCGGCGTTCAAATACATCTTGCCGGAGGCGGCGCCGGGACCGGCGGGCAGGCCCTTGGCGATGCACTTCGCCGCCTTGACCGCCTTGCGGTCGAACACGGGCGCGAGGACCTGGTCGAGCTGGTCGGCCGGGACGCGGCCAATGGCCGTCTTCCAGTCGATCAACTTTTCCTTCTCCATCTCGATGGCGAAACGAACCGCCGCGAAGCCGGTGCGCTTGCCGTTGCGGGTCTGGAGCATGAACACCTTGCCCTCCTGGATCGTGAACTCGAAATCCTGCACGTCCTTGAAACGCTTTTCGAGCGTCTGACGAATGCTTTCCAATTCGTGAAAGGCAGCCGGCAGGTGTTTCTCGAGCTGCGCCACCGGCTCCGGCGTGCGCACACCCGCGACGACGTCTTCGCCCTGGGCGTTAATCAGAAATTCACCGTAGAAAACTTTTTCGCCGGTCGCCGGATCCCGCGTGAAGGCCACACCGGAACCCGATTGTTCGCCGGTATTGCCATACACCATCGCCTGCACATTGACGGCGGTTCCCCATTCCGTGGGAATGTTGTATTTGCGGCGATACACGATCGCGCGGTCGTTCATCCAGGAACTGAACACGGCGCCGACGGCGCCGAAGAGCTGCTTCCACGGATCTTGCGGAAATTCCTTGCCGGTGCGTTCTTTGATCAGCGCCTTGAAACGGGTGACCGTTTCCTTGAGGTCATCAACGTTCAATTTCGCGTCGTCGATGTTTTCGTGATAGCGCTCATGCTTCAACCCATGGAACACCACTTCGAACGGCTCGTGGTCTTCGCCCGGCCGCGTCTGCACGCCCATCACCACGTCGCCGTACATCTGAATGAAGCGACGATAGCAATCCCAGGCGAAACGTTCGTTGTTGGTCGCCTTGACCAGCGCGAGCACCGTGGTGTCGTTCAGGCCGAGGTTCAAAATCGTGTCCATCATGCCCGGCATGGAGTCCCGCGCGCCGGAGCGCACCGAGACGAGCAGCGGCATCGCGCTCTTGTCGCCGAACTTCGTGCCCATGATCTTCTCGATGAAGGCAATGCCGCCGCGCACGGCGGGATCGAGCGTTTTGGGATAGGTCTTCTTGTTGTCGTAGTAGTACGTGCAGACCTCGGTCGTGATCGTAAAGCCGGGAGGCACCGGGAGTCCGATGCGGCTCATCTCAGCCAGGTTGGCGCCTTTGCCACCGAGCAACGGTTTCATGCTGCCGTCGCCGTCAGCCTTCTTGTTACCAAAAACGTAAACGTATTTTGCGGACTTTGCCATATGTAGCCTTAAGTAATAGCGTAATCTTCTATATCAGGGTTTCCCCGGAGGTATTCCTCAGAAACGGGCCGTCAATCTATCAAAGGTGACTTCGGTGTCAATGCGACAGCGCGCTGTTTCGTTTCATTCGCAATATTTGCAAGTATTACAACAAAAAAGACGCAAGCCGGGCCACCGGCAAGGCCCTTTGCCAGGCACCGCAGGGGAAATTCGTATGCGGGATGATTACAAATCGCTCCCCAACACAGCGTGATTTGAGGGGCCCACGCCAATTCAGCCGTGTTCGAGGGCTTCCTGAACGAAGAAATTATTTTTTCGCTCCAGCTCCAGTGTTGTGGCGGGGCCATGGCCGCCGAGGAGTCGCGTGTCCGGGGGCAGCGCCATGACCCGACGAATGGAGGCTTCGAGGGCTGCATGATCCGAATCCGGCAAGTCCGTCCGGCCAACCGAGCCTCCGATGATCAGGTCGCCGCCGATCAGCAGTTTTTGACTCGGAATATAATATCCGACATGTCCCGGCGCATGGCCGGGCGTGTAAATGACCGTCACGTCGAGCGAGCCAATCTTAAGCTGTTGATTGTCGGTCACATTACCGTCGGACTTCATCGGCGGGATGACTATCGGCAGGCCGAACATGCGGGTCTGAAGGTCGGGATTTTTCGTCTTGGGCTCGTCCAGCGCATGGATGAGAATTTTCGCCTTGGGAAATCTCTCTGTCACGACGGCGTGATCCGCAAAATGATCGAAGTGACCGTGCGTCAGCCATAACCCGATGACGTCCCACCCGCGCTTCGTCGCCTCATCGAGCAACGGCGTCACCGTATGGTCTGGCGCATCGAACAGCACGGCCACCTTTGCGGCTTCGTCCGCCACGAGGAAGCTGTTCGTCATGGCGATGCCGCCGCTGTTTGTTACTACAATCATCAGGGGAGAGAGGTAATGCGTGGCGCTGCTGCCGGGAACACTAATGCGCGGCGACGGGCATGCCGATGTCCGCGCAAATCCTGTCCGCTGCTTCGGGGCTGGCCCAACGCACGAGGTTTACGAAATTAAGCAGCGTCGGGCTATCCGCCTTGGCCTGGAACATGTTTCGCAGGCTCTTGATAATCTTGCTGTAGGTGGCGGCGTATTTCTCGTGCGTCAATCGCGTTACGTAGGTTTCCATCACCGGCTTGGCGATTGGATCGGTCTGCCCGGTGGCGAGATAGGGCAGCTGGCAAAAAATCCGGATCAGCGTCATCGGGTCCGCCTCGGTGAGGGTAATCCAGCTTTGCTTGAGTTCGTCAGCATCGTATTTCGCATTGAGCCGGTCGCGGAAGGCGGCGGCGATGGTGCCGGCGTCGGTGCGCTGATTGATGCTTTCCTTGATTCGACCCCACGCCATCTGACGATCCTGTTCCGGAGAGACGGCGACGGCCGCTTTCAACTCCTCGTCGAGCCCCTTCAGTCCGAGTTCGACGCCCACCGCCTTGCCGAGCGCCTCGGCATCTTCCTTGCGAATACGATCATACACGACGATCACTCGCACGATCTGGCGCTGCAACGCGGGATCCAGCAAGCGCAGGGACGAGGCGAGTTCAGTGGCCGATGTCTTCTGCGGTGGCGGCGGGACGAGATGTTTCACCATCTCCGCAATCGTGGTGTAAGGATTGGTGTTCTTTTCCGCGCGCAAACGCAGCACGTATTTGAGCGTTTTGCCGATGCCCCCGCCCTTGCCGACGTTGTTGATTACCATCAGACGGTGATCGGTGTTGATGATAAACGCCAGCAGGCTTTCCGCCTGTTGAATCAGCTTTTCATTCAGCGGTTCGTGCGGGTTGGTGACGACGAGTTGCTCGATGAGCGCGGGCAGACGTTGCGCGAAAAGCAGGTCGGGTGCCTCCGTGCTCTGGTTCTCGTAGTAATGCAGCAACTCGCAAAGAAACGTCAGCTTCTGCACCGCGCCGCGTTGCGCCTGGGCCTGTTCGGTCGGCGCCTTGCTGCGCTGAACATTTTTGAAGAGGGCCAGCAGTTCGCCCCGCTTCTGCGGGAGCACGGCCGGATTCTGCTCCAGCATCGGCTCGAAATCGTTTCGAAAGGCGAGCGCAATTTCGTCGGGCTTTGGATTCGGATTCAACTTCGGATCCGTCGTCATGTCCTTGAAGAACGGCAGCGCCTCCTCCCCGAACTCACGCACGATCCGTTCGCGCGGAATCTGGCCTTTGATGAAACCGCGGTTGGCGCGCACCATCTTCGGCGTGAAAAACTTTTCCGGATCGGTGAGCAACGACCGCAGCATTTCGGGCTCGAAAGGGGCCTCGAGCTTGATCAGATCGTCCACCACCGGCTTCATGGCTTCGACAATTTGTTTGCGGCTCTGTTCCAGGCTTTTGAGAATCTCGGGCTGCGAACGGACGATTTCGACCTGGCCCTTGGCCAGGCCAATCAGAGTCTGACCCACATTGGTGTTGTGCTCCACCAGTTTCGTGATGATCACCCCCACGTCGTTCAGCGGCAATTTGCTCACGAGCGCGGTCAGGATCAGCACCAATTCGTTGTGGGACTTCTGGCGATGTTCCATGACCCGCTCCAGCATGGTGCGGAGGGCTTTGTTCTCCGTCTCGAGCACTCCACGGGAGGACTCAAGTTGATCGACCCGGAGTTTCAAGTCCGCGCACGTCTGTTGGACTTCTTCCACTGGCACCGGCGCCGGTGCGGCATTCGCGTTTTCCATTGTAGATCTGATGTCCCTGGCGACATTCCCGCACGCGTTGTGGCGCTTGCGCGCGATGATGCGGGAGCCCGCCAAAGTTCCGCAGTACGTTCCACTTCCAACGCGGAGACGTCAAGCCGGGAATCGTACGGCCAAAGCTTTCAGCTTTAACCGAATTTTTTCAACAGGCGGTTTTGATGGTACGCGCGGCGTTGTTCCGCATCCATGCTGTCAAAATCGGGCTGGCCATTGGCGAGCATGGGCCACACTTTGGCGGACCCGTTGCGGGCAGTTGATTGCGCCGCCGGAGCTGGTGTCGAGGCCGGTGAGTAGGGCTTGCTGGCCGGTCGTGAAACGGAGCGCGACGTGGAACTGCCGTCGTAACTCATCGCCTGATCGGTCAGTTCAAGGTCTTTCTCCAGCGGGAGCCGCGGCTTGATTTTCTTCGCCTGCAAGACGCCGTGATAGGCGCGCACGGCCTCCTCCGGGGAAATCTTGCCGTCGGTGATCAGCCGCAGCATTTCGATGAAAGCCAGCTGGTGTTCCGCGTTATTGATCTTGCGACCGAAGAGCGCCACGCGGGCGCCGTATTTCTGGGCGTCGTGAATCAGGCGGAACGCGTCGTAGGTGGTGCCGGCGCTGCCGCCGAGGATGCCGACCACGAGGTTTGGATCGTATTGCGCGAGTTCTTCCATCGCGCGCGGACCGTGATAGACGATCTTCAGAAACAGCGGACGGCCGGCCTCCGGCACGCCCGCCAGCGCGCGGACGATGTTGTCGTTGATGAACTCGCCAAGCTTTTCGGGAGCGATGCCGCTATTGACGTTCGGATCGAAAACTTCGAGAAAATAGCGGAATTTTTTGCGCTCGGCTTCCTCGCGAAATTGTTTGAAGGCCAGCAACGTCTCCCGGTCTTGCTCCAACTCATTGACGAACGTCGCCGAATATAATCCCAGGTTGGCTCCCGGAAACTCCTCGGTCGTGCGGTCGCATTCCATCTTGCCGCACTGAATCTGGTCAATGGTGGCGGTGCGAAAAGTCTGCGCCGGTTCCCGCGTGTAGCAGCCATGCCGCACCGCCCAGACGTCGGTGGTGTCGTTGGCGCGCGCGGCGGGTGTGACGTGCGAGTTGCGAAAAATTCCTTCCTTGATCGTAAGCTGTTCGGTGACGTACGCGGACATCAGCATGATATCCACCAACCCCTGCTGCACGACCTCACGGATGATGTCCAAAAACTCGGGAAGATTGCGGTAGCCGTACTCCTCGCGTGACCAGACCTCTGGTGAAAAACGGGCGGGCCGTTCGCCCCGTTGCGAAAGGTAGGAGCGCGGCCCCGGCGCGCGAACGCCGAATGCCATGTCCGCATCCTTGGCGTCCGCGATGATGAACGCGCGCGACGCGGGGTTGGCTTTGACCTCCGCGATCTTGGTATCGAGCGATTTGATCATGTCAGCGCGTGCCCGAAATGATTTGATCGGTGATGGCCTTCACCAGCGCCTCCGCCTCCTGGTCCGGCGCGGCAGAGCCGTGGCCGTTATTGGAAGCGCCGTTATTCGGCACGGCGCACGTGACGCCCGGGCGCCATTCGTTGTTATCGCACAGCTCGCATTCCTTGAGGCCGATGCGCGGATCGGGAATGCCAAGGCTCTGCTTGATCTTGAGCAAATCCTGCAATTGCGCCGGGGTCATGGTGTTCACCGGCTTGCCGAGTTGCGACGCGACGAGCACCGTTCGGCAATAGGCCTCAAGAATTTCCATCTTGAAATATCCGTCTTCGACACTCACGTGACTCCACGAAACGACGCCGTGATTCGCCATGAGAATGGTGTTGTGCTTGTCCACGAGGTCGGCGACGAGCTGCCCCATTTCCGGCGTGCCGGGCGTCCGATACGGGGCAATGGCGACCGACGAGAAAACTTCGTATTCGGGAATCATGCACGTCGGCGGCTCGACGCCCGCGACCGCGAACCCCGTGCTGTACGGCGGATGGCAATGCACCGTCGCCACCGCGCGCGGCTGGCGTTTCATGATTTGCAGGTGCATCAGGATTTCGCTCGTGCGCTTTTTCACGCCGCAAAGCTGGTTGCCTTCGAGGTCCACGAAACAAAGATCCTCAGGTTTCATGAAACCCTTGGACACGAGCGTGGGCGTGCACAACACGATGTCTTCCATCACGCGAATGGCGATGTTCCCGCCGTTGCCATCCACGTAGGCTCGCTGCCAGAGACGGCGGCCGACGTCGCAAATCTGATTCTTGAGATCTGCAACCTCCGGTGAATCAAACAACGCCTTGATGTCCGCCGGCGAACTTTTCGAGTTCACCGTTTTTCGCGGAGCGGCGGCTTTGGCGGATTCCGGTTTCGCCACGTAATGATTGCCGCCGCCATTTTCCAATTCACGCATCAAATCGCGCGCGGAGGGCGTGAGCAGGGCGTCGGCGGGAATGGAGCGCACGTCCTTGCCGTTGCGCAGCAGTTCTTCCAAATCTTTGACGCTGATAACTTGCTTCATTTTTTAAACGGGTTGTAAAAGATATTGTCCACGAGCGCCGCGTTGATGGCGTCGATGGGCGGGGGAACATCGAACGGCGACGCGGCTTCGCGACCCTCGACAAAGCCAACGGTCTGGCCCACGCCGCCGCCGAGATCATCATAAACGACGAGGCTCGGTTCCTTGCTCAGGCCGGGTGGCGTTTCCGCGCCCTGCTGAAAATGTTCACGCGTAAACGGACTGATCACCAGCCAGCGCCCGCCTTCCAATGACGGAACGGTCCGGCTCAGCGTAACTCTACCGATGACAGTGCCCAGTCTCATGAATTGTCAGTCGTGTTCGTCCACAATGCCGGCGATCAAATACCGCACCGGGCTTTTTTCGTCGCCCACCGCCTTGCGGGCGGCCGCGCCATCCGAGGACAGGATCACCCGCTGATGCATCCCCGCGCCGTGCGCGTCGATGGCCACTTGCGGCGTGCCTTCCGGCTCGCCCGCGAGATTGATGGGCTGGCAAATGACCAGACGCCATCCCTCAAAGCTGGGATGCTTTCGCGTCGCCGTAAGATTGCCTTCCACGCGGGCCAGGAGCATAGCGGTCGTTGATCAGTAAATGCGGAGGTTGTCCACCATCACGCAGCGGCGGACGCGCGTGAAAGTTTTCGGATTGGTCACGCCTTCGCCAGTCGGAGTGGCGATGGAGTAACTCAGATAACCTTCACCGCCCAAGCCCAGGCCGGCCATGCAGGGGCCGTTCTTGATGAACAGCGTGGTGTCGAGCGCGCGGGCCATGGCCGTCATGTGCTCGACATCGTGCGAATGGATGATCGAGGTGTGCTTGTAATTATGCTCGGCGGCGAGCGCGGCTTCGATGCCCTCCTCAATCGATTTCACACGGACAATGGGTATGAACGGCATCATCTGTTCCTCGGCCACGAACACGTGGTCGCGGTTGGTCTCGGCGAACAGCAGTTCCGTTTTCTCCGGCACGTTTGCGCCCGCCGATTTGGCGAGCACGGTCGCATCCTTGCCGATAAACGCTCGGTTGATCACGGGCTCGGGACATCCGGCGCCGTGACCTTCCTTGAACGTGAACGCCTCCTTGGTCAGGCGATCCAACTGCGCGTTGCTTAAACGAACAGCGCCGGCCTGTTCCATCTCGGCCATTAATTTGTCGGCCACTTTATCAAGGACGAATACTTCCTTTTCGCCAATGCAGAGCAGATTGTTGTCGTACGCCGCGCCTTGAATAATGCTCTTTGCGGCGCGCTTCATGCACGCGGTATCGTCGACGAGCACCGGCGGATTGCCAGGCCCCGCGCAAATCGCGCGCTTGCCAACTTGCATCGCCGCCTTCACGACGGCGGGACCGCCGGTGACGCACAACAACCGAACCGCTTCGTGCGTGCAGATGGCTTTGAAAGATTCCAGCGTCGGCTGTTCGACGATGGTTACCAGATTCTCGATGCCGGTCTCGCGTTCGATGGCGCGGTTGTATTCGCGCACGGCCATCGCGGCGCATTTCGCGGCGGACGGATGCGCGTTGAAGACGACCGCGTTGCCGGCGGCGACGATGTTGACAATGTTGCCGCTCAACGTGGGAACCGAATGCGTGGACGGCGTGATCGCACCCACTACACCGAAGGGAGTATATTCCTCCAGCATGATGCCGTGATCGCCGCTGCGGCCGTCGGGACGAAGCCATTCAACACCGGGAACCAGCTTGATGATTTTCAGCTTCTCGATTTTATGATCGAGCCTGCCGATTTTGGTCTCCTCGAGTTCGATGCGGCCCCATTCGACGGCGTTCGCCTCGGCGATCGTCTTGACTATCTCCACGACTTTCGCGCGCGCAGCCACGCCCTTTTTGCGCAATTGCAGGAACGCTTCATGCGCCGCTGCGCAAGCCTGGCTGGCGTCCTGGAAAACGCCGCCTTTGCCGCGTCCGACCGCGATGCTGCCACCACTTGGCGCGCCGTTGCCGTGACAGCCGCAATCCTCTTTTTTCGCCGCCGGTGCCGGAGACGGTTTCGGGGCGGAAGGCTGGCCGAGACGGCCCAACACTTCGGCCACCACATCCCGGATTAACGTTTCATTGACCGCGCTCATAATGACAAAATTGAGTCCTTCAAGTCCTAAGTCCTGGCGTTGTAAATCTCCTTGCCCAACACATCCACGGTATCGACGATGCCGATGACCACCGCGTCCACGGGCGCTTCCTTCAAGTTCGGGGCGAGGCGCGCCGAACTGCCCTGGCAAAACAGCACCATCTCGCCGATGCCGGCGCCGACGCTGTCCACGGCGATGATCGTGTTGCTCCCGGGACGAAACTTCGTCGGGTCCTTGTCATCGACCAATTGGGGACGCATCACCAGCAGCTTGCGTCCGCTCATGGACGGGTCTTTTTTGGTGGCGACCACGGAACCTTCGACTCGCGCCAGAAACATAGATTTTGGGTGTTAACGGTTCGGACAATTTTGATACCGGCGTTCGCAAACCAGCGCGGACGCCCCGGCAACCAACGCTTACGGCTTGGCGGCGCGTTTCGGCAGCACGGATTCGACATCCGAATGCGGACGCGCGATGACGTGGACGCTGACGATTTCGCCCTTGATGGCCTTGATGGCTTGCGCGCCGGCATCGGTCGCCGCCTTGACGGCCGCAACATCACCAACCACGACGGCGGTGCAAAGCGCGTTGCCGACCTGGGTCATGGGCCCGACGAGTTCGACGTTGGCTGCTTTGAGCATGGCGTCGGTGCCTTCCACGAGGGCCACGAGGCCGCGGGTTTCGATCATTCCAATAGCTTGTTGTGTCATAATTTGATTCAGGTTTGGGACGTTGAGAGTCGGTCGTTAAATTCGTTTTACTTGCTGGCTTCCGAAGCGTGCTGGGGTATTTTCTTTTGTTCATCCGCCGCGGCCTTTTCCAAAAATCTTTTCACTTCGCGGGCGACCACGAGCTCCTCGTTCGCGGGAATCACGAGAATTTTCACCTTCGAATTGTCGGCGCTGATTTCGCCTTCGCTCGCCTTGACGGCAGCATTCTTCTCTGGATCGAGGACGATGCCGAGCTGGTCCAGGTTGGCGCAGATGAGACCGCGAATGCGCTGCTGGTTTTCGCCGATGCCGGCGGTGAACACCAACGCGTCCGCGCCGTTCATTTGCACGAGAAACGATCCAATCCAGTGCCGCACGTGATACACCAGCACGTCCGTCGCGAGCTGCGCCTGGGCGTTGCCTTTGGCCGCTTCACTTTCGATGTCGCGAATGTCATTGAGGCCGCCGGAGAGCGCCTTCAAACCGGACTCCTTGCACATCAACTTTTCCGCCTCGTCCAGCGAGAGGCCGGTGGAGCGCATCAGGAAAGGCAGCGCGAAGGAATCGAGATCACCCACGCGATTGTTTTGCGGCAAGCCGCTTTGCGGGCTGAGGCCCATGCTGGTGCCGACGGCCACGCCATCGAGGATTCCCGTGATCGACGAACTGCCGCCGAGGTGACAGGAAATGACGCGCAGATTCGGCTCGCGAATCGGGCTCGCGCCGCCATCGACATACAACTCCCGCGCGCGTCCGGCCACGTCCTCGCGGTCGAGCAATTCAGCGGAACGTTCCGCGATGAATTTGTGGCTCGCGCCGTGAAAGCCCCAGCGGCGAACTCCCAGCTCGTACCACTTTTCAGACACCGCGTAGCGCATTGCTGCGGCGGGCGCCCATTGATAAAAGGCCGTTTCAAACAGGCCGACGAGCGGCACGGCGGGCATCTGTTGCGCGAACAACCGGATGCCACTGATGTACGCCGGATTGTGCGCGGGCGCGATGCCGTTGAACGCCTCCATGGCTTTCACCACGTTTTCGTCCAGCCGCACGCAACCATTCACGCCCCGGGCCATGATGGTTTTAAAACCGATGGCCGCGAGATCCTTTTCGCTTTGAATGTGACCAGCTTCCTTGAGCTGCGCGAGGCAGTCGTTGATCGCCTTCGGATAATCCGTGACCCGCTCGAAGCCGCCCTTGTGCAGCATTTGTTCCTGCGCTCCAGCGCAGTCGAACAGACGCCACTTGAGCGAGGTAGAACCGAGATTGGCCACCAGAATTTTCATCGTCGTCAACGCGGACCGATCAATCCATCAGGAGGCTTATTGCAGCCACTTGCCAAGACCGGACAGGCTGTCGTGCGGACGCGGAATCACGTGGACGCTGATGACCTGGCCGACTTGTGACGCGGCGGCGGCGCCGGCATCGGTGGCGGCTTTGACGGCTGCGACGTCACCGCGGAAAAACCCGGTCACGTAACCGCTGCCGACTTTTTCCCAGCCCGCGAGCGTGACGGTGGCCGACTTGAGGGCGGCATCGCAGGCTTCGAGCAGGGCGCACAGGCCTTTGCATTCGATCATTCCAATTGCTTGTTGAGGCATAATTTTAAAGGAGTTGTTGATTTATAAATGGTGTGCGCGGCTTACTTCGCGGCCGCCTTGTTGTTGGTGTCGCCGAGGAACGACTTGAGCAGATCCTCATGCGGACGCGCCAGGATGTGCGAACTCACGAGTTCGCCGACTTTGGACGCGGCTTTGGAGCCGGCATCCACGGCGGCTTTCACGCTGCCGACGTCGCCCTTGCAGAGGACGGTGATGAGCCCGCCCCCGATGGGAATCGTTTTCACCAGCGTGACGTTTGCGGCTTTTACCATCGCGTCGCTGGCTTCGACGCTGCCGACATACCCCTTCGTTTCGATCATTCCTAATGCTTCGTTCATAATTCAGTTGATGATTGATGATTTCAGTTCTACCTCAAAAGTTCACACGGCGTGTTGGGCTGGAGATTGCACGCGTTCCCCTCGTCCGTGTCGATGTGGACCTCCAGCTTGAAAAGCTTGTCCACGCGCACCAGCATTTTGTCGAGCGTGATGCCGCACGGACCGCCGATTTTCAGCTTCATGTCCTCGCCCGCTTTCACCCCGTAATACGACGCATCCTCAGGTGACATGTGAACATGGCGCAAGGCGCGGATGACACCTTCCGGCATTTCGAAAAATCCCGCCGGTCCCATGAGCATGCAACCAAGCGTGTCCTTGATGTTGCCGGAACTGCGCAGCGGCAAATCGAAACCGAGCGCGATGCCGTCGGTGTAGGACAATTCGATTTGATTCAGATTCCGGCAGGGGCCGAGGATGCGAAGGTTTGAAATGACACGACTGCGCGGTCCGATCAGCGTCAGCGTTTCCTTGGCGGCAAATTGTCCGTCCTGATAAAGCCACTTATGAACGGTGAGCTGATGGCCTTTGCCGAAAAGTGTTTCGACGGCGGCCTGGGTCAGATGACAATGGCGCGCGCTGATATTTACCACGAGCGGATTGGGCGCAGCCGCCGGCGTCGGCAATGCTTTGCCGAGGCGCTGATAGACCGCCCGCCGAACCATGTGCTCCACCACAGCGCGATGCACTGCGGGTTTCGCTTCTGTAGCTCCAGTCGCCATATCGATGACAAGTTTTGACGTGTTTTGGAACATTGTCAAATAAATCTTGCAAAATACGTCAAAACATTCCAAATTCTACCGTAGATGCAAGCGGAAGAGCGCCAGCATAAAATCGCTGAATATCTGCAACAGGTTGAATTTGCCTCGCTTGAGGAGATTTCAAAGCAGGTGGGCGCGTCCGTCTCGACGATTCGCCGGGATCTCACTGTTTTGGAGACTGGCGGCGGACTGCGTCGCACTCATGGTGGCGCCCGCATATTAAATCCCCGCACGGATGAGTTCGCCTTTTCCACGCGCGACACACATCAACTCGCCGAGAAGGAAGCCATCGGTCGCGCCTGCGCCGAACTGATTCAACCAAACCAAAGCATCATCATGGATGCGGGTTCGACGGTGTATCACGTCGCGCGCTATCTCGAATCCAAGACGCCGCAAGTCATCACGAACTCATTGCCCATCGCGAATCTGTTCGCGTCCGCCAACCGATTGGAAGTGGTGGTGTCCGGCGGAGTGATTTATCCACGTCTCGGCGTGTTGGTCGGGCCGGCGGCGGTGGAGGCGTTCACGCGCATTCACGCGGACGTCGTGATCATGAGCGCGGGCGGCGTGTCGTTGGAGGGAATTTCAAACTCGCACGGACTGCTGATCGACATTCAGCGCGCGATGCTCAACGCGGCGCAGAAGGTGATTTTTTGTTTCGATCACACAAAGTTCGGACGCAAATCGGTGTTGCCGCTCTGCGAACTCGATTGTGTGGATACCATCGTGACGGACAGCGCGGCGCCGGCGGAATTGGTCGAAGCGTTGCGCGCGCGGAATGTGGAAGTGATTCTGGCTCCGGTGACGGAAGGCGCGCCACCGGCAGCGCCGCGCGCGAATTGATCGCGCCACGGCGGCGTGCGGTCGGATTATTTTCCGAGGAGATGTTCGATCACCATCTGGTCGAGCGCGGCATAATTGCGATCCGCGACCAGCGCTTGCGCCTGCTTTTCGTTGAAGCTGCGCACCTTCTGCACGAGCTTCAAAAAGGTCTTCCGGCTGTTGTCGAGGTGCGCCACCCAATGCTCCACTTTCGCGGGACGGAACGGATGCACATCGAAGCAGACATATTCGCCGCGCTTGCCGTAGCCGTTGCGTTCCAGCGCGCGGACCTGGTTGAAGGCGACTCGGAGGTTTGAACTGGCGAACGGTTTGTCCTGGTCGAATTTCAAACCGTTCTGGTCGTTGAGATGCAGCGACCACAACTTGCCGAAGGCCATGGCGAAATCGATTTCGTCGGCGGGATCCAGCCCGGCTAGAATGGCGTGCGCCGATTCAATCAAACAGCCGACACGCTTTTGATCGCGTGTCAGTTGCGCGATGGCGAGGGCGTGGCCGATGGTCGGGATGTAGGCGTGATCCATCGGCTCGTTCGGCTTGGGTTCGATGGAGATGCGGATTTTTTTGTCGTAGGCCAGCATCTTGTCCATGGCTTCGACGAGCAACTCAACGCTGCGGCGACCGTTCTTGGATTCGCGCATGTAGGTGCCTTCGCGCGCAAGCCAGAGGACGAGCAAATCGGTGTCGAGATAATTGGCGATGTCGATGCAACGCAGGGAACGCTCGATGGCATACTTGCGCGCCTTCGGATCGTTGCTGGTGTAGGCGCCGTCAATCGTCATCGGGCTGAACCACAAACGCGGGGCGACCATTTCGGCGGCCACACCGGCGTCGCTCAACTTCTTTTTCAGTTCCTTGGATTCCTTGCGAAGTTGCGCGTCGGACTTGCCGTCGATATCGGGAACGGCGTCGTCGTCGTGAAACATCATGGCATCGAAGCCAAGCTTTTTAAGCTGGTCGAGTTTCCAGTCAAACGTCTGGGGCGGGCGCGTGGTCGGGCCGTAGGGATCCTGGCCTTCGCTGATATTCCACGGGCCGAAACAAAACTTATATTGTTGCTTGGTTGCCATAAGGTGGCGGGAGAGTAACGGCGGGCCGGGGAAATTGAAGCGAAAAATTTCCATGGCGGTTTGTGGGAACGCGGGTATAACGATTTACCAGAAACTTATGAACTCCGCCAAATCCAGCGCAACGAACGTCCTCGGCCACGTCACTTTTCTCGATGGTCGCGGCGACCTCCCGATGATCGAGGTGATCACGCCGTGGAGCACGGCGGAGATTTATCTGCACGGCGCTCACGTCACGCACTTCAAAACGAACGACGGGCATCCCCTGCTCTTTCTGAGCCAGTGCAGCCGCTTCGAGGAAGGCCAGCCCATCCGCGGCGGCATTCCCATCATCTTTCCCTGGTTCGGGCCGCGTGAAGGCCTTGGCCAGCATGGTTACGCCCGGGTGAAGGCGTGGGAATTGAAGCAATTCTCCATCGCCCCAGACGGCAGCGTCCGCGTGCGCTTTCGTTTGCCCGACAGCCCCGACGCCGCGAAGTTTCCGGCGTGCACCGTGGAATACGTCGTCACTGTGAGCAAGGTGTTGACGCTCGAATTGTCCGTCACGAATCAATCAAAGGAAGTTTTCACGTACGAGGATTGCCTGCACACCTATTTCACGGTGGGCAATATCAAAGACGTGACGGTGAAAGGTTTGAAGGGCGCGAGCTATCTCGACAAGGTGGATAACATGGCTCGAAAAACCGAAACGCCGGACGTCATCCGCATCGCCTCCGAGGTGGACCGCACTTATCTCGACACCACCAGCGCGGTTGAAATCGCCGACGCGAAACTGGGCCGGGTGATTCGCGTGGAAAAGGAAAATTCGAAATCCACCGTGGTGTGGAACCCGTGGATCGCCAAGGCGCAACAGATGGCCGATTACGGCGATGAGGAATATCACGAAATGGTGTGCGTGGAATCCGGCAACGTGGGTTCCAACGCCATCAAGCTTGCGCCCGGCGCGACCTCCATGCTGAAGGTGACGCTGGATAGCAGTCCGCTCCGCTGAACGCGGACGAAGTTCACCAAAGCAAGCTACTTCTTTTCCGGCGCTGAATCCGGTTTGGCTGCGGGCACAGGCAAGGGGGTGGCCGTGATGCGCGTTGCCGGTCCGATGCCTGGCCAGATCGCGACTTTCATACCAGGCTTCAGTTCGTCCAGGGTTGTATTGGAGGTGGTCGATGGCTGGCCGTTGACCTCGGGACCGGCCATCAGGATTTTAGTGGTTTCGGTGATGACAATCGGCAGCTCGCGCGGCGCGCTGCCAGGTTCCGTCACTTTGATGACCAGATTGGTGCCGCCGGAACTGACCACCACCCCCACCTGTTCAGGGTTTCTCGCCACCACGCTCAATTTGCCCGGGCGGTCGCTCATCGCCGGCAAATGTGTGGTCAACAGCAGCATGCCGGGCTTCAGATCCTTGACGGAACCGATCACGTTATTCACGCGATACTCGGTTTGCGCTTCGATGGGGACGACCACTTCGTTCGAGCCGCCGCGGTTGCGAACAACCAGGACGAGGTTGGTGCCGTCGATTTTGACAAACGAGCCCATGGTGCGCTGGGGACGATACGACAACGGCCGGGGCCGCTTGGGCGGCGCAACCTTGTTCGTCGCCGCCGCGTCCCCCACGGTAGCCGGTTCAACCGGCGCGGCAACATTGGTTTGGGAAAACGCCGGGACGGCAGCCATCAAAGCGAGTCCAAGGATAACTGAAAATCTGCAAATCATAATGGAACATTGCTAAGCCGCGTGGGCGGATTTGTCCACTCTCTTTTGGCCTTAGAAGCGCCGCCAGCGGAGAACGCCCAGCTGATCTGCGCCGCGTTGTCTCACGTGAAACCCACCTGATTGTTCAAGTGGTGAGAGTAACGAATCGTCAGTTGCTAGGCTGCATGACGGGTCGGCTGGGTCCGGTTTTCGAGATTCAGTTTCGAGGTTCATAAGCTTCGCTTCCTTGGACGCATTCGCAAAGGAGAAGCTGGACGAGTATTTATTTTTTGTGGCAGGTCGTATTCCTTGGCTGGCCCTCTACGGGCTATTTTTGAGAGGGTGCAGCCAAGCGCCGTTCCAAATCTTCGACTTTGTCTTTCCATTCGGGAGAACCGACTTCCTCCCATAAATCTTTCAACTCAGAATTGGTCTTCACAATGCTTACGGCGAGTCGGGCAAAGGGAACGAGGTCTGTCGGAAAAGTCGAGCCATATTCCTGCAACCACGTTAGAGTATTTCGGGGCAAATTCGCACTTGCGAATCCCCGCCAAGCGGCGACCACTTCAGCGGCGGCCAAAGCCCGAGAGGCAACATTTGCTGTGAGCCAATCCGTATGTTGTCGAAGACCTCGCAACCTTTCGAGCATCGAGGGAGGAGAATGCCTCGTACCGCCATGTTCGACAACAGCGCCCAAAGCAGAGCGAACCAGCGAAGCATCTTTACTCGCATGCAGATCGTTCAGCCAATCCATTGCCCAATCATTTTGAAAGCTACCTTTTCCCCACGTTCCCATATTTTCTCCAATCTAAATTAAAAAAAGAAGGCGACACAAATGCATTATTCAATGTTTGCAAGGAACGCCTCCCAAACCTTGTGAATTGACTCCATTGGCGCTCATGGAACCACCAACACCGCCAGAAACAGTGGTTTTGAAAAGGAAATCTGCGAAACGTTCGTCACTCATGACTCGAATGTCATTTGACAGAGGCGTGAGAGCGTTTTGAGTTCGCGCGCCCCCGTTGGCTGTGATGAAGAATTGTTCCATGAAATCAAGAGAATCTCCCTCACG
Organism: Limisphaerales bacterium; assembly: GCA_044223735.1. Lineage (GTDB taxonomy): Bacteria > Verrucomicrobiota > Verrucomicrobiia > Limisphaerales > UBA8199 > JBGALR01. The sequence continues at coordinate 50,194 of JBGALR010000032.1, read as the reverse complement.
ACCGCCGCCAACCCGATCAAAACTAAAATCGGAATCAGGATAATCACTCGCATGTTCGCCCTGTCGTGCCAAGTATCTGCCGGCACTCTTTGCCTGACCATAATATTCGCCTAGCATTTCCGTGCCATCGGTCCGCCGATAGATAAACCCTGGTCCCGCACGAACCCCCGCATATGTGAGCCCTCCGATTGCGCCTCCGCTGAGGGTCGAAACACCGATATATGCCAAATCGCCCGCAGCAGTACCGTCATAACCGAGATCTGCGGCTCCATACCCAGCCCTTCGTATGGCTACATCAAGAGTTGAAGAGGCAAGGCCGGCCGTCGCCCCGCTTCCGATATACATCAAGGCCGGGGACCCCGCTGCCACCAAGGCTCGCCCAGCGATTGGAGCTACTGCCCCACCACTTAAAACCGCTACGGAGGCTGCGCCCGCATTAATTGCCATTCCTGCAATAAGTTGTCCATCGGTAATTTGCCCAGATAAATTGCGATCAACGAGCTCGTCATTTCTAGCGAAGCTGCCGACAGAAAACGCGTTGAGTGCAACGATGCCAACTGAAATTCCATACGCTTTAGCGTTATTCCACACCCCCCCTTCTCCAATCAGGTTTTGTTGGGTACTATGCCAACTTTGGATGACCGCTTGTCCATCAGGGTCAAAAACGTTCAACGGATCTCCATGGCAATAGCCATATAAATTTAAACCGCCTGCTTCTGAAATGGGATCCTGATTAATCCACCGCTGCAGATTTGGCGCATACCACCGATACAGAAAGTCATACTTCCCTGACGCTCGATGCATCAGTTTGCTCGAAAACCAATACGGATTGACGTTGGCTTTGGGGCCGCTGAGGGAAATAAAATTGCCGTAGGGGTCGTATTCGGCTTTGGCCACGATCGCCTGATTCGTGCTGATGAGGCAAGTCACGTTGCCGCCGGCGTCGCAATGGTAATAGCTGTGCACGGCGTTGACGGCGGGATGCTCGGTCATCGCCAAAAGACCGCCGATGCCGCCGGCTCCTTGCAGGCTGCCGCTCAGATCCATGCCACGCGTCAAGACCAGCGTGGGGAGATTGTTTGCGTCGCGATGCTCCAGGATCACGTTGCCGTCATAGATGAATCGTGTTTCGTTGGTCTTGAGCCAGTTGCTGCCGTTCCAGGTGTAATCCCGCTGGATGCGGCGGCGGTTCAGCCCGTCATAGACGAACTCGCTCTGCCATGATCCGGCCACGTAGTTGGTCACCAACTGGTTTTCGTCGTCGTAAATCAGCACTTCCAGCCCGTTAGTGATCAGGTTCCCGTGCGCGTCGTAGGAAAATAGGTTGGTGGCCGGGAGGTAGGCGACCACCACATTGGTATCCTTCCGACTGAAAGCATCCTGCGCGATGGCGGTGAAGGTGTTGTTGCCATCGGCGAGGGTGAAGTTGGTTTTGGCGAACGTTGCATCATCGAACAGCACCGCCGTCTGGCCATTGACGGTGACATTGGTCGCCAGCGAGGAGGTCGTGCCTGCCACGGTCAGGGTGCCGCTGCGAGTGACGGTGGTCAGTTCGTTCAGGTTGTTGACCCCGAACTTCTGGATGAGTGCGTAGTTGGTCCGCCAGGCGAGATTGCCCGCGCCGTCATAGGCATACCCCATCTGTTCATGCGCGCGCAGCGGACTGAAATCGTATTCGCTGCCCACAGCCGTTTTCAACTGCCCCGCGTTGTCATACGTGAAATCCACCTGATTGTTCAACTCGTAACGGTAATGAATCCTGCGCTGCCCCGCCTTGTCAAATTCATAAGCGTGCGCATCGAGATATTGCTCGCCGGTAGATTCGTAGAGCAGATCGGTCCAGCGTCTCCCCATACCATCGTAATCCATTTCGACAAAGCCTCCGTTAGGCAGAGTCAGCATCGAGGGCCGCAGCTTCCGCACTACATCGAACGCATATGTAAACGTGCCCGCCGGGGAGTGGACGGTCTGGAGTCGCCGGGCGGCATCGTATCCGTAACTCTGTGACCACGCTGAGGCATTCGGCGCTTCAATGCTCACGCTGGCGCGCTGGTGGTTATCGTACATATATCCAACCGTATCGTTGGCCCAAGGGCCATCCTCGGCCAAAAGCTGGCCGATGCTGTTGTAAGAAAAGCCGGACGAGCCGACCGCATCCACCATGGAGGTCATGCGATTCAAAGCATCGTAACCGAAGGTGATCGAAGGGCTGAACGGATACGTAATACCGGTTAGATTGCGAACCGCGTCATAAGTGTACGCAGAGCTCCGGCCGCCGTTCCATCGATTGCTCAACGTCCCGTCGGCATAATAACGATAAGAAAAGACGGTCGTGTTGTTGTCGTCCCGCTTTTCGCTGACGCGACCGTAAATATCATAGTTCCAGGTGGTGAGTTTTTGATTGCCGTTGGTCAGCGTTTTCAAATCCCCCGCTGGCCAATAGCTGAAAAGATTAGTCGAAACATCCGGGCAGATCTCCGCGATCTTCCGGTCAAAGGGATCATATATGTAATTGACCACGTTGGAACCGTTTTGATTTAGGTAACTGGTCACCCCCGCAATATTGGCCGTGTATGCAAAAATCTCCATCCCGCCGTCGGCGTAGGTATTGGTGGCCACCCGGTTCAGGTTATCGAAGATGCGCGAGAGCGTGACGTTGTTGGCATTGGTAGATTGCACGAACCGATCCAGCACATCCACGCTCCCCGCGCTGACCCGTTGCAGCGCATTGCTGACTGCACAAAGAATTCCCTGATGATTGAACCAATTTGTCACGCTCCGAACCGGATCCGCGACATTAGTTAACTGGCCGAGGGCGTTGTAATTGAAGTTGACGACGTAGTTATCGGGACCGGTCGTGGTCAGCCGTTTGCCTTGGTTGTCGTAAGTGAAGCGGGTGACGGTTTGCACGGGTGTTCCCAAGGCGTTAGTTATAGATATCGGGGAACCGCAAGAGCAGTATTCATAAAGTGAAACCACATTATTGGGGTTACTCCAAGCAATCATCTGCCTTACAGGATTGTAAACAAACGAGTTGCTATGCCCCATTCGATCTATAGTGCGAACCAAATCGAGCTTATCGTAGGCATTCGTAATAAACGTGGCATCCGGGAAATCGACTCGTCGCAGGCGTTGCAGCGGATCCCAAGTATTGGTTACGGTCAACCCACGCGGGTCTGTATGTGTCTGAATAAGGCCGTCCGACCATGTGAAGAGGTTGGTGCGGTAATAAACTAGCCCTCCGCCGAGCACGGCGTAATCCATCACACTGGCAAGACGATTGGACGAACTGCCCGATGTATAGTAGAGGTTGGTGATTACCAAACCGCTGGGCAAGGTGGCCGAGCTGAGCTGCTGATTGCCGTTGTAAGTAAAAATGGTGCGCTCGTTAAGCGCGTTGTAGTTGGTGGCAACCTGATGGTATCCGTTGTAGATATTGGTGAAAATTAGAACGCCCAAAGCATTGGTGCCCGCCACCAAATCAATATTGTTGGTTGCATAAGTGAAGGTGTTGGTGCGCCTCAACACAGTGCTGCCGGCGGTGGAAGACCACGTTTCGATCGCCTGAACAACGGATCCGAGATTGTTTCGCTCGGTCCACACGAATCGAGTATCGCCGTTAGCTAATACCGTAGCGGTCAATAGTGGCATTACCTGAGTTCCTTCATACTGGGTATTTGTCTTTCCGGCATAGTCGCACCAAAAAATTTGTCCCTCTCTACCCCCAGCGCTATCGGGACTGGGCATGCGTTCCAGAGAGAGCGTGCTCCCAATTAATTCCGTAGCCGACTTTAGCCAATGTTTCATTCGAGCAAGTCGGAAATCATTCGTGTTAAAGGAAGCGATATTCGTAGTGTGAAGTCCCTGATATTGCAATCGACCCCAGTGAAAACTGTTCCGCAGATGAAGCTGCGAATTATCAAATGTATTTGTAAATCCAGCACAGACGGGCACATAGTTGCTCTGAACTGAACTAGTGACGCCAGCGGCAGAATCCAAGTTAAGATAAAGTTGATGAGAGCCGTCCGGTTCGGTGATCAAGACCGACCGACCATTTGGAAGCACGCTATTTGTGCCACTGTCCGCAAGCGCAAAGGAAGTAGATCCATAGGGCGTCGTCATACTCGAAACCCAGCCGTTTGTATCGTAGGCGAAGCCAGTCGATATCCCCGCAACATCCGTTAGATTCGTCAAACGGGCTCCGCCATCATAAACCAATGTGTTACTACGGCCATAGCCATCCACCACTTGACTAATTAGATTTGGATATACGTCATTCGTATTATTATAATACACTCTATTAGTTCGCCCATCCCCATCGACCACGCTTATAAGCCGGATGACCGGTACCGCGGGATCGTACGTCCTGTAATTGAACAACGTTCTTTGACCCTGAGCGTTCCACTGTTCGGTCAAAAAGGCCTCAAAAAATATTCCAGCACTGTTTGTAACGATAAAGTTATAAGCATTTTTACTGCCGTCAGGGTAACTAACAGTAAAACCATTCGTAGAATCACCCGTCAAGCGCGTATTCGTTTGGTAATCGAAGTCAGAGAAATAGGTGGCCTGACCACCCCCGGGGAAATATACGGTTTTACCCGAGACAGGATTATTCGCTACATATGATAACCACGAGCAATTCCATTGCTTTCCAACGCTAAATACATTCGCGTTCAAGCCCGCACCCGTTTCCCTTTGCTTATATGCCAGAGCTAATGAAATTCTCGGTCCTATCCCCGGCTGGTATCCCAATGGTTCATCTTCGATCCATAAAGAAATATACGGTTCCGATACCCGCCAATTCGGCATTCCGCAAGGTATTTTACGGCTCCCAGGCTTCGCGCCATCGGCCCCATCCGCGCCATTTGGGAATCCTCCATAAATAGGGCTGCCGGCATATACAACGTTCGTCTGGTTTAGCGGGTCGCTGGGAAAAATCGAAGTGGTAGAATAAGCCTCTCCAATTGGCGGATGATAGCTATTCCCGTCGTAAACGACGACCAAGCCTCTGATGTTGCTCCATGGGAAGAAATTTGTTAAATAACTATTGCTGCCAGTCTTAGGATTTTTGTCCCAGATCAGGTCTGGAAATACCATTTTACCGCCGCCGTCGATCGGTGGCGAAGCATAAGCAAGAGCTCCCGTTCTGGTTATTCCACTCGGCTCTGTATATGCATAACCAACTTGAGCAAGTGTGTTCGGTGAAATGTTGGCTATGGCTAGAGAAGTATGCGAATCGACCAATGTTTGAGCACCGACACTCAAGGCGCCACCAAGCAAAGTTAAAGGCAAAAGTATCAGCAGAAGTAAGCAGCATGCCATCTCGTGCCATTCCCAGACAGCCATGCGAAGAGTTTTTATTCCGCTCGTAGTTTTTAAATCAGAAATGGCCAACCTATTTCGATCAACGCCGATCAAGGCATGGGTTTGGGCCAAACTGCTTTCTCGCCAAAAATGGAGTTTTATTCGCATAACTTTTATCCTTATCACTCGAAAACTTAACTGGTTCTTCGACGATTTCAGTGGGTCAATAGCAAGGGATAGGTAGTTTGCCGGCCACAAAGTAAAGCATGGCCAGCAAGTTTTTGGCGCTACGATACCCGCGGGCTTTCCGTTTGGTGGCGGAGAACAAACTGTTGAGGCCTTCCAGATAAGCCGTGGTCAATCCTTCCTTCCAGTGACCCAAGATCCCTTCCAGATGGTTTTCCACCATCCGCGCCACCTTAGCCATGGGCTCCAGCAGTTGGTGGCCAGCCTGTTCGGCTTTTTGTTTCACCCAACTACACCAATGCTTCAAATCCTTTCGCGCTTGCTTGGCGTCAGGGGTCTGGTGGTAGATGTCCTGAAGAATCAACCGCATTTGGTAAGCCACCACCGTCATCAAATGTTTCCAATCCATCTGGCCCAGACGCTCGGTTTCCCGCTCCGTGTGGCTCTGGGGATTCTTGCGAAAAATCCACTGGCTCTTGGCCAACGCCGCCGCCTTTAGCTCATCTTGCTGCGTTTCCAACCGTCGCACCTTCTCCACCCCTTCATTGGCCTCCTGGATCACGTGGAATTTGTCGAACACCACCTGCGCGTTGCCAAAATTATCCCGCACGCCTTTGATGAACGCCGGGCTCATATCAATGGCCACCTGGGTCACCGCCTTGGGATGCCCATTATGGACCCGCATTTCCGTGGCAAAACGCTCCCACACCTCGGCAGCTTTACCTTCGGTGCCAAAGAGCACCCGCTTGTTTGCCAAGTCCGCAAACACGGTGAGATAGTTGTGCCCCTTCTTGCGGTTCATCTCGTCGGCCCCCACCCACACCACCTCCGACCAGTCGGCCTGCGAGCGGGCCGCTTGCACATGCGCATGCAACATCCGCCACATCCGCTGATCGGTTTCCCCGAGAATCTTGCCCGCCTTTTTGACCGGCATCTCTCGCATCAGCGTCAGCGCAAACGCTTCAAATTCCTTGCTGAAATGTTTGCTGCGCCCCTCCCAAGGCGGGGTTACCCGATACACCTCACCGCTGGCATCGCGCTGGCCCCGGGGCAGCGCACAGACAATGACGCATTCCTTGTTAAACACGTTTAGATGCCGCCATTGCATCGGTTCGACATGGTCATAACACCTGACACTTTGCCCACTCTTGGCGCTTTCTTGGGCCCACAGCGCCTCGGTCTCCGTCACGCAAATCACAAATGTGTTGCGCTTCTCCTCATAGTCCGTGCGAACCACTTTCCAACTCGCCCCAAGACCCAACAGCTTTTCAAAGGTTTGTTCCGGCGTCACTTTTACACAATTATATCACCAGCTCTCGGCCTTACAATTCCACTGAAAATGTCGAAGAACCACTTAACTGTTAGGGCGCCGAGGAAGACTGCGTTGGACGGGTGATCAACACCTTGAATCCCAAATCCCAAAGGTCTTGCCATTTGGTTTCGCCCGAGTTGAGCGTTCCATTGCCGTTGGCATCCTCCACGTAATCGGGGAGGCCATCCGAATCGTCATCATTCGGATTTCCACTGCTGTCCACGGCGACGTAATGGAAGCCGATATCCACCACCGAATTGGTCTCTTTAACCTGATTGGTTTGAGTCGTGTAGTGGTATAGTCCGACGAGATTCGCGGTAGTGCTGCCAGCTTGAAGAAAGGCGCTTGTATTGGTTTGGTAATAACTGCCAAGCGGGCCGGTTTGATAAACCACATTGGTCACCAAATGGTATGAATTGGTGGGGCGTAAAATGGTGTTGGTCAGGCTGTACCCGTTGTAAGCGCAGTCCATTTCCCCGTATGTTTGGGTTATGCCAACTTGATCGAACAGGTTATCTCGAAATGTCCAGGTGGTTTCATCAAGATTTTCCAGCAGCAGCTTTCCGCCGTAGAACAGGCAGTTTCTCACCATCGGAAAGAGGTCGGAACTGGAATCCGCCAACACGAAATTCACCCGTTCCAGCAAACTATTCGTGAGAAAAATATCATTAACCAGAATCCCAAGGTTGCCGCCATGAAACTGGCAGTCCGATACGCGAACATCCGTTTCATGCGACTGGCTGTAAATATGGTTGCCGTCAGCGGCCGGGATGGAACTGTCGGTAAATCGAAAGTGGGCTGCCGCTGGCGTGGGGCCACCGAATAGGTCACCGCGCACAATATCTCCCACGCCCGTCCAGTTCGTGTTGGAACACTCTTGCACCACATTGTATCGGGCAAGCTGATTCATGGTTGTCGGAGCCCCCTCTGACCAAAGGCTTGCTCCGGATAGCGCGGCCATCCCGTAAGTCCCGAAGGCACCAATAGCCGTGCCCGTCTCAAAACGGATGATGGCGTTGGTAAAGTGCACCCGATAAAAGGCGTAATCGAGCGGATCGTAATGATAGCCGAGGTCAGGTGTATCCGCATCGCGCTGCGCCTGCGGAACGAACGAGGTATTCACGTCGATGGTGATGTTGGAATAAACGATGGGTGGGTAGGTGGTTTTCTGGCGAAGGCTTGCCAACAAAGTTGCGTTGAGGTTAGTCATGCCCGCGTTGCGATAGGGACTGCCAACGGCCAGATAATGCCCGGCGGCACCCACAGTTTGGAAGATGCCGGTGTCGGTGGCCAAGACCTGGCAGTTGGTGCTAATGACATTCTGGTTGGCGCCGCTGGCCGCGAACAGGCTGTTTACCAGCGCGATGCTGTAAAGATTGTAATCGTTTTCGAGGTCGTAACCGCTTTCGGCCAGTGCGAATTCCGTGCAATTGTGGGCGGTCAGGTTTTCGCCATGAAGCAGGGCACCATCCGAAGTGATGGGATAGTAAAATGCAGCGGCACCCCCAAGGAACAAGGCGTTATAAACGTTAAGCTTCACGTTTTGTCCCGGTTGGATCACGCCATAATGACAATTGACGAGTTGAAGATCATACAAATTGAAGACCCGGGGTGAACCCGCTCCGCCCTCGATGGCCATCGCGCTGTTGAGCTGGGAAAAGCGCAAATTCCGCAGCGTATTGGTGCCGGTCGTCGGGTAGGCCAAAACGACTGCTCCGTCAGGTGAGCCGTAGTAGTTGGTCGGAGTGCCGGTGCTGCCAGTCATGGCTTCGCCGACGGAATTATCATCTTTGACAGTGAAGATGGCCGGACGATACGGCCCGGTCTGGCACACCACATTGGAATCATTGATAATAATCTGGCAGATGTTCGAGGGATAAAACTTCACGACCGTACCGCCCTCAATGGTGGTCTTGCCGAATAGATTGGCGAGGTTGGTGACAGCGTAAGTGGTGTCGCACTGGAATGTGTAATTGCTGAGCGTTCCGTTGACCGCCATGTAGTCCAACACCACCGGCGACACAGAAGGGTCAGGCTTGGGCAAATCCGCAGCGGCAATGAGAGTGCGAGCGTTTCGCGCCGAACGGGCTCGCTTGGGCGGGGATCGGTCAGCAAGCATACGCGTGGAAGATTTTTTGCCTTTATTCGCTGCGATGGTGCTGGCGGGGAGACTTTCCAAAAGCGGAGCCAACCATCCATACGTCACCGCCTCCACAAGAAATGTTCTGCCTTCCGTTTGCGACCATTCTTTATAGACCGGCACCGATTTGGCGGCCCGTCCCTCGACGAAGGTCTTGCCGCGCACCATCTTGAACCCGCCGAAATCGAGGAGTTGGTCCACTTGATCCGGCTCGGCCATGGCTGCCCGTAAAACCTGATTCGTCTCACTTAGCACCACTGTGGAATGGATGTCTGGAGATGGCGGGGAGAGAAATTCAGTCCATATTTCCAACCGCACGGTTTCGGCATCGAAGCCCAGCTTCGCGAGTTGCTCCGGGGTGATTTTTTCCTTCAACAGAACCTCCTGATGAAACCGGCCAATCTCGTTTTTGATGCGGACATCGGCTTTCAGCCCGGTGAAGGCATTGATAAAAGTGATCTCGTTCGGTGCGGTTTGTTGCGCTTGAGTTTGCTTTGCCGTCGCCACGGTCAAGCTCTGGCCGCTTACCGGGTCGAACAAGTTCAATCCCAGGATTGCGCTGCGAAGGTGGCGGCCATCAGGCATTTGGAGATCAACCACCCAATCGGGATCACTCAAGTTGGGTGAAACGGTGACTTTGTGCTGCGTTCGATCGGCAATTGCGTATCCACTTTGGTCAACGGTGAAGTTAGGCGAGCTCTCCAACCATTGGCCGTCACTGAGGTAATGCATGCCGGTGGCCAATTCGGTATAGGCGGAATTTGTCTGAGGCACCACGAAGCCGAGCCGGTTGGTGGTCCAAGTGACTTTGGACCAATTCCGTGAGTGGCCGGTGCGCTCCGTAATTTGATAGGTGGGAGTTTGGTTGGTGGCGTTGGCGAAGCCCGGTTCAGTTGGTTGAGCCAATGCCAAAACCGGCAGGCACAGCAAGACAACGCCTGAAATTAATTTTCCATTCATAGGCTAAAGCTTGTCGCTCTCGAAAGCGGAGAGATATCCCTTGTTAACGACGGCAGTGTTTTTCTCACGGTGTCAGCAGGCTGTCAATTATATTTGTCGTGAAAGTAAAAATCGTGAGGAGACGGTCGTCCCGGCCGCAGCAATTGCCGATGTGGTCCTGACTCCGGGCATTGTGGAACTGCAGCTTCTCCGTCTCGAATTTCCGGCTAACGGCTTCTGAGTGCGCCGCGCCATTTGTCAGCAGTGGTCGTCAGTGGCCGCGCCCGGGGCTGGCGCACTCCGGTTTTTGGCGATTTTTCGCGTGAAAGGCGCAAAAGACTTCCGCGATTGCCGATCCTTCCGGGATTGCCGGAAAAACTTGCTATTTCTCAAACTTTTTCTCTTGCAAGTTTTCGCATCAGGGGTAAGGTCGATGTGTTGGGAGGCCCGTCCTGTGCGTGAATGTAGGGCCAGGTGGGCGATGATCTTTGACAAAGGAATTTTGAGAGGGCATGTCGTGCGGGGTTGCCGATTGGCACCGCGGAGGGGCGGAGGCGCGGAGCGGGACGACGTGGTTGCTGCGGACCCGTGTGCGGGAGCCGCGCTCCGTCGGAAGCGAAGCCGGTATTTTGAAGGATGGCCTGGTGTACGGGGTCGAAGGCGTAAATGGTAAGCTTGGGAAAGTGTTGGGACGCGAATGGGTGCGTCTTGCAGAGCGGGGATTGGAGGCTATTTGCGGAGGGATACGGCATGGTGTGCGATGCTTGATCGAGGGAGGTTGCCCTGTGTTGCTCGCCGTGTCGCTGTGTTGCACATCATTGCGCAGCGCGGACCAGGGAACGCGGCGAACGTTTGCGAAATGTAAATTTTACCAAACGAACCCAACTTGGAAAATTTGCAAATGCCTTAATGAGAGTTGGTTGCGACAAATTCTGAAGTTTCCAAAATCGAAAACGAACCCAACTTTTGAATGCAAAATGAAGAATGCACATTTTAGAATAAAATGGGAAATGGGGTGCGATGAAATTGCGTGGTTTAACGGCGATTCGCGGTAATTCGCACCTTATGGCACCTGATTATTTGACCGTGGAATGGTGAAATGAAGGCCGGCCCTGGGTTTCCATCTGGCAGGGGTTGGCGGCGCTCTTTGGTCGGTGCTTCGAGCTTTGCATGCGGGGTGTGGTCGGGTATTCTAGGAGGCTAAATTTGACGCTCATGCCGAGTGTTTACATCAAAACCTACGGTTGCCAGATGAACGAGCGCGACAGCGAAGCCGTCGCCGCGCAGCTCGTGGCGAAGGGTTATACGCTTGCGGCGGGTGAATCGACGGCGGATGTCATTCTGCTCAACACTTGCAGCGTCCGCGATCTGGCGGAGCAAAAGGCGATTCGAAAGATGGAGAATGTCATCGCCGAAACGCGGCGGTCGCGACCGGGGGTGGTGCTGGGTTTCATGGGTTGCATGGCGCAGAGTCGCGGCAAGGAGTTGATCGATCGGCTGCCCGATGTGGATCTGGTGGTCGGCACGCAGAAATTTCATCGCACGGCGGAATATCTGGACGAATTGCTTGCGCAAAAACGGGGCAAGATTGTCGATGTCGAAGCGGAGCAGGGGAGCGAAGGCACGATCCGCGAGCATCTGCTGAACGGCAATGCGAAGAAATCGGTGACGGCGTTTGTCAGCATCATGCAGGGCTGCAATCAATACTGCACATTTTGCATCGTGCCTTACACGCGGGGCGAGGAGCGGAGTCGCAGCATCGCGGATGTGGTGGCGGAGTGTCGCGACCTGGCGGCAAGCGGAGTGAAGGAAATAACGTTGCTGGGGCAGATCGTGACGAGTTACGGCAAGCGCGAAATTGCGAAACGGGACGGCAAGTCGGCGTTTGTGCAATTGCTCGATGCGGTGCACGAAATCGAAGGGCTCGAACGCATACGTTTCACCTCGCCGCATCCCAAAGGCTATGGCGACGATCTGGTGGAAGCCTACGGCCGGTTGCCGAAGCTGGTGGAGAGCGCGCATATACCGTCGCAAAGTGGCAGTGACCGGATGTTGAAACTGATGCATCGCGGTTATACGCGGGAACGTTATCTGGAAATCATCCGGAAATTGCGCGCGGTGAAACCGGGGATTGGTCTGAGCACGGATTTGATTGTGGGTTTCCCGGGTGAAACGGAAGAGGATTTTGAGCAGACGCTGTCGCTGGCGCGCGAAGTGGAATATGACCAGGCATTTATTTTCAAATATTCGTCCCGGCGCGACACGCCCGCGGCGGAGATGCCGGACCAGTTGCCGCAAGAAGTGAAAGAGGAGCGCAACCAGCGCCTGCTCGACGTGGTGAACGAAATCGGCCGGCGACGGTATGAAAATCACGTCGGCCAAAAACTGGAGATTTTGGTGGAAGGCCCGAGCCGGAGAAATGCGGCGCGAATGAGCGGCCGGACGCGTTGCAACAAGATTGTGGTGTTCGATGGCTCGGACCGGCATCGCGCGCAGGTGATGGACGTGAAGATTTTGCGCGCCGGTTCCTTCACGCTTTACGGCGATCCGGAGGTGCTGGAGTAACGGAAGCGCTTGCTTCACGGCGCGCAGTGCGCCATTTTTCTTCCCTCAGAACTGACATGACTTTGAAGCTTTCGACACTGGCGGTGATCCTCGGCCTCGGCATGGGGCTGCCGCAAATTTACGGCCTCGTGAAACCGAACGCTTTCGCGGCGGCGGTGCGCCGTTTCCCTCGTTCCCTGCCGTGGGGATTTGCGCTGATGATTTTGGGGACCGGTTGGTTTGTCTGGAACCTGAACCAGGAATCGATCGCGGATTTTGCGAATTGGAAAAATGTCCTGCTGGCGGCTTTCGCGGCGATCGGCGTGGGCGCGTGTGTGTTCGTTCAGGATTTTCTCGCTGTCCGCGGCCTGGCGATTGTTTTTATGTTGCTGGCCAAGCTCATGGTGGATACTGGACGCGCGGAGCTGGGGGTGACGCCCTGGGTGCTGGTGTTTCAAACGTGGGCTTACGTATTGGTGATTGCCGGCATGTGGTTCACGATCTCTCCCTGGCGGTTGCGCGACTTGCTCGTGTGGGCCACCGCGAACGAGAAGCGCATCAAAATCGGCTGCGGTTTGCGCCTGGCGTTTGGCGTGTTCATCGCTGTGCTGGGATTCCTGAAATTTTAGTTTGTGCCGGAGCGCGGCAAGATTCTGATCATCCGGGGTGGCGCGATTGGTGACTTCATTCTGACCCTGCCGGCCATCGCCGCTATCCGGCGGCAATTTCCTGATGCGTTCCTCGAAGTCCTCGGCTATCCCCACATCGCGCAGCTCGCGGTCGCCGGTGGCGTGGTGAATCGGGTGCAATCCATCGAGGCCCGCGCGCTCGCCGGATTTTTCGCGCGACGCGGCATGCTTGCCGAGGACTTGTCGAATTATTTCTCCGAATTTGATATCATCGTTTCATACCTGTACGACCCCGATGGAATCTTTCAGACGAATGTCGGCTTGTGCACGACGGCGCAATTCATCGCGGGTCCGCATCGTCCGGATGAAGCCGCGAAAATCCACGCGACGCAGGTCTATCTGAAACCGCTGGAACGGCTCGCAATCTTTGGCGCGGATCCGGTGCCGCGACTGGCCTTGCCGGCTCCGACTGGCAAGCGGCTTCAAATCGCTCTCCATCCCGGCAGTGGCAGCGAGCAAAAGAACTGGCCGGAGGAGAAGTGGATGTCGCTGCTGGGACATATGGTCGAGGTCTCATCTCACAACCTGCTGCTGATTGGCGGCGAGGCGGAAGGTGGCCGACTCCAGCGACTCGCTGCGGCCTTGCCGTCGTCGCGGGTGCAAGTCGCTCAAAGTCTGCCGCTCGCCGATTTGGCGAGTTTGCTGGCGGGCAGCGTGGCATATGTGGGGCACGATTCAGGCATTTCCCATCTGGCCGCGGCGGTGGGATTGCCGGGAGTGGTTCTGTGGGGCCATACCGCCGAAGAGATATGGCGGCCGCCGAGCGAAAGGATAATGGTAATCCGCGAGCCGGGTGGACTGAGGCAAATTGAAGTCGGGCAGGTGATGGCGTCGCTGAAAGCAGCCGTGCCGAATTGGAGCATCGAAGGATGACAAGTCCGTTTCTTGAATTCGCGAGTGATTTCGTTGGGCAGAGGAATTGCTATGGAGGGCTTGGCGCGGCGCACTTTAGTGTCGTGCACCCGAATGTTTGTGGACAAACCAGCGACTGGTGTCTTACGTTTGCTTAGCTTTGAGACACTGGATCGCGCAGCGTTGGATTGATCCCGCGGGCGAACGGGCGAAACGCCGGTTTGCAGCGGTGGGTAGCAGATGAAAAAAATCCTGGTTATTGACGACGAAGAATGGCTGCGGGAAATGGTGCAAATGGCACTGCAGCAGAAGGGCTTTGATGTCATCGAGGCCGAGAACGGCGCGGTAGGTATCGAAGTCGCCACCCGGGAGCTGCCCGATTTGATATTGTGTGACGTTAACATGGAAAAGGTTAACGGCTACATGGCCTTGTCCGCTTTGCGCAACGAACCCAACACCGCTTCGATACCCTTCATTCTGATGACTGGACTCGCCGACAATGCCGGCATGCGTCACGGGATGGAGCTGGGCGCGGACGATTACCTTCCCAAGCCCTTCACGATTGACGCCTTGTACGCGGCCGTCGAAGCGCGGCTGAAAAAGGCGCATGCCGTCCGGGTTGAAGCGGAGAAGAAATTGGCGGATCTGCGGGACAACATCAGCATGATGCTGCCGCATGAGTTGCGCACCCCGTTGAACGGCATCCTGGCGTACGGCGAGATTCTCTCGTCGGACGCGGCGACGTTGCCGCCGGAGGAAGTCGCTGAGATGGGCAAAGTGATTCATGATTCCGGCAAGCGCCTCGAGCGGCTGATCGAGAACTTTCTGATCTACGCTCAGATCGAGTTGCTCGGAACCGATCCGCAAAAAGTCGTTGCGCTCCGCAGCAAGCAAACACCTTTTCCAAGCCGTCTGATCAAAGACCGCGCCGCCGGTCAGGCGAAAATCGCTCAACGCCCGGATGACCTGGTGTTGGATGTGGTCGATGTGGCGTTGCCGGTTTCGGAGGAGTTTTTTGGCAAGATCGTCGAGGAACTTGTGCAAAACGCGTTCAAGTTTTCCGAGGCGGGTTCCAAGGTGATTGTGACGCTGGTGGATTCGCCGAACGAAGCGGTGTTCACGGTGACGGATCGCGGTCGTGGGTTTTCGACGGAACACATCACCAAAGTCGGAGCTTATATGCAGTTCGAGCGGCACCTTCAAGAACAGCAGGGGCTTGGCCTGGGCTTGGTGATCGCGAAACGCCTTACTGAGTTGCATGGCGGAACACTGGCGATCCAAAGCGTCCGCGGCGCGACCACGACGGTGACGGTTAAATTACCGAAGTGAGTTGTCCGCTGCCAATGCGGCTGCGGCCTTGGCGGCCTTGACGAACGCCTTCACTTTCGCGTGGTCCTTGCGCCCGGGCGAAGCTTCAACTCCGCTCGAAACATCCACACCGAACGGCCGCACCTGCGCAATGGCGGTGCCGACATTTTCAGGCGTCAAGCCGCCCGCCAGAAATATCGGACGTCCCCAGCTCTGCGCCTGCGTAGCAAGGTTCCAATTAAAAGTCTCGCCGGTGCCTCCCGGTTGATGGGGCGAATAGGCGTCCAGCAACCAGGCGTCCGTGGAATATTCGAGCAGCGTCTGGAGGGAGCCCTCGTCGCGTACCCGCAATGCTTTCATGCTCATCAATCCGAATTGACGACAGAAATCGGGCGCCTCATCGCCGTGAAACTGGAGCAGGGTGAGACCGCATTCGCCGGCCACCCGGAGCACTGTTTCTGGAGCAGCGTTTACAAACACACCCACTTTCATGACGAAGGGCGGAAGCTGGCGAATGATTTCCGCAGCCGCTTCCGGCGTTACCGAGCGCGGGCTCTTTTCGTAAAAGACAAATCCCAGCGCGTCGGCGCCGGCTTCGATGGCGGCCTCGCCGTCAGCGAGGTTGGTGATGCCGCAGATTTTTACGATTACTGACATCGCTTATCCAACATCCCACGAAATGGCCGGCCCGACAAGCTATCGCGAGACGATGTATCCCTATGGCGTCCAAACCGCGCGATAGAACCGGTTCCCATAATTGGTTGCATCAAGGTCGATGAATTGGAGCATACCGGCGGGATTCGGCAGGTTGGTAAGTGTCTCCCAATTGATGAAGTTCGTGGACGCGTCGATGCGGTATGTGACGTTCGACACCGCGCTGAAAGTAATCTGCGGATTGCTGTCCGGTAGCAAACTAACACTGGAAAACTGCGGGGGAGTGACGACGATCAACGAGGCGGCTGCGCTCGTCGCGCTGCCGGCGATGTTGCTCACGATCACGGAGTAATCGCCGCTGTTCGCGGTGTCGACCCCGTATAGCAACAGAGACGAAGTATCGGAACCGATGAGGCTGCTGCCGTTTGAGAGGGGTATGGAATTGTGAAACCATCGGTACGAGAGCGGTGACGTCCCGTTCGCCACGACAGAAAGTGTGACTGACGCACCTGCGCTGGTGGCCACATCGCTGGGTGGCAGGAGGATTCCGGGCGAGGTCGGGATGCCAGCAAACACCGCCACAACATTGGTGCTGCCTGCTGCGAATTGCGGAATCGTGCTGAATATGGAATTGACGTTGTCGCCGTTGCCGGAGAATACATAAACACCAATGTTTAGATCGGTTTTTCCGGTGAAGACGGTCGTGAGGTTTCCGCTAATCTGATCATAGGTGCAGGCGGTCAGCCGTGACGTGCGCGTCGCCCGCGTGTACTGGCTCGCGTAATCAAGTGTGACAAAAATCGGATGATAGGAAGCGAGATTGTTGGTGATGCCGGAAAGGATTGCACGCCAGTTGTTGGTGCTGATGGTGGTCGTGGAGCAGCACGTCGTCGGATGAATATACCATTCGTGAGTGAACATCGTGGCCATCACCATGCTGTCGAGCGAGCGTTTGAGCAGCGTGGTCCCGCGGCTGACAGTGGTGGATACTGTGTTATCCGGACACCATTCGCCGCAACTCCCGGCGTCTCGAATCTCGGAATAGATGTTGAAGAAAACGCCGTTAAATTCGGGATGACCGGGGACCGTCAGCCAGTCGGCGTAATATGTCGGCCAGTTCACCTGGCCTTCCTTCGGTGTTTCGTAAAGGCGATACGGTCCGTTTACGACCCACGGCGCCCCGGGCGTGGCGTATTCGACCTTGCCGGGCACGATTTCGATGGGCACATATTCGATGCCCCATGCCTGTAAACCGGCAAATGCGTTCGCGCCGATTTCGGAGTAATGTGTCGCACAGACCTTGGAAATCGGAATGCCGTGCGATTGATGCCATTGGGTGCCTTGCGCGAAATTGGCGGCCTGCACAGAATCGGAATTTGCCGTCCCCGCCTGGTGATTGAAATAGAACATCGTCGAGCTGCTGAGCGAATGGATCGATGCGGTTGCGTTACCGTTGGTGACCAGGTTGCGCAGGTCGGCCGCGTTCGCCTCGGTGATGCTGTTCAGGAAAAAGGTGAGGAACGGTTTGAATCCGTATTCGTTGGCGATGCGCGCCCACCAAAAGTTTCCTTCGCAGTCGTCCACGCGCATGGTCACCAAATTGGGCATGCCGCGCATCACGAACGGCTTGCGAGCGGACCACGCGAAACCGCGCCAAAGCAAATCGTCGAGGCCGTCCACGGGGCCGAGCACGGTTGAAACCATCCAATCATAGCTGCCCCATTGTAACGCGCGTCCCTGGCCTAGTTTGGCGACACCCACCAGCAATTTGCCGCCACTCGTTGCCAGCGTGGTGACCTGCGCGGACGGAGTGATGCCTGGCATCGTTACGCTGCCGCGATAAGTGATCGTGTCGTTCGCCGGATGTAGTGATGTGACATAGTGCATTTGGGTGCCGTTGGTGGGCGGTAATGTCGCGCTCGTACCCGGCGCGGAAGAACCGTACGTGAATGCAAAAATGTCCTGCACGAATTGGTATCGGGCCGTGGCGCCGTTTGCCAGTTGGTTGTCGAAATTGACGAGGCCGGTTCCGTTGGAAACCGCCTGCGATATGCCCGCCTGCGCAGTGGTGTTCAGATAAGCAAGGTTTGTATCGATCTGGCTATGACCGATGATGATCAACGAGTAATTCTGCAGCGCAACGCTGGGCGGATTCGTTGAAATATCCTGCACCGTATAGGGAAAGCCAAAATTGTCGAGATACGGCTGGATGAAATGTTGAAAGTCGAGATATCGGGCGCTCTGGGAATTGACGAGCACAACCGTCTCCGCTTTGAGCAAGCCGGATTGTGCGGCGTGCACTGAAAGGTTCGCCACGGCGCTGGTAGTGGCACCAAGGCTGTTCGTGATGATGACTCGATAGGCGCCGGAGTCGTTGGTCTGTAGGTTGACCACGGTCAGGGTATTTGACGAGACGCCGGAATAGTGGGTGCCGTTGGCGAGATTGAGGCCATTTTTCTGCCATTGATATGCCAGCGGTGCGGTACCAGTGGCAGACACCTGAATTGTGGCATTTATGCCAGTCGGAAGACTTTGGTTTGCCGGTTGGACCACAATGTTGGGAGGCGCGGGCATCACCGGAACAGTGAGCACGGCCACGGCGCTCGTGACGCTGCCGGCTTGATTTGCCACCACGAGGTCGTAGCTACCTTCATCGCTGGCTTGCAGAGGATTGATGAGAAGAGTGTTGGTATTGGCGCCCGAAATGCGCGTACCGTTGATGATGCCGGCACCGTTGTAGCGCCACTGGTAGTTCAATGTTCCATTGCCGGAAATGGTCGCTGTGAAAATGGTGCTGCCGCCCTCGGGGTTCGTCTGGCTCTGAGGATCGTTGGTGATTGTGGGGGGCGATATGACCGTCAATACGGCGACGGAACTGGTGGCGGAGCCAATTGAATTGGTGACGATTGCTGTGTAGGTGCCGGCGTCAGTCGGCAGAATGCTGGTGAGCAGGAGGTTTGTTCCGGTCGCGCCCGGAATGTCGGCACCGTTGAACTGCCAGTGGTAGGCAAGGGGAGGGGTGCCGCTGGCGGAAGCGCTGAACAATACATTGCTGCCGGCAACGGTCGTCTGACTTTGCGGGTGGGTGATAAAGTACGTCCCTCGGCATTTTCCGGCTGTCCCTGCGGCATAGATGCCCGCGATGTCGTTCGACGAGAGCGCACGGTTGTAAATCGAGACTTCGTCCAAAGCACCGCTCAACTTGTGATCCCACGATGCCTGCCCCGATGTTCCGAAGTATAACGGGTAATTTCCATAATCCTGAGCGAATGAAATATTGGTCTGACCTTGAAGCTGGCCGTTCACGTAGACCTGCATGAAGTTGGTTCCACGTATCGCGGCGACATGGTACCAGATGCCAGTGTTAATCAACGTCGTGGATTTGACCTGCGCGTAGGCTCCGCTGGACGACGATACCAAAAGGCGAAAAACGTCTCCGCCACTCACGCGGGTTTTGCTCAGATCAAAACCTTCGAAATCGCTGGCGCGCGAATTCTGTTTGAAAATGATATACTGATCGCCGGCCGGAGAGCCGCCCGATCCGGCGGAATTGAGCGATGTAAATTTCACCCATGCTTCGAGGGTAAAATTAGTCGGTCGCAAGCTGGTGGCGTCGGGTATCTGAACGTAAGCATTCGTTCCGTCGAAGCTGAAGGCAGTTCCCACAATCCCTGTGGCGTTGGCCGTTGCGGGGTTGTGAAGGCTTCCGTTATTGGTGCTCGTTTGGTCGTTTGCGTCGCCCTCGGCGGCCCACCAGCTAATGAGCGCGGATGGAGGTGGATAGCAAGACGCTGAGGCACTCAACGCCATGAAAATCATCATGGCCGCCGCAAGTGGCATCAAGCTCCAACTGCGGTTCGCCACAAGGGAGCAAACCCGAAATCTGTCCGCGTCCCTAAACGAACAGTACACCGCGAATCTCTTCCGCATCCCTATATCTAAAGTAAGTAATTCCAAGCCACACCAATGTGGAATGGAGCCCGGGTCCGGGGAGTTTCAAATCAACACTGCAATCCAGTCGACTTCCTGGTTCGGCGCTAACTTATTAAATCCCCCAGGACGGAGGTTGCCTGCTAAATCAGCAACAGCAATTGTGGGAAATTTCCGGGCATATGGAAATTTACCTCCCTATAAGTCCTTGTCCATAGGAACTTATTCACAGGGGTCGCATCGTCAGACGCTGGCTGTCTTAGCCACACCCCACTTTTGTTGGAGCTCCAAAAGTCGGAAATACGCCTCTTTGGGCTGCAAATCCTGGTATAGCAAACCTCCGTACGGCCAGAAATGTCCGCCGAAATCGCCTACGTTCCACCAAGTGGCGGCATTAAATTCCGGTTTGCTATAGATTAGTGTATAGATGGACTCCAGCCAGTCGGCCTGGATTTTTTCGGTCCATGGACCATGCCAGCCCGGCACTATATTTCTGGGGCGCATGCTTGCGGGATCCAGTCCATCTGCGGAATTGCAACTCAGCTCGGAGATTTGCAGTGGACGATTAAAGTCCTTGAAGCGATTGAGCGTGCGGTCAATTTCCATCAAATCCTGTTGCGGATAGTAAAGTTGCAATCCGATGGTCTCGAACTCCACGCCTGCGCTGACGCAATCTTTCAAATATCGATAGGGTGTCCAGCGGCGGCCTTCGTCTGCTTTGATGCCCTTTCCCGCATACTCAGCCCACAAACAACAATGGTTGATGATTCGCTTCGTGGTGGGATCGCCCCGGCGCGTCGCCGCGCACGCCTCGCGGGTCAATTCCAGGATTTGTGCGTGCGAGAAATGGAAGAGGTTTGCTTTGTCGTGCGCCTCGTTGATGACCTCCGTGTATGGCATCCGTCCCGCGTATCGCCGGGCAGTTTGCTCGACCACTCGCAAGTATTCGGCCCGCACCTTATCGTAAGGCCAGTCCCGCAACCATAGCGGGACGGCTCCGGGTGTGAGGTAGACATAGCCAAAGCCCTTCGGAATTAATTTGTTCCTAAGACACCAATCCAGGCTTTCATCCAGCCGCTTGTAATCGATTCGTTGTTCAACTGGTTCGGCGTTTTCGCCCCACTGATACCAGCCGAGGACGCCGAAGTTAAACGCTTTGGTAATCAATTTCTGAAATTCGGGGCTCTGTCGCCACTCGGATGCGAGGCATCCAAATAAAAACTCTTTGCGCGGTTTGGTAAATTTGCTGATTCGATAGCGCGCCATGTTAAGCGTAAGCCTCTCGCCGGCGTGAAGGCTGTTGGCGAGCGCCTCATAAGCCACCGCGATTTGTTTGCGCCCCTGCTGGGCTGGAATCGGCTGCGCCGCCGCAGCCAGTCGCCGTTCAAATTCCGGATCTTCGGGAACGCCCATTTTTTGCGCCACCTCGTTCAGTTCGCGAACGCGGCGTAACCGGGTCTCCGCCGCCTCCACCGCGAAGGTAATCTGGCTGCGTTTGGAGTATCCCTGGCCCTTGTTGTCGGCGTAACAAAAGACTTCGCCGAATCCCGGCACCGACAAGCGGTAGCCCACCTGAATTGGCTCTGAGGGAAGTCGGAGACGTGTGCGTCCATTTTCCTCGCTGTGAGGTTGGGGCAAGGTGTCATCCGCCATGTCGCGGGAGACGACGTTGCGCGCTCGTTCCAATTCCAGTGCCTTTGCATCGGCTTCGTGCGTGATGATACGCAGCTGCGCGAATTCATTTACCTCTACACCGCTGGATTTTTTGTCCTTTGGCGTCGTGTTGGTGGCCTGAGTAGCGGCGGTCAGATTCAGGCTGGCGAGGGCGGCCGTAGCGCCACCCACCTGTTTTAGAAAGTCGCGGCGCTTGGATTTGGACGATTGATGAGCGTGCATCGCAGTTGGTAAAGGGGCACTAAATGGTTTGGCGGAGTTGCATCGAATTTGCGGGCGGCGCAACTGTAAGGCGAAATGGCTCCGGGCTAAAGCGGAAAGTGACCAGCGTCTTTTTTTGTCCGCTTCCGCGAGCGAATGCCTTACCCTTTTGCCATGCACGTAACCCATCGTTGTCGCTATTACTGCGTCGTCCTGGCGGCGGTATATGTATTTGCCGGGAGCCCTTTGGTCAACGCAGCCGCTGAGAGCCGTCTGGAAGGTCGTCACTATCGCGGTAAAGGCGACATCGAATATTTACGATTGCTCGATATTTCCCGCCGGATGTTCGAGCCCGATGCCGAGTTCCAAAATCTTTCGATGTTGTATGAACCGAAATGGAACGGCTTCGTCGAAGGGCCAACCTGGGATGCGTGGTGGATACAAAATTCTTACGGCACGACTTACAGCATCCTTCCATTTTTGCGCGAGCCTTATCTTACGTTTCTCCAAAACGCGCAGGATTTGTGGTTCAATCAAATGGGAGACGGCAAGCGCATCGGCGCAAAGGCCCCGTTTGACTGGGTGGCTCCGGATGGGTGCCTGTGCGATGCAGCGCGCCCGGGTTGGATCGTGTATCGCCAGGGCGATGGTCGGGTGAACATCCACGATTGGGGCATGGAGTTCACCGCGGCTGGGCTGCTTTTGCAATCGGAATTGCTGCTCATTAGCCGCGATCAAACCGCTATTGCGCGTTATCTTCCCAAGTTGGAGCGGAGCGCCAATTTTATCGAAACGCGACGGGAGCAAACCAACAATCTTTTTCTCGCCGGACCCGCTGGCAACTTGCTCGCGCCCAGTTACGCGGGCTGGCAAAAGCCCGATGGCAGCTTCGACAAAGCCTACCTTACGGGCCTGTCGATAACATACATTGCAGCACTGGATCGCTTGATTGAAGTTGAAAAGCTGGCGCACAACAATGCCGCTGCCGCGCTTTATACGTCGCGCCGAAACCTGGCGCGGCAAGGGTTGGGTCAATTGACGACCGATGAAGGCTATTTCATCCGTTCACTCGATCCGGACGGAGTGAAGCACGGCGTGCTGGGCGCCGTGAAGCACGGTTATTTCGAGTCTTCACCAAACCACGATGCGATTGCTTTTCGAGTGGTGGATGAGGCCCAAGCCGCCCGCATTTATTGCAAGATTGCCTCCGTGCCGGAGCTGCGGCCATATGATTTTATCCTGCCAAATTATCCCTCCTACGACGACATGTATGAAAAGCCCGAGGGGCTATGGGCTTATGGCACATGGGTGAACGGCGGACATTGGTCCACTTGCGAAGCGCGGATGATGCTCGCTTACGCGCGGCTCGGCAAATTCGATGATCAACGCCGTTCGATGGAGCGACTGCTCACGTTCGCGAAACGTTTTCGCATGGATAACCCGCTCGTAAAGTTTGGCAGCGAAGTCTATCAACCCAATCAGCCCATAAATCTGTGCTACGACACGTTTGGCCCCGCCGCCGCTTTCATGCGCGGACTGTTTGAGTATCTCTATACGGCTGACAGGCTGACGCTTGTTCCGCACATTCCACCGGCGATCACCGAGTTGGAACAAAACGACCCCGTCCGCTTTGGTGACAAGCAAATCTATATTGCCACCTATGGCTCGGGGCGCATTGCCGCCGTGTTCGTCAATGGCGACGATTGGAAGGACTTCACCCCAACGACCGTTTCGCTGGCTTATGAAAAAATGCCGGAGGTCGCCAGGGTGCAAATCCTTCTGGGCAAAGGCAAAACGCCGGGCGCCAAAGCGCGCCGTCTCCGCTTTACGCCGATACCATCCGAAGAGAAAAATCTAGGCGAGTTCACCGCTCAAGCCGCGCGTCTGGTGGAATTTCGCCGGCGATTGAATGCCTGCGGTCTCGGAGAATGCTACGAGGCCACGCATGCGAAATTGGCGCACGACTGCATGGAGACAGTCCGCCGCCGGCAAAGATTTCTCACAAACGGCACCCTGGCTCCATTGCCAGCCCCTACGGCCGCAGCGGCGGATCAATCTTATACGGACGCTGCTTTGAAAGTTTTCAACGGTCTCGACGCACTATTGCAGTCGTACGCGGAGGATGACAGCGGCCCGCGCAAGGCGGTTTATAATTGCTGGATCGAGAGTGCATCTAAGAAGAGTCCTACGGCGAAATAGCGTGATTACGTTTTTGGCCGGCGGTAAATCTTGTGCATTCCCGCCTGATCCACGGGCTTGATCAACATTTCATCGATGTTGACGTGATCGGGACGGCTGGCGACCCAGACGAGGATTTCTGCGATATCCCGTGCTTGTAGTGGATTGGTCCCCTCGTAAACTTTGCTTGCGCGTGCGGCATCGCCCTTGAAACGCACCATTGAAAACTCGGTGGCTGCGAGGCCCGGGTCGATCGAAGAGACGCGGATTCCCGTACCGCTTAATTCGAGTCGCAATGTACGGCTGATCTGCAATTCACCTGACTTGGCCGCACAATAGGCTGCGCCTCCCTCGTAGACGGCGCGTCCCGCGTACGAGCCGATACTCAAAATGGAAGCGCCAGGATTGTTGAGCATCAAAGGCAGGGCGGCCCGCGTCATTCGCAAGACACCGAGCACGTTGGATTGAAACATCGTTTCCCAGTCCTCGTCTTTGCCTTCGGCGACGGTGTCGAGACCGAGCGCGCCCCCAGCGTTGTTGATGAGGACGTGAAGTGCAGCCGGCTTCGCGTTGCTACCCCTAATTCTTTCACCGGCCCACGCGGCAAATGCATTCACACTCTGCGTTTGGGTGACGTCCAGGGGATGAAAGTGAGCCTCCGCAGCCCCGGCCTTTTTCGCTTCGGCGGCGACTCTTTCCAGCCGGTCTAGTCGGCGGGCGCCGATTAGCAGGCGCGCGCCTTCTGCGCCAAAAGCCACTGCGGTGGCTGCGCCAAAGCCGCTTGAGGCGCCGGTGATCAAAACCCACTTGTCTTTCAGTCGGCCCATTTTCAATGCGTCTTCATATACCAGCCCCAGCAGGCGACGAGGATGACTGGCAGCAGCCCGGCGAGAACGCCGCCGGTGACTTCGGCTTTGGCTGAGGCGAATTTCTCGGCAAGCCGAGGCCCCACCTGCCCCCCCAGCACCCATCCGATGGCGCCGCTAACGATCATGCAGGCCAACCCGAGTGTCGGGTAGTTAAAGAGGATCGCCAGCTTGCGTTCCAGCAACGCGGGCGCAATTCCCACGGCAAACAAACCGCCCGTCGCGCCGACGATGGCGCCAACCAGTGCGCCCAGATTTGATTCACCAAAGGACGGTTTCATTTATCGTCGTCCAAGTTTTCACAGCCGTTCGGGAAATGCAACGCTTGGCTTATGCCGGAAAATTCATGTTGTCGCAACCATGGCGTCGCGCTTTAATGCGCCCGCCTTATGAAATGCTCACGCACACCTCTCGGCCGGTCACTTTGCAACCTTTTGCTGCTTTGCTCGCTCGTTACGTTCGCGAGCTCACCGTTGCTGGCGCAGCGCAGCACGACGAACGGCTTTGACGGCGAAAAGCTCGCTGAAATGGATGCTGCCATTGACCAGGCCATCGCCGACAAAAGATGCCCCGGGGGCGTGTTGTGGCTTGAGCACAACGGCAATGCTTATCACAAGGCGTTTGGCAATCGGGCGCTTGTGCCCAAGGTCGAGCCAATGACGGAGGATACCATCTTCGACGCCGCTTCGCTGACCAAGGTCGTGGCCTGCACTCCGGCCATCATGCTGTTGGTGCAACGCGGGCAAGTGGATCTTGATGCTACCGTGCAAACATATATTCCGGAATTCACCGGTGACGGTAAGGAGAAAATTACCGTCCGTCAGCTTATGTTGCATATCTCGGGATTGCGCGGTGACATTGAGACCAAAAGCGACTGGCGCGGCCAGCAAACGGCGATTCAAAAAGCCGCCGAGGAAAAGCTCACCACCCCGCCGGGCACCGCATTCAAGTATAGTGACATTAACTTCTTTCTCCTCGGGGAAATCGTGCAGCGCGTGAGCAAAATGCCGTTGGAAAAGTTCGTGGCAAAAGAGATTTACGGGCCGCTCAAAATGGCAGATTCCGGTTACCTGCCGCCGAAGTCAAAGTGGTCGCGGGTCGCCCCAACGGAGGTCGTCAACGGCGTTCCCTATCGTGGCGTGGTGCATGATCCGACGGCGCGCCACATGGGGGGAGTCGCCGGTCACGCGGGACTTTTCTTTACCGCCGCCGATCTGGCTCGCTATGCGCGCATGCTGGTGAACGGTGGCACGTTGAATGGCGTGCAGATTTTCAAACCGGAGACGGTTCGATTGATGACCACAATTCAAACTCCCGCCGGAATCTCGGGTCGCCGTGGTTTGGGCTGGGACATTGATTCCGGCTACAGCGGCCCGCGCGGGAAGATATTTCCCGTGGGATCGTACGGACACACAGGTTGGACGGGCACCTCGCTCTGGATTGATCCGACATCAAAGACCTTCGTCATCTTTCTTTCAAATCGCAATCATCCCACGGAAGACGGAAACGTCGGTGCGTTGCGTGGCCGATTGGGTACGCTGGCCGCGGAGGCGATAGGAATTTCTCCGATGCCGGGTTCGGCGAAGAAAACTCTCAATGGCATTGATGTGCTGGAACGGGACAAGTTCGCGCGTTTGAAAGGACTGCGGATCGCGTTGATTACGAATCATACGGGTGAGGACAGAAGCCGAAATCCCACAATTGACTTGCTCAAAAATGCTCCGGGAGTGGACCTTAAGGTATTGTTCAGCCCGGAACATGGCATTCGCGGGGAGGCGGATGAAAAAATCGGCGATAGCGTGGATCAAAAAACGGGGCTGACTGTTTATAGTCTTTATGGGAAATCCTACAAACCGACGGCCGAGCAGCTCACGAACGTCGATGCGCTCGTGTTCGATATTCAGGATATTGGTTGCCGATTCTACACGTATACCGCGACCATGGGCAACACGCTTGAAGCCGCTGCCGAAAACGGCAAAAAATATTTCATTCTTGATCGCGTCGATCCCATCAATGGCATGACCGTTCAGGGGCCGGTGCGGATCGGGAAGGGGAGCTTTGTTGCGTATCACGAGGTTCCGTTGCGATACGGCATGACCATTGGGGAACTTGCGAAGATGTGCAACGCGGAACGGAAATTTAAGGCAGACCTTACCGTGATCGAGGTTGAGAATTGGCGCCGCAATCAGTGGTTCGATGAGACGGGATTACCCTGGACCAATCCTTCGCCAAACATGCGCAACCTGACGGAAGCGATTCTTTATCCCGGTGTTGGTTTGTTGGAAAGCGCGGTTTCAGTAGGTCGCGGCACCGACACACCGTTCGAAGTTGTCGGCGCACCCTACATCGACGATGTCAGGCTCGCCACAGAACTAAATGCCGTTGCTTTGCCTGGCGTAAGCTTTGTGCCGATTCGCTTCACTCCCACCTACAGCGTGCACAAGGACAAGCTCTGTAGCGGCGTCTACATTTTGCTAACGGATCGCGAGCGCTGCGACGTCGTGGATGTTGGCCTGGTGATCGCGGAGACGCTTTATCGATTGTACCCGAAGGATTTCAATCCAGACAAAATGAGCCACCTCTTGTTGCACCCGCCGACAATGGAAGCGATCAAGGCGAACAAATCCCTGAAGGAAATTCACGGTCTGTGGCAAGCTGATCTGATTGAGTTCCAAAAGCGCCGGCGTCAATATCTGATTTATTGAAGCTTATTTGACGTGGGCGGCGGGTTCTTGATTGGCTTGACCGTGATGGTCGAGCCGGACTGCCAGTTGTATTCCTTGAGGTCGATAATGAGCACGCGCGGCATCAACTCGACCTCGTGCCCGAACAGCTCAAATGTGATCGTGCCCGGCAAGAAGGTGGAATCCATGAATACGCATTTGCCGTAGGGAACGTCGAACGGCACCGGATAGGGCTGGGCAAAGCGCTGGATCGTCGCCATGGTGGAGGAGTTGGTTAGGATCGGAGCCATGTCGCCAACGGGAGATATGGTCGGCGATTTTACCTCAGTTGCGAGGTTGGAAAGCGGCTTGCTCGCGCCTTCGAAGGTTATCCAGACGTTGGAAATGCCGAGGGTGGATTGATTGACCAGGAGTGCGGGCATGCCGGCGGCGTTGTTTGTGAAGTTGACTTGCCATGGCCCGTTCTTCGTGCGGCGATGCTCAATGCCACGGAAAAATATAAAATAGCAAATCGCCGCCAGCAAAAAGGCGATCACAAAATGTTTAATCAATCCGTCAGACTTCATCAGCGGAATCAGATTTGGCTGCGGCACAAGGCAAGTCAAGCGGTCTGGTGAATAAACGTGAATAACGAAGTGTAGTTCGTCGTTTCCTCAAGCTGGCGAACCGATCATAGTGAAGCCTCATGAACACGAGTGCCGAAACCATTAGCAACGATCTGGTGCGCATCCTTTATTACCCGCTGATCAGAATGGGCGACTCGGACATCACGCTCGTGAGCCTCTTCAAATTTGGCTGCTTAATCCTGCTCGTTTTCATCTTTGAGCGTATCCTGCGCGGCATCCTTGTGCGGCGATTCTTGCAACGCACTCACTTGCACCCGTCGATGCAATACGGCGTTGGGAAGATCGTCGGCTACATCTTTATTTGCATCGGATTTTATATCGCGCTCAAGATGGTCGGCATTGACCTCAGTTCGCTGGCCGTGATCGCGGGTGCCATCGGTGTCGGCCTTGGCTTCGGTCTGCAAAATATCATCAGCAATTTTGTCAGCGGTATCATTATACTGGCGGAGCGGCCCATCGCGATAGGTGACCGTGTGGAAATTGGCGATACCGGGGGCATCGTCTCAAAAATCAATTTGCGGAGCACGACCATTCTCACGAATGACAATATCACCATTATCGTACCGAACTCGGATTTTATCACCAACAAGGTCACGAACTGGAGCTATGGTGATCCGAAAGTCCGCATCCGCATTCCGTTCGGCGTCGCGTACGGTACTGACCTCGAACGGCTGCGCACTTTGATGATGGAGGTGGCGACCGAGATCCCCTCAGTCTTGCGCGAACCCGGGGCGGATTTGTACTTCGTGAGTTTCGGTGATAACTCTCTTAATTTTGAACTAGGTGTCTGGACAGCCGAAATGGCCTCAAAGCCAAGGCGATTTCGCAGCGATTTGAACTTCGCCATCGAACGAAAACTGCGCGAAAATAAAATCGAAATCCCTTTCCCTCAGCGTGATTTGCATATTCGTTCCGGGCAGTTGGTCGCGCCGGCCGCGCCCCCGGCGCCCGACGAGCATTGAACGGGAGGCACGCCCTCCGGTGCGGTCCCTGCGGGCCCTTTGATTATTTCATTTCAAATTCTAACCGTTGACATATATGCCTATAACGGTATATCCTATCGTAGGTATATGAAGCTTTTGCAAATTTACAAATGTCTCTGTGATGAAACCCGGCTTCGAATTCTGCATTTGCTCGCACGAGGTCCGCTTTGCGTTTGCCACTTCCAAAATATTTTAAAGGTGCCACAGGTCGCCGTTTCCAAACATCTCGCCTACTTGCGGGCCAACGGGCTTGTGATCGCCCAGCGCCATGAGAAGTGGATGATTTATCAACTGCCCGAAAAGGTTCCGGCTGAACTCGACTTGCAATTGCGCTGCCTTCAGGACTGTGTGCAATCGCACCCGATTTTCCGCGAGGACCTGGCGCGACTTAAAAAATGCAGCGGTGACCTTGCGTGGCTTGAACAAGCGGGAAAGGCGGAAGATCGAAAAGGCTGCTGCGATTGATTTATTTATGAAAGACTCCAAATTGACAACGAATGTTGCGGACGTGCGCGACCTGGTACGCCATGGGTATGCAAAGATCGCCCAAGACACCTCGGCTAATCCGCAAAAACGCGGTGTTTCGTGTTGCGGGTCCTCCACCGAGCAGGGAAACAAGCTGGCCGAGAAACTGGGATATTCGCTGGAAGAACTTCAAGCGTTGCCCGAAGGTGCGAACATGGGACTCTCATGCGGCAATCCGGCGGCCCTCGCAGCGCTAAGGGCAGGGGAGGTGGTTCTCGATCTCGGGAGCGGTGGTGGCTTCGATGTGTTCATTGCCGGGCGCAAGGTCGGAGCAACCGGGCGGGTGATTGGCGTTGACATGACCGCGGACATGCTGGTCAAGGCGCGCCGTAATCAAACGGGGTATTCTACGCAAACCGGACTGGATAATGTGGAGTTTCGCCTCGGCGAAATTGAGCATCTGCCCGTCGCGGACGCCAGCGTGGATGTTGTAATTTCGAATTGTGTCATCAATCTCTCTCCGGATAAGGCGCAGGTATGGCGCGAAATTGCGCGCGTGCTCAAACCGGGAGGGCGGGTGGCCGTATCGGACATGGCTTTGCGCAAGCCTCTCCCGGCGGACGTGCTGAAGCTCGTTGAAGCCTTGGTGGGTTGTGTTGCGGGCGCGACGCTGGTGAGTGAAACCGAACGGATGGCGCGCGAAGCGGGACTAGTCGAGATCGTGCTAAAATCCAAACCCGTGTACGTCGAAGCAATGACCAGTTTTGAGGATCCGTTATATCAAAAGATCGTTGCGAATCTGCCTGCTGGTACAGAGCCGTCGGATTACATTACAAGTCTGGAGGTGCAGGCGCACAAGTCGGGCGTTGATTGCTGTGGCACCGATTGTTGCTCCTGAATGGGGTCATTCGCATGCGTGCCAAGCCCGATACAAAAAGGAAAGTGCTTTTCGTTTGCATCCACAGCATTGCCCGCAGCCAGATGGCTGAGGCGCGTTGCTTAATCATTTGTGTGGCGAAACCTTCGAGGCCCATAGCGCTGACCTGGACCGGGTAGCCTCAACCCGACAGTGGTAGAAGTGATGCGTGAGATTGGTCTGGATATTTCTGGCAAAAGAACTAAAGCGATTTCTGGAGCGCTCCGTTTGGTAGCGGCTTTTTTGCATGTGATCGCTGCATGTGATGACCCGAGCGCTGATCGCTGTTCCGTCTTGCCGGGTGGCGGCGCCAGAATGCGCTGGGGCTTTCCGGCCCCATCCGCTTTTCGCGGTTCGCGCGACACTGTGCTCGTCCAGACACGGGAGGTGCGCGATGCCATCAGGAAAAAGATTCAAGAATGGTGCGATGAAATGTGTCCCAAAGATAAGTGTTAACGCCGGATTGACAGGATGAACTGTAGGAAAATGGGGGGCAGAGGCGCTTAATTGATTGAAGGGGCAAACTTTGAAATCCCGCGTGAAGTCAGAGGTTCGGGCGGAAAAGCACCTCGGCTCGAAAATATTTTGAAATATTTGTTGCACACGTTCTTCCCTTTGATATATTCCGCGCTCCGTTTGGCCTGAAAAGGGACGGACAGCATAACCTGCGGAACCGATAACTGACCACCCGACTGGGGGCAGGATTAATGGCTCCGCACTCCAAGCAAGCTGACTTGGTAAACGTTATTGATTTATGCCAGTACAGACATTTAGACCGCTAACACCGTCTACGCGTTATATCTCGTATTCGGACTATAGCGACATTACGAAGTCCAAGCCTGAAAAGAGCCTGGTCGAAATCCGCAAGAAAAGTGGCGGGCGCAACCATTATGGTCGTGTCACGGCGCGCGGTATCGGCGGCGGCCATAAACAGAAGATCCGGCTGGTTGATTTCAAGCGTGCCAAGCACGGCATCGAAGCGACAGTCACGGCGATCGAATACGATCCCGGCCGCTCCGCGCGTCTGGCCTTGCTGGAATACAAGGACGGCGAGAAGGCTTACATCATCGCGCCCGTGGGCTTGCAGGTCGGCACGAAGCTGCAAAGCGGCCCAACGGCCACGGCGGAAGTGGGCAACAGCCTCCCGCTGCGCATCGTCCCGGTCGGCCTTCCCATTCACAACATCGAAATTACCCCCGGCCACGGCGCCCAGATGGTACGCAGCGCCGGCGGCGCGGCGACCCTGATGTCCCGCGACGAGGGCTATGCGCAGATTCGTTTGCCGTCAGGCGAAATTCGCCGCGTCAATGAAAACTGCTACGCTACGATCGGCCAGGTCGGCAACACCGAGCACGAAAACGTGATCCTCGGCAAAGCCGGCCGCTCGCGCCATCGCGGCATCCGCGGCATCAACCGCGGTGTGACGCGCAACCCGGTTGACCATCCGAACGGTGGCGGTGCCGGTAAATCCAAGTCGGGCGGTGGCTGGCAGCAGCTCACTTCGCCGTGGGGCTTGCTCGCGAAGGGTTATCGTACCCGCGTTAAGAAGAAATACTCCAACCGCTTTATTCTCGTCCGCCGCGACGGTCGGCCGATGAAACGCAAGTAATCTGACCTATGGGACGCTCAATTAAAAAAGGCCCGTTCATTGACGGCCACTTGATGGACAAGATCGTCAAGGCGAAGGAAACGAAATCGAAGTCACCGATCAAGACTTGGTCGCGTCGCTCGATGATCACGCCCGACTTTGTCGGCCTGACGTTTAACGTTCATAACGGCAAGATTTTCCAGCCCGTGTTTGTCACGGAAAACATGGTTGGACATCGTTTGGGTGAATTCTCGCTCACACGCACCTTCAAGAAACACGGCGCTCATACGGCCAAGGCGGAGGCGAAGTAGAATTATGGAAGTTTTCGCGATCACCAAAAATATCCGCATGTCCGCGCAGAAGATGCGCGAGGTCGTGCGTCAAATCCAGGGGCTGCCGGCCGAGCACGCGCAGGCGGTTCTCGCCGTGGTGCCGCGCAAGGGCGCGCGCTTCGTGGCCAAGACCTTGAAGTCCGCCATCGCCAATGCCGCGGACCTGAAGGAACACAAGGCGGAATACAAAGGCATGAAGACGGATCGCCTGGTCATCAAGGAAGCGGTCGCACAGACAGCCTCGACGTTGCGCCGTTTCACGCCCAAGGCGCGCGGTTCGGCGGGTCCGATCCTGAAGCGCAACTGCCACATCAAGATTGTTTTAACCGACGAGTAATACGAACAGCCGTTTTTGAGATATGGGACAAAAAACTAATCCGATCGGCCTGCGCATCGCGGTCACCCGCGACTGGCGGTCGAAGTGGTACGCGGGCAAGAAGGACTTCGGCAAATTATTGACCGAAGACCGCAAGATCCGCGAGCTGCTGAAGAAGAAGCTTGAAACCGCGTCCGTCCCGCAGATTTTGATCGAGCGTGCCGCGAGCCGCTGCCGGATCACGATTTTGACCGCCCGTCCAGGCATCGTCATTGGCCGCAAAGGCGCGGAAATCGACAAGCTCAAGGAAGAGCTGAGCAAGATGACCGGCAAGGAAATTTATGTCGACATCGTGGAGATCAAATCTCCCGAAATCGACGCCCAGCTCGTGGCGGAAAACGTTGCGTTGCAACTGGAGCGCCGGGTGTCGTTCCGCCGCGCGATGAAGAAGGCGTTGCAAACCGCCAAGGATTTTGGTGCGGAAGGCATCAAGATCCGCTGCGCCGGCCGTCTGGGTGGCGCGGAACTGGCCCGCGTGGAGCAGTATCACTGGGGTCGCGTTCCGTTGCATACGCTGCGCGCGAACATTGAATACGGATTTGCCGAGGCGTTGACCGTTTACGGCAAGCTGGGTGTCAAATGCTGGATCTGCAAGGGCGATATGAAGGTTGAAAAAGCCCAGCCCCAGCCGGCGCCGATAACGAACTAATTTTTGATTTGCGATAGAAGGATTCTGATATGCCATTGATACCGGATAGAGTGAAGTACCGTAAGATGCACCGCGGCAATCGCGCGGGCCTCGCGACGCGCGGCCAGACGGTTGCGTTCGGCGAATACGGATTGATGGCCCTCGACCGTTGCTGGCTCGATACCAAGCAGATCGAAGCTGCGCGCGTCGCCATCGCCCGTAATATGAAGCGCCACGGCAAGATGTGGATCCGGGTTTTCCCGCAGAAATCCTACACGAAGAAGCCGTTGGAAACGCGAATGGGCAAGGGCAAGGGCCCGCTGGAATCCTGGGTCGCGGTGATCCGTCCGGCGAACGTCTTGTTCGAAGTGGACGGTGTGACCGAGGCGGTTGCCCGTGAATCGCTGCGTTTGGCGGCGACCAAACTGCCCATCAAGACGAAGTTCATTTCCCGCCATCGTGTGGGTTAATGCGGGAAGCACTGACGCGCTGATAATTTTGGTTATGAAGAAGACGCAACGTAAAGAAATCCAGGAAAAGACGCTGGCGGAATTGACCGCCGAAGCCCAGAACTGGCGCCAGGAGATTTTCACCCTGCGCCGGCAGCAGGCCAGCGCGCAGCTCGAAAAACCCGCCCGCTTGCGCACGCTGCGCCGGGACATCGCGCGGATCGAAACCCGCATCACCCAGTTGCGCAAGAAAGCGGCTTAATCCTTTTGACGATTTGTTATGGCTGATACGAACTCCACTACAGCGACCACTACCGGAACCGAAGGTTCCTCCGCCCGCGGCAAGCGCAAGCAACGCGTTGGCGAGGTCATCTCCAACAAGATGACCAAGACCATCATCGTCCGTGTGGAACGCCGTTTCCCGCACCCGACGTTCAAGAAGGTGATCACGGGCTACAAGAAGCTCTACGCGCATGACGAGAAGAGCGAAGCCAAGGTGGGCGACCGCGTTCGCATCGAGGAAACCCGTCCGCTGTCCAAGACCAAGCGCTGGCGCCTGTTGGAAGTGGTTGAAAAGAGTTCGGGTGTCACCCCGGTGGCGGTTTGAGCGGACCAGGCCGATAACCAGTCACACATTTAGAAAAATATGTTACAAGTAAGATCGATTCTCGACGTGGCTGACAATACCGGCGCCAAGCGCGCTGCGGCTATTGGCGTGCTCGGACGCAACCAGCGCTATGCCCGTGTGGGTGATATCATCAAGGCTCATATCAAGGAAGCCGCTCCAGATGGCACGGTGAAAAAAGGCGAGGTTGTGGACGCCGTCGTGGTTCGCACCCGGCAGGTGATTCGCCGCAATGACGGCTCCTATCTCCGTTTCGACAGCAACGCGATCGTCTTGATTGACAAGGAACTCAATCCCCGCGGCACCCGTATTTTTGGTCCGGTGGCGCGTGAGTTGCGCGACAAGAAGTTTATGAAGATTGTCTCCCTGGCCCCCGAGGTCATCTGAGGAGCAGCAGCGATAAGGAAAAGCACATGCGCAGATTTCATGTTAAAAAGGGTGACGAAGCGGTGGTAATCGCCGGGTCCGAAAAGGGCAAACGCGGCAAGATCATCAGCGTCAACGCGAAAAAAGAGCGGGTGATTGTGGAAGGTGCGCGCATGATCAAGCGGCACATGCGCAAGAGCCAGCAATATCCGCAGGGCCAGATCATCGAGCGTGAAGGCGAGCTTCATATCTCGAACATCATGAAGGCCGAGGACTTTGATGCCCGCTCCTCGAAGCGTGGTGCGGCTCCGGCCAAGGCCTGATAAACCAGATCTCGAATAGCGAATGAAAGCCAGAATTTACGAAAAGTACGTCAACGAAGTGGTGCCCGCGCTGAAGGAAAAGCGCAAGTACACCAACGTCCATCAGATTCCCCGGATGGAAAAGATTGTCGTGAACATGGGTGTCAGCGCTTCGCTCGAAAAGGGTGCGATTGATGACGCGGCCAAGGACCTGATGATGATCACGGGCCGCAAGCCCGCGATCAGCCGGTCCCGCCACAGCATCGCGAGCTTCAAGCTGCGGGAAAACATGCCGATCGGCTGCCGGGTGACGCTGCGCCGGGATGCGATGTATGAATTTTTCGACCGGCTTGTCGCCACAGCACTGCCCCGGATCCGTGATTTCCGCGGGTTGTCGCCCCGTTCGTTTGACGGTCGTGGCAATTATTCCCTCGGCGTATCCGACCAGACGATTTTTCCGGAAATCGAACTGGACAAGATCAAGCGCCAGCAGGGCATGGATATCACCATCGTCACCAGCGCCAATACGAATGAGGAAGCGTTGGAATTCCTGAAGATGATGGGAATGCCGTTCGCCGAGAGCAAATCGGCGGAGCCGAAAGCGGCGAAGGCGGCTTGAGATTCTGAATCTAGAAACTGTTTTTTTATGGCCAAGAAATCCTGGATCGAACGGAACAAAAAGAAGTCCGAGACCGTCAAAAAGTACGCCGCCCTGCGCGCCGAGCTCAAGGCGAAGCGTGACTATGCCGGCCTGTCGAAGCTGCCGCGCAACGCCAGCCCGACCCGCGTCGTGAATCGCTGCTCGATGAGCGGCCGCCGCCATGGTTATCTGCGCAAGTTCGCCTGTTCCCGTCTGACCTTCCGCGAAGGCGCGCTGAACGGTTTGATCCCGGGTGTCACCAAAGCCAGCTGGTAATTCTATGAACGACCCAATTTCCGACATGTTGGCCCGCACCCGCAACGCGAGCATGGCGTTGCTGCCCGTGGTTGAGATCCCGCACTCCCGCATCAAGGAGAGCATCGCGGGCATCCTGAAAAAGGAAGGCTATATAGCCGACTTTTCCGTGGAAGGCAAATTGCCGAAGAAGCTCACGCTCAAGCTCAAGTACCAGGGCAAGAAGGGCGTCATCGAAGGATTGCGCCGCGTTAGCACGCCTGGACTGCGCCGGTATGTGGCAGCAACCGAAATTCCGCGCGTGCGCGGTGGACTTGGTGTGGCGGTAGTGTCCACCTCCGAGGGTTTGCTCTCGGACAACGAAGCGCGGAAGCGCAACATCGGCGGAGAACTGCTTTGTTACGTCTGGTAAGCGGCCCGCATACATTTTAACCTTTAACGCTTTAGCAATCATGTCACGAATTGGAAAACAACCGATCACCATTCCGGCCAAGGTGAAGGTCGAACTCAAGGGTCAGCAGGTCTTAGTCGAGGGCCCCAAAGGCAAGCTCAATTGGCTGTTGCCCAAGCGCACCGATCTCAAGGTGGAGGACGGCAAAGTGGTGTTGGGCCGTGATGGGGACGATGCGGAATCCAAGGCGTTGCATGGACTCAGCCGTGCGCTCGTGAACAACATGGTTCGCGGCGTGAGCGAAGGCTTCGTCAAGAAGCTGGAAATCCAGGGCGTCGGTTTCAAGGCCGCCGTTCAAGGCAGCACGGTGACGATGGTTCTCGGCTATTCGCATCCGATTGTTTACACGATTCCCGCACAGGTCAAAGTTACGGTGGAAGAAAACACCAAGTTGACCATCGAAGGCCCCGATCGGCAGGCCGTCGGCCAGGTCGCCGCGGAATTGCGCAGCTTTTATCCGCCGGAACCTTACAAGGGCAAGGGCGTGCGTTACTCGGATGAACGCGTCCTCCGCAAGGAAGGCAAGACCGTCCAATAACCCGTGGGTTTTAACCCTCACTGGAAATTTCAACGATGAGAACCGAAAAGAAACACAAATTGGCTGTCAGCCGACGCTGGCGCGTGCGCAGCAAGATCAGTGGCACGAAGGAACGTCCGCGGATGAGCGTTTGTTTCACCAACAAAAACATCCACATCCAGTTTATCGACGACTCGACCGGAGTGACTCTGGCCTCGGCCTCTACGGCCAGCAAGTCCACGCCCGACCGGGACAAGCTAGCGGCGAACGCTGCCAGCGCCAAATCGCTCGGGACCCTCGCGGCCCAGGCGGCCATCGACAAAGGCATCAAACAAGTTGTTTTCGACCGCGGCAGTTCGCGTTATCACGGTAAGGTGAAAGCCCTGGCCGAGGCGGCGCGTGAGGCGGGTCTGAAATTTTAAAGATTAAATGGAAACGAATACTCCTACTCCTCCAGCGGAACCGAACAAAATTGAGGCCGGTGGCAGCGGCAGCGGCGGCGGTGATTCGCGCCCGCAACGCGGCCCCAACCGCTCACGGCGCCGGTCCGAGCCCGAGGTGACTTTCGACGAGAAGACCGGCAAGGAACTGACTGAGAAGGTCGTGTTTATCAACCGTTCAGCCAAGGTCGTTAAAGGCGGCCGCCGGTTTAACTTCAGCGCGTTGGTGGTCGTGGGCGATAAGCACGGCCGCGTGGGCATTGGCCTCGGCAAGGCCGGCGAAGTCGCTGACGCGATCCGCAAGGGCGGTGAAATGGCCCGCACCCAGATGGTGGGCGTCTCCCTTGTGGGCCCGACCATCCCGCACGAAGTATTTTCCCATTATTGCGGTGCCCGTGTGTTGTTGCGTCCCGCCTCTCCCGGTACCGGCATCATCGCTGGCAAGACTGTCCGTGCCGTTTTGGAACTGGCTGGCGTCAAAGATATTCTTAGCAAGTCGCTCGGTTCCAAAAACGCTGCGAATGTGGTCAAGGCCACCCTCCAGGCGCTGCTCAGCCTCCGTTTGCGCGAAGACATCTTTCGCGGACGTGGCTTGCAAATTAAGAAGTCCGAAGCGCCGAAAGCGCCTGAACTCTCCCCGGTATAATTTTTTATGCGATTACACGATCTTAAGCCACGTCCGGGAGCCAAGCACCGTCGCAAGCGTCTTGGCCAGGGTGAATCCAGCGGTCACGGCAAGACCAGCGGCCGCGGTGGCAAGGGCCAGACGGCCCGTTCCGGCAGCTCGATCCGCATCGGTTTTGAAGGCGGCCAGATGCCGCTTATTCGCCGTATTCCCAAGCGCGGTTTCAATAACGCCCGTCACACCACCCGCTATCTGGCGGTGAATCTCGACTCTTTGAATCAATTCGACGAGGGCGCGAAGGTTGACGAAAAGGCACTGAAGGGCGCGGGTCTGGCGAATGGTAGCTATCACGGCATCAAAATCCTCGGCACCGGGGAACTGAGCCGCAAGCTTACGGTGAGCGCTCACGCGTTCAGCGCGTCGGCGAAGGCGAAGATTGAAGCCAAGGGCGGCACGTGCGATCTCATCAGCAAGCCGTTGCCGGAACCGTCCAACAGGGCGAAGGCGGAAGCTGCCAAGAAGAAGTAAGAGGGACTGACCCCAAGGGAACGACCTGGAAATATGCTCGCCGCGATCGCCAATACTTTCACCAATTGCTTTAAGATTCCGGAACTTAAGTCCCGGATTTTGTTCACTCTGTTGGTGCTGGCGGTTTGCCGCCTCGAAGCCGTGGTGCGCGTCCCTGGTCTCAACGGCCAGGTGCTGGCGGATTATTTCTCCAGCAAAGCGGGTGCGGCCGGTGGAGCTTCCGTGCTCGGCATGATGAGCTTGTTCACCGGCGGTGCTTTGGAGCACTGCGCAATCGGTGCCCTGGGCATCATGCCCTACATCAGCGCGACAATCATTATTCAGTTGCTGACGGCGGTCATTCCGAGCCTGAGCAAAATGGCGCGTGAAGAGGGCGGCCGCAAAAACATTATCCAATACGGCCGGTATCTGACCGTATTGCTTTGCCTCGGCCAAGGTTTGGTGATGGCAATCGGCTGGGAAAATCCGGGTAAGCTGTTTCAAGGTTGGAATCTTGGGCCGCTAGTCCTGTATAGTCCCGAGCACATTTGGTTTTATCGGTTGCAGACGACGCTCATGTTGACCACGGGCACAATGTTGCTGATGTGGATGGGTGAGCAGATCACTGAACGCGGCATCGGTAACGGTGTGTCGCTTGTCATCACCATCGGCATCCTGGCGCGTTTGCCCCAGGCGGCGGTGACTTTGAAAGACATGTTTTTTGGCGGGGCTGGTTACGAAGCGCGTTTCAACCTCGGTCACGCCATCGCCTTGATCCTCTTGCTCGCGGGCGTTATCGCCGGGGTGATTGCGATTACACAGGCGCAGCGAAAAGTCCCGGTGCAATACGCCCAACGCGCGGTTGGCCGAAAGGTTTTTTCTGGTGGCACCTCGTTCCTCCCGTTGAAGGTGAACTATTCGGGCGTTATGCCGATCATCTTCGCGCAAGCGATCTTGATGTTCCCGCAAAAGATTTTCCTCTTCCTTGGCCAGAGCTTTAGCGTGCCGTTCTTCACACAGATTGCGCGGGCGTTGACCGAGGGGGCGTTCCTTTATATCACGCTCTACGCGTTGATGATTCTGTTTTTTTCCTATTTTTGGGTGGCCACACAGTTCAACGAATTGCAAATCGCCGATGATTTGAAGAAAAACGGTGGCTATATTCCGGGTGTGCGTCCTGGTGTGGCGACGAGTGATTACCTGCATAATGCCATGAGCCGCATCACCCTCGCGGGCGCGGTGTTCCTGACGGTGATCGCGGTCATCCCCATCATTCTGTATCGCGAGATGGGCATCGATTACTCGGTGGCGACTTTCTTCGGTGGTACGAGCATGCTGATCCTGGTCGGTGTCATGTTGGATACCATGCGACAGATGGAAACCCACCTGCTCATGCGGCACTACGATGGCTTCCTGAAAAAGGGACGCTTGAAGGGCCGGTTCTAGAGTTTCCGCGCCAGCCCTTGACGGGTGGTGCACATTGGCTGATGCCAGTCCCGTTATGGATTCGGCGATTGGCACATGGTCAGATGATTATTTTAAAGAGCGAGCGGGACTTAGAGGCGATGCGGCCCGCATGTGCGGTGGCCGGAACAGTGTTGGACGAAGTGGCCGCATTCATTCGGCCGGGCCTGACGACGAGGGAAGTGGATGAGTTTGGTGCCTCACGCATCAAACACTACGGCGCAAAGAGCGCGTTTTTGGGCTATCGGAAGTACCCGTGCTACCTGTGCATCTCGGTAAACGAGCAGGTCGTTCACGGTTTGGCCGGAAGTCGGCAATTGAATTTTGGCGACATCGTCAGCCTTGATGTCGGAGTCGTATATAACGGCTTTATCGGTGATACGGCCCGAACGGTGGCGGTGGGTGGCTGCGGCGTCCTCGCTCAGAAGCTGATGGACGTTACGGAAAAGTCGCTGCATGAAGGCATCGCACAGGCGTTGCCGGGGAATCGTGTCGCGGATATCTCGCGAGCGGTGCAGAGTTACGTGGAAAGCAACGGTTTTAGCGTGGTTCGGGAATTTGTCGGCCATGGGGTCGGACGGACGATGCACGAAGAGCCGCAAATTCCGAATTTCGTGGATGGCAAGTCCTCCCCGAAGCTGCGGCCGGGCATGACAATCGCGATCGAACCGATGGTGAACGCGGGCCGGCCCGAAGTAAAAATCTTGAATGATGACTGGACAGTTGTCACTCTGGATGGTTCACTATCCGCTCATTTTGAGCATACGGTGCTGATCACCGAATCGGAACCGGAGATTTTGACATGGCCCGCGAAGGTGCCATCGAAGCTGAAGGTGCCGTAGTGCAGGTTCTGGCGAACCAGCGGTATCGCGTGGAACTGGGCAACGGCCACCGGCTTTTGGCGTTTGTGGGCGGCAAGGCCCGATTGAGTTTCGCCCAACTGGCGATTGGCGACAGGGTTCGTTTGGAACTCTCGCCCTGCGACCTGTCGGCAGGTCGGATTATTGAAAGAAAAACGATTTAGGAAAATATGAAAGTGCGCGCATCTGTTAAGAAGCTTTGTGAGAATTGCAAAATCATTCGTCGCAAAGGTGTGATTCGTGTGATTTGCACCAACGCCCGCCACAAGCAGCGGCAGGGCTAGGCCGTCACGACGAACATTTAATTTTTCAAATTCATTTAAAGAAATATGGCTCGTATCATTGGTGTTGAAGTCCCGCCGAACAAGCGCATTGACATCGCCTTGCGCTACATCTACGGCATTGGTCCCAGCAACGCGAAGATCATCCTGGAAAATGCCAAGATCGATCCGAGCATTCGCGCGAAGGATTTGACCGAGCAGCAGCTCTCCCAAATCGTTCACGCCATCCAGGACGCCAAGTATGTCATCGAGGGCGATCTGCGCCGCGAGATCGGCATGAATTTGAAGCGCCTGCAGGGCATCAAGTGTTACCGCGGCGTCCGCCATCTGCGCGGATTGCCGGTGCGCGGCCAGCGCACCCAGACCAACGCCCGCACCCGCAAGGGTCCGCGCAAGACGGTCGGCGTGGTGCGCAGCCCAACCGCCAAGGCCGGCATCCACTAATTTGACGATTTTTTAACCTTAACTTTTGACTAGACATGGCTGACGAAATTAAAAAGAAACCGGCGCCCAAAAAAGAGGGCAAGGCGGACGCTAAACCCGAGGCTGCTGAACAGGCTGCCAAACCCGCCAAAGCGCCCAAGCAAGCCGCGGCTCCGGCCGCTGAAGGCGCCGCTCCCGCTGCGGAAGCGAAACCCACCGAGGGTCTCGTGGCCGGCGCGGTTGCCGCTCCTACTGCTGCTGAGTTGCTCGCCGACGAGATGGCCGGCAAAAAGATCGTCAAGGCCAAGGGTGCCAAAAACATCGTCAGCGGCATCGCCAACATTCTGGCGACTTTCAACAACACGCTCGTCAGCATCACAGACATGCAGGGTCACGTGATCGGCTGGTCCAGCGCCGGCCGCGTGGGATTCAAAGGCTCCCGCAAGAGCACGGCTTACGCCGCGCAACAGGTTGCGCAGGACGCCGCCCGCCAGGCGATGTCCCACGGCATGCGCGAGGTTGAAGTTCGCGTCAAAGGTCCCGGCTCCGGTCGTGAATCTGCCATCCGCGCCTTCCAGGCGATCGGTTTGGAAATCACCACCATCAAGGATGTGACGCCGATTCCGCACAACGGCTGCCGTCCCCGCAAGAAGCGCCGCGTCTAATTTCCAACTCTTAACTTAATTTTACCATGGCTCGTTATACAGGTCCTCGCGTTCGCATCAGCCGCCGTTTCGGTGTTCCGATTTTCGGCCCGTCCAAGTATTTGGAACGGCGCGCCTACGGTCCCGGCGTTCACGGCCCCAAGTCCCGCCGCAAGCACACCGATTACGGTCTCGGCCTGATCGAAAAGCAAAAGCTGCGCTATTACTACGGCTTGATGGAGAAGCAGTTTCGTGGCGTCTATGAAAAGGCGTTGCGCCGCCGCGGTGTTACCGGCGAGCAGATGCTACAGATTCTCGAACTGCGCCTGGACAACGTGGTCTATCACCTTGGTTTCGCCAACACCCGCGCTGCGGCGCGCCAGCTCGTGGCCCATGGCCATGTGCGCGTGAACGCCCGCAAGGTTGATATCCCCTCGTTTGCCCTCAAGGTGAACGACGTGGTGGAAATCAAAAACTCCAATGCTGCCCGTCAGCTCGCGACCAAGAATCTTGAGTCCGCCACTAGCCGCGCGGTGCCCGATTGGATGTCGCTCGACAAGGAAGGCCTCAAGGGCGTCGTGATGCGCATCCCGACCCGCGATGAGATCCAGCCCATTGCCAATGAGCAGGCGGTCGTCGAATTTTATTCCCGCTAATCCATAAACCAGAAAGACAATTATACGGGCTTCGCCGGCAGGCGGGAATACCGCCGGTGAGGTCAGCTTAAAATTGTTGAAAGGATAAATCCATGCCAGTTCGTCTCGGACGTTTCGAAATGCCCAAACGGTTGACCAAGGAAGAGTCAACCGCCACTGAAACCTACGCCAAATTCATCGCCGAACCCTTTGAAACGGGTTACGGCCACACCGTTGGCAACTCCCTTCGTCGCGTGCTGCTTTCCTCGCTGGAAGGCGCAGCCATCACCTCCATCAAGGTGGACGGCGCGATGCATGAGTTCGCCACTGTCGAAGGCGTGGTGGAAGATGTCACTGACATCGTTCTGAATCTTAAGAAGGTCCTGCTGAAGGCGCATTCGCGCGAGCCGCAAACCTTGCTGCTCTCGGCCAATAAAGAGGGCGATGTGACCGCAGCGGACATTCAGCTCAACCAGAACGTTGAGTTGGTGAACCCGGCCCAGCACATCTGCACGCTCGACAAGAAAAAGAAGTTCGAGATGGAACTTGAGGTCAAGGTCGGCCGTGGTTTCATGCCGGGCGACGAAAACAAGAAGCCCAACCAGGCCATCGGCGTTATCGCCATTGACTCGCTCTTTTCTCCCGTCACCCGCGTCCGCTACGCCGTGGAAAACGCGCGCGTCGGCCAGCGCACCGACTACGACCGTTTGCTCCTCGAAGTGTGGACCGACGGCCGCATCACACCCGACGACGCACTGACCCAGGCTTCGGCCATCCTCCAGCATCACCTCGACGTGTTTGTCGGCTACGACAAGAACGCCGTGGAGTTCGAAGAGGTCGTCGACAAGCAGGACGAGGAAAAGACCAAGCAGAAGAAGCTGCTGAACATGAGCGTCAACGAAATCGAGCTCAGCGTTCGCGCCGCCAACTGCCTCAACAATGCGAACATCACCACCGTTGGGCAGCTCGCCATGAAGACAGAGCAGGAGATGCTCAAGTATCGCAATTTCGGCAAGAAATCCCTCAACGAAATCAAGGAGAAGCTCTCCACGCTCGGCCTGAGCCTCGGGATGAGTTTCGAATCCGACATGCTCGAAGCGCCGAAGGAAGACCCGGCGGCCGCCGCGGCTGCGATGCACTAAAGAGTGCGTCTTCGTTGAAACGACAGAAAAGATCTTATGCGTCATCTTAAGCGAACCGCCAAGTTGGGCCGCACCGGGCAACACCGGAATGCGATGCTCGCCAACCTGGTCTGCAGTCTGATCGAGCACAAACGCGTCACCACCTCCCTGGCCAAGGCCAAGGCCGCCCGTTCCGTGGCGGAAAAGATGGTGACTCTCGGCAAGAGCGGCACCCAGCACGACCGCCGCCTCGCCGCTGCCCGTCTTCACCAGGAAGACGCGGTGAAAATCCTGTTTGATGAAATCGCTCCTTCCCAGAAGGACCGCCGCGGTGGTTACACCCGGATCATCAAGTTGAACCAGCGCCAGGGCGATGCCTCGCAAAAGGCGATCCTGGAGTTTGTGGATTTCATCGCGACCAGCGCAGCTCCCGAAACCGAAGCGCCGGCTGCCGAAGCCAAGCCTGAGGAAAAGAAGGAGAAAAAGGCGAAGAAGGAAAAGAAAGCCGACGCGGCGAAGTAATCGCCCCGTATCAATAATTCAATCAGAC
Organism: Limisphaerales bacterium; assembly: GCA_044223735.1. Taxonomy (GTDB): domain Bacteria; phylum Verrucomicrobiota; class Verrucomicrobiia; order Limisphaerales; family UBA8199; genus JBGALR01. The sequence continues at coordinate 5,664 of JBGALR010000032.1, read as the reverse complement.
GCCCGGCCTGTCACTGACAGCCGGGCGTTTGTTTTTTAAACGCCGTTCGTTGAACTCTTTGCCTGCGACCAGATCGCAGATGATCAGGATGATTGCGACGAGCAGGCATATGATTCCGAGGATTTGCTGTCGTTTTGAGCCTGCACGAATTGGAAATACCGTTACTACGGCCATGATGCCGTACCAAAACCAATAGTCACCCGGCGTCGAGGGCAGACAAAATGAAAGAAACAAAAGTACAACGTAAGCCAGTAGAAAAACCCTGGAGATACGCGGATTCACGCAAACTTTCGCGAAGGCGATTGCCGATTATTCCGTTAGCTATCTCTTTACTTCATTTTTCGCTTTTGGCGGCCGCCATTAATTGCCCGAGCAACGCTTGATTTCCCGGGATGATGGTGATGGAGGCTTCACCGGTGATTATGTTTTGCGTCTCCAACGTTTCAAACAACGCCCGCGAAATATCCGGATCCTGCGAGATTTTCTGCAGGGCGGCACCGACAATTTGCGGGCGAATGGCAGCGGCCTTGGCGAACTCGATGGCCGCCTGTTGTTCCGCGGTGCTGGCGATGATGTTCACCTGGTTGGTGCCATCCTGTTTGATGGCCGAGGTGACCTGTCGCAGGCGGTTCACCACCTTTTCCTCGATCTGCTTGATCATGCCGGCGTCACGAAAATGCACTTTGCGGATATAAACCGAACCGAGGGTGTAGCCCCAGTCTCGCGAATGCGGTGAAACCTCGGTGCGAACGATCTGGCTCATCGCATGGCGGTTCTCGAGAGTGTCGGCCAGTTTCAGATTGCTCAGGCAGCGCACAGTGGAATTGCCCACGTTGGCCGCCAGTGAACCGCGCGGGTCGGCATTCTTGAAGAGGTAGGCCACGGGATCGCTGATTGCCATTTCGTACCAGATGCTGATTCCCATCGGCGCGCCTTCCTCGGAATTGACCGGGGTGCTGCGGAGGTAAACCTGATCCGCACGCAGGTCCAGTACGTGGCAGCGACCGAGGAAATTGATGAGCGGCGCTTTGATGCCGATTTCAAAAATCAGGATATGCAGGCCGGGCTTGTCGATCGCCGCGACCACCTTGCCGAACAGCATGTAAACCTTGCATTGCCGTTCCTCGACGATCGTATACAGCCCGAAGAGGCGCACGACACCAAGAAATAGCGGCATCAAAATGAACATCCCTACGAATGTGCCGAAAGCGGCAAAGAAAAAATTAATCATGGCCGGCCTCCACGATCACGGTTTTCGCCTCGCTGTATAGTTTCAAACGCACATTGCGCACGTAGGCATCAAGGGCGCCCGGGCGGCTCTTTTTCAGGTCGGTCAATTGTTCCGCGAGGGCCACCAACGGCTGAACCTCCGCCTGGGCTTTAAGGGTTTCTATTTCCACTGCGCGGCGTGACTGCACGATCTTCTGGTCCGCGCTGGCCTGGGCGAGGCTGATATCCGAGGAAACCTGATTGTAAGCCGTGTTGATGGCGGCCAGGGCTGACTCGACTTCCGGCGGCGGATCAATTCCCGTGATGAGCGAGGCATCGAGCACGATGCCGTAACGCGCGGCCGACACGGCGCATTCGCGGTCCATGTGGTCATTGATATCGCGCAGATTTTTACGGAGATCGTTGATTGAAATCCCGGTCACAGCCGTTGCTGCACTCGCATGGGCATTTGACTCTGTCGTAGTTTTGGCTGCGGGCGCTTCGAAATTGGCGATGCGCTCACGCAGGACCGAGATGAAGTAAGCCATCACGTGGATGATTGGCTGCTTAACACCGAAGAGATAACCGTACAGATTCTTTTCGGAAACGCGGTAGCGGATTTGCCCCTTCAATCCTGTGTTTAGCTGGTCTTTGGTCACGGCCTCGAGGATGGTTCCGCCGAAATTAGCGGAGGGATTTTCGGGATCATGAGCCATGTTGATGGTCTGGGTGGCAACCGACACTTTGTAAACCCTTTCCCAGGGCCATTTGAAATAAGGTCCGCCCGGCCCGATCACACGAACTTGCGGATAATTGTAACGCTCCTTTTCCTCGGCAGTGAGCTGTTCGGAAATGGGATCCTGCGAAATGGTGGCATCGCCCACCCGTTCAGCCCGGCCGAAACTCGTTTTCACTGCGCGTTCGTTTTGGTTCACCGTGTAAAAGCCGGCGGCGAGATAACGCACGAGAAACCAGGCAACGAACCCGACCACGAATCCGAAAAAGATGGCGCTCATATTTGGAACCGTTGTGGCTTCTAGGTACGCGCTGAAAAAAATTAGACAAGCAAAAAGAAAAACCGCCCGGTGTTTTCCGGGCGGCCACACCGATTTATTGACAGATTACTTGCGGACCGCTTCAAGGCTGCCGCGGTTTTCCAAGGCGACCTTGTAACCGGCGGGCGCGATAAGGGAATACACCAGCTTGCTGCCGTCTTTGCGCCAGCGGAGGCTCACTGGTCCGTCCAGCGTGGGGATGCTGCCTTCGCACCAGTCGAGCCGCGAATCAGTGAAACGCAACTGCACCGTTTTGTTCACCGTATCAATCTCCTTCAGGCCGAGCACATCGCGATAGAGCACATGCACGCCGATGTGCGACGCGAAACCGTGATTGCAGCTTGCATTGGCGCCGACGTTTTCCCAGAGCGTGCCGGTGCGGTCAGCCATGTAAAGCTCGTAGGCGAGGGTTTCGTCCAGGAGTTGCTGGCAGACGCCGTAGCGCGACAATATTTCCAATCGGAGCACATTGCCGATGAAAGCGTTGGCGGGATGCACTTCGGGAAACGCCTTGGTTTCCGTTCTTTTCGGGCCGAAATCCTTGATGAGCTTCTGCCAGAGGGGCGAGTAGGTCTCCGGTTTTGCGATGTCGAAATAAAAGGCGGAATACTGGCAGACCTCCGTGCGGTTGCTGGTGAGTTGCAGTTTGCCGTCCACGCGTTTCGCGTTGTCGACGAAAAACTCGCCGTCAAAGGACTGCGTGCGGATCGTCTCGCGAATGCGTTCGGCGTCCTTTTCCAACTCCGGTAAATCATACATTTTGCCGGCTGCGTCGAGGGCTTTCGCGTAAAGCATGTTGGAGGGATAGTTCACGTCCTGCACGAAGGAGTTGGCGGCCGACCATTCCACGAACACCCAGTTTTCCAGCTTTTCCAAAAGACCATCCTCGTTGCGAAATTTCGCGAAATATTTCAGCAGGGCCAGCACGCGGGGACGCAGCGACTCCACGGTCGCACGATCACCGCTGCGTGCGAGGTATTCCTGCAATTCCAATACGAACCAGAGCGACCAGTTGGGGATGAAGACGCCATCATTGTGATCCGCCGGATAACACATCGGCAGCATGCCCTCGGGAAGAAACGCGAACTTCGCGGGGAGGGAGTAGTTTTCGAAAACGTTCCGTTCGATGCGTGTATCGCCGCACAATTCCTTGGCCGTGCGGGCGGTGAAGAAACTGTCGCAGAGCCATCCGGCACGTTCGCGCGACGGACAATCCATGAAAATATCCAATGCATTCTGACGAAAGGTTTCGCGGCCGGCGGCGAAGAGGCGATTCAGGCTTTCGTCGCTGCAAGCAAAGGATGCCTCGGACACGCCGGAGCCGACAAATTCGCGCAGATAGAGGTCCCGCACGTCGCAATCGCCAGCCAACACCTGCAGCTTGAGATATCGCAATGTGTAAGGTTCAAAGGTTTCGAGGTCGTAAGTGCCCGGTTGCAATTCGTAGCTGACGATATTTACGCAGCCCAGCCGTTTGAAATCGACGTCATCCTTGGAAAGGATTTCATCAAATGTCAGAAGCAAACGCGTCTTCGTGCGGCAGGTCACCTTGACGCCAATGAATCCGCTTAGATTGACGCCAAAATCCACGATACCCCAAGTGTTCGACTTCAGCGTCAAAGGTTCGTTCTGATTCCATGGCTTGTTAACGGGCCGGTTCGTGGCATTCGCCACCGACTGAAGTTCAATCGAGGGGATGGTTGCAAGTTCGCTTTCGAGGTAGCCGCCCAGCTTCGGTCCGATGGCCGTCAGCGAACGATCTTTCCAAACTTTCTTCACTTTGACGCCGGTTTTTAGTTCGCCTTCCGACACCAGCCACACGGGCTGGCGCAACGTGTAATCGGGAAAATTCACCCGCCGAGGCAGCAATGATTTGGCCGGAAACACCTCCAGCTTCACGTCATTGACGGGACGTTTGAAATCCTTGCGCCAATTGTCGGATCCCGGAGCGAGGCGGTACACTTCCGAAAACGGCCGCTGGAAACTGTAGCGCTGAACCTTTTGCACGCGGTCTGACAGGATAACCGGAGTAAATGGCGCTCCTTTTCCTTCCGTCGATGCGAGGATATCGTTTCCTCCAGCGATGACTTCCGCTTGAAGAAATGAAGGTTGGTCGAGGAGGTAATAGCTGTTCACATTGTAACCGGCTACTTCGAACGCGATCGTATTGGCTCCGGGTTGCAACCGACTGGTGAGGTCCCATTCATCCACGCGATAATAGCCGTGCGGTCCGCGCGCCGGGCCCTGGCCGAGGTAGGCGCCATTAACATACACGCGGTAAAGCGACGCGCCAGTGGCGCGCAGCAGCACGGGTTTGCCGGCCGGCGCTTTGAAATTTGTGTAGAATCCAACGGTGAGATTTTTCTCCTTCTCGCGCCCTTTGGGCCACACCGGCTTGCCGGACATGAAGGCAGGCGCCGGCTCTGTCGCGGGGGAAAGCAAGGCGAGGAGCAGGGAACACAGGATGACGTATGATTTTCGGTGCATTGATTTCATGGGAGATACCCGGGGATACTAAAGCTTGTCGTAATATTCGTCTTCGTCCTCAACGGTCATGACATTGTCGAAGCCCTTGCCGCTGTCTTTGAGAATTTTTGCGATCATGGGCGATACCCATTTTTTGCCGGCCATGTCTTTTTGAGGAATGGGCTTCAACCGAAAGCCTCGCTCCTCATCCTGCTCGAGGATGCCGCGCTCGGTCATCGACGCAAGCACCGGCCGCGCCCAATCAGGATTTGCGCGAAAGCGGCGCTTTCCGCCCGTGCGCCGGGAAATTTCCCGGGTGGGTATATAATCGCGGCGGCGCGCCTTCAAATAGTAATAAATGTCGCGCTCTTGCGCCGTCATGCGTGGGCAAAATTAGCAGGGCGGCGGGGGGAGTGGAATAAATAATCTTGTCGGAAGAGCAGGGGCAGGTGCCGTTTCCCTATCGGACTCCTCATCTACTGTGGCTCCGGCGCCGACGGGGTGGCGTTTGTGGTGCTGTCAGCGGGAGTTTTTGTCGGACCAACTGGATTGGCTGGAGTAGCCGGGGTATCGGCGCCTGCCATTTCGTCCGCGAGAATGGTGAGCGCGATACGGCGATTGCGCGCACGGCCCTCGGCGGTGGCGTTGTCAGCGACCGGACGAAATTCCCCATAGCCCACCGCACCGAGACGCTTGGGATCCACGCCTGCGCTTTCGGTGAGGAATCTCACCGCGGCCGTTGCCCGCGCGGTGGAAAGCTCCCAATTGCTCGGGAAGCGGCTGCGAGCGCCGGTCCGGATGGGAACGTTGTCGGTGTGTCCGACGACATGAATTTTCAATTCCGGATGTTGCGCAAGCACGGCGGCGACTTTTCGCAAGACCGCCGAACCATCCGGCTTCAATTCCGCTTCGCCGGAGTCGAACAAGACGCGAT